>JAKQIY010000030.1 GCA_029561455.1 bacterium
AAATAGATGTTTTTATTCAAACAATAAAGCTTTTCGAGGCCACCTGCGGCGGCCACAGTCCATAAAGGGACTGCACTCCGGTTCCGGTAGAATCCGAGCTACTTCCAAACTCTAACAACCTGGCATTTACATTCGTTTTCACACAGTCTGGGAGACTTGGTGCGAGATTGGTATGGTGGAACTAGTTAACCGGTAAACTTCTCCACCACCAGCTTGCCCACCCGTTTGGCCATAGCCATAATAGTGAAAATCGGCGGGTTGCCCAGGGATTCGGGGAACAGCGAGGCGTCGGCGACATAGACGTTTTCCGGCAATATGTCCGGATGAAAGGTTGCGGCTGAATTAATGGTCAGCGGCAGCATGCCGCCGGGATGACCGGCATTTATGGTTCCCAGGAAGATCTTTTCTTTATCCACGCCCAACCGCAGCAGGATTTCGGTACAGGTTTGCACGCCTTGCTGCAAGCGTTCTTTGTCCGTATCGGTCAGGGCTTTACGGATTTTATCCCCCTCGACGTGGCCGGTCGGCGTATCCGCCAGTTTGATCATCATACTGACAATGTCGCGGGCCGGGATGTTCCAGTGGCGGTTGAAAAAGTAGCTCAAGTAATCAAAATAGGGGGAGAGGATATAGTGCTCCTGCTGCACCAGGAAGGGCATGGAAATTTCCTTGTTTTGCAGGGCGTTCGGCCATGCCGCCGCCACGCATAACACGGGATCGACAAATAACCTGTTTTCACAATTAAAACCGGAATTGTTGAGGATGGCGGGTGTGCCAAAGCCGCCGGCCGCCACCAGCACCAGGTCGGCGTTGTATGTAACGGTGGACGAGCCCTGTTTTGCTTGAACGCCCACCGCCCGGCCGTTTTCGATAATGATTTGTGTAACCCGGCAGCCAGTAATCAGTTTTGCGCCATGACTAACCGCATTATCCAGGAACTTGCGGCTATCCCATTTCACGCCCTGCGGACAGCCAAGCACGCACCTGCCGCAATGCACGCATTTTTCATAATCGCCCATTTTGGTAGTCGGCTGCGGATGCAGGCCCATTTCTTCACAAATAGTGTAAAGTTGTTTTGTCGATTGCTTCCAGCGTTTTTGATGCGCGGTTGAAACGGGAATATCCCGATACAGTTCAGCGAATTCGGCGTCCAGGTTGATGCCGATTTTTTTGAGCGGCCCATCCATGCGCAGGGCATTTCCGGCGCTGAGGGTAGTGGTGCCGCCAATACCGCGACCGTTGACCAGTGTCATCTTGTCCGCAGTTTTACGGATGCGCATAGCTGGAAACAGCAGTTGAATCTCGCGCTCGTCGAACAGCAGTCCGGTTTTTTTTACGGCCTCAGGCAATGTCAGCGGGTATGAAAAAGGTTTGAATGCTCCGCCCGTTTCGAGTATAGTAACCTCGAACTTGTCCGCCAGGTCGCGGGCCAGCGCCGCGCCGCCGGCGCCGCTGCCGATGATGATGGCCTTTTTCACAATGGTTCCTCCGTTAACCTGAAATCCGCCCGGCAGCAGGAATGCCCTTCGGTGAGTCGCTCCCGGAAAACGAGCCTGCCGCCGTTCGAAAGCCCCGCCGCCACGCCTTCATCCAGCGCCGAAAAAATGCGGCATGCCTCGCCGTTAAAAAACTGACTGAAATAGCAGCGTTTTATGGTCACATCGCCCGCAGGGGTGCAGGAATAATCGATGCCGATGACCTTGTACAATATTCTGGTGAACTGAATAACCTCGGCTGTGGTTTTAATATGCAGTTGCCGGCGCAATTGTATGCCCATATCGCAGGCGTTTTTGTATAACCGGCTTTTTATACCCTGAATATCGGCGTTGGCTTGCAGGGCGCGCTGCGCTGTTTCCCCGGAAAAACGCGCAAAGACATGCAGACATTCATGGTAGGTGAGTGTCCCGGTATCGGGCGTTTCGACCTGGAAAGCCTGCGCTGTGATCTTTATTAATTGCCGGATTTTTTGTTTTTTGATAAAAGCGGGGATATATAGTCCGGCCGCTGTAACGAGAAGGTTCATTGCTGCGCTTTGATCTTGAAATAAAAGAACAGCACCACAATACCGATAAAACCATCCACCAGGCAGTTGGCCAGGTAGATGAGGCACGGCTGTACTAACAGGAAAAATCCCAGCGACAGCAGCGAACTGCACAATTTAGCGTTAGCCAGCAGTAGCGGATACTTGCGACTGCCCGGATGGCGGTACATGAAAAACGCCAGCAAGGTCACCATGTACATATAACCGGCGGCCAAAATCAGGTAAAAATTGACGCCATCGGGAGCGGTTTGCGCCATGCCGAACTGCGCGGCATAACCGTTAAAAAAGGCAAGAACGCCATTGGCGAAAAAAAGAAAAGTTAATCCCACAACCAGAAAAATAATTGCCAGTAACAGACTGATCGTCCGGTAGTATTTCATAGCTGTCCCTTTAATTGGTTTTTGGGAAAATGAGGGGTTTTATATAATATAAATAAAATAATTTTCATCTACTACTTTTTCTCTGCATCCGGCTGCCTTGTGGAAGAAAAGAGTGAACCCGCATGGGGATAAATAATTCAGGTATTAATGATAATAACACCGGTAGAATTTTGACAAATCGCCGAATTTTACCTGTTCAACCAGTTTCACCGAATCCTGCGGCGATACCGGGGCATTGCCGGTGATATATTGCTGAAACAGTTTATAATTTTTGTTGATAAAGCAGCTATCTTCCGAGGGGAAATGGCTCTGCATTTCATTATATATTGTCGCAACTGATTTTTCCCGGACATTGCCAAAGGTCATGGGGGTGAACACGCAGGGACTCACCTCACCAAAGGCATCGACATAGATCATTTTCTTGCCGGCGTTGCAGCCAAAGTGCTCACGGCCCTCGAAATGGCCCAGGTAATTGATGGTCATTTTGCCCTCTTTATTATAGCGATCCTGCAGGGCTACCAGGTTAAGACGTTCCTGTTCGGTAAAAAGCAGGGCATCGTCCCAGAACGCTGCCACCGAGGGCTTGGTTTCGCTCAGCCAGGCTTCATGTACATCGAGCCCCGCCAGGAATTGCAGAAATTCTTCAACCTGGCCTTTTTGCAGCATCTCTTTGGAGATCACCGAGGATACGCTGACATGCAGGCCGCGCACATTTTTAAACAGTTCGATGGCATCGAGCGCCGCCTTGAAAGCGCCGGGAAAACGGCGACCGCGGTCATGCACTTCCGGCAGCCAGTGATCGAGACTGACCGAAACGTAATCGAGTCCCGCGTTTTTCAAATCCTGCGCTTTTTGCGCGGTGAGGGTGCAGCCGGTGGTGAACAGCTTGCGCGTACAGTCGTCGCCCACGCTTTCAATGATGCGGCAAATATCTTTATTCAACAGCGGTTCGCCGCCGGTAAAGCCCAGCCACAATACGCCCATCCGTTTCAGGTCGCCTATGAGTTTAATGATGGTCTCGGTGTCCATACGCTCGCCCTGGCGGTGCTTGTTGTAGCAATATTCACAGTTCTGGGGACAAGCATTGGTGAGGCCTATCTGCGCATGGGCGGGACCGGGGATTTTGGCCAATAACTGCTCGTTGATAAAACGCCCGTAGGCTTTGCTGTTAAGCTGCGGCAAATGCGAGTGAATGATGAGGTCGCCGTCCAGGTTTTTTATTTTAAACTTGCCCATGTAATTGAGCAGGAACAAGAGCATCTGCGGTTTGGTTTTTACTATTTGTAAATTGGCGGCAAGGGATTTAAGTACATCCAATTGACTTGCGGGTTTGGCTGGCACGGCTTTATCCTTTAATTTTAGATTATCATTTTAACGCCATTGCATACGGAAGAAGAGAGGGAAGGGTTTCAAAATAAACTTGTCTTGATTAAGAGAAATATTAAAAACTTCCGTATATAACGCTTGAAATTTAGATTAGTAATTCTTTACAATTATTGCAACACTTTTTTTTCTGATGTAAACTTTTTCTTCTCCCAAAATTTTTTCTTGGCAAAGAATGCGCTTCTTTGTATATTCCCTGCAATATAATTCAGGTTACCCGAATCTAAAGGAACCGGCGCGACAGTTAAGGGGGGCAGCTTGGCCGGAGATTATACGAGGACAAGATCATGGTACAGATTACCCGCAGAGAGTTTATCCGCACATCATTGGCCGGTACGGCGCTGGTTACTTTGGGCCGGACGTTTGCAAAAGATGAAGCATCGCTGCAAACTATCGGCACAACCGTGCTGGGCAAAACCGGCATCGAGGTGTCGCGCCTGGCAATCGGCACCGGCACCAACGGCTGGGGATTTGAATCCAATCAGACCCGCATGGGCCAGGCCGCGTTTAGCGAAATTGCCCGGCACGCCTGGGAGTGCGGCATCAACTTTTTCGATACCGCCGACGCCTATGGCTCGCACACTATTGTTAAAAATGTAATCAAGGATTTACCGCGCGACCAGGTGGTGGTCATGTCGAAAATATGGACCAGCGATACCGATTTTATGACCTATCGCGGCGCAGCTGTAGAGTTGGACAAGATCCGCAAACAGTTGGGCATCGATCATATCGATATCGTGATGCTGCATTGTATGACCTCCGGGGACTGGCCCTCTGAAAAAGCTCAGGAATGTGAAGAACTGGAAACGGCCAAACAAAAGGGCATTATTCGCGCGCATGGGGTTTCCTGTCACAGTTTTGAAGCGTTGCATGCTGCCGCTGCGAGTCCCTGGGTGGATGTTGTGCTGGCGCGTATCAATCACACCGGCGCCATGATGGACGCCAAACCGGAACGGGTTATGCCGGTGCTGAAACAAGCCCACGAGCGCGGCGCCGGGGTGTTGGGCATGAAAATATTCGGCTGCGGCCGTCTCACTGCGCCGGAACAGCGCCGGGCCTCCATGCAGTATGTGTGGAGCAGCGGCAATGTCGACGCCATGACTATTGGCTACGAAACAGTGTCTCATGTCGACGACGCCATTGCTTTAACAAATGCTGTGTTAAAGGGATGAAATGATTTTAATTTTTATCGGGTGATGCTTTCAATTGTACCCCAAAATCTGTCATTGAACAAGGGGTTACAACCCCTTGTTCCCAAAACGGTACTATCTATTAGCTGATTCTCCCCCGGTGTATCTAACTATCAAGATCTTAAAAATTATATTTTACCCCCGCGCCCACTTCCAGGCCGGTTATACCGTCGCCATCTTTAATCGAGCCGAATAATAATTTAATATTCCCACGCAGCGTGGTTTTCGGGGATAACACATATTCCGGCTGCGCCCCGGCGCCGAGCATTAAAATTGAAGTGAAAATGCTCGATTCCGCATAATAACGGAGTTCGCCGGTGATGCCGATCCAGGTCTTTTGATTGTAACGCATACGATACAATGAATATAATTCGTACTGGTCGGGCGATGATTTCTCCGCCTCGGTAACCATAGACGAACCGGAGAGATAGCTGTTCTTGCCCTTGCTGCGGAACCTGCCGGTTATGGAAAAATAGTTATACCCCATATATTTTTGGTAACGGCTGTAAAAAACCAGTTTGGCGCCGGAACCGTAAAATTCCTCGCCATCGACTTGATCGCTGGCATAATGAGTGTAAATGATATCTGCGGAAATTGTGCTGGTGTTATCCAGGTTGTAATCCAGGCCGGTGTTCAAGGTGAGTTCATTGCCCGGTTTATAGTCGCTTTCCTCACCGCCCATGTCGATGGGCGAAAACCCGCCTTTGATCTGACCGGAAATGGACAAGCCGACCACCATCTTGTCGTTCAGTTTGTAAGCCCAGTTGACACCCGGCGAGATATTTAATCCCTGGCCAAAATTGGGCGTGGCAAGGTTATAATGATTGAAGCTGATGAGGTAGGAGGTATAATATTCTTCCAGGGTTAGTTCATTTTTGCCGCTGGGCAGGTTGATGCCGAGACTGAACACGGCATTGAGCGGCCGTTTATACCAGGTGAGGCCAAGCTGGGTATCGGTGAGACCGGACAAGGTCGTGAGGCCGTCGCCGGTCACCGATGCGCCCGAAGCGCGAAAGTTGACGCTCACTTCGGAATTGACCGGAATATAACCGGCAACCGGTATAGAGAGTTCGGAAAAACCGGAACCGTTGCTAAACCAGTTTTGCATGACCGGCATAAAGGTAACATACCGATCCTGGGAAATGATAAAAATATCTTCAGCCCGCGCTGCGCCGAACAAGAGTAACACTAGCCAGATTTTTTTTATAGTATTCATATTACAGTCCAGTTTTAAATTTATCGGATCAGGATCATTTTTTTGGTTACGGTTTGCTGCCCCGTTGCAAGGCGGTAAAAATAGACGCCGCCGGCCGCAGGAATTCCGGCGCCGGTGCGGCCGTCCCAAACCGCCACATGTTCACCGGTCGTTTGCGCACCGTCAACCAGGGTAGTGACTTTGCTGCCCAGGGTATTGAATATTTCCAGTTTCACCTGCTCCCGCTGCGCCAGTTGATAGCGGATAGTCGTTTCCGGGTTGAAGGGATTGGGATAATTTTGCTGCAGGGCAAAGCTGTAGGGAACCAGCGGAATACCGCCGTTATTGTTCTGTGCAAAAGCCGGCGTACCGATAATAACCATAAAATTACGGGTTTGTTGGTTGCCGGAAATAGTAACGGTCATAGTGTTATTATTGACCGGGATGACCGCGCCATTATCTTTATCCAAAACATACACTTGCATACTGTCCGGCAAGCTCCCGGTTTCACTGAGGGTGATGGCAACCTTTTTCATGGTAGTGAATGAGGTGTTGAGCGTCAAATCCCATTTCCCGCCCTCTGTGGCGCCGGGTTTGAAATTACCGGCATAGCGTCTGGCCTCGGCAATAATGGACAATTGCACATAATCGCCGACCGGCGGGGCTTCGCAGAAATCGGTTTTGTCGCTGCCATCCAGGGCGCCTTTGAGCAGGCCGAGATAATTTTGTGTATCGACAGCGTCCGTGCCGGGAATTTTCGCCGCCAGTTGTAATACATAGTCCGACCCAGCAACATCGACCGGCAGGGTGGAATGCTTTCTGGCTCCCTGGAATTCGTCCGGAGTTATACTGGCCAATACCGGGTATGGCGACCGATTATAGACAAAATATCCTTCCCAAGGATTAAGGATATATGTATTATATTCATAATCGTTGGTTGCAGAATTCCAATAAACCGGCGGGTCCAAATATTCCTGATAAGTTTGGGTCCCCTGAACATTAATGGGGAATGCAAACGGGTTGGCGATCTGGTTCCAGCCGGGTTGTAATTCGGACGAGTAAGTTTCATCGGTCGGTAACGAAGTAATATCTTCCACATCGAACATTTTACCGCTGCGGGTGATCAGCCAGAATACTTTGCCGGGATTTACTTCAAATTGATTCTGGGTCTTAAACGAATATTCGGCAAAACCTTTCTCTGCCGCTGCATCATAATAAGTGAGCCGCCACTGGGTATTGTCATAGGTACCATAATCATCAATAAAAGTCAATAACACAGAGGGATGATCTAAAATACCCGGCACGGAAACCATGCGGTATCTCAACGGCGCCAGCGACATGGGCGGGGTGTAATGGGATGCATAGACCTGGATAACAGCCGGAATAGAAGCGGCATTCATCGCCGGATAGGTTGTAGTTGTAGAACCGCCCGATATGCGGATATAGTATTCCAGTCCCCGCAGCGTAACATCTTGCGCCGGGATGACGCCGCTGATGGTGGTATTATTCAGCGTCATGTTGGTAGAATCGTATACTGATTTTCCACCCTGGCGGTAAAATAATTTCAGGTTTTCCGGCGTCCAGGTGGTTGCGGACAGAGTAGCGGTGAGAGTATAGGCGGTACTGTAATTGGCTGTTGGCGATGTAACGCTCAGAGTAATATTGGTCGCGGTTCCACTTATGGGTATGGAATGGGGAATGGCGGAATCATTAGCGTTGACGACCAGTGTGGCGGTTTTGCTGCCGGCGGTCTGTGGTGAAAAACTGATGAGAAAATCATGTGCTCCCAACGATGGCAATGAGTAGGTGGGCTGCAGCGGACCGACTACTGTAAACTCGGAGCTATTTAGCCCGGTTATACCAGGAGCATTAAAGATCAGGGTGCCGGAACCGGAATTGATAACGGTCAGGGTATCATATTTAGTAACACCCACATTGACCTGTCCAAACGCCAGCGCTTCCTTGTCTGTTGCAAAAACCGGCTGGCCCCCTAAACCGGTGAGTTCAACCGTATCCGGGCTGGAGGCAGCGCTGTTGATAAATATAACCCGCGCCGATTTTGTGCCGGCGCTTTGTGGAGAAAAGGTGACCGGAAAATCCAAAGATTCTGAAGCGAAAATTGGCGTATCACTATTATAATCCGGTATACTAAAATCGGCAGCATTCGTACCGCTGAGAATGGTTTCATAAATATACAATTCACCGCTACCGGTATTGGTGACAGTTATTGTATCGCTGCGGGATGTTGCAACAGCTACCGGACCGAAATTAATAGTATTTACATTTGTAGAAAACACCGGCGCTATACCGCTGCCGCTCAGAGAAACGGATGGATTACCGCCGTTGCTGGTAACGACAAGAGAAGCTGTAAATGTTCCTGTCGCAGTGGGAGAAAAGGTTACCGGGATTTTGCGGTTTTCTGCGGGAGCTAGGGAAAATGCAGCGGGAGTGGTAGAGAATTGCGTTGGATTGGCGCCGCCCAGAGCAATCGAATTTATGTTCAAAGTAACCGTGCCTATATTACTCACGGTTACCGAGTCTGTACTACTATTGCCAACCATTATAGCGCCAAAGGGTAGTGATGTGGGGGTCACCTGGATAGCCGCCTGCGAGCCGGTTCCAGCCAAAGCCACCTGGCCGATGCCGCCATCGCTTTGGATGGTTACCTGGGCGGTATACGAGCCGACAATAGTAGGTGAAAAAGCGACCACCAGTTTTACGGTTACTCCAACCTGAATATCAAACGGAGTTGGCATCGACATGTTAAAACTTGACGCATTGGCGCCGGCGATGTTAATTGCCGATACAGTCAGGATATCGGTGCCGGTGTTGCTAACATATATTGTATCATAGGATGTTGTGGTGATGCCGGTGGTAAAGTTCAGTGTGCCGGGCAATACCTGCAAAACCGGCACAACGCCGGTTCCGGTGACTGTGATCTGACCGGGGCCGCCGTCGCTTTCGATATTCAGAGTTGCGGTATGACTACCGGTGCGGGTGGGAGTAAATGAAACTGTAAATGTGCCATCCTCTGCCGGCGCTATTTTGGGCGGCAGCGCCGTTACTGTAAATGAAGCGGCGTCTGTACCGGAAAAGAACGCCGAGGTTACATTCAGTGAATCTGTGCCGCTGTTGGTTATTAAAGAATACCCGGAGAAACTATTGGTTGAATTTGTCCGTGTATTACCGAACGAAACCGTTGAGGAAAGCAGGGACAGGGACGGGGCGATACCGGTTCCAGTCAGGGTTATTGCTTCATTGCCGCCGTCGCTGTCGATCAATAACGAGGCGGTATGTCCGCCGGTTCGTGCGGGAAGAAATTCTATATAGATCTGCCTGCTGACTTCCTGGTCCAATGTAAAGGGTTGATTGGTAACAGTAAATGATGCCGCATCTGTGCCGGTGATATGCAGGGAGGTAACCTGCATACCGGCAGTGCCAATGTTGGTCACCGCTACCGAATCGGTTCTGACTACACCGACTCTTTGGTTGTTGAATGGTAAAGCCGACTTGTTGACCTGGATTACCGGTTCAATGCCGTTACCGACCAGGAGGACCGTGACCGGCTCTCCGGCTATCGTTGCGTCCAGGCTGGCTGATGAGGGCGCCGCCGCCGGTGGAGTATAGGTCATTACAATCCCTTTGGACTCGCCGGGATTCAGGACAAATTCAGTTGTAATAATGGTAAAATGAGCGGCATTGGTTCCTGACAGCGCAAAGGGGCCGACAGTCATTTCCTGGAAACCGGTATTGGTAACGACTACCGAATCGGTTTTAGTGGCGCCGGTGCGAACATTACCGAAATTGAGGTCAACAGGGGTAATGAAATAAATTGTATTATCATACCTGCTGCCGTACACACCCCGCGATTGGGTGCCGGCCAGGAAATAGCCTTCATTGTTCATCAACAGGGCGGCAATACGGTTAGGGCCCAAACCGGAGTTAATGGGCGTCCAGTTTTCACCCAGGTTGGTGGACTGGAAGACACCGCCGCCTTCCGTACCGGTAAAGATATGGCCTTTGCGGTTAATGTGAATGGAAATTGTAGAAGGTGTGGTAAGACCATTTATTTTGGGAGTCCAGGTTACGGCGTTATCGTCGGAACGATAGACGCCATCCAGCGAGGTAGCAAACATATAACCATCGCTGCGCCGGAATAAATGCCTGGCGCTGGTAAAGGCCATGGTTGGATTGGCCGGGTTCCAGGTAGCGCCGTAATCGATGGATACCTGAATACCGCTATAAGTAGCCGCATATAAATAATTATTGTCGTCGGTAATCAAGTCTGTAGCATCAAGGTAGCTTGAGGTTTTTTGCACCCAGTTATCGCCATTATCGACAGACTGATACACGCCATTATAAGTTATTGCATATAGTTCACCGGCTGAGTTCATCGTCAGAGCTTTCATCTCCAGCGAGATCAGACCGTTATTGGCCTGCGCCCAACTTGCGCCATTATCAGGCGACCGGTAGACGCCATTTTGTTCCGTACCGACAAATATGTAACCGTTACTTTTACTGAAAATTTTCCTAATATGATTACCGACCAGTTCTGGAACTTCAACCCAGTTGCTGCCGTTATCGGTGGAGCGGAACAAACCGGTCATGGAACCGGCATACAAGTTGCCGTTTATGTGTTCTTTCAGGGCGGTTATTATGGTGTTTCGGATGCCGTTATTCACTTTCAACCAGGAGGCTCCTTCGGTAGTGGACAGGAATACTCCGTCGTTGGTAGCCACGAACAGGTTACCGGCAGTGTTGAGCAATATATTACGAATATTACGGCCGTCGAGTCCATTACTGGCGGATGACCAGGTACCGCCGCTGTTGGTGGATACATAAAAGCCATCGGTCGTTGCGGCATATATAGTCGTACCGTTAGCAGCAATAGCCAAATCGGTTATATCGATAGTGGTCGGCAGCCCGGTATTGATATAATTCCAGGTCTGGCCGTTATCGTCCGAGCGCCGCACGCCTTCATAAGAGCCGATAAACATTACATTTGCCGAATTAACCGCAATAGCGTTTTTGGAAAACTGTGCGGCTGCCTGGGGGTAGACCGGACCCCAGGTTGCCCCGTCGTCTATTGAAACATAAACATCATTATAGTGAGCGGCAAAAATCCATCCCGCGGCAGTAATGTAAAGATCATCGATCCCCCCGGAGGGCAGGCCGGGCACTCCATCCCACGACTCGCCGTCATTGGTTGAGCGGTACAGGCTGTCGTCGCAGGCGGCAAAAATATAACCGTCCGAATTGACAAGCAGATCGGTCACTGAAAAGCTGGTTGGCAGCCCATTGTTCTTTAATATCCAGGTTGTGCCAAAATCATCGGAGCGGTACAAATAATTGTTGTAACTGCCGACAAATAAATGCCCATTGGTTGGACTGACGGCAATACATTGTAATTCCTGTCCGGGCAAGTTAGATGTTATATCGTTCCAGTTATTGCCGTCATCACCAGTGGCAAAGACGCCGGTTTGCGCGGCAGCATAAACGATCCCTGTATTGTTTACGCACAGCCCCTCGATATTACCGCCATACGGCCCGTTCATGGCCTGCCAGGATACCTGGGCATGTGCTACGATCATACCGGTCAATATAATTATCGGCACGGTGATTAATCCGAATCTGAAATATGCAAAACCCCGGAGCGCTCTATTTTTTAACATAAGTATATCCTTTTTCTCACTAACTGGTCACTGGATTATGGTAAAGTCGGCGGGGCCGGAGGATTGGGTAATACGTCAAATGTCTTTACCGGTATTGGCAAAGTGGGTGGGATATTTATGCCAATATCGCCGCCGGCTCCGGAGGTGATGGCTTCTTCGGTGCTCTTGCGGGTTTCCTGTCCCGGTATAAATTGTGCGCCGCTGTTATTGGCCATAGTTTGCAGCCGATCATTGAGCAGGTTTTGCGCGCCGGGCTGACCGGCATCGCTAACCTGGGTTGTCGAACCCGATCTATCCATTTTATCGATAGAAGCCAGCAACTCGTCGCGGCTTGAAGACTGGATCATACTGATGGTCTCGGTTTCCTCTATTTTTTCCCGGCCGGCTTCAAATTTGGGATCCAGTTCTACGGCTTGCCGGAAAAACGATTCCGCCTGGGCTGGTTGCCCGGCATCCTGCCTTTCCAAGCCATTGCAATAGGCCAGAAATGCCTGCAAATTTTTGGTGGGGATATAGAGTATCTTTTTCTTTTCTTCCGGCGTTAATTCTATACCCATTGTGGCGACAATACCCAACACCACCTTTTTTTCAAGAAGAAAAAGTTCTTTGAGGGTATTGGCGCTTCTGGCTTTGAGCGGCGGTTTCTGTTTAATATAGTCCCTGAACTCCAGGTTGACCTGCAAATTATCATTATCAAAAATGTCATAATACCCGGTCACTACTTTACCGGCGCCTAACAGTTTGCCATATTCCGGGGCTGTACCCTCTTTGACCATACCGGACTGCCCCAGGGCAACTTCTTCCATAAGAGAATTCAGGCGAATCCGTTCGACCAGGCTTATACCCGGAACCTGGCTCAGATCAGTGATCAGCATTTCACCCAGGCCGATGCCGAGGTTTTTATATTCTTCATTATCGCCGCGATATTGCAGCGGAAATACTGCCAGCATGTCCGGCGCAAGGTTCTCGGGGGCCATTAACTGTTCGTTTCCCAGAACCTGCCTGGCTTCCTGTTTGGCTAAATCCCTGCTGATAATATCATAATGGCTGCGCATGAGTTTCCGGTAGGGAGATAACCGGGATATATCCGTATAATGGCGATAAATAGTTAACGCCTCGTCAACCTTGCCGTTATATTCCAGGCTCAAGCCATAATAGTACTGGGTTTTGGCGTCGGTTGGATCATAATGATATGCTTTTTCAAGAAAGGTCTCAGCGTTACGGTATTTTTCTGTTTTAATACAGATAACACCCAGATCGCGCAACGCCCCGGCGTTTTTCGGATTCTGCTTTATTGCCTGGGATAATTTTACCATCTCTTTCCTGTAATCGGGAGCTGCGCTTTGCAAAGGGAGGGCGGTACTAAATATAAACAGCGCCAAACATCCGGTTAGCAAGAAATTTTTCACTGTTTTATCCATAATCTGATCCATTTATAATGGGTTATTATATTCCTGAATTATACACGCATATTTTTTTTCTGCATAAAAATACATTAAAATATAAGATGACTGGAATATTATAGCAAGTGTTTTCTGTTGTAAATTTAAAAAATTTAATGGCTTGGCATTTTAAACACAAATTTAAAACTTTTTACCGGCTCGTGCATCTAATTATTAATAATGAGCAAATACAATAACGACCAGGAGTACTATATGTCATTATCAAGATATAAATTTTTGTTTACAAAAGGGTTGATGCTAGTCACAGTCCTTGTTTTTACAAGCGGAGTGCTTGCCGCGGAAAAAAAATGGTATGCCTTTAACGAGGGCCTTGCCCTGGCGGAAAAACAGAATAAAAGCATAATGGTCGATTTTTATGCGGACTGGTGTCACTGGTGCAAGGTAATGGATAAAAATACTTTTCAGGATAAAGTTATCGCCAAAAAACTGGCTGACCGGTTCATTTCCATCAAACTCGATGCGGAAGACGCAGGGGCAAAGGTACAATATGAGCAAAAGAGCTATACCAATGTGCAACTCACCCAGGCTTTTGGCATAACCGGCTTTCCGTCACTGGCATTTCTGGACGCCAAGGGCAAAATCATTACGGTTTTACCCGGCTATGTGCCACCCGAAGAATTTATCAATGTACTGAATTATATCGACGGCAAATGCTGGGAGCAGAATGTTTCTTTTGAGGATTATTTAAAGAATAAGGACTGCGGTAAAAAGTCCTGATCGCCTCTGTTAACGTATTTCTAACTGGAACAAGGGGTTGTAACCCCTTGTTCTGTTGGCTGGGGTAGTTGCAATGCTGCTTGCAAATTATGATTGATATTAAAGAAATTGATGCTTAATTTCTTTTACAACCATCAATTATAATATATTCTGTCAATGATCTCTGCTAAAACTTTAAAATCTTTTGCCCTTTGCCTGGGTATTGCCGCCATTACTCTGCAAATAATATTAATGCGGGAATTTTTTGCCGTGTTTTATGGCAACGAGTTATGTATCGGCATTCTGCTGGCGGTTTGGCTGGTATGGGTGGCCGCCGGCAGTTGGGCCGGCGTTTACCTGGGACGTTTCAGGTTTTTTCGCCGGCCGCACTTATTTCCGGTCTTGCAAACTGCCAGCCTGGCCGCGGCTATCGGCGCGGTTATAATGATTCGATTGGTGCGCGTTCTTCTCGCTGTTCCCCAGGCAGAATATATATCTTTTGTTGAACTGTCAGGATTTTCAATTATTGTCTTTGCCGCACCTTGCTTGCTGGTTGGGTTGCAATTTGCCCATCTGGTGGGAGCGATGCGACCCGAAGGTGATACCGCCCATGACCACGGTTCCATGATCTATATTTACGAAGCGCTAGGCAGCGCAATCGGGGGACTGGCTGTCAGTTTAGCGGCGCTGCGCTTTTTCAGTAATATTCGGGTTTTATTGTTATTGGGGGCGCTCAGCGCCGGATTTTTTGTGTGCCACAGAATAAAGTGGTATCTGGCGCCGGCGCTTTTATTTGTATTGTTGCTGGCGCTGCCGCAAATCCGTTACACCGAATCTTTTCTGCTGCAAAAGTATTGGCATTCTTTTAATAAAGATATGCGGCTGGTGGACTGGCGGCAATCCCGATTCAGCGAATTATCTGTCATCGAGTGGGGCGGCGAAAAGACTCTGTACAGTAATAGCGTAAAACAAACCCAACTGCCCGACCCCCTCGGCGCGCAGGAACTGGCGGCGCTGACGCTGGTGCAGCATCCCCGGCCTGAAAATATCCTGCTGCTTGGCGGGGGACTGGGAGGCGCAGCCCCGGAACTGGCGCGCAATAAAAAGTCCCATGTTATTTATGTGGAACTGGATCGCGATGCCTACAACCTGGCGCAGGCGCATTATGACAGCGTTTGGCAGGCAAGCTTTAAACAAGGTAATCTGCGCCTGGAGTTTACTGATGGCCGCGCATATCTTGGCTCCAGTACACGATTGTTTGATATGATAATTATTAATATCGGTAAACCGGCCAATGCTGCCGCCAACCGCTATTATACCGATGAGTTTTTTCGGCTGGTGCGGTCAAAACTATCCCCTGGCGGCGTTCTGGCTATATGCGGCTACCCGGCGGCAGAAAATTATTTCGGTCCCGAATTGCTGCAATTGAATACCGGTTTGTATGCGCTGCTGCGGCCGCATTTTACTGATGTACTGGCGTTACCGGGCGATAATGCCTGGTATTTTGCCGCGACCGATACGGTTACCCTCACCCGCAGTCCCGAAGAAATGAGCGCCCGTTTTGTACAACAAGGGCTGTCTTTTGATTATTTTTATCCACAAATGTACTGGCAATACACCCTGCCGGAACGTCTTGCCCGGCTTGACACTCTATTGGCGCAAACCCCGGCGCTGCGGCTGAACAGGGATTTTTCCCCGGTAGCTTATTTTTATGATTTTGTATTGTGGAATAAACTGGTGCGCGGTCAAAGCGGATTTTTTACAGCGTTGGCGGCAATTAAATTTCGGTATGTGGTAATTTCTACTGTTATTATTACTTTTTTAGCTGCCATATTATCGGCAGGCAAGAAACGGGGTGTAACCCGCGGGGGTGTACTAACGCTTACTGTTTTTATAGGCCTTGCGGGCATTACTGTTAATATTATTCTGGTACTTGCATTCCAGGTCATATTTGGTTATATCTATGAATGGCTTGGGATTGTTGTGGGTTTGTACATGGCCGGGTTAGCTCTGGCTGCTTTATTGATGTATGACCTGTGTCAAAAGAATGAACCTGTCCGGTTACTTTTATTAATATTAGTGTTGGCAATCGTTCTATTACTAATATTGGTACCGGCTTTATTTATGATCCAGGCAAAACAGGCGTTGTTTGTGTATATGCTGCTGACAATTGTAGCCGGGGCCATCACCGGCGGGGCATTCCCCTTGTTGTCAATAATATATAAGCGACTGACCGGTCGTATATCTGCCGGAAAAATTTATGCCGCCGACCTGGCGGGCAGCGCCTGCGGCTCATGCCTGGTGAGCGGCTTTTTTATACCCTTGTATGGCTTTTATAATTCGCTGTTTTGCATTGCCGTTATTGGTTTAATCCTGTTGGCTTGTTGGCTTGACGCAAGCAGGGCGCATATTCCAAGGCGTGATTAAATCCTGATCTCGCAACTATTTTTTGCATCATTCTATTTTTAAACATAAATATAAATATAAATGTCTGTATAATATCCATGCAGTCATTTGGATTAAAATATCTTGGATATTTCTGATAAATCCACTACATTCGCCAATTCATTTAACCATAAGGAGCGTAATATGAAATTCAAAACCATCCCGATCTTTTTAGTGTTTTTATGTATGGGTTTCGGCGATGCGGTTGGCCCGTTTGTCAGCCTGGCTAAAGAATCTTTTAATCTATCCTACACTATGGCCCAGTTAATTCCTTTTGTCGGTTTTATTATGTTCGGCATTTTATCTATTCCAATGGGTATTTTGCAGGACAAGACCGGTAAAAAAATCATCCTGCTGCTTGGTCTGATCATTGCTTTGCTGGGCATGCTAATTCCTTCGTTGTTGGGTTTGTCGACGTATCCAATCTTTTTAATCACTATCATGTTGTTGGGCGCTGGAGCAACAATTTTGCAGGTGGCCGGCAACCCGATCATGCGGGATGTTTCTGAAGAGGGCAAGTATTCGCGCAATCTTTCTATGGCTCAGTTTGTTAAAGCCATCGGTTCCTTGTCCGGACCGTTGCTGCCGGCAGCCGCCGCCTATTTCTGGAAAGGCGACTGGCGTATTGTGTTCCCGGTTTACAGTGTGTGTTTGTTGATCACCCTGGCGCTGATCGCCCTGCTCAAAGTGGAAAAAAGCCGGGAAAAAAAGCAAACGGCCACTTTTGCCTCCTGTTTTGCGCTGTTAAAAAACGGCTACGTTTTCATGATGGTTCTGGCTATATTTGTGTATGTTGGCGCCGAAGTGTGCCTGAGCTCCGGTATTCCGTTATTTTTGAAATCGGCTTATAATGTCGACATCAGCACAGTCGGTGTGCTGGGCACGGGATTGTTTTTCCTGGCGTTGACCATCGGCCGGTTTATGGGCAGCGTGGTGTTGACCTGGATGTCCCCGAAAAAGTTCTTTATTGTAACTTCGGTAATTTCCCTGCTGGGAATTGCCGGCTTGTTCCTCGGCGTCAAGGCGGTAGCTATTGTCAGTATGTTTGTAATCGGGCTGGGGTTTGCTAATATTTTCCCGCTGGTATTTTCCATTGCTGTGGATGCCATGCCGGAACGTTCCAATGAATTATCGGGTTTGATGATTACGGCAATAGCCGGTGGCGCGCTGATCCCGCCGCTCATGGGGCTGGTGGCTGATAAAACCTCGGTGTTGATGGGATTCCTGGTTCCCCTGGCCGCCATATTATATATAACTTTTATTGCTCTGAAAAACGCTAAAAAAGCCTAATGACAGGAGCTCGCGCAATTATGAAATATGATCAGGATAAACGTATAGTAATGACCCTGGATGCCGGGGGTACGAATTTTGTGTTTTCGGCTATACAGGGTAACCATGAGATCGTCAAACCGATAACCCTGCCCTCCAATGCAAACGATCTTGAAGCCTGCCTTGAAACAATAGTTACAGGCTTTAAACGTATTAAAGAAGGCATAACCGGAGAACCGGTTGCTATCAGTTTTGCCTTTCCCGGACCCTCCGATTACCCCAACGGTATCATCGGCGATCTGGCCAACCTGCCGGCCTTTCGCGGCGGGGTAGCGCTTGGCCCCATGTTACAAAATATCTTTTCAATACCGGTTTATATCAACAATGACGGCGACCTGTTTGTGTATGGCGAAGCGATTGCCGGGTTGTTACCGGCGATCAATGCTGAATTGCAGCAAGCCGGCAGCCCCAAACAGTATAAAAATTTATTCGGTGTTACCCTTGGCACCGGTTTTGGCGGCGGCATTGTGCGCGATGGGAACCTGTTCATTGGCGATAACGCAGCCGCCGGGGAAATATGGGTGATGCGCAACAAGGTGAATCCCAAATCTTTTGCTGAAGAAGGCGCCAGCATCCGCGCAGTTAAAGGAGCTTATGCACGGGTAGCCGGAATCGCTTTTGATAAAAGCCCGGAACCGAAAGAGATATTCGAGATCGGCAGTGGTCTGAAACCGGGCAACCAACCGGCCGCCTTGGAGGCGTTCCGGGAACTCGGCGAAGTGGTTGGCGACGCCCTGGCCAATGCCACAACACTGATCGACGGCCTGGTGGTGATAGGTGGGGGACTGGCCGGCGCGTTTAGTTTATTTATGCCTGCCATTATTGCGGAAATGAACGGCGTTGTTGAAACCTACAAAGGCGCTTTAGTAAACCGGATGGAGTCGCGCGCTTTTAATCTTGAAGATGTTGATGATAAAGCTGCATTCCTGCGCGGCGAGGTGCATGAAATTACCGTGCCCCGCAGCGGGAAAAAGATTTTATACGATCCCCTGAAAAGGGTGGGGGTCGGCATTTCCCGGCTGGGCACCAGCAAAGCAGTCAGTGTGGGCGCGTATGCCTTTGCGCTGCACGAACTGGATAGCAAGTAATACTGTCCGCACCGGGATGGGGATCCCGGTGTGCTCTTTGATTAGAACTTCTGTTACAGGCGAAGCATCTTTGCCGGGACATCGATATGATTTATTAAACACCTGGAACAGATGCTTTGCCCCTACCAAAAATTTGTAATTTTGGAATACCCTGCAAAAATGGTGATGCGTAATATATTTCCTTTAAAACTTCTATCTGCGTCTATCTGTGTAATCTGCGGATAATATCATTCGCATCTGATCGCCCTTGATCTCATAATCCAGCGTGCAAAATAGAGCGGGACATCTGGTCCTGCCGGGCCACAGGCCCGACCTGGTTTATTTGTAGATAACACCGATTAATGCCGATGGGTTATTTAATCTGGAACCAAGTCTCCGGCTTGGCACCCCGCGACCCGGCTCCGCCGGAATATGTAAATAATTGGTGATATTCATTGTAACTCTAGCAAATATTTATTCCCCCTTTAAATCATTGTTCTTTTCGGTTTCTCAGTCAGAGACTGTGTGTTTCCGCACCAAGCCGGAGACTTGGTGCGAGATTGACTGCAACTTGTTTGTAGTCCTGCCTTCAGGCGGACTTGCAGCGGCTAAGCCGGGACTACAAGCTCTTCATTTTCATTACCAGGTCATTTATGATGAGAATCGTCTCGATATGGGCCGAAAGATTATCATACACAATTCCTCTGCTTGATGTAAGGGTTTGTTCTTTACAGTAAAATATTGTCGGCCCTGCTCGACGACCGTGTTTTCTGTTTGTAGTCCCGCCTTTAGGCGGTTTAGCGCCGGCTAAAGCCAGGACTAAAAACACTAGATCGTCCCAAAACAGGATGAGGCCTTGCCCCATCAATTTTATATTTTGATGAGGTAAGACCTCATCCTGCACCTGCTGGATAATAAATAATTGCAAAAGCGCCTGGATGGTGAAGCCGGTGTGATCTTTTAACCTGCTACGTGGCGCAAAATCGAACCGGATTTCATAACCCGTTTCGATTTATAATTCTTCAGTGTGACAGAAAAAATCCCCTGAATTAAATTCACGCCTGAATAAATAATTTAGAGATAAAATAACACAATTACCCGGAAGGCAAAATATCCCTCTCGAAAAGGATATTTTGTCCTTCCGGCATTGCTTGAACCGTGTAATAGTGGCATTTATAAACTAGTCAATGCCTCTTTCAGCAGGTCGATCTCTTTTTCCAGTTTGACATACGCTTCACTGCCGCCGGTAAAATCCTGGTGCCGTCCCATCATTTCGAGTTTCAGGGCCGCTTCGGTGGCGCTGCCGGCTGCAAATGTAGCTACCGCGCCTTTGAGGGTGTGGGCCGCGCGTACGAGTAATGTGGCATCTTTTTTGGAAAGCGCATCTTTAATGTTGAACAGGTGGTTTTTATGGTCTTCCATAAAAAGTTCAACAATTTCATGCAGCAATTCTTCGTCACCGGCAACTCGCGCGTACAGTTCCTCGTTGTTAATCACATTTGTCACTTGCATTCTGATGCTCCTGAATTGTATTTTGTTTTGTTTTCATTTTATAGTTTATTGTATGTAATTTTGTTAATTAACGGATATTTTTGATTTACATAAAACCTGTGTCAGTTCCGATACATTAATCGGTTTGCCAATATAATCGTCCATACCGGCTTCCAGGCATTTTTCCTTGTCGCCCTGCATGACGTTGGCAGTCATGGCAATAATTTGCGGGCGGTCGTCGGGAGGTATTTTATTGCATATAATTTTTGTGGCTTCAATACCATCCATTTCCGGCATTTGTACATCCATCAGCACCACATCATATTCTTTCTTTTCAATAGCTAACAAGGCTTCCAACCCATTATTGACAATATCCGGCTCGTAGCCCATCTTTTTTAGAATACGATAGATAAGTTTCTGGTTGATGGCATTGTCCTCAGCCACCAGGATATTGAGCGGCAGCCATTCGGACATATTGGGATCGATGCTGTTTTTATTGACCTCGGTAAGCGGTTTTTCTTTCGGCTCATGTTTCCCTTTAAAAATTGACAGCAGGGTATTATAATACTGGTTTTGCTTGACCGGTTTGGACAGTATACTAAAAAAGTTCAGACCTTCCGATTTAAAATGCGCTTCCTGCCAGCCAATCGAAGTTAACATGATCAGGGGTATGTCTTTCATCGACGGAATTTGCCGGATATTCTTTGCCAGTTCCAAACCGTCCATTTCCGGCATTTGCATATCGAGAACAATTAAATCCAGGGGAACACCCTTGTTTAATAAATCCAGCGCTTCGCGGGCAGAGCAGGCTTGCCGGGGCAGCATACCCCAGTTTTTAGCCATTATGGTCAATATCCGCCGGTTGGTTTCATTATCATCTACGATCAGTATGCGCTTGTCTTTTAATGAAGAGTTGGCGCTGCGTAAATATATTTTGGGCTTGGGCGGTACAGTTTGGGCTTTTATCGTAAAGAAAAATGTTGATCCGATCCCCGCTTCGCTTTCTACCCACATTTCTCCTTCCATCAACTCACACAGCCTTTTACTGATAGCTAAACCTAAACCGGTTCCACCATATTTACGGGTGGTTGAAGAATCGACCTGGCTGAACGATTTGAATAACCGATCCATACGATCTGGGGGAATACCGATGCCGGTATCCCTGATGGCAAAAGTAAATTGATAGAAACGGCTGGATAATTCTTTGGCAGCAACGTTGATCGTAACTTCACCTTCTTTGGTAAATTTAACGGCATTGCTGAGCAAGTTGTTGATAATTTGTCCCAGCCGCACCATATCACCGATAAGAGTGGTGGGAGTATTATCTTCAATCAAATACGCCAGTTCAATCCCTTTGTGGGCGGCGTTCACCGCCTGTAAATCCAGTGATTCTTCAATCCGGTCGCGCAGGTTAAATTCGTTATATTCAAGGTCCAGTTTACCGGATTCGATTTTGGAAAAATCGAGAATGTCATTGATCAATACCAGTAAAGCATTTCCACCATTGCGGATGGTTTCAAGATATTCGCGCTGCTCTTTTCCCAGCTCCGTCTCCAGCAGCAGGTTGGTCATGCCGATAACTCCGTTCATGGGGGTACGGATTTCATGGCTCATGTTGGCAAGGAAATTGGAT
This sequence comes from bacterium, assembly GCA_029561455.1. Classification (GTDB taxonomy): domain Bacteria; phylum Zhuqueibacterota; class Zhuqueibacteria; order Residuimicrobiales; family Krinioviventaceae; genus Fontivivens. Next base: position 21,986 of record JAKQIY010000030.1, read on the forward strand.
TTGGCTACTGTAGCGCTTTCAGCTTTTGCCAGTGCAATATCGAGTTCCTCATTTTTCCGTTTTAATTCATCGCTGATTTCCGTAATTTCTGTGATATCCCTGGAAATACCGACGATACCGGATATCTTGCCGTTAATATTCAAAGGAATTTTAGTTGCCGATACCCAGCGAAATTCACCGCTGGCGGTGCGGATTTTTTCTATTTTACCAACCAGTGGTACGCCCTCTTCAATAATGCGCTGTTCATCCCTGGCGGCATCATGAGCATGATCGCTGGTAAAAAAGTCAAAGTCGGTTTTACCGACTGCGTGTTCCGGTTTTGCCAACCCTAGCACCCGGGCCTGGGCTTTATTAATTTTTATGAACCGGCCCTTCAAGTCTTTAAAATATATTGTGTCCGGAATATTGTCAATCAGCGCACTGATCATGTTTTGCTCAATGGCCAATGCTTCTTCCATGTTTTTGCGTTCGGTAATATCGGTCAGAATGATCATGATCTCGTTCTGATTGTGCATATTACTGGTCAATGTGGAAATAGATATAATAAAGGATTTTTGTTTGTTGTACTTGTTTTTTAAAATCAATTCTTTATAGTTGTTAAAATTTACAACATCGCCGTTTGTTACTTCTCCGGCAAGTTTAAATTCCTGAAAGTTCCGGCCTATAATCTCTTCCGGCTTGTAACTGAGAGATTTACATAAAGCATTATTGGCATAAGTAATCATTCCCTCACTTGTGATCAGCATAATGCCGGTGTTGTCCGAATTGACTACTGCATTATAAAGTTCTTCTCTGGCTTTGAGCGCTCTTTCGGTCTTTTTCATTTGTGTGATATTTAGCAACGATATCACTACCTGTTTGTTGCCGCAAATCTGTTCGGAGGTCAGGTACACAAAAATGTTGTGGTTATTTTTATCTATAAAGGTGAATTCATAATTGCCAGGTTTGATTTTTTTATTTCTGAAACATTTTTTTAAAAAGACTTGGACTTGTTTTCTTTCAGCTTTTAATACAAATTCGTCCCAGTTTTTGATATTTTCGATTTCCGATTTTTGATAGCCGGACAGTTTTTCAAATTCATTATTTACAAGTGTAATAATATTATTTTTATCAATGATCACCATGGCAGTACCGGTGGTATTGAATATTGTACGGTATTTTTCTTCTTTTTCTTTTAATATCTGTTCGTTGAGTTTTCGTTCGGTAATGTCACGTACTATGGATACAAATAAATACCGGCCCTTGTGCTCAACCGAGGCCAGGGTAATTTCTACAGGAACAATTCTGCCGTCATGGCGGGCAATTTCATCTTCAAACTTGAAACGGGAGTGCAGCTGCGGTTCGGAATAGATACGATGTTTGGGTCTTTTTTTGCCGGATATGGATTTCAGCTCTAGTGTTGTTTTCTGTAACAACTGTTCCCGGCTATATCCTGTTAACTGACAGGCTTTTTCATTGACCCGGATAATATTTTCATTTTCAGTTTCGATAAAGATCGCGTCATTTGCTTTTTCAAACAAAATGCTGCACAATCCCTCGAATTCATCTGCGCCGCGCCGGTTTTCGTTTTTTGTGACTGTTTCAGATTTAATTGTCATATCAAGATATCCTGTATATAATTATAAATTCATTACCCGCCGGTTCACACCGCCGGGATGAATTACCGGGGTCAACACTATTGACCCATCCAGGCAACACATTGACAATAAAACAAAGTAATGTTTTGTTTTACAAATTCTTTATTTATAATTATTTAACCTAAATTTCATTTTTTTATCACTAAAATTATGGATTTATTGTACACCTGTTTGAGCAACAATCAGACCACATGAAAGGGGTAAATAGTCCTTTAGGCGCTCTGATTCACAAAAGGCCTGAAATTTTTATGTTTTTACATGGTTTAAATTCAATAAAAACAAAGGTTGTTTTTCGATGGCAGTAAAAAAGGCGGGATATCTAACATTACACCAAACCTGGCTGCTTCATTTTACGGCAATACTGATAATTGCCCCATGAAAGGGACAACCTGGCTGAAATTTTACCACGATATTTAAAATAACCGGAAAATCCATTTATTGAATCTTTACTATGGTGAAATGAGTTTAATAATTATCAAGTTTTATAAAAAATTATTTTAAACTTGATTTTTCGAGATTGTTTAATTATAATAGGAAATATTAATGAAATAATAAATGATAGCAGGCAGCAAAGGAACCAGGTAATGGAAAGCGACGAAAATATTGACAATGAGAACAGGAATGAAACTGTATTTAAAAGAGCGGTAGTAGCAGCAGCTTTTTCTCCGCGTCTGTCGGCTGTTTTAAATGAAGCCTGTCGTCTGCTAACCTTGATGGGAGCTGTGCCGATTATCATTCATGTCGGGGAAGATACGCCCCTGGTACGCAGTAAACTGGAAGAGGCTATTGCCTGTTCCGATTTTAAGGATTATCCGACTGAATATTATATTCGTTCCGGCAATCCGGCCGATGTTTTGATAAACGCCGCCCGGGAATTCCAGGTAGATTTGATCATTGCCGGGGCTTTAAAAAAAGAGGGTTTGATCAAATACTATATTGGTTCGGTCGCCCGTAATATCGCCCGTTATGCGCCATGTTCGGTGTTGTTGATGACCGAGCCGCAGGTACGGCCACAGCCTTTTTACAAAATCCATTGCGCAGTGGAATACGACCAGGAAGCCGAGTTTGCCGTTAAAGTGGCCGTAAATATCTCCCGCGAGGTTAATACCAGGGATTTATATTTCACCCATACTTTTCAGGAACCGGAACTAGCGGAAAAAAAAGTTGCCAATGGCACTATCCAGCAGATAAAAGACATCTACAAAAGGGAAGATACCCGCCTTAAAAAGTTTCTCGCACGATTTGATTTTCGGGGAATGGTTTATAGTACCCGTTGTTTGTTTGAACGTTCACATTCAGTAACGCTTGATTTTACCCGGGAAATTGGCGCTGATTTGTTTATTGTTCATGGTCCCAGCAATCCTCACAGTCTCTGGGAAAGGATCTTTCCACAGCATCTGGAGCTTGCCCTGCAAAACCTGCCCTGTTCAATTCTTATGACCAGATAGCGTTACCGGTTTTTTTTTGTCCATTTGCTCAACCTGGTGGGGCCTTCACCTACAGATTCCAACACATACAAAGTTTTCCCGTCGGGAGCCAGACCGATATTTTGCGGTACATGTAATGGGGGATTCCCGCCGCTGAGGTGTTCAACAGGATACCCGGTGCGGTCGAATATCGTGACTATACCGCGCTGGTTATGGACTGTATAGACATATTTGGATTTAAAAGTCTTAATTCCCCCGGAACCGAAATCTACCGCGGGCAGGTCATCAGAACGCCAGAATCTGGCCCGGTTGACCTCTACAGCGCCGTTCCATTGCTGGATCGTGTTGGTACTCATATCATTAATAAACACTGAAGACCCGTCTTCGAGTACCGCTATATCAAAACCGGCATGACCACCGCCCAAAGGACTACCATAGAGTTCTGTTCCCGCAGCATCCAGAATGTGCCAGCGGGTGGAACGACGTTCCAGAATAAACAGGTTGCCCCTGGCGTCACAATCCAGCGCTGTAGCTGCAAAAGTTAGTTTTAAACCGGGTAATGCTGCGCCATCGGTGGTGTTGAACCTGTATATGTTAAAGGGGTATTGAGAATCAATAACGCATATTACCCCATCCGGTGTGCAAGTCATACTAGAGATCGAAGACAACTGTAATGAATTTCCCAATTCATCGATTCCGGCTCGGAGTGGGGAAAATTTTGTTTCCGTTCCATCCGGCGTCATAATGACCAGTGGATTTTGTCCAGCACAGCCTGCCCAGATTTGGTTGTTATGATCAACCAAGACATCGGCCGGTTGCCAGATAACCGGGCCGAATTTACCGGCCGAGAGATAATTTTCTTCCGGCAGCAGTATAGAAACCGACCAGACATCACTAAAGCCGAGATTGCGTTTCGGGTGCCCGGCGCTTTCATAGTAATTGTCCCAGGCAAATATGCGGTAACGAAAGTCCAACCCTGCTTTTTGCTGGGGTATTGCTTTATCGGTAATATACCAGTCCTGTGAATTTTTTATCCGGCTCATTTTAATTTGTGTGCCTTCGGTAGGCGGCCAGGTTCGGTCGTAGACGAGGTAAATGCCTTGTCCGTTTGAGCCGGTATTGTCATCGAAAACGCCGGAAGGATCAACGATATGTGCGGCAATTTTAAATTTCTTGTTTTGTCCGGTACGGTCGGGTATTGTTTTAACCTGGTCGATGGTTGGCCCCTGCGAATCGCCATAATATTTTTTCCAGGGTAGAGGCGCTGTGGCAGCAGGGTCTGTCCAAATTGTCTTGAGTGCGGCGCTGATGGCATAATCCGGACTATGATTGGGGCAAACCAGCGAATAAGAAAACAGAGCGCTGCCTTCGCTGGAAAGCTCCTGAGCCAGGGTGACCTGGCTGCGAATTTGGTCGCTGTTATCGCACATGATGCCGGGATATATATGGCGGTTATGAGCATTGACCAGGTGCTCCTGTAACATTCTTTGAAATTGCAGGTTATCGGTAGTATAGATCATGGGATAGATCACATCGACAATACCCTGCGCCAGCCAGTTATGACTGTCCTGCATAAAGACCTGCAATCCCCGGTTATAATCGCCCATTACGGAAGCGCTTAAAACCAGGTTCGGCTTGGCAGATTTCATATCATTATATAAATCGGCAATAAAAGAACTGACCGCATCGCGGCGCCACTGGTTCCAGGTAAAAGGCCGGTCCGCCGGGGTTGTGCCGGTTTTAAGATTAAACAGCTTGACGGATTCCGGATCATAAGAATAGGCATTGCCCGGAAAACGGACGTAATCCAGGTGCAGGCCATCTATATCATAATTTGTATACAGTTCACGGCATATTTTCAACAGGTATTCTTTTACCTGCGGGTGGGTTGGCGAAAGCCAAATATAATGAGAATTTAACTGTTGCGGATTGCCAAATTCATCGATCATAAACCAGTCGCGATGGGTGTAATAGAGATGACTGGCGGGCGGCAGGTCAACGCCGCCCCAGCCGGGATAGACATTTATCCAGGCATGGCATTCTATATTACGTTCATGGGCTAGTTTTACGGCCAGTTGTAACGGATCCCATCCCGGATTCCGGAAATCGAATTCTTTTGACCAGCCTTCATAGTGCGAAGGATAAGCAACGGTAGCATTACCGCGCACCTGCAGCAAAATGACGTTAAAATTCAGATTACCGGCATTTTCAACAATTTTTTTAATATCATCAGGAGTTTTATAATCCCAGCGGGTTACCCACAAGGTACGGGTTTGGGCATCTGCACGGGGAAAAAGATTCCCGGTGAATACGAAAAATGTAATAACAAAAAGGAATAGAGTATTAATAATCCGGGTCGTTTTCGGCATACATGCTATGGTTATGTAAGGTACAGTTTTTTTATACTTTATGTATATAAAAAACCATTATTCAAAGTCAATCACTATTTAATTTTAACATATTTTTGTACATCTGTGCAGGTGTAACAGCAATGAATATGCCAAATACAATTTCGGCATGTGCTGGGCTTGTTTATCAGGATCAGTAATACTTTTTTTCAGTATAATCGACCTGAAAGAGAATATAATATTCTATCATTATTGTAGCAAGATATTTTTCTATTGATAGACAATATATTATAAATTTATGGATAATTCCCCGTAGCTTTTATAAAATGTTTTCACTCTTGACAAATTGGCATATCTCTCGTATATTGTGTCACAAATTCCACTCGGTGATTACAATTAATTATATCGGAAAGTATCTGGATTCATGAGTGTATTCAAACTAGTATCCGATTTTACCATGCTGGGCGACCAGGCTGACGCCGTTGAGCAATTAAGCAAAGAATTGGCGCGCGGAACCCGCCACCAGACATTGCTGGGCATTACCGGCAGCGGCAAAACTTTTACAATGGCTAATGTTATAGCTCGCTATGGTCGGCCGGCTCTGGTCATTTCTCACAATAAAACCCTGGCAGCGCAGTTGTATGGCGAATTTCGCGGTTTTTTCCCGGAAAATGCGGTTGAATATTTTATCAGTTATTATGATTATTACCAGCCTGAAGCGTATGTCGCCTCTACCGATACTTATATAGAAAAAGATACTTCCATTAATGACGAAATCGACCGGCTGCGGTTAAAAGCCACCAGTTCGCTGCTTTCCCGCCAGGATGTGATCATCATTGCTTCGGTTTCCTGCATTTATGGCCTGGGCTCGCCGGAAATATGGAAAGATATGTTGTTGTTCCTGCATACCGGCCAGCATATAGATCGTAATACTATATTACAAAAACTGGTGGAAATTCATTATACGCGCAATGATATTGCTTTTGAACGCAGCACCTTTCGGGTGCGGGGCGATGTGATCGAACTGATCCCGGCTTATGAAAAAGAGGCGATCCGTATCGAGATGTTTGGCGATGAAATTGAACAGTTGAGTATTGTCGATGTGGTCTCCGGTCAGGTTATTAATAGGCTGCCCGGTGTGGCAATCTATCCCGCCAAGCATTTCATCACCCCATATCCCCGGTTACAGGCCGCTATAGATAATATCAAAGTGGAACTGGAAGAGCAACTGGCAAAATTCCGCAGCCAGGGCAAATTGCTGGAGGCGCAGCGTCTGGAATCGCGTACCAATTATGATTTGGAAATGATGATTGAAATTGGTTATTGCTCGGGCATTGAGAATTATTCGCGGCATCTGTCCGGCCGACAGCCCGGTGAACGGCCATCGACGCTGATCGACTATTTCCCGGAAGATTTTTTAATGATCATCGACGAATCGCACGCCACGGTACCGCAATTGCAAGCCATGTATCACGGCGACCGGTCGCGCAAGGAGAATCTTATTGAATACGGTTTCCGGCTGCCCTCGGCGTTGGATAACCGTCCCCTCACTTTTAAAGAATTTGAAGCTATTCCCAAAAAGCTGGTTTATGTATCGGCTACACCGGCGGAATATGAATTACAGCAATCGCAGGGCGTTGTGGTTGAACAGATCATCCGCCCCACCGGGCTGATGGATCCGGAAATAGTCGTCCGCCCGGTCAAAGGCCAGATAGACGATCTCATCAATGAAATAAATATCCGCGCCGGGCGCCAGGAGCGTGTATTAGTTACTACCTTGACCAAGAGAATGTCTGAGGATTTGACCGATTACCTGGCTGGCATCGGCATCCGGGTGCGTTACCTGCATTCCGAAATCGAGGCGCTGGATCGGGTCGTGTTGCTGCGCGATCTGCGGCTTGGTGAATTTGATGTGCTGGTCGGCATTAATCTGCTGCGCGAGGGCCTTGACCTGCCCGAGGTATCGCTGGTTGCCATTCTGGATGCGGACAAGGAAGGCTTTTTACGATCTGAACGTTCTCTGATTCAAACCGCCGGCCGGGCGGCCCGCAATGTATCGGGACAGGTGATTTTTTATGCGGACAAGATCACCGATTCCATGCGCCGCGCGATTGATGAAACCAAACGCCGACGACTTATTCAGGCGGAGTATAATGAAAAGCATAATATTACCCCGACTACTATTTACAAATCCATTGAAGCGGTGATGGGCGCCACCAGGGTCGCCGATTCAAGGCCGGAACCTTATGGAACAAAGAAAAAGAGCGCCGACGAGGATTATCTGGAACAATGGAAGAAATTGACCCTGGAAGAAAAGCAGGAATTTTTAATGCAGCTTGAGCAGCAAATGTTCCAGGCGGCGGCGGAAATGGAGTTTGAGAAAGCGGCGGAATTCCGCGACCGTATCGAGCTGCTGGACGGCAATAACGGGCCGGTTAAACAAAAATATGCCCGCAAAGGCCGGTATGATAAAAAGTAAAATGATATTTGAACTTTTAAGGTGGTTGGGAATATAAATATTTTATTGGATGAGTTATACCCCCAATAATTATTAGAGTTAAAATGATAAATTTTTGAATTATTGCCGGAGTTGCTGGCAGAGTTACCATGTGATTATCAAGTAAAAAGGATAAAAATGAACGTTCTGGTTATAGGAAGCGGCGGCCGCGAACATGCGCTGGTATGGAAACTGAAACAAAGCAAGCTGGTCACCACAGTTTTTTGTGCACCGGGAAACGCCGGTATTGCCATGGAAGCGCAGTGTGTCGATATCGATGCAACCGATATAAACGGACTGCTCCGCTTTGCCCGCGATACAAAAATTGATTTTACGGTTGTCGGCCCGGAAGCGCCGCTGGTTATTGGTATTGTCGATGAATTTGAAAAGAATGGCATGCCCATTTTTGGCCCCAGCCAAAAAGCCGCAGAACTGGAGGGCAGCAAGGTATTTATGAAATACCTGCTGGAAAAGTATGATATTCCGACTGCACAATACCGGGTTTTTAAAGAATATGAGGATGCGGTTGCTTTTATAAAAAATACCGGGATTCCTGTGGTCGTTAAAGCGGACGGCCTGGCTGCCGGCAAGGGCGCCATTGTGTGCAATAACCGGCAGGAAGCTTTTGATGCGCTCGATATAATCATGAAGAAACGCGCCTTTGGTGATGCCGGTAACCAGGTTATTATCGAAGAATGTTTGCAGGGATACGAAGTCTCGGTGCTGGCAATAGCCGATGGCGAAGATTTGATCTATCTTGCCCCGGCGCAGGATCATAAACGGATCCTCGATAATGATGAAGGGCCCAATACCGGTGGAATGGGCGCTTATGCCCCGGCGCCGCAGATCACCCCGGAATTAATGATGCGTATTCATCATGAGATCATGTTGCCCACTCTTAAAGGTATGGCGCTGGAAGACCGCCCCTATAAAGGCGTGCTCTATGCCGGGCTTATGATCACAGCGAGCGGCCCTAAAGTATTGGAATATAACTGCCGTTTTGGCGATCCCGAAACGCAGGCAATTCTACCGTTGACCAAAAGCGACCTGCTGCAAGCTATGATGGCCGCGCGCGATGGGATGTTAAAGGATATGGAGTGGGAAAATCATCCCGGCGCGGCGGTATGTGTGGTGATTGCGTCCGGCGGCTACCCCGGCCATTATGAAAAAGGCAAGCCGATACTGGGACTCGATAGCCGGATCGATGATAATATTATGGTTTTTCACGCCGGAACCAGGTGGGAGGGTGAGAACATTGTTACCTCCGGCGGGCGGGTTCTGGGTGTAACTGCGGTAGGCAACACCATAAAAGAAGCAATTAATTCTGTTTATAAAGCAGTAGGGAAAATTGCCTTTGACGGCGCTTATTATCGTAAAGACATTGGCGCCAAGGCGGTAAAATATCAGGAGACGCTATGAAAATACTGGTAACAGGTGGAGCAGGATTTATCGGTTCCAATATTGTCGATGCATATATAAATGCCGGGCATGAGGTGGTGGTCATTGACGACCTTTCCACCGGGCGCATTCAAAATGTTAATTCCAAAGCCGAGTTTATTTGCGCCAATATTCAGGATATGGAAGTAGCCGAGTCTTTTTTACGTCACAAATTCGATGTGGTCAACCACCAGGCCGCGCAAATGGATGTGCGCCGCTCGGTTGAAGACCCGATCTATGATGCGAAAAACAATGTGCTCGGCTTTATCAATATTTTACAAAACTGCGCCAAGACCGGGGTAAAAAAAGTGATCTTTTCCTCCTCCGGCGGCGCTATCTATGGCGAACAGGATTATTTCCCCGCTGATGAAGAACACAAGTTGCAGCCTTGTAGCCCTTATGGCATTACCAAATTAGTGGGTGAAAAATACCTGTTTTTTTATGCACAGAATTATGGATTAAAATACATAGCTCTGCGTTACGCAAACGTGTATGGTCCGCGTCAAAATCCACATGGTGAGGCCGGCGTGGTTGCCATTTTTACCCGCATGCTGCTAAAAAATCAACAGCCGGTTATTAACGGCAACGGCGAGCAAACCCGTGACTTTGTGTTTGTTCAGGATGTCGTGCGCGCCAATGTGCTGGCGCTTGAGCAGAAGGACAGTAATATATTTAATGTCGGTACATCAAAAGAAACAACCATCAATGAATTGTATCGTATTCTTTTGAAAAAAACCGGTTCGGCGTTGATAGAAAAACATGGCCCCGGCAAAGAAGGCGAACAATTCCGCAGTGTTATTGCATATAACAAAGCGCAAAAGCTCATGGGGTGGTCGCCCCGCTATGATATTGAAAAAGGACTGGAAGAGACTGTTGCTTATTTTCGTAAAAATGAAGTGGATTAAGTTACCCGGAGAAATTAATTGCCTGTAAACCGGCCGACAAGTATCAATGAGAATATGGAATTTGAATCCTGGCGCGCCTGGCAAAAGGAAAGCGGCATTTTGGGTAATTCCGAACCGGTGCGCCGGATGCTGGAAACAATTGCGCAAGTCGCTGCGACGGATATATCGGTGCTTATCTCTGGTGAAAGCGGTACAGGCAAAGAACTGGTCGCCAGGGCTGTGCATCTGCGCAGCAAGCGGCATGATGCACCTCTGATAACCGTCAATTGCGGGGCGATTCCGGAGGGTATTCTCGAGTCGGAATTGTTCGGCCACGAAAAAGGTTCGTTCACCGGCGCAATCGGACCGCGTAAAGGTTACTTTGAACTGGCCGATACCGGCAGTATTTTTCTGGATGAAATTGGTGAGTTACCGACCTCTATCCAGGTTAAATTACTGCGGGTTTTGGAAAACCGTGAATTCCTGCGCGTTGGCGGCTCCGAATTGCACAAGGTGAATGTGCGCTTTATTGCCGCCACCAACCGGGACCTGGAGCAGGAAGTACACAAGGGTAATTTTCGCGAGGATCTTTTCTATCGCCTTAACGCCATTCACATTCATGTCCCGGCGTTACGCGAACGCCGCGAAGATATTCCCCTGCTGGCAAAAAAATTTGCCGCCGATTTTTGCCGCGAAAATTTGATCGAGTTTGAGGGCTTTACAGAAGACGCTTTGTTCCGAATGCAGGACTATCATTGGCCGGGTAACATCCGCGAATTAAAAAATATAGTTGAACAAATGATCGTCCTGGAGCGAGGACGACAGATTACAGAGCACGGCCTGGAAAAGTATATCAAATTTCAGGATCCAATGGATAAACGCTTGCCTGTGCCCTTGCAAAAGCCCAGGGATGAGGTGGAAAAAGAGTTTTTAATCCGTGTCTTGCTGGAAATAAAAAGTGAAATTGCCCAGCTACGCGAACTGATCATGGCAGGTTCTACCAATCATTACCGCCTTGGCGCGTGGCGTGGCGAACTGACTGAAGATATACAAGATGTTGAAGATTTTTACAACAACAATGAACAGGATAAATCTGTGGCGGATATGGAACGGGAAATGATCCGTTCCACTTTAATTAAAAGCGGCTGGAATAAACGCAAGGCCGCAAAAATACTGGGTTTGAGCGAACGGACTTTGTATCGAAAAATTAATCAATACAGGTTGCGCGATGATGATTTTTAATAAAATTTTTAGAAAAACAATGTTGTTGGCTTTTACTGGTGCGTTTCTTGCAAACGTAAATTGCGGATTTTACTCTTTTTCCGGCTCTCTGCCACCGCATTTAAATACGGTGGCAATACCGTTAATTGAGAATAAAACCGCTGAATTTGGTATCTCTGAAGAATTGACCGATATTGTTATTGAAAAATTTACCCGAGATGGTTCGCTGAAAATTGCCGACCGCAGCGACGCCGATGTGCTGGTCGAAGGCTCGATTATTCGTATTGACGACAGCGCCGGCGCTTTCTCGCGCGATGAAGAAGTGCAGGAGATCAAAGTTAATCTCACCGTCAAGATAAAATGTACCGATATGGTCAAGCGTCAGGTGATGTGGGACGAACGGATAACGTTATTTGGCTCCTACGATCCTGCTGAAGGCGCCGATGGCCGGGCCGGCGCTATTACCGAGGCTATTGAAAAGATCAGCGAGGAAATTCTGAATAAAACTGTATCGGGATGGTAATGTCGTTTTATTTTGTTATAAATAATAATTTTATGAGACTCTTGATCAGGCCATTAAAAATCAGTTTCACATAAAAATAATTACGTTTTAATTCTTCCGGTTTTTACTATTTTTACACATATTTGCATGTTCATATTATGAATTATATGCACTAAATTATTGTTTTCATATAAGAAAAATCATATATTATAATGACTATTCTGACATTCTGATAAATGGAGTTGTTTTATGGGAAGAATGGAGACTGTAAAAAAGATTTCCGGCGAAACCGAGTGGCTGCAAAAAAGACTGGATGATAATCCTCATTCTATTCTTTTTGCGCGTCTGGCAGACAGGTATCTGGATGCCGGCGATATTAATCGCGCCATGGAAATTTGTAATAAAGGACTGGAATATTATCCCGGCTATTCTACCGGTTTATTTGTTTACGCCAAATGTTTACTACGCAAAACGGAATATGAAGAAGCGGAAAAGCAACTCAAAAAGGTAATCGCTTTAAATCCCGGTAACCTTTTGGCATTAAAATTATATGGCGATCTGATGGCGGAAATGGGGTGGAGCAGAACCGCTGAAGAATGTTATAAAAAAATTATGGACCTTGACCCCCTGGAGATGAATGTGCGAACCAGCATACCCGGCTCCCTGGGGTACGGTGAAAAAAAGTCTGTTCCCAAAATCCCGGGCAAGGAACCTGAAGAAAATTTGGGGATTGACGACAAGTCTATTGATAATCTGTTCAGGAATAATGTAAGCGCAAATGAAGCTGATGAATCAATCGATTCCCTGTTTGGCGGCAATATCGACGATCAGGTTGAGACATTGCCTGAACCGGTCATCCCCAAATCGAACGAAAGGGAGGAATTAAGTCACGAAACCGTTGATTCCTTGTTTGGATCGGGTGAAGATACTATTCAGGCGCCGCCGGCTCCTCCGGTGACCACCACCAACCGGCAGAGTTGGGATGAGTTTAATGATGATTCGATCATATCATTGTTTGAAAAGGAACCGGAACCTTTTGCTCAATCCGCAACCCCATCGTCGGTATATAAAGATAAACCAGCAAGTAAAGATAATGAACCCGTTGACGAAGATATGTTCTTGTTCGGACGGGATGACGAGGAAGAACCCGCTATTGCGACCGGTAAAAGCGTATCCGAGCCCCTTTTCCCGCAAACCGGCATGAACGAAGAGGACGAACAGGATTTGATTTTCCCTGTTACCGAAGCAGAAAAATCACAACAAGAAGATTTTGCATTCCCCGACGCCGGGCAGGATGATTTCCAGTTTACCAGCCAGGCCACTACTCAGGCTAAAGATAACAACCGGGGATTTGAAGAGGACGAGGATTCTTTTATTGTTGGGGAAGATGAGGAGGAAGAGGACTATTCCTATTCTCCGGAGAAAACAAAACCGGAGCGTGATCGTTATTCCAATATCCTGGATGGTATTTTCAGTCCCGGGCTCGATGACGAAGAACGCAAGGATATGGAAACCCGCTCCAAGCTGGGGGCTAAGGGCAATGATAGCGAATTTTCAGTTGCAGAAGAAATTGATCAGGATATTTTTGGAATGGGTGACGAATCATCCAAAGAAGAGACAGAACTATTTTCTGCCGAAGAAGAGTTGGAAGAAGAGACCGATTTGCATCTTGAACCTGAAGATACCATTTTACTCAAGGGCGATGAAGCCCGGTTTGCCCCGTCGCAGCCTGATGAAGAAGAGGAGGAAGAGGCTTTTTCTATACCCGATATATCGGAGGGCTATCTCACTTTTGAAGAAGACGAGAATGAAGAAAATATTGAAACGGAAGCTGTGCATATGCCGGATGCGGATATGACCAGGGGAGGCGCTGAAGGCGGTTTTGAAGCTGAGGAAGAAGAACTGGGTAATTTCCTGGCAGGGCTGGGCGGCCAGGATGATCTTGAGGAATTACCCGAGTTGGATGAGGATTTGTTTGCCGGCAAAGAGACCGACTCTCAACCTGTTGTTGAAAGACCGGGCGTTGCGCCCGTAAAGCAACCTCCGGCTGAAAAAGATGCGGCCGGCGCGGCACCCAAAGATAAATTTGTTACACCAACTCTGGGTGAAATTTACGCTGCCCAGGGCCAGTACAGTAAAGCTATCAGCGTCTTTGAATTACTTTTAGAGAAATCACCCGATAATGAATTTTATAAATCCAAGCTGGAATACCTGAAAAAGAAACAAAGCGAAGAAAATAATTAACCAAGCAGTTATAATAGCATCAATCTTATAAAGGTCGTTTTATTCCGGGAATGTAAACGGCCTTGTTTTTTATGGTAAGTAAACGATATGCCCCACAAAGACGATACTGCCGGGCGCCGGATTGCGGTGATCATTGTTACTTTTAATAATTACTCTCATATTGACGGTTGTTTGCACAGCTTGTCAACCGCACTGTCCGGATATAAAGCGCGGGTCTTTGTTGTCGATAATGCCAGCAGCGACGGCACCACAGAGTATTTACAAAACCCTGAATTACCGGCCAAGTTCAGTTTTCACAAACTGGTGCTCATTTTTAATGACCGGAATACCGGTTTCACTTATGCGGTCAACCAGGGTTTACGTATTGCGGATGAGAATTATATCATTTTATTGAATCCTGATATTATTTTACAGCCGCAGGTCATCACTACGCTGGTTGGTTCACTGTCGGATAACGTCGGCGTCGCCGCTCCGCAATTGCGCTTTCCCGATGGCCGTGTTCAGCCTTCATGCCGTCGTTTTCCCCGCAAACGCGATGTGTTTTTTTCCGTTACCGGCCTGGCTGCGTTGTTTAAAAACAGCAGTTTATTTAACGGCTGGAAAATGCCGGATTTTGATCATAGCTGCGCCCGGTCTGTCGACCAGCCCCAGGGCGCCTTTTTACTGATCCGCAGGGATGTGTTACAACAAACCGGCCTCCTCGACGAGCGGTTCCCCATGTTTTTCAGCGATGTAGATTGGTGCTATCGCGCCAAACAACAGGGATTTGAAATTGTATTCAACCCGCAGGCAAATGTCGTTCATTATAAAGGCGCCAGTGTTTACCGCAAACGCCTGCACATGATCGTCTCTTCACACCGCTCTTTTGTCGATTATTTTAAAAAATATGACCGCACCGGCATACAGCGGTTGTTAACCTGGTTGATTTTTCTGTTATTATTAATTACCACGTTACCGCGATTACTTGGCGCAACATTGTTCAATAATCATCATTCCTGAACCGGGATGGAATTAAAATTCATGAAACGTATTTTTTTTATTCTGGCAGTACTTTTTCCGCTTGTGGCGCTGGCCGGGAACCAGGTCGTTTTTATTAAACTGGAGCAACCGCGCAGTTCGCTCTACAAAAGCAATCCGCTTAAAACCGGTTTGCACAAGATCGATGCGGTTCTCGGTACGTATAACATCAGTAATATCCGCTGCCTCGACGCGACTCTAACGAAGGATGGAAGTATAGCGCCGCTGGCGCAATGGCTGCGCTGCGAATTTCCCGCCGCCGCCGATACCGCGCAGATACTAGCCCACCTGCGCACTCTTGACGGGG
Organism: bacterium; assembly: GCA_029561455.1. Lineage (GTDB taxonomy): Bacteria > Zhuqueibacterota > Zhuqueibacteria > Residuimicrobiales > Krinioviventaceae > Fontivivens. The sequence goes on from JAKQIY010000030.1 coordinate 37,507, forward strand.
TGGTCTGCGCCCAGGCGAACCATATATATCGCTTGCATTATATTCCAAACGATCCCGATCTGGACGGACAGTATGCGCTGACCAAAATCAAGGCATTTGACGCCTGGGAGATAGAGCGCGGTTCTGCAAATGTACCGGTAGCAGTGATAGATACCGGCATCGATTATGCACACCCCGACCTGGCTGCCAATATCTGGTTCAACAGCGGTGAAGATATTAACCACAATGGCAGTATCGATACCGGAGATTTCAACGGGCTGGATGACGATGATAACGGTTTTATTGATGATATTCGCGGCTGGGATTTTACCGATGCGCCCAATTATCCCGATGGCGGCGATTACCTTGATCGGGATAATGATCCTATGGACAAAATGGGGCACGGCACCGGCGTTGCCGGTATTATCGCCGCGCAGGCCGATAACGGCATTGGTATTGCCGGCCTGGCGCATAATTGTAAAATTATGAACCTGCGCGCCTTTACCGATGGCGGCAACGGCGAGGAGGATGACGTCGCTTCGGCAATTCTTTATGCCATAAACAATGGCGCGCGTATTATCAATATGAGTTGGGGTGATGTCTATGTATCCCGCTTGATGGATGATATAATAAAATATGGCGAAAGCCGCGATATTATCATGGTAGCCTCGGCCGGGAATTCATCAACCACGGCTATACATTACCCTTCCGCATTTGCCGGCACAATTTCCGTTGGCGCTACCGACGATCAGGATCGGCTGGCCGGTTTTTCAAACTATGGTCCATCCGTGGACCTGGTGGCGCCGGGCGATAATATCTATACTACCGCCCCTGATAATAATTATGCCGCCAAAAACGGCACCTCATTTTCTGCCCCATATATCTCGGCGGCGGCGGCTCTGCTGTTATCGTGTGATCCCGACCTTTCTGCCGAAGCGGTGCGCAGCATGCTGACCTCTTCGGCCGATGACCTGGGCGAAGCGGGTATTGACAAGTATTATGGCGCCGGCCGGTTAAATGTTTATGCTTTGCTCAACACCCCGTTTCACTCACAGGTGAAAATATCTAGTCCTGCTCTCGACGCCGGCATCGGCAGCGGGCCGGTAGAAATTTTCGGCTCGGCCTGGAGTCCCGCATTCGAAAGTTACTCGCTCTTTTATGGAGAAGGCGATTCCCCGGACGAATGGATTGCCATTGGCGGTATTCATACCGGTCGGGTTATGGATGGCGTGCTGGGTATTTGGGATGATTTACCGGTGACCGACGGCGCTTATACGCTGCGCCTGCGCGTTGATAATCGCGACGGCGCCACTATTATGGATCATGTACGGATTTTTATCGACAAAACCCCGCCGCTGATCTCGAATATTGAATTACTGCCCATGCTCGATGGCGACCGTTATGTGGTCATGGTGCAGTTTACAACCGATGACCTATGCGAAGGTTCGGTGTTTTACCGGCAAGCCGGATCGAATGGTGAATTTCAGGAAGCGGTGATGGCGTATCGCACTACACAATTACGCTATATCTTGTCGCCGGATGAAATGGAAGGCAGGTTGGAAATCAAGCTGCAGGCCCGTAACCGCGCCGGTCTGGTCGGTGAAGACGATAATAACGGCAGCTTTTATCTTGCCGACTTGTCGGCGGCGCCGGTCAATGTTACCGGCTTTACACCATTGGCGATGACGATCCCTGCCGGTCACTTGATGAATAAAACTTTTGATTTTAATAATAACGGTTTGCCGGAACTGATCCTCTCTCAATACCGGGATGGAAATATCGGCATCGTCTGCTTTTTTGAGTATAATGGCGCCGGTATGCAGCAGTTATTCTACCTGAATGAAGCGTTGATCCCCCGTGATCTGGCCGATGTTGACGGCGACGGCATTCCTGAATTGTTGTGTGGTTTTGGCTATTCCGGGTATATTTATAAAAGACCCGGCGGCGGGCAATTCCCGTCTCAGTTATATGCGTCCTGGCAGGGGGATAGTAACACCCAGTATTGGGTAAGCCGACTCGCTGATGTAGACAAGGATAGCAAAATAGATATACTGATGCGGGTGGTAAGAAGCGGCGAAACCGAAAGCGACCAATTCGAGGTGTGGCGGCAAACGACGACCGGTCAGTTCGAGTTCAGCGCCGCGTTACCAAATCCTACAAACGGAGAAAATTTTAACGGCGTACCGCATTGCGAAATTGCTGATTTCAACGGTAACGGGCTAATGGAAGTATTATACGGCGACAGCGATGGCGACCTGGTTATTTACGAGTATACAGCCCCAAATACCTGGTACAACACCTGGCAAGATTCGCTGCCCCTGCTGGATAGCATTGATTTTATGACCGCCGGGGATTTTGACGGCGACGGCCAGGTTGAATTCATCGCCGGCTGTCATTCCGATCCCAACCTCAATACCGAACATTATTATGACGCCCGGCACTGGCTGTTCCGCATGTATGACTGCGGTTCCACTTTAACCCCGCAGCCGGTCGAAGAGTGGCGCTTTTTCGGCTTTGAATCCCCCCGCGATTTCCCTGCCGGCGTTTCCTGCGGCAACCTCGATTCGGACGACGCCGATGAAATTGTGCTCATGCTGTTCCCCGATCTGTATATTCTCGATGTTACATCACCCGGCGCAAGAGAGATCGTTCATTTTTATGCAACCGCTCAGAGTAATGCGGCAATCATCGCCGACGCCGACGGTAACGGCATTAACGAATGTTGGATTGGCGCCGGTGAAACGACCCTGGCCTTAACGCCGGTCGGCGCCGGAACCGCTCCCGCCGCGCCGTCCGGCTTGCAGGCCACTCCCCTCGATGAAGACCGGGTCGCCCTGCACTGGCGCGAGGTGAGCGGCGCCGAGCGTTATCAGATCCTGCGCAGTAATGATGGTACACACTTTACATTGTTTGATGAAACAACTGCAATCGCTTATATCGATTCTGTGGTGGAGAATGGCGCTTTGTATTACTATGCCGTTGTTGCTATTGATTCTGCCAAAACCCCGACTGCCAGTCTGCCATCAGCCCCGACAGCAGCGCGGCCCGGCGCCCGGCCGTTTGTGTCCGGCGCAGTGGCCGAATCTCCTGGCAGCGTCAGGCTCACTTTCAGCGAGCCCATGAACGAAAGTATTAAAAACGTAACCCATTACCTGGTCACCGGTAATGTCGGCAGGCCCACCTCCGCAGCGGTTGACGCTTCTGGCCGCCAGGTCGTGCTTGCTTTTGCCGCCGATTTTACTAATGGCGCTTACCGCATTACCTGTCATTCCCTGGCTGATCTGGATAATACACCGCTGGATAGTTCGCGTAATTATGCAGATTTTACCGTCTCTTATCCGCCCCCGGCGCCCTGGCTGGTTGACGGCCGTTTACTCGGCAGTTCCACCCTGGAACTGGAATTTAACCAGGATATACAGGAAGCCGGTGCATTAAATACCGCCAACTATGATATGGGCGAAGAAATTACAATTGTCTCTGCGGCATTTGCTCAAGGCAGTCAAAAACATGTCCGACTCACTGTGCAATCTCCAAAAGCTTTTGGCGCCCTGGGAGCCAGCTATTACATCAAGGTCAAAAATATTACAAATACCCAGGGCATTGTTATTCAGCCGGGCCGGGGTGATTGTTTGCAACTGCTCTTTGCGAAAAACAATTTATCGCAGGTGTTCACCTATCCCAATCCCTGGAAACCCGGCCTGGAAAATGAAGGAATTACCTTTGCCAACCTGACCCGGACTGCGGAAATAACCATTTTCACCAGCGAAGGCTTGCCGATCCGCACAATTACGGAAACGAATGGCGACGGCGGCGTGCAATGGGATTTATGCGATAATGACGGCAACAGGGTTGCGGCAGGTATTTATATATTTCGCATTACAAATGAACAGCAAACTGTGTTAGGCAAGCTGGCTATAATACGATGAACCAGGTCAGGTATAAATTACTGGTTGGGGTGACCGGCAGTCCCGGCTGCGGCAAAACCACAGTATGCGACCTGCTGCGGGACAAAGGCGTGCTGGTTATAGATGTTGATCAGGCCGGACGCTGGGTAGTTGAACATTCCGCCGCATTACGGCTGCGCCTGCGGGCAACTTTTGGCGATGATTATTTTTTCGCCGACGGCAGTTTGGATCGCAAAAAATTATCAACATTGGTGTTTGCGAACCATGATGAACTGCTTAAACTGAACCGCATTGTACATCCTTTTATGATCAACCGGGTACGGCAACAGATGCTGGCCGCGATGCAGGATAAACGATCTTTACCATACCTGGTTATAGATATGGCGCTGCTTTTTGAATTACACCTGAATATGGAAATGGATTTTGTGGTGACAGTAACCGCTCCACAAGAGATGCGTCTGCAACGGTTGATGAGCAGACATGGGGTATCGCCGCAGCAGGCCGAACAGATGACCAATGCACAACTACCGCAGGAAATTAAAGCCGCCCGCGCCGATTACGTGCTGGCCAATGATGATAATATACTGCAATTGCAGTTAAGGGTTGATACATTACATAAAGAATTATTGAACAAGAGTAATTTGTCAGACAGTCATTGATTGACAAACTGAAAAATGCCCCCGCCCTGGCGGCGCTGCTGCCTTTTATGGCGGGTCTGGTTGCCGGACAATTCCTGGCCGCAGGATGGCTATATGCTGTACTGCTTGTGGGCCTGGCATTATCTGCGCTTTGCGCGTTTTATTTTAAACGGACAAAACTGACTATTTTTTTTACGCTGAGCGCATTATTTGTATTTGCGATCATTCGCTATCACCATCTGGATTTCAAACCTGCCGGCAATATCAGTTATTTTTGCGATACCCCGGAGCAAACCACAATTGAGGGAGTGGTTACAAGTCCCTTATTACGTTATGATAACCGGGTCACCATGACGGTGCGGGTCGATTCGGTATGGGCGTATTATACCCCGTTTGCGGCTCATGGTCAGGTCATTGCCAGTATTTACGATACCAGCGCCGCTCTGCGCTATGGCGACCGTATTGTGGCGCGGGGAATGCTGCGCCTGCCGCCCGGACAACGCAATCCCGGTGAAATGAATTATCGTAATTACCTGGCTTCACGTCATATCGACGCCATGCTCGGTATCCCGGACCTGAACCAGGTGGTTATCCTGAACTCCGGCGAGGGGAATTGGTTTTTACGCACCCTGGTTTACCCGTTGCGCGAGTTTATCATTCGCTTTATCGAACAGCATATGCAGGGCCAGGAAGCGGCGCTTTTGGAAGGCTTGCTGGTCGGCGCGCGCGAGGGCATCGATGACGAGACCAACCAGGCTTTTGCCAATGTGGGGGTTATCCATGTTATTGCCATTTCCGGAATGCACGTCGTCTATATTTGGGCGGCGTTAATGTACCTGTTCCGGCTGACCCGTATACCGAACTATCTGCAAACCCTGGCTGTGATTGCCGGGTTGTATTACTATGCCGCCTTGTCCGGTTTTAACGCCCCGGTGGTGCGCGCGGTGATCATGGCGGTTGTTTATTTGCTGGGAGTGTTGTTGCACCGGCGCAGCGACGCCGTTAACACCCTCAGCCTGGCGGCTTTACTGATCCTGTTATTCCATCCTTTGGAACTATTCCAGGTGGGTTTTCAGTTCAGTTTCTCCGCGGTGCTGGGTATTATCCTGTTTTATCAAAAACTATATAAACAATTCCTGCATGTTTTTACCCGCTGGTATGAAAACCGCAATACATTTAAAATATTTATTACCCAATTGTTTTTTGCTTCCCTGGCGGCGCAGCTTGCCACCGTGCCATTGACCGCCTGGTATTATGGCCGGGTATCGGTCATTGCCCTGCTGCTGAATTTACCGGTCATCCCGGTCTCCGGCTTGATCGTCGGCCTGGGATTCGCAGCAGTACTGTTCGCCGCCCTATGGTCATGGCCCGGGACGCTAATCCTGAACTCGACCGCTTTATTGTTAAAGGGATTGATCTGGATCGTCAAGCTCAGCGACAAACTGCCGTTATCCAGCTTTGTTGTACCGCGGCCATCCGGCTGGCTGATCGCATTCTATTTCTGCCTGTTGTTCCTGTATATCGGCTGGGAACACCTGCGGCTGCGTAAAGCGCTGGTTATTATCGTGCTGCTGCTTTTAAATATCATGCTGGCGCGGCAAATTATTGCCGGAGAGAGCGGACTAAAAGTGACGTTTTTTGATGTTAAACAAGCCGATGCCGCATTATTCGAGTTCCCGGACGGCAAAACCATGCTGGTCGACGCCGGGGAGCGGCTGGATCAATATGATTACGATTGCGGTAAACGGGTCATTGCCCCGTATTTGCAGCGCAACAACATTAAAAAGCTGGATGTGCTGCTGCTCACCCATCCGCATTCCGATCATATCGGCGGCGCGGCCTGGCTATTGCAGCATGTTAAAATCGGCCGCCTGGTCACCTCCACACTGCCGGATACCTCGGCGTTGACGAGGGAGATCGACAGTCTTGCTGCAGCATTGCGCATCCCCCGGCGTTTCGTCGCCCGCGGCGATACCCTGGCGGGATTTGTGAATACGACCATCTGCGTATTCCATCCTGCGCCGTCGTTCATCCGCGCCGATGCCATAGATCTGAATGACGCCTCGGTAGTCGTCAAAGTGATTTTTGGCAATATAGCTTTTTTGCTGCCGGGCGACGCCGGCCACAATGCCGAACAGGCCATGCTCGACTATGGCGACCTGCTGCGCGCGCAGGTACTGAAAACCGGCCATCACGGTAGCAGCACGGCCAGCAGTCCCGCTTTTCGAGAACTGGTCGATGCGGATTACGCGCTGGTATCGGTCGGTAAGTTCAACCGCTTTGGTCTGCCTTCGCCGGGATTAATGCAGGATTTTACAAAGGAGGGTACGCAGGTACTGCGCACAGATGCAAATGGCGCAGTAGTGTTCTGGACGGATGGGATTATATTAAAAAGAATAAAGTGAGAAAAATTTGATTAATTTTTGGAGGAAAAAATGTATAGAATAAAAATGGTGTTCATATTATTACTGATCCTAACAACTCAAATTTACGCACACTCTGCAAAATTCAATTCTACAATTACAATAAAATCCGATAAGGAACAATACTATATATATGAACCGATTTTTATTGAATTTGAATTGATTAATAATGATTTAATTGGACCTAGTATACATCCTTCTTTGAGTCTGATGGAAAATTTTTTGGTAGTAAATGAAAAGGATGAACGTTTTTCTTGTAACATATCTTTTGAATTTGCAGAAAATTCTATTCAACCTTTAAAAGAAAAATCTCTTAAAAAAAATATTATGTTAAATTATCATTATGGTTTAGAATTTCCGGTCTCTCTTGGTAATCATTATTTGCCAATCGGCAGATATACAATATCATTTAAATGGAAAGAATCTTTGTATGATCCAATTAACTCAAATATTATTACAATTGACATAATTGAACCACCTGTTAAATACAAACAGGAATTGGAATTATTTGAAAAAGCCGTAAATCTTGGTGAGTTGGCACATAATATAACTAAACAAAATGAATTCATAACATTAATGGATGAATTAATCTCAAAATACCCGCAAGGGATTTATAGAGAATATAGTCTTTATATGAAAACAACTGCGTGTTTATTCTATTCAAAAACTTTAATAGCAAAAAATGCAGGTGAATTGTTTATTAATGACTATCCTCAATCATTATATCCACATCTTGCTGTACAAGCAATTGCTGATTATTATATAGAAAATAAAATGTATAATGAAGGTATTGAATATATGAATACATTAAAAAATAGAAATACCAATCCAATTTTTATAGACGCTTGTAAACGTCAAATTAAATTAATAAATATAAGGGAAAAATCTGCTCGTTCCGGGGATGTTCCCCAGGAGGCACAATAAAACAGGACCTGTTGTCCTGTATCAGGGATAAAACCCCGGCGCGATCTCAAATAATAACAATATCGAACCGGAATTCATAACCCGGTTCGCACAATAGTATGGGATTTCCAATCCCGGTTTAGCCCAAAGCAATTGTAATATTGAATCCAGGCAAGGGTTGGAAACCCTGGTTCATTGTCCGCACCGGGATGGGAATCCCGGTGCGATCATGGATGCTTTACCCGTGAAGAAATCAAATGAAATAATATTCATATTTGTATTTGTAGGGGCAAAGCATTCTGACAAACCGAAATAAAAAATGTAAATGAAATTGAAATGAATGCTTTGCCCGTATTGAAATTGTTTATAATTTGGATTGGATTCACATCCGGGTGAAGCATTCTATTCAGGATTTGCTTGTCATTTCAGATAATTCTGGAACGAATGCTTCACCCCTACGAAAAATTTCTTCTGTCGTACTATCTGCTGCTCGTCCTGGGGATGTTCCCCAGGACGCACAATAAAACAGGACATGTTGTCCTGTATCAGAGATGGAATCCCGGCGCAATCTCAAATCACAAGATTACCCGGTTACCGGTAGGCTTGTTTGCGGTGGGCAATGCGTAATATTAATACTGTATCATCGAGAAGTGAATATATAATGCGGTAATCCCCAACCCGGAATTTTCTTAATCCGGCAAATTTACCTGTTAGCGCCGGGTATTGGTCGGCATTGACGGAGAGCTCGGATTCGATCTTGTCAAAAATAATCTTTAACTGCGTTTTATCAATTTTCTTCAAATCCCGTTCAACCGAATTTTTAAATTGTATTTTAAAGGTCAAACCGTTTCCTCATATCCTGCATATCCACAACCTGGTCGGTAACATCATTCTGCCTATCCCTGGCAATTTGCAGGTCGGCTTGTTCCTGCAGGTACAGTTCCAGAGCTTTTTGAATGTGAAAGGATTTGGAACGTTCCGTTTCCCTGGCAATATCGTTCAATTCATTGGCCAGTTGATCCGGCAAGCGTAAAGATATTGTACTGCTCATAAAATCACCTGTAATATGTAATAAACGTAATACAATGTAATATAATGTAGTAAGTATTTTATTTTTTTGCAAGTGATGAATAGTAGTGTCTGTTTAAACAAATTTTTATTTACATTTATACACATTTTTATGTGGATGTAATCCCTGCTCAACTTGGAAACGTTCATCAGGATTGGAATCACCGGCGTGAGGATGGATAGGTATTGCAAACCACACGGGTAAAGCATTCTATCAATATTTTGATTGTTATTTCTGATTCATCCGGAATCAATGCTTTACCCGTGATGAAATTAAATGAAATAATATTTATATTTTTATTTGTAGGGGCAAAGCATTCTGACAAACCGAAATAAAAAATATAAATGAAACCGAAATGAATGCTTTGCCCGTGTTGAAATTGTTTATAATTTGGATTGGATTTACATCCGGGTGAAGCATTCTTTTCGGAATTATTAATAATTTTTAGTTCATTTGGAACGAATGCTTCACCCCTACAAAAAATTCCACCTCTGCTCGTCCTGGGGATGTTCCCCAGGACGCACAATAAAACAGGACATGTTGTCCTGTATCATGAATCGAAACCCCGGCGCGATCTCAAAAAACAACAAGATCGAACCGGGTTTCACAACCCGGTTCGCACAATAGTATGGGATTTCCAATCCCGTTTTAGCCCAAAGCAATTGTAATATTGAATCTATGCAAGGGTTGGAAACCCTGGTTCATTGTCCGCACCGGGATGGGAATTCCAGTGCGATCATGGTTCACCCCTACAAAAATCATCATCCATGTTCTTTTTGAAATTGTGGATATTCATTGCTTTTTGAGCGGTTGTTGTGTATTTTACGAATCCAAACGACTGAATTTACGTACACTGATGAGTAAAAACATTTGTTACACTATGAATCCGAATTGTGGCGGAACGGCTGCCTGCGCATTGCCGGCATCGATGAGGCCGGGCGCGGCCCGCTAGCCGGACCGGTGGTCGCGGCGGCAGTCATTTTCCCGGCGAACCATGCTTTTATTCCCGGTATCAATGATTCCAAAAAACTCACCCCGGCAGCCCGGGAGCAGATGATTCGGGTCATTCAGGAAAAAGCTGCAGCTATCGGTATTGGTATTGTTCCCCATGAGGAGATAGATAAGATCAATATATTACAGGCTACCTTCAAAGCCATGCGCGAGGCGGTTACCGCGTTATCGCTTGTTCCGGATTACCTGCTGATCGACGGCAATAAAAAGCCGGGCATCGACCTGCCGCAACGGTGCATTGTCAAAGGCGATTCGCTTTCCATGAGCATTGCCGCAGCCTCGATTGTCGCCAAAGTGACCCGTGACCGGATAATGGTCGAATATGACCGGCAATACCCGCACTATGGCTTTGCCCGGCATAAAGGCTATGGAACGGCGCGACATATTGCCGCCATCCGCGAGTTCGGCTTGTGTCCTATACATCGCCGCTCGTTTCAACCCGAACAGTTGAAAGAATTATATGCCGAAAAGTCCTGATAAAATGGCAACCGGCAAACAGGGCGAAGACCTGGCCGCCCGTTTCCTGGAAAGTATCGGCTACCGGGTGGTGCAACGCAATTTTCACACCCGCGAAGGAGAGGTCGATATTATTGCGCGCGATGGTAATGAACTAGTCTTTGTTGAAGTTAAAACCGGGCGGCAAACCGCATTTGGCGATCCGGAAACCTGGGTGGATGAACGCAAACAGCAGCGACTTGGACTTGCCGCCCAGGCCTGGTTACTGCAACAACAGATAGAAGACACCGATTGCCGCTTTGATGTGGTGGCCATCTTTTTCCATAGCAAGGGGCACCGTATAAAGCATATTAAAAATGCTTTTTGGCTTGAATGAGAGAGGAAATCGTGGAACAAAAAAAAGTTTCGACAGTTTTTTCATATATAAAGGAAATCGGCAAATGGGCGCTGTTGGTCTGGTTGTTATGGCCCCTGACCCAGTCGATGAACCGTCCCGCCAGTTTTCCGCGGATTATGGTGGGTATACTGCTGTTCATTTTATTTGCCGGTAAAACGCTTTATGATTCGGTCTTTGAAAATTACCGTAAAGGTGCGCACAGAAATAAATACATGGACTTGTTAATCATGGTCGGCACAGTAACGGTTGTCGCCATTCTTATCGGCGCTGTTGTGGTCTTTACGGGATTGTATATTTACGAAACCATGAAGAGCAATACTCCGAACACAACGGGCGAGACCGCTCAATAAGGTGGAATGGTAAACAGCAGTCAAGTGTTATATTTTGCTTGATAATATTTGCCGAAATGATTAAATTATCGCTCTAAATAGCCACCTTAGCTCAGATGGTAGAGCGGCTCACTCGTAATGAGCAGGTCGTCAGTTCGATTCTGACAGGTGGCTCTTTTCATTATAAGACAACTCTAACCGGTAAAAATATATGAAACAAGTATCAGTTTGTATTACAGTATTGCTGTTATTTGCTTTAACAGCATGGGCTTATTCTCCTGCAACTACCGGCTTTCAATTTTTAAAAACCCAGGTTGGGGCCCGTCCTGCGGCAATGGCAGGCGCATTTGTGGCCATTTCCGGGGATGTGAGCGCATTGCACTACAATCCCGCCGGTATTGCTGTATTCTCACAACGCGTTGCCGGGTTTACCTACACTAATGATTTGCTGGATTTTAGTTCCGGTTTTATCGGTTATGTACAACCGCAGGTGGGTAAAGGCAACCTGGGATTAAGCATTTTATACAAAGATTATGGTGATTTTACCAAAAAAGACCAAAACGGCGAGGATATGGGCACATTCGGCGCCGGCAGCATCGCTCTGAATGGCTCCTATGCCATGCAAATCGCGCCAAATTTATCCATCGGCGTTACCGGTAAATATATTCGCGCTTCTATTGATAATTACTCCGCCGATGCGGTAGCTATGGACGCCGGAGTTTTATATTATATTGCGAAACATGAGCTGACCATTGCCGCCGGGATCTATAATCTCGGTACGGCCACTTCGGCTTTTATCACTACCAAAGATGATCTGCCGATGAACCTGCGGATCGGCGCTTCCAAAAAACTGGCCCATTTACCGTTATTGGTCAGCGGTAATGCTTACAAGTACAGCGATGAAGACCTGCAATTTGCCCTGGGTGGAGAATTTACCCTGTCCGATTATATGTTATTCCGGCTCGGTTATGACAGCATCGGCAAAAAAATGCATGTGGATAGCTCGGACGATACCATGGCCGGCATGGCATTGGGTTTCGGTTTTTTATGGAAGCAGTTTAAAATTGATTATTCATTCACATCTTATGGCGCACTTGGTAGTCTGAATCGTTTTACAATTTCCGGTCATTTTTAACCAGTCAAACCCGGATCAACGTTCATACACCCGGCCGGATCATTAATTCCATATTTTTGTATTAAATAACCCTTGATAAGAGATTTTAAGAATGTCATCGGAAGAAAAAAAACTTACCGTTCCTGATATAATCGGTATGAAAACGCGCAAGGAAAAGATCGCCGCGTTAACCGCTTATGATTTTCTCTTTGCATCTTTGCTCGATCAGGCCGGACTGGATATAATCCTGGTCGGTGATTCAGGGGCGATGGTGTTTGCGGGTTACAATACTACCCTGCCAATGACAATGGATAATATTATTTACCATTGCCAGGCCGTGTGCCGGGGCGTCAGTCATGCCCTGCTGGTTGCCGATATGCCGTTTCTTTCTTACCAGGTGAGCACGGAAGATGCGGTACGCAATGCCGGCAAAATCCTCAAAGAAACCACTATCGATGCGGTCAAGATCGAGGGCGGCGAAGAAATGACCGCTACGGTTAATCGCCTGGTCAGCATAGGTATACCGGTTATGGGGCATTTGGGTTTAACGCCTCAGCATATCAAACAATTTGGCAGCTATACAGTGCAGGGGCGTTCGGCTGAACATGCCAACCGCTTGCTGAATGACGCCCGTGCTTTGCAGGATGCCGGCGCGTTTGCGCTTGTGCTGGAAAAAATCCCCATTTCCCTGGCAAAACAAATCAGTGAGCACCTTAAAATACCGACTATCGGCATTGGCGCCGGCCCGTTTTGCGACGGGCAAATTCTGGTTACTCCAGATATGCTGGGTTTATTTGAGAAATTTAAACCAAAATTTGTTCGTCAATATGCCAATCTGGCTGAAGCAGTTAAAAAGGCCGGTTCGCAATACCTGCATGATGTTAAAGAAAATCGTTTCCCCGCTGCCGAAGAGAGTTTTGAGAATTAAAGGCATGATCATTACCACAATCAAAGAGATGCAGGCGTTTGCCGATGTAACGCGGGCGGCGGGTAAAACAATTGGCCTGGTGCCGACGATGGGCTACTTGCATGACGGCCATGCCAGTCTGATTAAAATTGCCCGACAGCAAGCCGATGTGGTGGTAACCAGTATATATGTCAATCCGACCCAGTTTGGACCAAATGAAGATTTTGCCGCCTATCCCCGCGACCTTGAAGGCGATAAGAAAACCGCTTACGCCGCTGGCTGCGATGTGCTGTTTGTTCCCGACGATCGGGAAATGTATGGTAAAACCTGCCTGACGACTGTGCAGGTGAAAAAGCTGACCGACGGATTATGTGGTAAATCTCGTCCCGGTCATTTTGAAGGCGTTACGACTGTCGTCGGTAAATTGTTCAATATAATCAAACCCCATGTGGCTGTGTTCGGCCAAAAGGATGCTCAGCAAGCGCTGGTCATTAAAAGAATGGTGCAAGATTTGAATTTCGACATTCGGATCATTATTGCGCCGATTGTACGGGAACCCGATGGTTTGGCTATGAGTTCAAGGAATAAATACCTGTCGCCGGCAGAACGACAGGACGCCCTGGTTCTGTACCGGGCATTGCAAAAAGCGCAGTCAAGTATCAGGAATGGCGAGACCGATGCCGCAATTGTAATACAAGCAATGACCGGAATGATCGCCGCCATTGAATCGGCGCGAATCGATTATGTACAGATCGTCGATGCAGAAACCCTGGAAACCGTAAATAGAATTCAGGGCAGCGTACTTGTTGCCCTCGCGGTATTTATCGGCAGAACCAGGTTGATAGATAATATCATATTAAACAATTAGTTAACAACGACAATCTTATTTTGTTTCCGGTTAAAAAAGTTATTGACATTATAACATTTTTTTATAATTTTGATGTATGCAAATCGGGTTTTGTTATCAGAGGACAATGTTATGAAAACGATTAATTGTGTTTTAATAATATTAATGCTCCCTTGTATGATTATGGCGCAATATAAAACTGATGCCGGGCCTGTGAATGTTTCGTCGGCATTACAAAAATCCCTGCAAAGCGGTAAAAATGCTATCGGTATTTTTGGACTTGATCCCAACAAATTGAGTATATCGCAGTCCTATTCCATGAGTGTACTGTCAATGGGAAAAAACAGTTTTTCCCAGGGTTTATATTTAAACACCATGACATATCATTTCAAATTACCGGTAGAACTCAGTTTTCAATGGGGTATAGCCCATCAACCGTTTCATGTATCCGGCGATGCTCCTTTTTACAACCAGGGACCGTTCATCCGCGGAGCGAACCTGAGTTTTAAACCCACAAAGAATATGAGTATTCAGGTGGAATTTAATCGCGATCCTTATGGTTATGTACCATGGAATAACTGGCACGAATAATAAATAATGTTTTTACGATCTGTTTACATTAAATATATTAAAATAAAGGGAATGTCGATTGAACAGGAGACCCCGGACCAAAAAGCGGTTATCTGCAAAACGGCCTGTTTATAAAAGCGCTGTTAAAAAAAGTAAATCCGGTTTTGCATCCCTGAAACCCAGGCTCAATCTGGTCGTTATCTGGTTGCTGGTGGTAATTAATGCGGCGCTGATTTCATCTTTTATTCATAAAATTGTCGGTTCAAGGCAAACTCCCGATATTATTACCAATACCCAGGTCCCTGATAATCCGGTCAAAATTCAGGTGCTCAACGGGTGCGGGGTATCCGGTGTAGCCAATGATTTTGCCGATTACCTGAAACGCCGCAATTATGATGTTACCGAAATTGGCAACACCCCAACGTTTGATTATAAAAGTACGGTAATTATTAACCGGGAACGCCGTGAAAAGAAATATGTCGATAAATTTCGTGAATTAATTGGTATTCCCAAAGATCTGGTCTATCCTCTCAAGAGTGATGAAAATGAAGCGGATCTCACTTTGATCATCGGTTCCGATTACGAAACGCTGGAAATATATAAATCACTCCATTAATATTCCTACTTAACTAGAACTGATAATGCCACTATTATATTTTCTTGTTTATAATATTCTGTTTATCCCTTGTTTTTTTATTCTGGTTCAAATTGCTTGTCTTTTTAATAATAAAGTACGGCGCGGTGTAAAGGGAAGAAAGGGATTATTTACCAGGTTACAATCTTCACTGGCCGTTAAAGCTGAAAATGAAAAGCGGGTTTGGCTGCATATTTCTTCTATGGGTGAATTTGAACAAAGCCGTCCGATAATTGATGAAATAAGGAAGCGGATGCCTGATACACAGATCATACTTTCGTTGTTTTCTCCTTCAGCCTATGATAATATCCGGATAGAGGATAAAAAAATTTTTATATCATATTTACCGATGGATTCATACCTAGATACTAAAAAATTTATCAGGATCATCGCCCCGGATGTTGCACTAACCGTACGTCATGATATATGGCCCAATTTTCAATGGCAGTTAAAGCGGCTGAAAATACCCGCTTTGCTGGTTGATGGCAGTATCACCGATAAACGAAAAAATTTGTACAGCTTTTTCCGTAATCCGATCCGTTCGGTAATGGAGACCTATTCATGGATTCTTACCGTTTCACAGGAAAGTTCTGAGCGGTTTGAGAAAATTTATTCTGATAAAAGCAGAATACAATACACCGGCGATACCCGATATGATCGGGTTTACCAACGCAGCCGGGATAATTCACGGATCGAATTTTTACAGCAAAGCGGCTTCTTTGACCGTGAAAATACCTTTGTCGCCGGCAGTACCTGGCCTTCCGATGAAAAGATTTTGTACCCTGCTTTGTTGAAAATGATGACACAAAACAATAATTTTAAACTCATTATTGCGCCCCATGAACCATCGGTAGACCATGTGCAGGCGATTGAAAATTTTTTTGCAAAAAATCAACTGGCTGTAGAGCGGTTATCCCGGTTAAAAAGCGGGGAACCATGGTCTTTCCGGGCTTTGGTGATTGACAAGATCGGCTTGCTTGCCAATTTATACAGCCTGGGCCGGCTGGCATTTGTCGGCGGTGGTTTTGGTCCGGGTGTACATAATGTTCTTGAACCTGCTGCACACGGCTGCGCTGTGTTTTTCGGGCCGAGATATAACGTATCGGTTGAGCCTCAGCTACTGATTGATAGTAACGGCGCTTGTTCAATTGCCTCCGAGAATGAGGCGGATGATATCCTGAAATTGTTGATAATTGATCCAGCCAGGTTAAAGACTATGGGCGATGAAGCTCAAAAATTTATTCTTGACAACATGGGTGCATCAACCCGGATAGTTGATATTGTAGAACAGTATTTAAAGAGCCACTAATTACTCCGGTTATGATAGCAGGAGTAATTTTAATATAAATTACATTTCATCCCGGTCATTGGTAAACGGGATTGATCTAGAACGATATTTGGGATAACAAACCTGAACATTCAGGTTAACCCTGTATAAATTATAAACCAGGAGAATAACAAGTTAAAGATGGATGATATAAAAACTATACAATGGGTAAATGGTAAGGTGAGGCTGCTAGATCAGGCGCAATTGCCTGAAGAACTGGTTTTGCTGGAAATTTCCGATCATAACGGTATAGTTAATGCAATTAAAAATATGAATTTACGTGGCGCTCCAGCCATTGGTATAGCCGCGGCTTTCGGCGTAGTTTTAGCTGTATGGAATGTACCTGAAACAGATCGCTCCGGGTTTCTCGTCAAAGCCAACAAAGCGATTGATGAATTGAAAGCAACTCGTCCGACCGCAAAAAATTTGTTTTGGGCTTTGGATAAAATGCGCAATGCTCTAAGTCGTAATCTGAATAAATCTATCAGGGATTTAAAGCAGGCTTTATTAAAAGAAGCCCAGGAAATATTGGAGGATGACATTCAGCGTTGCAAAACATTGGGCAAACATGGCGTGGAACTACTGCAAAACCGCGCCAATGTATTGACCCATTGTAATGCCGGCGCTTTGGCAACCGGAGATTATGGCACTGCGCTGGGTATTTTACGCGCCGGTAAACAAGCTGGAAAAAAAATCAAAGTATATGTCGATGAAACCCGGCCACTCTTTCAGGGCGCGCGGTTGACGGCGTTTGAATTGATGGAAGACGGCTTTGATGTTACCCTGATCTGCGATAATATGGCCGCTTTTGTCATGCAGCAGGGTCTGGTTAACATTGTTATTGTCGGCGCTGACCGCATCGCCCGCAATGGCGACGTGGCAAATAAAATTGGCACTTATGGACTGGCTGTGATCGCCCAAAAACACAATATTCCGTTCGTGGTTGCCGCCCCGCTTTCTACCTTTGATTTTACCCTGGAAACCGGCAGGGATATACCAATTGAAGAACGGGCGCCGGAAGAAGTAACCAAAATTGGCGCAAAAACAATTGCGCCGGAAGGCGTTAAAGTTTATAACCCGGCCTTTGATATTACCCCGCATTACCTGATTCATGCTATTGTTACCGAAAAAGGGATTATCAAACCGCCATTTTGGGAGAACATTGCCAAACTCGCAAAATAAATCTTGATTAAAATATACAAAAAAAGTATATTTTATGAAATTCTTTGAATTTACTAAAATCAATCATATTAATAATAACAGGAGTAACTAATGAAAACCCGACATTTGGTTTTATTTGTAATGCTTGCCGGATTAATTGCAATAATGGCATGTCAAACCAAAGAAGTCACATCCGCCAAAGTTTATATTCAACAGGATAATTGGGAAAAGGCAATTGAACAACTGGAAATGGCTGTAAAAATGTATCCCAACGACCCGGAAGCGCATTACCTGTTAGGCGAAGGTTATGCCAATAAAGGCGAATGGGAAAAAATGAACGACATGTTTGAAAAATCTTTGGCCATAGCTCCCACTTTTGCTACAGAAATCAAAAATACCCGTGAAAAGAACTGGGTTTCCACATTCAATTCCGGTGTTGCCCGTATTAATGGTAACGATCTGGACGGCGCCCAAAAACAATTCCTGACCTGTATTATCATCAACCCCAAACGTGTTGAAGCTTATCGTAATTTGGCTATTGTTTATACCCAAAAAAGTCAGGTTGCTGAAGCTGTACAAACCTATGAAAAAGCTATTGCCCTCGATCCCGCCAACCTGGAGTTAGTGCATGCTTTGGCCGGTTTGCATTTTGAAGCCAAAGAATATCAAAAAGTGGTCGATCTGGAAAAAGCCGCTTTGGAAAAAAATCCGAATGACCCGGATGCTATTGCCAATATAGCCTTAGCTTATGATTTGCTGGGTGAAAAAGAACTTGCCCGTGATACTTATGTTAAAGCCCTGGAAAAAAATCCCAATGATAAAGATTTACTTTTTAACCTGGCCCGTCTTTATTATTTGAATGAAGATTATGCAAATGCCATTGAAACATTTAATAAAGTAATTGCATTATCACCCGATGATTTCGATTCCAACGTTAACGTCGGTAATGCTTATCTGAGTATGGCTGATGCAATGCGGAAAAAACTGGTTGATAAAGAAAATGATAATCAGACTGTTTCCGCAGAAGAAAAAGATGGCTTGAAAGAAATGTATGGCAAAGCTATCCCTTACCTGGAAAAAGCATTGACAATTAAAGATACCGATCCCAATTTGTGGAACAATCTTGGTGTTGCTTATGTTCAGGCCGGCAATACCGATAAAGGCACAGAATGCTTTAAAAAATCTGAAGAGTTAAGCAATAAATAAAATTTTCTGTAAACATAAATGCCCCGTAATTTGTTGCGGGGCTTTTTTTTTGTCCATAGATCATTTTTTCTTCAATTCGTGTAACATTTCTTGATATATTCAATAAATTTAAATAGTTAAAATTGTTTTACGATGATGTCCGGTGTTTTTTATTTTTTATTTTTACTGCCGGGAATTATTAATGAATATGGATTTTTATGTTTAAAATGGTTACATTAAATTTGTAAAATAGCTGTTTAAGATTTTTGAAAACAAAGGCAATTATGCCGGTTCTTGTTCATTCAATTTATTCAGGTACTGATGTTGAAGCAGATGAGCAAATAACGGTACCAGCCAATATTAAAGAGAAAAAGGAATGGATTTAGAAAGAATAGAATATATTAAGGGCAAGGGAGCGCTGCCAAAGCATGTTGCCGTTATAATGGATGGTAACGGACGTTGGGCGCAGCGACGTGGATTGACGCGTATCGAAGGGCATAAAGAAGGTATTAATTCGGTAAGAGCAGTGGTTGAAACCGCCGGTGCGCTTGGTATAGAAGTATTAACTTTGTATACCTTTTCTTCGGAAAACTGGTCACGCCCCAAGCAGGAAGTATCGGCGCTTATGTCGCTGCTGTTAACGACTGTCCGCGATGAAGTAGATGAATTGAATAAGAAAAATGTTCGTCTTATGACAATAGGAGATTTAAATTTAATGCCGGCAGCGCCACGGCTCGGTGTGATCAATACAATAAAACGTTTGCAGAATAATACCGGTCTGTTGTTAAACCTGGCATTAAGTTATAGTGGTCGGCAGGAAATTGTTCAGGCTGTTAAAAAAATTGCCATGGATGTTAAAAAAGGAGTTCTTGCTGATAGCGATATTAATGAAGAGTTGATCGGTAAATACCTGGAAACCAGGATGATAGGCGACCCCGACCTGCTCATTCGCACCAGCGGTGAAATGCGGCTCAGTAATTTCCTGTTATGGCAGTTGGCCTATACGGAATTGTATATTACAGATATTCTCTGGCCCGATTTCCGGGATGCTGATTTTATGAATGCTATCGAAGCATACCAGAAACGGGAAAGACGTTTCGGCAAGGTTAGCGAGCAAATATAATAAGAACAAATGCACACTGTTGTTATTGATGTGGTACCACATTCATGCGGAAAGCAGTCCCGGAACAACTGATTATTACAGATGTTTAATATATAAAAGAGGCGGTTAAAACCGCTTTTTTATTGTCTTTTACTAATTCAGGTTACAACTATTGCGAGCTCGTAAATGGGTCCTTTATCTATTTGCCGTACTTTTAGTATCCTTGCTGCTGTTTGTTCAGGGATGGCGTTTTTTTAAAGCAAATGAAAGGATTAAAACCTATATCCTCACCGAAATCAGACCAGTACTCGGCGAAAAATGCAATATTTCCCAGGTAAGGTTGGGATTTGGTAATATCAGGTTTGTTGGAGTCGATATACCCCTGCCGGATCAGCAATTTTCAGTTCATATTAAAGATATTCGTATCGGCTTGAATATTTTCAGCCTGTTGATTAGAGGATTCAATCCCCAGGCCGTATCTCAGGATATTCTTTTAATCAATCCGCGTTTGAATATTAAAGTCGCCGCCGCCGATAGCACAAACAAGTCGTCCGACCTGATGAATTACCCCGCTAATATTTCCGAAATTAAAAATTCCTATAAAAAGCAACTCAAGCAAATAGAATTTCTCAAACGGTTATCCATAAAAAAAGGGGAGATCTATTACCAGGGTTATGATTCCCTGCAAGTATTACTGGCCAATTCGATTGAAGGAGGTTTTTTTGTCGATCCTTCAGATTCTATTGAAATCCGGCTAACGGGGAAATTATTTACTTCCAAACATCAAAATCTTTCACTCAACGGCAAAGTATGGGGTAAAACCGGCACTATTTCTTATATTAAAGCCGAACTGGAAGATTATAACTTGCAGGATCGCCTGCCCGATTTTTTGTTCTCAGCCCTTGATTTTAAAAGCGGCCAGTTAAACGGTGATATTTTATTATTTCGCAAACCGGCTCCCAATTCTGGCTTTGATATACGCGGTGGTTTTGTAATAACCCAGGGCAATGTGGTCGCCGATGACGGGCGTCTGGTTATCGGGGATATTAATATCAGATCCCGCTTTGAACGGTGGAATATGCTCATTGATTATGCGCAGCAAAAAGTGAATGGGAATAATGTAAAACTTTCCGGTAGAATTAAAAATATTCTCAATCCCCATTTTTACCTGCAAGTCAATGCCGAAAATTTCCAGCTTGGCGATATTAGCGGACTGCCCATTTTTAAAATACAGAATAAAATATCCGGCAAAGCAAACGTGGTTGCGGATATTGAAGGCCCCCTCACCGATGTAGTGATCAAAAGTACTATAACCACCGGCAGCCTTTTGGTAGATGAGTTAAAAATTGAAAAAATTGTGGTTCATAACACCTGGAGTAAAGCACATCTATTATTTAATCAATGCCGTTTTAGCGCCCTGGGGAATCATTTTGTGGTTAATGCCAGGGTCGATTCGCTAAAAGAAAAAAAACTGCTCTCCGGCACAGTTACCATGCAGGGTGATATGGGTGACATTTTTGAAAAGTTAACTGCAAACTATACTCATACCTGTTCTTCCCGACTAGAGGCCACACTGGGTGGTTCTACAAATAAACCGTTGATCGCCGGCAATTGCGGGCTGGTATTAATAAACAGGGATAACGATACTACAGCGGTTGCTGCCAATTTCCAGGTTGACGGCGCCACAGCGCAAATAACCGGCAAAACCGCCGCCGACACCTCGGCTTTTCGCGTCCGTATCGAAAAAAAGTCCGTCACCCAGTTGAATGCTATAATAAAAAATGTACAGGATTATGTTTTTCGCTTGTGGAAATTTCCCGGCTCTGATTATTTAGTAAAAAATCTTGCTATAGCTGTGAATCTGAACGGCACACTTCGTGACTTTATAGTCGACTGGGATGTAAATAAAATTGAGGGCGGTTATTTCAAATCTGCCCTGGCCGATCTCAGCGCCAGGGTCATTCGCAGTCGTGAGAAAATAACTGCCGACGGAACTTTGGTCATGTTTTCCGGTTCGCCTGATGAATACTCTGGCAAATTTGTTTTTAAAAAAGAAAAAGATCAGTACAAACTGGATGAATTTTCTCTGGGATCGGATCTCAATGCCAAAATTTCTGCCATTACTGATTCAACCGGTCAAAAAATACTTGACGGATTTATTAAAACCAACAATTTGAATATACCTGCCACCCTGGGAATAGCCGACAGTTTGTTGGCGGGTAAACTGGATATGGATTTAGCGGTAAAAGGGACTTTGTTAGCGCCGGAAGTGACTGGTGAGATCAATGTAAACAAATTACTTTACAAGCAGGTGGGGCCTTATGATGCCCATGCCTCAATAAATTTGCATAAAAAAGGCATTGAATTACACCGGTTCAGCATTGGCACCCGTGAAGCAACATTGCTCTATGCCCAGGGCCATTTCCTGCGCAACGACAGCCTCGATATTCTGATCAAGGGCGCGGGATTTGATTTAAATAAACTCTGGCAAGTCACCAATCCCGATGATGCTCCTTTTTCCGGGCAGACGCTTATTGATCTGGAAATTAGCGGAACTCGCCATAACCCAGCTATTAAGGGATTGATTGCGATCAAGGACGGACTGATATATGGTGTTCCATTTAATGAAGTCGAAATACATCTGGCAGAAAATCCTCATAATTATCCTGGAGTGTTTATAGAAAAATTTCGGCTGACCCGTCAGAACCAGTTTGAATTAACGGCTAACGGCTTTTATCCCTATAATCCCAGGGATAGCCTGTCTATCGATTTACGGGGCCAGGGTAATTTTTTGCAAATATTAACCGACAAGATCAGTTTCTTTGCAAAGACCGCATCCTCCGGCAGCCTGGCAGCTCGAGTTACCGGTTCGCCAATGAACCCTGTGCTGCTCTCGGCTAATCTTGCCCTGGAAAATGGGTTGATGCATTGCGGTTCCGTTATCCCACCCATTACCAATATTTCCGGGCAGATCGAGTTCATTCCCGAAAATCAGTTTATCAGCATAAAGACTTTGGATGGGTTAATGGGTGGCAAGAAATTTCATATTTTTAATACACTGGCGTCGCCTGCACTATCTGTCCGCCCGCTGCGCAATATCATTTTGGGTGATACCGGTCTTAACCTGGGTGTAATAATCCCCGAAACCCCAGATAATGGTATCCCGCTCAATATCAAAGGATTGATGGAAAACGACGTCTTTGGCACCCTGGATGTACATGGCCGGGATGGCGACATGAATTTTTATTTTGCGGCAGTTGAAGACCGTTTAACCCTGCGCGGCGCCATTGATTTATACGATTGTGAGATCATGTACCCGTTTTATGAAGGCGCCGGTACCCCATCCGAAACCATCGAGTATTTTTTAAAGAACCTGGAATGGGACATTCTGGTAACGCCCAAAAATGATGTGCGTTTTGTACGAACTTTTCCGGCGGCAATTGATAATGTGTATGTCAACTTGCATTTGAATGATGAAACCAGCCGCCTTGATTTTACCGGACAAATCGAGGATGAGAGTTTTCGTATAATCGGCGAAGTTCGTTCCGCTAAAGGTTTTATTGAATACCTGGATATGAATTTCCGCGTTGAACGCGCCGGCGCTGAATTCGACCGCAGCAGTCTGATTCCGGTTGTGTATGGTCAGGCCCGCACCACCGTAACCGATACGACCGGTTTTTCCTCGCAGATCATGCTAACCCTGCAAACTTATGATGTTACGATGGATAAAAAGCCGGTCGATGATAACGTCCGCCAGGAACAGAGCCGGGGCCGTTGGGATCAGATCCGCTTTAAATTGTCATCCGATAACCCCAATGTTGGCTCAACTGAAGCGCAGATTTTATCTTCACTGGGTTATTCGAATGCTACCCTGCAAAAAAATCCGGCTATTGATGTCATTGGCTATGGCACCGAGAATATCCTGTTCCGTCCATTATTCCGGCCGGTCGAGCGTAAGCTGGAAGAGACCTTTGGCCTTGATTATATCCGGTTCAGTTCGCGGTTCACCAAGAATTTTATAGATTTTAATCTCAATAACAACATGGGCGTTAACAGCCGCCTGGCATTGTTAAAGAGCACCCGCCTGGTGGTTGGTAAATATCTGGCTGATCAGTTATTTTTCCAATATACCGGTCAGGTGGAGACGGGCATTTATTACCGCTATAAAGACAAAAATCTTGGTCTGCACCATCAATTAGGCCTGGAGTATCATATCAATCCACGTCTTTTATTGGAACTTGAGTACGATTATGATAGTATGATATGGAACAAAAGCGACCGCGATGATAAACGGGTTGTTTTGCGGCACTGGTTTCCATTTTAATCTGCCTGGAAAAAGTCATATTTTGCTTTACATTTGTATAATAATTTATTAAATTTACAAATTCTATTAAGGTGATTATTTATGTCCGGTTTTCAAAGAGTTGTTTTTTTTGTAGTTATAATATTATCGGTTTATGTTGAATTGTTTGCGCAACGGCAGACCGTAAAAATTCTGGATGTTTCGGTCGAGGGCGCCAAATCAACCGACCCGGCAATGATCCGTCTCAATTCCGGGCTTGCTCCCGGCACTGAAATTACCGGTGAAAGCGTCCAGGATGCTATTCGCCAGCTCTGGCGTTTGTCGCTGTTTTCCGATATTGAAGTTGTTGTAGATCGGGAACTTGCCGAAGGTATTTATATAACTATTCGCGTCAAAGAATATCCCCGTTTGGAAAAACTGGAAATAGCCGGCAATAAAAAGTTGAAAAAAGAAGATATTGATGAAATTCTCAATTTTTATTCCGGTCAGGTAATAAATCCCACCATGCTGGCCCGGGCCCGGCAAAAAGTGTATGCCAAGTACAAAGAAAAAGGGCATTTACTGGCCAAAATCCGCACCACCGAAATACCCTCGCAAACCGATAGCAACCGGGTAGTGGTCCGGTTTTATTGCGAGGAGGGGAAAAAGGTTCAAATCGAAAAGATCAATTTCTACGGTAACAATACCTTCAACGATGGTAAATTAAAAAAGCAATTCAAAAAAACTAAAGAAGACCGCTGGTGGCGCGGCGCCGATTTTGACCGCGATAAATACAATGAAGATTTGGGCAAGCTGGTCGAGTTTTATCAAAATGAAGGTTTCAGGGATATTGAGGTTTTAAAAGATTCCATTTATTACAATGAAGAACAGGATGATATGCACATCGATATCTGGGTCAATGAAGGCACCCGGTATGTATTTGGCGATATATCATGGGAAGGAAATACCCTGTTCTCCAATGAGGAACTGGCTGCCAACCTGCGTTTTGAAAAAGGAGAGACCTATAGCCGCAAGAAATTAAATGAAGCTGTTTACCAGCATATCGGAAATTTATATTATGACAGCGGTTATATCTATTCCAATATTACTCCCCGCGAGACTATTATCAATAAAAACCAGTTGAATATCCATTTTTTTGTTACCGAAGGTCAACAAGCCAAGATCAATGAAATAAATATTACCGGCAATACCAAAACCAAAGAAAAAGTAGTGCGCCGTGAATTGCGGATTTTTCCGGGTGATACATTCAACCGTTCGCTGCTGGAACGCAGCCAGCGTGAAGTGTGGATGTTGAACTATTTTGGCAACGTTGAGCCCAAAGTAACGCCGACCGGCGGCGACCAGGTTGATCTGGAGTTTAAAGTTGAAGAAAAGTCCACCGATACTGCCAACATGTCTGCCGGCTGGAGCGAGCGCGACCGGTTGATCGGCAGCGTTGGCGTGGCTATGGCAAACTTGTTCGGCAATGGCCAGCGGCTCAGTTTCGACTGGAATTTTGGCCGTTATTACCGTTCATTCAATATCGGTTTTACCGAACCCTGGCTGCTCGATACCCCCACCCTGGCCGGTTTTAATTTTTACGATACCAAGCGTGATGCTTATTACATCGGTTATAAACAAGTCAGCCGCGGCGGCTCGGTGCGTGTTGGCAGACGCTTTAACTGGCCGGATAACTTTTTCCGCGGCGACTGGATTTACACTTTGGACAGAACGGAATTATCCGATTTTAATTCTTATATTCTTGCCGCAAATCCCAACGGTATTGCCGATGAAGGTATGTGGCCGCTGACCAGCAGCAGCGTAACCCAGATCATCTCCCGCAACAGCCTCGACCGGCCGGAATTCCCGACCGCAGGTTCGGAATTCTCTTTAACGACCGAACTGGCTGGTACCGTACTGGGCGGAACTGTCGATTACCAAAAATATGTCTTTAGAATGGATTGGTTTACTCCATCTTTCTGGAAACTGGTGTTGTATACCAGCTTTCAGGGTGGGTATATGGAAAGCATTGGCGGAAATAAAAGAATTCCTTACCTGGAATACTTTTTCATGGGCGGGGACGGCTTGTCCCGTTCTATTCCTTTAAGAGGTTATGAAGACCCGCTGGCCAGTTACAGCGCAGTGGAATCCGGCGGTAAAGCGATGCTCAAGTATACTGCCGAACTGCGCATCCCGATCGCGCCAAACCCGACGATTTTCGGGTTGTTCTTTGCCGAAGCCGGCGATATCTGGTCCAGTTTTAAAACCGCTGATCCGTTCAGCATGCGGCGGTCTGCCGGTATTGGCGCGCGCGTTTATATGCCAATGATCGGTATTATCGGTTTTGACTATGGTTACGGTTTTGATCGTGTCGATGATTATGGTAATCCCGATCCTAAATGGAAAATGCATTTCGTTTTTGGACGAAGTTTTTAATTAATAATGAAAAATAAAATTCAAGGAAAAATTCCAGATTATCAGGAGGTTAACGTGAAAAAAAATACACTGGTAAAAGCGATTGGTCTTGTAGTTTTAATCATAACTATATCGACCGGTTCTGTATTTGCACAAAAAATAGGTTATATTAATTCACAGCAAATATTAGCTAATTACAAAGAAGCTCAGGATGCCCAGGAACGGCTCGATAAAATCAACAAAGAATGGGAAGCTGAAGCCCGCGCCATGCAAACTCAGTTGCAGGAAATGGGCGAACAATTACAATCGCAAAGTCTGTTATTGAGCGAAGAACGGCAACGGGAAAAAGAGCAGGAAATGCAAACCCTGTATATGAAAATACAGCAATACCAGAGCGAAAAATGGGGCCAGACCGGTGAGTTTTATAAAAAGCAAGATGAAGTGATGAAACCGGTGTTTGACAAGATCAATGCCGCTATTAAACTGGTTGGCGATGATGAGCGTTATGATTACGTTTTTGATACAGTTGCTGGTAATATCGTCTACGCCAGTCCTAACCAGGTTGATTTAACCGAATTGGTGATCGAAGAACTGGAAAAAGGTCTGGATAGCACTACAAAAAAGAAATAATCTCCCGGCGGGAAAGTAAAGGAAAACGCATGGCGTTAACTGTAAACGAGATCGCAGCGCTCCTGGGTGGCCGGGTAGATGGCGACGGCAGTGTTGTTATTAACGGTTTGGCAAAAATTGAAGAAGCTGGACCGGGCAACCTGTCTTTTATTGCTAATCCCAAGTATCATAAATTTATTGAAACTACCCATGCCGCCGCTGTTCTGGTTGAGGAATCCTTTCCCCAATCCGACAAGACGTTGATTCGCTGCGGTAATCCCTATTTTAGTTTTTTAAAAATGGCGCAACAATTTTACAAACAAGCGCCTCAGGTTGCTGCCGGGATTCACCAAACTGCCATCATCGATGCTACCTGCAAGCAGGGTAAAAACCTGGCAATCGGCGCTTATGTGGTTACCGGTGCTAATTGTTCTTTTGGTGATAATACGATTATTCATCCGGGAGTAGTGATTGGCAGCGATGTGCAAATTGGCGCCAATTCAATAGTATATGCTAATGTTACCATCCGGGAAGGCTGTCGGATCGGTAACAATGTTATTATACACAGCGGCGCTGTCATAGGCGCCGATGGTTTTGGTTTTGCTTTTGAAGGGGGTAAATTTCATAAATTACCGCAAATGGGCATTGTTGTCCTTGAAGATGATGTTGAGATCGGCGCTAACACGACTATTGACCGCGCCACGATGGGCGAGACAATCGTGAAAAAAGGCGCTAAAATTGATAACCTGGTACAAATTGCCCATAACGATTATATTGGCGAACATACGGTTATTGCCGCACAGGCCGGCATATCGGGAAGCACTAAAATTGGCAATTATGTGCGGATCGGTGGGCAGGCAGGTTTGGTTGGGCATATAGAAGTTGGCAATAATGCGGCGATTGGCGCTCAGGGTGGTGTTACCAAGTCTATTCCTGAAAATGGTTTTGTGTCCGGTTACCCGGCACGTCCGCATATGACCGCCAAACGAGAAGAAGCCAGCCTTGCCCGGTTGCCCGAAATGCTCAAAGAGTTTAAAAAACTTCAAGCGCAAATTGAAAAAATGTCTGCAATCTTAAAAATTGATCAGGAATAATTCTGGCCTGTTGTTGTTTTAATTTTTTTCTGTGTTTTATAATGGATTATTCTGTGTCACCTAGTGTGGAGGTTTAATGCTAGTCAATCAGCAAACGATAAAAGAAGTTGTTTCATATTCAGGAACCGGCCTGCATACCGGCAACAAAACCACAATTACATTTAAACCGGCGCCGGCCAATTCCGGGATTCTGTTCAAACGAATCGATATTGCGGATAGCCCCGTTATTCCTGCGGATGTGGATCATGTTATCGATATATCGCGCGGCACAACCATCGGCATCGGCGATGTTAAAATTCACACCGTAGAACATGTTTTAGCGTCTATCAGCGGCCTGGAAATTGATAATATAATATGTGAAATCAATGGCAACGAGCCGCCGGTTGGCGACGGCAGCGCTCTACCTTTTGTCGAAATACTGCTTAAAGCCGGTTTTGTTGAACAGGAATCACCCCGTGATTACCTGGTAATCGATAAAACCATCACTTATTCCGAGCCCGAACGCGGTATTGATATTGTCGTATTTCCTTCGGACGAATTCCGCATTACCTTTATGGTCGATTATAAAAATCCGGCCCTGGGAACGCAATATACTTCCATGTATTCATTGCGCGAGGAATTTGCCACCGAATTTGCCGCTGCCCGCACTTTTTGCTTTTTGCATGAAGTGGAAGAATTGTGGAAAAAGGGCCTGATCAAAGGCGGCGACCTGGATAATGCAGTGGTGATCATTGATCGCGATATGAAAGAAAACGAAATAGCCGAACTGCGTAAAATGTTCGGTATAGACGCCCAGGTGCATTTGTCCGCCAATGGTATTTTGAACGGCAAACAATTGCGCTACCCCAATGAACCTGTACGGCATAAAGCCCTGGATCTGATTGGCGACCTGGCCCTGCTTGGCGTGCCGATCAAAGGCCACGTACTGGCCGCTCGTTCCGGTCATGCGGCCAATGCCGAACTGGTAAAACTGATCCGTAAGGAATATAAGAAAAAACTCATCAAATCCAAATACCAGGTAACCCAGAAAAGCGGGGTATTCCTGGATACGGATGCAATTCAAAAAATACTGCCTCATCGTTACCCCTTTTTACTGGTCGACCGTATTATTGATCTTATTCCCCAGGAACGGGTGATAGGCATTAAAAATGTTACCGCGAACGAGCCATTTTTCCAGGGTCACTTTCCCGGTAAACCAATTATGCCGGGTGTGTTGATCATTGAAGCCATGGCGCAGACCGGCGGTATATTGCTGTTAAATACAGAAACTGATCCCTCAACTAAAATGGTGCTGTTTACCGGCATTGATAATGTCCGCTTCCGTAAAACTGTGACCCCCGGCGATACCCTGCGTTTTGAAATTGAACTGGGTCCAAACCGGCGGTCGATGGCAAAAATGTATGGCCGGGCTTTTGTAAACGATGAACTGGCCTGCGAAGCGGATATGATGGCGGCGATTGTCGACCGTTAATTGCTAACCGGCAGATAATGTGGAATTTGAATATAAAGGAACTGCATTTTGACTCAGATACACCCTACTGCGCTGGTCGATTCCAGGGCTCAGCTTGGCGATAATGTCACTATCGGCGCCTATACCGTCGTTGATGGTGATGTCATTATCCAGGATGGCGTTCAGATCGGTACACACGCGCATATATTTGACGGCGCCCGTATCGGCAAAAATTGTAAAATACACAAAGGGGCTGTAGTTGGCTCTGACCCACAGGATTTAAAATTCGGCGGCGAGAAAACGTTGTTTGTAATTGGCGAAAATACGGTCATCAGGGAATTCTGCGATCTTAACCGCGGCACGGCCGCACATGGTAAAAGCGAAATCGGCAGTAACTGCCTGTTAATGGCTTATGTGCATGTCGCTCACGATTGTATTGTCGGCAATAATGTCATAATGGCAAATTGTGTTCAACTGGGCGGCCATGTGGAAATTGAGGACTGGGCCATACTTGGCGGCATGTCGCCCGTTCATCAATTCTGCAAAGTTGGTTGCCATTGTATGATAGGCGGCCATTTCCGCGCCGTGCAGGATGTTCCGCCATATATTACCGTTGCCGGAGAGCCTTTACAATACGAAGGGCTTAATTCCATCGGTCTGCGCCGGCGCGGTTTTAAACCGGATGTGATCAGCGCCCTGAAAAAGACTTATACTTTGATCTACCGTTCCAAATTGAATGTCAGCCAGGCGGTTGAACGCATCAAGAATGAAGTGCCGATGATACCCGAAGTTCAGCATGTGTTGGACTTTATTGCCAGATCCACTCGTGGTTTGGCCGGGTAATGCCCGGTTTTATAGAGAATTGTATTGGAAACCTGGCGATATATCAATACCGGGCCTCTGGACGGGGCGACCAATATGGCTATAGATATGGCGTTGGCGCAATGTATGACGCTGAACGGCCATTACCCGGTATTGCGGGTCTATGGCTGGAATCCCCCGGCTGTCTCTCTTGGCTATCATCAAAAACCATCGGATATTAATATTGAACAATGCCGCCGGGATGGAATCGATGTTGTAGTAAGACCTACCGGCGGGCGCGCTATTTTGCATGGCGACGAATTAACCTATGCGGTAATTTTACCTAAAAGCGGATATTTTGCCGGGGCCGATATACATAAAATTTATGAACTCATTAGCCGGTGTTTGATCTCGGCTTTAAACTCACTTGATTTCAAGGTGTCATTCGACCGCGCAGAGGCAACGCCACATGATTTTTCGCGCGGTGAGTTATCAACTTTGTGTTATGCCGCCGCCATTCGCTACGAAATTTGTTATCAAAAGAAAAAACTGGTGGGCAGCGCCCAGCGGCAATTTGAAAATGCAATTTTACAACACGGTTCGATCCTGATCGGGCCATATCACCTGGAATTGACGAAATACCTGGCGCAGAATGATACGGAACGACGCCGGCAAATCCGTGAGTTTCTTGAAAATAAAACAGTTTGTCTTGACGATATAAGCAATAAACCGGTAACCTTTTCTGAACTTGCCGCTGCCGTTAAAAAAGGTTTTAGCAGGGAACTGGATATCAAGTTCCTGGATACGGAACTGACGGAACGGGAACTGGAAAAAGTCCACTTTATACTGGAAGTCGCCAAACAAACGAGTTAAGCGGGAATTACCGGACGCAGCAGCATGTTTGGAAAGAAATGAAAAAAAGCGTTAAAAAGCTTGCCATACTTGGCGCCACCGGCTCAATCGGCGTTAACAGCCTGCATGTCGTGGAAAAACTAGCCGATATTTTTCAGGTAACGGCTTTGTCCACCCATGTTAATATCGATTTATTACTGGACCAGGCCAGAAAATTTCGCCCGCGCCTGGCAGCAATCGCCGGCGCGGAACCCACTGCTGAGCAACGGCGGTTATTTGAACAATTGGGTGTAACTGTGCTAACCGGGCCAGATAGCCCCGCCCGCCTGGCAGAACTAGCCGATTATGATCTGCTGGTGAATGCCATAGTCGGCTCCGCCGGATTCTTACCGACTATGTCTGCCCTGCAACGGCATAAAGATCTAGCCCTTGCCAATAAAGAAACCCTGGTTATGGGCGGTGAACTGGTCATGAGCGCCGCGCGGGACAATAACTGTTCCATTGTTCCTATCGACAGCGAACACAGCGCCATTTTTCAGTGTTTGATGGGTGAAAACCCGCAGACTATAGAAAAAATCATTCTGACCGCATCCGGAGGGCCTTTCCGCACCTGGTCACTGGAACAACTCCGCCAGGCTACAGTTGAGCAGGCGCTAAAACATCCCAACTGGTCGATGGGCAATAAAATAACCATTGATTCGGCGACCATGATGAATAAGGGACTGGAAGTGATCGAAGCCAAATGGCTGTTTAATGTGCCGGTCGACAAGATTCAGATAGTTATTCATCCGCAATCGCTCATCCATTCTATGGTCGCCTTTAGCGATGGCTCGATCAAAGCGCAATTGGGACAACCTGACATGCGTGTCCCGATTCAACTGGCTATGACCTGGCCGGAACGATTGGGATCGGACTTTCCAAGATTGGATTTTTGTTCTGTAAAGAGTATGACCTTTGAGGAACCGGATTTGACCAGATTCCGGGCTCTGGCTATTGCCTGCACCGCCGCTAAAACCGGCGGAACTGCTCCGGCGGTGATGAACGCCGCTAATGAAGCGGCAGTCGGTTTGTTTCTGGAAAGAAAAATTAAATTTTTAAACATTGCCGAACTTATTGATACGGCTATACAGACAATAGCGGTGGTAACAAGTCCCAGCCAGGAGGAATTACTACAAGCCGATCGGCAAGCGCGGGCATTTGTTTTGCAGCATTATTCACATATCCTTCGGTAAAGGGCAAAAACTGCGCGACTTTTTAATCCGACGCAATTATGCAACAGGTTGCAGTTAAGAGTGTAAAAAATAAAATGAACCTTTTTACCGATTTTAACGTCAAATAACAAGAATGAATAACAGTTCCGGTTTAACATCTGGATTAGATTTAAAGGATAATTATGGAAACAGTAATACATTTTTTAACAACCTATTTGATCCCGTTTGTATTTGTTCTCGGCTTGCTGGTTATTGTGCATGAATTCGGGCATTTTATATTGGCAAAATTAATGGGTATACGGGTGGAACGTTTTTCGATCGGTTTTCCGCCGCGTTTGTTCGGCAAAAAAATTGGCGATACCGATTATTGTCTGTCGGCATTACCGCTGGGCGGTTATGTAAAAATGTCCGGTATGATCGATGAAAGTATGGACAAGGATAGCATCAAAGGCGAGCCCTGGGAATTTATGTCCAAACCCATTTGGAAGCGGGTATTAGTAATTTTTGCCGGCCCGGCTTTTAATATTTTATTGGCAATTGCCATATTTTTTACCAGTATTTATATCAGTGGTGTGGCCGAACCGGTTACTCCTTCACTACCGGTTGTCGGCTCGGTTATTAAAGATAAACCGGCCGAAAAACTGGGTTTGCTGGAAGGCGATGTCATTAAAAGTATCAATTCCCAACCTGTGCAAACCTGGGAAGATCTGGTTAACATTATCCACGTGACCCCGGAAAAAGAATTGTTCCTGGAATGGGAACGCAATGGTGAGGTTATGACCGGAACCGTAATCCCGGAACTGGACCCGATAAACAATATCGGCTTGATTGGTGTTGGGCCGGTCACACAAATCCGTAAACCGGGAGTCTTTGAGGCGATGGGTATGGGTTGCACAATGACCTGGAATTTAACCAAAATGATGGGTGAGTCGTTCAGCCTCATGTTCAAAGGCAAGATCGCTTTTAAAGAAAGTATCGGCGGTCCAATTCAAATTGCCAAATTGACCGGTGAACGGGCTGCCGATGGCTTTGGCAGTTTGATGTGGTTTGCGGCATTTTTAAGCCTTAACCTGGGTCTGCTAAATTTATTGCCTATACCGGTTTTGGACGGCGGCCACCTGGTTTTTCTGGCTATTGAAGCAGTTATCCGCCGGCCGCTGTCGGTAAAATTGAAAATGATCGTTCAACAGGTAGGTATGGCGTTATTACTGGCTTTGATGTTATTTGTAATTGTAAACGATTTTTCGCGTTTGGGAAATTGACGAAATATCCGGCTGACGGAGAGCTAATCCGTCAGCCGGTTTTACTTCTACACAATAAACTAACCTGTTTTAAAATTGAATATCCACAAAAATGAACTTGACACTGTCCTTTTTTAATACTATTTTTTATTTTACAAAATGTTATCTCTAATAGAAAGGAGCCGGAGGTGGAAATTAAAAAAACCGGTTTTTATGAACTGCATAAAAAGTATAATGCAAAAATTGTCGAGTTTGCCGGTTACTATATGCCTATTCAGTACCGGGGTATTATTGAAGAACACAAGCGGGTGCGCTCTTCTGTCGGTCTGTTTGATGTTTCCCACATGGGAGAATTTATTGTTAAAGGCCGGGATGCGGAAAAATTTTTGCAAAATTTAACCATCAATGATGTCAGTAAATTACAGGTAAACCAGGTGCAATACTCGGCCATGTGTTATGAAGATGGCGGGATCGTCGATGATTTACTGGTTTATAAATTTACCGATCATTATATGTTGATCGTCAATGCCGCCAATTTACAAAAAGATTGGGACTGGGCTACAAAACATGCCCCCGCCGGTGTAACTATGACAAATGTCAGTGATGACTTGTCCCTGCTTGCCTTGCAAGGGCCGCAGGCTATAAAAACATTGCAAAAATTGACCATGGTTCCGTTAGACAATATAAAATATTACTGGGCGAACACCGGTAAAGTCGATGGTGTAGAGATGCTGCTATCCCGTACCGGGTACACCGGTGAACCGGGCTTTGAATTGTGCTTTGATCTAAAATATTCCGAACAGGTGTGGAACGCCCTGATGCAAGCCGGCAAAGAGTTTGATATTGAACCTATCGGCTTGGGCGCCCGCGATACCCTGCGTTTGGAAATGAAATATTGTCTTTACGGTAATGATATCGATTCAACAACCAATCCACTAGAGGCCGGTTTGGGCTGGATCACCAAACTGAACAAAGGCGATTTTATTGGCCGCAGCGCTATAGTAAAAGCCAAAGAAAAAGGGTTAAAGCGCCATCTTGTTGGCTTTGCCTTGCAAGACCGGGCTTTTCCACGTCATAATTATAAAATTTTTAAAGGCGACCGGGAGGTCGGTTTTGTTACCAGCGGCACTTTTTCTCCCATGCTGGAAAAAGGTATTGGCATGGGCTATGTGGAAGCGGGTTGCGCCGACATCGGCAGCGAAATTGCCGTTGAAATCCGTAATTCCAAAGTACCTGCAATTGTAGTGGAAACTCCTTTTTACAAACATTAATATCAGTAAATAGGAATTTAATTTTGGCGAAACGAATAATACAGGTCTATGAAAAACCGGCCGATGTTACCGGTTGTTCCCTTGAACATACGGTTGCCGTTGTCATTGATGTTTTACGAGCCACTTCAACCATTATTACCGCCTTAAAAAATGGCTGCCGGGGGGTAATACCCACTGCTGAAATTGAAGAAGCCCTGGCGTTGCGGCAACGTGTAACCGATCATGTTCCACTACTGACCGGCGAACGACAGGGCAAAAAGATCCCCGGTTTTGATCTGGGTAATTCGCCGCTGGAATTTACCAAACAAACAGTTAAAGATAAACTGGTGATCATAACCACTACCAACGGCACCCGCGCTTTGCTGGCTGCTGCTGAAGCGGATAAGAAATATGTATTATCGTTGCTCAATCTTCAGGCTGTTGCTGCTGCTCTTGATCGTGATGAACAGGATATTACCATTTTATGCGCCGGAACGGATGGCGGGAATTCGCTTGAAGATAGCGTTTGCGCAGGTTTGTTGATCGATGAACTGGTGCATTCATCCGACCAATATGTTGTAGATGTCCATGGTAATGCTCTTCGTGACCGGGCGTTATCATATAAACAGGATCTGGTGAAAATGTTTACCGATGCTGCACATGGCAGGTATTTAAAGGAAATAGGTTTTATCGCCGACCTGGAATATTGCGCCCGATTAAACTCGATTCCTCTGTGCGCCGTATATGAAAATGATGTTATCATAAAAGTAAAAAATTAATTTCTGAATATTGGGTAAATAATGAATAATCCCCGGCAGAAAAATCAAAATCCGGATATTTCCACCCGCAAACAGGAAGAGATAATCGGGATACTGCTGTTGATGACCGGCATTCTGGTGCTCATCGCTTTATTTACTTATGAACCGGGTGAAACCCCCGCGACCATAACTAACCCATCGTTGGTAAAGAACGGGCTTGGTATTGCCGGGGTATATGTCTCGCATTTTCTCATTCGCTGGACCATCGGCTTTCCGGTTTTTATTTTGCCGTTTTTTGTTATTGCCTGGGGATTGAACCGTTTATTCGGCAGAGGAACCCGTGACCTGTTACGCTGGACCGGGCTTACTTTTTTATTTGCCTTTTTATTGTCGGTCAGTTTTGCTCTGCATGATATTATTTCCCGCAGCGGCAGCAAACCGGTTTTTGAGTTTTCCGGTAAACTGGGCGGTTTGGGCGCACAGTTCCTGGTGTTATTGTTTGGACAATACGGCGCGGTAGTTGTGCTTATCGGTATTATCATGATTATGGTATTAATGTCTACAACTTTTAGCTTTGCCGATTTGTACCAGCTTCTCAGTGTTGTATTTACCAAATTGTCTTTACATTTCAGTCGCTGGGCGCGCAATCTGTTTAAAAAACCGTTACATAGTGAATCGAAACGGGGTCCGGCCCTGGTACGACCGGAACGGCCTGCTTATAAACAACCGGAAACTGCGCCGGATGAATATATTCCACCACCGCCGCCTAAAACTGAAATTGTTACACGATTGCGCCCCGAGCCGGTTAAGGAGAAAACCGGTATTTTAAAAGAACAGTTAAATTTGAATTTGGCGGAACAGGAAAATGATGCGGAAGAGATGCCGCTAAAAGATGAACAATATGACCCTGAAGAAGAAAAGATCCCTGTTTCGACCAAACCCTATGAAATGCCGCCGATAGAATTATTGCATCTGCCTCAGGACGGGGAAGATTATATTGATGAGGAAATGCTGCAAGCCAACGCCCGGCTTTTGGAAGACAAACTGTCCGATTTCGGTATTACCGCGCGGGTTATAGAAATTCATCCTGGACCGGTCATTACCCGTTACGAACTGGAACCGGCGCCGGGCATCAAAGTAGCCCGTATTACCGCGCTTTCAGATGATCTGGCTATGGCTATGCGCGCCAAGCGCATCCGCATTGTTGCGCCAATTCCTGGTAAAGCGGCCGTTGGTGTAGAGCTTCCCAACGCCAACCCATCCATTGTATACCTGCGGGAAATATTAGAGGCGCCGGAATTCAAAGAGTCCAAATCACCTCTTACCATTGCCGTCGGTAAAACCATTTCGGGAAAACCTTTTATTACTGATCTGGCAAAAATGCCGCATTTACTGGTCGCCGGCGCCACCGGTTCCGGGAAAAGCGTATGCCTGAATACGATCATTCTCAGCTTTTTATACAAAGCCAAGCCTTCCGAAGTGCAAATGGTGATGATCGACCCGAAAAGGCTGGAACTTTCAAACTATGCCAAATTGTTCCGGCATCATTTGTGTTATGTGGAAGGGGCCAAGGAAAAAGTGGCCATTACCGCCAAATCGGCCATTGCTTTATTCAAATCCATCGAGCAGGAGATGGAACGGCGATACGAACAGCTTGCCGGCGCCGGGGTTCGCAACATTGAAGAATATAATGAACGCATCAAGGAAGGCGTCTATAAGCCTGAAAATGATGAAAATCCCAAAATTTTACCATATATGGTTGTAATCGTCGATGAACTGGCTGACCTGATGCTGACCACTGCCGCCTCGCGCGAAGTGGAAGAGCCGATTGCCCGCCTGGCGCAAATGTCGCGGGCTGTAGGTATTCATTTGATTTTGGCAACCCAGCGGCCTTCGGTGGATGTGATAACCGGTGTTATCAAAGCCAATTTCCCGGCGCGGATGGGATTCCAGGTGGCCTCCAAAGTCGATTCGCGCACCATTCTGGATATGAACGGCGCCGAAAAATTGCTGGGCCGTGGCGATATGTTATTTCTACCGCCGGCCAGTCCGGAACTGATCCGCATCCACAGCGCTTTTGTCAGTTTAAATGAAATTGAAAGCATTATCGAACACATTCGTCACCAGGCTCCTGAGGATAAAAAACCGCTGCCGGCCTATTCCGAAGAGGAAGAAGCGGATCGTTATGGCATTGAACCCGGCGGTAAACGGGATGCCCTGTTTGATGAAGCAATGAAACTGGTTGTCCGCCACCAGCAGGGTTCGGTCTCGCTTATCCAGCGACGCTTAAAGGTCGGTTATTCACGGGCGGCGCGCATCATCGATGAACTGGAAGAAGCCGGTGTGGTTGGACCTTTTGAAGGCAGCAAAGCCCGCGAGGTATTGCTGCGCCCTGAAGACCTGGAATCCATGCCCTTGAATGGCGATGAGGATGAGGAAGAATTGGAAGATGAAAATTAATATAAAGGAAAATATGCAATGAAGTATAAATTATTTACCCTGTTTTTTATTTTAGCTCTAACCCACGCTGCGTTGTCTGCCGACAAGGACGCTAATGGCATATTACAGCAGTTAAAAAGTACTTATGACAAATACTCCAGTATCCAGGCAGATTTTACCCAGACATTTCTCTGGAAACTTACGGAGGAAGAGCACACCCTGAGCGGCAAGATTTGGATCCAAAAGGGTGAAAAATTTAAAATCGATACGCCGGATAACCTGGTAGTGAACGACGGCAAAGCCTTGTTCACCCTGAACCGCAATAATCAACAGGTAATAATTAACAATGCTACCAAAGGATCCGCAAATAATCCGATCCTGAAAGACTTTATAGATAAGTATATTCGCGATTACCGGGCGGAAATAGTTAAAGATGATAAAGATGCTTATGAATTAAAGCTGGTTGCCGGTTCGGAAGATGAATTTATCCGCGAGATTATTTTAACCATCAACAAAAAAACCTTTTTTCTGAGCAGCGTCAGGCAACTGGACGTCAATGAAAATACCACGATTTACCAGGTTGAAAATTTACAAACCAATATCCCATTGACTGCGGAGGATTTTAAAATTCCGGGCATGGATCAATATGAACAGGTCGATTTACGCTGAGTGTGAAACTGGGGGGTGAGAGTATTCTCACCTGTCTTTTTTCAATACAGAGGTCTCTATGAAGCTGGATGGAAAAACGGTACTGATTACCGGGGCATCATCCGGTATTGGCCGGGAACTGGCCCGGCAACTGACTGAAAAAAATTGCCGATTGGTCCTGATTGCCCGTCGTGAAGAACGATTGCAGGAATTACTGAAAACTCTACCGGGGAAGAGTGAACATGTGTACTTTATATGTGATGTTGCCAACCAGGAACAAGTAACTGCTGTTTGCCGAAAATTACATGAGGATGGAATAACTATTGATATTATGGTATTAAATGCCGGGGTCAGCCGTTATTTTTTAGTGAAAGATTTTTCTGTTGAAGATTTTCGCTACACCTTTGCGGTCAATTTTTTTGGGGTTCTCTATTTTATCGAGCAACTGCTGCCGGCCATGTTGCAAAGGAATGCCGGAACAATCGCCGTGGTTTCGAGTCTGACCGGGTACCGCGGCATGCCCAAAGCGGCTTCTTATGCGGCCAGCAAAGCGGCGTTATCTAATTTTATAGAAAGTTTGCGAATCGATTTGTGGAAGACCGGCATCAAATGCGTGCTCATCTCGCCGGGATTCGTCAAATCCGAAATGACCGGCGACAGCAGTTCGCCCAAACCTTTTTTTATGGATACAGATAAGGCTGTGCAACGAATCATCCGGGGCCTGGAAAACGAAAAGACCGAAATCCATTTTCCGCGCCGGTTATCCTGGCTGGCAAAATTCAGCAGGTTGTTTCCGGACAAGTTTTATGCCAGGCTAATGTACAACAAAAGAAAAGCTGAATAACCAGCAAAACTAACTGATGCACAACCCCTCGGCGGCGTATTTTTCAAAGTTTTTGGTGGAGGTTCTATCCTGCAAAATCGGGTCTTTGCAGTGCACATGAAAAACGTGGTTCTTGAACAGGTCATTGATCCGGAAATTAAATGCACCCTGCTCCGGCATGGAGGTCATGGTAAATTGTATAACATTATCCATGATTTCCTGAATTTTAAAGGGTAATAAAACCGGACGGTTTCCCAAAATGGTTAATACGTAGAATTTACCAACGTGTAGTTGCTCGGGACTGGTGATCTTTTTAAATCGCTGCATTTTTTAACTCCTTACATTGCTTGCAGCGGCTTTTGCATAAACTGCTTAATATGATATACTAAAGCCTTCAAACTGTGTTACTCATCTGCAATGGTAAATATCAAAATCCGTGCCATTTTAAAAAATTGCTGACTCACATGATATAACCTTATGAATTTTTGAAACTTGAATTTAGGTTATAATTTTGAGATTTATTAATAACCTGTATACTTTATGTCCATTTCATGTCCGGTGAGACATTTTTTTCACATTATTATGTTTGAACGGTATTATTGTTTTGCATCTGCCTGTGGATTTTAATAAATTACTTTTTCTGATAACTGATAACTGATAACTGATAACTGATAACTGATAACTGATAACTGATAGCTTTACTATAACCTGTCACCGGAATTAGTTACCAATGACAAAAAAACAATCTTTACTAGATAAAATAGATGTCGGCCTCGGCAAAGAAGTGGCATTCAGCCGGGTTGTGAAGGCGTTGACCCTGCGGCGGTTGCTTAATATTGTAAAAATTACCTCATCATTCATTATATCGGCAATGTTCAAAAAAAGTATTGTCTGGGGAGTGCCGCCTATAGTCAATATCGAGCCGACCAATATCTGTAATCTTAAATGCCCATTATGCGTCACCGGCAGCGGACAAATGCTGCGGCCGCGTGGTAAGATGGATTTCACCCTGATGCAAACGCTGGTCGATGAAATGGCGAACCGCATCCTTTACATTACTCTGTATTCCCAGGGCGAGCCATACCTGCACCCCCGCTTTAACGAGTTTGTCCGTTATGCCAAAAATCGCGGCGTGTACGTCAACACCAGCACTAATGCTCATTATTTTGACATGGATAATGCCCGGGCAGTCGTCAAAAGCGGTCTGGACAGTATGATCATCTCGCTGGACGGCGTAACACCGGAATCATACTCCCGTTACCGGGTCAACGGCAACCTTGATACCGTGCTCAAAGGCATCCGCAACCTGGTCGCCGCTAAAGCAGAACTGCGTAGTAAAACTCCGTACCTGTTTCTGCAATTTCTGGTTATGCGCCATAATGAGAGTGAAATACCGGCGATCAAGCAGTTGGCGCGGGAATTAGGTGTGAACCGGCTGCTGATTAAAACCACCCAGGTTATGTCCTACGAAGAAGCAGTGGAGTGGCTGCCGGATAATGAAAAATACCGGCGCTATACTGTCAGCGAGTCCGATTTCAAAGTAAAAAAGGGCAAGGGCGCTTGTCCCCGACCATGGTTTACTACCCTGGTGGATTGGGACGGACTGGTTGTGCCGTGCTGTTTTGACAAGAACGGCGACCATGCGTTGGGTAACATGAATGAATCCGATTTTATGACCATCTGGCAGGGCAAGAAATACCGGGGCTTTCGCAGCCGGTTACTGCGAAATCGAGAATCCATTGAAATATGCCGTAATTGTAATTTTGGCATTGGTATTTTTAAATAGGAAAGAACTGGCTGGGTATTTTAAGCCTGATTGAAGTAATGTACTAACACACAGTAAATACACAAATACTTGATCATTTCTCAATTATTCAAAATACTTACGTTTACTCCAAATGCAAGCCAGTAAAAGTGTGGTAAAGCAAAAGATTATTTCAAGAGAATATTTAAGTTAGATAAAATTATACCGATATTTAAAAATATATTACGGGTTTTAAAAAAAAGTGATTTGCATTAACTTTTTTTGTACAATGTTGACATATATTAAAATACCATTTGATTTTTTTATACAAGTTTGTAAATTAATAGTGGTTTTTTAACATGTTTCTTAACAATTAAATTCAGGAGTAACAAAAATGAAAAATCTGATGTTATCAGTTTTAATGACTGTGGTATTGTTTTTTGCAGTTGCGGTTATGGCAGGCGATCAGGATTTTGAACTGGTCAATGAAACCGGTCTGACAATTGATGAATTCTACTGCTCCCCTGTAGAGACCGATAGCTGGGAAGAAGATGTTCTCGGTGTTGATGTTTTGGAAGATGGCGCCAGTGTTGAAATTACTTTCTCACGCGATGAAGAAGCATGTGACTGGGATCTCAAAATCGTTGACGAAGAAGGCGATGAAATTTACTGGAAATCTATTGATCTTTGCAAAGCGATGACAATTACTTTATACTATGAAGACGGCAAACCGACAGCTGAAATTGAAAATGTTCCTGAAGAAGAATAAATCTTGACACCTTGCGGCGGTTCTCAAACCGCCGCTTTTGTTTTGGGGAGTTACTACCACCTAAAGCCTGCCATTTGTGATTTTTTTGAATTCAAGACAGTTACTCCATTTTTATAAAGGCAGTGACAATGATTGTTGCCGCTTTAAAAAATGAACTGCAAACCGAACCCAAAAGTGAGTGTGTTTAACAGGTTTGGCAGTTTATTGTCATTCAGACCTTTGGATTCCTGTTTGATCTGGCTGAATGCCAGCGGCAGCAGGGAAGACCGCACTCCCAATTGCAATTCTACCGGTTGCTCTATTTGGTGTACATATCGTTGTATTTTAAACCGAATGGCTGTTCCGGCAGTTAAATTGGCGGCTGAGCGATACGGTACAATGTCTTCTTTTTCTGTAAAGAAAAAATCCATTCTCTGCGTAAACCCGGCGCGCAACCTCACCGGTATAAAATAGAGCGGGATATCTGTATAAACGGCAAAATAAAAAGCGCCGAAATCAGGGGGATTGGCCGGTATCTCTGCTCCGGCATACAAACCGAATATCCACAACTGCAAGCCACCACTAATGCCGGTATAGCCGCCCATATTTATTTTCCCTGAACCGTTGAAAATCACGCTATCTTTTTTGAACTCGCTCAGTTCGAGTGTTGCGCTGCCGGTTACATTAGGTAATTGGTGCAAATCAAGACTCACATTACTTAGCTGTAAACCAAGGGGCGGGCCGGAGGTATGCCGCACCTGAATTTGATAAGAGCCATCCAGCTTGTCTTTAAATCCATGTTCGAGGACAAACCCCAGTTTGAGAAAAGTCAGGTTGAGGTTGGCGCCGGTTGTAAAAACCCAGCGGCTGCCCTTTAAACCGATTTTATAGGTTGCTGCAAAGGGCTGGTCTTCATATTGTGTTATGGCCTGCACTGTCCCGCTCCAGGGAATCCCAAAAATCTGATCCAGTCCATAGGGAGTGCCGGTAATTGTGGCGGAGCCGCTTAAATTTGCCGTTATGGAGGCTGTACCGTCGTTTGATGATATATGCAAATATTTAAGCCCAACTCCCAATGAAAGCCGTCCCCATTTATAAGCAGCGCCCCAGTAGAGCGGCAGGGTGGAGACCGAGATTTCCGCAGGCCGGCTGTGAATGTTCAGGGTGGTTATTGTTTCTATATGCCACAGCATGGGAATGGCTTCTACCGGCAGATCGGGAACCGTTTCCCTGGTAATGGGTTGATCCGCGTCAAAGTGGAGCCGCATGGCAGCGCTGCCCCCGGCTGTAAAGTTTATACCGGCCCGGCGGGGCTGCATAATGGTAAAACCGAAAGCACACTTTTTATAACGGGCGCCAATACCGATTATTGCCAGGCCGCCTTTTTCCTGCATGGTAAAGTTACTGTGCAGGGTAACAGCTTCAAATTCAGGAACGGCGTCGAGCATCTGAATATCAAAACTGCCCTGCTCGCTGTGCGCAAAACCGACCACAAAACCAAACTCGGTGTTTTGTATGGTAGCCAATGCCGCCGGGTTGCCGGTCATGCCGATGACCCCACGCGCCGCCGCCGGGTTGAGGCTGGCGGGATTGAGCGCAAACAGGCTGGCTTCGGGTGTGGTTATGGAATATGACCCGGATACCTGCTGACCGTGTAGTTTTGCAACAGCGAAACACAACAGCAGGAGTATTGTAACCAGAAGAAGAAAAATCCCCGGTTTGATTTCAAACATGATTCCCCGA
This sequence comes from bacterium, assembly GCA_029561455.1. Lineage (GTDB taxonomy): Bacteria > Zhuqueibacterota > Zhuqueibacteria > Residuimicrobiales > Krinioviventaceae > Fontivivens. The sequence goes on from JAKQIY010000030.1 coordinate 81,572, forward strand.
TGCGGTAAAAGTTGATGCATTTTTCACCTCATACATCGTGAGCAAACATTGGCTGATCCTGAATTGTGTTCATTGCCGGTATTATATAAAAGAACATGCAAACAAGCTATGATTATTTCAGAATATTTGGATTTTTTGGGGGGAAAATGAATAATGAAGAATAAAACTTGTAATGAGAAATGGGCATAGTGAAATAATATATTATGGAATCAATCTCTTGACTTTAGTGACCAGTCATAATCACTAGATTTAGAAATGTATATCACGACTCGAGATTATTTAATTCCTGTAATGTTCTTTGCAATAGATTAATAATCGTAAAACCAATGATCTCATGCGATACCGGGTCAATTCGCGCAATAACTCCCTTGCCAATATCAACGCCTTCAGCTTTTTGTGGCTTTTCAATGGATATGTAAAATACATCTGCATCGGCGTCATAGTTCCATTGTAAATTTTTTTTCTTTTCGGTTATTTTCAAGGCTTCCATATTATTGTCCTCCAATTGCCTGGTTTTCTGCAAAAATAGGCTGTAATTAAAAAACCGTCGATATTACTTATTTCTTTATACGCTACAATTAAATACTTGTTCTCCGATACCGGGGTTTTTTTTATAATTTGATTGCCAACAATTCTCCATAATCGCCGGCATAAATGATATCCGGATTTGTAACTGTTTCCTGTATCTTATCACCACAACCGTACATTTCAGGATGATTAGACTCAATATGGATCATCCTTTCGTCTGTAATTCTTATTGGTATATTATGTTTTGAAAATACTATTTTCATAAAGTTTAAATATGTTTTTTACAACTGCATAAAAAATTTTCTCTACAGAAAAATAATGATTTCTGAAGCATTAGTTGTTTTATAGAGTGTAAAATAAATATAGGTAATATAATATTAATAACCAATATTATCTATAAACAAATAATGATATTGTTCCACAAAGACAAATTGGATATAAATTTGTGTATAGGTGTTCGCCATAAGGCCCCCTGTTCCGCCACTCCGTGGCTGGTTGGTTATGGGTTATGATTTTCTAGAAACATGTCGCCCCTGACGGGGCTTGGCAATTTATATACTGATTTATGTGTAAAGAATAAAAGTCTATAAATAAAGAATTCGCCCATATATCATCAACCCGCCATCACTAGAAATATATACAAATTTTTAAAAGGAATAGTCAAGCGCTATTTCCGTTTTTCCCCATATAAAAAATGCGGCGCACCATAACAGCACGCCGCCCGTATAATCTTTTCCCCCAACCTCTCACCAGCCGCCGCCGCCGCCACCGCCTCCACCGCCTCCAGAGGAACCGCCGCCGCCGCTGCCCGAACTGGAACCCGGCGCAGTCGAAGATGACGAGATTGCCGATGAAAATGAGGAGCCGAGACTGGAGGCCAACCCGTTAAATCCCATATTGTTTAAAAGACTGCCCGAATACCAGGTGGGTGTATAACCATTGTCCACGCCGGCGCCGGCCAAAATATCCGTAAATTTTTTGCTCCACTCGTTTTCCACATCCAGGGCCAGGGCGTAAGGCAGGTACTTTTCAAACAATGCCGGGGTTTTGTCCGGAGGATGTAGCAAGTTCAGGCGGTGTTCCTCGGCGGTTTTCAGGTACATTTTAAAACCTTCGATCTGATCCATCATGCGGCGGCCATAAATGGTTGGAGCCTTGAGCAATTCCCAAAAAATGACATTCATAACCACCAGCGCCATAAAGATAATAGCTACCAGCGGCGAAATGATCAATGAGAAAAATCCTAAACCCATAAATTCAAAAAAGACAAACGGCAGCGCAAACAAGGTCATGCCTATTGATTTACAGCCAATACCGCTTTTGGCAGAAATAGCGTCTTTCCATTCCTGTACAGCGCCAAAGACAAGGAAACTGGTGCCGGCCGTCCATCCGGTTAACCAGAAGGATATACCGGCCGCGGCAGCCTTTTCCGGCGAAAAGAGTACTATTCCCACCAAAACCAGCAGGGTAAACAAGATGCCGGGTACCAGGTAATTGCTATTGAGGCGGAAATTCAATTTTGCAAAATTCAATTTCAGATCTTTTTTTAATGCGTCAATGGCGCCGCCGATCGCCGTATGGTTTCTCTGTTCCAGGTCGATTTCATTACGGGAAGAGAACAGCTTTTTCATGAGTTGTTTTTCACCGCTGTCCAGTTTTGCATCCTGCCAGTCCGTGCGCAGCAGCGTATACTTGCCTTTTTCTTCCTGAATTTTAAGGACTCCCTTGACGGCTAAATTAATTATCGCCGCGGCAAAAACGCGGTGACTGTAACCCATACGCATCACATAGCGCACGGCAGCGGGTGTGTACTCTTTCGGCGGGATGAATTGCGGAATGATCGTGCCTTTGGACGGGTCTTTACCCACCGATAACCAGGAGCTATAGTAATAAATAAATAACAATATCAAACCAACCAGAGCTATCGGCAGGGAGGGATTGCTTTTTATGATAAAGCCGGCTTTATCCTTCAGGGTAGGTTCAGGGATAACACCTTTGGTAAAGCCGACAGCAATGGTGAGGCCTTCATAGGAATTAAGAGGTACTGTGGTGGCAAAGCGTACTGCGCCGTCCGGTAAAATTTCGCTGGTGAAATCCTGGCCCTGCGCGCCTTTGGGGCCGGTATAGGCGGCGGTTTGCATGACCTCGGCGCCCGGCGGCAGCACCACCTCGACTTCAACCCGGTCGATTACAAATACCCAATCCAGTCCGGTCACATTCCAGTATAACTCATCATAGTCGGGGAAAAAGCCAAGCTGGTGATCGGTGCGATAGGCGAGGGTGTAGGTATATTCGCCGGGATCAAGATAAACATCCGCGCTGCCGATATAGACCTTGACGCCATTGCTCATATTCTCGGTGTGCCAGGGCTCGGTTTCGCCATTTTTCAGAACATTGACTACCTCGAACAGAACGCGGATGGTGTTCCCGTTACGATCCTTGTATTTGGTGGGAAAAGTACGGTATATGCCGCGTTGGATCTCTTCATCCGCGGCAATTACTTTGATGGTTTCGGTGACCAGCATGGAACCGTCGCTTTGGATTTCGATCCGGCTGTGATAATCCAGTATCTTTTCCGTTTGCGCCCGGCCTGGGTGCGCCGGTAAAACCAGCAGCGCTGTCATCCATACCAGCGCTTTTAAAAGTCCAGATATTTTTTTCATTCCAGTCCGCTGCTTGTTAAGAGGACAAATTATTTGAATTTTACTGATGGAACCGCGCCGTCGGACGCCTCAATTTCAAAAAATTCCTTTTTAGTAAAATTGAATCGTTTTGCAATGAGATTGCTGGGAAACGATTCGATCATGATATTCAAATTACGCACGGTGCCGTTGTAATAGCGTCGCGCCAACTGGATTTGATCTTCAATGTCAGCCAGTTGTTTTTGCAGGTCGAGAAAATTCTGGTTGGCTTTGAGATCGGGATAGTTTTCCGCTACGACAAACAGGCTGCTCAACGAGCGGGACAAGGCATTTTCCAATGGGCCTTTTTCCGCGATTTCTTTGGTGGTCACGCTCTTGGAACGCAAATCGGTCACTTTGGTCAGCAGTTCGCGTTCATGGGTCATATAGCCTTTTACCGCTTCGATTACATTAGGTATCAGATCGGTGCGCCGTTTTAATTGCACATCTACGCCGCTCCAGCCTTCCTCGGCCAGGTTACGGTTGCGTACCAGTTGGTTGTACATGGAAACTCCCCAAATCGCAACCGCGGCGGGTATAACAATAAAGATAATAAAGTAGCTCATGGTTTTTCCTTTAATTTTAGGGTAGTAGATAGCTTTATTATAATAAAATTATGTGACAAATAAAAGCGCATATTAAACACACTAGCGTTCCATGTATAACATCTTTTTTGTTAAAAAGACTCCATGAAAACATGAAAAAGAATGAACTTTAAATTTTTTTCTGAGGCTGTACCTGATGTTATAAATTTCTTTCTGCAGTAAACATTTTTATGAAAGAGTTTCAAGAACAATTTCCCATCCAAGCCGGAGTTTGGATGGGAGGGAATAATCTACGATTGGGGTTTGGTAGGAGAAGAGTGTAAAGTTTGTCCACCTTGCCCATGCTGTCTTCAATAATTAATCCAGCCTTGCAACAATATAGTACTTGCCACATTGCAAATCATTCCCGGTAAAATGCTGGATTATTTATGCAAAAATTCCTATATTGTTTTTTTAAATTTACACTTGACTCATTTGCAGCACAAGGAGAATTCATTGGAAATTGCCTGTCTCGACCTGGAAGGCGTGCTGGTGCCGGAAATTTGGATCAACTTTTCCCAGGCTACCGGAATAACAGAACTCAAAGCGACTACCCGCGATATTCCTGATTATGACGCTTTAATGCGGCAGCGCTTGCGCATTTTAAAAGAGCATAAACTCGGCTTGCCGGATATTCAAGCGGTCATTGCCAAAATGGGGCCGTTGGATGGCGCTAAAGATTTTATCGCCTGGCTGCGGGAACGCTTTCAGGTTATTATTTTATCCGATACGTTTTATGAATTCGCCGCGCCGCTGATGAGGCAACTTGATTATCCTACCCTGTTCTGCAACCGACTGGTTGTTGCCGGCAGCGGCATGGTCACTGATTATATATTACGCCAGAAAGACCAGAAAAAAGAGTCCGTGGTAGCCCTGCACCGCCTGAATTTCCGGGTTATTGCCGCCGGGGATTCGTATAATGATACCAATATGTTGAAAGAGGCGGATGCCGGCATATTGTTCCGCCCGCCTCAGAATGTGATCGATGAATTTCCACAATTCCCGGTAACCCGCACCTACCTGGAATTGCAGGAAGCGTTCCTGCGTAACAGTAAAGAATTATAAAAAAGCAGCCCGGCTGCTTTTTTTGTTTCAATATTGGTCAATCCGGTTCGTGATGAAGATACATAAGGCTGTATCAAAAGACCCAAAAAGCAGATTAGGATACAAATTTATGTAAAAAAAGCCTTTCATGTCATTCCGAGGAGCGAAGCGACGAGGAATCTTTCGTAATTAACATATTGTAAAAAAAAGATTTCTCGCTTCGCTCGAAATGACAAGTTAGTTTTGAGTGCTATATGTTTTAAATGACTTTATGTAAATTGGGGCTTTTGATACAGCCCCGGATAATTTCCCATCCAAACTGGAGTTTGGATGGGATGGGCAATCTCCGGACCTACACGACGACCGGCCATTGCATCTGCGTTATTCTGCGTCATCTGCGGATAACAAGTTTTTATAAATACCTTCCATAAAGGTAATGCTTTTCATTACCCCTTGCGCAGGGTCAGAATCGGCGCTTCGGCGGGGCAGCCCAGGCGAATGGGGAACCAGTGCCCCATGCCGGAACTGGTGTACAAGCGGGTATCGCCCTGTTTATATAATCCCCACAGGTATTTACCGAGGGGCAGGGTTTCAAACAGACTTTTCCCCCTCAACCCGATCTGTCCGCCATGCGTATGTCCCGCTAATGTTAAATTAACAAGGTGTTTTTGCGCCGCATCAAAACCGGCTGGGCGGTGACTGAGTAAAATACGGAAACAGTTTTCCGGGGCGTTACGCATAGTTTTATCTACCGTATTCCTGATAAACGCCAGTATATCCGGCCGCAGGGATACAGGATCATCCGCACCGCCGATATATATGTCTGCCCCTTTGATATTCACTAATTGACCGGTATTGAGCAGCAATGGAACCGGACCGGTGGAAAAAGTATCCAGCACCTTATTGATGCCTCGGTAGTATTCATGGTTGCCGACAGAGGCAAAACCCTGGTAAGGTGTATTCAGACCATGGATCATCTTTAAGGCGGCAGGTAATAAAGCCGGTTCATCGGCAATGTCGCCGGTAATGAAATAGATATCCGGATTTTTAGAAGCGATCAAAGCAAGTGTTTTTTCCAGGTCATCCAGGGTATAATAGTAGCCGAGATGCAGGTCGCTGAGATGGGCTATTTTCAGGCCCTGTAATTGATCAGGCAGGCCGGGAATGTCGATGTTGAGTTCCGGAACCCGTACGCCGGTAAAAGATTCAACAACCCCGATCGCGGAGGTAGTGAGCGCAGCGACCGGTAAAGCGCCCGCAGCTATTTTCATAAATTTGCGACGGCCAACATCCGTCTTTTCCTGCGTGGGACTGATACCGATACGGTACAGCAGATACGACAGTGGCAATGTGAGCAATAGAGCCACACAATACACAATCAAAAAAGCGCTGCCGGCGCCGCCAATCAGGTAGAATATACTGAGGCCCGTGAAAATCCCCGCCATCCAGACTAATATAAATAAAGCAGTTGCCCAGGGTAAATATCGTGCACAGATGCGGAACAACGGCAGCTTCCAGATTCGTTTATTGACCCTGCGCCATAAAACAGCGGCGCCCAGCGCCAGTCCAATATTCAACACCAGGCTGCCGATAATAGGAATTACAAATTTTAAAATATTCGCAGACACACATTACCTGTATTTAAAAAGTGATAATAACTTTGCACGGACATGATTAAATAATGCGTTGAATTGATTTTTCCCGGTTTTAAGGCTGCTTGTTGTGCCCGGATTGGCATATTATTGTCTTTTAACTTGCCGTTAATTTAATGGCTTAATCATTTACTGTTTGGATATGCTCTTCCGGCGTCGAGGTTTCGTACTTGGACGGGCATTTTAACAAAATTTTTCCGGCATACAGGGTATCGCTGTTAGTGAGCATGCCTTCGACCACCACCAGTTGGGCGTCGCCGAGTTGGTCGGGCATGGCGCCTTTGTAAAAGACATTGATGGTATCCTGCGCGTCATAAAGGGCAAAGCGCAGTTCGATCTTGTCCGCATTCCAGTCGATGCTGGCCGGGACGACATGGCCGCTGATGCGCAAGCCTTCTCCGGCCGGCAGGTCGGTTTTGCTTCGCAGTTCAGAGATGGTGAGATAATAGACCGCCGCTTCTTTAAAGCTGCCCACCAGCAGGAAAACCAGCGCGGCTATAATAACCAGAATGCCGATCCATATTTTGGGTTTCATAATACTCCTCTTGGCTGTTTATGAGAACTGATCGTTTTGATTAAAAATAATATTAACCATGCAATAATGCAAGCTGAAAAACAGTTTATTACCAATAAATAGAAAACAAAAAGCAGGCGGTTTTTTTCTTTATTCTAATTATATTGAATCGTCATCTTTAGAATTTAATGTTTATTAATGGAAAAATATTCCGGGTCTTTTGTATGAAAGTGACTTTATTTGACAACACTCTCCGCCGATGGCTGATATTTCAAAATCCGGTGCATATTATCCGTGCGGATAATGTGCAGGATGTTAACGAGGCGCTGCAGGAAACAGAGACCGCTGTCAATAAGAGTAACATCTATGCCGCCGGTTTTATCGCTTACGAAGCCGCGCCGGCTTTTGATCCGTCGTTAACAGTCCATGCACAACCGTATATACCGTTATTACTTTTCGGGCTGTTTGAAGAACCGGTAATTTCCGAAAACCCTTTTACCGGGGTTATTGGCGATACTATTGTAACCGATCCGGCTGCATCCATTTCCCGCGACGAGTATGTAAAAAGGATAGCCGTAATAAAATCTCATATCCGCAACGGCTATACCTACCAGGTTAATTATACTTTTCCCATCCTCGCCGCTTTCCGGGGCGATCCTTTGGCTCTTTTTTTAAAACTGTACCGTTCGCAAAAAGGGGACTATGCCGCCTTTATTGAATTTGCTGATTACGCAATTTGTTCCGCTTCGCCGGAGTTGTTTTTTATCCTGCAGGGCGATAAACTCGTCTCGCGGCCGATGAAAGGCACAGCCCGGCGCGGCAATACCCTGGGCGAAGACCGGATGTACATTGATGAATTGCAGAGAAGCGAAAAGAACCGCGCTGAAAATGTGATGATCGTGGATATGATCCGCAATGATATGGGGCGCATTGCCAAAACCGGCACTGTCAAAGTACCGAAATTATTTCAAATTGAGCAATACCCGGCAGTACTGCAAATGACCTCTACTGTCGAATGTGAAACAACGGCATCGATTACGGAAATTATGACCGCCCTGTTTCCCTGTGCTTCCATTACCGGCGCACCCAAAGTAAAAACCATGGAAATAATTACGCAGCTCGAAAACCGTCCCCGCGGCATTTATACAGGAACTATCGGTTATATCACACCGGGACGACGCGCTTGCTTTAATGTGGCTATTCGCAGTGCGGTCGTCAATAAAGCTGCTGCTACACTTGAATTCGGCGTTGGCAGCGGCATTGTGTGGGATTCGCAGGCAGAGGCGGAATATGACGAGTGCCTGCTCAAAGCCAACATACTGAATCAAAAGGTTGTCGAATTCAGGCTGCTGGAATCGATATTATGGGAACCGGAGACCGGTTATTTTTTACTCGACCGGCATTTACAACGCCTGGCGGATTCGGCCCGATATTTTGGTTACCGGGTGGATGTAACCTGCATTCGCACCCGACTTGAACAATTGGCCGCTAACCTGACGAAAAAATCCAAAATCAGGGTTTTAGTGGACGAACAGGGCAGGTGCGAAATTGAATATATAGAATTGCCGGTTGGATATAAACAGAATCTGCGGGTTTGCCTGGCCAGCCATACAGTGAACACTGATGATCCCTTTTTACATCACAAAACCACCCGGCGCGAGGTGTACGATGAAATACTGCAAAATCATACCGGGTACGATGATGTTATTCTGGTCAACCACAAAGGCGAGATCACCGAGTCGTGTTACACCAATGTAGTAGTGCGGCAAGAGGACCGGTTGGTCACGCCTCCCGTGTCATGCGGACTGCTGGCCGGAACGTTTCGGGCCGAGTTATTAGCTGGGGGCGAGATAATGGAGAAAATCATAACTGTCGATGAACTGCATAGAACCCAGGAGATCTATCTTATTAACTCGGTGCGCAAATGGGTGCGGGTGCATCTGTGATTTTTTAATATTATCAACAATAAATGCAGTACTCTTATCCCGATTGTAAGCTCGATCTTGAAGACAGCAAAGGCGATGCGCATTTAAAGGAATTTATGACCGATGTTTACAACTGGTTAACAGTTAAATAAAAATCATGATTTTTTCGACCGGATTAACTAACCTGACTGGAAACTTGTAATTGAATTTATTTGCTTTTTTATTAAATAATTATAATATTTTACTTTAATACTTATGTATATTTTTTCTCGCCGGGTTCAGGTTTCATCACCTGTTATTATCTTAATATACAAAGCACAGTTTTAAATTTGTGGTTAAATACAATAAAGGAGGCTCTATGTATAAAAAACAATTTACCGGTCGGATTTATAACTTGCATAATGTTAACACGCTAATCTCTCTTTGTAGTATGTTTTTCTTATTCCTAAGCGGATTTACCGGCTTGATTGCCCAGGAGCAGGATAAGGCAACCAGTAACTGGACTTTTACTACCCGCATGTTGGCAAACAGCAAAGCGGACAAGACCGAGCCGGAGGAATTCGAGGTTTACAGTTCGCTTAATTTTGGCGTGGCCGTGAAACGGACCGTTTTTAATAATTTTGCCGCCGAACTCAGTTTGTCGACGGAATCCCGCGAAGTGGATTACATGGAAAGCGCTATCAAAGAGGTGAGCCTCGGCGCGTTGGAATTACTGCCGGTCAACCTGGTTGTGCAATACAATGTACCGTTAAAGAACAAATTCCATCCCTATATCGGCGCCGGATTAAACTTTACCAAATGCTGGGAAAAAAGCGGTACGCTGAATTCAAACAAGGTTACCAACAGCTTTGGACCCGCTTTACAGCTTGGGTTCGATCTGGATATTGCCCCGTATTTGTTGTTTAATTTTGATATCAAGTCGGTTGCCATGTCCACCGATGTGAATGTCGATGAAGGCCGGCTGGTAAAAATTGATATGAACCCATTATCTGTGGGCATTGGCCTGGGTGTGCGTTTATAAACAGGCTCTTTCCGGCGACCGCCGGTTAAATAGAAACAGGAAACTAGACAAATGGAGATTATATGAAAAAGTATGCTATGCTACTTATACTGTTGCTGCTCTGTGGATCGCTGCTCGCACAGGAATCGCTTACTGTCCCTTCTAATCCATCCCATCCGCAGCAAACCATTGCCGCCAATCTGCTTTTTCTGCCCTTTGGCACAGCCACAGCGGAATATGAACATGTATTGCTGAGCCCCAAAACCTCGCTGGGCGTTTCCGGGTGGTACGAATATGATAACGTCGTGGCGCGCTGGGCTTATTTAAAGGCAATGTATTACCCGGGTGGAACAGCTTTGAAAGGGTTGGGCATTGGCATCACTGCCGGCGTTATCCGCTATTATCGCGATGAAGATAAACCTGACCAATTGGCAAAGGACACGTCGCCTATTGCCGGCGCAATGATCCAGTATAACTGGCTGCCCGGCGCTAAAGATAAATATTTGATCGGCATCGGCATCGGCGGGCGCGCCGCGCTCAAAGACATTGCCGATAATTCGCCATTAAAACGCTTTGACGGCGACGCCCGCATTGTGTGCGGAATTGCGTTTTAATTTCTGCTTTATGTAAAGTTGATTATTGATATATATGGGGTGTTTTTTCCAAACATTACTGCCGGGGTTATTGCACCCCGGCAGTTAAATCGTATTTCCCGGTACTTGTTTACCTTACCAGCACCAGTTTTTTATCCAGTGTCAGATTATTGGCTTTAAGGCGATATAAATAGACGCCGCTGGCTACTTTATTGCCGCTGTTGTCCAATGTGTCCCAGGTTACCTGGTGCGCGCCGGCAGTGTATTCCATGGCGCCCAGTTCCCGCACCAACCGCCCTTGCAGATCAAATATCTGGATCGCGGCGCGGGAACGCTCCGGCAGGTAGAACTCGATGGTGGTGGAGGGATTGAATGGATTGGGATAATTCTGGCCCAGTTGGAAAGCAACCGGCTGTGATTGTCCAGCTTGTTGTTCAACCGCTGTTTGGGAGTAATCGACCACCAGGGTATCCGAGATGATTTCCATGCCGTCTTTAAAGCTGGCAACGTAGAACAGGCAGGGAGCGTCGAATTTAACGCTGGTGCGATGGGAGGTATAGGCGCCGCCGCGATAACCGGAAATCGGGTTGTATTGTTCATCGGTCTGATATTTTTTGTACAGTTTTATGCATTCACCTTCGTTGGTGGTGCGAATAAAGTTGACATCGACCTGCACATTGGTTTTGTATTTTTTAAATTCCGCCCAGTCCAGGATAGGAGCATGCAGGCCGCCGTTGGCTTGCAATATTTTGAATTCGCGCAGGTAGAACTGGTCGTCGCTTGCGGCCGCGCCGGTAAAGGTAAAACGAACATATTCGGCTTGTACAGGAGCAATTTTATCGATGCCGAATTTACTGGTATCGGTACGGGCGGTTTGATCGACTACCGTAGTCCAGACGCTGGAATCCGATGAAACTTCGATGGTATATTGGTAGCCCTTGCCGCCAACATCGAAAAAGCTCTGGAACATGTCGATTTCGGTCGGCTGGCCCAGGTCGATGATCGCCCAAAGGGGTAGACCGTTATCGCCCCAGAGAGTATTATAGTTACCATCATTTAATTCGAGGCCAAAATAACCAACAACATTGCCTGTTCCCGAAGGACCGCCCATTGTAACCACCTTGTTCAACGCCACGTTCACATCCTGAACCTGACGCAGTTCATTGCCGGTAAATTCTTTATAAAGGATTTGCGCCATCAAAGTATGACCGTCAACATTGGGGTGAATGCAATCCGGGAACAGATCGGCTCTGCTGAGCAGCGGAGTATAGAAATCGACCTTGTGGGCGCCGGTTTCCGCCAGCATGGTATCGACCATGGGGATAATATCGGCGGTAATAACTGAATCCCGAATGTCGAAATTGACGCAAAACGCCGGCGGGGGGTAGGAAAGGAAAAATTGTGGTTCTTTATCGCCCTGGGAAAAAGTATCGATCATGGCGCGATAATCGTCCAGGTATTCGTCCTTATAGATCCAGTTATAGGGTTTGGTGTCGTTCGTGCCCAGCAGTATGATGACGATATCGGCATCGAGCGCCAGGGCGTCTTTGAAAAACTGTTCATTCCAGATCGGGTAATCGCCATGTCTCAGCATAGTCCGGCCCGAAACGCCAAAGTTGTGTACATCATAAAGCGGTCCCAGAAAAGCGCCTAATTGTCCGGGATAGCTGTCCGTTGCCGGGTTGTTTATTCCGGCGCCGATGGTAATACTGTTGCCGATGACAGCAACCTTGAGAGTATCGCCGGGTTCGGCATACAGGCACGATACCAGTAATAAAACAAGCAAAAACAGGGTTCTTTTCATAACAGAGCCTTTCGGTTAGTAGGTTTATAAAGTAATTATAAAATGTACAGTGTCAAAATAATCCATATATTCTGGTGATAGTCATCGTTTAAATTAATAACCTGCAATGGTTTGGATAATTACCGGCGTCGGTAATCCGAGTTTTCTTTTCACCAGGTAACCTGTAATCCGTCCAAAGGTTATTATTGGTAGAATTCATAAACTGACCCGATATTATTACTGAGAACTGTTTTTCTTTCCTTTATGGATTATCAAAAAATTCAGAATTATTGAGGTTAGAAAAAATAGTTTAAAATTATGCAAAAAAAGAGTATATTTTATTGCAAGCTCAAGGAACAAGAGCAACATAGTACTGGTAAAATTACTATATTATTTTAGCTTTAACAAGAAAAATCTGATTAAAAATTGAAAGGGGAAAAGCATGAACAAATTCCAAATTTATTTGCTTTGTGTAATTTTTGTTATTATTTGTTGCTGTGAGCGGCACAAACAAGTCTCTGAATCTCTTAATAGTGGGGATGCAGTGATTGGTTATGGGACATCTTTTGGCGAGTGTAGCGGGTATTGTATTAAAGAGTTAAAACTTGACCAACTAGTCATTACTTTCAGGGCATCGAGTTGGTTACCCGCCGATTACCCGGATAAAATACTACAGGATGTGATTGAGCGGAACGAGTATGAACAATTACAAAGTCTGGTTAATTTTAACAAAATAGCGGCTTTTGATGATGTTATCGGTTGCCCGGATTGCGCCGACGGCGGCGCTGAATGGCTTGAAGTGATAACTGATGATCGCTATAAAAAAATTACTTTTGAAAATGGTGATTCCCTGGCAACAATACAGCCCTTAATAAACAAACTCAGGCAAATGTATACCGATTATAACCGAAGCATGTTTCCGATAAACTGACTGGTTTCAGTCTTGCATAAATTTTGGTTTGACACTGCAATTATTACCTGGTTTCAACGGTTTTACCTTGAATGTTTGTAAAAAAGTTATAATTTATCTCTCGAGCGATTAAAAGCGCCAACTTGTTCCGGTTCAGTATATCTATCATAGCAAAGGAAATCCTGTGCTGAGGTATATCTCTGTTCTTTTACTGGGTATTTTTATTATTTCGGGTTGTACCCCGGTTGATAAAGCCAATAATAAAACCGTCACAATTCGAGTCATTCCTCCGGCAATGCCGACGGGCAGCCGGGTTTATATAGTAGGCGATAGCAGCCGGTTGGGCTACTGGACACCCGGACGTGTGCCGATGACCATGCAGCCGGACAGCAGTTGGACTAAAACTTTGGTGTGCAAAAAGGGCGTTTTCTTACAATACAAATTTACCCGCGGTTCATGGGAATCTGAAGCTGTTGATGAAAACGGCGTCGAATTAGCCAATGCCACTTATTGGGTGGAAAAGGATACCACCCTGGTATACCGCATTATAAACTGGCGCGACCAGGCAGAATTTAAGACAATAATTAGCGGCAAACGGCTGGAAAACAAAGGGGGGAACATGGAGTTACTGGAAAACTGGCTTTATCATCCGGGAGACGACAGTAGTTGGGCGGCTGTCGATCTGGTCGACAGTAGTTGGGAAAAAGTAAATCCGCTTTTATATATGAATAATCTGCCGGCCGGCGGCTGGACCGGCATCGGGTGGTTCAGACTCCATGTCGAGGTCGATTCAACATTATGGAATGTCCCATTTGCCATGTACCTGATGCATGCCGGAGCCGCCGATCTTTACCTGAACGGTAAATTATTGTATACGTTTGGCCGGGTTGGGAATTCAGCAGAAGAGGAAAAACCTTTTCTGGAACGCAATCCCCGCTACATCAGTTTTGATGCGCGCCCCGATCAGGTTTTGGCAATTCGCTACTCGAATTATAATATCCTGAAATATAAAAAAATGATCACGACCGCCGGATTCCGTATAGAATTGGGAATTATCAATGACTATATTGCCAACCGCGTACAGCAGGCGCGGAGTCTTTCGATGTATCAGATGATCTTTACAACTGCGCCGCTGGCTTTTGCCCTGGTGCACCTGCTTATTTTTATGTTTTCCCCCCGTATTCGCGAACATTTGTATTACTCTTTGTCCATGATCTGTTTCGCCGTATTATCTTTTTTTATTTTCCGTTCCGATTTTTTAAATACCATCTCCAGCCTGCTCAGGAATAATATTCTCGCCAACATTGCGGCATTCTGGGCGGTGGCCTTTGCGCTGCTTACAACCTGTTACAACACTTCTGGGCGGATGCTCAAATTTTATTATCTCTTTATTGCTACGGCTTTGTTCCTCACAGTGACGATCTGGTTTTTCCCGGAACAAAACCAACTGATAACCATTACCTTTTACCTGTATCTACTGGCTGCTTTTATCGAAACGATACGAATCGTTCTGCGCTCCAATACCAGGCAAAAAGCTCATACGCTGATCATGGGATTTGGATTGATCGCAATGATTTTATTTATTATCTATCAACTCCTTATCGACCGGCAAATACTACCGCCGCCCGGAAATGTTGAGGTGGTTTACGTTTATGGTATTCTCATTTTAGGTATTTCCGTTTCCGTCAGTTTATCACTCAATTTTGCCGGTACTCATAAAAAATTGCAGCAGCAGTTAGACCAGGTTAAAAGGCTCTCGCAAAAGGCAATCGAGCAGGAACGCCACGCCCGTGATGAGGAAATTGCCCGTCGCCTGCTCGAAGCCGATAATGCCCGTAAAACCAAGGAACTGGAAGAAGCGCGCCGCTTGCAGCTTTCCATGCTACCCAAAACTCTTCCGCAATTACCAAACCTGGATATCGCCGTGTTTATGCAGCCGGCTACCGAAGTGGGAGGGGATTATTATGATTTTCACATTTCGCCGGAAAATACATTGACCATTGCCATTGGCGATGCTACCGGGCACGGCGCCAAAGCCGGCACTATGGTTGCTTCGGTTAAAAGTCTGTTCAACGCTTTTGGCGGTAACCTGGAAATTACCGATTTCTTTTTACGCTGTACCTCTATTCTTAAAGATATGAACCTGGGTAACCTCTACATGGCCCTGATGTTGTTACGTATCAATAGCGATAACACCCTCACCGCATCCGCCGCAGGAATGCCGCCTATTCTGATTTTCAGAAATGCCAACCGTAAACTGGAAGAACTGATTATTAAGGGTATGCCACTGGGCGGTCGGTTGGATTTTAGTTATCAAACGGAAAATACCGATTTGCAAGCCGGTGATACCCTATTGCTGATGTCCGATGGTTTTCCGGAACTGTTTAACGAAGAAAGAGAAATGCTTGATTATCCCCGTGTCCAGGAAATTTTTTCCGATAGCGCCACAAAATCCGCCCATGATATTATTGTTAATTTGCAAAAGAATATTGATAAATGGCGTAACGGCCGCCCGCAAAATGACGATATTACCTTTATCGTTATTAAAGTTAAATAAAACACATCCGCTACATTGTATGTAAAATGAAAGTCAAGATGATGAAAAAAATTCTATCTGCATGTTGTGCAATTTTTATAAGCTTGTTTGTTGCCGGATGTCAACATACTACCGATAAACTTGATATTTACCTGGTTACCGGCGGTCATGATTTTGAGCGGGAACTATTTTTTGCCATGTTCGATAGTTATCATAACCTGGATTATACGGAAATCAGTCATCCTGGCGCTAACGATTATTATACGCCGGAAAAAGCCGGGCTGGTCGATGTGTTTGTTTTTTATGATATGGCGCAGGAAATATCAAGTGAGCAAAAGACTGCGTTATTCAATTTGCTGGCTCAAGGCAAGGGGTTGGTATTTCTGCATCACTCGCTGGCAGCTTATCAAAACTGGGATGATTTTGAAAAGATCATTGGCGGACACTACCATGAACAGCCTTTCAGCAGGGATGGTCAACAATTCCCCGCCTCAACCTACAAGCATGATGTTGAAATGGATTTGCATATAAGCAATGCCAACCATCCGGTTACCGCGGGGTTGACAGATTTTAATTTGATCGATGAGGTGTACGGCGGATTCTCGGTATTGTCGGGCATTACGCCGTTGTTAACAACCACCCACCCGGAATGCGGCAATCCCGTTGCCTGGGCGCACACTTGTGGCAAATCCCGTATTGTATATATTCTCCCAGGGCATGACCATGTCGCTTACGCCGACGACAATTACCGGCGCCTGGTATGGCAGGCCATATGTTGGGCGGCCAATAAATAAATTTTCCGGCAAGAGTTCAACATTGAAAATTTTCCGAACTCGTTTCCGGACAAAAGAACCAATTGGGGTTTTTATTAAAAGGGGAAGAAAACCTGGATTATGATTGCTTGTCGGCGGTTTCGGTTTTTTTGCCTTTTTTAAAAGGGATTTTACTGATGGTAAAATAACTAAAAAAATCCGGGTTGCAGTGTAAATGTTTTTTTCTGAAACCGGCAATTAAATGTTCAATATCCCCTTCGTGTGCGGCATTATAGCGTTTTACCTGGCCGCAATCTTCGCATGTAACAATAAGTATTATTGTATTCATACACCTTGTTATAGTTTGCTGTTTTCAGAATCAATATCCGTATTATATTATAATAAATTTAAATATGTTTTCAAAACATAATTGTTATGTTTTAAAAATTTTTTGAATTTTACAAAATAATATATTGCGGGAACCTGGTCATAGAAAAAAGTTTTCAGTACAGCTAAGAGGTTAATTCAACATTAAAAAAATAACCGGCTCAGTGCCGGCTATTATCCTTTTATTTATGATCCTTAAGTCAAAGCGGGAGTGAGCCAGGTGATTTATAACCCGTTATGATAATGATCTGTCAAACGACCTTCTGCAAAACGATCGTTCCGGCAGTAAATAACCAATGACTGTTTAAAAAAAATGCAAAACAGCCCGTTTTTTTTCAATAAATTGAAAAAAAAAGTTGCATAAAAATTAAAAGTTGAGTATATTAATCTGCTTTGAAGCGGGAGTAGTTCAGTGGTAGAACACAACCTTGCCAAGGTTGGGGTCGCGAGTTCAAGTCTCGTCTCCCGCTCTTTCAGTGTTTAGCTGGCGGCGTAGCCAAGAGGCTAAGGCGGAGGTCTGCAAAACCTCTATTCATCGGTTCGATTCCGATCGCCGCCTCCAGTTAAAGCCGGGGTGGCGGAACTTGGTAGACGCAAGGGACTTAAAATCCCTCGGACATTTATGTCCGTGCCGGTTCGATTCCGGCCCTCGGCACTTTACGTACAATATTTGATCTGGATAATTAAATAAGCGTAGCTGAAAGGTGCGCTTTTTTTATAACCTAGAAAATTTATATAGCATAATCGTTTGCCGGAAGGAAGGCAATTAAAGGGCGGTTAGCTCAGCTGGTTAGAGTACTTGCTTGACATGCAAGGGGTCACTGGTTCAATTCCAGTACCGCCCACTCATAGAACAAATTTGGATGATGTAAACATACGGATAGAGTAACCGAAAATTGTGATGAGAATTGCAGATGCCGCCTGATTATGGCGGTTTCTTGTTTTTAGACCAATGGTTTTCGGAAGCAGAAAGGAACACTGTGCCGGCAATAACATTTCCCGATGGCCAGGTAAAAAATTACAAACACGGCATAACCCCGGCCGAAATCATTGCCGAAATCGGCAGCAAATCTCTGAAACAGTCAATTGCTGCCAAATATAATGACCGTTTTATTGACTTGACCGCTCCGCTCACGACCGATGGCGCCCTGTTATTTATCGATGCCGGTTCTCCGGAGGGGATAGATGTGTTTTGGCATAGCAGCGCCCATGTTATGGCGCATGCTATTAAAAAGGTATTTCCCGAGGCCAAATTCGCTTTTGGCCCCCCGGTTAATGAAGGTTTTTATTATGATGTGGACGTTGCCCGCCCCCTCACTCCCGATGATTTACTACGCATTGAACAGGTTATGCAGGAAATCGTCAATAAAGATGAACCTTTTGTCCGCCAGGAAGTATCTGTAGCCGAAGCGTTGACTTTGTTTAAAAGTTTGAACGAAACTTTTAAAGTTGAACAGATTGAACGACTTGGCGAGCCCCCCAGCATTTACCGTCAAGGTGATTTTGTTGATCTGTGTCGCGGCCCGCATGTGCCTTCAGCAGGTCATATTAAATTTTTCAAGTTATTAAGCATTGCCGGAGCTTACTGGCTCGGAGATGAAAAAAATCCCATGCTGCAACGGGTTTATGGTATTGCTTTTCCCAAAAAAGCCCAGTTGGATGAATATTTGCAGCGCATTGAAGAAGCCAAGCGTCGCGACCACCGCAAACTGGGCCGTGAACTGGATCTGTTCAGCATCAATGAAGAGATCGGGCCGGGACTGGTGTTGTGGCATCCCAAAGGCGCTTTTATTCGCCATGCCATAGAACAGCATTGGCGCAGCGAACATTTAAAAGCCGGTTACGAATTTGTTTATACGCCGCATATCGCCCGCCAGGAATTGTGGGTAACCAGCGGCCATCTTGGTTTTTATAACCAGAATATGTTTAAAGGCATGGAAGTGGACGAGCAAATGTACCTGGTAAAACCCATGAATTGCCCGTACCATTTACAAATATATAAAAGCAGCACCAAAAGTTACCGCGATTTGCCTGTCCGCTGGGCGGAACTGGGTACTGTTTACCGTTATGAACGATCCGGAGTTTTACACGGCCTGATGCGTGTGCGGGGTTTTACCCAGGACGATGCGCACATCATCTGCCGTCCGGATCAACTTGAGGCGGAAGTTGCACGCACTTTGACTTTTTCGCTTTATATGCTCAAGTCCTATGGTTTTGAAAATGTCGATATCTATTTATCTACCCGGCCGGAAAACTCTGTCGGTACTTTGGAAAACTGGGAACGGGCTACCGAGGCGCTCAAGCTGGCGCTTGAAAACGGCAACATTCCGTACCAGATTGATCCTGGTGAAGGCGTTTTTTATGGTCCTAAAATCGACATAAAAATTAAAGATGTATTGGGCCGCGCCTGGCAATGTTCCACTATCCAGGTCGATTTTAACGAGCCGGAACGCTTTGATATAAACTTTATCGGCGAGGATGGCGCCAAACACCGGCCGATCATGCTGCACCGGGCTTTGCTGGGCTCGCTGGAGCGTTTTTTTGGCGTTTTAATAGAACATTATGCCGGCGCTTTTCCACTTTGGCTTTCACCGGTACAGGTGCATGTTATCCCGATCACAGATAGACAGCAGGAATATGCCCGCACCATTCATGAACAACTGATTGCTGCAGGAATCCGCTCTTTTGTGGATGATCGTAATGAAAAAGTTGGTTACAAGATACGTGAAGCCGAGACCGGAAAAATACCTTATATGCTGGTTATTGGTCAGAAAGAAATCGACAACAATACGGTTGCGGTGCGAAAACGCCATGATGGCGATAAAGGCGCTCTGCCGTTACAGGATTTTATTGCACAATTGCAAAAAGAGATTGCGAATAAGGTATAAAGTTCCATATATTAAATGTTTAATCCATTAATGGAGGTTGCATATTAAGAAAAAGAGTATTCGCGTCAATGAACAGATTGATACGTCCTCTGTCCGCCTGATCGATGAAAACGGCGAGCAGGTCGGTGTTGTCGCAATCAAGGACGCATTGATCAAAGCGGAAGTGGCTGGATTTGATCTGGTAGAGATTTCACCCAATTCCAGTCCCCCGGTATGCAAGATTATGGATTTTGGCAAATTCAAATACGAATTAGCCAAAAAGGAAAAAGAGACTAAAAAGAAACAACATGTAATTGTAACCAAAGAAATACGATTACGTCCGAAAATAGAGGAACACGATTTCGAGTTTAAATTAAGACACGCCCGCAAGTTTTTAGAGGAAGGTAATCGTGTTAAAGCCACCGTAATGTTTCGTGGCCGTGAAAATGCCCACAAGGAATATGGTGAACGGGTTCTGGAGAAATTCAGCGAGGCGCTGGATGATATTGCCAGGATCGATAAAGAAGCGAAAATGGAAGGCGGGCAACTGGTAATATTTTATACAAAGAAATAAGAGGATAAAATGCCAAAAATGAAAAGTAACAGAGCCGCAAGTAAAAGATTCCGGCTCACGGGCAGTGGTAAAGTACGCCGTTCCAAAGCTTACGGCAGTCATATTTTAACCAAGAAAACGCCCAAAAGAAAAAGAAGTCTTCGTAAAAACGGTTTAATGCATGAGAGCAATGCAAGACGCATCAAGTTAATTATTGCCAAGTAAGATCGAATATTAAGGAGTTATGGAGGAGATATGCCCAGATCATCTTCGTCGGTGCCAACCAGGCAACGGCGGAATAAAATATTAAAAGCCGCTCGCGGTTATTATGGCGGCAAACATTGTTTGTTTAAATCTGCAAAAGAGCAGGTGGAAAAAGGCCTGCAGTATTCTTATCGCGACCGCAAGGTGCGTAAACGTGAATTCCGCACACTATGGATTGCCCGCATCAACGCCGCCGCCAGGATTTTTGGAATGAATTATTCCAGCCTGATCGATGGCCTGAATAAAAAGAATATTACAATTAACCGTAAAGTATTGGCTGATTTAGCAGTCAGAGATATCAAGGCGTTTGAGCAGATTGTAACAACAATTAAAGCATAAGACGAATGGCGGAAAAACTTCAAACGATTGTAACGCAGATTTCTCAAATAACCGCCGAATTTCAGCGCGAGTTGGCCGGAGCAGAATCCAGGAATGATGCGGAACAGCTTAAATTAAAATACCTCAGCCGCAAGGGGCCGATTCAGAATCTTTTTGGCTTGCTTGGAACACTGGACAACCAGGACCGGCCGCAAGCCGGAGCCGAATTGAACCGTCTGAAAGCAGATGTACAAAAAGCAATCGATGCTAAAATTGAATCTTTTTATGTGGAAACAGCTTCGATTGAATCTTTTGATCCATCCTTACCGGGCCAGGATTGGCCGGTGGGCGGTATTCATCCCCTGATGGTGGTGATGGACGAAATTAAGCAGGTCTTTGCCGGTATGGGTTTTCGCATTGAAGAAGGAAATGAAATCGAAACCGATTATCATAATTTCGAGGCGTTAAATATACCGCCGCACCATCCTTCCCGCGATATGCACGATACTTTTTATCTTGGCGGCAAATACCTGTTAAGAACTCATACTTCCCCGGTGCAAATTCATGTTATGGAATCACAAAAACCACCGATCCGCATGATCGCTCCGGGCAAGTGCTATCGTAAAGATACACCGGACGCATCGCATTCTCCCATGTTTCACCAGGTAGAAGGGTTATGCGTTGACAAGGGCGTATCCTTTGCCGATTTAAAAGGCGTAGTTCAGGCTTTTGCATTAAAAATGTTTGGCAGGGATGTCAAGGTCCGGTTCCGTCCCGGATTTTTTCCGTTTACAGAACCTAGCGCGGAATACGACTTTTCCTGCTTTTGCAAGGGCAAGGGCTGCCGTGTTTGTAAAAATACCGGCTGGCTGGAAATCTCCGGCGCCGGCATGGTAGACCCCGCAGTTTTTGGTTTTGTCGATTATGACCCGAAAATTTACAGCGGGTATGCTTTTGGTATGGGTGTGGAACGAATTGCCATGTTAAAATATGAAATTCCCGACATCCGAATTATTTATGAAAACGATTTGCGCTTTTTGGAGCAATTTTAATTTTAACAACGGTTTTGAACATTGAAAGTAACCCTGAATTGGTTAAAAGAGTATGTTGACTTTTCTCTTTCTCCCGCCGATATAGCCAAAATATTGACGATGGCCGGCCTGGAAGTTGAAGAGTATCATACGGAAACCAGAGATTTTTCCAATCTAGTTGTAGCTAAAGTTGAATCTGTTGCCAAACATCCGAATGCCGACAAGTTATCGGTTTGTACGGTTAACACCGGCGTCAAACAATTACAAATAGTTTGCGGCGCCCCGAATGTTGCAGCAGGAATGCTGGCGCCTCTGGCGCTGGCTGGCGCTACAGTAGCCGGCGGTTTGAAAATTGAAGCCCGCGCGGTAAGAGGAGTGCCCAGCGACGGTATGTTATGTTCCGAGGTTGAACTGGGGCTTTCGGAACGCGCCGACGGCCTGATGGTTCTGCCGGAAAATACCCCCCTGGGTATGAAAATGGAGGATTTTATCGGCGAGGCCGATACGGTATTCGATATTTTTATTACTCCAAACCGGCCGGACTGTATGAGCGTCATCGGCATCGCCCGCGTACTGGCGGCATTTACCGGGGCAAAATTTATAAAACCGGTTGTTAAATTTTCCGCACCTCTCATGGAACCCGTCGAAAAATCCATGAGCGTTGAAATAATGAATTCAGACAAGTGTGCCAGGTATTCCGGGCGTTTGATCAGAGATGTGCAGATCAAGCAATCCCCGTTTTGGCTGGCAAACCGGTTGCATACAGTCGGCATTCGCTCCATTAATAATGTGGTTGATATTACCAATTATGTTATGATGGAGACGGGCCAACCCTTGCATGCCTTTGATTATGATCGGCTTGCCGGTAAAAAGATTATTGTGCGTGAAGCTGTGGAAGGGGAAAAATTTGTAACCCTGGATAACCAGGAACACACCCTGAATAAAGAAGCATTACTGATTTGCGACGCCGAAAAACCGGTTGCGTTGGCTGGAGTGATGGGTGGTATCAATTCCGAAGTGGAAGATTCGACCCGTACTGTTTTTCTGGAAAGCGCTTACTTTGATCCTGCCAATATCCGGTTTACCGCGAAGAATCTGGAGATGATGACGGAAGCTTCCCGCCGGATGGAAAAGGGTATCGATCCTGACGGCACAGTATATGCCATGGATCGTGCCGTGCAGTTAATGGAGGAACTGGCGGTCGGCCGCATTGTACAATCCTGCATTGATAATTATCCCCGTAAAATCGATCCGGTAAAAATTGATCTGTCGGTTGGACGGATCAATACGCTGCTGGGAACCAGTTTATCGGCGCAGGAAATAATTGCATTTTTCCCAGCCCTGGAAATTACTTTACTCCGACAGGATGGCGATCTGTTACATATAATTGTTCCAACCTTCAGACCGGATTTGACCCGTGAAGTGGATATAATCGAAGAAATTGCCATGCTTTACGGCTATGATAACATTCGTTTTGAACTGGCTCCAAAAATCAATCAAACCCAGGAACAAAATCCGAATACCCATTTCCGGGATCAGATAAGGTATTCCCTGGCAGGATTCGGGTTCAGGGAAACGATTTCCTATTCGCTCATTTCGGAAAAACTGGCTGAACCGTTTTTGGCGGATAAATGCGAATTTATAAAATTGTTAAATCCACTGAGTCTCGATATGGCGGGATTCCGCCCTTCACTCATTTTATCCCTGTTAACTAATGTGGCTTATAACCGCAACCGGCAAATGCCCGATATGCGATTCTTCGAGATCGGCAATGTCGCCTGGAAAGAGCCGCAGCAACAGGGTTTTACAGAAATAACTCAAATTGGCGCCATACTGGCCGGGAAAAAGCAACAGCAAGCCTGGAATGCTCAAGCGGCCGGGTATGATTTTTATGATATTAAAGGCGCCGTCACCGCATTTCTACGCAAATGCGGTATTCATAACTTTGAACAGGGCACAGTCAGGGAGAAAATCTGGGATAAAGAGAGTTCCTCCATACTGATCAACGGCAAGTATTGCGGCGCTTTTGGTAAAATCAATGCAGCGCTCTGTTCGCTTTTCAAGATCAAAGTACCCGATGTATATGCTTTTTTTATTAATTACCAGGATGTTTATGAGAACCGGGCAACCGGATTAAAATATACAGCAATATCAAAATTTCCTTCCATACCGTTCGACCTGGCGTTGCTGGTGGATGCCGGCATTGCCCTGCACGATATTGAAAAGGAGATTTGGCAGTCCGCCGGCCCGCACCTGGTTAATTTAAAATTGTTCGATTACTATCAAGGCGAACAAATTCAGCAAGGTAAGAAAAGCATCGCTTTTTCATTGACCTTTTCTTCAAAAGAATGTACATTGAGTGTTGAAGAGGTTGATCGTGCAGTTAAAAATGTTCTTTCACACTTGAACAAGCTCTTTGGCGCAATTCTTCGTCCAGGATAAAAAATGTCGACAAATTATAACAAGTTAGACTACCTGGAAGCCAAGGTTTTTGAAGCGATCAAGCAGATCGCCTATTTGACCAAAAAAAATCGGTCATTAACATACGAAAACAAGCAACTGCTTGGGCAACTGGCCGAACAGGAACTTTTTATGGAAGGATTGCAAAAAACAATCGAGGAATTGAAACGGACCTCAAAAGGGTCTGAGCTTTTGAAATACCAGGAAAATGAAGCAAAAATCAAAGAACGGATTCAAAAACTGCTTAGCAAGTTAGACGAATTAAAATTGGTCGATTAACAGGCCGGAAATGTACTAATTAAATTTGGATTTGCAAACACCGGGTGATATTTACCCGGCTCTCGCAATGTCAAGTTCGAATGAGCAGCGAAAAAAATATCCTTAAAATCAAGATACTGGATATTGAGTATCCATTAAGAGTAACCGATGATAATGTTGAATACGTACATCAAATAGCCAGATATGTTGATTCAAAAATGAGAGAAATTCAGGCAGCCAAGCCGGAACGGCCGTTACATCAAATCGCTATTCTGGCTGCTTTAAATATTGCCGATGAATTATATCAACAAACCCACACAGAAAGCGACAAATTAAAAGAATACGAAGATAGAGTGGAAAAAATTACCAAAAAACTGGAACTTGGCATTAAAAAATCTTCGGAGGAGAATGACAGTTTAACCAGATTTGATTCTGATAAAACTTTTCTGGAATAGAACTATTTGTTCCTCAACAAAAAACCCAGATAGCGAGAGTCTGGCATATACCTGGTTCATTTTAAAAGCTTTGCCCAAGCGATTAAATAAGAATTTATTCATTTAAAGGTCAGACTACTATGCAAAAACTGGGCTTTTTTATATCGGAGGGGAAATGGAAAATTATCTAGTCATCATTGTTTCACTGGCAACAGGCATTATTTGTTTAATCGGCGGATGGTTTTTATCACGTTATATCGGCAAAGGCAAAGTTGCCAAAGCCGAAAACATGGCAAATAAAATAATTGAAGACGCAAAAAAAGAAGCCAGCAATATAAAACGTGAAAAAATTCTTGAAGCCAAAGAAGAGTGGCATCGTGTTAAACAGAGTTTGGATAACGAAGCCAAAACCCGGCGGGCGGATCTGCAAAAACTGGAAAGTAAGAACAATCAGCGGGAACTGAATCTTGATCGCCGTAACGACTTGCTGGGCCAGAAAGAAAAAGAACTCGAAGAAGTTGACCGCAAAGTCAAAAACCGTGAAGAACGGGTCGGCAAGCTGGAAAAAGACCTGGAACGGCTGATTGAGGAGCAAAACAAAAAGCTGGAAACCATAAGCGGAATTTCCAACGAAGAAGCTAAACGCATCCTCATGCAAAACCTCATCGAAAAAGCCAAACAGGGCGCCGCGCGCGACGTTAAAGAAATCAAAGACCGCGCCCGGCAGGCGGCCAACAAGGAAGCCAAAGAGATCATCATCCAGGCGATTCAGCGTACCGCAGCCGATCATTCCACAGAAACTACAGTATCAGTTGTAAATTTACCCGGCGACGATATGAAAGGGCGTATCATCGGCAGGGAAGGACGTAATATTCGCTCCTTTGAAACTGCCACCGGTGTTGAAGTAATAGTCGATGATACCCCGGAAGCGGTGGTATTATCCGGTTTTGATCCCTATCGCCGGGAAATTGCCCGTATCGCCCTCGAACGCCTCGTTCAGGATGGTCGTATCCATCCTGCCCGCATCGAAGAAGTTGTTGAAAAAGTAAAAAATGAACTGGAAGAAAAACTGGTGGAAACCGGCGACGCCGCCCTGTTTGAAGTCGGTATAACCGGCGTTCATAACGAAATAGTCAAACTGTTGGGTAAATTAAAATACCGCACCAGCTACGGCCAGAATGTATTGCAACATTCCATTGAAGTTGCCTATTTAACCGGTTTGATGGCTTCCAGTTTGGGATTTGACGGCGATTTGGCCAAACGCGCCGGATTGTTCCACGATATAGGCAAGGCAATCGACCGTTATACCGAAGGCACACATACACAAATCGGCATTGAAATTGCCAAACGCTGCGGCGAAGGGCCGATTGTTGTGAATGCGATTGCTTCGCATCACGAAGATGTGGAACCCACCCATCCTATATCGGTGCTGGTTCAGGCAGCGGACGCCATCAGCGGTTCGCGTCCCGGCGCCCGTCGCGAAACTCTGGAATCGTATATCAAACGGTTGGAAAAACTGGAATCGCTGGCCGTGTCGTTCCCAGGTGTGGAAAAAGCCTATGCCATCCAGGCCGGTCGTGAAATTCGTGTGATTGTTGAACATGATAAAATTGACGACCCGATGTGTGAACAACTGGTTGCCGACATTGCTGAAAAGATTCAGAATGAAATGGAGTATCCCGGCCAAATCAAGGTTACTGTGATCCGGGAATTCCGCGCTATAGAATATGCCAAGTAATTGTTAATTTTTTAGAATAGTAAATTACGATTAATTAATAAAATCGGGTTTTGTGGCAGATAAAAATATTATAACGATACTGTTTATTGCCGATATAGTTGGCAAGCCCGGCCTGGATATTATAACCGGGCTGCTTCCCAATCTTAAAAAGCAATATAATGTTGATGTTTGTATTGCCAATGGCGAAAATGGCTATAACGGCAAAGGGTTAACGGAACAGATCGTTCGCAAGTATTTTACCGCCGGCATTGATGTTATCACCGGCGGTAACCATACCTGGAATTTTGCCGAATTCCGGGCATATCTTGATACCGCCACCAAAGTACTACGTCCCCTTAATTATCCTGAAGAAACTCCGGGCAAAGGAACCTGCCTGTTTACTGCCACTAACGGACATACCATCGGTGTAATGAATCTGCAGGGGCGCACATTTATGACCCCGATAGACTGCCCCTTTAAAAAAAGCCTGGAAGAAATAGAGCGCCTGAAGCAGAAAACCCGCATCATTTTTGTGGATTTTCATGCCGAGGCGACCGCAGAAAAGATTGCCCTGGGCTGGTACCTGGACGGAAAGGTGAGCGCCGTCGTCGGCACCCACACCCATGTGCAAACCGCCGATGAACGCATATTACCGCGCGGCACCGCTTATATTTCTGATGCCGGTATGACCGGGCCGTTTGATTCGGTGATCGGGCTGGAGGTTGAAGTAGCGATAAAACGCTTTGTTACCCAGTTACCGGAAAAGTATATGGTTGCTACTTCCAATACCCGACTGAATGGTGTAGTCATCGAAATTGACGCGACTACGGGACGGGCGAAAAGCATTAAACGGATTAATTTACCATAAAGGGAGTGTGTATGAGCGCAACGATCATTGAAGGCAAACCGGTTGCCGATAGCATTTACCGGGAAATTACCAATGATTTAATTACCCTGAAAGCGGGGGGCTGCACTCCACACTTGACGGTCGTACTGGTCGGCGACGACCCGGCTTCACAGGTTTATGTGGGTATGAAACAAAAAGCCTGCGAAAAATATGGCCTGGGTTCTGAGACCATCCTGCTGCCGGGGACAACTACTGAAAATGAATTATTACAGGTTGTGGACAAGCTGAATCACCGTCCGGATGTACATGGTATTCTGGTACAGTTGCCAGTTCCCAAACATATTTCCGCCAAAAAAGTGATCGATGCCATTTCTCCGGAAAAAGATGTGGACGGCCTGCACCCGATCAACCGCGGCCGCCTGGCGGTGGGCGATGAGTGCTTTATTCCCTGTACGCCCGCGGGTGTGCAGCAGTTACTGCTTTTTAATAATATCAAAACTGAAGGCAAGCATGTCGTAGTTGTTGGCCGCAGCTCACTGGTAGGGTTGCCGTTCGCCCTGATGATGATGCAAAAAAAGGCCGGCGCCAATGCCACGGTAACCGTTTGCCATACCGGTTCCGGTGATTTAAAACCCTATACAAAAGAAGCGGATATACTTGTAGCCGCCGCCGGTAGAGCCGGTATTATAACCGCCGATATGGTCAAACCGGGCTGCGTGGTCATTGACGTTGGCACCAACCGGGTGGACGACCCATCTGTGCCGCGCGGGTACCGATTGACCGGCGATGTAGATTTTGAAAATGTAAAAAATGTTGCCGGCGCCATTTCACCCGTGCCCGGCGGGGTCGGTCCCATGACGATTGTTATGCTGCTGAAAAACACCGTCAAGGCGGCGCGGCAGCAAAGCGGGCTGTGATAATTGTAAATTAGTGTGTAATCAGGGGGATGTGTAATTCACATTCATTTTTGTAAAATATTGACAAATGACAGGGTATATAGTAGATGAACATTTCACTCATCCTGGCGCATCCCGAACCGGGCAGTTTTAATCATGCCATTGCCCGGGCCGCGCATGAACAATGCCTTGCAAATGGGCATGCAGTGTATCGCCATGATCTATATGCCGAACGGTTTGATCCTGTTCTGCCGGCTGTGGAATTTCCAAAAATCGCGCCTCTCGAACCCACCATTGCCCGTTATTGCGCTGAACTGGCAGATTCGGACGGCATTATCATTGTGCATCCCAACTGGTGGGGACAACCACCGGCGCTGCTCAAGGGTTGGATCGACCGGATTATTCGTCCGGGTATTGCTTATGAATTTCATGAAGGGGATAATGGCGAAGGCGTACCGGTCGGTTTGTTAAAGGCCCGCGCCGCCCTGGTTTTCAATACCGCCAACACCCCGCAGGATCGTGAAGAGAATGTTTTTGGCGACCCGTTACAAAGGATTTGGAAGGATTGCATTTTTGATCTGTGTGGTGTAAAACAATTCTACCGGGAGATGTTCCGGGTGATCGTTACCAGCAGCGCTGAACAACGCCGGGAATGGCTGCAAGAAGTAAAAAATACCGTTAACCGGTATTTCCCACCGCAATGAGTATTATCTAAATTTCGAAATGAATATTTTCTTTTTATATAGTGAATTTTTGATAATAAACATGCAGGATGGGTAATGTTCTGTCAAAGATATAACTTGTTGAATAATAAAACGTTAAAAGTTTATAGTACCAATAAATGGTGGGATATTACCCTTCGCCCATCAATTTAAAAATTCAATCTAAACTTCATTTATCTCAATTAATATTACCGAAATAAAAAAGCCGGACCAGAGCCCGGCTTGAATTACTTTCAGGTATTTAACTTATTTATGCAGTTTCTTGTACCACACATTCATACTTTCAATTTGCCCGTTGATGTTGGTGTTGTTGCGTAATAACCCGGCATAGTGGTATGAATTTTTTGCAAATGTAATGTTGATCGCTGCCGAAAGCGAGCGGGTGAGGGTATAGGTTGTCATAATTCCCTGTTTTTTCTTGTCCGCTTCCATCGTCATCAGGATGAACAGGGAGAGATTTTTACCCTGGTATTCAGTGTGGGTCACAAAATCCGACATTTCCACATTACTATTCTCATCATCGGCTTCGGCGGAAGCCGCGGCGATAATTCTTTCGCCATCAAAAGCGCCGTAATAGGCGACATTGTTTTTCATGGACTTTGATATATAGTTCTCATCTATGATCGGATAGGGATATTTGGTAAATGCTGTTTTATATAATTCCACGAGTTGCGGAACATCGGCTTTTTCCAAGATTCTGATCGGGAACGGACTTGTTGCGTCCGGATTTTCATACTGGCGGCCTTTGGTTATAGCCAGTTGCCTGATGTCGTCGATCTCATTACGCTGCGCCAGAATAATATTTTTCCGATCCTGATCGGTGTATTTGCACATAAAATAACTACCGGTACGCCCATTATACATGTTTGGGACAAAAGCTTCTTTAAAAAAGTTATAGTATTGAAAAACATAGCAGGCCCACACCGGAACTTTGGCAAAGATTTTACCATAATTGTTCACTTCGGCCAACTTTTCCAGTTTGGGTATAATAGTATCTTTGTCCCTTTTGTCAAGTTTCATCAGGTAAATGCGGTTATTGCTTTTACCATGCTGAATTAAAGAATAACCGACTCGATCGATAGCATCATACATTTTTTGCCTCTTGAAATATTGAAAACCTGCATATAAAAATACTCTATCTTTTTATGCCTGTTAAAACAAACCAGGCAATATATATAATATAAAAAAAAAATGATAAACAAAAAGAAATATTATTCAAATGTGATTTTTTTTTCAGATAATAATCTGTAAATGTAAAAATGGTCAGTCATTTTTTGGTATGAGGGAGAATATAGGTCGGGAGTTAAGAGGGTGGTTAATTCCAGATGCAAACCGGGCCGTGAACCGGCGGACTTTTTTACTTACCGCGTATGTTCAGCCTGGTTTGTATGGGGTGCTGTATGATTGTTGTTATTTATTTAACAACTCTTGTAATATTGTCGCTGCATCACGAACCATTACCGGACAAATGGTGGCAGTCAGGTTCCTTTCTTTAATAATTTTTGCATCATCGGGATCGCCGAGATTATACCCCAGCAATTCCTGACATTCTGTGCTTTTATGCAAAGCTTTGAACTTGTCCGCAAATTCCCGCACCAGTTGATAGGTTTTTTCTTTGGCGTCTTTTTGTTCGGGACTAACGCTGCCGTATTTCAGTCCCAGAACCAAATATGCGCCGGTTACGGCGCCGCAGGTTAAGCCCTGCCTGCCCATGCCGCCGCCCAAACCGCAGGCTAATTTCAGGGCGGTTTTCTCATCCAGACCGAATTGTGAGGCAAAAGGGGCCAGCACCGATTGGGAACAGGTGAAGCCTTTTTCAAATAATGATACCGCTTTTTCTATGGGGTCTTGTTCTTTTTTCATACCGATCCTTTGGGGCTTTAATACAAATGAAAAAGTTTAAAATTATATACTCGGTCAGGAAACAAAAGTTTCATTCTTTTGATTGCAGACCGGGATACCAGCGGAGGGCGTTATCGTGGTAAATTTTATGTAAAATTGTTTTATCCAGTTTCAATCCCCGGAAAGGAGTTTCTACATTCCAGGTGGACATGGTATCGTCAGTGGTAAAATAGCGCCAGTCTTCCAGCCAGGTATTGTGAACATCTGCTGTAATTTTTTCGGGATCATCATTATCACTCACACCCAGATCGGTGCCGTATAACAATTTGTCCTGGTATGTGATGATGAAATTCCGCACTTTGTCCCGGTTTTGCACCTGTAAATGGCAAATGCGCGCCGACATATCGACCGCCAGGTTAGGGTATTTATCAAGGGTTTTGGCAAGAACATCCACATCCCATTCCAGGCTGCCCAGGTGTGCGCCGACTATCCGCAGACTGGGATTTTTGGCCAGGCGATTATCGCGCGCGGCCATAAGCTGTGCGTGCGTAGGGTAATTGGGATGCAGGAACATGTGGTATTGTGGATTATTTTTGAAATAACTTTTGTCGCCGTTTACGGTCATGGAATCGAGCGGCAGCCAGCAGTTCAACGGTTCACCCTGGTGAGCCAGAACGGTTTTATTTTGTGATGCAATGAACGCAAAGATCGGGTCAAACGCCGGGTTGTCGATCATTATAAAGCTGCTGTCGGCATCGCGAAAGGTCATGCCGATGTCTTTCCACACTTTGACGGCTACCGCGCCGCTGTCGAACGATGCTTGCAGGTATGCAATAGCTTTATCCTGCCAGTCCGGCCGACCCCAATCTTGCATGGAAAATGTCGAGGCAAATGCTACAATATCGGGATTCTTTTTATGCTGGCCGACGGTAAAACGAAACTGCTCGTCGATAAAAGCCTGGTTTGATGAGCGGGTGTTTGGCGATAATAGCATAAAGTTATCCGCCCGCGCCTGGTCGATAACTGCCTGGTTGAGGGTGTGAATATGGAAATGGGCGTCAATTTTGGGAAACGAAGTGAAATCGGGCGGCTTTTGTGAACAGGAGATTTGCAGAATTGTTATAATTACACAGGTAATTATAACGGCAAGACTGGATGAGATTTTCATTGCCTCGTCCCTCCGGTAACGTATGGAATTATACTGAGAAAATCAAGGTCGTATATTATTGAAAGAGTTTTCAAGTGGAGCCAAACAACCTTGAAAATTATTGCTATCATTTAAAATAATAATGCACGCCGCCTTGCGGTATATACATGTTGATATTCCCATCGCTGCCGTAACTGAGCGGCCATTCCAGGGAAAGGCGGATATTATCGGTCAGCCGGTATTCAAAGCCCAGGCCGGCGCCGACATGGAAGGTATTCTCTTTATCATTGGTCACCCTTTTTTCACCATGCGGACCATAATGATAGGTATCCTCATCGACCGGAGAATATTTATAGTCCTGTTCATATTCTTCCTGGTCGGAGTAGTAATTGCTAACCCCGGCCATGACATAAAACAGGGATTTGCCGGAACGGTGCAATGGCTTGAATAAGGTAATGCCGACATTCGCCCAGGTCTCTCGGCCGCTGCGGTATTCGGTGCTGATCATGTTCGGATCAGGCATCCAACTGCCGTCATATACCGTGTATGAATACCCTTCTGAGAATTCATCATCGTTTTTAAAGGATAATACGCCAAAGTTAATTTGCCAGCCCCAGTTATCCTGCATTTGCCGGTACGAAAATCCAGAACCGGAGATCATACCGCCGAAAAAACCCAGCGCCTGTGATAATTCTTTTTCCTGGGAATAGGCCTGAACTGCGGCGATAACTATTAAAAGAAATATGATTGTCTTTTTCATCTTAATACTCCTGATAAATTAAGCGTATTAATATAACAAAATTTATGACATTTTTGTGCCGGGAAATTATAATTTATGTTTTATTACAGTAACTAACGAATCTGCTCTGGCAATTATTTGTTTATCTTCATTCGGGTTTTTTGTGGCAATTTGTAAATAATCCCGAAATACAGTTAATGCCATTTCATATTCTTTTTTGCTATAATAACAAATACCAAGATTATAAAGCGCTTCCGAGCACCCAGGATTCATTTTAGTGGTTTTTTGATAGAAATTGATTGCATTATCAATATCACCTTTTTCATACCAAATAACACCTAACATATTCAGAGCCCGCCACATATTGGAATCAAGTTCCACTGCTTTGTTAAATGCTAACATTGCCTCACTATTTTTATTTTGCAATAATAAAGCCTGCCCAAGGGTATAATGATTTTGAGCAAGATTTGGTTGCGCCTGAATTGCTATCCCCAGTTTTTCCACAGCAGCAGCAAACTGTTTTTCTTCCATTAGAAGGATACCAAATGTACGGTTTAAATCGCCATTATTGGGATCAAGACCAACCGCTTCTTCAAGTGACAAACGCGCCTCCCGTCTTCCTTCCGGACTACTTGAACCACCCTGTAAAACCGAGCCAGTACTACCGGCCAAAGCAATCCAGGCTTTGGTTGTCAACTCATTAACTCTACTTTGTGTAAAAGCATCACTTCTTTCGCGGGATATTTTGCTTATTTCGACTTCATCTTTAGCTCTGCTCAACTCCTGGGATAACCGATCAAGTTTTTCATTTAGCATGTTATTCTGTATTTTTAATTGGATTATTTCGTCCCTAACTCCTTTATTTTGCATAACAGCGTTTAACTTTTTTCCTACGTCATCAGTATCAATTAATACAGCAGCATCAACATTGATAAAAATTTGGTTGTTATTGATCGTATAATACACGTTCTCATATAATACTGTAATTATTGCAGCACTTATCGTTTCAATAATATCGCTTTCGACCGTACCATCGACAACCTTTACTTCACTTTTGATAAATAAACCGGCCTGATCGGTAGCATTACGCCTGGCGCCTTCCCTGGCAAATTTTTTTGCATTATATAGTGTTTCATTTTCACCAAATGCACTTGAATAATTACCGATAAATTTTTTTTGCTCCGCGAATCCTTGTTCGCATATTACAAACAAAAAAAATGTGCATAGTAATGTTCTAATAAATGGCATGGTACACCTCATTTATATAATTCAGCAAGTGGGACTGCCAAGAGTTCTGTTCTACGATTTAGTTGTCGACCCTCTTCCGTATCATTAGTGGCAACAGGTTTGCTTTCACCATATCCTTCGGATATTAACCTGTAAACCGGTATTCCTTTGTTAATCCAGTAATCCTTTACTACTTTTGCTCTATTTGCAGACAGGACAGAATTATATTCATCCGTTCCAATATTGTCTGTATGCCCCATTATTTTAAATCCATATTCCGGGTACTTTTGTAAAACATCCTGGAATAGACGATCCAGTACACTGAATGATTCGTTTTTTAAATCAGTCGCATTGGTTTCAAAATAAATTGTATTAACACCATAAGCAATTTTTTCTTCAACTGTTTTAGTAAATAGTTTAAGATGGAAACTCCATTCTACTATCGTTTCGGTCGCTTCTCCTGACTCCTTTAAAGGATTTTCGAACCAATCTGGCCAGAATCCTTCACATGAGGCACTGAGCCGGTATTCGTCATCGGCCGGTACTTCGGCAATATACTGTCCGGTTTCATAATTTGTATAAACAACTGCTACAATTTTCCCGGTCGTTTTACTTTCTACTGATATTGCGACGCCGCCAAGCGGTTTTTGTATATAATAATCAAAAGCGATACCCTTGATTATCATTTTTTTGATAGCCGGGTACAATTGCACATTTTTACTTAAATTTTGTAATGGCAATGTTTTGCGCAAATCAAAAGATTCTTCATATTTTATATATTCCGGTGAAGAAATTTGCAGGTTATAAATTTTTCCTATTTGTAATACCACCAGGTATTCGCCATTAATTATACTTGTTTTAGTATTAACAAGGGCTTGTGAATCCCGCAAATCAGTTAGAATAATATCGGCCAGAACCGGATTGCCGGTTTTCGCGTCCGTTATACTTCCTTTTACAAATGCTGTCCATGAGGGTTTTAATGAATCGGGCACTTCTATTTTATACAAATTAACGCTTTGATCAGTTGGTGTATCCGACTTTCTGGCAAAGTAAGCATTTTCCCCCTTGAAGTCTATGGTATACTGATAATCATTCCCGGAATTATTAATATATGGTCCTAAATTTTTAGGTTCAGTCCATTTTCCATTTATCTTTTGTGACATATAAACATCATAACCACCGCATCCCCCAGGTTTATCCGAACTGAAATATAGTGTAACACCGTCATAATGCAAGAATGGGGTTATTTCGTCATATTTTGAATTAATAACCGTACCCAAATTTTCCACGCTGATCCAGTTCATGTTTTTATCGCGGTTTGCCATCCATATATCGCGGTTCCCATATCCATCTCTGCGATTGGATGAAAAGAACAATTGTTTACCATCAGCGGATATTGAAGGGTGACTATCCCACCCGGAACTATTGATGATGTTGATTGATTTTGGAGCAGACCAATCCAAGCCCTGCATTTCCGCCTGAAAAATATCCAGTCCGCCATATTCGGTTACTCTGGAGAAGAAAATTTCCCGGAAATCTGGCGTTATGGTTGCCGCCCCATCGTTATTGCTGGTATTAATGTTTGGACCTAAATTGGTTACTACAGTCCACTTGCCGTTGATTTGCCGGCACATCCAGAAATCTTCGGAATTATTAATACTGCCCGGCCGGTCGGATGTGAAAATCATCATGCTACCATCTGGACTGATCACCGGGAAACCTTCACTATATATGGTGTTAATCGGTTCTTCCAGCTTTTCTGCAAATTTTCGTTGCTGTGTAGATATTGTGTTTTTATTTAGAACATGTTGTTCATAATAAGCAATTTTTTCATTGAGGCCCTTGAGTTCAGGATTATGTCGTTTGGCAATTTCTAGTGTAGCTAATATTGTTAATGGATCTGCATTTTCCATTTCCAGTTGTTGAGCTTTAACATAATAGAAATTAGCTTTTTTTTGTGCGGATGAAGCGCATCCTGAGATGACCATTGAAATCAATATTAAAAGACCAATTGCATCTAGTCTTAAAAATAAATTATTGTTTTTAGTGTTCAACTCTTTTTTTCCCTTTAACATTGTCAGTTTTTTCTTTGTATGACAATATCAATTCTGTTATTTAATATTTTTCCTTCTTTGTTATCCGGGGCAATAGGCTTGCTGTTACCAAAACCGATTGCAATATAATCCTGAATATTTCTGCCGTCCGCTGTCAGATAGTCCCGTATCGCATTGGCTTTTTCCTGTGAATTAGATTTATTGATCTCTGCCTTACTATCCAAAGTTGCATGCCCTTCAATAGTAAAAAGGCAATTATTAAGATTTTTTAAAGCTTTGCTAATTTTTGTCAAAGCTGCAAAATATTTTGGATTGGGATAATTTTGTTTTTCAATAAAAACTTTACCAGGTAAGCGTAATATGATTTTTTCTTTATCATAATAGGAAATTATATCAGTACTATCCAAAGCGTTTTGAATTGGCACAATGTCAGAAGCAAGAGAACCAATTTTTCGAAAAGTCATTGTCAGACTATCCTGAACAACAGTTAAATGGTTAATATGATTTTTATATTGGGTATTATTAGTTTGTAATTCCAATATTTGTTTATCTTTTTCAGCCAAAGCATATTCAAAATTTTGATATTTTTTCTTTTCTTCATCGATCTGGTTCAGTAAACTGTTAACTGCGTTGTCTTTGCCTTTACTGCAATCCAGGGTAAAATCAAATTTTGATGCAATTTGTTGCAGCGTTGATTCTTCGTTGAGTCTCAGTTGTTCAAGAGTGTTCTTGTCGTCTTTTGTTTGAATTACACATTTATTAATTTCAGAGGCATGCTCGATTTCCTGTAATGTGGTTTTTACAAGGGCAAGAAATTCGCCAGATTCTTTTTTGTCTTTATTCAACTGACTTTTAGTTTTTTGTAACATCATTTTTGTTTTTTGTAAACTGATTGGAGCATTGTTTTTTATTCCGGCCTTTTCAATTGCCTGGATTTTATTGTCAATATCAATAATATATTTGTTGTTTAGAAAAGCAATAATTACCTGTTTAAATAGAGCATCCGCTTCCTGAATTGTTTTTAATGCTTCCTCATTTCGTCCGTTTTCAAGACAAGTAATTGTTTTTTCAAATTTTTTTTCGGCTTTTTCCCACCCTTTGCTATCAAAAGTTGAAGCGCCAATTGAATCGCCATAGGCCCTGGAAGTTAAATATTGATCATAATTTGATTTCATCAATACCGCAGCGACCTGAGCTTTTTCAAAAAGGGATTGAACAAGATTGATATCTTTGAGAGGCAAACCTTGCGTTTTGTTTTTGTTATCATTTATTTTTTTATAGAGTTCTTCACCAAGAGACATGTACTTTGTAGCATAGAACCCCGCCTGAGCCTGTTTTGCCGCCTGATATTTGATTTCGATACTATCGAGTCTGGCCTGTAATTCTGGACCACTTATTAGCTCTTCTTTATCTGCAGCAGGTAATGAGGTGACAATGATCAATATAATTAACAATAAAAATAAACTAAAGGTTAAATCCTTTCCAGCAAATTTTCGTAACATAATAATCTCCTCCTTTACATACCGGTGATAATGCAAATATTAATTTTGTGTTTACCAACGTTCTTTATTTCATTATTACAAATATCTGTATGAAATTTTCAGGAAATTAAAGACTCTTGTAACACCTAAATTAAAAAGATGAAACCTGAATATACAAAAAATAGCGCATTACCAGGTGTTTAGGCGGATTTTCGGACCCCTGGAATCATTCTGCTTTTTACTATATAATATATTTTATATTTAATAAGCGTCTGATTTTTAATTCATTCTTGGGAATAATGGCAGAGGGAATGAGATATTTTAAAGTATAAAAAAAAAATTATAAAGTCAATATGTTGTTAAATTTTTTATTGAGAAAAATTAAGTATTATTTGAATTTATAAAATTGAAAGCAGATAATTTTGTCATCAAAATTATTTGCAGTCCTGTTCATTACTGGTTTATCATTCGCCAGGGCAGTTCCTGACCTGCGGCAAAAGGCACTACATTGCCGTATTTGCCAGGTACCTGCCAGGGTTCTTTAACCAGGGTGATGATCTTTTCCGGCGGTGTGATCTTATAAATGCGCTGTGCATTGCCGGAGATAAAATCCTGCAAATTATCCAGGGCGCCGTGCTGCTCGAACCAGCCGGTGAGCATGGGCAGCGCAAGCGGGGCGGTAAACACGCCAGCGG
Organism: bacterium; assembly: GCA_029561455.1. Taxonomy (GTDB): domain Bacteria; phylum Zhuqueibacterota; class Zhuqueibacteria; order Residuimicrobiales; family Krinioviventaceae; genus Fontivivens. Next base: position 120,013 of record JAKQIY010000030.1, read on the forward strand.
CGCAACCGCTGCACTCTTTTTTATGTACCGGGTGCGGCGCGGAATCGCTGCCGAACATGACTTTGGGGTGGCCGCTTAAAGCCGCCTGCGCCAGGGCGTCGCGGTCCTCCGGGCGTTTAGCGATGGGTTTGCAGAACAGGTGCGGCGCCAGCAGTCCCCCGGCCACATCGTTCAGGGTGATGAGCAGGTGGTGCAGGGTTATAGTAGCGTACAGGTTTTCGTATTGATCCAGAAGTTCCACCGCGTCGCGGGTGGTGATATGCTCCATAATAATAGTCAGTTGCGGATAAGCTTTGGCCAGTTGCGCATACACTTCCAGGAACTCTTTTTCGCGATCTAGCACAAAGCCGCTGGATTCGCCGTGCACCAGCAGGGGAATGTGCATCTCCTGCATCAGGGTCAAGGTGCTTTCAATATCGTGCAGGTTGGACACCCCGGCCTCGCTGTTGGTGGTGATGCCGGCGGGATAGAGTTTAACGCCGATAATATCATCCTTCACTTCCGCCAGTTCCGCTTCGCTGTAATTGCGAAAGAACAGCGTCATCCAGGGGATGAACAGTTCGTCGCCGATGGCGTCATAAATGGCTTCGCGGTAGCGCACCAGTTTGTCGCGGCTATTCACCGGTTCCACCAGGTTGGGCATGACCACCGCCCCGGCAAAAGGCCGGGCGCTGAGCGGCGCGACCAGTTCCAGCATGTCGCCTTCGCGCAGGTGCAGGTGCATATCCAGGGGGGAGGAGAGGGTAAAGCGGGTCATAATTTTGCTCTGTTTAAAAATTTTCTTGTAAAGTAAATATTTTTTGGCAATTTTGCAAGATGGGAAATGGGTTTTGAATTACGAATTACGAATTACGAATTATGAATTATGAAAGATGAATGACGAATGACGAATTACGAATTGGGGAATTTGAGTTGGTGCCAGGGTTAAGCGCTACGCGCCTCGGATCGAGGGGCCGTTCTGCCATATTGAGAATTGTCATCTCGATACTTCCCGAAAGGTGAAGCAACGGGACTACTCGATGACCGTAGTATATTCTATAATAACCGGTCGTCGAGTAGGGCCGTAAATGGTTTTGACAAACGATCTGCACCGGCCATTAAATAGCATTTCAACAGAGGTAGATTTGGCCCGTATCGAGACGACTTGACCTGGGGTGAGCGTTAATCGTTTTGCTCATTGCCACGTCATTTATGACGTGGAACAATACAACAAAACAGAATTGACTTTAGTCAAAATTATTTAGGCTAAAGCCATGTTTTTGCTTTATTTATTCCACGACCTGAAGGTCGTGGCAATGGTGGGGTTTTGTAATTTGCAGGTCGGGCCTGTGGCCGGCAGGACAAGATGTCCTGCATTATTTTGCGCCCTGGATTATGAAATCCGCCAATGTCGGATCTTCGATCCAGGGCGATCTGGAGAATTGTCATCTCGATACGTCCCGAAAGATGAAGCAACGGGACTACTCGATGACCGGGATTTATGTTAATAGTCCCGCCTTCAGGCAGACTTGCACCGGCTCAAGGCGGGACTACCAACTTTCCATATTCATCCATGCACAATTGCGCAAAATCTAAAATATAACTTGACACTGGATTGAAAATTTATTAATATATCCAGGTAATAAATAATATTTTAAGCACAGAGAATTCGGAGGTTTGTATTCATGCTGGTTCGCGTTAAAGTAGAAAGAGTTACGCTTGATACTGCGACCAGTCGTTTCGTTGTCATCCTTAAAGATGAAAAAATGAACCGATGGCTGCCCATAGTAGTTGGTTCAACCGAGGCGCAAGCCATTGCCCTGCAACTGGAAAATATCGCGCCTCCCCGGCCGTTGACCCATGATTTGATTAAAAATATGCTGGATTCCATAGATGTGGAAATATCCCGTATCATTGTGAATGATTTACGCGAAAATACTTATTTTGCCCTGCTTGGTCTTGAAGTGGAAGGCCAAACCCGTAATATCGACGCCCGGCCCAGCGACGCCATTGCCCTGGCGCTGCGCATGAAGGCCGATATATTTGTCGAGGAAGAAGTGATGCTCAAAGCGGCGATCACCGACAAGGACACGCGGGCCGAAGAACCGGAACGCAGTCACGAAGTATCGCCCGGCGACCGTCTTGAGCAACTGAATGTCGATCTGCGTAAAGCCGTTCAGGATGAGCGTTATGAAGACGCAGTCAAGATCCGCGATGAGATCAAGCGCCTTAAAACCGATATGCGCAATTTTTCCTGACCGGAAAATGAAATGATAATTATAAGCCTCGTACCGGAGGCTTTTTTTATACCCTGTCACCTAAAAACGAATCGGAATGAACAAACCGCACACACAAAAACGGCTGCCGGCGCTATATGTACCGACCTTGTACTTTGCCGAAGGCCTGCCTTATATTATCGTCAATGTTGTTTCCGTAATAATGTACAAAGATTTTGGGGTGAGCAACCAGGTCATCGGCCTGACCTCGGTCTTTATGTGGCCCTGGGTCATTAAAATGCTGTGGGCGCCGTTTATTGATATTCATGCCAGCAAACGCGCCTGGGTGTTGTATACCCAACTGGCTATCGGTGTGTTACTGCTGGGGCTGGGCGCCGCCCTGCATTTATCCGCGTTCATGTCGGTATCGGTGATTATTTTCATGGTCATTGCCTTTGTCTCCGCGTCGCATGATATTGCCATTGACGGCTATTACATGCTGGCGCTGGATGAAAGCAAGCAGGCGCTCTATATCGGCGTCCGGTCAACCTTTTACCGGATTGCGGTAATATTTGGGTCCGGGGCGCTGGTGGTTTTAGCCGGGCGCTGGCAAACTGCATTGCAAAATACTGTGACAAGCTGGCAAATGGTGTTCTCGCTGGCGGGCGCGATCTTTGTGGCGGCGTTCCTGTTTCACCGTTTTTACCTGCCTTACCCGGCTGCTGATGGCGTGGCGCGCGACCGGGCGCAGCGCGAATCGTTTTTAACGGTGTTTAAAACCTATTTCCAGCAAAAAAGGATCGTCCCGGTCATCATCTTTATCCTGGTTTATCGTTTCGGCGAGGCGATGCTGGAAAAAATGGGACTGGTATTTTTAAAAGATGCAGTCGCCGCCGGGGGATTGGGGTTGAGCAATGAAACCGTCGGCCTGGTCAAGGGCACGGTTGGGGTGATCTGCCTGTTGGCCGGGGGCCTGGTTGGCGGCTGGTTCATTTCGCGATTTGGATTAAAAAAATGTATATTCCCCATGGCGCTTATGCTCAACCTGCCCGATGTGGTTTATATCTATATGTCCCTGTACCATCCGCCGCTGGCGGTGATTTACGGATTGATTGCCCTGGAGCAATTCGGTTACGGCGTGGGATTTACCGCGTTTATGGTGTTTTTAATGTATTATGCGCGCGGCAGGTATAAAACCTCGCATTATGCCATCAGCACCGGCATTATGGCGCTGGGGATGATGATCCCCGGTATGCTGAGCGGCTTTTTACAGGCGGCGCTGGGATATACCCACTTTTTTATAACCGTGCTGTTTTTTACAATCCCCGGTATGATCATGGTGTTTTTACTGCCCCTCGATCTGCAACGGAAAGAATAAGGTGATTTTTCATGCAAATAAATAAATACTTGTTGCTGGTTTTCATGTTCCTGGCGCTGACTGCTCGGGCGCAGAATGAAAAGTCCATTCAGGTCAAACCGGGCATCGATGTCTTATTGCAGGAGAAGATGGACCTCATCCGGGGCAAGCGCCTAGGCCTCATAACCAATCCCACCGGCATTACCGCCAACCTGACCGGTACGATCGATACCCTCTACCGGCATCCCGATGTGAACCTGGTGGCGCTGTTCGGCCCGGAACACGGGGTGCGAGGCAACATAATTGCCGGCAAGCAAATTGAAAATTTTCGTGACGAGCAAACCGGCCTGCCGGTGTACAGTCTCTATGGCAAACAAAAAAAGCCAACTCCTGAAATGTTGAAAGATATTGATGTTTTGGTTTTTGATATACAGGACATCGGCTCGCGGGCTTATACCTATATTAATACCATGGCTTACGCCATACAGGCAGCGCAGGAAAACCACATCCCCATCCTGGTGCTCGACCGGCCGAATCCCCTGGGCGGGGAACTGGTGGAAGGCCCCATGCTGGAACCGGCATTCAAGTCGTTCATCGGCTTGTATGAAATTCCTTATATTTATGGATTGACTATCGGGGAACTGGCGGCTTTTATCAATACGGAATTCAATATCAATGCCGACCTGACGGTGATACCCATGCAGGGGTGGCGGCGTTCCATGACCTTTGCCGATACCGGCCTGCCCTGGGCGCCCACCTCGCCGCATGTTCCGCAAGCGCAAACCCCGTTTTTTGTGGCTACCACCGGTTGTCTTGGCGAACTGCAAACCATTCACGGTGGAGTCGGGTATACTTTGCCGTTTGAATTACTCGGCGGCCCGTGGATCGACGGCCGGCAACTTGCCGATTCATTAAATGCCCTGGCGTTGCCGGGCGTGCATTTCCGGCCGTTGTATTATAGTCCGTTTTATTTTTCTTTTCAGAATCAGCAAATCCAGGGTGTGCAAATTCATATCACCGATACTAAAGCCTACCGTCCCATGCTCACACAAATTCATATCCTGGTCACTTTGCATAAACTTTATCCGCAGCAGGAACTGTTTCCGGCGGAGCATATCGCCATGTTCGACCGCGCAATGGGTACGGATCGGGTGCGGTTGCAGATTCTTGAAAATGACGATGCCGACGTCATTTATCAAAACCTCACCGAAAAACTGGCAAACTATTTAACGACCAGGGAAAAATATCTGCTCTACTGACCGGGGGCAATAATCGGGGAATAAAAAGATTGTTTTGCAGGGTTGAAGTGTAAAAAAACACGTTATAGGTCTTCAACTGTTTAAATTACAATTTTTTACTTGGATACAATTTTTTTTGTCGATATAATAATTAAAATCGTTTCTATAATTAGTGAATGTTTGACAAGATAATTACAGATATACTGGTATTGGTATTTTATGAAGTATTTATATTTTAATATTATTGTGGTAATCATACTATCCCTGCTTTCCTGTCATTCGCCGGGATCAAATGCGAATATCACGATACCGTTGTCCCGATCGGATTATCGCGTCAATATAGAGGCGGAAGGAGAACTGGACGCTGTGCGATCGCATGTTTTAGTAACCCCGCGCATCAGGTATATCGCAAAACTGACCTGGTTGTTGCCGGAAGGATCGCGGGTCGGCAAAGATGAACTGGTTTACCGGCTGGAGGCGGATGAATTGCAAAATCAGTATTTAACTGCCATCGACCAGTTGGAAATTGTCAAAGCCGACGCCGTGGCCAAGAATGCCGAGCTGGAACTGCAACAGTTGTTATACGAAACCCAATACCGTAACGCTATGGCTTCCGTTAAAGCTGCGCAATTGCAATTAGCCAAACTGGAATTCGAACCGCCCAAAATTCAGGAAATAAAAAAGCTGGAAATCGCCCGCTATGAAGTCGAGGCCAAGCAAAGCAGTCAAAAAATGAGCTCTCTGGAAAAAATTCAGGCGGAAGAACGCGCTCACATGGAACTGTTAATTCGCCAGGCGGAGAATAAAGTAGCGGTTATTAAAGAGAGTATGGATTTAATGATAGTCAAATCCCCGGTCGATGGTCTGGTCATTTATGAAGAAAACTGGATGACGGATGAAAAGTTAAAACCCGGCGACCAGGTTTTCCCGGGAATGCCAATAATAAAAATTCCGGATATGTCGGCTATGCAGGTTATTTTGCAACTGGGTGAGAGTGACGCCCAACGGGTAAAAAAAGGACACAAAGCCGCTATTACTGTTCCCACTCTGGATAACCTGGTATTACCCGGCCGGGTAACGAGTGTCGATAAAGTTGCCAAACCGATCCGCAGAGGCTCCAAAGTCCGTAAAGTAGAAGTCATTGTCGCAATCGACAGCCTGGCGCAGGCTCTGTTACCCGGCCTTACCGCCCGGTGCCGGATCGAAACCGGATTATTAGAGAATGTTATTTCTGTGCCCCTGGATTGTGTATTCGAAAAGGATAGTGTCAAGTTAGTATACATCGGCGCCGGGAAAAAATTCATTCCCAGGCCGGTGGCGGTCATCAGTCAGGACGAAGATTATGCAATCATTGAAGGCGATTTTAAAGGCGATGAAATGATCGCTTTGCTGGCGCCGCCCGCCGCCAGCGTGATATGGCCGGCGCGCTTGACGGCCCGGAAATCGCAAACTAGTCCGGTTGGTGATACTGTAAAAACCGTTCCCGATTCGCTTGCCGGTGACAAAGATACACCTGGCGTTGCCAATATGCCGGTGATCAGGGAGCGGGCAAGGTAGTGAACAAATGTTTTACAATTTGCGTTACATTATGAAGGATCAGGTTTAACCGGGTCATTAAATATAAAGGATGATAAAGTGATTAAAAAGTTATTCATATTATTTGGAGTTTTGCAATTTGTATTAATATGTTGCAAGCCGGGACCGGTACAGGAAATTGAAACCTATACCCTGAAAAGAGGAGAGTTCCTGAACAGTGTAACGGAGACCGGTGAACTGGATGCTGTTAATTCAATCACCATACTTAGTCCGACGATTACATCGCGGTTCCCCAGTATGAAAATTGCCCGGCTTGTTGAAGACGGCGCCCAGGTTGTAAAAGGGGATACCCTCTGCGAATTTGATGTTACCGAAGTACAAAAAGGGCTGGATGACGCCATTGCCGAACTGGAAATTGCCCGGGCTGAGCTTCGTAAAGCCAAATCCAGTAATGAATCCACAATCCAGGATTTGGAAGCCGAATATGAAAAAACCAGATTGCAGCACGAAATTTCCAAATTAAACCTTGAAAAAGCCAAATACGAATCCGAGATTCGCAAGAAAGAAATTCAACTGGAACTGGATAGGGCTGCCATTTCACTGGAAAAAGCCCGGCAGGAAATTGAAAATCAGAAAAGTATTAACCGTGAACAGGAAAACAAACTGGCGCTGCAAGTTAAACAAGTGGAAACCAGGTTACAGGAAGCCCGCAGCGCTTTAAATATGTTGTGTGTGGTTGCCCCGGCTCCCGGCATTGCTATTCTGGAACGAAACTGGACAACCGATGAAAAATACCAGGTCAATGATCAGGTGTGGCGGGGTAATCCTTTGATCAAGCTGCCTGATCTAAGCCGAATGCGCGCCCAGGTCCCTGTCAATGAAGTCGATATTGCAAAAATAGATACCTTGCAGCGGGTTAAAATTCGCCTCGATGCCTACCCGGATTCGGTATTTACAGGTCAGGTAACCGAAATTGCCACCCTGGCCCGTAACAAGGAACGTGATTCCAAAGTCAAAGTATTTGATGTCTATGTACAATTGGATAGATCAAATCCGAATCTTATGCCCGGTATGACGGTGAGTTGTGAAATAATTATCGAAAGTATTGCCGATACTCTGTTTATCCCTGTTGAAGCATTGTTCCATAAAGAAGATCAAGACCTGGTTTATTTAAAAAAAGGCGGCAGCTTTAAGGAACAACCGGTTAAGATAGGTCCGGAAAATGAAGATTATGTTATTATCACAGCGGGTCTTGAACCCGGCGATGAAGTGGCGTTGATCAATCCAGAATTTTTGCAAAGCGGAAATGAAGAGAAGGACAAATCTCAGGCGGCAGGAGAAGGCGAATGAAGAATAAAGCGCTTTTATTTTTACTCTTGCCGGTATTCATGACCTTGCATTGTCAAAGCGGCGGGCTATTTGAAGAAAAGATTCGTAAGGGTAATTTCCAGGTAACAATAACAGAAACCGGCGAGTTACGTTCGGTCAATGCCCAGACGGTGACAATGCCCGCTTTTGATTTTGCCTATGGCCGCCCGAAAATTGTCGATCTGGTAAAAGAAGGCGAGCAAGTCAAAGTCGGTGATTATATTGGTTTGATCGATACGTCTGGAGTTGCCAGGGAGCGCTTGAATAAAAATGCCGATCTCGACATGGCTCTTGCCGATTTGAATCGTATGCAGGTTGAACAAGCCACCACCATGAAAAAGCTGCAAGCCGATCTGCAATCGGCCGAGACGGCGCTGCGTCAGGCGGTCATCGATACCCAGCGCACCCGTTTTGAACCTCTGACCCAGCAAAATATAGCCCGGCTGCGCTACAAGATCAGTAAAATTGATTATGAGAAGGCTCTTGCCAAAATAGAACATCAAAAGATACTCATCAAAGAAGATCTGTTGATCCAGGAAGAAAAGATCAAACAAATCCGCGCTGCGATAAAAAAAGCGGAACGCACAATTCAGGAGTTTATTTTACGCGCTCCTGCCGACGGCCTGGTGGTCTATTATCAGGAACGCCGCAGCGGCAAGATCATGATAGGCGATGAACGCTATCCCGGCGACGGCATTATCAGGCTGCCCGATCTCAGCCGCATGAAAGTTCTCTCCACTGTGAATGAGCGCGATATTAAAAAAATATCTATCGGACAAAAAGTTAATGTCAGGCTCGATGCTTATCCCAAACAACTGTTCAAAGGCGAAATTACCCATATCAGCCAGGTCTGTCATCCCAAAGAAAGAGGCTCCAAGATCAAGGTTTTCGATGTGGATATTTTATTGTCTGAATCCTCGCGCCTGCTGCGCCCCGGTATGACGGTGAGCTGTGATTTTTTTGTCTCGGAACTTGATGATGTGTTGTATGTTAAAAATAGCCGTGTTTATGAGCAGGACGGAGACTATTATATTTACCTCAAGCGTGGGGCAGCGCCGCAAAAAGTAGCGGTTACGCTTGGTCCCCGCAATGCGGATTATGTAGTTGTTTATGGAAATATCAAAGCAGGAGAAGCTCTTGCCGATGTCTCCACAACAGGAGATAAATAATGGAATTACGAGAACATTTACAAATTGGTCTAGAGGGTCTGCGGGTGCACCGCATGCGCTCAATATTGACCATGCTGGGTATCATTTTTGGCGTGGCAGCGGTTATTGCCATGCTTTCCATAGGCGAGGGCGCCAAACGTGAAGCTCTCGAAAAATATAAAATGCTGGGCGTTAATAATATTATTGTGCGCGATAAAGACCTGAGCGACAAAGAATTGGATGAAGTACGCGCCAAATTTTCGCGCGGTTTGTCGCTGGCCGATGCCGAAGCAATTAAAAAAATTGTTCCCACGGTTGAGTTGGTCGCCGCCCAGGCGGAAAAGGAAACCGAAGCCCGTTTTGAGGACAAGTCCACCAAAACCACCGTGGTTGGCGTTACCGACAATTTTAAATCAATATTGAATTATGAAGCCAAAACCGGCAAGTTTTTAACAATGGATCACCACGAACGCCAGTTGCGGGTCTGCGTACTGGGTGATGAAGTCGCCCGTAACCTGTTCCCGGTGCAGGATCCGATTGGCAAAAAAGTAAAACTGGAAGATCAGTGGTTTGAAGTTATCGGGGTTATGGGTACAAAATCTTTGTTCACCGAAACAGTTGGCGAATTGGCATCGCGGAATTTGAACCAGGATATTTATGTGCCGCTCTCGGCATTTTCCAGCCGGTTTGACAACGCCAACCGGCTCGGCAGTGAAATCAAACAGTTAACCATCAAGATCGGCGATTCCGAAAAGCTGGTGGAAAGCGCTTCAATAATCCGGCGGGTGATAGATCGCCGCCATCGCAATAATAATGATTATGACCTGGTTATTCCTTATGAATTGTTAAAACAGGAAGAAAAAGAAACCAGGATCTATAATATGGTATTGGGCTCAATCGCGGCCATATCCCTGCTGGTGGGCGGCATCGGCATTATGAATATCATGCTGGCAACCGTATTGGAACGGACGCGGGAGATCGGCATTCGCCGTTCTCTCGGCGCTCGGCGGCGAGAAATACTCATTCAGTTTTTGATCGAAGCTATTGGGCTCAGTCTGGTTGGCGGGTTGGTTGGCATTATACTGGGCGTAACCATGTCCCTTGTCATTAACAGCATTGCCGAATTCCATACCGCCATTACCCCGTTATCTATCATAGTTGCTTTCGGAGTATCCGGCGCGGTGGGAATTATTTTTGGCACCTTTCCAGCCAAAAGCGCCGCTGAAATCAACCCTATAGAAGCATTACGTTATGAATAGTTTTATATTGGAGGATAGAGTAGAATGATGGTGCAGTTTATAAATAAAATAACCCGGATGCTTTTTATCACTCTGGTGTTTATGATTTCCGGCGCTCAGGCTATGGAATACACCCTGAACCTCGATCAGGCTATTGCCATTGCCCTTGAGAAAAGCTACGATATGAAAACCCTGCGGTTAAGTTTAACAGAGTCGGAAGAACGCCTTGTCGCTGCCAAAGGGCGTTTTAAAACCAATGCGGATATGTCGTTGCAATTACCGGACTGGCGAGAAGCGGTTACCTCCATTCCGGTGCAGGATGCATTGCCCGTATATAACACAACCGGGACAATTCAATACTATAGCCGGTTTAATCTGAACCAGCCATTACCGACCAACGGCAGAATTAGCCTCAGTTCTTCCGCCTATCACCGCTCTGTTTCCACTTACCGCGCTACTTATGATGAAGACCTGAAGCGCAAGGAAATATATACATCGGTGAGCCTGGACTTTTCGCAGCCCTTGTTTACTATAAACACGCTCAAGCTGGGATTAAAACAGGCGGATTTGAATTATGAACTGGCCTCGCGCCGCTATAATCGCGGGGAACTGGAAATTGTTTATGATGTTACAGCCGCTTTTTTCAATTTGTACCGGGCAATACGCGAACACAAGATCGCTAAGGATAATGTTGACCAGCAGTATGAATTGTATGACATTGCCAGCAAAAAATTCAATGCCGGGTTGATACCGGAAACCGAGGCGCTGGAAATGGAAGTGGATTTGGCCCAGAGCCAGAACCAGTTGGTACAAACCCAATCGGCAATGGAAAGCAGTCGGGATATGTTTAAGCAATTGATCGGCATGCAGTTGGAAGACAGTATCTCGGTTGAAACCGCCTTTGAAATCGACAGCTTTGCCGTCGATCTTGATTTTGCCATTAAACAGGCGCTCGAAAACCGCACGGAAATTCGCGAGTCCCAGATTCAGGTGGACCTGGCGCGGATCAATGTTAAACAAGCCGATGCCCGCAGCGAAATCAGCGGCGAGTTGTGGGCTTCGTATGAACTGGTGGGCGTCAGCGACGGCGGTTTGCCCTATTCCAGCGAGCCCCGCACATTATGGGATTCCAGTCTCGACGATATGAATCGCCGACCCAATAACCGCAGCGTCGGCTTTACGTTGACAGTGCCTATCTTTGACTGGGGTGTTAATGGCGCCGAAGTACAGGCGGCAAAAGCCACTCTTAATACCCGCGAACTCGATCTTGCGGAGCAGCAAAAAACCATCGTCCGCCAGATTCGCGATGTGGTGCGGCGTTTGGAAGAAAGTATGAACAGTTTACGGGTTTTACAAAAACGGGAATCGGTGGCGCAGCGGAATTTTGATATTACCCTGGAACGGTTTAACAATGGCGATATTACCAGTCTGGTGTTAGCCAATAACCGTGACCGCCTTATCAGCGCCAAAACTGCATACCTGAATGCCTATATCGAATACAAACTTGCAGTGGCAGATTTGAAGCGCCGTACTTTGTGGGATTTTAAAACCAATACAAGCCTGGTGAAATGATAGCGCCAGGGAGCCGGACTATAGCGACAGGATGCCTGACGTCCTGGTACAGGACAAAATAGGAGTATTATAAAAAAAGTCCATTATCAATAGCCAACGTTCATTTTAATAATTTTGGTATTATATAAAAAAGTGTTTGCAATTATTCTAAAATGTCTTATAATCCGGCACGAGTTGTTTTTGATGTAACAACAGGCAGAGTATGAGTGATACCGAAAGCGGTTTCTATATTAAATTACGCGCCAGGATGCTAAAATGGCTGGGGAGCAAAGAGGGTAAGACGAATCAATGGAACCGCTACCTGATCTGGGCTCCTGATTTGTTTTACCTGTTGTGGAAACTGGCGCTCGATACGGGGGTTCACCGTAAAGATAAGGTAAAGTTATTGGCAGCCCTGGCTTATTTTATATCCCCGGTTGATTTTATTCCTGAAGCCCTGCTGGGCCCCGTGGCATTTACCGATGATATTGCGCTTACCGCCTGGGTTTTAAACAGTTTCGTCAATGAAACCGACCCGGAGATGATCAAAAAGTATTGGGCGGGCGAAGAACAAGCCTTGCACGTTATTCAAAAAATTATTGGCGCTGCGGACAAGATGGTGGGCAAGGGATTATGGACCAAGTTGAAAAAACTGGTCTCCTGAAAAATTCTTACCTGTTTACGCCGTTTTACTTCCCGGTTTCCAGAAAATGAAACGCAGCATCGATCTGGGCGTGGCTGCCCATCATAACAATAACATCGTTAACCTGTAATTCCAGTTCCGGAGTGGGATTGGTAAAGGCTTTATCACCGCGCACCACGGCAATAATGGTCGCGCCGGCTTTGTTCCGCAGATCCAATTGCCGGATGTTTTTACCGGCGGCATGGTGTTCTTCAAATAATAAAAAAGAGGCGGTTGTGCCGGCCGAAAGTACCCGCAAGATTTTTTCGGATACCTGGTCGGTGGTCTGCACATTTCTCATCATGGAATAGCCGTCTTCACGCAGCAACTTGGACTGGATTTGAATAACATTGCCGGGAAAGTTCAGTTTAGTCATTAAATGGATAACAATTTCAATGGAACTTTCAAACTCCTGGGCAATCACCTGGTCGGCGCCGCATTGTTTCAACTCTTCAATTTCGTCGAGCCGCTGGCTGCGGGCAATGATATAGATATCCGGCTGCATTTGCCGGGCAAGTTTAATGGATTTGCGCAATGCAAAAGCATCGGAAATGACTGGAATAAAAATACTGGCAGTCTTGATCTGGCATTTCTCCAGTATCTCTTTTTGAACGGCATCGCCAAATATTATCGACACGCCTTGTTTTTTATATTCATTCACAGTGCGGCCATTTAGTTCCATAATGATATGATCAATATTGGCCGAAGTTAGTACGCGGGAAATATGCTGACCTGTCAAACCAAACCCTGCTATCACCACATGATTATGTAATTGCACTCCCGGTTTGTCCCGGTCAACATTCTTGAGAGTGTTTTTGTTTTTAAAGAGCAGTGGCGCCCAGTTTATCATATACGGCGTAAGTATCATTGTCATAACAATTATGGAGACGCTATACTGGTATAAATTATAATCAAGCAATTTGTAACCAAAACCGACGCTGATCAATACAAAAGAAAATTCACCGATTTGTGACAAGCTGGCGGAAGCAATAATATTAATACGAGCCGGTACTTGCAGTGATGCGATGGCAATATAATTGGTGATGAATTTTACTAAAACTACCGCGAGTGAAGCCAGTAAAATATAGTGTAAATTATGCGCGGCAAAATTGAGGTTTATCAGCATACCGATAGAAATGAAAAAAATACTATTGAAAATATCCCGAATTGAAGATATTTCTGTCTGTACCTGATATTGATAATCTGTTTCAGCGATCAGGATGCCGGCAAGAAACGCTCCCAGGGCAAGAGAAAAGCCCAGCGAACCGGTAATAGCAGCGCCGCTCAGGCATGCAAACAGGGAGCCAAGCACCAGCAGTTCCCTTACACGGGTAAAGACAATAAAATGTAAAAAGTGAGGCAATAAAAAACGCCCCATAAAGAATATTAAACCAATCAGCGCCAGTCCGCCGCCAAAGCGAATGAGCAGTTGAATGGTGGTAACACCCGACATTCCGCTCAGAATTGGCAATACCAGTATCGAAGGCACAACCATTAAATCGCCAAAAAGTTGCAAGCTGGTAATGATCTGCCCCTGTGGAGTTTCCAGTTCCTTACGATCCTGGTATAATTTAAGCACAATGGTAGTACTATTCATGACAATGATAAAACCAAAATACAAGCCCAGATTGACCGTTTTGCCAAACCAGTAACTGATCATTATAACTGCCGCAATGGTGGATAAAACCTGAATACTGCCGCCCAGCAGCATTCCTTTACCCATTTTTCTCAAGCGTTTTAAAGACAGCTCAAGCCCGATCGTAAAAAGCAGAAATACTACCCCGTATTCGGCGAATATCTTGACCGCCTGGTCATTATCGATCAATTTCAGCCCGGTAGGGCCAATAAGCATGCCGGTGATCAGGAAGCCGATTGTATGAGGTATATGCAGGCGATTACAGATTGTTAAAACAAAAAGCGCCGCTCCGAAAAGGATTATAAATTCTTGTAAAAATGCAATATTGGCCATGAACAGTTCCTGATTTAATTAAAATTTCAAGTTAGTATATTTCCGGAACAAATGTCTGTTCGGAGATCGGCGGACGGATATAGCCGCCTTCAATTTGCCGGGGCGCCAGTTCTACCGGTTTGGGCGTCAAGTCTTCGTAGCGGACCAGACTCAGCAAGTGGCTGATGCAGTTCAGCCGCGCCCGTTTTTTGTCATCCGCCTCTACAACATACCAGGGCACCTGTTTTATATCGGTGTAAGCAAACATGTCATCCTTGGCGCGGGAGTATTCCACCCATTTGCTGCGCGATTTCAGATCGATCGGGCTGAGTTTCCAGCGTTTGGTGGGATCCTGATTACGTTTTTGAAATCGCCGTTCCTGTTCCTCATCGCTCACCGAAAACCAGTACTTGATCAGTTTTATGCCGGAACGCACCAGCATGCGCTCAAATTCGGGACAGGAGCGTAAAAACTCCTGGTATTCCGCCTCGGTACAGAATTTCATCACCCGCTCAACTCCGGCGCGGTTATACCAGCTCCGGTCGAATAACACCATTTCCCCGGCAGCCGGTAAATGCGCCACATAGCGTTGAAAATACCACTGGGTTTTTTCCCGTTCCGTAGGTGTGGCCAACGCCACCACCCGGCAAATTCTGGGATTGAGGCTCCCGGTAATACATTTTATCGCGCCGCCCTTGCCGGCGGCATCCCGGCCTTCAAAAATAACCACCACCTTTAAGCCTTTTTGCTTGATCCATTCCTGCAGTTTCACCAATTCGATTTGCAGTTTTTCCAGTTCTTTGTCAAAAAATTTTTTATCCAGTTTTGGTTTTTTTTCATTGCTCCTGGTTTTTTCCGGTGTTTGCTCTGCGTCAGGTTCATTTACAAGCGGATTCATCTTTTCTCCCTTACAAAGATTTTCGTTTTTAAGGTAATATTTTTCTGTTTGACATAAAAATAATAAATACTATATTAATATAATAGTAATTTTACATTAAAATGATATTGTTAGATCTGTTTTACATATCAAGAGAAAAAACTTCTTTTTATACCGGTTGATCCATTAAATTTTATTACGCATATAACTCTTACTGATGATATATAATATAACTATTTTTATAATTTACAAGTGAAATCCCTGAATTGGGTCTCTGCTGCATTATGGTAATTAATAATTATCATCTAATAGTCATTAATTATGCAAATATATACATATTAAATAGATATAACATTTTATTATATGTTTTTTATGTTGATGTTCAGCTTTTGCTAATACAATTTACCAGTCAAATTTATTTCATACATAACGACTTGTTGAATATCGACTTTATAAATGCCAGGTTTCCTGGTAAACGGTTTTGGATTACAAGTTGTTAACCTTTGATCAAGATAGATGAGCCAGTAAGCCGGTAATGATTGATCATTAATTGATTTTGCCAGATCTGTTTCATTTTGGTAATTGTTAATTACATTTTTGTATTTCAATAAATATTTCTCATAATATTTTTGAATTTTTTACAAAAAAATCATTAATATTGATTCATTTTGTTAATTAGAATAATTAACTTTTCGGTACAAATTTTGCTCATAGTTTCATTTCTGATATTCAAAATTGTAAGAAAAATTTATTCAAAACATGCCTTCAGGCATATAGTCAAATTCAGATAATTGCCTGATTCCTATTGAAAGGAGATACAATTTTGCATCATTTACCACCCTGAAAAACCTCACTAAAGAAATTTAAAATATATAATAAAAGTTTTGGAATTTATCATTATATTTACTGGTTATAATAACGAATTACTATTCACTTTTATTAACTGTGCGGGGAAAAGGAAAAAGTAATAAATTAATAATAATGCTAAACTTATCAAACTAATTGGAGGGTTCACTAATGAGAGCTATTCGTAAATTGACAGGTGTGCTTGTCCTGCTCATTTTATTGTCATCAAATCTTTTTGCTTTGACCGATGTCGGTGGTCCTATTACCGTTAATACGGTGTGGACTGTTGCAGGAAGTCCATACATCATTAAAAATGATGTTTTGATATCCGGTGGAACAACTTTGGCTACCCTGACTATTGAACCGGGAGTTGAGGTAAAATTTTTCCCGGAACGTAAAATATTAGTCGGTTCCGGTGTGTCCGAAACAATTACCGGCAAACTGGTAGCTGTCGGTACCGAAGCTGCACCGATTGTATTCACCACCTATTATGACGGCACTATATTAGCTGAACGTTGGCGGGCTATGTATTTTAACGGTAATGCCGATGACAGTTCCATTTTGGAATATTGTACATTTGAATATTCCAGTTCAGCGTTTCATATCTATGATTCAAATCCTACCTTCCGTAATTGTACTTTTCAGAATTTATCCGATTACGGTACTTATTTAACAGATTCAGCGGCGCCCCTAATTGAAAACTGTACTTTTAATAATGTAAGAACACCAATTTTCATTAAAAGCAAAAGCACGGCCGCCCCTGTAATTGCCGGCAATACTTTTAATGCCTGTACCGGTATTGTAATCAAGGTAGAAAGCAATGATGCTTCAATGCAAGTTTATAATAATGTTTTTACAAACAATACCGATTACCTGTTTAATATTTTCCCGAACCAGGCCGGCGGTATTTGGGGAAACTCGGAATCGAGTAACAATGCGCTGCGTAATTTTATTTGGGTCAATGGCGGGAGTCTGGATAGAGATGCTTCCTGGCAGGAAACCAATATCAATTACATAATTGCCAGTGACATTACAGTGGCAGGCGCGGGCAGTAATTTGGTTACTTTGGATGTACAACCCGATGTCCATTTGCTGTTCTACAATGGCGCAAGTCTTTTTATTGGTGGCAATGATCTCACCAAACCGGGCAAATTAACCGCAAGCGGCGCAATTTTCAGTTCATTTACCGAAGCTAAAGGCAGGGCTGCCGGCGACTGGAATTCCATTACCTTTAATGATGCAGCCGATGATGCTTCTGTTGTTGACGGCTGTACTATTGAATATGCCGAAACCGGTTTCAAAGTGTTTGGCTCTTCGCCGACGATAAGTAATAATACAATTACTAATATCCAAACTCGCGGTATTTTTATTAGAGATGACTCTTCCCCGGTTATCAGTGGCAACGTTTTCGATACCATGCTGGGTGCGATTCTGCTCAATAACGTCAGTACCGGTGCAGCGACTATTTCCGGCAATACTTTTTCCAATTGTACTGGTACAGCCATCCAGGTCGATAGCCCGACGGCAATGCCGGTACTAACCGATAATAATTTTACCGGTAATGCTACATATTTAATTGATGTATATCCAAACCAGGCCGGCAATATTTCCGGCAGCACTGAATCCGGCAATACAGCATTGTTTAACAGAATTTTTGTCCGGGCCGGCAATTTAACCCAGGATGGAACCTGGGCTGAAACTGAAGTTGGTTACTTTTTGTCCGGCGATGTTACCATCAAAGCCGCCGGCAATACCCCGACATTGACCATTGAACCGGGTGCAGAATTGTTTTTCTTCCAGAATTCCGGTCTGTGGGTTGGCGATCTCGCATTGCCGTCGACAGGTAAATTGGTTGCCAACGGCGCAACTTTTACATCCTATAAAACTCCCACCCCCGGCGAATGGCACGGCATTATTTTCAGCCCCACGGCGGATGCTTCATCAGTTGTGGATGGGTGTACTATTGAATATGCCGAATCGGCGTTCAAATTTACCAACAGCAGCGCTATTATCAGTAATAATACAATAAGCGATGTCTTGAATAACGGTGTGTTTATCCGTGACGCTGGCGCTCCGACGATCAGCGGCAATTCTTTTACTGCCATGAAAACCGGTATCCTGATGAATAATGTCAGCACCGGCGCGCCGGTAATTGAAAACAATACTTTTACCGATTTAACCGATTTTGGTATTAAAACGGATAGCCCCCTGGCGGCCCCGGTTATTACCAATTCAACTTTTGCAAATAGCGGCAATTACCTGATGACTTTGTTCCCCAACCAGGTTGGTAATGTATCGGGCACCACGTGTACCGGAACTCTGGAGAGATTTAAAATGATCCATGTCCAGGCTACCGATCTGACTGTTGACGCCACCTGGAGTGAAACCGAGGTTGGCTATTTCCTGGCCAGTAATTTGAATGTTAAAGGCTCTGCCAGCACAGCAACCCTGACCCTTGAACCCGGCGTTAAATTGTACTTTTTCACCGGCACCGGATTATGGGTTGGTTCACCCACAGCCGCCAATGCCGGACAATTACTGGCTACCGGCGTTACCTTTACGACTTTTGACCAGGTAGCCCCGGCTGCTGGTCAATGGAATACCATCTATTTTTATGACAACGCTGCCGATGCCAGCCTTTTGGATGGGTGTACAATCGAGTATGCACGCATAGGCGCAAGTTTGAATGATTGTTCGGCGAATATTACCAATTCTACCTTGCAAATGTTGGGTGAATTCGGTGTATCTGTGAATGGTACCTCTGCTCCTCTCATTCAGGGTAATACCTTTACCGATATGACATCTTCTGTAGTGCTGGGTACCAGCGCGGTTGGCGCCCCGGTCATCGATACCAATGCTTTTAGCCTGAACCGTGATTTTGTTATATCGGTGAATCGCATTGAAGCTGACCCGGTCATTACCGGTAACGATTTCCATGATAACGCCAGTTATGTGGCAATATTACATCCGGACCAGGTAAAGAATATGGTCGGTAATACATACGCCAATAACACCATTAATGAAATCTATGTAAAAAGAGGTTTTATTACCGAAGACGCCTACTGGGGCGAACAGAACGTCGGTTATTTTATTTTTGATGATTTGTTCGTCGAAGGCGCTAACGGAATAGCGACTTTAGCTCTGGCTCCCAATACCACATTATTGTTCAATGTAGCAGCCGATCTCATTATCGGTTCGAATTTAAATGGTGTGTTATTGTCACAAGAGCAGGAAGCCCCGACGGTTGAAGCAGTGGGCGATACAATTTCCGGTAAATTACTGGCGGAAAAAGTATTGTTTACTACTTCGAATAAAATCACCCAGGAACCCGGCGCCTGGGGCTCGATCATTTTCAAATCGCAGGCTTCGGATGAATCGGCAATCATTAAAAGTACAATTGAATATGCCACTGTCGGTATACAGGTTAATAATAAACACGTAGATATTATACAAAACACCTTCCAGAATAACCTGGCCTCCAATATTTATTGTTATGGCGGCTCTCCGACGGTTATGTACAACACCCTGACCGGCGCATACAAGAGTATTTATGTTGACCTGGCAGGTAACCCGGTTATCAATTATAATAATATCACTGATACAGTTGTGCCTTATGGCCCAGCGGCTGCATTAGAGGAAATTGCCGGCTTTTTACCCGGCCCGATCGATCTGCCTTATGGCGTAGAAAATTTCACCAAGACCTTCTTTATCGATGCCCGCTATAACTGGTGGGGCGATGCTTCCGGTCCCGCCGGTGTTGGTCCCGGCTCCGGTACCCCGGTCTCCGATTTTGTTGATTTCAGCGAATTCCTGACCCAGGTATTTGTGCCGATTTTCCCGCCGGATGCATTCTCGCTGTTGACTCCGGTTGATGGCACGACTATATACACCAATACCGCTACCTTTACCTGGGAACCGGCAACGGACCCGGACGAAGGCGATGTGGTTAGCTATGAATTGTACCTTGCCACCGATGCTGCCTTTACAGCTCCGGTTGTTGTTGCCGATCTCGCTGATACATTCTATGTATGGGAAGGTTTAACAGCAAATCAGCAATACTGGTGGAAGGTAAAAGCTGTGGATACCAATACCGATGGCACCTGGTCTGATGAAACATTTACATTGACCGTACAGATGCTGCCGCCCGCGGCTTTCTCGCTGCTGACCCCGGCCGATGATGCGGTTTTAAATGTTAACAATGTTACCTTTACATGGCAGGCTGCCGTTGACCCGGATCCCGGTGATGCAGTAACCTATTCGATCTATCTCTCCAAAGATGAAGCTTTTACCGATCCGGTGGTTACCCGCAGCATTACCGCCACTTCACTTTTATTTACCGATCTCGATCTGAACCAGAATTACTGGTGGAAAGTATTGGCTCAGGATAAAAATACCGCCGGTACCTGGTCAACCCAGGTGTTCAGTTTCTCGGTTGTCGTATTACCACCGTCCGATTTCTCGCTGTTGACGCCGACGGATAACGATACCCTGACTGCAACCGACGCCACATTTACCTGGCAAGCTTCCACACCTTCTGCACTGGGCGGCGCATTGACATATACTTTCTATCTTTCTACAGATGCGGCGTTCACCAGTCCGTTAGTGACGGAAGGATTAACTGTAACGACTGTAACCAAAAGCGGCTTGACCAAAAACCAGAAATACTGGTGGAAGGTAAAAGCTGTTGATGAAAATTCGGATGGTAAAATGTCCAAAGAAATTTTTAGTTTCTTTGTGAAAGATGTAACCGGTATTGCCGATGAAGGCTCTGCCATACCGACCGAGTTCTCGATCAGCCAGAACTATCCAAACCCGTTCAACCCGGTTACCTCGATCCGCTACGGATTACCCAAAAATTCGGATGTGAAAATTACCATTCATAATGCTTTGGGCCAGCAGCTTGAGGTGCTTGTCGATGGATACCAGACCGCCGGTTATCATACCATTAACTGGAATGCGGTTAATTACGGTTCAGGCGTCTATTTCTACAAAATACAGGCCGGTTCGTTTACGCAAATCCATAAAGCGATCCTGACCAAATAATTCTAGTTTTAATATATGGTTTTACAAGCGCCCTGTCGCAATTTGCGGCAGGGCGCTTTTTTGTTTATGCTTTGATTTATAAAATGAATTTTTTACCGGCGGGAAACAAAGCGCCGCACCAGCGGCGCAACGCCTTGTAAGTAAGTGGTTCCGTTAGATAGCTAATTTACTACCGGTACAAGCTTGTTTCAGGCGGATTTGGATTTGGTTTTTTTTAATGTCAGAAACGCACCCACCAGGGTTATTACTGCACCGGCAATAATACCCACTGTTTGATTCGGGCCTATCCCTGCCGACCCTCCCAGTTTGTCATAAATCAGGGATAAGATCAACGCTAAAAGACCGATAACAAGGACGACGACCCCGATTTTTTTGCCGTTTCCCATGTGTACACACTCCTTTCAATTGTTTGTTTATCCCATATTATCATCTGCTAACCTGCTATTCCAAACAGAATAACCCGGTTGTCGGATGAGTTTGTAATATGCAGAGATTTCTTTATTGGAATAACCAATAAAGACCTGGATTAATAAAAATGATGGTGTTTCTGCTTCGATCAGCAGGCGGGGCAGGGAAGCGCGTTCCACGGTATATTAATTTAAAAAGCAATTTTGATATTACAACTTTTTGCCTGGCGGCATTACATAAATCTAAAGACAAAAACAATGCAAAGCAATATTTTTTCCGGTTTTTTCATTTAAAAAATGTACAGGATAAAAAATGTCGATTTTCGGCAATCCATTGATAAACATGGGGCGCTAAAGCCCGGGCGCAGCGGGTGCGCAGCAGTTTTTCCAGCCAGCGCCAGCCCTGCAAGCCGGTCAATATTTCCGGCAGGGCGGCGGCGCCGGCGTATATTCTACCGTCCGCTAAAACGATATGCAGGGCCGACTGGCAATCCCGGAGTTGTACGTGAGGAAACCGTTCACTGCGCTCGGAGGTTTGACAGCCAACAAATTCAAACCGGCCCGGCATTGCCCGGCGTCGTATCCACTGTACGCTTCCCTGGCACATCCGGCATTCATCATCATAAATGACGACTATTTTGGGATATTTTTCAGCATGATATTTCATACCGAATATAACAAATATTTTCTTGAAAATCTTGCAGTCCCTGTCCGAAATTGTTTGTTCGTTCTGCCAAAATTTACTATTTTAGCATTACAGAAATTCTGAGAACTCACAAGAATGTTATGCAGAAATGGAGATTGCATGTTAACTTTTGAAAAAGCGATTATAAAAAAGTATTATCCTGCGGAAGACAAAGTCGACGAGGAGATCGTCCGGCAACTGGTCATCCAGGTAGAAGCTGAAGTTGATAACTCGTTACAGGTAGGGGAACTGTACAATCACATGGTGCGGGGTTTGATCAAAGCCTCTCTGCTGGACAGCCTCACCGGCGAAGAGTATGTGCTGCCTCCGGCCAGTATTCGCCCTTTTAACGTCAAACAAAAAAAAGTGAAAATCGGCAAGGGCATGGATGCCGAAGTGGTGCAAACCGAGTACGCCGCCCTCAACCTGGTGTGCCGGTTAAAAGACAACAAGGCCGCGAAAATTCTGGAAGACCTGTACAATTTTTTCAATATCCAGATTCAACTGACCATGACTGAACTGCAATTAAAAGATATGCAGGAAAACGCTGTGGAATTGTCAGAGGATGGGGAAGAGGATGAGTCCTTATAAGTGGAGTTAAACCAGGGATTGGGTTGTAAAATCCAGGTAGTGTCCACCTGTGTAACCTGAAGAGATAAGCAAATATGGAATTTGATTATCTCTTAAATTTTCATGTAATTACAGCGAGGTGGACTCTACTTTGCAAACAGTTTATTCTCTAGCCTTTAATTTACCGTTTTGCAGGCGTTCCGGAACCCAGCCGGCCGGAACCGGTTTGGGCCAGGTGTAGAAATTTTTACTTTCTATGGTCGCGCCGTTATTGGCTGCGCTGGTGTACAGAGCCTCTACCTGTCCCAGAATATTGACCGCCTGAATAGCGTTGCGTTGATATTTTTCTCTTTTCACAACGCAGTGCAAAAATTCCACCAGTTCCCGGGCAAACGGGTCATGATAGGGCAGGTCGAAATACTGCCAGTGGTCGCGCCATTCGATCTTGCCGCCAACAACCGATTTTTCCCAGCGGTTGGCCGGGGCGGTCTCTTTCCATTGCACTTTTAGGCCATAAAGGCCAAATACCATCGAGCCGCCATCGCCGTCTACAGTTATTTCCAGCGGTCCAAATTCGGAATTGACCCGCCGGTACCATGACCATACCGAGGTATTGACCACGCCGCTCGTATGCTCGCGCCGCAGCGTCGCATAATCTTCCACATCGCAGTTGATAATGGTTTTGCCGTCGGTACTCAGTCTTTTGGGTACAATCAGCCGCGCTACCGCGCCCAGGCGTTCCGTTACGCCGAACAGCGCTTGGGACAAATACCCTTCATGGCACATATCCAGAATTATACCGCCGCCCGCTTCAGCAAACAGCCAGTTAAAATCCGGACGCTGCCCGGAGAATTCCTTGTTGCCGCCCAGTCCCGGGCCGACTTCATAACCGAACAGCATTTGTACGCTGAGCGGTTTAATTTTCGGCATTAATTCCATGGCTTTCAGCAACCCCGGCGTGGAAAGCATGTGGTGAACCACGCCGTGCATAAAGCCTTTTTTCTCCAGGGCGTCGACAATAGCATAGCCGTCGCCATAATTGGGCGCCAGGGGTTTTTCCATAAATACAAAAGTGGTTTTAGCATCCAGCAGGGCCAGCGATTCCAGCGCCACCTCACGGCGGATGCCGGTAGAAATGGTACAGTGATAGATTTGCGTTGCCGGGTTTATTTTGCGGGCAAACTCGTACGCTTCCGGAAGGTCGGCAAAATAATGCTGCAAGCCTTTTTCAGACGCCATTTTGCCAACTTTATCCAGGTTACGGCTGATGCCGATGGGTACCGGGATAATCGTCTCGCCGCCCACTTGCGCCATCTTGTCTCTGGCTATGAGCTGCAGGGCGGACAAGGCAATTTGTCCCATCCGCCCGGTGATGCCATGAATAATGACGGGTATTTCAAGATAGGCCATTTCTTCTCCACAGGTTTCTATTCTGTTTACCAGCGCTATTTTGTGTAAAGCATTATTTTCTTGTTAAAACAGATTACAGCATATTTTGCCGGTAAGCCAGTTCGGCGTTCAAAACTGAACCGCCGGCTGCGCCGCGCACC
The DNA here is from genome assembly GCA_029561455.1 of bacterium. Taxonomy (GTDB): domain Bacteria; phylum Zhuqueibacterota; class Zhuqueibacteria; order Residuimicrobiales; family Krinioviventaceae; genus Fontivivens. The sequence continues at coordinate 144,252 of JAKQIY010000030.1, forward strand.
AGGTTATTGGATATGGTGACAAACCGGATGATGTTTTTATTCACTTCCAGGCGGCCAATAGCCACAGCCATACCGCGGGTTCTTTTTGGCGTACCCAGGTTTACATCATAACGGGGCTGGGGGCGATCCACATCGGCCAGATAGATGACCGGCTTTTCCGGCGTCGTTGGCAAACCGGCTACGGCAGCCGGAGTTTTATAGTTTTTAATCCCGGCAAGCACGCTCTCGTAATCGGCCGGTTTGTCCAGTTCCGCATGCACCGAGATCAGGTGCCCGATGATGGTAGGCACACGTACACAATGGGCGAAAACTTCCCAGTCCGTGGGGTGAATGGCGTTATTGCTAAAAGCGCCGCAGATCTTGCGCGTTTCGGCAACCATTTTGGGTTCTTCATTCTTGATATAGGGAATAACATTGCCGTTAATGTCCAACGCGGGAACGCCCGGATATCCTGCGCCGGAGATTGCCTGGTAACTGGCGACCACCAGTTTTTTAATGCCGAATGGAATAATAGGCAGTAAGGCCATAGTGAGGCCGGTGGTGGTGCAGTTGGCATTGGTAACAATAAATCCTTTGCTGCTTTTTTGCTGGGTTTTTACCAATTCCAGGTGCGGATAGTTCACTTCCGGGATCAGGATCGGCACATGCTCGTCCATACGCCAGGAACTGGCATTGGAAAAGACTTTGATGCCTTTGGCCGCGGCTTCTTTTTCAATATCGGTGGCAATTTCAGTCGGCAGACCGGAAAAAGCAATTTCCACGCCTTTATCGACCAGCGCCTTTACTTCATTCTGGTCGAAGGTCATCTCTTTGAATTCAGCGGGTATGCCGCCTTTGACATGTTCCTTGATCTCGGCCAGTTTTTTGCCGGTGCGCGCATCGCTGGCGCAGATGGCGGTCAATTCAAAGTAGGGATGGCCGCTTAAAAGTTTTAAAAAGTTTTGGCCGACCACTCCGGTAGCTCCCAAAACAGCGCATTTTATTTTCTTCATTGGTCCCTCGGTTGTTTTTGATCTAATTGTTTATACTGCTTTATACGAAAAAAGCCCACAGTTAAGGTGATTCTGTGGGCTTTATTTTCTCTGATTTTTAAAACAATCAATGTATGATATAATAAAGCCCGGAATAACCTCTGGTTTTTTTATTAGTTTTTATCTGGACAAGAGATTTCATATTAATTGTACCGGGTTTTATTAATTTTTTTGGTTATAAATTTATGTAATATAATTAATTCACAAGGCAATGTCAAGAGGGTTTTGGGGAATGATTATCGAAATTAATAAAAGTTTAACAATTATCATAATAAAAGTAATGATCGTAAAAAATAAATTTTGGAAAAATTTATTGATTTTTATATATTTATGAATTATTTATTATATCAACTTTCTTAATAAGGATTTTGAATGAAAACACAAAAATATTCGGTTAATCAACATCTTATAGAAACAATCTTGGCGTGGGTAAATGCCGAAGAAATTGCCATTCCTGAAATTCAGCGACCTTTCGTATGGGATACAACTAAAGTTCGTGATTTTATGGATTCTTTATATCATGGTTATCCGGTTGGATATTTAATAGCATGGAAAAATCCAAATGTCCGTTTAAAGGATGGAACTTTATCAGAAGGAAAAAAAATATTAATTGATGGGCAACAACGTGTCACTGCCTTAACCGCGGCAATATTGGGAAAGTATATTATCAATAAAGAATATCAAAGAGTTAAAATTTTTATTTCTTTTAATCCTATTGAGGAAAAATTTGAAGTTTTTAACCCAGCTATTGAAAAAAATATAATGTGGATACCAAATATTGCACCATTAATTAATGGTGAAGTCGGTTTGATCAAAAGTGTTAATAATTATTGTGCTCTTAATCCTCAAACGAATTCGGATGTGATTGAACGAAATATTACAAAGTTAATGAATATTACAAAAAAGCAAATTGGATTAATTGAGCTTGCCTCGGATTTAGATATTGAAATTGTAACAGAAATTTTTATCCGTATTAATTCAAAAGGAGTGGTGTTAAGTCAGGCAGATTTTGCAATGTCAAAGATAACATCCAATGAAAAGTTTAATGGTCCGATTATTAGAAAATGTATTGATTACTTTTGCCATTTAGCTGTTGCGCCGGAATTTTATCAGACCATTGAAGATATAGATAAGGATTTTTGCAAAACGCACTATTTTCAAAAAATGAGCTGGCTAAAGGAAGAGAATGATGATTTGTATGATCCTGATTATAGTGATTTATTAAGAGTTGCTTTCACATCCAAATTTGAAAGAGGACGGTTATCTGATTTGGTTGCTCTTTTATCAGGTCGTAATTTCGAAACCAGAGGGTATGAAGAAGAGATAGCAAAATTATCTTTTGAAAAATTGGAAAATGGGCTTTTGAATTTTATAAATGAAAACAATTTTAAAAAATTTATTATGATTATACGCTCGGCTGGTTTTATTTCTTCAAGCCTTGTAAGATCACAAAATGCTTTAAACTTTGCATATATTGTTTATTTGAAATTACGCGAGATGAAATATGAATCTGCTGAAATCGAGTCTTTTGTAAGAAAATGGTTTGTGATGTCAATTTTGACAGGTCGATATTCTGGTTCCCCTGAAAGTTCTTTTGATTTTGATATTAAACAAATTACTAACAAAGGTATGAAAGAATTTCTCCTGGATATTGAAAGTGCAGAATTATCAGATGCCTATTGGAATGCTTCATTACCCCAAAGTCTCAATTCTTCTGTTGCAAGTAGTCCTTATTTAAATGTCTTTCTTGCAGCCCAGGTCAGGGCAAATGATAAAGGTTTTCTTTCAAAAGATATTTTAATCGCGGATCTTATAACATTGAAAGGAGATATTCATCACATTTTTCCCAAAGACTATTTAAAGTCATTTGGCTTAAACCGTAGTGATTATAACCAGATAGCAAATTATGTTTATATGCAATCAGAAATAAATATTAGGGTAGGCAATAAATCACCTTTAATTTACTTTAATGAAATTTTAAATCAGATACTTAATGGTGGTCTTAAGTATGGTGGTATAAATAACAAAGAACAATTAAAAGAAAATTTTCAAATGAACTGTATTCCTGAAACTGTTTTTAATATGGATATAGAAGATTATGAGGAGTTTTTAAAGCAAAGAAGAATTTTAATGGCAAAAAAAATTAGTAATTATTATTTTTTACTATAAATGATTTTTCAAGTGATCCATTTTTTTAGGTAGTATAATCGTATGTGCCAATAATTTTTAATTCTCAATTTTGAGAGTTATCTTCTTTTAGTTTGCCTTGTAAACATAGTCAGTGCTACCCTAACCTGTTTAATTCATCGCCTTACTTTTTACCTATTCATTTACCTTTCCTGTAATTCGACGGACTGGTGTTAATTGTCCATCGATGAGGTTATAGTATGTAAAAGCCGGTTCGGAATTATAATTACTGAAAAACCGGTCAATGTCTTCGCCGGTGATGCCCAATTGTTGCAAGTTTTTACTGGGAATATACTCTGCTAAAAGCGGCGCGTAATATACATGATAACCACCTTCCAGGGTGGCGTCGATGCGACGGCGCAGGTATGCAAACGTGTCTTCCGGGTTGTTGCTGCGTCGCAAATAGTTATAGGGGTGAACCGTGTGGCGCCGGTCGTAATAATAGCGCAAATGCGGCACCATACTGCCCATGGTGATCAACAGGTCATTGCTGCCGGTATTGTTCACCCACTGAGCGATTGCGGCTTGAAAAGCGGGATTGGGCCTGGTTTGGGGAATAATACCGGTTTGCAGATTGAAAACAAAGATCAAACCTGCCACCGCCAGGTAATAGTACATTGCTATTTTCTTGATAACCGGGGAACCGACCACTTTCCACATTGACCCGATGTTGATTATCAGCATCATCAACGGCACGACGGCCAGCAGCCAGAATTTGGGATTTAACGGCTCCCACCACTGGATCAACGCCGACATTATGATGAGCTGTGCAACGGCGGCCAATACTAAAAGCCACTGTGTTTTATACAGCTTTTTATAAAACAATCCATAACCTGCCAGCGGCAACAGCATTAATATGAACAACAGGTTGCGGATGATCTTTCCGGACAGGCTCTCGGTGGAATAGAGAAAAGTAAAAATGATGATCCGAGCGCTATCGGCCAGATTGTCATAATTGTCCAAACTGCCATATTGGGAATTGCCAAAATAACCCTTGAGCCAGGCGGCGATCAACGGCAGCGACAGCGATCGGGTGGCAAGAATGCCGAAAACCAGGTAGCCGCAAACCACCGTTACACCGGCAGCAATAATAAACAGCGTCGCCGTCTTGAACGCTTTTAATGTGATACCGTACATGCCGAGAATCATGATCACAGCTGCAATGCCGAAAACACCGTTCAATTGATGCGCTAAAATTGCCAGTCCCCAGCACAAACCTGTTAATATAAGGTGTTTGGATGTACCTGAATGAGAAGATTTGAGAACTTTTTTATCGTAGCAAATATAGTGCCAATTGACGGATACCCCCCCCCCCCCATTTTCAAAAAAATTCTTTAACATAAGCATCCAGGTCAGCAGAGCAAACAAAAAGGCGATGATGTAAATATCGCCGGTCATAATGTAATGCCAAAAGCTGAAACCAACCCCCGCCAACAGGGACAAGCCCAGGGCGGCGGCGCTGTGAAAGCCGAATAACCGGCGCAGGGACAGGTACAAAAGCACAATCGTCAGGCTGCCGAACAAGCTGTTGAGCATTTGAAAAACCGCCAGCGCCCGGCCTGAATATGAAAATACATGGCACACCAGAATATATACGCTGTTGAGTATAACGTGTCCCAGCGGATGGTTACCCCAGATGGCTTCTACGCCTTTGGTTTCCGCTTCCCAGCCGTAACAGATCGAGTCCCAGTGCTGTATGGAGATATCGGGTTTAAAAGAGGTGTACAATACTAAAAATAAAATAAATAATATTGCCGGTAGAATCTTATCCACAATCTTTAAATTTTTCATTATTTTTCCCCAACACCCAAGTTGTTACCTGAAAATAGTAAACTTGCCCATTTAAAAAAGAAATAATATATATCCGGTTGCTTTTTATGGAAATTCCCAACGGGAAATAGTTACTAAATATAGAAACAGGAATCAAGGAATGCAAGAAGTATTTTGGTGTAAAATTTAGCTGGAAATGGAAAAATTTAATATAGCAGCTTTTCACCCGGACGCTCTTGTTTTTAGCGGATTATTTTTGATCTGCCTGATATTGCCCCGGTTTTGTGTTCCCCCTGAATTTCTAAAATGAACGATTGTTATTTAATATCGAACTTTTAATAAATATCAAGTCTTGATTGTTTCTCTGCGTTTTTTGCGGCCTCTGCGGTTAAAATAAAAAAAATGAAACCGCAGAGAACGCGGGGGCGCAGAGGAAGAAAAAGAATATAATTGTTTTCTGTCTTATTTATGTGTAATAATTTTGAGTAATATTATATACTGGTCAATTTTATACCTTGTAAAATCACCGGGTAATCGGCAAAATTCCCCCCCCAAAAAAACCATATAAAGACAAGATTATTTCCAAAAAGACGCTTTGAAATATCAAATAAAATCACGAGATTTTATTTAGTAATTTAATCTGCTTTAAAAGGGTGTGTTTGCCGGATTTGGTTTTAAAAATGAGGTGTTTATGAAGCAGCTTACCAGCAAGTTTATCCAGTTCATCATCTGTATGTTTGCTGTTTTATGCGCCGGATGCGGAAGAAATGAACCGCAGCGCCATACGCCAGTTCAGCCGGTTATTACAGCCCTGGCGCCCGGCAGCGTCCAAATCGACGGTGCTATTGGTGAAAAGATCGATTTGTGCATCCGCAACCGCATTGCTTCCCAGGACCCGGAATACCTGGCGGCGCCGTTCCGGCAGCGCACCGAGACCCGCTTTTGGCAAAGCGAGTTCTGGGGCAAGTGGTTTCTCTCCGCCGCTGCTGCTTATTTATATACCGGCGATCCGGCATTGAAAGCCAAGCTGGATCAGGCCGTAACCGGATTGTTAAACACCCAGACGGAGGACGGTTATATCGGCAATTATGCCCCGGACGCACATTTACAGAACTGGGATATTTGGGGCCGCAAGTATTGTCTGCTTGGTTTACTGTGCTATTATGATATTACAAATGATGAAAATACTCTTACCGCCGCGCGCCGCCTGGCCGATCACCTGCTCACCGAAGTGGGGCCTGGCAAAACCAATATCGTTAAAACCGGCAATTTCCGCGGCATGGCCAGCAGTTCCATTTTAGAGCCGATCATGTTATTGTACACCCGCACCCGGGAGCAAAAGTACCTGGATTTTGCCTTGTACATAGTAGAACAGTGGGAAACCCCCGATGGCCCGCAACTCATCAGCAAAGCGCTGGCCGACGTGCCGGTGGCGCAACGATTCCCTCACCCGCAGGAGTGGTGGTCGTGGGAGAACGGCGGTAAAGCCTATGAAATGATGTCTTGCTACGACGGTTTGCTGGAATTGTATAAAGTGACGGGCAACCCGGATTACCTGCAGGCGGTGCAGAAAACCGTGCAGAATATCATCGATACCGAAATAACCATAATCGGTTCCGGCTCGGCGGTGGAGTGCTGGTATCATGGGGCGGCGCGACAGGCGCAGCCGGCCAAACACGGCAACGAAACCTGCGTTACCCAGACCTGGATGAAATTACTGTTGAAACTCTATCAACTGACCGGCGATCCATTGCTTATCGATCAGTTTGAAATGTCCATGTATAACGCCCTGTTTGCCGCCATGACGCCCGATGGTTCTTCGTTTGCAAAATACTCTTCGCTTGGCGGTGAACGCCGCCTGGGTGAAATGCAATGCGGCATGACCCTGAATTGCTGCACGGCCAACGGGCCGCGCGCCCTGCTGCATATCCCCGATATGGCCATTGTGCAGGATGCCGCCGGCCTGGTGATGAATTTTTATGGCGAGATGCTGGCCGAATCCCGGCTGCCTTCCGGCAATACAGTACGCCTGCAACAACACAGCGATTATCCGCAATCCGGCAAGGTGGACATTTCGGTAACTGTGGAGCGGGAGGAGCGATTCAACCTGAAATTACGCATACCCGCCTGGTGCGACAGCGCCCTGGTTTATATCAACGACGAACCGGCGCAGGAGGGCGTGAGCGGCGCGTATTTTAATATTGAGCGACTGTGGCGGAACCATGACCGGGTGCGACTGGAATTATCGCTGCCGGTCATCATTCATACCCTGCCGCAGGATAACCCGGCGTTTATCGCTTTGACGCGCGGGCCCATTACGCTGGCGCGCGATGAGCGGTTGGATGAGGTGGATGTGGATGACCTTGCGGAAGCGGTATTGACAGGCGGTCAATTGCTGTTAAACCCGGTTAAGATAGATGCGCGGGTAAACATGGCATTTGCCGGGCAATTTATAACCGGCGATTGCCGCGAAGAAGAGTTTGGCAAGCCGCGTAACCTGGTATTTTGCGATTATGCCTCGGCCGGCAATACCTGGAATGGGCAATCGCGGTTTCGCGTTTGGCTGCCGCAAATGCTCGATCCTGCCGGACAATGACCAGATGCTGATGTTTAACCCCCAAAATCAATTTCAGAACCATAATTGAATACTCAAACAGGAGTGGTGATAATGACTTTATTATATCTCAATTCCAACATGATGGGCGCCGGCGAACCGGAACTGGGCAAGCTATTATTGAACCTGTTCCTCAAAAAACTGGCTGCCTCCGATGTGCGGGTTGACCTGGTTGGCTGCGTCAATTCAGGCATATTTTTAACTACCGAACCCGGCGAGGCGCTGGAATCGTTAAAAGCGCTGCAAGCCAAAGGCGCGCGCATCGCCACCTGCGGCACCTGCCTGGATCATTACGGCTTGCGGGCAAAGCTGCTGATCGGCGAGGTCGGCGCTATGGATCAAACTGTGGCGGTTATGGCCATGGCGGACAAGATCATCCGCCCGTAACCAGGATTTACCGGGGATAACCGGATCTCTAGATTATTCGAATCAGCAATAAAAAGTAAAGGAACATTATGAAAACCGGACGAAATGACCTTTGCCCGTGCGGCAGCGGCAAAAAGTATAAAAAGTGCTGTTATGAAAAAGACCTTGAAGCTGAGCGGCAAGAGATGGATAACTTGTCCGAACTTGAGTATGCCGGTTTGCTGCCCCGGCAATCCGGGCAGGAGCAACATGCACACGATCACTACCATGAACATGATGACCATTATGATGAAGATGAGGCGGAGTGGATGCACGATCCGGAAAACCAGCAAACCTGGCAGCATTATGTAAGCATTCCGTTTCATGGTAAAATTGATGTGATTGAGAAATTATTAACCGGCGAACTGATCGAAAAAAATATCCCGGTGATTGACATGTTACAGGAACTGGCGGGTTGTGCACATTCCGAAACCGAGATAACGGATTATTTTTCCCTGCTGGACAAGATTCGGCATGACCACGCTGCATTTTACCGGCAATACGAATTTGTTATATTGAATGATTGTATTCAGATCTGTATTGACTATAATCTCCCCGCCCAGCTTGAGCGGTATTTTGTACAGTTATCCGCTATAGCCAATGAAAACTATACTGATTATGAAGGCTTGTGCATACAACTGGCCCTGCTCGACCGGCTGCCATTACTGGTTAAAGGGTATAAAATCGCTTGCGAACAATTGTATAAAAAGCGTTTTTCCCTGTCCATTCAAGAAGAGTTGATTTTAATGAACCATGATGATTATTGTGTTCTGGATTTCATTGACAAAAACCCGGATGCAACATTTAACAGCCAGGCTTTTCAGCAATTTCTGACCAACATGGAATTACCCTATGATTGTGAAGAATATGCCGGTTTTTTCCCGGAATTTGCACAGACGATCAAATGGACAACAACTGGCTTCAACATTCGTAATAATAAAGATTTATATGACGGGAAATTCTGGAAGGGTCTAAGTCAACTGGGCAGCAGTTTTGTACCCTGGCTGCATAGCAATTATAATATTGGCCTGGCAAAAGCAAATAATTTTAATGTTTTTTGTGTGTCTTTTATACTGAACCGGCTGGCCGGCAAAATAGAGCCGGATTTTACCTGGCGAAATATTCCTGCTATGACCAGGGATAAAAAAGCGGATTATAATTATATTGCCAATACATTATGCCCGGATGAAACTTTATTTGTACAAGAGTGTGAAAATTTGATCGAAGGCTCTTTTTTTGATACCTATCGCCTGGCCGCCACTCTCGAAAGTATACCATACTGGCTATTGTATCTGAAATCTGTCGGTTTGCTGGACGATATGACTTTGCAGCGTAAAATTCAGCAGTTAAAGCAGGTGTTTACAGAAAAATTGCCTGATGTATGTCTGAATATTCTGGAAAGCGAGATATCGATTGACACAATAAACCACGCCTGGCATTTGCTAGACTAACCCTGGTATAAAACAGATTTGTAAAAAACGATAAACCTGTATATTTGCAGAGTGATGACTGTAAACATGAAACCCGGTAATAATTTTTACGTATACTATATGTTATGGTTATCAATTTTTATCACCTTAATTTCTTGATTGAGGTTAAAGAAATTGAAATTTAATAATTATTTAGCGATGAGCAGTGTCCCACTTTTCTTTCTCAGTTATTTTTGTAATGGTTAATATTATATTATTCAACAAGTTATCGCTGTAGGGTGGGACACTACCCATTCTACAGGTTTATTATTATAAAGTCAAAAGTTCATTTTAAATTCAGGTATTAATAAATTGTTATCCGGTTATAACGCATGTTCCCTGCCACAATATTAAATAAATATCCACCACTAATTTTTAAAAGAAAGGACAGGCTATGAAACGCAGGTATCTGTTCCCGGTTCTTGTAACGGTAGCGCTTTCCCTGGTTCTGGCGTGCAGCGCCCCGCAGACGTCAAGTTATCGTGTACCGGTAGAGTATTTTAAACTTGATAATGGGTTAAAGGTAGTGCTCTCTACCGATCCTACGGCTCCCATCGTTACGGTTGCCGTTTATTATAACATTGGCTTTCGCATTGAACCGCAGGATCGCACCGGATTTGCACATCTTTTTGAACACATGATGTTCCAGGGCTCACAAAACCTGGGTAAAATGGAGTTTATCCGCCTGGTGCAGCGCAATGGCGGTGTACTCAACGGCTCGACCCGTTTCGATTTTACCAATTATTTTGAAATTATTCCGGCCCATAAACTGGAAACTGCCCTGTGGGCTGAAGCCGACCGGATGCGCGGGTTGGATATTACCCAGGAAAATCTGACCAACCAGCAGGGAGTAGTGGTTAATGAAATCAACCAGGCTCTGCATAATGAACCTTATGGCGGTTTTCCCTGGCTCGATATGCCGCAGTACGCCAATGTGAACTGGTACAACGCTCATAATTTTTATGGCGACATTGATGATGTTAAAGCGGCGAACCTGCAGGATGTGAAAGATTTCTTTAAAACTTTTTATGCGCCTAATAATACCGTATTGGTTATAACCGGTGATTTTGTTCCGTCTGAAGCGCGGGTAATGGTGCAAAAATATTTTGGCGATATACCGGCGGTGGAACAACCTAAACCGGCGGACCTGACCGAACCCCGCCAGGAAACCGAAAAGATATTCAGTAAAGACGACCGGTTGGCTACCAAGCCGGCGCTGGCGTTTGCCTACCACATGCCGGAACGCAATACCCCGCAATACTATGCCATGGGTCTACTGGATCAACTGCTGCTGCAAGGCGAAGACAGCCGGTTGTTCCAGGCGCTGGCTAAAAAGAAAGGGTTCACCGATTCGGTCAGCGGCGGTATTAACGGATTGCTTGGCAATATGTACAATTATAACGGCCCGATGTTGTGGTTTGCCTCGTTGATCTATGATAATAATGTATCATCCGACAGTATTATGGCGGTCATCAACGAGGTCATTGAAGAAGTGCGCACCACTCCGGTCGACCAGGCAACCTTGGATCATATTTTAACCAAACTGCAATCCAGTTTATATAGTGAAATTGACAGTTTCTTTGGCTTTGGCCGCGCCGATCTGCTGGCCTGTTTTGCCCTGTTCGATGATGACCCGGCGCGCATCAATACCCTTGAAGATAATTTTAAAGCCGTTACCCCGCAGTTGCTGCTCGAAACCGCGCAGGAATACCTGCGGCCCGGTAACCGCACGGTGTTGACTATAAATCCCAAAGCCGAAATGTAAAACAGGAGGAATTAAAAAGATGCGTAGACTAGAGTTAATGCTTGTATGCGGCCTGATTTTAATTCTGGCCCTGAGTACGTTTGCCCAAAAGCAGGAACCCCCGGCCGGCGGCGTTCCGAAAGATTTTATACTTCCCAAAACCGAAACCTTTAAACTGAATAACGGCATGGCCGTTACGCTGGTTCCTTATGGAACCTTGCCCAAAGTAGATGTTCGGGTGGTTGTCCGTACCGGCAATCTTGATGAAGGCAAAAATGAGATCTGGTTGGCGGATTTAACCGGCAACCTGATGAAAGAAGGCACCACAACCCGCACCGCCGCACAAATAACCAGCGAAGCTGCGGGCATGGGCGGCGATATTAGCATAAGCGTTGGCGCCGAACAAACCTACATACAGGGTGAAGTTTTAAGCCGTTTTGCCCCGAACCTGGTTGCATTGCTGGGCGATATTATTCAAAATCCGTTGTTGCCTGAAACAGAGATCGAGCGGTTGAAAAATGACTTGGTACGCAGCCTTAGTGTGCAAATGACTCAACCCGATAACCTGGCCCTGGATAAATTCCGACAGGTTTTATACGGAAACCATCCTTTTGGTAATATATTCCCTACTGAAGCCATGCTTAAATCCTACACTGTGGCCAGCGCCCGGGCCTATTATGAGAAAAACTTTGGCGCTGTCCGCTCGCATATCTATATTGCGGGAGTGTTTGATAGTAAAGCCGTTAAAAAGGCCATTCGTGCAACCTTTTCCGGCTGGAATGGCGGCTCGGAACCACTGGTAATGATTCCTGAACCTGTTTCGGAAAGAAAAATACACATCGTTGACCGCCCCGATGCTCCCCAGTCGACTGTGTTTATCGGCAAACCGGTCATCAATCCAGCCGATTCGGATTATGTTGCCATGATCATCACCAATGCCCTGCTGGGTGGAATGTTCTCATCACGCATTACCACCAATATCCGCGAGGACAAGGGGTATACCTATTCTCCAAACGGCGCTCTTTCGTCACGTTATCGGGATGCCTATTGGCTGGAAGAAGCTACTGTAGGAACTGAAGTGACGGCGCCAACGCTTAAAGAGATATTTTATGAAATACAAAACTTGTGCGATAATCCACCTTCGGAAGAAGAATTAAAAGGTGTACAAAATTATATGGCGGGAATTTTTGTATTACAAAATTCGTCCCGCAGCGGAATTATTAATCAGTTGGCGTTCCTCAATCTGCATGGTCTGGATGCAAGTTATTTGACCAATTATGTCAAGAATGTTCATAGTCTTAAACCGCAAGATATACAAAATACGGCAAAGCAATATCTTGATCCGGGTAAAATGACTATAGTTATTGCCGGCGACCGTAAAAAAATTGCTAAAGATGTTTCACAATATGGGCCGCTTGCAGAGTAGAAATTAACATGGTAAATAGTGCGGCGTTTATGCGCCGCACAAACTTTTATTAGGAACCCACGATGAAAAAGATTGCGGTTCTTGCCGATATTCATGGTAATGTAGCTGCATTGACTGCGGTTCTGCAGGACCTACAGCGCCGGCATGTTGACACTATTATTAATCTGGGGGATGTTCTCTATGGCCCGCTTGCTCCGCAGGCTACCTTTGCGCTGGTGCAATCTATAGATATGATCACTATAAGCGGCAATGAAGACCGGCTGATCACTGCCGGCGGGGAGGAAAACGGGAGCAATAATCCAACCATGCAGTTTGTGCGTAATGATCTCGACGCTCAGGCCCGCCGTTGGCTGCAGGAACTGCCGTTTGATAAATATCTTGATGATGAACTGTACCTCTGTCATGGCACGCCGCAGAGCGACCGGCAGTATTTGCTGGAAGACGTCTCGGCAGGGTACCCGGCGCTTAGAAGTGAAGCGGAACTGCTCGCCATGCTCAGGAACGTGAATGCGCCGGTGATTTTATGCGGGCATTCGCATCTTCAGCATGTGGTTCAGCTTTCCGATAGCCGGTTGGTAGTCAATCCCGGCAGCGTTGGGTTGCCGGCCTACCGCGACGACAATCCGATAGATCATGCTATGGAGAATTACTCGCCGCACGCCGGGTATGCGCTTTTGGAAAAGGCCGCCGCTGGCTGGCAGGTAGAGCTACTGCGGATTCCTTATCACTATGGCGGCGCGGCAACTTTGGCAATGCAGCATAATCGGCCGGACTGGGCGGTATCCCTGGTTACCGGCAGAGTATAGTGATATTATTACATTTTTCGGGCATTTTTAACTTGAAAATATCGTTGTAGTGTGTGGTAATTTAATTTTGGAAAATTTTCAATTTTGGAGGGTTGTATGGATTTGTGGGATAAAATAAAAACCGGTCTTGGAGAAGGTCTGGAAACGATCAGTCAAAAAACGTCGGATATGTCCAAACTGGCTAAACTGAAATGGGAACGCCGCGATATAGAAAAAGAGATTGGCCGTGAAATGGTAACCCTGGGTGGTGTTGTATATCAGTTACATACAGAAAAAAAACTGAATAAAGTAAATGAGACTGTAACCACCAATATTGAAAAACTGAAAAACCTTGAAATAAGGCTTACCGCTAAAGAAAAAGAGATCAAAGACCTGGCGGCAAAAATGGATTCCAGCCAGATCAAGGGCCTGAAAAAGGATTTGGATATGGGCGACGGCAGAATCGAACAAATACTGGTCGACGAAAGCAGTCCCCTGGCCGACAAGAAACTGGCCGAGATTAAATTCCCCAAGGCCGTATTGATCGGCACAATTTTACGGCAGGGTGAAGTCATCATTCCGGATGGCCAGACTATTCTGCAAAAAGGCGATAAAGTGACCCTGCTGGGCAAAAAAGAAGACGTAGAAGCGGTAGTTGAACAGTTACGAAAAAAGTAATATAACTATTTTTTGTTTTCCATTGTCTTGGATAATATAAAGGAGTGGTATATGTCGCCGGTTTGGGAAAATATTAAAAAAACCTTTCGCAGCAGCGCAGCAACGTTGAAAGCTGAAGCGGAAAATGTCGCAAAAACTGTAGCGGAAAAAGCGCCTGGAGTGACTGAAAAAATGTCCGACAAGGCTAAAGAGATTGCAGCGGTTGTCGCCGATAAAACCGGCGAGGCAATTTCTTTTAGTAAACTGAAAGTGCAAATTTACAACCTGAATGGGGATATTGATAAAGCCATAACTGCCCTCGGCGCCAGGACCTGGGAATTGTACATGCAAGATCAAAAGCCAGTGTTTGATGATCCCGATATTATCACCGCCCTGAATACTATAAAAAATTTAAAGCAACAGGTTGCGGATGCTGAATTAAAAATTGCGGAACTGGGCAAACAGGAAGAAAAACCGGGTCCCCCAGCATAAAAAATGTTTTACAATGATTAATACTATATTATTCAACAAGTTATCGCTATAGTTGGACACTGCCCACCCGGCATGTCAAAAAGTCCGTTATCAAAAGACCAACGTTCATTGTAGAAATTTAGGTAATTTCTGATTCTATCTTGTAAATTTCTTGCAGGAGCGGTTTATATTCTACTCCTGCTTTTTTTTGCTCAAAAAGGGGAGAGTGATGTTGTATGATCCCTGACCTCTTTTCTATTGAAATTTTGTACGGTAATACTCTGCAGAAGTGCATGTTATTCATTCACGCGCCGGACGCCGGGAATTTAAATAGCTTGATTTTGATGGATAATTTTAATAAGTTAATTTCTTATAAATATGAGTTAATACGGATTTACTGACAGAGATATATGAACGACGATTCCCCCAAAAATGGCGAAACCGGCGACGCGGCAGACAATCATCAACAGCCCTACGAATATCCCCATGAGGATGATCAATATACCAATCCCTCGGCCCATGTAGAGCAAACAGCCCGGGAAAATACAGCTGATGAAAACAAAGCTCCGCAAGAGAAACAGGAAAAAAAGTCTAAAGACGCCGGGGAGAAAAGCGGCTCCAAAACCGATAAAACCCCAAAACCGGATAATAAAGACAAGCGCATGCCGTTTCTGGATCACCTGGAAGAATTACGCTGGACGATCATGCGCAGCCTGGTAGCCGTTGTTATATCTTCTATTGTATGTTATATTTTTTCCAAACAGATCGTGGATTTTTTACGCTACCCGGCCCCGGAAGATTTACAATTGATCTACCTTTCGCCAACCGAAGGGTTTATGATCTATATCAAGGTTTCCATTTGTGCGGGTCTTGTGGTTGCTTTCCCTTATATTGCTTATCAATTGTGGCAGTTTATTGTCCCCGGTTTGCTGGAAAGAGAGCGTAAATATGTTCCGCATATTGCATTTTTTACCACAGTTTGTTTTCTTACCGGGGCGGCATTTGCATATTATTTGATAGTGCCCTTTGGCTTGAAATTCTTGCTGGCATTTCAAACCGATTATTTAAGCGCTACAATTGCCATCGGCAAGTACCTGGGTTTTGTTGTTACTCTCATTCTTGTGTTCGGCGCAGTTTTTGAACTACCGGTGCTGGCTTTCTTTTTATCATATATCGGCTTGCTGACGCCGGAGTTCTTAACCAAATATCGGCGTTATGGTATTGTAATTATATTTATCATTGCCGCGGTCTTGACGCCGCCCGATGTTTTTACCCAACTGATGCTGGCCGGCCCGCTGCTGATCTTGTATGAAATTAGTATCTTAATCACCAAACTGGTTCGCAAAAAAAAGCAAGCGGCTGAACTGGAAGGCTAATCCTTTGTACTCATTGTTAACAGGTGTTTTTTGGAATATATCGATTTACACATTCATTCCTCCCATTCGGATGGAATTAAAAGTCCCGCAGAAATTATCCGTTTTGCCCATGAGTTTAAATTAAAGGCGATATCGATTACCGATCACGATGCGATTTCGGGCACTATACTCGCCTGTACGTCCGCCGAAAAAAAAGGTATCGAGGTTATTCCCGGCATAGAATTAAGCACAAGAATGACCGGGTGTACCGTACATTTACTGGGCTATTATTTCGATATGGGGAATGCGGAAATTTTGGACTATGTAGAGCAAAATTATTATATTCGTGAAGAGCGGGCCAAAAAAATTGTTTCCCGGCTGCATGAACTGGGTATTAAGATTTCCTTCGAACTGGTCAAGCTGCACGCCAATGGCGGGGTTATCGGCCGTCCACATATTGCCGATGTTTTACTTGAAGAAGGATATGTCTATTCTTTTCGTGATGCTTTTGAAAAATATTTGGGTGAAAACAGGCCTGCTTATGTGCAAAAGCCAACGATCACACCCGAAGAAGGAATTCGCCTGATCCATAATGCCGGTGGGCTGGTGTTTATCGCCCATCCCGCGGTGGAAATAACGGATGAAAATATTTATCATTTGATCGGTCAGGGGTTGGATGGAATCGAAGTCTACCATCCCAAGCATATGCCCTCAGATGTTGAGCATTATATGCAAATAGCACAGGCAAACGATCTGCTGATTTGCGGTGGATCGGATTGTCATGGCCCGCGCAACAATAATGATATGATGATGGGTACTATCCCGGTTCCTTATAGTCATCTAGAACAAATGAAAAGCCGGCTGGCTGATGTTCAAACCGGGTTTGTTGTCAGTAACCATAGACTTGTTTAATTCTTGTAATTTCGGGGCAGCCTTAATTTTTATTACCGGAATAAGTGAAAATATTTTATTGTTAATTATTTTAGAATCCAAAGAGGTCGTTACGTAGCCTCCCTCCTGCAACGACCTCAGCAGGGTGGCAAGCATCAGCTTGCCACCTTTTTTTACATATAGAGAGTTTATGTACTATTTTAGTAATTTACAGCTTGAACTATTCCGTTTAAATTATTACATTAATAGTGGACTAGATAACCGACGGAAGATAACGATGTGACATGATAATTAGTATTTGAAACATCTTTACAGGTCCGGATAAAGCTGATTAACCAGAGGAATGGTATTGATTGTTAAAACGGTTCCGGTAGGTCCACTGGAAGTAAATTGTTACATTTTAGGTTGTAAAGACACAGCGCAAGCTGTAATTATTGACCCGGGTGATGATGAAGAGCAGATACTGGCTGCAATTCAGGAAGACAATTTCAAGATAACCCATATTTTATTAACTCATGGTCATGCCGATCATATCGCTGCGGTTGCGCAAGTTCAACAAGCAACCGGCGCAAAAATATTTATTCATCAGGGCGACCATTTGCTAGTCGAACATGCCAAAATGCAGGCGGCTATGTTTGACCTGCGTGTTCCAGCTCCATTTAAAATCGATGCTTATTTGCAAGATGGAGAGAAAATTTCTTTCGGTAAACATGAACTGACAGTGCTCAGCACTCCCGGTCATTCCCCAGGGTGCGTGTGCTTTTTAAATAACGGATATGTGTTTTCCGGCGATACGTTATTTTGGGATTCGATTGGCAGAACCGATTTGCCGGGTGGCTCGCATACACAGATTTTGGAATCCATACGGAACAAGCTGTTTACCTTGTCTCCGGAAACCCGAGTATACCCCGGGCATGGTTTACCGACAACCATTGCCAGGGAAATTAAATGCAATCCGTTTATTAATCAATAGGTTATAAGGAAAATTCACTTGCAAGTTTTAGGATAAATAGTTATAATCAATAGTGATAAGTAAGCAAAGCAGCAACTAGTTTTATATAAAAATATGTGACAAGAGGTGTTTATGGCAGAACCATTAAAAGAAGCCAGAGTAGTAGTTCGGGAAGATGAATGCAAGGGGTGTGGATTGTGTATTGCGGCCTGCCCGGAAGAGGTTTTGTTTGAGCAAAAGCACCTGAACAGAATGGGGTATCATCCGGCCGGTTATAAAGGTTCAGGATGCAGCGGGTGCGGCTATTGTTTTTATCAATGCCCCGAACCCGGCGCAATAACCGTTTACAAAAAAGGTTATGTTGAAGAGGAGGCGGCCTGATATGGCAAAGCAATTGATAAAGGGGAATGAAGCAATAGTCAAGGGCGCCATTTTGGCCGGTTGCCGGTTTTATTTTGGTTACCCGATAACGCCGGCTTCAGAGATTGCCGAAGCAGCCGCTTTTTATTTACCTGTGGTTGGGGGGACCTTTATACAAGCGGAAAGTGAAAGTGCTGCAATAAATATGTTGTATGGCGCAGCTTCCGGGGGCGTCCGGGCGATGACCGCATCATCCAGCCCGGGGATGAGTTTGAAGCAGGAGGGTATTTCTTATGCGGCGGGCTCCGAATTGCCGATGGTTATTGTCGATGTTATGCGGGGCGGGCCCGGTTTGGGTAACATTGCCCCGGCTCAGGCCGATTATAATCAAATGGTAAAAGGGGGAGGGCATGGCGGTTACAAAATGGTAGTGCTGGCGCCCAATAGCGCCCAGGAAATGTGTGATTTAACCATGCTGGCTTTTGATGTGGCGGATAAATATCGTAACCCGGCAGTGATTCTGGCGGATGGCTTTGTAGGGCAAATGATGGAACCGGTCGAGTTCCCGGAACCGGTCATGGAATTGCCGAAAAAAGAGTGGGCCATTCAAGCCGATGCGCAGGATGAATTCCGCCTGGTCAGTTCAATTGACCTGGAACCGGAGGAACTGGAAAAACACAATGTGCATTTACAACAAAAATATGCAGCTATGGAAGCCAACCATGTGATGTTTGAAGACTATCAAACAGAGGATGCCGAACTGGTAGTAATAGGTTACGGGGTAGTCTCCAGAATTTTGCATTCTGTTGTAGATGAATTGCGGGGCAAAGGGGTTAAAATAGGTTTAATGCGCCCCATATCTTTATGGCCGTTTCCTAAAAACCATATCATTGAACTGGCGGCGCGGATCAAACGGTTTTTTGTGGTGGAACTATCGGATGGACAAATGGTGGATGATGTGCGCCTGGCCGTTAACGGCAAAATTCCGGTGCAATTTTATGGACGTTACGGCGGGGTGGTGCCGTCGCCGGATGAAATCATTGCGCAAATAATGAAAAAAAACGAGGCATAGTCATGGCTAACGCATTGATAAAGGCAGACAGCTTTTATGAGTTATATGAACGCAAAAGCGGCATTCAGGATGTAACCCATTATTGCCCCGGCTGCGGGCATGGTGTGTTGCATAAACTCATCGCTGAAGCAATTGATGATTTTGGAATCCGGGAGCGGACGATTTTGATCAGCCCTGTGGGGTGCAGTGTGTTTGCTTATTATTATTTCCGGGTTGGAAATATCCAGGCGGCACACGGTCGCGCCCCGGCGGTATCCACCGGCATTAAACGGGTACATCCCGAAAGTATTGTGATTAGCTACCAGGGCGATGGCGACCTGGCGGCTATCGGCGGCAATCATATTATCCAGGCCGCTAACCGGGGGGAGAATATCACGGTGTTTTTTGTTAATAATGCTATTTACGGCATGACGGGCGGCCAGATGGCGCCAACCACCCTGGCCGGGCAAAAAACCACAACATCGCCTTACGGGCGGAATGTCAATAGCGAGGGGTATCCGCTCAAAGTTTGCGAGTTGCTTTCCAGCCTCGAAGCCCCGGTTTACATTGAACGCGTTGCCCTCACAGATCCGAAAAATACCACCAAAGTGCGCAGGGCGGTGCGAAAAGCGTTGCAAAACCAGATTGATAATAAGGGTTTTTCCCTGGTTGAAGTGCTTTCCGTTTGTCCATCGAACTGGAAGATGACCCCGGTTCAGTCCAAACAGTGGCTGGTGGATAACATGATTCCACAATTCCCCCTGGGTGTGTTTCGGGATAAAACCGCGGAAATTCCAAACCGGGAAACCATTCGTAATACCTTTGATCAATCCGGGGTGCGGGAAAAACTGGAAATTCCCGCCAACGAAAAACAAGTGCAATATTCACTGCAGCCAAAAATGGATTTTGCCAACCCCAAACTGGTCATAGCCGGTTTTGGAGGCCAAGGTGTTTTAATTCTGGGCTTGGGAATAGCGCAGGCAGCAATGCAGGCCGGGTATAATGTGTCCTGGCTGCCTTCTTATGGTCCGGAAATGCGGGGTGGAACGGCAAATTGCAATGTCAATATCTCGCGGGAACGGGTCGGTTCACCGCTGGTCACCAAACCGACAGTTTTAATCGCCATGAATTTACCATCCCTGGAAAAATTTGATAGCAAGGTTGAAGCGAACGGATTGATTATTTACGACACTTCACTCATTAATAAGCAGCCGACCCGCCAGGATGTGCATGTGCTGGGCATTCCGGCAACACAAATGGCGGATGAACTCGGCAATACGCGCATTGCCAATATGGTTATTTTAGGCGCTTTTATTGCTTATACGGCTGTTCTGAACAAAGAAGTTGTGTTTGATGCTTTGCCGAATTTTATTAAAAGAAAGAATTTACTGCCCCTGAACGAAAGCGCTATCATCAGGGGAATGGAATATGTTTTAAATAAAGTAACTAATTGATACAAGAATTTACCGGTCTAACGACTGATCCTGGAAAGTTATCATAGATAAAAGTGGCATTTTGGCCGCCGCATTAGCAAGGCGGATAAATCAAAAATTTCCCTGGAACCAGATAGAATTCTGTTCCATTATTAATGCCACGGGGTAGAGGGAAATACTATGCCTGGATTGCATTGGTTACCCATGCAATTGCATCCGGTTGAGCTACGCTGAAAAAAGAGCACGGGTTATAAAATTAGCCCGTTCATTGCATCTTTCTCCCCTGGAGTTTGAGCGAATCGCCGATGCGGAATAAGGAACAGGTACAGGATCTCAGAAAGAGGAATTATGAAGAAATTAATTGTAATTAATGTTTCCATCGGGGAAACGCGCATCGCCATTCTGGAAGACAACAGTCTGGTTGAGTTGTATTTTGAATTGCCTGAAAACGAGCGCATGGTTGGCGATATTTATTATGGAAAGGTTGCCAAGATTGTAAATGGAATTCAGGCTGCGTTTGTTAACATTGGCCACAAGCAGGATGCGTTTTTGCATTTTTCGGATATCAACCGAAACGTACTCGAACTCTTTGCCGAAAAAGCCGAAAACGATACCCAAAAGAACAATAAAAGAAGAAACTATCATGAACCGCCCGTTAAAAAAGGGCAGAACCTCATGGTGCAAATAACCAAAGAACCGCTGGCCAACAAAGGCGCGCGGGTGACTACCAGCCTCTCTTTACCGGGCCGGTTTTTGGTGTTGATGCCGGGGGAAAGCGGCGTCGGCGTTTCACGAAAAATTCAAAACAAACGCGAAAAGTACCGTTTGAAAGGTATAGGGCATGCGATCAAACCCGCCGGATTTGGTTTGGTCGTGCGAACCGTTTCCGAAGGCAAGGATGAAGCAACTTTAAAAGCAGATCTCGATTCCCTGTTAAAAGCATGGAACAAACTAAAAAAGCAGGCCGGAAAGACCAATCCGCCCAGCTTGATCCACAAAGACATGGGTATGCTGTCCAGTGTCATTCGCGATCTTTTTACCCCGGATATTCACCGCCTGCTGGTGGATGACAGTAAAATGTACAAGCATATTGTCAAGTACCTGAAAGAAGTGTCGCCGCAGATGGTACAAAATGTGGAGCATTACCAGGGGAAAATACCAATTTTTGACCAGCACGGTATTGAAGCGCAGCTTACCAGGAGCTTGTCCCGTAAAGTATCGCTTAAAAAAGGTGGCTACCTGTATATCGATCATACGGAAGCGTTGACCGCCATCGATGTCAACAGTGGCAGCTTTAGCGGCAAAGCTGATCATGATTCGAACAGTTTAAAGATCAACCTGGATGCAGCCAACGAAATTGCCCGGCAATTACGCCTGCGCGATATAGGTGGGATCATCATAATCGACTTTATCGATATGGTCGATGAAAATAACAAAAGGAAACTTTATGAAGAATTTTATCGGGAAGTGAAAAAAGATCGCGCCCAGGTGAATATGACCCGGCTATCTGAATTCGGCATTATTGAAATGACGCGCGAACGGGTGCGTCCAGCTCTGCTTTTCTCCATCAGCGAACCCTGCCCGGCATGCAGCGGCACAGGCAGGATCATTTCCAAAACTACCATCGTGGCGCGTATCGAAAGATGGTTAAAGCGGTATAAAACAGAAGGAAAAGATCATACGGTTGTACTGTTGGCACATCCGGAACTGGCAAAATTCCTGACGGCCGGTTACCGCAGTCGTATTCGCCGGTTAAGCTGGAAGTACTGGATTCGCGTTAAAGTCCAGGCGGATGAGAATATCAGCATGGAAGAATTCAGATTTTTAAATAAATCTGGCGATGAAGACCTTACAGCTAAATTTATGCCTTGACATTTTATAATTAATTTATTAAATTGATAAGCTTTGTAATATATTAATCTAAATGGAGATTATCCCTGATGTATGCCATAGTGGAAATAGGCGGAGAGCAGTTTAAAGTATCTCAAAATGATAAAATAACTGCATTGCGGCAAAAAGGCGAGGTCGGCGCCGTGGTGGATTATGATAAAGTGCTTTTGCTTGCCACCGATGCGGGTGTAAAAATTGGCTCGCCGTATATAGAAGGCGCCAAAATTCAGGCTGCTATTCTTGAACACGGTAAAGGCGATAAAGTAATTGTGTTTAAAAAACGGAAAAGAAAAAGATACAGAGTGTTAAACGGACATCGTCAGCCGCAGACAACTCTTCAGATCAAAGAGATTATTGCATAGATTTTTTTTGCATCAGTTAAAGGAGATTCGTAATGGCTCATAAGAAAGGAATGGGTAGCTCCAAGAATGGCCGCGATAGCCAGCCGCAAATGCTTGGAGTGAAACGTTTTGATGGCGAAGTGGTTACTGCCGGCAGTATTATTGTTCGTCAACGGGGTACCCGTATTCATCCCGGCGCCAATGTAGGCATCGGTAAAGACGATACCTTGTTTGCCAAAATTGATGGTAAAGTCAAATTTGGTGTCCGCGGCAAAGAAAAGAAATTCGTTACTATCGTTTCCTGATTTTGTAATATAAATCACTTTTTGATTTCAATAACGCAGCTATATTGTATATAGTTGCGTTTTTTTTTGTGTTTTAACACCTCTACCGGTGCAGCGCCAACATACAAAAAGGGATCAGCAGGTCAGGTCTTTTAGCGGCACAAGTTAATTAACTTTATGATATTATAGAATTTAAATCAAAAAGTGTGCCAGTGATAACAAAATTGACTTGACTCTTTAGCCGCTTTATTTTATATTATTCTTTAAATTTTTTTTGTAAAAGGAGCAATCATGTCCGTTACCCTTGCCGATGTGGAAAATATTGCCAGACTTGCCAAATTATCCTTCAGTAAAGAAGAAATGATTACCTTTACCGGGCAGTTTAATCAAATTCTGCAATATATGGAAAAACTAAATGAACTGGATACCGAAAATGTTGAACCGACCTTTCATGTGCTGGATAGCGGTAATCCATTGCGGGACGATGTGCAACAAACCTGGTTGACCCCGGAGCAGGCGCTTGCCAATGCTCCGAAAGCTAAAAATGGTTTTTTCAGCGTACCGAAAATGATAGGATGAGCGTATGAAATCCGGCATTGTTGGCATAATACCGGCGCGTTATGCGTCCTCGCGTTTTCCCGGCAAACCGCTGGCTTTGATAGCCGGTAAACCGATGATCCAGTGGGTTTATGAACGCGCCTGCCTGGCTAAAAATCTTGATCAAGTGATTGTTGCCACCGATGATGAACGTATCTATAATACTGTGACCGGGTTTGGCCGTGTGGTGATGACGCCCGAAAATATACCTTCCGGTACGGAACGGGCCGCGTATGTAACCCGCGATATGGATGTGGAAATTGTTATCAATATTCAGGGCGATGAACCTATGATCGATCCTGCGGCCATTGAACTGGTGGGTAAAGTATTGCGGGATGATAGCGAAGCGGTTATGGCTACCCTGGCGCGCCGGGTGAGCGATCCTGCTGAACTGGATAATTTTGACACGGCGCGGGTGGTGATCGATCATAAACAACATGCCCTTTATTTTTCCAGGGCGGTTATTCCCTATGCGCGCGATCTGCAACAAAAAAGCGACTGGCCGGCCAAATTTCCCTATTACGACCAGATCGGTATTTATGCCTACCGTAAAGAATTTTTATTAAAATATAAAGACCTGCCGTTTTCTATCCTGGAACAGGCGGAAAAGCTGGAACAATTACGTGCTCTTGAAAACGGTTTCAAGATACGCGTTGGAATTTGTAATTATGAAGCTGTGTGTGTGGACAAGCCTGAGCATATCGCGCAGGTTGAAAAGAAAATGAAAGAGATGAACCGTGGTTAAAAGTAAATCTACCAGGTATATTTTTATCACCGGCGGAGTCGTATCATCCCTGGGTAAAGGAATTGCCGCCGCCTCTATCGGTATGCTGTTAAAAGCCAGAGGATACCATGTTACAATTATGAAGATGGACCCCTATATTAATGTCGATCCCGGAACGCTAAGCCCATATCAGCATGGCGAGGTTTATGTTACCGATGATGGCGCTGAAACCGATCTTGATCTGGGTCATTATGAGCGTTTTATCGGCACGGATATGACCAAGAAAAATAATGCCACTACCGGGCAAATTTATTATACAGTGATCACCCGTGAACGGCGCGGCGATTACCTCGGCAAAACCGTGCAGGTTATTCCCCATATTACCAATGAAATTAAACAACGTATTCTGGCCGTGGGCGAAAGCGATGCCAATTATGATGTTGTTCTGGTCGAAATAGGCGGTACGGTTGGCGATATTGAAAGTTTGCCGTTCCTCGAAGCAACCCGCCAGTTCATTCAGGATATTGGGCCGCAAAATGTCATGACAATCCATTTAACCTTGCTGCCATACCTGCAAACTTCGGGTGAAATGAAAACCAAGCCCACCCAACATTCAGTTATGAAAATGCGCGAGATCGGCCTGCAGCCTGATATGCTGTTGTGCCGCACCGCTATTCCACTGGCTAAAGAAGAGCGGGATAAAATCGCCCTGTTCTGCTCCATACCGCAGGAAATGGTCATCGAGGCGCGTGATTGCGACAGCATTTACCAGGTGCCCCTGAATTTTGAAGAGCAGAGCGTTGGCAATAAAGTCGTCAATCGTTTGGGGCTGGTGCAACACGAACCTGATCTGTCCGGCTGGCGCGATTTTGTCCGTAAAATTGAAAATCCATCTGCGTTTGTGCGTATCGCTATTTGCGGTAAATATACCCACCTTAAGGATTCATATAAATCGATTATTGAATCGTTTGTCCATGCCGGTGTGGAAAATAATGCCAAAGTCGAGTTAAAGTGGCTTGATGCGGAAAAACTGGAATTGAACGGGGCGGAAAGATATTTGCGCGATGTGCACGGCCTGCTTATCCCCGGTGGGTTCGGCGAGCGTGGGATTGAGGGTAAAATTAAAGCGATCCGCTATGCCCGTGAAAACAACATGCCGTTTTTTGGAATCTGTCTTGGCCTGCAGTGCGCAGTTATTGAATTTGCCCGGCATATATGTTCGATAAATGACGCCAACAGCACGGAATTTGACCCGACGACCAAAAACCCGGTCATCGATTTGATGGAAACCCAGGTCAAGGTGGTGGAAAAAGGCGGCACCATGCGTCTGGGCGCATACCGCTGTCTTTTGCAAAAAGAAACCCGCGCTTTTGATGCATTTAAAAAGCCGGAAATTAGCGAACGGCACCGGCACAGGTATGAGTTTAATAACAGTTATTTACAACAACTAACCACCAACGGGTTGATCATTAGCGGTAAAAATCCGGAAACCGGGTTGGTGGAAATGATCGAATTGCGGGATCACCCCTGGTTTGTAGGCGTGCAGTTTCACCCGGAACTGAAATCGCGGGCATTGAATGCACACCCGTTGTTCCGAGAATTTGTCAAAGCCGCCATAGACGGAAAAAATGAATTACATGATAATAAATTAATGGACGAATCCGATGAAGACAGTAACGATTAGAAATATAAAGATCGGACCGGATGAGCCTATCGCTCTGATCGCCGGCCCCTGTGTTATTGAAAGTGAAGCCATAACTCTGAATACCGCCGCGGCGGTAAAGAAACTGGCTGAAAAATTACAAATGCCGTTCATTTTCAAATCTTCGTTTCTCAAAGATAACCGGTCTACAGAAACCAGTTACCAGGGCCCCGGGCTGGATGAAGGGTTGCGTATACTGGAAAAAGTGAAACAAGAATTGGATGTGCCCGTATTATCAGATGTGCATGATGAGCACCAGGCGCGTGCGGCTGCCGATGTGCTCGATGTTTTGCAAATACCGGCGTATCTTTCCATGCAAACGACTTTGGTGGTAGCGGCTGCAAAAACCGGTAAAGCGATCAATGTAAAAAAGGGCCAGTTTTTAGACCCGGCAGATATGAAAAATGTTATCAAAAAGATTGAGAACCAGGGTAATCATAACATTTTGTTAACCGAGCGCGGCACTTTTTTCGGCTATCATAACCTGGTGGTAGATATTCGTTCTTTACCGGTGATGCGCAAGCTGGGTTACCCGGTGGTTATCGATCCTACACATTCTATACGGGTTTACGGCATCTCTTCCAGCGACCCGGCCGGCGGCAGACCGGAATTTGTCCCGGCGCTGACCCGCGCTGCAGTGGCAGCCGGCTGCGAGTGTGTGTTTATTGAAACTCACC
Organism: bacterium; assembly: GCA_029561455.1. Taxonomy (GTDB): domain Bacteria; phylum Zhuqueibacterota; class Zhuqueibacteria; order Residuimicrobiales; family Krinioviventaceae; genus Fontivivens. The sequence continues at coordinate 171,068 of JAKQIY010000030.1, forward strand.
CTGATTGCGCCAATGCCCTTTGCGATGCCGCCAGTATGTGGCCCTTGCAGAAACTGGAAAATTTACTGCACCAAATCATTGCCACTGATACCTTACGCCGCGAGTTGGAGAAATCCTGGCCTCTTTAACTATTTTTGGTACAAATATGACTGGAATGTATAAAACAAGTCTGCTGTTGTTATGTCTCATTGCTTTACCGGTGTTGGTACGCGGTGAGAATGTAACTATTGCTATTTCCGATTTTGAAAATAATACCGGGGCTTTTAGTCATGCCGCCCTGGAAAAAAGTGTGCCGGAAATGCTCAAGACCGAGTTATCCCGCTTTCCCAACATTACCGTGCTGGAGCGTTCTAAAATTCAGGCGGTTTTGCAGGAACATGCCCTGGCGCAGAGCGGGGTGATAGAAACCGAGCAAGCGCAAAAAGTGGGCGAACTGGTTGGCGCGCAATTGATCCTTACCGGCGAGATTAGTAAAGTTGGCGACCGCTATCGCATCGATACGCATATCGTCGAGGTTGCCAGCGGCAAGGTATTTGGCGATAAAGTGACCGGCCCCGATAAAAACGCCATGGATGCCATGGTGCAGCTGCTGGCGCAAAACATAATTGTCAACCTAACCGGCGAGGGCAAGCGGCAGGAAAAAGTGTATGTGAATAAATTTTATGCGCCCTGGGTTTTGGCCGCCGGGGCTGGAACCGGAATAGCCGCCGCTTTCACCCATTCCAGTTACCGATCAAATTATGATAAATATAATGACGCTACCCGGCTGAATGAGTTTGATGGTCATTACGATAAAGCAAACCGCGCCTTTAAAACCCGCAATGTACTCATTGGCGTTTCCGCCGGCATACTGACTGCCGGCGCGGTAATGTGGATTAAGAGTAAAAGTGAAAGTAACCAGGTTTTGGCCGGACGTACGCACCATGACAATTATCAATATGCCCTGCTGCCGTTTTATGATCATCAGCAGCAAGCCGTTGGCATTCAGTTAACTATTTTTTGAGAATGCTATGTATACACGAACAATTAAAATATTATTATTGATTCTGTTTGTTGCAGTTCTGGCGTGTGACGACCTGGAGCGCAACAATCCGTTGGATCCGAAAAATCCATCAAGCCAAAGAACTGAAACGGTTCTGGTAGAGTCGTTTGTCAACCAGTCCGGCGGCGCTTATATAGCCAGTTCATTGACGGCTTTTGACAGGTTATTGCGGGAATATGGCGAGGATGCATTTGTTTACCTTGAACATCACATCGCAGAAACACCGGGCACCGATAATAATGCGCTGGATGCCAGCCTGAACCGTTATAAAGTATTTGTTCCGGAAACTGCCGGGCAGGGTATACCGGATGTGTTTTTTAACGGATTACAGGGGCGGGTGCAGGGCGCTTCCGACGCCGATGCGGCTTACCTGCGTTATAATACCGAGTTGGAGAAGGAACTGGGCCGGCAGTGTTACTTTACTATCGAAGCCAAAACCACCCGGAAAGGCGATAATTTGACCGTTTCGGCGCAAATCGCCCGGTTAGGCAGTGAAGAGGCTAAAGATATTGTTATTTACGCCGCTGTATTAAGCAAAGCCCCCGGAAGTAAATACCGCCGGATTGTAAAGGCTTTTGTTACTATGGATGCTTTTGAAGATTTTAACCATGGCGAAATTAAATCGGTCAAGCGTGATATTGACATCCTGAACGGCTGGGATGTCGATAATCTTCAGGCTGTGATATTTGTTCAGGATTCCCGTGACCTGTATGTTTATCAAACTGTTAAAATAGACATAAACTAGAGAATTCCAATGTATACCATAAATAAAAAATATGTAATGCTTTGTATGCTCATTTTTATATCTGCATTTTCCTGCGGAGTGGTGGAAAAATTGAATAACCGGGAACCGGTTATTAAAGAGCTCAAAGCAGACCGGCAAACCGTCATGGTTGGCGATACCGTAACAGTGAATGTGGTTGCTACGGACCCGGACAATGACGAATTAACCTATTCATGGGACGCTGATGGCGGAATTTTCATTAACCGTGATCAATCCAGTGTGCAGTGGATAGCGCCGACCCGTCAGGATGATTTTTCCATTGATGTTACTGTTCGCGATGAAAACGGCGGCGAAGCGCATGATAACATCACTATAACCGTTCTGGCGGATACCCGTCCGGATGTGCGGATCACCAATCCTGCCGACGGGCAATACATTCCGGCATTGAACAATGTGGAAATAACTGTAGCGGCGGAACCGGTTGCCTATATCGATAAGGTGGAATTTTATATTAACGGACAACTGCTTGGCACAGATTCAACACCGCCGGCTTTTACCTGCACATGGCCGTTAACTCATTATTCAGGTAATGTCGGCATTACCGCCATTGCCTATCGGTCCCAGCCGCGCCCCTCGCAGGCTTCCGATTCATTAACCGTATCTATACAAGGAGTTGTTCCGATACCTTAATATGACCAAAAGTGAAAAGAACAAAAAAAAATATGGGGATATAAAGAGTGAAATTGTAGAAAATGCGCGCAAGGTGTTGCAAATTGAATGCGCCGCAATCGATGCCATGATCGACCGCATCGGTCAGGACTTTGAGGATGCGGTAAATATTATTCTGGAATGCAAGGGCCGGGTCATTGTGACCGGAATGGGCAAGTCCGGCATTGTCGCCAGAAAAATTGCCGCAACACTAACGAGTACCGGTACATCCGCCATTTTTTTGCATCCTGCGGAAGGTATGCACGGCGACCTGGGGTTGGTATTAAAAAATGACGTGGTTATATGTATTTCCAAAAGCGGCAATACTGAAGAGCTCAGTTTGTTGTTCCCGGTATTTAAAAAGATCGGGGTAAAGATCATAACGCTTACCGGAAATATGCGTTCCGCGTTAGCCGAGCGCAGCGATGTTGCGCTGGATGTCAGCGTACAGGAAGAAGCCTGTCCTAACGACCTGGCGCCCACCGCCAGCACAACGGCGACTATGGCTATGGGTGATGCTCTGGCTGTAGCTCTGCTGCAAAAACGCCATTTTAACCGCGAGGACTTTGCTTTTTTACACCCCGGCGGTTCGCTTGGTAAAAAATTGATCAAAACCGAAGAAATAATGTTTGGCGGCGATAAAGTGCCCAAGGTGCATTATATGGCTTCATTACAGAGCGTTATTCTGGAAATTACCAAAAAGCGTTTTGGAAGTACCTGTGTGATAGATGACGATGGCAAGTTGATCGGCATCATTACCGATGGCGACTTGCGGCGATGTATGCAAAATCCCCGCGATTTTGACAGTTTGTGCGCCCGTGATATTATGAATACCAAACCGAAATATGTTCAAGTCGGCTGTATGGCATGGGAAGCGCGCCAGATTATGGAAAATTTTAATATTATGCAATTAGCGGTGATCGACGAGGAGCATTATCCTGTGGGTATGATTCACCTGCACGATCTGTTGGAAGCAGGAATTGAAATAACCAAATGAACAAGAAAACCCGTAAAAAAATCAAGAACTGGTTTATTTATATCGCCGTTTTAATTGTAGTGAAATTACTGCGTAATATGTCGCGGATTTCCGCTATTCAAATGTTGCGTTTTTGCGGCGCCCTGGCTTACCGGTTGGCAAAAAATGAGCGCAATAAAACCCTTCGTCATTTAACCTGGGCTTTCGGGGATAAACTTTCTCCTCACGAAATAGAAATACTGGCCCAAAATGTGTTCCGGCATTTCAGTACCGTTGCCGCTGATGCGATCCGTTTAACGGTATTATTAAAACAAGGCCTGGGCACGGTTGTCGAGGGCGGCAAGCCCGGCATTCTCGATGATCTAAAACAGGCCAAACAAGGGGCAATTTTATTGACCGGACACTTTGGCAACTGGGAACTGCTGGGCGCTTACCTGGCGCAAAATGGCTACCCGTTAAAAGTGGTCGGCACTTCGGCGTATGATAAACGCCTGGATAAAATGATTGTGGATACCCGCAACCTGGCCGGTTACCAGAATATTGCGCGCGGCAAGGGCACCCGCGAGATCGTCCGTCACCTGCGCGATAACGGTTTTTTAGGAATACTCATCGACCAGGATACCAAAGTTGAAGGTGAATTTGTGAACTTTTTCGGGCGTCCTGCGCATACAGCTACCGGGCCGGTCATGCTGGCGGAAAAGTTTTCCCTGCCGGTCATTCCCATGTTTATGCCACTGTTTCCGGATTTAAAGTATAGAATTATTACCGGTGAAAAAATTGTTTTACAAAATACCGGCGATGCCCGCGCCGATGCCATTGCCAATACGCAGAAATGTTCGGATGCCTATCAGGATATTATCAGCCGTTTTCCCGAACAGTGGGTATGGATGCATGAACGCTGGAAAAAGCAACCTCAGGATTTTGTGGCAGGTGATGAATGAAAAAGAGAAACCCGGTTTGTTCTATAATATTTTTCCTGCTGATTACATTTCTAACCTGTAATAAAAGGGAAAATACAGTTACCCCGGCTTATAACACCGAAGCGCCGGATCAGGAGATGTGGAACTTTGATGTTAAAGTTACCAACAAGGGCAAGCTGGAAGCGCATTTAAAAGCAGGGCACATGCTTTTTTTCTCTACCAAAAATCAATCTGTTTTGAACCAGGGCGTTTTAGTAGATTTTTATGATAATGAGGGGAATGCGACCTCCACCTTAACATCCGACAGCGGTTTATTCAATGACAAAATGCAGGATGTAAAAGCAATAAAGAATGTTGTGGTCGAATCGGACAGCGGCGTTACCTTGTATACCGAAGAATTATCTTTTGACCAGAGTGCAGAAAAGATCTTTACGGATAAAGAGGTAAAAATTACCACTACCAGGGGTGATATTTTTTATGGCATCGGCTTTGAATCCGATCCGCAGTTAAAATTTTGGCAAATAAAAAAATTTCATGGCACCGCGCACCGGGGTTTCGATCTATCCACCGATCAACTGAAAAAAACCAGGCAGGACAGCACAATTGACAAGCCTGCAAACCCGGATAGCGCCGCAGCGCCGGATACAATGGCAGTGAAGCATGACAGCAAAAAGTAAAAAGTTCAGGATTGGAACATATTTTGCTATATGTTTTTTAATGTTTTTTGTTTATATTTCAATACCACAGGAAGAGCCGGTTGAACGGCTGATCCTGGAGAATGCCGATTTGGCCAGCGGTGAAACCACAGAGCAAAATCAACGGGTATTGATCCTTACCGGAAAAGTGCGTTTTCACCAGGGCGAAGCGGTATTAAAATGTAATAAAGCTTTACAGTTTGTTGATGAAGAACGTACCCTGTTGACCGGCAATGTGTCGATCATTGACGAAGTGAAACAAATGTATGGCGATACAATTGATTATAACGAAAAAACCCAATTTGCTATCGCCCAGGGGCATGTAAAGCTGATAGATTCCACTAAAACCCTGACCGGAGATTTTTTAAAATATTATCAGGATCAGGAAAAAGTGGTAGTTGATTCGAATGTAACGTTATTTGACAATAAAGAGTCCAGTTCGCTTGCCGGCAGCCATGCCGAATATTATCGTAATACCGGTTATGCCCTGGTTACCGGGCAGCCGGTGTTCACGCAAACCGATACATCTTCCAATCTGACGCTGACCATTCGCGGTAAGATTATGGAAATGTTCAATGACGGCGATAGTATCAAGGTTACCGATCAGGTGCATATCACCCGCGGTGAAATCAATGCCAAATGCGGCAAGCTGTTGTATGTAAAAAAAGATGAGCAGGTTATTCTGAATGATACGCCTTATGCCTTTCAGAAGAACGATCATCTGATGGGCGCCCGGATTGTGCTTGAAATGAAAAACAACGAGGTGAAACGCATACTGGTCAATAAAGATGCAATTGTGGTTTCGCGGGTCGATTCGCTCATTCAAACCAGAATCCCGTATGATTTATTGACGGGCGAATCGATACAGGTAGGCGTTAAAGATGATGAAATAGACACCGTCACTGTGCAGGGCCGCGCAACCAGTTATTATCATCTTGTTGAGAAAAAGCAGGAAAAAGGCATTAATAAAATTTTGTGCGATGAATTGTTGATGGTTTTCGCAGATGGCAAAGTGATAAATGTAACCGGTTCCAGCGCCCCCGGTTTATCCACTGGTGTTTTTTTCCCCCCGGAAAGCCGGGAAAAAATTGAAAGTGAGTTGACCGAAGTATTACTAAAAATGCAAAAGACTATAGAAGCTAAACAATTCCCGGCTCTGCAGATCAATTTGCCGGCTCCGGAACAACACAACAAATGAGCGATAAAAAAGTATTAAAATGCAACGACCTGGAAAAAATTTATGGTAAACGCCGGGTTGTTAACAAAGTCAGTATAATTATTGAAGAAGGTGAAATCGTCGGCCTGCTTGGACCTAATGGCGCCGGCAAAACCACTACTTTTTATATGCTGGTCGGTATGATCCGCCCCAAATACGGGCGAATTTATCTTTCGGAGCAGGATATAACGCGCCACCCAATGTACCGGCGCGCTCGCCTGGGTATTTCCTATCTTCCCCAGGAAGCCTCGGTATTCCGGCAATTGACCGTTGAACAGAACCTGCTGGCAATTTTGGAAACCATGCCCATGACAACAATGGAGCGTAAAAATCGCGCCCTGGAACTGATGACCGAACTGGGCGTGGAACGTTTAGCAAAAAACAAGGCTTATACACTGTCCGGCGGTGAACGTCGTCGGGTAGAGATCGCGCGTTCGCTGGTTACCAATCCACATTTTATACTGCTGGATGAACCCTTTGCCGGCGTCGACCCAATCGCGGTGCAGGATATTCAAAATATTGTCGCCAGTCTTAAAAAAAAGGGCATAGGCGTGTTAATAACCGATCATAATGTACATGAAACGCTTTCGATTACGGATCGGGCTTATTTGCTGTTCGAAGGCACGGTTTTGAAATCGGGAACAGCGGATTTTTTGGCCAATGATGAAGAAGCGAGAAAATTCTATCTTGGCGATAGTTTTAAACTGGATCGTTGAATTTGTGAAATAATATTTGTAAATTTAATGTACAAGTAATAGATTTTTAAAAAGCGGTCAAGATAACAAAAAGCAGGTAAGCATTTGAAAAATAAAACCTGGAAACTCGGTTAATGGTACGATTAGGACAACATCTCAGTCTGCAAATGAAGCAATCCCCTCAGCAGGTTTTGCTTTCATCCTTGTTGCAATTACCGATCATCAGCCTGGAACAGAGAATCCGCACGGAGCTGGAACTGAACCCGTTGCTGGAAATTGATATTGATCAGGAAGTAGATCAGGATCTGGATGAAGAAGATGCTGAAATTGAGATTCAACCCGATAAAGAAGAAAGCAACGCTGAAGATGAGGTAATGGAAAACTCCCAGGAAGATATTGACTGGGAAGAAATATTGAATGACCAGGAAGGTTATGAAATTCGCGTCCCCAAGGAAAAGGATACTGAGGAGTTTGAACGTCCCGAAGTGTTCAAGGAAACGCTGACCGATCACCTGCTCAGCCAGTTGAACATGACCAAACTATCACCCGCTGAAATTTTAATTGGTGAATATATAATCTGGAACATCAACAATGTCGGTTACCTGACAGTTGAAATTGAAACAATTGCCGAAAATCTTGAAGAGGATGAAGAAGCGGTTGAACTGGTTTTAGCCGAACTCCAGAAATTCGATCCACCCGGCATTGGCGCCAGGAATTTGCAGGAATGTTTGCTAATACAGCTATTCCAGCAAAAACCGGTAAATGAACTGGCGGTTAGAACGATCCGCGATTATTTTGAAGATTTTAAAAATAAACGTTATGAAAAGCTGGCTAAAGACCTGGAAATATCCCTGGATGATATTAAAAAAATCATCGATCAGATCATCAAACTAAACCCCAAGCCCGGCGAAGGTTATCTGAGTTATGATAATAATTATATCGTGCCGGATATTGAAGTGCGTAAGGAAGATGGCGAGTTTAAAATTTTTATGCATGACTGGAATATTCCGCATTTGCGCATCAATAATGAGTACCGCAAGATGATGCTGGACAGGAAAAAGTCGAACAAGGAGACGCGTGATTTTATCCGGCAGCGCCTGGAATCGGCCCGCTGGCTGATCAATTCCATTCATCAGCGCCGTGCTACAATTATCCGCACTGTGGACGCTATTATAGAAAAACAGCGCGACTTTTTCGAGTTTGGCCCGGAATACCTGAAACCCATGATCCTGAAAGATATTGCCGAAGAGATCACAATGGATATTTCCACGATCAGCCGGGTAACTAATGGTAAATATGTGCAAACCGAATGGGGTGTGTTTGAACTGAAATCGTTCTTTAGTGAAAAATATACAACGGATGAAGGCGAGGACGTTTCCAATAAAAAGATCAAGGCATTGATCAAAACGATCATAGAAAAAGAACCCGCCAACCGGCCTTATAATGATCAAAAAATATCCGTAATGTTAAAGGCCAAGGGGTACCCTGTTGCCAGACGTACCGTTGCCAAATATCGAGAACAGATGTCTATACCGGTTTCAAGATTGAGAAGGAAAATATAACTTGCAGGAACAACGCCTGGAATATAGCGGAAAAATCCATGCCACTACCGTTTTAGGATTGTTATACAAGGGAAAAGCAGTACTGGCCGGGGATGGCCAGGTTACCTACGGTGATATGGTCTTGAAAGCCAAAGCGCGCAAGGTGAGAAAGTTATATGATGATAATGTGCTGGCCGGTTTTGCCGGAACCGCTGCCGATGCTTTTACCCTGTTTGAGCGCTTTGAAAGCAAGCTGGAAGAATTTAATGGCAACCTGGGCCGTTCAGCAGTGGAACTGGCCAAAGACTGGCGACTGGATCGCTATTTACGCCGCCTGGACGCCCAGTTGACGGTTTTAGACCGTGAACGCATCTTTTTAATTTCCGGAACGGGCGATGTTATTGAACCGGATGATGATATTGTGGCTATCGGGTCGGGAGGCCCTTTTGCGCTGGTAGCTGCCCGTGCGTTAATAAGGCATTCCCAACTGGATGCCGTACAGATCGTTAAAGCGGCTATGCAATTAACCTCCGAAGTCTGCATATTTACAAATGACCACCTGTCTATCGAAGTACTTGATAAAAAATAATTTTCCCGCTGCCGAAAAGATAATGGATATTGGCGCCGGGCAGTGGATATGTACAAGCCCGCCGCAGCTCTGTGATGATTAGTATGGGACGAAAAAATGCAAATGACTCCGCGTGAAATAGTAAAGCATCTTGATAAATATATAGTCGGACAAAAAGAAGCTAAAAAATCGGTGGCAATCGCTTTGCGTAATCGCTGGCGCCGGCAACAGGCGCCGGAAGAATTGCGTGAAGAAATTATGCCAAATAATATTATCCTGATCGGGCCGACCGGCGTCGGTAAAACTGAACTGGCGCGCCGTCTGGCCAAACTCGATAATGCACCGTTCATCAAAGTAGAAGCCTCCAAATTTACCGAAGTCGGTTACGTGGGGCGTGATGTCGAATCGATTATCCGCGATCTTGTCGATCAGGCTGTGAACATTGTTCGCAGTGAAAATATTGGTAAATATCAGAAAAAGGCTTATGAATTGGCCATTGAAAGCCTGCTTGATATTTTATTACCAAAACCTGCAACGCTGGATAACGAGGAAAACACCGGCAATGGATCGCAAAAGCCGGACGAGAAATGGCAGCGGACCAGGGAAAAATTGCGTAACCAGTTGCTGGATGGTAAAATGGATGAGCGGCTGGTAGAGATAGATGTGCCGAGTGAACAATCTCCCCTGATGCAAATCATTTCACCGGTGGGCATTGAAGAGATGGGGTTAAATATTCAGGATATTCTAGGTCCTATGATGCCGCAGAAAATGAAAAAGCGTAAAATGAAAATCGAAGAAGCACTCATTTACCTGCAGCAGGATGAAACCAATAAACTCATCGATATGGAAGAAGTGATCCGCGAGGCTATTCATCGTGTTGAAGAAACCGGTATAGTCTTTCTGGATGAAATTGATAAAATAGCCGGGGAGGAAAACGGCGCCGGTTTGGATGTGTCGCGCGAGGGCGTGCAGCGCGATCTGCTGCCGGTTATCGAGGGCACTAATGTAATTACCAAGTACGGCATGGTCAAGTCCGACCATGTATTGTTCATTGCATCAGGGGCTTTTCATGTCTCCAAACCGTCTGATCTGATCCCGGAATTACAGGGCCGTTTCCCGATAAGAGTGGAATTACACAGTTTAAGCGTTGAAGATTTTGAACGCATCCTCACCGAACCGAAAAATGCCCTGATCAAACAATACACCGCTCTTATCTCAACCGAGGGCGTTAAAGTAACCTTTACCAAAGGCGCTATCAAGGAAATTGCCCGGATTGCTTTTGATGTTAACCTGCAAGCAGAAAATATCGGCGCCAGAAGGCTGCACACGGTTATGAGTTTGTTGCTTGAAGATTATCTTTACGAACTGCCCGATATGGAGATGAAATCCATTCGCATTGATCAAAAAGTTGTATTGAATAAATTAAAAGAAGTTATTCAAAACGAAGATCTAAGTCAATATATCCTGTAAGAGAGGTACTAGCATGAAAAAAGATTTTTTAATGATCACCGATTTTTCAGCGGATGAAATACATGACCTGTTCAAACTGGCTGCCGAATTGAAAGAGAAAACCAAAAAAGGCATTGAACACCACCTGTTAAAGGGTAAAACCCTGGCCATGTTGTTTCAAAAACCTTCCACCCGTACGCGGGTTTCTTTTGAAGTGGGCATGTACCAGTTGGGCGGTCATGCGTTGTATCTCAGTCCTGCAGAAGTAGGCCTGGGAAAACGCGAATTGACCGCCGATGTTGCGCGGGTGCTGTCGCGTTTTAACGACGGTATCATGGCGCGCGTATTCGGGCATGATATTGTTGAAGGCCTGGCAAAATATGCCAGTGTACCGGTTATCAATGGTTTATCCGATCTAACCCATCCCTGCCAGATATTAGGCGATATGTTGACTGTGCAGGAACATAAAGGCAGAATGACGGATCTGAAAATAGCGTATGTAGGCGATGGTAACAATGTGGTCAATTCCTGGATCAATATAGCGGCGCGTGTGCCTTTTACCCTGTCGTTAGGCTGCCCCAAAGGTTACGAACCCGACGCCGGTCTGCTGGCTAACGCCAGAAAACAGGGGCTCAGCTCTATAACTGTTACTCCGGACCCTGTTGACGCTGTAAAAAACGCCGATGTGATCTATACGGATGTGTGGGCAAGCATGGGCCAGGAAGAAGAAGCGGAAGCGCGCAAAAAGATTTTCAAACCCTTCCAGATTAACAAGTCCCTGTTAAGCCATGCGAAAAAAGATTGTATTGTGTTGCATTGTTTGCCGGCGCATCGCGGCGATGAAATTACCGATGAAGTGATGGACGGCCCGCATTCGGTAGTGTTTGACGAAGCGGAAAACCGTCTGCATATCCAAAAAGCGATACTGGTGAAACTTTTAGCGCGGTAACAGGAAAGGAAGAGAACTTGGCTATCGAGATCAAACGTTATACGGAACAGGATCGCCCCGCGTGGGAAAATTTTGTGATTACAGCCAACAATGGCACCATATTTCACGAACGCAAGTTTTTAGGCTACCATCCACCGGAGCGGTTCCGGGATTTTTCTCTAATGTTTTACAAGGAAGGCCGTTTGCTGGCGTTGCTACCTGCGGTCGATTTTGTTGTCGATAATCGCCGTGTATTGCTGTCGCACCGCGGCGCCTCTTATGGCGGATTTGTCTGCAAAGACGATCTGGCCATCAAGGATGCGTTTGATCTGGTGACCTCGCTGATCCGTTACGCCAAAGATGCAGCTTTTGACGCCATCGATCTTACGCCGCCGCCCCAGGTTTATTTACGGCGTCCCTGCAATTATATTGATTTTGCCCTGGTGCAAAACGGTTTCGGTTATCGCAAGCGGGAAATTTCCAGCGTCATTCCGCTGGATTTTACCAGGGATAATATCCTGAATACCTTTAATGAGGGGTCGCGCCGCGCCGTGCGCCGCGCCATGAAACTGGGCACAGTTGTCCGTGAATCGGAAGATTATGCTGCCTTTTATAAAATTCTGGAAAAAAACCTGCGCCTGCGTCATAACGTATCGCCCACCCACACTCTCGATGAATTATTGAAACTCAAGGGTATGTACACTGATCGTATAAAATTGTTCGGCGCATTTCATGAACAAACAATGGTCGCCGGTGTGGTGATGTTTATCTGTAATCCGCGGGTGGTGCTGGCATTTTATATCAGCCATAATGAAGATCATCAGCAATATCGGGGTGTAAATATTCTATTCCATGATATTATCGACTGGGGTATTGCCGGCGGCTATGGCTTTCTGGACTTTGGCATTTTCACAGTAAATGAAGATCCCAATTGGGGCCTGGCCCGTTTTAAAGAAAGCTTTGGCGCACAGGGCATTTTCCGCGACAGCCTGAGATTATTTTTATAATACGGTTGGCTTGATGGAAATTGAAGATTTAAAAATACTACATATAGCGCCTACAAATACATCCGGTGTGCCGGGACAATTTGTTGCATCGGAACAGCATTTGGGCTATTACAGCCGGCTGGTTACATTGTTCCGCGATCCGCGTGGTTACCAGGAAGATATCTGTCTTGGCCTGCCGTTCATTGATTTTTCCGGCACCAAAATGCTGAAAAAACTGGTTTCCGATCCGGCCCGGCTTGCGGTTGATAATATCGGCAAGGCGCCGGCATCTATACCTGTAACCTGGCAACCCCATTCCGCCGCCGAAAAAATACTGGTGAAATTCCGTGATTGGTTGTGGCAGTTTAAAGTTGAAAAGGCAATTCGTAAATTCAAACTCGATACTTATGACGTGTATCAACTGGACGGCGGTCTGGACTTTTACCGCCACGCCGGATTTATAAAGAGAATGCACGCCGCCGGTAAAAAAGTGATCTGTTGTTATACCGGCAGCGATCTGCGCACCCGCGGGGTTATCCCGGCAATTGATCAATTATCCGATCTTAATGTTACTGTCGAATTCGATCATATAAAATTACATCCCAATATTCACCATGTTTTTTTTCCGTTCAATGTCAGCCGTTTCCAGGCCATTTCGCAAAACAACAAAAAATTACGCATAGGCCATGCACCCACCAACCGCAAGGCCAAAGGCAGTGATATCATTATCCCTGTTATTAAAAACCTGGCTCGTGAAAATTCCAACGTTGAAGCAGTGATCATTCAGAATTTGCCCTATTCACTGGCTATCGATACCAAACAAACCTGTGATATTTTTGTCGATCAGATTGGCGATCTGGGCTATGGCATCAATTCCCTGGAATCGCTGGCTATGGGCATTCCCACCTGTTCCTGCCTGGCGCCAGGTTTTGCCGAGATGTATCCCGACCATCCTTTTGTAGTTGTTGATGCAGAAAACCTGAAAAACGAATTACAGAGGTTAATTGACAATCCCGACCTGCGCCGGGAACTAGGCGAAAAAGGCCGGGAATGGGTGAGTAAATACCACGATGCCGGGCAAATAGTAAAACAGATTCACCAACTCGCCGGTATTGTTTGATGCACATTCTCTTTATCAACAGTATACAAATGTTTGCCGGGGGAGAAGTGTGGATGTTGCGCACCCTGGATGGACTGCGCAAGCGCGGGCACCGGGTGTACCTAATTTGCCGACCCGGCACCGAACTGGAGCAGCGCGCCCGCCGGCAGGGTTTTGCGGTTACCACAATAACCATGAAGAATGATTATGACCTGCTGGCAATTTACCGTACCTGGAAGTTTATCCGTAAACACCGTATCCAGGTAATGTTGACTAATATGGATCGTGAATTACGGTTCGGCAGTATCGCCGCCAGGTTGGCCGGGCATTGCGCTGTCATTCCCCGGCGTGGTATTGATTACCCTTTAAAAAACCGGCTTCAATACCGGCTTTCCTGGCAAATTCTAGCCGACCGGGCTATTGCCAATTCCGCCGCTACCCGGCAGGCTTTACTGCGTAATGCGCCCTGGCTCGACCCCGATAAAATCCATGTCATATATAACGGCATTGATCCGGCGCCGTTCATGGCTCCTGCCGACCGTGAGCTCCGCTCAGAGTGGACGACCGATCCGGCAGCGAAAATTATCGGTTTTGCGGGCCAACTGGATGAACGCAAGGGCATCCATGATTTATTACCGGCTTTTAAACAAGTAGCGGAAAAATGGCCGAATGTCCACCTGGTTTTGGCAGGCGAAGGCCCTTTGCGGCAGTATATCGTGGATTACTGTCATGAAAACGGACTGGTGGAGCGTGTTCATTTACCCGGTTTTTTATCGCCGATCACTGATTTTATGAAAGCTATCGACTACCTGGTATTGCCATCATTATGGGAGGGATTCGGCATTGTGCTGATCGAAGCGATGGCGACGGGCAAACCGGTAATTACTACCAATGTGAGTTCCATGCCTGAGATAGTTCAGCATAATAAAACCGGCCTGGTTGTTCCGGTGCAAAATGCAGCGGCGCTGGCTAATGCCTTTACAGCTTTACTGCTAAATCCCCGGCAAGCCGCACAATGGGGAGAAAATGGCCGGCAAAGAGTATTGAAAATGTTTACAATCGACAGGATGCTCGATAAACTGGAAGCGTTGTTCAGGCTTGCTGTTAAAAATAGAAATTAACCGACAGGGTTCATGTGATTAACTGGCATTCAATAGAACAATTTTTCAAACAAAAGCTGGTGCGCTTTTTAGAAAGCGCTCTGGGCAAACGTGAATTGACTCCCACAGATATTGATCACAATTCTATAAAAAAAATACTGATTATCCGCCAGCACGACCAGTTGGGGGACTTTATATTGTCAACCCCGGCATTCCGGGCGCTGCGAGCCAAATACCCTGATGCGCAAATAACTATAGTCGCCCGCCATTATACGACCGCTGTAGTTTTGAATAATCGTTATATTAATAAAGTAATCACTTTTTACGAGCATGGTCGGGACTGGAATTTACAACGGCTGCGCACTCTGCTCAGCGAACTACGAGCCGGGTATGACCTGACGGTTGTCCTGAATACCGTATCGCATTCTTTAACCAGCGATTTACTGGCCTGGCTTTCCGGGGCGCGGTATATTCTCGGTTCGGAACATTTACGTTTCTCAGGTACCCGCCGCAATTTTTTTTATCATTTGACTGCGCCTTATTACGAGGGGGAATGCAACCAGAGCGAGCGTAATGTCGATATTGTCCGCTACATCGGCGCCGATACGGATGATCTTTCGGAACACATCACCCTGACGCAAGCGGAATACGAGTGGGCGACCGGTCAGTTGCATGAACTTGGCTGGGATGGCCGGCAAAAAATTCTGGCCATACACCCCGGCGCCGGTAAACTTGGCAACCGCTGGCCCGTGCACTATTTTGTTCAAGCCGCCAATATTCTGACGGCAAAACATAATCTGCTGGCGGCATTAGCCTGGGGGCCGGCAGAAGCCGATTTGGGCAAAGAGTTATGCGCCGGGCTATCATGTCCATATATTATTATAAATAATAAGGATATAAGGAAATTAGCAGCCCTGCTTGCGCATTCGGGTTTGTTTTTATGTAACGATACCGGGGTATTACATGTTGCCGCAGCAGTCGGCGCCCCGCTGGTTGCCGTATTTGGTCCTACAAATCCTGCGGAATGGAAACCGGTTGGGGAACAATTTGCTGCCGTGCGTGGTTCTACACATAATTGCAGTGATGTGCAGCCGGAGCAGGTTATAGCCCGGGCAGAAAAATTATTATTTTAAAGGATTGATTTTAAAATTATTTGTTTTAATGGTTTTATGAACAGGAAAATATTTATTTTTCTGAAAAACATGAAAATAATGCTTGCATATTTAATAACCATTTGGTATTTTTCCGCCGCATAAAACGTGCTGAATGAATAACTGAAACTTGAGAGGAAAATATGGGAAATGATTCGAACATTATTGATGATTTTATTGAAGAATCCAATTCCGAACAGGAAAACGACGATGAAGAAACCCTCGATGAAGAAGAAATAGTCGATGAAGACTGGGAGGATGTCCCAGAAAAGGAAGAAGTCCTGGATGATTTGGAAGAAGTTGAAGATGAAGATGCCGAAGACTGGGATGAAGAATACTGGGAAGATGAAGAGGACTGGGAAGATGAAGAAGATGACTGGGACGAAAATGACGACGAAGATTGGATCGATGGAGCGCCTTCCTGGGAGGGTGACAATGAGTGGGAATGATTTCCCATTTTTCCCCGCTGAGTTGTCCGGTTTGAGTGATTTTCAATGAGCGACCATTTCACGGCCGGTGATCGCCAGTATCCGGTTACGCCGCGCCTGGGCGTTGGCGTTGTCGTGTTTGACCGGGAAAAGTTTCTTCTCGTCAAACGCAATCAGGAACCTGCCCTGGGTTTATGGACAGTACCCGGCGGCCTGGTTGAACTTGGAGAAACCCTGGAGACTGCGGCAAAACGTGAAGTCGCTGAAGAATGCGGACTTGATGTAAAATTGATAGATTATATTGATTATTTTGAATTTATAGAAGTTAATGATGCCAGTCGGATCAAATATCATTATGTTGTTATTGAATTTTTAGCATTGTATACCGGCGGTCAATTGCAGGCGGCATCGGATGCCGGCCAGGCCAACTGGTTTTTACGCGATGAAGTGAGTTCCATTTCTACAACTGAAAAAACAATAGCTTTACTTGATAAGGCAATTGCCAGATATGATTCCTTAAAATCCAGGCAGAATTGATCAATAAATTATATATGATATACTTTTAGCCCGGAATTGTAATAATTCTCCGGGCTTTTTTATAAACCAGAGTTTTTACCAGATAAATAACTGATAATTCCCTGTACCCAAATTAACCCGGTTACACTCATTGTGAATAGTATTAACAGAATTCTGATCATAAAATTACGGGCAATTGGCGATGTTGTATTATCGACAATTGTCATAAAAAACCTGCGTTCCGCATTTCCGAATGCCAGTATCGATTTTTTAACTGAAGATTTTTGCAACCAGGTTGTTGATGGTAATCCTCATATTAATCAAGTACTGGTTTTATATCGGAAAAAGAATCGCTCATTACCCTGGTACCGGCGATGGCAAAACGATGTGCGATTTTTATTACATGTGAAACGTCAACATTATGATCTGGTTTTTGATTTTTTTGGCAATCCACGCAGCGCATTTTTAACCTTCATCAGCGGCGCCCGGCAGCGGGTAGGATACGATTACCGGATCCGGCAACTCGCCTATACAACTGTTGTTACCTCACGGGCCAAAGAGGTGCATGAAGCGCCCTGGCATCTGGACGCTCTGCAGGCAGTGGGCATTCCGGTCATTTCCCGCGAACTGGATGTTCATATTAATAATAACGATCAATTATTCGCCGCTCAATTTCTGGAACGCGAGCAATTGACCGGGCAGCGACTGGCAGCAGTTAATTTTTCCGGCGGCTGGCCTGCTAAAAAATGGCCGCTTGGCAACTTTGCCATACTTGCAGAACGGATTACGGAACAGTACCAGGCAAAAATTCTGGTATTGTGGGGACCGGGTGAAAAACCGGAAGCGGAAGAATTACAAAAAATGTGCCGCGTACCTTTGATATTGATACCGGAAACTAGCCTGAAACAACTGGGCGCAATTTTAACAAAAATTCAATTATTGGTAACTACCGACTCCGGCCCAATGCACCTGGCTGCTGCGGTTAGCACCCCTTGTGTGGCGTTGTTTGGCCCAACCAATTACCGGCTGCAAGGTCCTTTTGGCGCTTGCCATGAAGTTGTAGCCAAAACCGATCTTGACTGTCTTGGCTGCAACCGCCTCGATTGTGATCATAATAGCTGTATGCAAGCGCTCACAGTGGATATGGTCTTTTCCGCCGTAACCAGATGTGTTGCCAGGAATAATCTGTTTGAGTTTGGAAACCATGACTAAATTATCTGTTGCCGTTATTACCTTAAATAATGAAAAAACAATCCAGGATTGTTTGGCCAGCGTTTCCTTTGCCGATGAAATTATCATCATCGATGGAGAGAGCAGCGATCGGACAATAGTACTGTGCCATGCATTTACAGATAAAATATTGGTGCGGCCATTTACAGAATATGCCGCCCAGGTACAGTATGCCCTGCAAAACTGTCGGCATGAATGGGTGCTGTTATTATTTGCCGATGAACGGGTACGCCCTGAACTGGCGGCGGAGATCACCGATTTAATGTCTCGACCGGTTAATGAGGAAGGTTTTTTTATTGCCAGGCGCTTTTATTTTATGAATAAATGGATACGGTATTGCGGCCGGTATCCTGACTATCGTTTTCGCCTGGTAAACCGGAACAGTGTACAGGTTTATGGCAGCAAAGGCCAGGGGCTTTTACACTGCAGCGGCCGCACCGGTAAGCTGAGGTATGACATGGATTATAACGCTTATCCCACGCTGTTTGACAGCCTGGCGGCGATGAATCGTAAAACCACGCAGGAAGCGCAAACAATGGTTTCTGCAATCAAGGCGCACTGGTATCATTTTATTTTTCCACCCTGCGGTACTTTTTTGATAAAGTACCTGTTACAGCAAGGCTTTCGGGCCGGCGGGCGTGGTTTTCTGCTATGCTGGTTTTTTTCTTTTTCCCAAATGGTGTTGTATATGAAGATTTGGCTGTTACAGCATCCGTTTTTGCCCGGAGCGGGAGGCAACCGGTGAGTAAAATATCCGTAATCCTGATTACCCTGAATGAAGAACGTAATATTGCCGCCTGTTTGGCCAGCGTGCAATGGGCGGATGAATTAATCGTGGTAGATTCGCAAAGCAAGGATCATACGGCAGAGATCGCCCGCCGATTTACCGACAAGGTATTTGACAGGGAGTTTGCAGGGTTTTCTGAAAATAAAAATTTTGCCCTGCAACAGGTAACCAATGAGTGGGTGTTCTGGATTGATGCCGATGAACGTGTAACCCCCGAACTGGCTACCGAAATAAGACGGGTGATAGAAAAAGAACCGGCTGTTAATGGTTTTGAGTGCGGACGTCGCGCTTTTTTCCTCGGCAAATGGATAAAACATTGCGGCTGGTACCCCGGTTATGTATTGCGCCTCTTCCGCCACAATGCCGCACACTTTAGCGATAACAAAGTCCATGAAGGTCTGATTCTGGATGGAACCCGCAGTCGGTTGCAAAATGATTTACTGCATTTTACCGATGATTCGCTTGAACACTATTTGTGGAAATTCAACCGTTATACTACTTTTGCCGCTGAAGAGCTTGAAACCCGGGGAAAAAAGAGCAGATTTGTAAATATTTTATTTAGACCTTTGCATACTTTTATAAAAATGTTTATATTAAAGGGTGGTTTTCTTGATGGCATTCATGGATTTATGTTGTGTTTGTTATCAGCCGGTTATGTTTTAATCAAATATGCCAAGCTATGGGAGAGAGCGCGGTGGCAACGAGTATCAGGCTATGGAGGTTTTAAAAAATGAATTTTACTATTGAAGAAGTAGACAAGGTTAAAATCCTGCGGCTCCGCGAAGAAAGACTGGACACTAGAATCGCTCCGGATCTAAAGGCGCAATTACTGGTTCTGCTTAAAAATGCCAGCGACCGGCTGCTGATTGACCTGTCGGAAGTCAAATATGTCGATAGTTCCGGGTTGGGCGCTATCTTATTGGGATTACGCCAGGCGCGTGACTTGAATGCCAAATATGCCATGTTTGGCGCACAAAAAAGAGTGCAGAGCCTCATCAATATTGCTCAACTGGGCAATGTGCTGGTGAATTATGCTGATGAAAAAGAAGCGTTAAAGAATTTGTAAGGTTTTAATGATTTTATTCGAGTGATGCATCCCTGTTATTAATAGTCCAGCAGTTCGTAAGAAAAACCTGCATGGGCTATATAACGGGTGTAGTATTGGTCTTTCTGCGGGGACTGTAATAACCCCTCAAAAATATAACCCGGCACCCCAAAAAACTGGCGTGACTCGCCGTTTGTGAAATCCACATGCAATGTAAATGAATCGGGATCATAAGAAACTGTTGTTATTTTATTGCTCTTTATTTTGATCTTATCCAGAAGGGAAAATTCCATGCTTTTCTCCGGGCAGACAAACCATTAATCGTCTTTTTAATAATTTATGTAATTTTTTACCTGTTTCTGTATATTTGGTTCCTGTTTAAAACATTTTTTTTTATAATAATATTGCAAAATTTTAAAATTGTAAAATTCAATACCAGCTTGTAGTTTAAGGAGTTAGTTGTTGTTTTTATTAAAGTTGTGATTTTGCATTATTTGCATTTTCAAATAACAGATAAAAGAAAATCTTGTATATTTGTTGATTTTTATGCAATTTCCATGCCTGAAGTAACCCCAGCCGCCCGCATCAACATTATAATATAAAACATTTTATGGATTATTTCAAGAATTATTTTTTTGAACATGATCTCGCATTCCCGTTACTCTTTGCCTGCAACATAAATAGGCAGAAAAAAGATGAAAGCAGAAATGAAAAAATTCCCTGGTATCATTTAATTCTGATTGTATTAAAATATATCCTGAATTTCTAAATTGACAGAATAGAAATAGGATTTTGACTATTAAAAAAGATCGACAGTGCCCTACTTTTGTCGCTCGAGAACATGGAAATGTTTAATATCTAATTATACAATAATTTATCGCTATAGTGGGAAACTATAACAGGGTTTATGAAAAAAATCATTGTTAAAAATAATCATTCCTTTTAGAAATTCAGGTATATTCATGTAATGGGTAATTTCGTATTACCGGTGTCAGTCATATCGGAATGCACTGCACCGGTAATCCGTAATTCGAGTGTCCAGTCCCCTTTTTTTATACCAGAGTCAGCGCTTCTTTGAGTGTTATGCAAAATCCTGCGGCCGCCAGCTTTTTGTCCTGGGCTTGTTCCAGTTCGCTGATTAACCAACTACCGATTATCACCCCGTCGGCTGATCGGGCCGCCTGTTGCGCTTGTTCCACCGATGATATGCCAAAACCGACCGCAATCGGCAGTGTGGTCATGCTTTTTAGTGAACGAACAATATTATCGAGTTGATTATTATCGGTATGTTGCCCGGTTATGCCATAATGCGATACGCAATAGACAAAACCGCCGGTGGCGGCAAGAATGTTACGGGTACGCTCCGTACCAGGTTCCGGAGAAACCAGGTAGATAAGATTAATGGAATGTTCGCGGCACAGGCTTTCAAAGTGCTCGCCTTCTTCAAAAGGCAGGTCGGCAATGATCAGGCCGTCGCCGCCGGCCGCCCGGTATTCGTGGAGGAACGCCTCGGGGCCAAAATGAAGAATGGTATTGAAATAACCCATCAACACCACCGGCGTTTGGTGAGTTTGCCGGAATGTTTTAACCAGCGACAGAATATCCCGCAGATTGATATTATTAAGCAATGCCCGCGCCGATGCCCGTTGAATGACCGGTCCATCAGCCATGGGATCAGAAAACGGAATGCCCAGTTCTATGCAATCCACGCCGTTTTCCGCCAGGGCTTGCATAATGTTGAGGGTAGCAGCCATATCCGGGTCGCCCGCTGTTATATATAGGATTAATGCCTTTTCATGTCTTTTTTGCAGTTCGGTAAAATGTTTTTCCAGTCGGTTCATATTATTCCTCATTCCTGATAATATTCGAACTAATTATATCTTTATCGCCGCGCCCGGAGAGGCAGACGAGAATATTTTGTTTTTTATCCAGGTGCGGAGCCAGTTTCAAAGTATAAGCCAGCGCATGTGAGCTTTCCAGCGCCGGGATGATGCCTTCCAGGTGCGCCAGGGTTTTATATGCCTGCACGGCTTCATCATCCGTGATCGTTACGTATTCAGCGCGGCCGGTTTCCTTGTACCAGGCATGTTCCGGCCCAACTCCGGGATAATCGAGCCCTGCCGCCACGGAATGGGTGGGCGCTATTTGTCCGTACTCGTCCTGTAAAAAGTAACTTTTTTTACCATGAAAAACGCCCACCTGTCCCTTCCCCAGGGAACAGGAATTATCACCAATGGCCGGGCCGCACCCGCCGGCTTCCACGCCGACCAGTTTCGCTGTTGTCGAGTAAAAAGGATGGAAAATACCCATCGAGTTGCTGCCGCCGCCGACGCAGGCGATTATATAATCGGGAACCGACAAGCCGAATTCCGGCAATTGCTGCAGCGCTTCCCGGCCGATAATGGACTGAAAATTGCGAACCATCGTCGGGTAGGGGTGTGGTCCGACCACCGAGCCGAAAATGTAAAATGTATTTTTGACAGAAGCCACCCATTCGCGGATTGCTTCATTAATAGCGTCTTTCAGGGTTTGTGAACCGCTGTAAACCGGGATGACCTCTGCGCCCAGCAGTTTCATGCGAAATACATTCAGTTCCTGGCGGATGGTATCTTCATTGCCCATAAAGATATGACATTCGAGACCCAACAGGGCGCAAACGGTTGCCGTCGCAACGCCATGCTGCCCGGCGCCGGTTTCGGCAATGACTCTTTTTTTGCCCATTTTTTTGGCAATCAGCGCCTGGCCAAGACAATTATTGAGTTTGTGCGAACCGGTATGGTTCAGGTCTTCTCTTTTTAAATAGATACCGGCGCCTCCGGCATGACGGGTCAGGTTTTCCGCATAATACAGCGGTGTAGGCCGGCCAGCATAGTGTTTGAATAAATGATCCAGTTCCTGTTTAAATGTTATATCATTGCTCAACTCATTATACACCTGTTCCAGTTCCTTCAGCGCCGGCATGAGCAGTTCCGGCACATATTGTCCGCCATAATTTCCAAAATATCCGCGTTGTCGCATGTTCACCTCTTGATCGTTCTTATCAGGTTTGTCATTAAAGTTTTATTTTTAAATCCCGGTGCATCTTCAACTCCGGAACTGACATCCAGTCCGAAAGGTTTATACCGGGTCATATAATCCGCAGCATTTCCAGGGGTTATGCCGCCGGCCAGAATAATGTTGGACAGATCGGCATTTTGCAGTATGGCGGCATCGATCTGCCGCCCGGTGCCGCCCGCCACACCGGGCACAAATGCGTCCACCAGGATTTTCCATACAGTGGTATATCCTAAAGTTTTTTGCCAATCAGCCGCGTTTTGCATTCGAAAGGCTTTGATGATTGCGCCGCCCAGTTCCCGACAATAGTCCGGCGATTCATTGCCATGCAGTTGTACAATATCCAGGCCGCATTGCCGGCGGATGGTTTGCACTGTTGCAAGCCCGGCGTCAACAAACACGCCAATTTTAGGAATGTGGATTTGTTTACCGATCTCCGCTACCGCAGTCGGTGTCATTTGCCGGGGACTGGCAGCGAAGACAAAACCGATGGCATCCGCTCCCAGCGCCTCGGCAAACAGGGCGTCTTCAAGACGGGTTATTCCGCAAATCTTTACCCACATGGGTTATACCCCCCGCAATGCCCGCAGACCGGCGGTACGATCCGCCTGCTGCATAAGAAGTTCGCCAACCAGAACGGCATTGTAGCCTGCTTTTGTCAGGGTAAGCACATCGGCGCGGCTATGAATACCGCTTTCGCTGACCTTGATTTTATCCGCCGGAATGAGTTTAGCCAATTCCAGGCTGGTATTCAAACTGGTGTGAAATGTTGCCAGGTTGCGGTTGTTTACTCCAATAATAGCCGCATTTGCATTTAACGCTTTTTCCAGTTCTGCGGCATTGTGGACTTCAACCATGGCGTCGAGTTTTAAGGTATATGCCAGGTCGAGAAATTCTTTGATCTGGATGGTGTCGAGCGCTGCGGCTATCAGCAGAATGGCGCTGGCCGAACAGGCCGCGGCCTCGTATACCTGGTAACTGTCGATAATGAAATCCTTACGCAGCAATGGCGGGGACGCAGTTTTTGCAATATCTGCCAGGTAAGATAATTTTCCGTCAAAGTATTTTTCTTCGGTGAGCACCGATATTGCCGCTGCCCCGCCGCGGGTATAATCGTAGGCAATTTGCAGGTGGTCAAAGTTCGGACAAATAACACCTTTGCTTGGCGAGGCTTTTTTAACCTCGGCGATTATGGCGATATGATCCGATTGCAATGCCCGGTTAAAACGCTGCGGCTGTTTGTTTTTACTCACGGTTTCCGCTTTTTCCCGGACTGCCGCCGGCGACAAACCGGCTTTTCGCTGCGCCAGGGTTTCCCTGGTATCAGCAATAATTTTATGTAAAATGTCCATTATCTTTATCCTCTGTTCAGTTTGCCGGCACGGATGAACTAAAATTGATCAAATCGGCAAGTTTACGTTTGGCTCTTCCTGAGAGTATGGTATCATAGGCGATTCTAACGCCTTCATGGATGGAAGCGGCATTACCGGAGGTATAAATAGCTGCCCCGGCGTTGAATGCTGTTATATCCATTTGCGGGCCTTTAACGCCGTTAAGCATATTCCTGATAATACCGGCATTGGTCTCCGCATCGCCGCCATTAATGGAGGACAGAACTTGTCTTTGTATACCCATATCTTCGGGGCGGAGTTTTTGCTGCCGTATTTCACCGTTTGCCAGTTCAAATACCTGCGTATCTGCGCTGATGGAAATTTCGTCCAGGCCGTCGTCGCTGTGAATGACCAGCACATGGTCGCTGCCGGTATTTTTCAGTACCTGGATCATTTTTTCCGCAGTCGGCATGTTAAATACCCCCACGACCTGTTTTTTTACCCCCGCAGGATTCGACATGGGGCCAAGGATATTGAATACCGTACGAATGCCCATCTCCCGGCGGGGAACCACCGCATGTTTCATTGATGGGTGGTATACCGGTGCAAATAAAAAAGCCAGACCTACTTCGTGCAGACAGCTTTGCGCATGTTCCGGCTGCATATCGATTTTAACGCCCAGTTGCTGAAACACATCGGCGCTGCCGCATTTACTGGAAACGGACTTGTTGCCGTGCTTGGCCACCGGCACACCTGCTGCTGCCGTTACTATGGCCGCGGCTGTGGAGACATTGAATGTTGAAGCGCCATCGCCGCCGGTGCCGCAGGTATCCAGCATTCCGGCCGGGCCGTCGACTTTGCAGGCTTTATCGCGCATGGCGCGGACGAACCCGGATATTTCCGGAACCGTTTCGCCTTTCATGCGCAAACCCATTAAAAATCCTGCTATTTGTGCGGGTGTGTATTCACCGTTCATGATCGACATCATAGCGCTGTAGGCCTCCTGTTCGTCAAGGTTGACTTTTGAACTTAATTTTTCCAAAATTTCTTTCATGGTTTGCCTCTACATGTTTATAAAGTTTGTTATTATTTTCATTCCTGCGCGGGTCAAAATTGACTCGGGGTGAAACTGCACGCCTTCGACCGGGTATTCTTTGTGACGGATTCCCATGATCTGTTCATCGCCGGTTTGCGCAGTTATTTCCAGGCAATTGGGCAGAGATTCTTTTTCCACTACCAGCGAATGGTAGCGACCGGCATCGAGCGGGTTTTCAACATCCGCAAACAGGTTTTTGTTATCGTGGTGGATCAGGCTGTTTTTGCCATGCACAAGCTCACGGGCAGAGACGATTTTTCCGTTAAAAGCATGGGCAATTGCCTGGTGCCCCAGGCAAACTCCGAGTATCGGGTACTGTGTATAAAAATGCCTGATAACATCCAGGGTAATTCCGGCTTCACGGGGATGACCGGGGCCGGGAGATATAACAATCCATTCCGGCTGCATCTGCTTGATCTCCTCAAGCGTGATTTTATCGTTTCGTTTTACAACCAGGTCTTTACCCAGCATACCAAAGTATTGCACCAGGTTATAGGTAAACGAATCGTAATTATCAATGACCAGTATCATACAAACCTCCCTCGGCAAATTTTATAGCCTGTTCCAGGCCTTTGGCTTTATTACATGTTTCTTCATATTCTTTTTCGGGCACGGAATCGGCGACAATACCGGCGCCGGCCTGAAACCAGGCTTGATTATTCTTTACATAGATCGTTCTAATGGCGATGCACACATCCATATTGCCGTCAAAACTGAAATAACCGGCAGCGCCGGCATAGATACCGCGGCGGGTGGGTTCCAGTTCTTCGATTATTTCCATAGCGCGGACTTTGGGCGCACCCGAAACCGTACCGGCGGGAAAACAGGCCTTGTAAACATCAATCGCATTCAGACCTTTTTTCAGAATGCCGCTGACCGTTGAAACAATGTGAATGACATGCGAGTATTTTTCAATCGTCATCAGTTCCTCAACCTTTACGCTGCCATATTCAGCAATTTTGCCAATATCGTTGCGGCCCAGGTCGACCAGCATGGTATGTTCGGCGCGTTCTTTGGGATCGGCCAGTAATTCGTTAACCAGTGCTTCATCTTCTTTATCATTTGCCCCTCTTTTGCGGGTCCCGGCAATAGGTTTAACGTAAACTTTGTTATTTTCAATTTTTACCAGGGTTTCCGGCGATGAACCAAGCGCTGTCAGGTCATCCATTTGAAGGAAAAACATGTATGGCGAAGGATTGATGACGCGCAAAGCCCGGTAAATATTGAAAACCGGGGTGTTAATGCTAAGGCAGAAGCGTTGCGACAAGACTCCCTGAAAGATATCGCCCTTTTTTATATACTCCTGGGTTTTAGTAACGATATCTTTAAAATCGGTTTTATCCATATTGCTCTGCAAGGCGCCGTTACTTTTTCCGACGTGGTGGCCATTACCGGGTACGTGCGGGTTTTGCAGCAGGGTAATGGTTTGCCGGATTTTTCCCCTGGCGCTGTGATATTCTTGTTCCATTGCCCCATGCGGGGTAACAAATCGGGTTATGGTGATCTTGTTGAACAAGTTATCGAATACGATAATGTTTTGCGGGATGAATAAAATCATGTCCGGTATATTCATATCATCAATTGACAGATCGGGCAGGGTTTCTATATAACGAATCGTATCATAACCCAGGTAACCATACAAACCACCGCAACTAAAGGGAGAGTCGTTACTGCCGGTCAATGAATAGTGTTGAATCAGGTTTTTGAGAACTGAAAACGGGTTTTCGGTATAATGTGTTATTTCACCGCTCAGTCTGTTTTCCAGCTTGGATTTACCATTTTTACAGGTGAAAACCGCCAGCGGGTCATCGCCGATAATTGAAAACCGACCGCGCTGTGCGCCGCCCTCGGCGCTTTCCAGTAAAAAGCGATAGGGGGGATGCGTGGCTTTTAAAAAGGTGGTAACCGGCGTATCCAGGTCACCCAGGATTTGGACGCTGACCGGCTGTAACCGGGCGGTGTTGTAGCTGTTTTTAAATTGATCCAGCGATGTAAATTTCATTTTGTTAACTCCTGTAAATAAAAAAGGCGCTGTGTCTTTTCAGGGTTTCACAGCGCCTTAAATGAAAACGCCGTGAGTGCTTGGGTGCACTCACGGCGATAATATTTGTTTATTTTATTATAATAATTTTATCGGTGGTACACCTCTGTTCGCCAGAGCCACCACCAAAATAAAAAGCAGGATTGTTTTTGTGTTAAAGACATTTTGAATTCCATTCAATTTTTAATTTTAAAAAGATACAATTTTTTTTAATTATTGTCAATCCTTTTTTACATAATTTGTATAATCGCAACTTTCGCACCAAAGTTTTTGTGCCAGGCCTTTATCATAAGACAAAGGGGACGAATTGGCCGGCTTTTTATCGACCCAGTACTTGCCGGAAACACTTTTTACGCTGTCATCAGCCGCCAGGAAAATACCTGTTCCTGCACCCTGAGCCGGGTTGACTGCACCTCTTTTGATTAAGCGCCGCGCCCAAAATCGTAACAGTCCGTTGTTTTTACCAAAATTGCTCCTCACAAATCCGGGATGAAAGACATTGGCGGTAACCGCCGTGTTTTGTAATTTTTCCGCCAGATGGTAGGTAAACAGGATATTGGCAAGTTTGGAACGCGCATAGGCTTTAAAACCGTCATAGTGTTGTTCATAGAACAGGTCATTAAAATCGAGCGTACCCCTTTCATGCGCCTGGGAAGAAACGGTAATGATCCGTCCATCGTCGCTTTTGAGTAATGAATCCAGCAGCAAGTTGGTCAGTAAAAAATGCGCCAGGTGATTAACAGCCAGGGTCAACTCATAACCGTCAACGCTGTATAAATGGCGCATCGAATAAATGCCGGCGTTGTTAATGAGTACATCAAGGGTGGGAAAAGAATCGTGCACCTGCTGTACCAGACGGCGAACCTGCGCCAGGTCGGCCAGATCCGCGCTAAAATAATGAATGTGCGGGTTGCCGGATATCCGGCTGATCTCTTGCGCAGTTTGTCGGCATTTTTTTCCACTCTTGCCGCTCACTATTACCCGGAATTGTTGACCTGCCAGGGCTAATGCCATTTCCCGGCCAATACCTGAAGTTGACCCGGTAACCAGGCACACACGAGATTTTGTATTGAACATTTCAATTTTTCCTTTTTTAAAACTAGTCATTATTCTCAATTAATACCACTATTTTCCACAGTTACCGGTTTGAGATTAGAATACAAATATTCCTTGACTTGCTATTTGAATATATTTATATTAAATCTATTTTATAAATGTTTTTTTACTTTATCTTTACATAACCACATATAAATAATTGTCTGGAACGGGTATCCCGGTCGGTTTCGGACAGGAAGATAAGGCGGGCCCTGAAAGAATACTTTTAGGGCTATTTTATGCTAATGTGTTAATAACAAGATTGATATGAAATTTATTCATTTATTGATAAAGGTGATACTTGGCGACAAAAAATAACCTTCCGGCTTCTGAAACCGATATTGCTTATATGAAGCGGGCTCTGGCCCTTGCCGAGCGCGGTCGTGGTTTGGTTAGCCCCAACCCTTTGGTTGGTTGTGTTATTGTCAAGGATGACAAGGTCGTTGGCGAAGGTTATCATCAGCAATTTGGTGAAGCTCATGCCGAGATCAATGCCCTGCGCGAAGCCGGGGATCATGCTATGGGTGCAACCCTTTACGTAACCCTTGAGCCTTGTTCGCACCAGGGCAAAACCGGGCCATGCACAATTAGTATTCTTGAAGCTGGTGTAGCCCGTGTAGTAGTTGGCATGACCGACCCAAATCCTCAAGTGAATGGCGCAGGTTTGAATTTTTTGCGTTCCAAGGGGATATCGGTAACCGATAATGTGCTGCAGGACAAGTGCCTGGAAATGAATGAGGGGTATGTAAAATACATCACTACCGGAAAACCTTTAATAACTTTAAAAATTGCCCAAACTCTTGACGGCAGGATTGCTACCAGTTCCGGCCATTCCAAATGGATTACCAGCGAACAGGCGCGAAGTATGGCGCATAAACTTCGTTCTCTTAATGATGCCCTGCTGATTGGCATTGGTACGATTTTAATGGACGATCCGCAATTGACTCTGCATTCGGTCAAAGGAGTGCAGCCACGGCGAATCATTCTGGATAGTAAATTGCGGGTTCCTCTGGATGCAAATATCCTGAATGACAAATTACCGGGCCGTACCATTATTCTGGCAACAGCAACAGCTTCACGGGAAAAAATCAGCCGCATTGAAGAAAAGGGCGGGCAGGTCATTCTTTTTGAGCCGGATAGCCGCGGTTGGGTTCCACAAGATAAAATATGGAATAAACTGGGCGAAATTGGCATTACATCAGTTGTCGTGGAAGGCGGCAGCACAGTTTTTACTGAAACCATTAAAAGCGGATTTGCAGACCGGTTTTGTTATTTTGTCGCTCCCAAAATCCTCGGCAGCGGCATCGATGCCATTGGTGATCTTAATATCCGCAATATCAATTCCGCTATACCGCTTGCCGATGTGGTTGTCAAACGACTGGACACTGATTTTGTAATTACCGGCAGGTTTGAGCATTTAAAGACCATCAGTTAATTATGTTTACCGGGCTAGTTGAAGAAATCGGTTTTATTCATTCATTGCAACGCCAGGGAGATGGATACCTTGTCGGTATTCAGGCTAGCCTGGTGGTAAATGATTTACATACCGGTGATAGTGTGGCGGTGAATGGCGTATGTTTAACTGTTACCGCTTGTAATGAAAAATCCTTTATCGTGCAAGCTGTGGGGGAAACGGTGCTGCGTTCCACAATGTCAGGGTGGACAGTGAATATGCCGGTCAACCTGGAACGGGCATTACCGGCGCAGGGTCGGTTGGGCGGCCATTTTGTGCAGGGCCATGTCGATGGAGTAGCCGAGGTCGTTTCATTTACAAATACTGCCGCCGGATTTTGGCTTTTATTGCACATGCCTGATGAATTGAACAAGTTTTTGGTTTCCAAAGGTTCACTGGCTGTAAACGGCGTCAGCCTGACTATAGCCGAAATAAAAAATAATAAAGTTGCTATCGCCGTTATCCCTCATACAGCCGCGCAAACAACCCTCAAGCAGCTAAAATCCGGGGACATGGTAAATATTGAAACAGATATTATTGGCAAATATATTTATAAATTAATGCAACCTTATTCAGCACAGGATAATCTAACCATGGATAAGCTGGGCGGATATGGTTTTGAGTGAGTGATATTCAGGAAAAAAGAGCAGTGAAAAAAGAAAGATTTAATACTATTTTAGAGGCTGTTGAAGCCTTGCAGCAGGGTAAAATCATTATAGTGGTAGATGATGAGGATCGCGAGAACGAGGGTGATTTTATCATGCTGGCTGAAAAGGTAACACCCGAACATGTCAATTTTATGGCAAAATATGGCCGCGGTTTAATTTGCGTGCCCATGACCAACCAGCGGCTGGAGGAACTGGATATTCCCCCAATGGTTGGGCGCAATACCGCCTTGTTGGGTACTGCGTTTACGGTTTCAGTCGATTTGAAATATGGTATTTCCACCGGCATTTCCGCCTCGGACCGGGCAAAGACGATCCAGGCTTTGATTGACCCGAACAGTAAATCCTCGGATTTTGCCAAACCCGGGCATATATTCCCCCTGACCGCGGAACCGGGCGGTGTGTTAAAACGCGCCGGCCATACCGAAGCGGTTGTGGACCTGGCGCGGCTGGCCAATTGCACCCCAGCCGGGGTTTTATGTGAAATAATGAAGGACAACGGTGAAATGGCCCGCGTTCCCGATTTATTAAAAATGGCCGTAGAATTTGATATGTGCATTATTACAGTTCGCGATCTGATCAAATACCGGCACAGAAATGAAGTATTGGTTGATAATATTGCCTCTGCCGATTTCCCGACCAAATTCGGGCATTTTACATTGTATGCCTTTAAAAGCGAACTGGATAATGAAGAGCACCTGGCAATAGTTAAAGGAAATATTAACACCCAGGAACCTGTCCTCGTGCGCGTGCATTCGCAATGCTTAACCGGCGATATACTGGGCTCCATGCGCTGCGATTGTGGTGATCAATTACACAAAGCATTAGCGGCAATTGAAAAGGAGGGCCGGGGCGTTGTATTGTACATGCGCCAGGAAGGCCGGGGTATCGGCCTGGGCAACAAGATCAAAGCCTACCATTTGCAGGATAACGGCAAAGATACCGTTGAAGCAAATGAAGCCCTGGGTTTTAAAGCCGACTTGCGTGATTACGGCATTGGCGCGCAAATTCTGTTCGAATTGGGTGTGCGTAATATTCGCTTGCTTACCAATAATCCTAAAAAGATTGTTGGTCTGGAAGGGTATGGATTAACAGTGGTCGAACGTGTTCCTATTGAAATTATTCCCAATGAAGTCAATGCCGGTTACCTGGAAACCAAACGGGATAAACTGGGTCATTTAATACTCGGTGAAAAAACCGATAATTAACAAAATTGTGTTGAAATAAAAGTGGATGGTTAATATGCCAAGAATATTGGAAGGTCAGTACTCGGCAAAAGGAAAAAAGTTTGCCATTGTTGTCAGCCGGTTTAATGAACTGATCAGCAAAAAGCTGCTTGAAGGCGCGCTGGATTGTCTTGCCCGTCATGGCGGCAATACAGATGATGTGGATATTGCCTGGGTGCCCGGCGCTTTTGAAATTCCTGTAGCCACAAAACGCTTTGCAGCAACTAAAAAATACGATGCCATTATTTGTCTTGGCGCAGTCATTCGCGGCGCCACTCCTCATTTCGAATACATTGCTGCCGAAGTAACCAAAGGCATTGCCCAGGTGAGCCTGGAATTCGGTTTGCCTGTTTCCTACGGGGTTATCACTCCCGATACCCTGGAGCAAGCCCTGGAACGCGCCGGCACCAAAGCTGGTAACAAAGGCTGGGATGCGGGTATGAGCGCCATCGAAATGGCCGATCTGTTCGGCAGAATGGGCGCCTGACCGGTATCAAGTTATCTCCTGCACCTGTGTAATGCCAGTGAATTTGAATTCTTCCGGAAGGGATAATGACACCATTACAAAGTTATGTCAATAATATCAGGGCTGTTTTGCATTCCTGGAATAATCCGTTAAAAAGAATCGAGAATGCAACTGCAAAGGATCAACAGGAAAAAGAATTTTATGACATGGAGGCGCAGCCTTACCTGGATGATTTCAAACTGGATCTGTTTTTATATGATGAAAATGAACAGTTCCCGGCATCACATCGTTATTTTTATACACAGTTAGCCGACATCAAGGGTAAAAAAATTCTGGATTGTTGTTGCGGCTATGGATTTTCGAGTGTGAAATGTGCAAAATATGGCGCGCAAGTAACCGGTATCGATATATCCACCAAAATGCTGGAATTGGCGCAGCGTAATGCTGAATTGAACCAGGTTACCGGTTTGGCAGAATTCAAACTCATGTCGGCGCAAAAAATGGAATTCACCGACAATAGTTTTGATTATGTAATTGGTCAGGGCGCTTTGCATCATTTAAACCTGGAACTGGCGGGAAAAGAAATTTCGCGGGTATTAAAACCAGGCGGCAAAGCCCTGTTTATTGAACCGCGCATCCCGTTTAAATGGCTTATATTCATCCGCAGTTTGATCCCGACCAAATGCCTGGAATCGCCGGGCGGCGCTCAGTTGAGCGACCGGGAAATAGAGTATTTTTCCCGTTTCTTTTCTTCTACGCATGTTGAATATTTTATGTTTTTAACCAAACTGATCAGATTCCCATTGTTTAAAAAAATATCGTCCGGACTGGAACATGCTGATTCCCGTCTAAGTAAAAGAATAAAGTTCTTGCGTAAATTGTACTGGGCTTTTGTCCTTGAATTTACCAAATGATGTTGTTCAATATTAACCAGGATACATGTTATGATAAAGAACCGGACAAGTTTATTACTTGTACTTTTGATTGTAAATAGTGTAACCGTATTTGCAGAAATTGGCGACTGGGCAACATTTACAGATACCAAAGATATAATGAGTTTTTCGATTATTGATAATACCTTCTGGTGCGCCACCAATGGTGGGTTATTGCAATTCGACAGGGCAGAAAAGACGTTCATTAAATATACAAATGCAGACGGACTCGACAATAACCAGCTAGTTGCCATTGATACGGATCAGTATGGCAATGTTTGGGTGGCGCTTGGCAACGGCATTGTACAGCGTTTTGATCCGCAAAGCAACGCCTGGGATACCATATCCGACTATAGCGGCCTGGTCATTTCCGATATTAAAACTTTTGGCGATTCGGTATTTATTGCCATGTCTATCGGTATCAGTTTATTCGATGCCCGGCGCTGGGAAGTGAAAGAAACCTATAAAATTGGTTATGTCAACCAGATCAGCATCAAAGACCGGATGATCTGGGCGGCTACCAATACAGGTCTTAAAAGTGCTAGCCTGGATTTCCCAAACCTTATGGCTCCTTCGGCATGGACGGTTTATACCAAAACACAGGGTTTACCCGATAATCTGGTCTTATCTGTACACCTTTATGGAGATAAAATAGCTGTTGGTACCGCCGGAGGAGCAAGTGTTTACAGTAATGGGATGTGGAGCGCCGCTGTGTATACAGAAAATTCAGTCACAGCGCTGGCTGATAAAAACGGCAGGTTACTGGCTGTTTGTAAAGTAATTTCCGGTAGTTACACTTCCAGTATTGTTGTGCAACAAAAACCCGATGGCAACTGGCAAGCTTTGTATTCAGTCAATTCAAATTACAAGAATGTAACCGATATCGGGGTAGATGCAGATAATCAAATATGGATCGGTTTTAAAGGGTATGGGCTGGCCGTGTTTAATGAAACGACAGCCCAATGGACAAGCCACCTTCCCAATAGCCCCGGCGACAATAATTTTTCAGCATTACTTTTTGACCGGGATAATAACCTGTGGGTTACTTCAACCCATGCCGGGGTATCGCGTTTTGATGGGGAAAAATGGCTCAATTTTTCCGCAATGAACAAAAGAACACACTCCAATGATTACCGCTGCTTGCTGCTGGACTGGGAAGGCAGGGTATGGGCCGGAAGCTGGGGAGGAGGAATAGCAGTGTTTACACCGGTTGGACCGGATTCCTTTAATATAACCGAAATTACGACCGATCACCTGGCGGGAACTGATACTGATCCTGATTATGTTGTTATAACAGACATGAAAAAAGATTTGGCCGGCAACATCTGGATTATAAATTACTATGCGCGTAATAATAATGTGTTGGCGGTTGTCGATTCAACCGGGGATTGGGAGTATTTTTCCCGGCAAGATGGCATAACCACACGCTATACCTGGTGCCTGGAAATAGATAATTTAGGCCGTAATTGGGTAGGCACCAGCGATAACGGCATATATGTCCTGAACGATTATGATACCCCATTTGATAAACGTGATGATGAATTGAGCGGTACTTTGAATTCGAGCGATGGCTTGTCCAGTATGGTCATTCAGGATATGGCGATGGATATGGACGGTGTGATGTATATAGGTACGCCGGAAGGTTTGAATACCTGGTATGATAATAAAGTGAGTGAATACCTGGATAGCCGTGTTATTAATAATGATATCAATACAATTCTTGTCGATGGCGTTAATAATAAATGGGTCGGCACCAGCGGCGGGTTGAGTATGCTGCATGCCGATGGTTTTGATTCCACACATTATACCGTGGCAACTTCAAAACTGGTTGCCGATAATATTCTTTCCCTGGCTTTTAACGAGCAAACCGGTGATCTGTATATCGGCACGACCAATGGTTTATCGCGGTTAAGCACTCCATATACCCGTCCGGCCGCTACTATGGATTTTGTTGAGGGATATCCCAATCCCTTTATCCTGAATTCACAGGCAGATCTTTTCCGGGTTGTCAATCTTGCCGCCAAATCCAGTATTCGTATTTTTACAGCGGAGGGTACCCTGGTGCGGTACATACCCGATAGCGAAGTGTTAGGCTCGCAAGCCCTGTGGGATGGTAGAAACGACCAGGGTGAGTTTGTAAGCAGCGGAATATATCTCTTCCAGGCTACCAGCGAGGATGGTTTAACTTTTGTGGGTAAGGTCGCGGTAATCAAGCCCTAACATAATGCCGGAATGAGTTGTATCTAATTGTCAACACCTGGCACGCTGGTAGATTGTATC
Source organism: bacterium (assembly GCA_029561455.1). Lineage (GTDB taxonomy): Bacteria > Zhuqueibacterota > Zhuqueibacteria > Residuimicrobiales > Krinioviventaceae > Fontivivens. The sequence continues at coordinate 206,511 of JAKQIY010000030.1, forward strand.
CATTAAAACTAATCATTTATACTTTGGATTAGTGTCTTGAAGAATTTTTTATTCTAACTCAATCGGATGATAAGGTTTTACCACGGAGTGAAAAAAAAGGGGTAATTGCTAGTATTATATATTTCCATTCAGCCTGCCACGTCATGACGGTAATGAATTGACTAGTTATGAAAAATATTTTGGTTCTATATTGTTTGTAGTAGGTAATTGTCCCACTATTTTAAGAATAAGAATACAGTCATATCAGTTATTAAGACTTGGTTAATACAACTTTTCAGTGAATAACAATGAAAACATTATATTTGTGTTTAAAGAAAAATATAACCCGCCACCCATAAAATTAATTTTATAAACTAAACTTTATCAAGAATATACTGCTATTAATAAACGTCACAATAACAATTGGTTGAATGCTTTTCCCCGCGCTCTCGGCTACCTCTACGGTAAAATAATAAAGAATGAAACCGCAGCGGTCACGGAGGACGCAGAAGGGAAAAAGAATAAAAACCTTTCCCCGTCTTAATATTTAAAAGAACTTGATACATTGTGTTCATATTGAGCCTTTTATACTTTTAACAATGGTTCAATCGGCAAAAATTACCCACACAAAAGCATATAAAACCAATATTTTTTTATTGCCAGGGAAAAAACTGCAATATATAATAAAATTTGTATTTTAGAATATCAAATATTTTACTAAATTCCCATGACAATACTCTAGGAACTATGTTAAAAACACTCTATATAAAAGATTATGCTCTGGTCGATGAATTACGGGTTGAATTCAAAACCGGTTTGAATATAATAACCGGCGAGACCGGCGCCGGGAAATCGATCATTGTTGGCGCAATGGGTGTTATTCTGGGCGGCAGGTACGATAAAGATATTATCCGTGGCAATGCTTCTAAAGCAATTTTAGAAGGCGAATTTCAAATTACCGGTTTGCCGGAACTGGAGCAGTTTTTTTTAGATAACGATCTGGAGAACGACGGCTCTGTTATATTGATAAGGCGGGAAATAAACGATACGGGCAGAAGCCGTAATTTTATCAACGATTCGCCGGTGTCTTTGCCGATCCTTGAGCAACTGGGCAATTTGCTGGTCGATTTACATGGCCAGCATGAACATCAGTTATTATTGCAGGCGTCGCGGCATATCGATTATCTGGATGATTTTGCCGGTTTAGGTGAGCAGGTGCGGCAGGTTCGCACTTTGTACCAGAATTATATTGATACTGCCCGGCAATTAAAAGAGCTGTTGGCGCGCAAACAGGAAGCCGTTCAGCAAACCGAGATTTACGAGTTCCAACTCAACGAGATAAGCAAGGTTAATCCCCAGCCCAATGAGGATGAAGAGTTAAAAAAAGAGGAACTGATCGCCCGCAACGCTGAAATCTTGTTCGAAAGCACACAATTGTTATTCGATCAGTTATATGAAAGCGACGGCTCGGTTTCCGAAATAATCAAAAAAGCAATAAGCAAGCTGCAAGACCTGGAAAAAATTGATGACAAGTTTACCGAGATAAGGAACGAATGTGAAAATGCCGCCATCCTGATTGATGAAGCCGCCGCATCGGTAAGCGATTATAACCATAAAATAAATTTTGATTCGGACCGGTTGGAAGAAATCCGCAACCGCCTGGCGCAATTAACCGGTCTTTTAAAAAAATACGGCGGGTCAATTCATACACTATTGCAGCACAAACAGGATTTACAGGCAAAACTTTTACACATTGAAAATATCGACGAAGACATTAACGCGTTACAAAACCAGTTGCAAACCCGGCTTGAAACTTTGAAACAACAATCGCTTGCTTTATCCGGGCAGCGTGTGCAAGCCGCAGAGCAATTGGCGAAAAGTGTCATGCAGGAACTGGCCGGCCTGGGAATGGCAAATGCCAGGTTCCATGTTGCTGTAGAACGTAGGGAAATTACCGAAGGCAATTTTCTACACATCGAGGGTAAACGCATTCAGGTTACACCAAAAGGGATTGATAATATTGAATTTTTGATTTCCGCCAACCCCGGTGAAGAATTAAAACCTTTAGTCACTGTTGCCTCCGGTGGAGAAATTTCCCGGATTATGCTGGCATTGAAATCATTGTTGGCCAAAGCCGACCGGGTGCCGGTGCTCATTTTTGATGAAATTGATATTGGAATTTCCGGCAGGATCGCCCTGGTGGTTGGTAAAAGTTTGCAAAAGCTGGCTGCAAGCCGCCAGATCATTTGTATTACCCATTTACCGCAAATTGCCAGTTCGGGGCACTATCAATACCTGGTAGAAAAAGTCAGTAATAATAACACTACGTTAACTACGATCCGTGAGCTTGCGATGCAGGAGCGAATCGAGCAGATAGCCCGGTTGATCGGCGGTGAAGCGATTACCGATACCCATCTCATGAGCGCCGCTGAATTGATCAAAGAGGTAAGCGCCTCCGCTAATTAATTAAATGAGCCGGAAAAGAGTGCAAAATAATTCAGGCAGGGAATATTAAATTAAAGAATATTGTATCTCATAATAAAAAAATGCTATATAATTGTTTAAAAATTATTATATTTAAATAGCAGATTCTAATATATAACAAGAATGACAAAACATGACACTTTTATTAAAGGTGAGAGGAGTGTAATGAGCAAACGTGAATTAAAGTATTCCCGGCTTTTTGGGGTGCTTACACTTGTTATCATGACTTTGTTTTTTGCCTGCGCACAACAACAGGCAACCTTGCTGGATGAAGAATATTCCGGAGGGGATGATGATTTTCAGAATGAACTGCTGGGTATGTTAAATCTCTCTGAGGATGAACTGGGACAGGATTCCGATTTTTTAAATAAACTGGATCAGGATACTAACACAATGTCTGCACAGGCTGCCGGTTCAAGTTCAGCCCAGGATGACGAGAGCCTCGATGATGTGTTGTCTTTATTACTGGAAGACGATACCCCGGCATTTGAGGAGTTTGAAGACCAGGATGTACAGACGCCGATGTTTCAGGCAGATGAACCTTCCAGCAATGCCGATAACCGGTTAAAGACCGATGTGCAACAGCTTGAAAATGTATATGAAAAAAAACGGATGCAGGCCGATAGTTTACGCCGTAAATTGGAAGAAAAAAATGCCCGTATCCGGCTGCTGGAATCCCAGGAGAAAAGCGCAGCGTCGGCTGTTTCCGGTTCCGCAAAATCTCTGGCCAGAACTTCAGGACAAGAGCTGACCGATGTGCCGGGTAATTCTCCCTATAATATCGCCTATCGTGACGGCCGGCAGCAGTTTGAAAAAGCGGATTATAATGGCGCTATTAAAGCATTCCAGAATTTATTGGCCAATACACCGAACCACAGCCTGTCGGATAACTGCCAGTACTGGATCGGCGAGAGTTATTTTGGCTTGAAGCAATACCAGCAAGCTATTATCGAATTCCAAAAAGTATTTGCCTATAACCAAACTGATAAGCATGATGACGCCCAGTTGATGGTCGCGATTTCTTATGTAAAAAGCGGGCAAAATGATAAGGCCCGCAGTGAATTTCAAAAATTCACCGGCAATTACCCAAACAGTGAATATATGCGTGTAGCGCAGCGTTATTTAAGCAAGCTATAAGCGGTGTTGCAAAGAAAATACAAGTATATTATTTTACCGGTTATTTAATAACCGGTAAAATAATATTTTTGTATCCAGCGCTATTAGATGGGTAGTATTAAAGCGTGTTTTTGGGCAATAAAGTATATAAAATCAGGGGGTATTGGGGAAATGATTTATTCATTAGGCCTGTTATAAATAAAAGACCTTTTTATGAGTATTTCAGCGTTTGAATATTATATGAATCAGTGAGGTTGTTTGTGCCAGATTTTGTTCACCTTCATAATCATTCACATTATAGCTTGTTAGATGGCGCATGCCGGATTGAAGATTTGGTTGAAACGGCAGTACAGTTTAATATGCCGGCAATCGCCCTTACCGATCATGGGTGTTTGTTTGGTGCAGTAGAGTTTTACCAGAAATGCGTTGCCAAAAAAATCAAACCTTTGATAGGGTGCGAGGTTTATATTGCATCGCAAAGCCGATTGGATAAAAAGTCTGTAACCGGCGCTTCCGGCGCCTCATTTCACCTGGTGTTGCTTTGCAAGAATGATATTGGTTATAAAAATTTGATGAAACTGGTATCGGCCGGGTATCTGGAGGGCTTTTACTATAAACCGCGCATCGACAAGGAATTGCTTAAACAATACTCCGAAGGACTGGTAGCTTTAAGCGCTTGCTTAAAGGGCGAAGTCCCCTATACCATTCTGAATAAAGGGTACGACAAGGGCAAAGAGATCGTTGCGGAATATAAAAGTATTTTTGGCGATGATTTTTATCTTGAAGTGCAAAATCATGGTATACCGGAAGAGGATCAGGCCCGCGAAGCAATTTTTAAACTGGCGGCGGAAGAGAATATCCCGGTGGTTGCTACCAATGATATCCATTATCTGAAAAAAGAGCACCATGATGCTCATGATGTTTTACTATGCCTGCAAACCGGCAAGGACCTGGACGATCCCAACCGTATGCGTTATTCCACCCGTGAATTGTATTTTAAAAATCAGCATGAAATGGCCCGCCTCTTCCCTAAAAATCCGGAAGTTCTGGAGAATACTCTGCTGGTGGCCGAGAAATGTAACCTGGAAATGAAGTTCAGGAATTATTTTATTCCCGAATTTGCACTTCCGGCCGGGGAAGAAAGTAAAACGCTGGGTGATTATTTGAGTAAAATTTCCTATGAGGGATTGAAGCAGCGTTATGAGCACATCACCCCTGAACTTGAGCAGCGGCTGGAAAGGGAATTGGGGGTTATAAACAAAATGGGTTATGCCGGTTACTTTTTAATTACCTGGGATTTTATTCGTTATGCGCGGGAAAATAACATCCCCGTAGGACCTGGACGCGGTTCTGCCGCCGGCAGTCTGGTTGCTTATTGTTTAAAAATTACCAATCTTGACCCTATCAGGTATAATTTGATCTTTGAGCGGTTTTTAAATCCGGAACGGGTCAGCATGCCCGATATCGATATTGATTTTTGTTATGAACGCCGTGAAGAAGTAATCAATTATGTTAAAAACAAGTATGGCATTAACAATGTGTGCCAGATCATTACCTTTGGTACTATGGCTGCGCGTGGCGTGATCCGCGATGTCGGCCGGGTATTGAATATGAGTTATGGCGAAGTTGATCGCATTGCCAAACTGGTGCCGGCGCAATTGAATATCAAGCTGGAAGAGGCGATCAACACCGTTAAAGAACTTAAAGAACTGGAAAACAAAGACGAACAGCACCGCAAATTGTTTACCTACTCACGGGTATTGGAAGGCTTGGCGCGTCATGCTTCCACCCACGCCGCCGGTGTGGTTATTACCCCTCAGGAATTGACCAATTATGTGCCGCTATATAAAACCAAAGATGGCGATATTACCACTCAGTATGAAATGCGGGTATTGGATGATGTCGGCCTGCTGAAAATGGATTTTTTGGGGTTACGCACTCTTACCGTTATTCAAAAAGCGGTCGATTCCCTGAAAAAGAAAAATATTGAGGTGGATATCGAGCATTTGCCCCTGGATGATAAAAAAGTGTATGACTTGTTTTCCCGCGGTGAAACTATCGGCATTTTCCAGTTTGAAAGTTCCGGAATGCAGGAATACCTGAAAAAGCTGCATCCCGAATCGTTGGAAGATCTGATCGCTATGAACTCGCTGTATCGCCCCGGCCCTATGGATATGATCGATGATTTCATCAATCGAAAAAAAGGCAAAGTGCCAATTAAATATGAAACCCCACTGCTGGAGCCGATCCTTAAAGAGAGTTATGGGGTTGCAGTTTACCAGGAACAAGTCATGAAACTCGCCAGCGATATTGGCGGGTTTACAATGGGGGGCGCCGATAATTTACGTCGCGCCATGAGTAAAAAGAAAGTGGAAACCATGCAGGCCAACCGTGTCGAGTTTGTCCGCGGCGCACTGGAACGGAAAGTTTCGGAAAAAGCGGCCAATGAAATATTCGACATGATGGAAAAATTTGCCGGCTATGGTTTTAATAAATCTCATGCCGCCTGCTATTCACTGGTAGCTTATCAAACAGCGTATTTAAAGACTTATTATCCGGCCGATTTTATGGCGGCTACCATCAGCAGTGAAATGGGCAGTTCCGATCGAGTTACGATATTACTGGAAGAATGCCGGCGCATGAATGTTAAAGTGCTGCCTCCGGATGTGAATGAAAGTTACGCCGATTTTGTGGTGATTGGCGGCGCGATCCGTTTCGGGCTGGGTGCGGTAAAAAATGTTGGTTTGGGAGCTATTAAAAATATTGTTGCCGCCCGCAATGAAGATGGCAAGTTCAAATCCCTGTTTGAGTTGTGCAGTAGAGTAGACAAAGCAGCTGTGAACCGTAAAGCGTTGGAAAGCCTGGTGCTGGCCGGGGCAATGGATTCCCTGCCGGGCACCCGCGCGCAAAAGTTTGCCGCTATCGACAGCGCAGTAGAATTTGCGCAGCGTACCCATAAAGATACCGATTCGGCGCAAACTTCAATGTTTGATGAGCAAGAGGAGGTAATGGCAATTGCCGAGCCGGCCCTGCCTAATGTGGAAGAATGGTCAAAAACCGATATTTTAAAAAAGGAACGAGAGATTCTGGGCTTCTTTTTGTCCGGTCATCCCCTTGATAAATACCGTGAAGAGGTATACACTTTTTCCACAGTAACTATAGATTCCGTGCATGAGTTAAAAGACGGCCAGCCGGTCCGGTTATGCGGCATTATCTCGGAATTGAAAAAACATTTGGATCGCAAAAACCGCACTATGGCTTTTTTAAAAATTGAAGATTTTACCGGCAATTTGGAAGGGATTATTTTCTCCGATCCCTATGATAAATTCAAACAGTATATCTACCAGGATTCCCTGGTGATGGTTATTGGAAAAATTAACACCCGTGAATCAGAAGCGCCAAAAATCCTTATCGAGGAAATCATCACTCTGGAAGAAGCCCGGAAACGTTATACCCGTAATTTATGTGTGGCAATGGATATGACCCGGATCGACCAGGTAATGATCAATGATATTAAAGCTATTATGGACAAGTATCGTGGCGAAATACCGGTCTATTTCAATGTCAAAACACATGACAAGGGCGATTTTGTGTTGCGGGCTAAATCGGTGCAGGTATCTCCCACTTTGGACCTGGTAGAAAAATTGCGTGATAAAGTAGGCCGTGAAAATGTGTGGATCGGCGCCTGATTCCTGGTTATTGATTATATAGAAAAATTTTTGTACATTATGTTGCTTTTTTTGGCATATTGTACCGGTTGTTTTTTGTTATTATCTGTGTACAGATTGATGAACTTTTTTACTGTTTAATTATCAAAAACTGTATAGTTCTTGTTTTTTACAAGCCAGGCAACATTATTATTAAAATATAAAGGTTAATACATATCTATCCTTCAGGAGGGATACATGGATCAATTTGTTGAACGGATTAAAAATATATTATTATTTCCGGAAAAGACCTGGGAAACAATTAAAGAAGAAAATTTGAAACGTTATGATATTGTCCAGCAATATTTAATGTATCTTGTCGCTGTTACAACAATAGCATTCTTTATTGGTTTGGTGATAGTTGGGCAATATGGGCAAAACACAAATTTCTTTGCCGGAATAGTCAAAGCCGTGTTGTTTTATATTTTTAATATATTGTCTGTTTTCGTCGGCGCATTTATCATTAATCAACTCGCCCCGTCTTTCGGCTGCGAAAAAAATGAAAATGCTGCATTTCAACTTGCCGCTTATAGCCTGACTGCATATTTTGTCAGTGGTATTTTATATTTTATACCAGTTCTCAAACCGTTCATTATATTAGGTTTTTTCAGTATATATCTGTTGTATAAAGGATTACCTGTTATAATGGGCTGCCCTGAAGAAAAGACTGTGAATTTTACTATTGTTGTCAGTCTGATCTTGTTTGCCCTGGTAACCATCAGTTACAACCTGGCAAATTTTTAATTCAACGAACAGACTGAAAATGTAACCCTGGTGAGCGCCGGCGTTGAAATAATACTTTTGGTGTCTGGTTTCTTGTTAATAACAGTTGTTTCCCAACTGCTGGCTGCCAGAGTCCGTAAATTTTTTTCTAAAAAAATAGCGGCCGGTACTTTTCTGTTAATTGGGCTTGTGGGGGTTTATTATCTTGTTGATTGTTATTTTTTTAGCTTGAACAACCGGTTGCATTTATACTGTCTTTTCTGGCTTTTAGTTATTATTGTGCAGTTCTGGTTTTTTTACCGGACAATTCGTAAACACATCATTGCAAACTCCGATCTGGAGCATGGTAAAAGTAAAACAGGAATTACGTCTGTTTGATTTAAAACCTGTTACCCTTGCATCTCTCGGATTATTATTGAAGCTGTAATGTCTGGTTATCATTTCGAAACTAGATATATAGTGGTTTTTGTAAAGGGGGTACAATAGTGGTAATTGATATGAATATTATAATTCCTTCAATACTGCGATCCGGACGCCGGATAAATGTCAATAGCGCTGATCAATAACTGTATCATTATTAACGTTAATCATTGGTTTTTAATAAGAGAATAAACTGTAATTATAAATTACCGGATTGAAATATTATGAATAAAGATTTGGAAATTTTACGCAAACTGCGAACCCTTACTACTGCCGAACAACTCGCAGTGGATAAGGTGGACCTGGAACACTTTTTTGACCGGATCGACAAATTCCTGCATGGTCAAAAAGCCGAGTGCGAAAAGAAACTGATCGTTTATACCGACGCTGCGGCGCGCGGCAATCCCGGCCCCGCCGGGATCGGCATCGTTATTCAAAATGAAGATGATAAAGTGGTCAAAGAGCACTATGAGTTTATTGGCGAACAAACCAATAACACTGCGGAATATATGGCATTTATTAAAGGTTTGGAACTGGCCAGAGACATGAAAGCCGATTCCATCCTGGTGCAGACGGACAGCGAATTATTGGCTAATCAAATAAACGGTGTATATAAAGTTAAACATAAAGCGTTAATTGATTTATATATAAACGCCAAAAAGTTGTTGAATAATTTTACCAAAGTAGAAATTAATCATATCGACAGGGGGAAAAATAAAGATGCAGATCGGCTGGCGAATTTAGCTATCGATTCGAAAATATAAATCCGGGAGTATTTCATGAAAGCATTGATCACCGCTGGCGGTAAAGGCACCCGCCTGCGCCCCTTAACCCATACCCAGAATAAACATTTAATCCCCATTGCCAACAAACCTATTCTCCATTATGCCCTGGAAAAAGTTGCCGCCGCCGGCATTACCGAGGTTGGCATTACCACTCACCAGGCCGGTAACGAGGTTAAAGAAGCTCTTGGCGCCGGCGAGCGCTGGGGGCTGAATATTACCTACATTCCCCAGGAAGAACCCCTGGGACTTGCTCATGTGGTTAAAATTTCCCGTAATTTCATTGGCGATGAGCCGTTCATTTTTTACCTGGGCGACAACATGGTGGTAGGCGGCCTGGAAAAGTTTATTGCCGCTTTTTATGAAGCGAAAAGCAATTGCCATCTTACCCTGTCGCGCGTTAAAGACCCGGAACGGTTTGGCGTACCGGAACTGAAAGATAACCGGATAATTGCCATTGAAGAAAAACCGGCCCATCCCAAAAGCGCTTTTGCAGTTTCCGGTATTTATATTTATGATAGTTCAATTTTTCAGGCAGTGAATAATATTAAGCCCAGCGCCCGCGGCGAACTGGAAATTTCCGATGCCCATCAGTACCTGCTCGATCACAACTATTCCATCAGTTATTCGGAAATAACCGGCTGGTGGAAAGATACCGGCAAACCGGAAGACATTCTTGAAGCAAATCGCTTGATCCTGGAACATACGCAAAGCCGGGTCGCCGGGAGTGTGGACAAGCTGTCTTTGGTGACAGGCGAAGTAGTCATTGAAGAGGGCGCACAGATCATCAACAGTGTACTACGGGGCCCAATTGTTATTGGTAAAAATACCATTGTTGATAATTCTTTTATCGGCCCTTTTACATCCATAGGTGATAACTGTACGATTAAAAAGAGCGAAGTGGAATTCAGCATTGTGCTGAATCAATGCGAGATTACCGATGTCGGGGTACGTATTGAAAGCAGCCTGCTGGGCGCCGGCGCGAGGGTGGTCAAAGCAACCGTCCGTCCCAAGACGCACCGTTTTATGGTGGGCGATCAAAGCCTGATTGAAATTCGTTAAGGCTGATATACCAGCAGCTTTTTTATATATTTGCAGCTTGCGAATCTGGTAAAAAAGTTGTATCTTATATACACTATAACGGTTCTTTATATGAAGAACTGGATAAAATAACCCCGATACCCTGTTAGCAGAAAACAGCCTATTGGGGTTTTTAGCAACATCAAGTTATTTTTTTTTCTGCTCTTCAGGTAACTAAAACTGCAAGAGTCAGGTATCAGCATATCTTTTATTCAATCCGGACAACCCCGTCTCGCCCGGCTGCCCGTTTATACCCTGGTAATAAAGGAAATCTAGTATGGATAGAAAAAAAATCAAAGCGCGCCTGGAACTGGAAGACGGCTCGGTTTTTCATGGCTATTCCTTTGGCGCACAAAAATCCGTCGCCGGTGAAGTAGTTTTCAACACCAGCATGATGGGTTACCCTGAAAGTTTGACCGATCCTTCTTATTATGGCCAAATTTTGGTGCTTACCTATCCCCTGGTGGGTAATTATGGGATACCCGAATCCAAACTGGTCGATGGCCTGGATGAATGGTTCGAATCGGACGGCATCAAGATTACCGGCTTGATCGTTTCGGAATATTCCTTTGATTACAGCCATTGGAGCGCCTGCAAAAGTTTAGGCGACTGGCTGGTTGAACATAATGTCCCGGCCCTTTACGGCATCGATACGCGCATGTTGACCAAACGCCTCCGCGATGAGGGAACCATGCTTGGCCGTATGCTGTTTTTTACGGATGAACTGGATTTCTATGATCCCAACAAGATCAACCTGGTCGAACAGGTAAGCATTAAAGAACCTGTGGAATACGGCAGCGGCGACCGCAAGGTTGTGCTGATTGACTGCGGCTGCAAGGATAACATCATCCGCAGCTTGATACAACGCGATATTAAAGTGAAACGGGTACCCTGGAATTATGATTTCTCGGCTGAAGAGTATGACGGTCTCTTCATCACCAATGGTCCCGGCGACCCCAAAATGTGCCACGAGACCATTAATAATGTTAAAAAGGCCCTGGAAGGACGTAAACCGATTTTCGGCATTTGCCTGGGCAACCAGTTATTATCACTGGCCGCCGGCGCCGATACTTATAAATTAAAATTTGGTCATCGCAGCCAGAACCAGCCCTGTGTTGAAGTAGGCACTAAACGCTGCTATATTACTTCGCAAAACCACGGTTTTGCCGTAGACGGCCGCACTTTGCCGGAAGGTTGGGAGCCCTGGTTTGTCAACGCCAACGACGGCACCAACGAGGGCATCCGCCATGTAACCAAACCATTTATGAGTGTGCAATTTCACCCTGAAGCCGCGCCGGGCCCTGTCGATACCGGTATACTTTTTGACGATTTTAAAAGGATGCTGCTATGATCAATAAACCGAAAAAAGTCATTATTCTGGGGAGTTCGGCGCTCAAAATCGGCGAGGCCGGTGAATTCGATTATTCCGGCAGCCAGGCCATCAAGGCGTTAAAGGAAGAAGGCGTTTATACTATTCTGATGAATCCGAATATCGCCACGATCCAAACTTCGGATTACCTGGCCGACCAGGTGTACTTTTTACCGGTAACGCCCTATTTTGTCGAACAGGTGATCCAGAAAGAAAAACCGGACGGGATTATGCTGGGGTTCGGCGGACAAACTGCTCTCAACTGCGGCATAGCCCTGGATAAAAGCGGTGTCTTGCGTCGCTATGGTGTAAATGTACTGGGCACCTCGGTTGAAACTATATTAAATACCGAAGACCGGGAGTTATTCGTTACCAAACTGAAACAGATCGATGTCAAAGTGCCGAAAAGCTTTGCAGTTAATACCCTGGAGGATGCATTGCATAAAGCCGCTGAGATCGGTTACCCGGTGATGATCCGCATTGCTTTTGCGCTCGGTGGTCTGGGGTCCGGGCTGTGCCGTAATGAGGAAGAGGTGAAAGAACTGGCGCAAAAGGCCCTTACTTATGCCAGCCAGATCCTTGTTGAAGAGTACCTGCTGGGCTGGAAAGAGATCGAGTATGAGATTGTCCGCGATCAGTATGATAACTGTATTGCGGTTTGTAATATGGAGAATTTCGACCCGATGGGCATCCATACCGGCGAGAGTATTGTTGTGGCCCCCAGTCAAACCCTGACCAACCACGAATACCATAAATTACGGGAAATCGCCATCCGCACGGTACGGCACCTGGGCGTGGTGGGGGAGTGTAATATCCAATATGCGTTCAACCCGCATTCCGATGATTACCGGGTCATCGAGATCAACGCCAGGCTGTCGCGTAGTTCGGCGCTAGCCTCCAAGGCGACCGGTTACCCGCTGGCCGCTGTTGCCGCCAAGCTGGCCCTGGGTTACAGTTTAACGGAATTGCCGAATTCGATTACCAAAATTACCAAAGCCAGTTTTGAACCCGCGCTCGATTATATTGTTGTCAAGATTCCGCGCTGGGACTTGAAAAAATTCCGGCTGGTTTCGAAAAAGCTGGGTTCGGGCATGAAATCAGTGGGCGAGGTAATGGCTGTCGGCCGTAAGTTTGAAGAAGCCCTGCAAAAGGGCCTGCGGATGCTGGAAATCGGCGCCAATGGCATGGTGCAGAACAAGAGTTTTTTAAGCAATGATATTGAACAGGAATTGAGCGAGCCGACCGACCTGCGGGTTTTTGCCATCCCGGAAGCTCTGAAAAAGGGCATGAGTGTCGATGAAATCCACAAACTGACCTTTATTGATAAATGGTTTTTATATAAAATTAAAAATATTGTTGCTATCGAACAATCGCTTTTGCAGGTGGGTGAGCAACGCTGCCCGCGCGACTTGCTGCTGGAAGCAAAGCAGTCCGGTTTTTCGGATAAGCAGATCGGCATGGCGCTGGGCAAGGATGAATTGGAAATCCGCCAGTTGCGCCATAATTACGGCGTTACCCCCTGCGTCAAGCAGATCGATACCCTGGCCGCCGAATACCCGGCACAGACCAATTACCTGTACCTGACTTATAACGGCTCTGAAGACGACCTGTCCTACCTGCAGCGCAATTCGGTAATAGTGCTGGGCAGCGGCGCGTACCGCATCGGCAGTTCGGTAGAGTTTGACTGGTGCTGCGTCAATTCGGTTAAAACCCTGAAAAAGCTCAATTACCAGACCATTATGGTGAATTACAATCCGGAGACCGTGAGCACGGATTATGATGAATGCGACAAGCTCTATTTCGACGAGATCAGCTTTGAAACGGTGCGGGATATTTATGAAAAAGAACATGCCATCGGCGTCATCGTTTCCATGGGCGGACAAATACCCAATAACCTGGCGTTAAGGCTTGATAAAGCAGGAGTACGAGTGCTGGGAACCTCAGCTAAAAGCATCGATAGCGCCGAAGACCGGCACAAATTTTCGCAATTACTGGATGAACTGGGTATCGACCAGCCGCAGTGGAAAGAACTGACCTCGATGGATGAAGCTAAAAAATTTGCCGCCGAGGTGGGTTTTCCGGTGCTGATCCGTCCCTCGTATGTATTGAGCGGCGCAGCTATGAGCGTGGCGTCAAGCGATAAAGAACTGGAAAAGTACCTGCTCAAAGCCTCGGATATTTCTTCCGATCACCCGGTGGTCATCAGCAAATTCATAGAGCGCGCCAAAGAGATTGAGATCGACGCGGTGGGGCAGGACGGCGAACTGCTGGTGTACGCCATTTCCGAGCATGTGGAAAACGCCGGGGTACATTCCGGCGACGCCACCCTGGTGTTGCCGCCGCAGCGCACTTATTTGGAAACCACCCGCCGTATTAAAAAGATCGCCCGCAAGTTGGTCGGCGCGCTGAAAATAAACGGCCCGTTCAATATGCAGTTTGTCGCCAAAGGCAACGATGTAAAAGTTATTGAATGCAACCTGCGGGCGTCGCGCAGTTTCCCGTTCGTTTCCAAGATTTTTAAAGTGAATTTCATCGATATCGCCACGCGGGTCATCATGGGGCATCATGTGCCGAAAATGGACAAGTCCGCTTTTGAACTGGATTATGTGGGCGTCAAGGCGCCGCAGTTCTCCTTTACCCGGCTTATCGGCGCGGATCCGACCCTGGGCGTGGAGATGGCTTCCACCGGCGAAGTGGGCTGCATCGGCGCGGATTTTGAAGAGGCGTTCCTCAAATCCCTGCTGTCGGTTGGTTATAAAATGCCGGTTAAAAATATATTACTGTCCACCGGGCCGATCGAGACTAAAGCCGAGTTCCTCGCCAGCACCCATATTCTGGCAGATATGGGTATGAATTTTTACGCCACCGGCGGCACCGCCAGGTTCATGGAAGAGAATGGATTTACCGTGACCAAGCTGCACTGGCCGCTTTCGGGCAAGCAGCCGAATGTGCTGGATTATTTAACGGACAAAAAAATCGACCTGGTGATCAACATCCCCAAGAATTACCAGGAAGAGGAACTGACCAACGATTATATCATCCGGCGCAAGGCGGTGGACTTTGCCATTCCGTTGTTCACCAATGTGCAACTGGCGCGCCGTTTTGTCGAAGCCATTTCGCGCAAGAGCGTCAAGAGCCTGGAGATCAAAAGCTGGAGCGAGTACGAATAAAATGCAGGGTGGGATTCTATCCCACCATTTTTTATTTGTGTTTTATAGAATGGTCATCTCGATACGTCCCGAAAGGTGAAGCAACGGGACTACTCGATGACCGGATTTTTAGTAGGGTGGGTTTCTATCCCACTTTTTTTACTTTTTTGGAATGGTCATCTCGATACGTCCCGAAAGGTGAAGCAGCGGGACTACTCGATGACCGGGTTTTAGTAGGTTGGGATTTTCTCCCACCTTCTTTATTTGTATTTTATAGAAATGCCATCTCGATACGTCCCGAAAGGTGAATCAATGGGACTACTCGATGACCGGGTTTTGATAGGGTGGGATTCTATCCCACCTTTTATTAGCGGATGAATTGGAACAAGGGGTTGTAACCCCTTGCGCTGTAACTGTATTGTTATATCAAAACAAGGGGCAAAAGCCCCTTGTTCTGCTAGGCTATTTCTGCCATTCTCTTCACCACTCTGCGCACCCTGGTCAACTGCGCCGGGGAGAATTCAGCCATACGGGCGTTGATAACGGCGAGCACGGCGTCTTTGTTGCCTGCATCCACTGCTGGCAGAATACTTTCGGCGTGGACGGGCACATCGCGCGGAATGCAGCCTTGCATTTGCTTGAGCAAAAACGGCATCAATCCGGCGCAGTACTCTGCGTTAGCCGCCGCTGCCCCGGCCAGGACTTTGACGCCATTCACCACCGTGATCACCGAACCGTTGTCGATGACGCGCATGATCTCTGCTTTATGTTCCCAAACAGCATCAGCTCTTAACCCGGCAACAGTGGAGAGGCCGATCATAGCGCCCCATACCATGCGGTTGTTTTTGCTGGACAATAATTTGATAAAATCTTCCGCATACGCAGCGATCAGCTCCGGGCGCAGGTAACCGATTTCGTATAACACTTTGAGGCAATCGCTGTGTACGTTTTTGTTCTTGTTCCACAGGTTGTCGGCAATTTCCTGAATACCGGCCGTGTCGCCGGTCATCGCCAGTTCGCGGGCCAGTTCCTGGTTGGGAACCTCGTCGCGGCGGTTTTGGTAAAAGGCAATTTTTTGTAATACGGACATGTGAGCCCCTTTCCAATTTTAGTTATATTTATCCGCAGATGAACGCAGATGAACGCAGATGACGCAGATGCAAACTCTATAATCCAGGACAACATGTCCTGTTTTATTGTGCGACCTGGGGAACATCTCCTCCAGAGGCGGATCTTCGACCCAGGTCGAGCTTAAAAAGATGCAAGGGGCAAAAGCCCCGTGTTCCAAGATATTAAATTGAGCTTGGACGGAAGGGAACCTCGTCCGTCTAGTCCATGCCGTCCACACCACTTGAAGATTTTTTGCTATACCAATACAAGAGGCAACAGCCCCTTGTGCAAATTCATGATAACAACAGCTTTTATTTTACCGGGCTGAGCAGGAACGAATAGGCATAATCGCCGGGGTACAGGGTATAGTGCGGCAAGGGCAGGGCGCCCCAGCTATCGTCGCCGCCAACGCCGGTTTGTTTATAGTCGATGTTTAACGCCACCAGGTCGCGTCTTTTTATATCGATGGTATGGCGTTGTTCTTTTTTATCGCCATCGTCAAAATCCTCTATGGGGTTGTGCAGGGCGCTAAAGCATAACAGCGGCTGGCCAGTAACTTTAATGCCGCGGCCTTCCTGGTTGGTCAGGCTAAACCAGCGTACATCGGTTTTATAGCCGTTTTCCTGGGGCCGGATATAGGGCACGTACTGATCGGCCACATACCCGGAATAGACATCCACAAAGGCGCCGTCGTTGCGATCCCAATAATTTTCCTGCGGGCCGCGGCCGTACCATTGCAGCCAGTTAAATTCCTGAGGCACGATCATGGTCATGCCGAAACGCGGCAGTTCCGGCAGGGACATGCCGCCCTGGGTGAGGCGGTTTTCGACCAGGATTTCACCGTTACCCAGCACAGTGTAAGAGAGCGTTTGCCGGCAGTCGATTTTCGGCAGCGTCAGGTGAAAATCGATTTTAATTTCCCAGGGGACTTGCTGCTGAACGGTTATGCCGTTAATTATATAATGTACGCCGGCATCTCGCCATATTTTACAGCGCTGCTGCATGTTATTGCCATAGTCGTTGTCGGTGGGCGCGCGCCAGAAATTTACTGCCGGACCTTGCTTTACCAGTTCAGTGCCTTCCACCTGCCAGGAACTGAAAGCCGCTTTTTGTCGGTCAAACACCACCCGGAAATTACTGCCGGTAATGATCAGGCTGTCCGCAGCTTCGCGTAGTTGCATTTCCGGCAACTGCCTGCCGTTAGAAAAAATAGTGACCGGTCTGGTGAGAATAAACTGTTCCGCGGCAACTTCGTGTCCGGCCGGTACCAGGGCGCTGGTTTGGGTGGTTACTGCATGAAAGGTCAGAATATTTTCTGCATTAGGGTTCAGGCGGCGCAGCTTTTTATCCAGATTAACAATCTCCGTTTCCCCCGGCTTGATATTCAGGCGTTTCAGTTGCCCGGTTTTAATGGTTTTGCCGTCCGCCATTAGGTCCCAGATGATGAGAAATTCATTCAAATTGGTAAACTGGAAACGGTTGGCAATTGAGAATTGCAGGCGTTTGGGGTCGGTTCTTTTAAACGAGATATTCTGGTATTGTTTTTTCACTTCCCACAGGGCAGGGTGGACTGACCGGTCGGGAAAAACCAGGCCGTTGGTGCAGAAATTACCGTCATTATACACGCCTTCCGGTTCATAATCGCCGCCATAGGCCCAATATAACTGTCCTTGCCGTGTCAGTTTGGCAAAGCCCTGGTCAACCCAGTCCCAAATAAAACCGCCCTGAAAAGATTTGTGCGTATACATAAAATCCCAGTAATCCTTCAGGTTACCGGTGCTGTTGCCCATTGAGTGGGCATATTCGCACAAGATCAGGGGACGGTCGAGGCCGGAATCAAAATATTGTTGTAAATTTTTGCCCCAGCTTTTTGTCCGCACTTTGGCATACATGGGGCAGATAATATCGGTATGCGCATTTTCCCCGGCCGGTTCATACTGCACCGGGCGATCCGGGTCGCGCTGTTTCAGCCACCGGTACGCCGCCTGAAAATTGGGGCCGTCGCCGTTTTCATTGCCAAGCGACCAGATGATAACGGAGGGATGGTTCTTGTCGCGTTCGACCATGCGCTGCACCCGTTCCATGATGGGCAGCCTGAAATCGACATTGTGCGCCAGGCTTTGTATGCCCTGGTAGGCATAGCCGTGCGCTTCCACATTGGCTTCGTCGATGACATACAGGCCGTACTGGTCGCACAGTTTATACCAGCGCGGGTCATTGGGGTAATGTGAAGTGCGCACCGCATTGATGTTGAATTGCTTCATCAGTTGAATATCCTGGCGCATCGATTCCAGGGAGATAACATGGCCGGTCTCCGGGTCGTGCTCATGACGGTTCACGCCTTTTAACATAACGGGTTTGCCGTTGACCAGCAGCTGTGCATTTTTGATTTCCACGCTGCGAAAACCGATTTTACAGCCGGTCGCTTCAAGCAGTGAATCCTGATCGTCATATAATAACAGGGTCAGAATATACAGGTTTGGTTTTTCTGCCGACCACTTTTTTACATTTTTCAGGTTATCGGAAAAATTTAAAAATGTAATTCCGTTTCCGCGGATGGAAAATTTTTTAAGATTGCTGAAAACCGGCACGTAATCTTCTTTATAAATGTTGGCGCGCACGCTGTAATTTTTACAGGTCTGTGCATTATGATTTTTGATTTGCACGGAGACATTGAACTTGCCATGCTGATACGAGTTATCCAGCGTCGATTTAACCTGGAAATCGAAAATACGTACCGGGGGTACGGCTGTCAGATACACATCACGTTCGATGCCGCTCAACCGCCAGAAATCCTGGTCTTCGAGGTAGCTGCCGTCGCACCAGCGCAATACCTGCACCGCCAGGTGGTTGCTGCCGGTTTTTATATAGGGGGTAATATTGAATTCGGCCGGCAGTTTGCTGTCCTCGCTGTAACCGGCCTGGTTACCGTTCACCCACACATACATGGCGGAATTGACCGCGCCAAAATGCAAATAGATCTGGTAATTTTCCCATTCACGGGGAATAGTGAAATCCGTTTTATAGCAGCCGACCGGATTATAATCGTCCGATATATTTGGTTGATCCATAGGAAAGGGATAGCGAATATTGGTATAGATCGGGTAATCATAGCCATACATTTGCCAGTCGCCGGGCACCGGGATATCATCCCAATCAGCAGCCATAAAATAGGGAGCATAAAAGTTTGCCGGGATGTCTGCCGGTTTTGCCACCCATTTGAATTTCCAGAAACCATTGAGACTTTTATAATTGACTGAAAATTCATAAATATCCTGAATGGCGGATAATTCATCCGGACAGGATAAAAAAGTAGCGTGGGCGAGTTCACGGTTCATCCCGTTTACTGCGGCGTTCTCCCAGTCATTTTTTTGACAAAACGCAATACTGGTTAAAACTAAAATAATCAGGAAAAAAAGCCGATTCTGACCCACTCTGGTACCAGTCCCTTAATTGTGTGCTGTTATGGCAATTTTATTATGTGAAAATTTTTTAATCCGGAAATAAGCTACCTATATTATATGAAATAATTATTAAAATTAAAAGCAAAGATTTTATTAAAGATAGCAAACCGCCCTGGCTTTTGATCCGATATTCAATAAAGCCCTGATTTTAATTAACTGCACGCCGGTAAATGCGCATTTTATGGAGTAATTGAAGAATAAGCGAATGGATTTATTGTCAATGAGAAAACCAGCATACCACAGGGATTTAACTGCGATATGCTGGTTAAAGATAATTACATTTCTGATAACATTCTTTGTGCTTTGAAGCGAATGAACGAATAATTCAAATTATTCACCGCGTTAAAATTTGCCGCTTTTTTCAGGGTTTCGCGGGCTTTTTCCTGGTCGCCCTGGCCCTTGTAAGCCATTGCCAGCCGGTACAGGTTGTAGGGATTCTGCAGGTTTGCTTGCTGATATTCGTTGACTGCGTTGGTATAATCTTTTTCCAGAAAGGCCAGTTGCCCGGCAAGCTGGTGGGCCTGGCGCAGCAGGTTGGGGTTATTCATGGTCTCTACCTGTTGCCGATATTCGCTCATTTTTACTCTAGCCGCTTTTATGTTGCCCTCGGCCAGATCGGTATAGGCCATGTTGAACAGGCCGCCGCGCACTGCGTTATCTTTAATATCCTGCGCCAGGTTAGAGTTCAATATCAACTGCTCTGCTTGATTGAATTCTTCCCGAGCTTGTTTGTATTTCCCCATTTCCACCATGATAAAGCCCATAGTATTCAGGTTACCAGCCATAGCCGCGACATCATTGATGTTGGCATTTTCAGTAACCATTTTTTTAATTTCTTCCAACGCCGCATCCAGCCGACCCTCATCTACAAAGGAAATTGCTGTGGTAAAATGCGCGGTATTGCGTTCACCTTCATTACGGGCCAATTCCAGCAGTTTTTGCATGTGTTGGCGCGCTTCAGCATGTTTCAAGTTAAAGTTCAGGTTGTTTGCTATGCCAACATGTGAGGCCACAAAATTGGGATTTAAATCCAAAGCTTTCTGATAAGAAACAATAGATTCATCAAACCGTCCGGCTTTGAGCAGTAATTCGGCATAAGAGTCATACGGATTGGGATCATTGGGGATCAATTCAATATATTTTTTAAAAGCTTGTTCCGCTTTATCATATTGTTCCAGAAAACGGTAGGCATAGCCTAACTGGTTATACGGCTGAGAAAATTTCGGATTGATCTGGATCGCCTGCAAATACAGATCCGCGGCCGCCTGCCATTCCTGCAAACCGAAATAATTACCCGCCAGCAGGTTAAGCGCCCGTTCGTCTTGCGGATAAGCTGCTACCAGCTTTTTGTATAATTCCTGTTGTACTAACGGTTTACCGTTTACACCGGCTTGTACACCCTGTATCCATAAGCGTTCTCCCTCGGACACGTTATCGGCCAGGGATACAGCTTTATTCAGGTTGACAAAGAAATCCTTTACATTAGGTACTACAAACGCCAGGTTCAGGTAAGCGAGCGCAAAGTTGGAATCGGCAGCCACGGCTTTTTGAAAGTACTGAATCGATTCCTGGGTCTGTAACCTGTCGGCAAGGTCCAGGCCCTGTAGATATAGCTTGTGCGCTTCATGTGATGACGTGGTGATTGGAATTTTACCGTCATCAACTTTAGTACAGGTCAAAGAGAAAAATAACCCCGTGATCACAAAAATCCCCATTATGAAAACGGCCGGTTTTAGCAGCTTCATCTTTTTCTCCTTATTTAAAAATTATCGATTGGAATTATAATATTATTAAACAAATAATTCCGGCGGATAATTCTGCCTGTTAAGTGTTTTTTATTGAGATATGATAAGAGGCTGTTTTCTGTAATGATGGCAATATGTACAGGCAGGAATTTATTTAATACCCACAATGTAAAGTGAGGGAAGCATTATTTTATGGAGAGATAATTTAAAAACTCCGGTCAATAGTGGTTTGAGCAGGGGATGCTTGTCACTGTAATAAAGATGAGTAACCGGGTAAATACGGGTATAGTATTTTTTCATTAACCTGTCTAATTCGGCTTGTGTAAACCCGGCATGAGCGCCAAACTCGTTGTGAAATTTACCCTGCAAACGCGCCTGCCAGTCCTTAATGTTTTGCCGTAATTTTGATTTAAAGGATTTATCCCTAACCCCAAAATAAGCCAACATACGGCTACGATTGGGGACGCCTATGTATGCCGGCGCTCCCGGCTTTAAAACCCGACTGATTTCTGCCAACAGCAGGGCAGGGTCGCAGGCATGTTCCAGCACATGAAATGAATAAACTGCATCGAAAACATTATTTTTAAAGGGCAGGGCAATTCCGTCATAATTTTGTAATTGCACAAACGAACGCATCCAGGTTTCGTACTGTTGATTCAAATCCACACCAAAGACTCGGCAGCCCAGCAATTCCTGCATGATTACTGCCTCATAGCCCGGACCGCAGCCTACCACTAGAATTCTTTGGATGTCCGGATTGGCAATGAATTGACGGATAATATGTATAAATGCCTTGATTTGCGGAGTGTAACGATCTCTGGCAAGTTCGGGTATTTGCATTTTATCTTATTTTAATATTATTCAGAATTGAGAATAAAGATTCGCCCGGCAGTTCATGTTCCATACTTTTCACCGGTTCGTTATTGATAACATGAGTATAGAGGGAACGATATTTTTCCGCAATTTTCCACAGATTATAGTTTTGCAGGGTTTCCACACGGGCGTATGTAGCCAGGCGTAGGCGCAAACTGTCATTATTGACCAAAACCCTGATGGCGGCAGCAAACTCTTTGTCATCTTCGCCATTGACAACATAACCGCATTTACCATTTTGCACCAGTTCATCGGTAATTCCATACAACAGGTTGGCAACGATCGGCAAACCGCTGGCCATAGCTTCAATGATCGCGTTCGGTTGTCCTTCCTGGCGGCTGGGATGTATGTAAATATCCGCTGCCTGCATATACTCATCAACATTGGCGCGCACACCTTCGAAACGAATGGTTTTAAAGAGGGATTGCTCGCCGATCGTTTTGAGCAGATTCTGGCTAAAGGCATCGACTTCATGGTTACCCAGAGCATAATTGCGGCACAATTTATTCGGCCCGACCACTAACACAATGAATTTACGCTTTACGGTTTTTTTCAACTCGGCAACGGCCCTCACCAGCATATCCATACCCTTGTTATAGTTGACCGAACCGACCGTCAACAGCGCCAGGTGATCGTCGGGTATCGCCAGCTTGCGGCGTAATTCCAGACGTTGCTGCCAGGCCACCGGTTTGAATTGCCGCGGGTTGATGCCATTTGGCAGGCGGGTAAAAGACTGCTTTTTGAGATGCTTTACTTCGCAGGTGCTTTCCAGCTTTTCCGAGGTCGGAATAATGACGCGGGCGCGGCGATACAGCATCATCAACAAACGACCCCATTTTCTGTGCTTAACCGTTACCGGGTCATCAACATGCAGGTTGGTAATTTTTTGTACCAGCGGCGTTCTGGTGAGCAGCGCGGCCAGATTGACCGGCGCTATAAAACCATGTGAGTGTATGAGATCATATTTTTTGTGGTTTTTGAGTATATAGCGGAACATGTCCCAGCCAAAACGGGCATGTCTCAGGGGTGTTGACGTGTCGCGCAATACACGGGTTACTTTAATGCCGTCAACGCTGTCTTCGCCCAATAGTGAAGGATTAGCGGCGCCGGTCAACACCTCAACAGTCAAACCCAGTTTTACCAGTTCCAGGGACAAGCGGTGGCATTGCATTGCCGCGCCGGAGAATTCCGGTACATAGTACCAGTTTGTCATCAATACCCGCATTTATACCTCAAAAGACATTTTATTAAATTCTTCTCCTTTTAAAAAAGAGTTGAATGCCTGCCGGGTGAAAAACTGAAAGGCGCTTTTATATAAAATTTCCGAACCCAAAAACCATACATGCCGCAGTCCCTGTGCTCCCCGAATGAGCGCCGGGATAGTATAACGGTTTATGAACAGTGAACGCACCAGGTAATTACATCGTTTAATGACTGGCAATTCCGGCGCAAATACTCCATAACGAAGAACCAGTTGTTTACGCAATTCCGGATTTATTTTATACCAGCAGGCAACGGCTTTACCATAGAGTGCTCCTTTTTCCAGATAACCGTTAAGGTTCATGGGATGATAATGGGTAGCGCTGATCTCGCCGGCGTAATAAAAAGTAACGCCAATTTTTGCCAGGCGGCAGGCCAGTTCTTTATCTTCAGCAGCGACCAGGGCGTCGTTAAAACCGCCGACAGCATTCACGGCGACTTTTAATATTGAGGTATTGGCAGTACGGTACTTCCACCAGTCCACTTGCTGGCATTTTTCATCGTTCAGTTTCAGTCTGGTTTCCCACAACCGCGCCTGATCGGGGGTATCCAGTTCGCCGGCCATTTTTACTTCGCCCATTATGCACACCGGGGCGTCATAGTGATATTGCATGAGCAAATGTTTTTCCACCACATCGGGCTCCGGAATCGTATCGGCATCCATAAATAACAAAATATCGCCGGTTGATTTGGCAATGCCGCGGTTGCGGGCGTCGCCTGCCGATTTACCGCTGCCGCGTACATATTCCAGTTTAATTTTACCTTGCGCGCTGTATTGTTTTACTATCTCTGCTGTAGTATCCGTCGATTGGTCATCTACGACGATAACTTCATATAAATCCGCAGGACAATCCTGGTTTTCCAGGGCTGTCAAGGTTTTTTCCAACACTTCACCCCGGTTTTTACACGGAATGATCACTGAAATTTCAGGAAATGTTTGTATCATACCTTTATCTGCTTTCTTTTCTAATTATTATCGGACAGAACCAGGCTGTCTTAAGGAATTTATTTCCATTATTGTCAGGGTTTTACTGATCCACAGATAAAAAACATACAATGCCAAACCGCTTATTACCGGTACAAATATGAGCGTATCTTTTAACAAAAAGACAATACCGGACATGAAAACACCGCCGAATACCGGTTTAAGCGTATGCAGGGAAATATCCAGCCGGTACAGACGTTTACTAACCCAGTAATATTCAACGGCAAAGAAAACCACTCCGGCGCTAGTCATAGCCAAGGCTGCGCCTGTTGCACCTGACTGCGGTATAAGGATGACATTTAAAACTGTCAGTAGTACGGCGCCGGCAATATTGGCCGACAGATCAAGTTTTTGCAGGTTACGGCTGATAAGTGAAAAAGCCAATACCGGAATGATCCCGAATGGGATTACCAGCCATATAGAAATACGCAATACCGGAACAGCCTGCGCCATGGTTTGACCGTACAGAAGTCCAATAACCTGCGGCGCCATAACATCGACGAGAGCGACAATTGCTATGGTTACCAGGCTGATATATTTAATGGATTTTTTGCTGATAGTAACAAAAGCCGCCAGGTCGTGATGGGCAATGCGGGAGACGACCGGGAAAAACGCCTGTCCATAAGCCCCGGCCAGGGCAATACAGAGTTCGACCAGCTTGAAAGCGGCGCTGAAAATTCCCGCTTCGGCTTCACCCTGTAATTTGGTGAGGATGATGACGGTCAAAGACCAGAACAAACTATTGAAAACAGTGATCAGCGAGAAGGAGGGCGCCTGCGTAACTAGTTTTTGGGTTATGACCGAGTCGTGCCGCCATACCGGAGCGGCTACTTTATCAGCAGCGTATTTAAAGCATATCGCAAATGACAAAACTTTACTGATGACAAAAACCAGGATCATTTCCCTGATGCCGGCGCCAGCAAATAACAATGCAATGCCTGCGCCAACCTTGAAGACATTTTCCACCAGCCGGGCAATGGCTATATAACCCATTTTTTCATCCGCGCTAAGGATTGATTTACTCCAGTAAAATCCGGATGCAGGGATAATGGCAAACGCCATAACAATTGCCGCAAACGCGCTATCGGGTTTGGGCGACAACAGCAGGGTAACAATGATCATCAGGGCGGTAAAGAACAACGCTACCGGCAAACCAGCTTTTAAAACCTGGCCATAGTATAAACCGGCTTGACTGCGATCCTGGGCTACATCGCGAACAACCACGGAACCCAGGCCAAGCGTGGAAATATTTGAAAACAGGGAAAATAACGCAATAGCAAAAGCCAAAGCGCCGAGACCCTCGGCGCCCAGTTGGCGGGCAATCAGAATCCAGAATATTGCAGAGCCGAAACGGTTCATGATCTCTGTGCATGAGCGCGCTAAAGTATTGGTTATGATCGATTTAAAAGCGTTCATTGTTCCTGTCCGGTTTATTTCTGCGCTATAACTAACAATCCGTTGCCGTTTATATTGGTTGACCTGTAATCGATCCACATCAGCAGTAACACAAACGGGTGAACCAGGAGCAGATAAAATGGAAATATCACTTTAAATAATCTGCTGTATTGTACCGACGTTACTATATCATAAGATAACCTGCCAAAAAAGCCGCAGGCAATAATAATGTTCATAATTTTAAAACCGGCATTGGTTAATTTGCCTGTTAATTCATTTACAGAGTAATAACGGACATGCCCGTGCGGCAGACCGGTCGATGATGCCTGCGCCATTTTATTGATTTTACGTCCAAGACAGCGCAACACCCGCTGTTCGGAAACCGGCACATAGATGACCAGGTAACCGTTTTTATGCAAGGCGGTCTGAAAAGAATGCAGGATTTTTTCATCTTCGGCAATATGTTCGAGGACGCTGGCGCACAAAATGACATCAAACTGTTGCGAAGCGGTTAACGCTGACAGGTCGGCCTGTTTAAATACCAGGTTATCGATATTGGATTTAACCGCATAGCGCATATTGCTTTTTATCAAAGCGGCGTCGGCTTCCACGCCGAGCACATCGGCGTGGGGAAACCGTTTGGCAACGTAAACGGCATGCTGCCCCAGGCCGGTCCCGGCATCCAGAAAACTGAATATTTTTTTACCATGTAACAGTGTTTTTAACGTTCTGCGAATATACCATTCCCGCAAGGTTGTCAGGTGTATGACCCGGTAGGCCAGGGTACGAAGCCAGGTTTTATCGCCAATCAATTCGGCGATCTGTTTAAAAGTCATGCCTGATGCCTGTTAATAATATATTCAAGAGAATTTTGCCCGATCTGTTTATTCAAATGATTGATACCTTCAACGACAGCGGCAAGAGTAAAAAATATTAAAATTAAGGTAAAATTTTCTTTGTAGCTTTTATCAGCAAACGCTGAAAAAAAGTAACCTGCCAGGCTGCCCATAATTCCTATCGCCACCGCAGAATAATATCCGAAACGGCTGCGCATGGCTTTTTTAGTGCGGAAAAAGAAAACGATCAATAACACCATATAAACAATAAAACCGGGTATGCCTATTTCTGCCATATAAAGCAGATAAGTATTGTGAACTGCGGCTTTGCGGGTAAAAGCATCTTCGCCATCCCAATATTCTTCCAACAGGGTGCCATAGTTATTAATGCCGGCGCCGATAAGCGGATGATCCTGGATAATATTCCATGCTACTTGAGCGGTTGTGATCCTGGTGCGGGCCGAACCTAAATCGTAGGTGGTCAATCGGCCGCGAATCACATCGCTGAACGCCAAAAGAATAAGGATGAATACGATAGCGGCTAGCATGAATTTTCCCAAAACGCGAAAACTGATCAGCCGCCAGCGGAACATGAACGGGATCATAAACATGACTGAAATCAACAGACCCAGCCAGGAACTGCGGGTAAGCGTATAAATGAGCGCTACCAGGCCGGCTGCCGTTACCAGGGCGGCAAACCAGCGCATAGCGCGGGCTCTTTCAGTCATGGCGATAATTATTGATACCGGCAGAATAAAACCGATATAGCGGGCCAGGTGATTGCAATGACCTACCGTGCCGCCGGGACGGGCAACATTGGCGGTTTCCATTTCAAAAGCCAAAACTTTGTTTGATTCGCCTAAACCTAACATGCTGAGACTGGTTGTGCCCAGCGCCGCTTGCAGGCCGACGATGACCGCCTGAAATAATAAACCCAGGAACAATGCTGTTAAAATTAAAGAGATATCTTCTTTGCTGTTAATATTATTGGCAACAACCAGGAAAAAGACAATCGCTTTAACCAGGTTGAAAATATCAAAAGAACTCCATAACAGGTCTGTGGCATTGAGCATGGATAAACAATAGAACATAAACAGCGCCAGCGCCGGCCAGGTTATGGCGGGGAAAAAATTAAATATTTTTTGTTTGCGTTCCACAACTGCCCGAAACAGGGTGAGCCCCAGCAGGGCCAGTAACAGGATTTCGCTCAGCCCGATGGTGTATGCATCGGCGCCGCCGGGACTGGGATGATATAAAATATTGTAATCAGCGTTCAACGGAATGCTAAAGATCAGCAATCCCATAATAAAGCGGCGAATGTTTTTTACAATGACCAGGGTAAAGGGGAACAATAATCCGAGAATGATAAAAAGCGCCCATTTTAAATCCATTGCCCATACCGTCCATATAGCTGCAATAACGCAACTGATTGTTACCAGCGCAATAATAAACAATGGAAGTAAACGATGGCGATGGGTGATGGAGGGGCAAGAATGCATTGAATTTCCCTTTATGCGACCAGACGCCGGTAAAGGCCGTCCGGAATATCCATTTTACGACGGTTGAGAGCAACTCCGAGCAGGTTAATACCGGACGCCTGTAATTTGCGTTTGGCATTCTGGGCGCTATCCCAGCGGGTTTGCCCGGCGCAGACGATCAATACAACGCCATCGGTAACCGAAGCGACGCTCAAAGATTCAACTGAGGTCAGCACCGGCGGGGTATCGATGATGACATATTTAAATTGATTGCGCCATTGTCTGACCAGGGTGCGGAATCGTTCCGAGCTTAATAATTCCACCGGTTTTGATTCACTTTTACCGGCGGTGATGATCTTGAGGGCGCTGCCCTGCACGGGTATAAGACAATTACGCCAGTCGGCATTCTGTTCAATAACCTCGCCCAGTCCTTGATTGGATTCAATACCAAAATAGCGGTGCAAGGTGGGTTGATTGAAATTGGTATCGACCAGTAAAATATCGTTACGACCGGAGATAACCGGATTTGAAACGGTGGTGTCTGTTTGACCGGACAGAGCATTCATGGGCACTACATTGGGGGCATTGTTGTTTTTAACTATTGCACGCAAGTCTTCGGTGAACAGGGAATCGGGTTCGGGAACCAGGGCGCGGGGATCGGCTTTTTTACCCATGCCGCCGGCCATTAAAAAAGACAAATAAGTAGCAATGGTGGATGAACCTTCACCGTTCATTGAACTGGTTATGGACAGAACACGAATATTACCACTTTTATTGGCAATGCGAATATATTCTTTCATACCGTAAAAATCATTTAAAATTTCACCGGGAAGGTCAAATACAAATAATCCCTGGTTTTGGGCGGCAGATTTGCCGGTCGGGGCCGACATATTAAAATATAAATTTTCTTTTTCTTCCACCCGGCTTAATAATTGATGCACCACACTCATCACAACACCTCACACTCACACTCACACACACGCACACACTTTAACTATTTGATACTAATTTATTGACAACCTGTGTAAATCAATTCCACCAAACTCGCCGGAAATCGTTTCCACTATTTTAGTTAATTTTGGTTTGGCAACAACAGGGGGATTTTGCTGAGCGGCGATACCGGTATTTCCCTGCGCGCCGTGATTATTTTCACTCATTACTCTTTCTTTCATAGCCGTATAATTTGCCCTGGAGACAGAGGGAGCGGGCCCGGCAGCCATTATTAAACCACGTTCAAACAGTTCGGTTATTAAACCGGCATCGATCTGCTGCAGATTTCTTCTTGCTGCTGTCATCATGGCATTATCACAAATCTGGTTGATGAGTCTCGGCACACCGTCCGAAATCCGTTTCACCAGTTTTAACGACGAATCTGTAAACAGATTGTTATTTTTATTTCCTGCTACCTGTAACCGGTGACGGACATATTTCATGGTATCATCCAGATCCAGTCGGGTGATTACGGCTTTCAGGCAAATACGTTGTTTTAATTGCTGCATGTCCGGTTGATCCAGGTTGACATCGAGCTGCGGTTGACCGGAAAGGATAATTTGTAACAGCTTGCTTTGCATGGTTTCCAGGTTCGAGAGTTGACGAATCTCTTCCAGCACATGCGGTTTTAAATTTTGCGCTTCATCGATGATGAGCAGGGGGGTATTACCGCGTTCATATTCTTTAACCAGAAACGCATACAATTCCATCAGAATATCGCTCATCTCAGCGCCTTTCGGCTTGAAACCGAAATCGCGGCAAATGAATTTAACCAGGTCTTTGGATTCCAGGCTGGTATTGAATACCCAGGCGAAATTGACCTTTTTGCTTAATCCGTTTAACAAAGTACGGATGAGCGTGCTTTTTCCCAAGCCTGGCTCGGCTACTATGGCATTGATCCCGCGTTTACTGGCAATGCCGGTCATCAGGCGTTCCAGGGCTTCCTGGTGTATCTCGCTCCGGTACAGGAACCTGGGGTCCGGCGTTGTGGAAAACGGTTCTTCTTTTAATTTAAAGTATTTAACGTACATTGTCGTATCCCGCGCTCATATCATCCACATCAGGTCCCGATTACGCCATTGCAGCGGTATTGATATTCTCGTGAAAAATTTCTTCAATGTGAACATTAAAAATATCGGCAACTTTGCGTTTAAAGTCCGAGGTTGCTTCCAAACGGTTATTTTCTACCATAGACAAATAAGTAGAACTACAGCCCAGCAGAAACGCAAGTTCATATTGTTTCAGCCCGGCTTCCCATCTTTTAATCTTTAATTGATTTCTCATCACACATCTCCTTAGTTCTGCTTTTTAAAAATTTTATTACTTATACTTTATTCGGCTGCAACGGCTTTGGTGAATACAAATTTTTCTTCCAGTCGTGGCACCAGCCGGTGTTTATTGTTTATTTGTTCAAAATCGGGGATGGCAGCCAATATCGGTAAACCGAGACAGTGCTGCACATCTTCGACAGTATTTACAGAAGGATCAAACATTTCAATGAATAAGGCGCTGCCTATAGAGATAATTACGCCAAGTACCAGGGCAATGCCAATAAACAATACTTTATTGGGTTTTACCGGTTTGTAGGCAACACTCGGCGGTTCCAGCAATCGAACCTGCACCAGGTATTCTTTTTTGCTGGCGGTGATTCTGGCTTCTTCACGCTGTTTGATAAGCATGGAGTAAACTTCGCGCAGGTCGTCAATGCCTATGGTCAGTTTACCGAGTTCGTATTCCTGTCGTGAAAGTTCCGCTACAGAGTTTACTACCTGGTTCATACGTCCGCCCAGCGCCTGTTCGGCAGCTTGTAATGCTTTTACACTGGTTTCTTCGGCGCGGATAATTTCGTTCACTTCGGAACGAATCTTTTGCCGGGTTGCATCAATATCACGGACTACCAGCAATACTTCCGGGTGTTTTTCAGTATATTTCTGCTGCAACGAGCTTTTCTTCATTTCCAGTTCCAACTGGGTCTTTTTCAGTTCGTTCAGATAATCTAACCGGCCCACTTTTTCGCTGGATTCGGTATTCGGGAATGCAATGTCGTCGCCATTGGCCAGTTGCTCGCGGATCACTTTCAGCCGGGCTTCTTTGGCTATTCTTTCGGCGCGAACTTTGGTCAGTTCTTTGTCAAAATCGGCTACGGAAGAGAACAGGATCTGGGTTTGCTGATCGGGCTGCAGCACTTTTTCCTGGCTTTTATAGCTCATACCCTTTTTTTCCAGGTCCGCTATTTGTCTTTCAATTTCCTGAATTTGGGTTTCAAAAAATTCAAAGGCTCTGGTATCTTTATCAATTGCCGGACGCTGTTTTATGTATTCTTCTACGACTTTATCAACAACCTGGGCGGCAAAAACCGGGTCGCGGTCATCAAAGCTGACGTTGAGTATGTTAGTATCTTTTTCACGTTCAATGGTCAGCTTTTTGGCCAGGCCGGCAATAACTTCATTTTGGATCAACCGGGTAGCCTGTTCCGTTAATTCGCCGTTTTTCTGCATATCTGCAAAGTGTTTATTTTCCTGCAATAACTTTTTATCCAGGCCAAATTCTACCATCACAGGTTCAAGGATACTACGCATTTTCATGATCACCAGTTCGGCGCCAATTTTATCAAAGCGCTGTTGGCCATCGGTCTGGTTGACGCCTAATAAATAGGCTTTTTCATTTTCACTCTGGTAATTGACCAGCACTTTGGCGGATGAACGGTAAACCGGGGGCAGTATAAACGCGGCGCCAACAAAGCTGGCAACGATCAGTACGAAAGAAATGACCATTACTTTACGTCGTTTGAGCAATATATTCATAAAGCTAAAAGTCGAAATCGGGCTATCATATTTATTATAATCTAACATGGCGCTTTCCTTAGCTATTGCTGCCGGTTATACCAATACGTGTAACGTGACCAAACATCAAAGGGCGGCAGGGCAAGATCATATACCTGGGTAATGAACGAATTAACATCGGCAATAAATGTTCTTGGCACATAAACCATATCATAAGCCTGAACGGGTAAATCATTATTCATATTTCTTTGCAATGTGCTCATATCCAGGTTAATGCGCAGGACTTCACCGCGCTGGTGTCCGTCATTACGCAGCAAAAGAACGCTTTTCAA
Organism: bacterium; assembly: GCA_029561455.1. Lineage (GTDB taxonomy): Bacteria > Zhuqueibacterota > Zhuqueibacteria > Residuimicrobiales > Krinioviventaceae > Fontivivens. The sequence continues at coordinate 238,571 of JAKQIY010000030.1, forward strand.
CTGGGCTGCGTTTTTGGGACCACCGGCAGCTGCAATAGCGCGCATCAGGGTCATTCCTTTAGTCACTTTATAAACACCGGGATTTTCAACTTCGCCCATGACGTAAACATCCTGGCCGCCAAAATCCCGCACGATTACCGTTACATCCGGATCAATTAAAATTTCACTGTATTTATTGGTAATAATTTCGTCCAGTTCTGCCGGGGTCATATTAACGACAAAAATATCGCCAATACGCTGCAGGGAAATTCTGCCGTCCGGCCGAACTGTAACTGTTTCATTATATTCTACATTATTAAAAAATTTGATTTCAATGCTATCGCCAAAGCCAAAACGGTAGACTTTGGATTCCATAATATTATTCTGTGGATTCTTCAATCTGAACACAGCCCGGTTACGGCTGGCTTTGGACGGCTGCTGCGCCGGCGGGTTAACCGCGCAAGAAGCAGTTATGAACAGGCTTGCCAGAGAGAGGACAGTTAATATTTTGGTTTTTGGTTTCATTGTTGTTCTTAATAATAAATTATTTAGTAAAAATTTTTAGTAAGTTGCCAACACCTGGTTGCTCAACTTATCCTTTACTTGGTGAATGACATTTTTTTGGTTACTTTGAATTCGTTAACTTGAATAGTATAGAAATAAATACCTGAAGGAAGTACAGTACCATTATTATCCTGGCCGTTCCATACCTGGGTATATTCACCGGCCGTCTGCCGGGTATCGACCAGGGTTCTGACCAGTTGTCCGCAAATATTATGAATCATCAGTTTTACATTACCGTCTTCCTTGAGTGCATATTTGATATTGGTAGACGGATTGAACGGATTCGGGAAATTCTGTGCTAAGGAATAAGCTTCCGGTTTGGCTATACCGATAGCTTTGGACGCTTCGGAGAACTGGATCACGCCATCGGTAGATACATCGGCCAGCCAGTAATAATATACCTGGTTCCCGGTTACCTGGTTATCGATCCATTCATATTCTTTGCGTGACTGGGAGTTGATAGCGCCATCGATCATTTTATCGGTAACGCGAACTTTATCACCATCAATCGCTTCACAGCGATAAATATAAAAACCAAGGTTTTCAGTTTCTGATTGGGTTATCCATTTAATTACAACTTTGCCTGGTTCTGCCGAGGCGGCAAAATTAGTCAGTTCTACTGGTGTGCTTTGTCTTTCAATACACTGAACCTGACCGAAATCATGATGATCTATTTCACTGGTTATTGTATACAGTGGGGAATCGCCATAAGCATCCTGTAAACCGTTCACAATCGGCGAGTTCCATGTCCTGATGTATACTTTACGGCCAATAACCAAAGCATCGCTTGAGAAAACCTTGCTGAATCTTCCATTTGCCGATACACCGCTAATGGTGCCAAAACCGATATAAGTTGAGCCCAGCAGAATATCATCGCCGGTAACATTACCTAGTTCATCGGCCGGATTGATAGCGTTATCAACGCCGGTCCAAATCACCTGTACCAGATCGCCGGTTGTCGTATTACCATTCAGATAAGAACCATCAATATCGATACATCCCTGGTTGGAAAATGTTTCCAGGGTGGCAGCCATAGTCCATGATATAGATAATATATTTATCAATATTACGATGATGATTGTTTTTATTTGCACTTGCATTTTCATTGCATTCACTCCTCTAAAATCTCAACTTCCCGGTTTAATTAATAGGGTTTGGGAAATTGCCAGGTTTTATTCGGATTATCATTCTTGACAATAATTATATATCCGTGGCCTGCCTTGAAGGCCATGTCCGACAGCGCGTCACCACGCTCATTCACCCACTCACCATCCCAACTCGTGCCGGAGCCACTTACAAGCCAGGCCACTTCATAATTATTGGTACCTTTCCAGTGCATAACTTTATCTGCGCCTGAGCTAAAGGTGCTGCCAATGACAGCACCGCTTTGTCCAAGAGAACTGTTCTTCAGAGTCACAGTTGCCGGGAAGCAGGAACCGACAAAGTTTGTACCGGGGTTAAGAGTCAGGGTTTTGAAAGCATCTTTGCTTACTTTGCCCGTTACTGTTATTATTGAATCTGTTGCTGAAAGAGTGTTAACCACTTCAATCCAGAAAGATTGATTGGGGTTTAATTTTATAGTCGAAACCTGGTCGCCGGTCTTGCGCAGCCATTTGCCTTCATAAATACTTGAAGTGCCTTCAACCAGCCATGCCATTGTATAATCTGTGCCGTTCCATACATGAACTTTATCTGCTTTGCTAGAGATATTGCTGCCGCGTAACTGGGTACCCAAAACGCCGGCAAGAGTTGAATCGGCGGGTACCAGGGGTAACGATACCAGGTTCTTACCGGTTTTCAATTTAAGGTTAAAAGCGCCGACTGTTTGAAAGGTGAAAATTTCACTGGCGCCTGATTTTGCTTTGACAATATAATAACGACCATATTCGGCGGTTCTGGGAAAAGTGCTGTCTACATATTGAGCTGTGGTTACATTGGCAACCGGGGTTTGCGGAGTAAAGTTCGGCGTTGTACTGGAATAAACATCATAAGAAGAAGCGCCGTTGACTGCATCCCACTGTATGGTAACGCCTGTTGCGGTGCTGGTAAATAATGCTCTCGCCTGCCGACTGGTGGCAACCGCGCTTTGTTCTGTAGAAGCGGCGCTTTCATTGCCGGCCCAGTCATAAGCGGTAACAACTACATAATAAGTTTGGCCAAGGACCAGATTTGTGATAACATATTGAGTTGTATCGCCAACATCAGTAACAGTCCAACCACTGCGATTACCGGAAGTAGTGCCATAGTATAATTTATATCCTGCCAAATCTTCTTCCTGGTTTGCATTCCATGTCGCTACCAGTGAACCGGTTTCGGCAGATACAATATTTATTAAGGTAAACAGAATGAATGCGATTGATATACAGGCGATTCTAATGAAGTATGATTCGCGCCCTGACAATCCATCAAGAGTGCATCCTCTTTTACTTGTGCGCAAATTGTAAATCATTATAATACTCCTTTTTGTTACATGACAATTACCGTCTATAACCGGTATAAATTATATTCTTCTTACCACCCTTTAAGCACAGTCTGTGCCAAAAAATTGATTTAATAGGGGAAATAACTGTAAAAATTTTGAATAATATAAATTGTTGATTATTAGATATTTAAATAACGGTTGCTTTTGTGGGATTATTGTGAAAATTATTAATTAGCCGGTTTGTTCTAATAATTCTTTTACTAAATGGTTATTGCAAGGGACAGATATGAAATATTGTAGACCTGATGTCCCATTTTTTAGGAAATCGTTAGACAATGTTTTATCGGTATTATTAAAATTGTGACTGGACAAATAAAGTCGCCGGAATTTGTTGCCTGTAATACCCAGAAAATGAAAATTCCCGCTGCAAGAAAAAAAATAAACTAATCGTCAGCAGTTATGCCGGGTTTTAATAAGAGCATTATTATCATTACAAGCCGGGATATGTTAAACAAAGAGAACTTGATAGATAAAGGGGATTATATTGTGTGTAGTAATTATAACAAAGCCGGAAGCATCGTAACATAACTCTATGAACACTGGTTCCGTCAAGTAATAGATTGGCAATTCAATAGTCAGGATTATTTGAGTGGAAAAAATAAAAATGCCGGTATATCAAAATGGAGGGGAAAAATATACCGGCATTTGTGCGACGAAAAGTATAATTATCATATTACCATAGCGTTAACCGCATTCTTTTCAACAATCTTTTCTGTAGCGGTTATAATTGCTTCGGTTTCATTTTGCGACATTGGTTTATACGCCTGGTATGTAATTCCCAATTCGGCGGCTATCTTTCTGATACGATGGGTAAAATCATCTGTGATGAGAATAACGGGCAAGCGGGGCCGCAGACGGCGAATAACAGGCAGAATCTCTACACCCATAACACCGGCCAGTTCCAGATCGAGTATCAGTAAATCTACATCATTATCCAGTATCTCCACCAGAACACTGATACCCTTTTGTATAAAGCGCACTTCATAGTCTGCACCGTTTAACCGTTGTTTCAATCCTTCGACGACACCAAAATCTATGGTACCAACAACGATCAGTTTCTTCTTTGCAAGTTTCATGTTCATCATCCCAACATCACCCTTTTAATCTATGTTTATTAGAATTATTTTCTGTTTCACTAACCAATGGTACAACATTCATGCCATTTGTAATGACCCTCTTGCATTTGCGTTAACTACATAATTAATAATAATTTGTGTAATTGCGACGGCAAAGGTTTTAAATGCGTGGAATTGGGTATTGTTGCCGGAAAGCCACTATTTAATTGATTGTTTGTTTATAAAATGTTGAAAAAAATAGATTTATGTTGTTTTCTTTATAGAGAAATCAGTTGTCCCCCGCAGTGGGCACTGTTACAAACTTTTACAAGCCAGGTGGTTGATATGGAAAATGAATAAAACTGTCAATACCAAGTCCGAAAAAACAAATTGTGTGTTGGTATATGGTTATGCTATTTTAATGACCTGCTGCGCCAGGTGTTCTGGTGCAGTATCTCTATTCGTCTTCATCTTCATCAAATTCTTCACGAACGCCGCGGAATTTTATGTCCCGTGAATCAATCAGCCGGTAAATGGTTTTACGGTTAAGGCCGGCAGCTTCGGCGACTTTGGTGATATTGTTATTATATTTTTCTAACAAGTTTTCGATATACTGTTTCTCAAATGCCTCAGTAATGCGAGCTTTTGAGGTTTTAAAATCCAGTTCTTCAGTGGTGTCGACGTACACCCGTTTAGTGGTGGGGCGGATTTTCTCCGGTAAATCTTCGGGGCGAATTTCCGGTCTGGTTGCCAGGGCCATCATTTGTTCCACCGCGCCCTGTAACTGGCGGACATTACCGGGCCAGTCATATTCCTTTAATATCATTAGCGCTTCGCTGGATATTTTTTCCACTTCAATTACACCGATGTTGTGGTATTTTTTCATAAAATGATATAACAGAATCGGTACATCTTCCTTGCGTTCCCGCAGGGGGGGGATATGAATGTGTATAACATTAAGCCGGTAATAGAGATCTTCGCGCAGTTTGTTGTTTTTAACCAGTTCTTCCGGATTTTGGTTAGTGGCGCTGACTATGCGGACGTCGATTTCGCGTTCTTTAACGCTGCCCAGCCGCCGCACTTTGCGTTCCTGGATAACCCGTAATAATTTGTGCTGCATTTCAATGCTCACTTCGCCAATTTCATCCAGGAAAATTGTGCCCTTGTCCGCCGCTTCAAACAGCCCGGGTTTATCGGTAGTAGCGCCGGTAAACGCACCGCGCACATTGCCGAATAATTCACCTTCCAGCAAATTATCGGGCAGGGAACCAACCGCTACAGGTACAAAGGATTCATTGCGGCGCGGACTGTGATAATGCAGTCCCCGCGCGATCACTTCCTTGCCGGTGCCGGTTTCGCCGGTGATCAGCACCGTGGCATTGGTCATAGCCACCCGTTTACAGGTTTCAAACACGTTACGGATCGCCTGGCTGGAACCAACCGCGCCGAAAAAGCTGCCGTCATCGGTTAAATCGACCCTGCTGCGCAGATAGGTATTTTCGCGTTGTATTTTAGCAAATTTAAAAGCCCGGTCTATCGGCACAATGATATCATGGTGGGTTTGCACTTTTTGAATAAAATCAAAAGCGCCCTTTTTAATAGCGTCGACCACCTGCGGAACGTTGCCATAAGCGGTATAAACAATTACCACCAGATCGGGGTCAATTTTTTTTGCTTCTTCCAGCAATTCAATGCCCGATGTGTCGCTTTCCATTTTCAAATCGGTCAGCACAACCAGGGGCTGCTCGGTTTTTATTATATTGATTCCGGCGGCGGTGGACAGGGCTGTCAGGCATTTATATTTGGAGTTTTTTAACAGTGAAACAATAGAATCCAGCACTGTCTTGTCATCATCAATGATCAGTATTTTATTGGAATCGATGTGACTGAAATCGTTCATATTAACTACCTCGTGGCAGAATTTTAATTAATGAGCAATTGGCAATAGAATAACTACAGTTGTCCCTTTACCGGGTTTGCTGATTATGTCAATGCTCCCTTTATGATTGGCGATAATACCATAACTGATAGATAAACCAAGCCCGGAATGACTTTCATCCTTGGTTTTATAAAACGGGTCAAAAACAAATTCAAGCTGTTCTTCCGGGATGCCGATACCGGTATCGTGAAAGATTATGGAAATATAGTCGTCGGAGAGTTTATCATAACCGGTTGAAACTGTGAAAACTCCGCTGTTCGGCATGGCTTCCAGCGCATTGCGGATAATATTGATAATACATTGTTCAAGAGTTACTTCGCTGCCGCGAATCACAGGCAGGTTAGGCTCCAGATGGACTTTATATTGTATATTACTTTGGATTTGCAATAATTTGGAGAGTTCAATGGATTTTTCTACAATATCATTAATATCGAGTAAATAATAGGTCGATTCCGATTCTTTGCTGAATGACACCAGCGCATTGGTGATGACCGACATGGAATAGATTTGTTCCTGAATTAATTCCAATTCGTTTTTGATGCGTGTGATATTGCCTGATTCAATTTCGTTAACCAGCACGCTGCCGACGCGGTTCAATACTGCAGCCAGGGGATTGTTCAGTTTGTGGGCTACCTGGGCGGCCAGCAGGGCAATGCTCAACATTTTTTCGTGTAATACTTTGTGGCGTTCCTGCCGTTTTTTCAGTGTAATATCCGAAACGATCAAGCGGGCGCCGGTTATAGTGCGTTCGGCAATTTCCGGCTCTGCAACCAGGGAATACCAGTAAATGATATCATCATTAGGCAGGGATATTTCAATTTCACTGGTTTTGCCATGCTCGATAGCGGCAAGGCATATTTTATCAAGATCATCATTACGGAACAGATTAAATTTTTCATTAAGCGATTTTTTAACAAATGATTTTTCCCCTGTAATTTTTAAACTGTCAAGGCTGCCGTTTATTTCTACAACGGCCAGTTTTGGGTCCAGCCGGATAACCATTTTCCGGTTAGCGATCATTTTTTTTACTTTCTGTTCTTGAGGAGTTATGAGCATTAAACAACTATCTCTTCTTTTATCGGGTTAGGGGTACGAGTTCCGGATGGCGCCTGTTTCAGGGTATTGATCTTGGTATGAGCAAGGTTACTACAGTACCCTCGCCAACCTGACTTTCAACATGAATTTTTCCCTGATGACTCAGTGCCGCTGCGTAAGCAATGGTCAGGCCCAGACCGGCGCCTTTTATTCCTTCTTTGGTTGTGAAAAACGGATCAAAGACCCGTCCCAGGTTTTCCCTGGCGATACCGGGACCGTTATCCTGAACTTTAAATATATAACAGCCGTTTTTTTGAGGATCATATTCCAGTTTAATTGTTACCATCCCATGCTCACCGGCGGCTTCAAAGGCGTTTTTGACGATTTCACCAATAGCCCGTTCCAGGCGAATTTCAATACACCGGGTAGGCGGCAGGTTCTCGGCAAACTCTTTTTCTGCATGCACTGTTTTATGAGGGCGCTGAAATTCTGCAACCATAACCGCCCTGGAAACGATTTCCGTCATATCAACTGTAGCCGGCTCTTCTTTGGTGTGGATTTGCAGGGCGCTAATCTTTTCAATGATCCCGTAAATTCGGGCAGCCTGTTTTTGCAGCAGGGTTACTTCTTCTTTAATATCTATAACTCCGTCCTCAATTTCTTCGAGCAGGTTCTGGTGTTGCAGGAAATCGGTGCGGGTTATTATTACTGAAAGAGGATTATTAATATCATGCGCCACTTTGCCGGAAAAAGAGCTGAGGCTGATAAATTTATCGACCAGCATTGCATCCATGCCCAGGTTTTCAGTATCTGAAAGGATTTTGGAAACAATGAGCGTTGCATTGATGCCGGCATTGGCACTTAGCCTAACCGCATCGTACTGTATCCAGTCGCTGTTTTGTGCATTATTTTTAATTTTTTGGGTTTTGCGGGACCCCGGAGCGCTCTGGATTGCGGATTGAATGAATTGATGCATGTCCGGATGGTCGTATACCGGTATGGTGGAAAATATATTCAATCCTACCGGGCTTTCCTGCAGCAGATCCTTAACCACACTGTTGCAACTGATAATATTATAATCATCATCGATAACAATTAAAAAGTAGGGGAGGGCATTAATGATTTCAGATTGCAGTTTATTAAGAGCCTGTAATTCGCCAATTTGCTGCTTCAGGTCATTTATTTTATCATCCGGTTTTTCATGCATACGCATTATACCAGTTATGTTCCTGCTATATTATATATAATCTCTTTATTATTAATAATATAATAAGTTTGTCCAGTGAAAGCAACACTTTTTTTAAGAATATACCCAATTGATTTTTTTTGAGGCATTTGTGTCTCATTTTTTGAATTGCCCCGATTTGTTTGTCACAACCCCGCCATTTTTTGCGTAGCGGCTGCCACACCTGGGCATTATTTTTCCATTCCCGGCCACACACGGTTTAGTGAAGGAAAATCGTTTTATTACCAGGCAGTGAATATTGATAATTATTCCCTTGCTTAATAGGACTCATTCCTGTAAATTAAAACGGTTTGATTTTTTACAATAGAATGAAAAATGCCAATGATTAAGCTATAGTGTATTGATGAATGAACCGGCAGAAAAGATTAAACCGGCATATCCGGTTCGTACTTGTATTGGTTGCTATGCTAAAAAGAGCAAGTATGAATTGGTGCGAATTGTTTTACATGCTGATGGCCGTGTTTTGCCGGATTCTGACGGTAAGACCGGCGGCCGGGGCGCTTATGTGTGTCCTAACGAGGACTGCCTGGAGCAGGCGATAAAGAAAAAGCGCTTTGATCGCGCTTTTCGCTGTTCCATAGACAAAAAAAGTATGGTCAATTTAAAAAACGGATTTACTGAATGTCTGAAGACCAGATCAGAACATTATTAAGCTTTGCCCGCAAAGCCGGCAAACTGGCCGCCGGCCGCTCGGCAGTGAGCAGGGAACTGGAAAAAAGGCAAGTCCATCTGTTGTTGATTGCCGGTGATGCTTCCGATAAAGTGGATAAATTATTCCACCCAGGTAAAGGCATTAAAATTTTTAAATTCCTCGACAAGCGTACTATGGCTGAAATGCTGGGTCGTGATGAACATGTCGCCATTATTGCCGTTTGCGATGTACAGTTTGCCCAAGCCCTCGAACAGCTCTTGCCGCCTGAGAACCGTATTACAGATCTTTAAAACGATTTTTAAGAGTATAGAGCAGCACCAGACCCAGCACATAGCAGGCTGCAAATTGCCCTGCGGCAATATAAGCTACAGTGAGCCAGTAAGGTACGTGGATAAGATATGATAAATATAAACTGACGCCCAGGGCATTGAATACTACTGGTGGCAGAGGCGCCAGCCAGGGCCTGTTAAAGCGCCGCAGCCAGAACGTGCATAATGCAGCAAGCAGAGTGATGAGGCTGCCGCCAAAAATATCAATCGGGCCGTTACCGCCGAAAATATTGGCGACCATGCAGCCGATGAATAAACCCGGTATAGCTTGCGGGAAGAACCAGGGCAACACCGTCAGCGCTTCGGCGACTCGCACCTGGATTTGTCCGTAGCTGATAGGCGCTAAAATTATAGTCAACGCGGCATACAATGCGCCAATGATAGCCGCAGTGGTAATGTAATTTGTACTTTTTTTCATAAAGCCATGCACTCCAATCTGGTCCAACAAATAACCACACAATTAGAGACTGCTTTCGGCATTCCCCGCCGGCAGGAACCGGGCAAACCGCTCGACAGTCTGATTTTAACGATACTTTCGCAAAGCACCAACGACCGCAATCGCGATGCGGCTTACCGGCAGCTTGTAGAGCAATTTCCGGACTGGGAAACGTTGATGAATGCGCCGGTAGAGCAAGTCGCCCGTGCCATTCGTACCGCCGGTTTGAGCAACCAGAAAAGCGCCCGTATTCAGGAAGCGCTGCGCTGGATTTATTCGACTTACCACACTTTTGACCTGGCTTTTTTGTGCGATATGGAGCCGCAGCAGGTAATCGATACATTTATGCAATTAAAAGGCGTCGGTATTAAAACCATCAGCGTAGTGCTGATGGTAACCTGCGGCGTCGATATTTTTCCGGTAGATACGCATGTGCACCGCATCTGCAAGAGACTGGGACTGGTTCCTGAAAAAGCCGGCGCGGAAAAGACTCACCATCTTATGCAACCGCTGGTACCAAAAGGAAAAGCTTATTCGCTGCACATGAATTTTTTGAAACTGGGCCGCACGATCTGTAAAGCGCAAAAGCCTGCCTGCCGGCTGTGTCCAATCAGCAATTTATGTCCATCGGCCAAAATGGAATGATCAAGGTAGAACCACTTTATCCGGCAACGGCTGCCAACCATATTTTTGCATATCGATTACACCATTATAGCCAATCTGAACACCTTCCGCTTCCAGCAATTGTTGTTGCAGGTCGCCGCCAGCGTAATCCGCATCCAAACTGATCTTGCCTTTACTGTTGATCACCCGGTGCCAGGGCAGATCGAGTTCTGCGGGACAACTGTGCATAGCCCAGCCTACGGTTCGCGCTGCACGCGGGTTTCCCAGCAGCGCCGCAATTTGTCCATACGATGCCACCCGTCCTTTAGGTATTTGGCCGACGAGACGCCACACCTGTTGAAAAAATCCGCTTGCCATACGCTCTCTTTTTATTCCTGTTAATTTATGAAATATTAATCTTTAATTCAAGTTATGCGCACGGATTAATAGCGGTATGCGATTATAAATATTCGGTGATTTACCTTTGAAATGACCGGTAAAATAAGTATTTTTATGTATTCAATTATTACTAACCGGAAGCGGATTATTATGGCTGCGGAGCAGCGCGCAAAAATTCTTGTTACCTGCGCCAAAGGCATCTCTCCATATCTTAAAGAGGAGATCGCCGGACTTGGCTTTCCAGTCGAGGCTGAAAAGACCCTGGGAGTTTTTACCAGTGGAACGTTGCAGGATACCATTCGTTTGAACATGCAATTACGCACCGGATTGCGGGTTTTATACCAACTGGCTGAATTCCGGGCGCACACTCCGGAGCAGCTTTATAAATACCTGGTTAAACTCAACTGGGAAGATTATCTTGATGCAGAGGGCTATATCTGCGTTACCTCGGCTGTCAGCACCCCGGCAATTAACGATACCCGTTTTGCCAACCTGAAAACCAAAGACGCTATTGTCGACCGCATGCAGCAGCAATGCGGGCGCCGCCCGGATTCCGGCCCGGAACGCAATAAAACGGTAATCTTTTTGTACTGGCGCGAGGATGAGTGCGCCATATTTCTCGACACCTCCGGGGAACCGTTAGCAAAGCGCGGGTACCGCCAAATTCCGCTCAATGCGCCCATGCAGGAGACCCTGGCCGCCGCAGTCATTATGGCAACAGGCTGGCAGGGGCAGAGCCCCTTTATAAATCCCATGTGCGGCAGCGGCACCCTGGCCATCGAAGCTGCGCTTGTTGCCCTGAACAAAGCGCCGGGATTATTGCGCAACCATTTTGGTTTTATGCACATTAAAAATTACGATTCCGAATTTTACCAGACCATACGCGCCGACTTGCGCCGCCAGGTTAAAAAAACTATTGATTTCGAAATTGTCGCTACCGATATCGATGCTGCCGCAGTACAGGGCAGTAAAAAGAACGCGCAAACTGCCGGGGTTGACCAATATATCCATTTTGACAAGGCCGATTTCCGGGAAACACCCGTTCCGCAGCAACCCGGTATTATCATCATGAACCCGGAATATGGCGTGCGTTTAAATGAAGAAGCCAGGCTGGAAACAGTATACAAGGAAATAGGCGATTTTCTGAAAACCAGTTGCCAGGGGCACAAAGGTTATGTTTTTACCGGCAATTTAAACCTGGCTAAAAAAGTTGGTTTAAAAACCAGCCGCCGGTTGATCTTTTACAACGGGCCCCTTGAATGCCGGTTATTGGAATATGAATTGTACGAAGGTACAAAAGAGATATATGGAAATAAAAAGGCCGATTCCTGAGAGGAACCGGCCTTTTTTTGTGGGTGGGTATGGTTACATGCCTTTTTTCTTCAAAATCACTTCAATTTCATCCATTACCCGGTTCATAGCCGTCATGGTTTTGACAAACGGCTCCGGTGTGGTCATATCCACGCCGGCCTTTTTCAGCAAGTCGATGGGATATTCCGAACCGCCGGCCGACAGGAAGGCCAAATATTTTTCCAGGGCACCTTTTTCCTTATTCAACACTTTTTCCGATAACGCGGTGGAAGCTGTGAATGAAGTGGCATATTGATAAACATAATAATTATAATAGAAATGAGGAATATATGCCCACTCATTGGTGTAAACATCTTTGACGATGCAGATATTTTTATCATGACCATAATATTTACGGACAATATCGCCATATATTTGCGTCAGCGCTTCGCCGGTGAGGGCTTCGCCCTTTTCGGCTTTTTCGTGAATCGCTAATTCATATTCAGCAAATTGGGTTTGGCGGAAAACCGTGCCTTTAATGCCGTCAAGATAATTCATCAACAAGTCAAGTTTTACATCGTCATCCTTGATCTTTTTAAGCTGATCGTTGATCAGCAGCGCTTCATTAAAGGTCGAGGCAACTTCGGCGACAAATATCGGATAATCGGCAGTCGGGTAGGGCTGAGTTTTGTTTGATAGATAGCTCTGCATAGTGTGGCCGAGTTCATGAGCCAGTGTGCTGACATCATCGTATTTGCCGTTGAAATTCAACAGAATGTAGGGATGAACATCATACGCGCCGCCGCTGGAATAAGCCCCGGAACGCTTACCGGGAGAAGGATAAATGTCCATCCAGCGGTTGTTGATGGCTGTTTCAATAACACCGGTATATTCTTTGCCAAGCGGGGCAAATGCATCCAGCACCATTTGGTTGGCCTGGTCTATGGTAAATTGTAAATTAATACCTTTGACTACCGGCGTATAAACATCCGAGTATTTCAGAGTATCGACACCCAGCATCCGCTTTTTCAGCTTCAGGTAGCGATGAAAGGTATCCAGGTTGTTATTGACATTCTTAATGAGGGACATATAGACATCAATTGGAATATTGTTGGAATCTAATGCATTTTCCAGGCTGGAATTGTAACCTCGCGAGCGGGCGTAAAACATGTGGGTTTTAATTTCTGCATACAATTGTTGTCCATACGTATTTTTAAATTTGGCGAGGCTGCCAAAAAAAGTATCAAATACCAGTTCCCGGTCCGCGCGATTGGTCGAAGCGCGATACAGGGCATAGTTCGCCAGGTTGAGATTGACTTTTTTGCCGTCGCTTAAAACAACATCTACATAAGGCATTTCCGCATTGCTGAAAACGCTGTAAATATCATACGGAGCGGAAGCCATCAATGAAGCCTGCGCCAGGATTTTTTCTTCCTTTTCTGAAAGCATGTGCGCCTTGCGCCGTTGCAGATCATTCAGATAAAAGGCGTAAATTGCCAGACCGGGTTCCGCTTTTAAAAACGCATCAATTTTAGCTTTGTCGACTGCAATCAGTTCCGGTTCAATAAAGGAGGTCTTGGCGGCAAAGTCGGTGCCTAACTGTTGCAATTCCTGTTTCATTGATAAAGTTTGCGAGTTACGGGTATCTTCGTCAAATTTTTTTCCGGCATATCCGGATAACCGGCCATATTCTTTTTGCAGAGCAAAAACCAAATTCAGGCCGTTTAATAAATCCGCAGAAGAATTGGCCAATGTTCCCTTTTTTGCCACAACATCATCAATTTTTTGAGCCAAGTCCGCTTTGGCGGTTTCCCAGGCTTTGTCGTCCGGGTACAGATCGGCCAGGTTCCATTTATATTTTTCTTCAATGTCCGCCCGTTCCCGGCTTTGTGCGGTCAAGTTTGCCTGCGCTAAAAATAGTAGTGCTGCCATGATTATGAAAATTCCTGTTTTATTTAACATAAATAAATTCCTTTCCTGTTGTTTGCCGATATCATACCGTTAATAAATGTTTTTATTCTATTTCCGATAATTCATTAATAACCGGATACACCGGGCGAATATCAACCGGAACATGTTTTAATTCGTCGATCAGTTTGGCCATTAACGGCGTCATGACACGATATTTTTCCACCAGTTGCCCGGCGCCGGTGTAATCACCGCGCGCTTCAATCAGCAGCAAGGTGTTGGCAAGACGCTTGACGGCGTTCAGCAATTTATCCCGATCATAATTCAATTTACCATTGGCATCGGCATAAAAAGCGCCGGTTTCGATGAAATAATTGAATTGAATGGCAACACCGCCGCCATGTGCTTCATCTATGCCGAAGCGGATCGAACGGAACATGCCGCCCAGGTAACTGGCCAGAGTCGATTCTTCCATCTCTTGCGGAAATACGCCTTTGCTCATCAGGAACAGCATGTTGTATAAACCCAACACGTCCGCTTTACATTCCTCGATGGTGGAATAGTGTTCCTTCAATTCCTTGCCTACGGATGTTTTAACACCGTTTTCCAGGGTTATATTTCCCGGTCCCAAACCATGGCTGACTTCGTGCAGCAGGACATGATTAAAATAGGCGTCAAAGGTTACATGTTTGAGGGGATCATCAGCAAGAATGGTGTTGACGATGGGAATCCAGCATTTTTCAAATTTTGCCCGGGCAACATTTTTCAGCATGACTTTTTTTGAGCCTTTGGCTTCGCGCACCCGCTCGTCATTGGGCAAATTAAATGCGGTGGTTTGTATTCCGGCTTTGGTATCGCCGGCGGAAAAAACCTCCTGAACCACTTTGACCGGCGAAGATGAGCCGCGGTTAAAGTTTTTGTATTGATCGGGTATGGGCAGGTTATTTTCCATGTCATCCAGATAGCCGGAGACGATTTCCAGTTTCCTGCTTTCCTCATGATCGACCACGCATAAAAACGCCTCATACGCGGCTTTGTAATTGAATAACCGATCTTCGTACACTTCATAAGGGCCAATCACAATTTCCAGGTCGCCGGCCAAATCCATCCAGGCCATGTCGCTTTCATAGTAATCATCGGTTAAAAAGGCTTGAGCGCGGAGGGTCAAATAGTTTTTCAGGGTAGCATCGTCGGTAAGCGCTGCCGCTTCATCGAGTAAAGCACTCACTTTTTCAACCAGTTCTTTATAAGCAACATGGTATGGAATAACCTGTAACCCGGCGCTATCCCTGCTAATAATTGTGAATTCGCTCGTAAACTGCTTTTCCACGTCCGGCTTGCCGGCAAAAGCCGCCAGGAATTCCTCTTTGCTCATATTGGTCGGATAGAACCCGGCGCCCAGCGGTTTTTCACCTACTTTAATAAAGGGAGTATGTTCTTCCAGGCGGTTCCAGGGGCCGAACATGACCTTGAACAGATCGAGATGAGCCTGAGCCTTGGCGTCGTTTTGCAGTTGTTCCAGCAATTGCGGGTTATCGGGAGTGACCTGCAATAAAAATAGACGGTCGATTATTTCTCCGGCCTGGACAAGTTTTGCCAGGGCTTTTTTGTCGTTAACGGATAACGAACCCAGATCGCATTGCAGTTCAACCGGCGCCAGCTTTTCAAGCTGCTCATTAACATAGGCAACAGAAGTGGTATCGGCCTCTTTTGGGCTGCAACTGCATAATGCAAGTACGGCAATCAAAATTCCTCCAAACACAAAAGTAAGTCGCATGTGTGCTCCTTGTTATGAAAAGTTATGTTTATTGAATTTAGGAAATTATTTTTGAAAAACAAATGAGTTAATAGGATAAAGCAATAAAGGCAGGATTTTTTTAGCAAAGTAAAAACAGTTGCCCGGGCATGTGTCCGGACAACTGTTGTAAGAAATTTTATGGGGTAAAGAATTAAAGACTGAAATACAATGACCGTTTGCTTAAAATGTTGTGGATAACGACAATACATAATTCCTTATTGGTAATAATGTTCGTTCCATCTGGGTATGATTATGGTTCAGGGCATTGTTAACATTGGCCATCAGTGTGTAATTTAAAAATTTTAAAGCCAGGCGGCCGTTCAGGGTCTTTTGCGCTACCCGATCATCGTTGGGATAGACTTTGACTTTATCCAGCCGCGAGACATAGATATAATCGGCGCCGATCTGTAATTTACCAATTTGATAGCTGACGGAGGATTTTAGTAAATGTTTGGCGCGGTACGCCAGCACGGTATTGAGGTCAAGATCTTCCGGGTCCATAAAAGTATAACCCACTTCAATGGCGGCGTTGTTGAACCAGGGAATGACCTTGAGATTGGTTTCCACGCCTTTGATGCGGGCACGGGTAACATTGGTAAACTGCACCGTTTGGGTTTCATCCGGTTCGGGTTCAATCAAATCCCAGTAATCGTTCCAGAACCCGGCAATATCCAGGTAAAAGTGGGGATTGGGGTTGTAATTGCAACCCAGTTCATGCGACCAGGCGGTTTCGGATTTTAAATTCTGATTGGGAATTATCCGGATGCCTGAGAATATGGAATCGGAAAAGCGTTCCGACATGCTGGCGGCGCGGAAACCCCGCCCTGAGGAAAGCCGGAAGGTCATGTCCGACTGCGCGTGCCATACCACACCCAGTTTGGGACTGAGTTCGGAATCGTTGAAACCAATGTCCACGTACTGATAGTCATAGCGCAAACCCAGGGTTAACATAACATTGGTAATTAGTTTTCTTTCGTTTTGCGCATACAGAGAAACAGAATATTGGTCATGCGTACCCACCAGGCCGGATACCACATGATCCCACGATTCTTCAGTGCCGAAGGTAATGGAATTTTCTTCAGAGACCTGGTAATCGCCCTGCATTTCAAAGCCATAACGGTTGGCGGTCGAGGCGTTGTCGTTATCGTGGAAATAATTTTTCCAGTAATTGCGGAACCAGGAGAGCCTGGTCTTGAGGCCAAAGTTTTTGCCGGCAATCCAGTTGTGAAAACCATTCAACCCGAATTTATTGGAATTGTAATAATCACCAATCGCTTCCGGGGCGACCTCAAGGGCGTGGCGCTGGTCGCGCCACATTAAGCCGGCGCCGCTTTCGCCGCCTTCGGCATTTGCCGAAAGGGTGAGGTTTTGCTGGCCGTTAATTTTAGTAAATATCTTGGCCGAGCCGTTAAGTCTTTGATAATTGCCATTTTGCCGGTAACCGGTAGTCTGCTGCCGGCCCAGGGAGAGCATGACATCCGCATTTTTTATACGGCGGCTGTGGTCGATGTTTACATCGTCAAAATGCAGGGTGCGGTCGCCGGCCCAACGCCATTCTTCAAATCTGGGTTTGTCATATAGACCTGCGGACATACGGATGTTGGTGGTCGGTTTGGGCGTGGTCTTTTTGGTGATGATATTGATCACGCCGCCCAGGGCATTGGCGCCATACAATGCCGACCCGGCGCCTTTGATAATTTCCACCTGTTCCACCTGCGTGGCCGGAACCATATCCCATTTAATATCGCCACTATCGCCCGGCATCACCGGAACGCCGTCAATCAGGAACAACACACGGCTGCCGGCGCCGTAACTGAACCCGGAAGATCCGCGGATGTTGACCTGCGAGCCGATATAGTTGATCCCCGATGAATATTCCAGCAATTTATCAATATAGATCTGGTTTTTTTCTTTCAATTCGCGCGCCGTCATCACTCCTACGCTGTTGGGAGAATCCTGAATGCTTTGCCGTCTTTTGTTGGCGGTTACCAGCACTTCCGGGGTTTCGATGACGGTTTCTTCCATTTGAAAATTGAGTACGGTGGTTTTATCAGCATTGACTGTTACATTTTTAAATTCGATGCGTTTATAGCCCATCATGGAGACCACAAGCTGATATGTGCCGGGGGGAATGCGGTTCAGGGTATAATTACCGTCCACATCGGTGGCGCCGCCCAGTACCGTGCCGCTTAACAGCAGGTTTACGGCCGGCAGCGCTTCGCCGTCCGCTTTATCGGTTACCTGGCCGGAGATCGTACCGAATATCTGGCCCCACAGCGTATTTGCTATTAATAGACTGAACGCGAATATTATGATTACTCTTTTTACCGGTTTTGCTATCATATTCATATTCTTTTTCATTTATCTGTTGTTTGGCATTTACCTGAATTTTCACTAGAAATAGATTATGGCGCTGTCCTGCACAAAACCACTGAACAATCAAAGTGCATAATCACCGACAACGCGCGGTTCAGAAAACAATTCTGATGTCAATATTATTCAAAACAGCAGTGTCCGACTCTATCGTAACGCCCTTCATAATCCAGTTTTGCAGAGCTTCATTATAAACTGAATAAAATCCTTTTAAACTGCTAAAACCGATAGGTTCACCTTCAACCATAACCAGGGCGCCGATCATTTTATACTTGCCCGGTTGTAAAGACATAGCGTAAGTTGTTGAATCAAATCCTGCGGTTATAGGGGAACTGAAGGTAATATTCAGCAGGCTGTCGGGCGGAAACGAGGTTGAAGCTGCCAGCAGAACCGTGGCGGCTCCTTTGGGCCAGGCGCCATAAGCGCGGATTTTACCCTTTATAGCGCTGTTAACGGCGCGCCGCGCTTTGGAAAGGTCGGCCGTAATATTAATCTGGTCGATGATAGTTTTTTTATCAGGGATGGTCACGCTGCCGGGATTGAACTGGTCGGCGCCGGGAAAGTAGATACCGATGATATTGGTCACATCCCAGGGTTGGTCTTTTTCTTTCCACACCACGCCAACCGCCGCAAAATCGGCCGGCGGGGTATAAATGATGTATTCAGTAGAATCGATGCCCAGCGGCAGGGGATCGCCCAGGACAATTTCTGAAATATTGCTTGGTGGGAATTTGGTAGCGGCCACTACCAGTACCTGGTCGGTATTTTCCGGCCATTGTTTTTTAAATGTTATTTTGCCTTTAAAGCCGCTTTGCGTGGGTTCAAGTCCCGGATCTGTATCGCAAAAACACAACAGTAAAACCGGCATCAGGAGCAGGAGGGAGAAAACAGGTGTCTTTTTCATTCTATCCGCAAATTTAATTAAACAGTTATTAAAATAAAAAATCAAGATTCCGCCCGGTCAGGCAGAATCTTGATTCTCTAACTTTTAAAAAACTTGAATTATTCCAAAAAAAATATTAGAAAATATAATCCAGGCCAAACATAATGCAGTCGGTGCCCATATTATATGTGCCGGCCATATTGTCATAGCCTAAACCGTCGGCAGTGGGTACCCACTCGGTAACTTCTTTTTCAGCGGAGATAATTTTTTCATAGCTGGCGTGAAAGTTAACCGGACCTAGCGGAACCATGGCGCCGAGTGCAAGTGAGTGCCTCCGGCTGAAATCCGGTATGCTGGGGGTTACGGTTTCGTCAATACCGGCATTGGGTTCGGTATAATACCCAAGACGGAGTTTCATAATGGGCAGGGTGTATTCACAGCCGAGACCTACTCTAATCCCATCTTCCCAATTTTGTGTCAGTTCGCTTACTTTTTCACCATCTTCATCATTGATGGGAATTACGCCCCAGGCGGACCATTGTGTCCAGGCCAGGTCGGCGCTGATAAGCAGGTTGGTAATACCGGTATAGGCAACACCGATACCGGCGCGCATCGGCAGGGGCATATCGGCTTTGACTTTCTGGTCTTTGGTTTTATCCATTGATGCGCCGGAATAGTAATTCAGCATAACGCCATATTGATCTGGTGTTAACAAACCGCCGGCCAGCATGGCGTCGAGGGTGGGTTTTACACCGGCCAGAATGGTTTGATGAGCTACGGCATTATCGGCAAAGTAAGTTTTAGCATTGACGGTGCCGTCCAGCTTTAAATCATTATAGTATTGCAGCGAAGCGCCAATACTTAAATCTTCGGTGGCTTTGTACATCGCGCCGATATTAAAACCAAAACCGCCGCCGTCGCCTTCCAGCTTGGTATCGGTCAACAAATGATTGTATTGCGAATTCAAAGCGCCGGTTGCTTGAATGGCAGCAGCAATCTGGGCCAGGGCTGGATTAAAAACATAAGGGTTCGGGGTAAAATTGGGTTTTTGAATTTCAATAGTCGCCATAATAATGCTAGCGCCCAAACCCACTGAAAATTTATCATTGATTTTATAAGCAAATGTGGGGTGAATATCGACGATCTGCATTTCGTCATCATAATCAAATTCCGGGTATGTTTTGTTATAAGATTGAGTATGCAGCATATCCCATTTTGCGCCTAAACCAAAGGGCGCCCATACGCCAAGACCAAACGCATATTTACCGGTGCTGTAATAGATACCGCCGGACGGGACAAAAAAGGTTCTGGATTCATTTTTTACTTCTTCATCGATTGTAGTGCTAAATTGTTTGCTCTCAGTTCCGATTTTAATATGACCGGCTGTATAACCAACAACCGGGGTAATTAATTCGGAACTCATTCCAACAGTAAATCCTTTGCTGAAAACCATTCCAGCCGGGTTCCAGTTCATGGCGCTCCAATCGTCTGCGACTGCCCGGAAGTTACCGCCTAACGCTTGCGCTTTTGCGCCTACGCCGGTCAGATCAATTCCTGCGGAAAATAAACTGGTGGTAATAAAAAATAACGATAAAACAAGGGCCAACACGGTAAAATTGCGTCTCATAAACCCTCCTCACAAAGGTGTAGGTGAAAATTACTTTACCTGCAATTCCAGGCGCTAATTAATCAGGTGTTGATTTGGATAAAAATGAATCAATTTCATTTGCAATTATAATAAGCAAAAAAAACGCTTTTGTCAACAGTAATATTATAAAAAATGAAGATTATTCATTATTTTAATTTTCGGTTTTCTGTTCTGTGATTGTTTAAAAAACATTTGTTTATTTTAATATTTAAAATTTGTAAATTATGAATAGCGTTCACTATTGTTTGTCTTGGTATTTGCAAAATAAACGGAGTTGATGAATGGATTCTCATAAAAGAGCAAAAATATTAAAAGCAGCAATAAAAATATTTGCCCGCGATGGCTTTTTTAACGCCAAAGTAGAAGAGATAGCCAAAGAAGCCGGGGTCGCCACCGGTACAACTTATTTATATTTTGATAACAAGGATGATATTCTCATTTCAATATTTGAAGAAGAGATGATCCCGATTATTGAAACCATGCGCAATGCAATCAGCAAAAAAGCGACCGCCAGGGAAAAAATTATTGAAATTATAACCTGTCATTTAAAAATGATGCAGGAAAAAGCCGATATGGGGCAATTGCTGGAACTGGAATTGCGGCAGAGCAGTAAATTCATTCATGGTTACCAGGGAACCCGTTTTAAAGAATATCTCGATATTATGGGTGAAACGCTGGCGGTAGGACAGGAGAGCGGTGAATTCCGTAACGATATTCATCCGGTAATTTTTAAACAAATTTTGTTCGGGGCGCTGGATCAAATTTCCATGAACTGGTCGCTGTCCAAATCCCGCAAGATCGACCTGCATTTATCCGCCGATCAAATTGCCGCAGTGCTGCTGGATGGAATAGAGAAAAAGGGCAAATAACAGTCAAGACTGACCCTGGCGATAAGCCGCCCATAAAGTGTTAATATCAATTTTTTTCATTTTCAGCATTGCCTGCATTACACTTTGTGCTTTTGCCGCATTCGGGTCGTTGAGCATTTCACCCAATATCGTTGGCACGATCTGCCAGGAAACGCCGTATTTATCTCTTAGCCAGCCGCATTCTTGTGGTTCGCCGCCATCGGCAAGTTTGCGCCACAGGTCGTCTACTTCTTCCTGGGAGTGACATTTAATATGTAATGAAATGGCCGGTGAAAAAGTAGAATAAGGCCCGCCATTCAATGCCATAAATTCTTGTCCCGCCAGTTCGAAAATCACTGTTAGTACTGTTCCTTTGGGCTTGGGACCGCCTTCTCCATAATAGGAGGTTTGTACGATTTTGGAATTTGTAAAAACCGATGTATAAAATTGCACAGCTTCTTCAGCATTGTCATCAAACCACAGGCATGGGGTTATTTTTTGCATTGTTTTACTCCCTGAACTAGTAAATATTGTTTATTAATAGACAACAAGCATGCGTTGTTTATTATTCTTGGGTTGGTATGTTAATGTGAATTGAATACGAATTTTACGGCACAATTGCTATAATCTTAATATTGATGGGAAACAAGTAATGTAAAGTGAATTAATACCCCATGTGTTATTGTTAAACCTGCTGTAATATTATTAACACACGCTGCCCGCGCCAATGGCGCAGGCAGCCGGTCATGCCGGAATTTTACTTTTATCAGGTTTATTTTTGTATGTATAATTCCCGTTGGCGGTTTTTCAAGTCATTTACATTAAACCAGGCCTGATACCATGCTTTGCTTTCATGACTCAGATCGTCAAGAATTAATGTTTCCTTGTTGGTTTTTTCCGCTGCTGATTTCTCTTTGATTTCTTTATTGCGCCAGTGAAAATGATCGACGAGCCTTAACGCTTCAATGGCAAATACGGTAACAATATCATCATCGTGAATTTCTAACAGGTTATCGCCATTTTTCTGTTCAGGAGAAAATGCCAGATTACTGCTGCCGCAATAGACTACCGGGTCTTTACCTTTAAAATTCACGACAATGAACTTGTGATGGATAGCATAACCGTCGATCCCTGCGACCTTGCCAAAAGGTTCGGGCAGTGTGTTTTCAATACCTTTGGCGGCAACCCGTAATCCTTTTAAAGAATTGGGTTTATATAAAAATACGCTGTAATCATCCTTTTTGCTAATGCTGTCCGTTATGCCATAGGTAAAGACCTGATCGTTTTTTACCTGTTGTTTTACTGCATCCAGTATTGAACTTTTACTGGTATCTTTCATAATGGCAAAGAGAATATCGGTATTATCCGGTTCCAGAATGCGATTTTTTATACGGTTAAATATTCGATCTGCGGCATCCTTTGGGTGTGGCGCAAATGTTATTGTCATTTCGGGAATGGCAGCTTCTTTAAAGATAAAGTCATTAGTTGAATATTTTGAGCCTTTAAAAGTTTTCATTTTTGCGACGCCGAAAGATTCATCAAATACCTCATTGTATAATTGTGCAACATTTTCATTATTGATAATGAGTACATGATTGCTATTAATATACAAGCCGTTGGTGGAGAAATTGGTCGAGCCGGTCAGTACTTTTACCCCCTTGTTAGCCTTAATTTGTATAAATACTTTACAATGCGCCATGCTGAAAAATTTGCCTCTTTGCAGGTCGTTACTGTTTGCCGCGAATTGTGTGAATTTATCAGCAAAGGTTGATTCCATCGAATCATTGTCGCCATGTTTGCCGCTATTATCCAGTATCATTTTTAACCTGTTTTGCCCGGCAAGAACCAGCAGACGTTTGCATATTTCCGGTTCGTTCAAATCATATGTAAATGCTTTTAAAGAAAGACTGTTATCGTTGATTACCTGATCAAGAAATTCAATAATACGCTGCCTGGCCTGCCAGCCCAGCCACTTGTGTTGTTCTTCAAATGTATAATCGACCTCATAATCGCTGTTGGTCGCATAATTATGACGTTTGGCCGTATCCGCTTTTTGAGTGATGTCAAAAAGCAAACTATCCTGACCGGCCGGCGGTCTAACCCGGTTATTGTTAACATTAAAACGCTCCGCATAGGCTACCGATGATACGAATCCCCGCGTAAATCCGATTTTGGTATTTTTCATATCAAAAGGACCGACGTTGATCGTTACACTAACAGTGAGATTTTCATCAAGGCGAAGCAGCCGGCCATTTTGAATATAACGGGGGGTGACCTTGTACTCATAATCGCCAAATACTGCAGTTTGGGTATCGATATCTGTACTTGGTACATGCACCCAGTTGAACTTTTGAATTGGTGAATATAAAGTGGAGTTTTTATAATTTTTATCCGGGATATCGGGATTGTTCTTTAGAAAGGCAGCCGAAAAAGTGAGCCGATTATAGATCGAGCGCAGTTTGCCGTTTTCTTCATTTTTGTATCTGAACCGGATTGTAAAACCGGCAAGATTGGTACGCAGTTCTTTTTTAACATCAAAGGCCAGCAATGTCATGGCGTCTCCCTTGTATGCCCTGACCTTGACGCCATTGTTTTCATTAGCAACTTCCATAGTATTTCCTCCTTAAATGAATTACAGAAGATTTATTATGCTAGTTAACCGTTCCGGTGGGTGGTTTTCAATCTAGGCCGGATAAAGTTGTTGGAGGTATAACGGTGTTGCTAGCTGTATGAATTGTCGGACGGTAATCTTTATGTATTCAATCAACAAAATTTCCACTTTTTCCCATGAGGCGCCCGATCAGTATTCCGGCCAATATTTAGTAAATTTTTTAGAAATATGCAAGATGTATTTAGCTTTTGCAGGTTTTTTTTGCAGGAGAGCCTTTTAATCGCAAATAGTTGCCGATTGATATTATATTCTTTTATTCTAAAGATTTTTATTTAATGGTGATCGTGACAAAGCCCCAAAATGTGGATAAATGAATGATTGAAGGGGATTTTTGGTTATTGTGCGGGGACGGGACGACCCCTGTAAACTCATGCCGCCAGTGCCAATTATCGTAATAATCTTTTTTGTAATAAATCCTGCAAATCCCGGCGGCCGTCCAGGATACAATGCACATATACTCTGTCGGTAATAATTTGGTAGATAATTCGGTAGGGTTTGTAATGTATTTCCTTGTATTCAAAAACACCGATCCGTCCCAACTCGGGAGGAGTATGACCCCGTTGAGCAAAATCCGCCAGGCTTTGGCAAGTTGTTTGAAGGTTCGCTAATAGTTGTTCCGCTTTGACCCGCGAATCGTGTTTTACCACATATTTGAACAGATCAACAAGATCACGCTCCGCATCGGCAATAATGTATATTTTGTAACTCATTATTATTCTTGTTCATCCGGCTTTACTGTCGTACGCACATCATTAAAGGATTGAGAGAGTTCCTTATAATTACCATCCTTTAAATTTTTGGCGCTAATGGCTAGAATTTTTAACAATGCCAGGCTTTCCTGCGTTTCTTCAAAAATTTTAATATCCTGCAGAACAGCTTTAGCTTCACCGTTTTGTGTGATGATGAGGGTTTTTTGATTATTGGCAATATCCCTTACAATTTCCGATGCGTGCGCCTTTAAATAGCTGATTGGTTTTACGCTTTCACTTGCTTTCATTTGGTGCCTCCGTGATGTTGACTATAATTTAGACTATATTTGGGTCAATGTCAAGAGAATACTGCTACAATTATTAAACTATTAAATAACAAGTATTATTCAATAAAATGTTACTATTATATAAACAACTTGACAATTTCACTGAAATTATTTATATATACTTATCAATGTAATGAAAATCATTGATTCTTGGGTCGAGAAATTATGATAAATACAAACATTTACGTTATCAAAGAGACTTACTGATATAGAAAGAATTATTTATACTTTTTGTAGTATTAATAGAGGAAATAATACAATATGAATGCAAAGGATAAAAATTATTTATTACTTCAATTTAGAGATAAAATTTTCACAAAGAATGGAACTGAATACCAAACTTTTTTTGAAAATATTATGGAAAAAACTTACCCTGGTTTTCAAAGAATTCGACCTTATGGAAATAGGGGTGATGGAGGAAATGATGGTTTTAGAAGGAATTCAGGTATCTATTATCAAATTTACGCACCACTTGAACCAAAAATTTATGAATCAAAAGCTGCAAAAAAAATGAAAGATAATTTTAAAACACTTATAATAGAATGGAATGATATTTCACCAATTATAGAATATAATTTTGTCTTTAATGATAAATATAATGGAACAACACATGATTTAGAAAGAGCATTATCTGAACTAAAAGAAAATAATCCTAGTATTCAATTTTCTCTTTTTTTGGCAAAGGATTTAGAACAAGTCTTTATTTCATTAGATGAAGATGTTATTTTAAATTTAGGTTTTGATATAGATTCGAGAAAATCAATTGCAAATGGTAGAAAATATTTAGAGAATGTGGAAGTAGAGCTTGATAGAGAAAATGCAAGAATTGCTTTAAAAATATTAGAAAATTGTAAGGACATCATTCATAATTTAAATAATGATGATTTAATATTGGAATATGAAATATTAGAATGCAGATGTTTACAAAAGTTAGAACAAATTGATAAGATAAAAGAAAAATATGAGAATATTTCTATTCGTTATCCGAAAGATCCACGGCCATTATTGTTTTTAGCAGAAATTTATTTATTTAATAAAGAATTTGATAAAAACCGAGAATTATTAGACAATGCTGCCCAAATTGATAATAATCATTGGTTATATTTATTAGAAGAATTAATTAGGAAAGATCATTTAGGTGAAAATGTTGATATTTCAACTATTAATGAGAAAATATTTCCTGATAATTCAAGAATAAAAGCAAGTTTTTATCGTTTATATGCAATTTTATTAAATCATTCTGGAGATTATGAAAAAGCTTGTTATTTTATTGAAACAGCTATCCATTTGAATCCTGAGGGCTATAAAAATTATAGTACCAAATTATCAATTTTTGAAATTAATATGATTTCTAAACTCAACAATTCTCAAAAAATAATTCTAACTCAACAATTTTTAAATGAGATAGAAAAAGTTGAAAAAAAGTTTTCCGAATTTGGAGATATTCTACCTAGAAATCAAGCATTTCTAAATTTGAAAAAATTGAATTCTTACTATCTACAAGATAATATAAAAGAAATGACAATTATAACCCAAAGAACTTTCGAGTTGATATTTGAATGTTACTTTGATAATTTAATCGATCAACTTATAGTTAAGTTAATTAGTTCCAGTGAGTTACCAAATCTTTCTTTTAATCGGTTATTGATTTATTTAAAAAATTCAAATAATAACATTTCAGATGAACTTGCCAAGGAACTTGTTATCCAATTTAATTTAAGAAATAGTCTTGTAATGGATGGAACCAAATTCTTTAAGGAGATTAATAAACTACGATTTGTAAAATTAATCGAAGATATTTCTTGTAAAAATTATGAAAGCATAATCAAATTTATAGATAGAGATATTAAGTTTGCAGTTAATATTGTTAATTTATTTAAAAATTTTCCTGATTTAAGAAGGAAAATACTTGATACCCTACCTGATAATAAAAATATTCAAAAAAACAAGTTAAAACTATTATGCAATTATGATGAAGGTAATTTTGAAACTGCATTTAAAATATTGCACGAAATTGATTTTACAAATATGCATTTCTTTGAATGCAAACAGTATTTGAAGATTGCACAGAAAATGAAAGCATGGGATTATGAAGTAATTATTTTGGATAAACTCATTGAAAAGGAAAAAGATGAAAAAGAAATATTCTATTTAAAGTTACAATTATCTAATGCTTATTATAGGTCAAAACAATATATAAGAAGTATTGATATAGGTGAAGAATTATTAAAAATAGATTTACACAAAAAAATATTAAGTACAAAAAATAAAGAAATACTTCTTAGTCAAACAATTCAATCTTGTTTGGAAAGAGGTAACATTGATGATAAATTTTTAAAAAAAGCTCAGCAAGTGTATGAAATGCTTAAGTTTCCAGAATCTTCTTTTGAATTTAAAGTCGATATTGTCGCTTATTTGTATCTATATAATAACGAACCACAAAAGGCTTTGGATTCTATAATTGAGGGTATAAAAATAAGAAAAAGATTGACTCCAGTAGAATATGCAAAGTTATATTTTATTTTATTTTTACAAATTGGGAAACAAATTAAATATAATTATGATTCATTAACAAAAGTTGAGGATAATACATTTATTAAATTAAAAAATAATGATTATTGGTTATTTATTGGTGATGATAATGAATTAGATGCAATAAAAATAGAAAAAAAATCACCAAAGTATTTTCAATTTATAAATCATCAACTTGGTGAAAAAAAATTTTTCGATGATATATCATATTCAGAATGCCATGAAGATGTAATAGAGTATATTTTTACGATTGAAAAATATGTATTATGGCAATGTTATCAAAATTTTCAAAAACTAGCAAAAGCCAATTTTCTAGATGGAGTAAAAATGGTTGAAGTACCTGATAAAGAGGGTACTATTGATCTGCATTACTTATCTAACTATTTTGAAGATTTGGATAGGAAAAGAAGGCCAATTTTTGAAATGTATTGTAAAAACAAAATTCCATTAGCTGCACTAACTATTAGTGAAGGTAGTCTTTTAAATGCAATCGGTAAGATACAAAATGAAAATCATGGTTTTATTAATTCTAGCACAGGGTCAATAGATGAGTTTCAAAAACAAAAAAATATTATCAGCAAAATAATTAATGAAAAATGTTCATTTTATATTGATGGTACCTCTGCACTGTTTTTATCAGAAATTGGTCTTATAAAAACAATTTATACTTTTATCCAAAATATTAAAGTACCAAATTCAGTTATTAGTTTTTTGTTAGGTGTTGCAGAAAAGTTTAATCCAAGAGAACAAATAACTGGGTTTTTAGGATATACAAAAGGAAAGTTTAAATTTTCACCTCTTGATAATAATAGATGTGATTTAGTTTATAATAATTTTTCAGAAAGCATTAGGTTGTTTGAATCAAAACCAGCAAATATTGGCATCATTTCTTTAGCTAATAAAGCTAATTGTTTATCAGAACAAAAAATTCCAGCCGAACTGTGTGATGCTTGTATACTAGCACAAAAAGAAAAAATACCAATTTTAACTGATGATTATTTATACTTGAAAATGAATGAATTAGAAACTAAGAAGAAACATCCAGACTATTTTTCTTCATTGGCATTAATAAGAGTACTCTATGAAGAAGGAAAAATACAGTTTAGTGAGTATTTAGATTATTTTTGCTATCTGTCATTTTATCGTTTTAGATTTTTATCTTTAAATTCAGATGATATTGAAAATGCCGTTTTTGGTGTTGGGAAAATTAGGACAATTAATCCTGAGAATATTAGAAAATTTAATTTTTCACTTACTTTATCTGAAGAATATGGCGTTTCATTTCAAAATGCATTTTCTGTTGTTGGGTTTTTTTTTCATAAAGTTCTTATTGACGATACAATTTCATTTGATGCTACTGAAAAAATTTTTATTGAATTAATTGAAACACTCCCCCAAAAGTTTGATAAGATAACATTAGGGCAGATTCTTTTGAGAGGATGTATTTTCCTTATTGAAAAAGAGTTACCTAATTTCATTCTTTATCCTAATAATTCAATTCTCTTACAGAAAATTGAAAAATTATTAAAAATAATTGACTTGTATAAACCAAAAGCAAAATTGTGGGTCCCAAATTAATATTAATAATGAAGTATCCATCTGTGGCTAAAATTTTGTTTTGTCGGTACAGGCCGCGACCAGTTCTGACAATAAGAAAATTTTCCCCGGAATTCTTTGCCAGTTAAATTCAATATTATCATTTTTAAACAAATTGAATTTTAATTTTCTTAAAATCAATATCTCGCTATTCGACCAGTCTTTTATACATAGAAATACAATTGAATAATGCTTGTTTTTTTGCTCATTAATTATAATATTGCATAATTCTGAATTAAAAATTATTATGCCGGCGCTGTTGACCATTTTATAAGCAAAAGAACACTATACCGGCTGTATTGTGGCTGGAAACGGGTATTGAAAGGATAGAGTATGCAATTAGGGAAATATTCACTGGGGATTGGCGACCGGTTTTCGCAGCAGGGCAGGGCGCAGCTTGCCGCGTTGAGTCAGGCCCGAACCAACGGCGTGGATATTACGCCGGTGTGGAACAAATCCTTCCGCGAACACCAGATCATCCATTCGCAGCCCGGCGATACCCGTCGCGAGGCGGATCAGGCCGTACAAGCGCTGCAATGGCAAGCGCCTTATTTTGTCGACGCCGACCATATCAATTTAAAAACGGTCGACCTGTTTATAGATGCCTGTGATTTCTATACCCTGGATGTGGCAGATTATATCGGCCAGGAAGCGAATGATCAGGATGTGCAGGCCTTTGCCGACCGCTACAACAAATACATCGGCATGCTGCATATTCCCGGCATCGCCGATACGTTCCAGGTAACCGGTAAACTGCTCCTGGATATTGCGGAAAAATACCTGTATGCCGTCAAAGAAGCCGGACGTATATACCGCCACATTGCCGCCCGACGCGAAAACCGGCCTTTTGTCGTTGAAGTCTCTATGGACGAAACCGATACGCCGCAAACCCCGGTGGAATTGTTCTTTATCCTGGCCGCCATTGCTGATGAAGGCATTCCGGCGCAAACTATTGCTCCCAAATTCTCCGGACGTTTTAACAAGGGTGTGGATTATGTTGGCGATATTAGCCGGTTCAGCAGGGAATTTGCCCAGGATATTGCAATTATTCAATATGTGTGTAAAAATTTCACCCTGCCGCATAATTTGAAACTGAGTGTTCATTCCGGCAGCGACAAGTTCTCTATTTACAAACCCATTGCCGCTGCATTAAAACAATTCGACGCCGGTCTGCATCTCAAAACCGCCGGCACCACCTGGCTGGAAGAACTGATCGGCCTGGCAATGGCCGGCGGTGAAGCGCTGGAGATCGCCAAAGTTGTCTATCGCCAGGCCTGGGAGCGGTATGATGAATTGTGTAAACCTTATGCAACGGTGATCGACATTCATAAAGAATTCCTGCCCGATCCCGCACAGGTGGACAAGTGGGACAGCATTATGTATGCCGAATCCCTGCGGCATGTGCCGGGGAATAAACATTTTAATCCGCATTTCCGGCAATTGCTGCATGTGGGATACAAAGTAGCTGCCGAAATGGGCGCCGGGTATATAAATGCCCTGCAAAAGCACGAAGCGATCATTGCCGTCAATGTTACGGAAAATCTTTATGACCGCCACATTAAACCATTGTTTATGGGCATTTAAAATACATGTCAATTCATTGACTGATAAAAAGGATTAGAAATGGATTTTTTTTCAACCCTAGCAAACCGTTACAGCGTGCGCGCCTATCAAAACCGGCCGGTGGAAGATGAAAAATTACAGCGGGTGCTGGACGCCGCCCGGCTGGCGCCAACGGCTGTAAACAAACAGCCGTTTCGCCTGGTAGTCATGAATCCCAGGGGACATGAACAAGAACTGAATCGCGTTTATCACCGTGAATGGTTCGTGCAGGCCCCACTGGTGATCTGTATGTGCACCATTCCCGCCGAGGCGTGGAACCGCCGCGACGGGAAAAATTATGCGGATGTGGATGCAACGATTGCCATGGATCATCTCATTCTGGCGGCAACGGAACTGGGGCTCGGCACCTGCTGGGTTGGCGCTTTCGATCCGGACGCGGCCAAACAAGTGTTTGCCCTTGCCCCGGGTTGGGAGCCGTTGATCATGACTCCCCTGGGGTATCCGGCAGATCAGCCACGTCTTAAAACCCGCAAATCCCTTACGGATCTGGTGAACTTTATTGAATAAATTATGTTATCAACGGTTGTTTCAAAAATTACTGCCAGGGGTTTTTGTATTTAATTCTAAGAATCAATTGCCGGTTAATATACGATGTATGTATAGTTAACCGGATAATTACAAAAGAATTATGAAACAATGAGCGTTTCTTTTCGTTATAAAGGAGAATTCGGTTTTCCTGATTAATATTTTCTGTAGCCGATAATGGTTATATATAAGTTTAATTTTTTTGAATTAATAATGGGGTAGAATATGTCCGATACACCAAATGGAATTATCCCGGTTAAACTTGAACGCTGGTTCTGCCGTAACCTGGAAAAAATAACCGGCAGCATTGCTGCAACCGGTATAACACCCAACACTATTACAATCCTCAGTTTGTTATTGGGATTGCTGGCCGGCCTGTTTTTATGGCATGGCCGGTTCGGCTGGGCCTTAGTTTTTGGTTTTTTTATGGCGGTCGCCGATGTTCTCGACGGTCAACTTGCCGTGCTCACCAATCAGAAAAGTCGATTTGGGGGAATCCTGGATTCAACCATCGACCGCTATAATGAGGCGTTTTTACTAATTGGTTTGGGCGGGCATTTTTATTTTTCCGGTCAGGCAGCAGGAATCTGGGTGCTGGCATTAATCATGATCGGCTCATTTAACGTAAGTTATGTCAAAGCCCGCGCCGAAGGAGCCGGTATGGATTGCCCGGTGGGTTTGTTGCAACGCTCCGAAAGACTGGTATTGATAGCCATCGGCATTATCTTCCGGGGATGGGTTTTGCACATTATTTTATTGTTTCTAGCCGTCATGACCCAGGTTACCGTTATACAGCGGTTGCTCTATGTTGCAAAAGTTGATAAAATTGAGGTATAACAATAAAGCCAGTCCGGTAACGAAAATATAAAATTTTCTAAACGATCACACTCCGGTTTCGGAAATTATAGAGTTATTGGGAAACAGTAAACAATTGACCAGATAATATTCTGAGGTTTGACAAGGATTTGTTTGAAATTTATTTTAAATTTTGTAAATTAATAACTTTAGTTTATTTTATTAAAATGTAGTGGAAAGTTTTTTCGTTTCAGGCAAGATAGCAGATCTTGATGTCTTGATATGATCGTCGGCAGTAATAGAGATCAGTCAAGACATTGTTTTATAATAACATTCAGGATTTCAGGCGATAATTTATGGCGATTATGGTACCGCGTTCGGTTACAGGTGTGCAAATAACCAGGTTCAGCTTTATGCTCCTGGTATTCAGTTGGTTTTTGGCTTTATCCCAGCCATGTTTTGCTGCAGAAAAAGAGGGTTATTTTTTTTATCACGGACTTTGTTATGGCAGCGAATCGAATATCCACCCGGTTCGGTTGATTATTAATGGCGGGTTCGGGATCATGCAGATGGATAACCGCGATAATCATTTAAAGAGTATTGATTTTAAAAATGGCGTCGATAACCTGTGGATGAATCTTAAAGACCCGGTGAAAGCCATAGAACAGGATGGCTGGAATGACTTTATTATGACCCAGGTTGTCCCGATCAGCGTTGACAGAAAACAAGCTTATTACTGGCCCAATTATACCCAGCATCTTATCGGCGGGGGCATGAGTTATAGAATGATTGAAGAGTGGTACCGCTGGCATCATGTTGGCCATCCGCGCCTGGCGTCTTTTATTACTCTTAACGTTTACCATTTTTTAAATGAAGTTGTGGAAACCAGTGATTTCGTTGGCTATAATGTCGATCCAATAGCCGATATATATATATTTAATCCATTAGGTATGGTCATGTTCAGCAGCGACAGAGTTTGCCGGTTTTTCAGCAATACGCTGAATATGGCGGATTGGTCCTATCAGCCGTCGCTGGACCCATTTTCCGGGATACTGGAGAATAATGGTCAAAATTTTGTGATGAAATATAAAATTAAAAAGAGTTACAAGTGGAGTTTGTTTTATCATTGGGGAACTCATGCTGAGGTGGGCGCCTCTTTTGAACGGGCGAATGGCGATTGCATATCTTTCGGTACCGGGATGACCGCCAAGGGACTGGTAAACATCAGTGAAAGCGAAAATGTCCGCCGTCTCACCGCCGACCTGGTATTGACCGCCGGGCTGTTTTATGATCGCAATAATTCTCTGCTCGCCTCGCTGCTCTATTCACAAACCCAGGATTACCGGGCGCGATTGAATATTTATCCGGGAGTGGTTAAAATCGGTAAATTTTCACCGGGATTCTTTATGTCGCTCGATCATGAAAATAAACCCAGTATCGGCATCAATTTCAGGTTGATCCCGCTTGGCCTGGCGCGGGTTTTCTGAACATAAGCAAGCTGATATTGTTATTTATTTTTTGCTGTCTGAAAATTATTTTCTAAATTGCCGGAATTTATTATATTACTTTGACTAGTTTTACATGTCTGTATAATACAATCATAAAACTATCGGGAAGGCAATATGAAAAAATTTTTATTGCTGTATATCATGTTTTTGTGCGGGCCATTATATTCCCGGCCAATTCAACTCCATCCTGAAAATCCTCATTACCTGCTGTACAAAGATAAACCGGCAATCCTCATCACCTCCGGCGAACATTACGGTTCGGTCATTAACCTGGATTTTGATTATGTAAAATACCTGCAAACCCTGGCTCAAGACGGTTTGAATTATACCCGTATTTTCACCGGCGCTTACCTGGAAAGGGTCGGCAGTTTCGGCATTGAAAAAAACACCCTGGCGCCAAAAGCCAACCGGGCGCTGGTTCCCTGGGCCAGGAGCGCAACGCCGGGTTACATCAATGGCGGCAATAAGTTTGATCTCACGCAGTGGGATACGGCATACTTCCAACGCTTGAAAGATTTTATCAGCCAGGCGGAAAAATATGATATTATAGTGGAAGTGACCCTGTTTTCTTCAATTTATACCAACGATTACTGGGTCTACAGTCCCTTGTATCATGGCAATAATATCAATGCCACCGATTCGGTGGCGCACCAGCAGGCGCAGACTCCGGCAAACGGGAATTTAATGTCCTTCCAGGAAGCTATGGTGCGCAAGCTGGTGGAGGAATTGAACGGGTTTGATAATGTCTTTTATGAAATTCAAAATGAACCCTGGTCAGATCAGACGGTACAGGCGCTGATCCTCAATCCCTATGACCTCGATACCGGAGTGAACTGGAATAAGCGCACCCATCTGGCCACTCCCGCCTCGCTGCAATGGCAGGAGCGGATCGCTGCGGTCATAACGGAAACTGAAGCCGGGTTGGAGAATAAGCATCTGATTGCACAAAATTTCTGCAATTATAAATATCCAGTTGATAATGTGACCCCGGCCGTCTCGATCATCAATTTCCATTACGCCTGGCCGGAAGCGGTGTACTGGAATTACGGCTATGACCGGGTTATCAGTTTTGACGAGTCCGGCTTCTCCGGCAATTCAGATGATGTATACCGCAGACAGGCATGGAATTTTATCCTGGCGGGCGGCGGGATATTTAATAACCTGGATTACTCTTTTTACCCCGGTTGCGAATATGGCAGTGGTGTTAATAATGCTCCCGGCGGCGGCAACGCGGTTTTTCGCGCCCAGTTGAAAATATTGCGGGAATTCATTGCCGATTTCAATTTTATTGCTATGAAACCTGATTTTGAGGTCATTGTTTTGTCGCCCGGTGTGGTATCCCGCGCCTTGTCCGAACCCGGCAGGCAGTACGCCATATATCTGGATGGTGGCGCACACTGTAATGTAACGCTAAATTTACCGTCCGGCTCTTTTCAGGCAGAATGGCTGGATACCAAAACCGGCCGGGTGACCGGCGTTGAACAGCTGGAACATAAAGGCGGAAGAATTACACTAAAAAGCCCGGAATACGAGCAGGATATAGCGCTGCGCATTCTTGCCAGGTGAAATAAAGCTGAACCTGTATATTGAGTAAATGGCATGATTTGGATATAATGAAATTTTACCGTTTTCCCTTTCTTGAAAGCTGTTTCAAGATTTTAAGTGTATATAATTATAAGACTTGAAGAACTGTTTGTTCAAGATCCGGTTTAACCCGTTGTCTGACTAGTTATGTTATGTTGCCAATCGCCGTTGAGGTTTTAAATCGTGGACGTTAATTTATGAAAGTGTCGTCTTTTTTTCAGATCTCGGTTCTCACCATATTGTTTTTTTACATTTTACTAGTTGGCCGTGACTTGCTCATTCCTTTTTTTCTGGCTTTGATAATCTGGTACCTGGTCAACAGTCTTGCTTTTATCTGCCAAAAAATGACACTATTTCACCGGCAATTATCGTTACCGTTATGTAAAATTTTATCGGCTCTCATTGTTGCAGCAATGCTTTCTTTACTGGCATACCTGGTCAGTAAAAATGTTACCGATGTCGTTACTCTGGCGCCGGTTTACCAAAAGAAATTAACGGCGCTTTTGTTCAGGGGCCTGGCATTGGCCGGTCTGCATAATCAACCGAGCTTGAACCAGGTATTTAGTATAATTGATATTGGCAGTCTTGCAAGTCAGCTTGCACACGTGATCACCGGTTTTATCAGCAATACCGGCATTATTTTAGTCTACCTGTTTTTTTTATTTATGGAACAAAAAAGTTTCAGCGTTAAATACCTGGCCTTGATTGACCACTCCCGGAAACAACAGGATATT
This sequence comes from bacterium, assembly GCA_029561455.1. Taxonomy (GTDB): domain Bacteria; phylum Zhuqueibacterota; class Zhuqueibacteria; order Residuimicrobiales; family Krinioviventaceae; genus Fontivivens. The sequence goes on from JAKQIY010000030.1 coordinate 274,642, forward strand.
TTAAAGATAATCGATAAAATTAATCATGAAATAAGAGTTTATATCGGCGTCAAGTCTTTGATCAGCGCGATAACGGCTTTTCTCTGCTACCTTGTCATGATTTCACAAAAACTGGACCTGGCTGAATTTTGGGCGATTTTAATTTTTGTTCTCAATTTTATACCCACGGTCGGTTCCCTGGTTGCCAATATAATGCCCTTGATGTTTGCGCTGATCCAGTTTGACTCGGCTTTACCGGTGGTCATTATTGGAGTTGGTATTTTTTTAACAGATTTTTTAATTGGCAATTTTCTTGATCCCCGCCTGATGGGCGAAAAATTGAACCTGAGCCCCCTGGCAATTATCCTGTCATTAGCATTGTGGAGTGAAATATGGGGTATAGCCGGTATGATATTATGTATTCCATTAACGGTGATTTTTATGATTGTGTTCTCCCATTTTCCACAAACCAGGTCGTTGGCGATTTTACTTTCACGCGACGGCAAGATTGTTGCCTGATTAATGCAATCGGTCAATTACTATTCAGCCGAAAAAATAGATGGCAAACAGAAAAATAACCCACCGGCTCTAGATTATTTCTTTATTTACTGTGTGATAATTTTTTGTATATTATAAATCAGAAAATAAACAAACTGTGAGACAGTTGAGTCCAGATCGTACATGACAGATCATGTATTCTGGTCTTAAATAAAACCTGAAATCAGGATGGAGTAAAATGAAACTGACTAGTTTTTTTCATGTGCTGGTAATAACCATACTCATTTTTTACCTGCTGGTTGTCGGCAAGGATCTATTGATCCCACTGGTTCTGGCAATTATCATCTGGTATCTTATCAATATACTGGCGCTTGGTTTCAAAAAAATCAAACTGTTTCGCTGGCGCCTGCCCCTGGCTATATGCTATGTTTTATCGGTTATAACAATATCCGGCGTATTATATTTATTGGTCACGCTGATCAGCAATAATATTGCCGATGTAATCGTCGTTGCCCCTTCGTATCAAAAGAAACTTTCCGCCCTGATTGCCCAGGCGTATGCACTGCTTGGGCGCACCGAACCCCCTACGTTGCAGCAAATTTTTCAAAAGATTGATATCGGGGGTGTATTGTCGCAATTTGCTGTGGTTATTACCGGGTTTATCAGCAATACCGGAGTTATACTGGTATACCTGATATTTATATTCCTGGAACAAAAGAGTTTCAAGGTCAAGTTAATGGCTTTGATAGAAAATCCGGAACGGCAAAAAGACATTTTTAAAATGATTGAAAAAGTGGACAATGATATTCGTATCTATATCGGCATCAAGACTTTTGTCAGCGCCCTCACCGCCATTCTCGGCTATTTTGTGATGGCCTCACAAAAGCTTGATTTTGCTGAATTCTGGGCGATCCTGATTTTTTGTTTGAATTTTATTCCAACTATAGGTTCGATAATCGCCACATTTTTACCGGTACTGTTCGCGCTCATCCAGTTTGACAGGTTTTTGCCTATTATCATTATTGGATTAGGGTTGACTTTTTTACAATTTACTATTGGCAATATCCTCGATCCCAAATTAATGGGTAATAATCTGAACCTCAGCCCGCTGGTCATCCTGGTGTCCCTGGCGCTATGGGGCGCATTATGGGGGATTGCCGGTATGCTCTTGTGTGTACCGATAACGGTGATCATTTTTATTGTTCTGTCGCATTTTCCCAAAACCAGGCCGCTGGCAATTTTCCTCTCCCAGGATGGAAAAATAAATTTATCCTGAAGAAATGCCGGAGGCAAAGTACAATTAAATCTATTACAACCGGTATGGACCTGATTGGTCAACCTTTGTGAGGTAACAATGAAAAAACATTACCTGGTAGTTGCGCTAGTATTGGTTTTATTATGGGGATGCAGTAATAGTGGCAGTTCGCAAAACCGCTTTGTCCGGGTGGAAGGCAAAGAGTTTATTGCTCCGGATGGCAAGCCGATTCTGTTGCGTGGCATGAACCTGGGCAACTGGCTGGTGCCCGAAGGCTATATGTTCAAGTTCCGCCATGCCACGTCACCGCGGCTGATCAACACGGTAATCAGCGAGCTGGTTGGTCCTGCTGAGGCGCGGAATTTCTGGGCTCAGTATTATGATAATTATATTCGCCGCGAAGATATACAGTTCATCAAACAATGTGGTATGAACTCGATACGGGTGCCTTTTAATTACCGGCTATTCACTCCTGAAGACCACCCCGGTGTGTGGCTGGGGCCAGGATTTGAAATGCTGGATCGCGTGATCGGCTGGTGTAAAGAAGCCGGGATATGGGTGATCCTGGATATGCATTGTGCGCCCGGCGGGCAGACCGGCGATAACATCGACGATAGCTGGGGCTGGCCGTCCCTGTTCGAGAGCGAAGAGAGCCAGAAGCGGGTTGCAGAGGTGTGGCAGAAAATTGCCGCACGTTATGCCGATGAACCAACTGTGCTGGGCTATGACCTGCTGAATGAGCCTATCCCGCACTGGGATGAGGTGCAGTACCTCAACGATCGTCTTGAGCCGTTGTACAAGCAAATTACCGCCGCTATACGCAAAGTGGATAAAAATCACATCATCATCCTCGGCGGCCGGCGCTGGGATACCAGCTTTGATATATTTGGCCCACCTTTTGACGACAAGCTGGCGTATACTTTTCATAAATACTGGTCGGATGTGACCGATTCTTCCATTCAGGAGTATCTTGATTTTCGTGATAAATACAATGTACCGTTGTGGATGAGCGAGTCCGGTGAAAACAATTACGAATGGATAGGTTCTTTTACCGACTTGTTAGAAAAGTACAACATCGGCTGGTGTTTCTGGCCCTATAAAAAGATGGAAGCGCCGAGTTGTATCGTTACTTTTGCCAAACCGGAGTATTGGGACGAGATTAAAGAATATGCCGATAACGCCGGGACAGGGTTTAATGAAAGACGCGCCAAACGTCCGGACCCGCAGCATGTGCAGGCTGCCTTGCAAGGTTTTTTACAATACTGTCAGTTTGAAAATTGTACGGTAAACGACGGGTATTTACAAGCGTTACGATTGCAATCCGGCAAGTGATTTATAAAAGACATCAAGGGCGAAGTATTCATGATTATTAAAAATCAAAAATTACTTTGCCCTTTTTACTTATCACTTATTGGGGTAATATAAACTGTAAAAAATAAATTTTTATAATACAATTTTATAATCTCTTTGGGGTTGATTCCCCCAGTATGCTTCGGATATAAAAGTGAGTTGGCAAGATACCGGGGCTGTATCAAAAGCCTAATAAAGTGGGATAGGTTACAAGTTTGAGAAAATACCATTCATGACATTCCGGAGAGCGAAGGGACAAGGTATCTTTGGCATTTAAAATATTGTGTAAATAAGATTTCTCATTTTGCTCGAAATGGCAAGTTTGTTTTATATGCATAATGTTATATGACCTTTTTCAAATTGGTGGTTTTGATGCTACCCCGGAGTTTCATTGTTTTATTTTGAACATCATTCTGCGAGCATTTCACAGCTATGGTATCCAAGTAAATAATACCTAGCCAGGGTAAAGAGAAACAAATTCGGTTATTGTATAAGCTGATGTGAATTATAATTTTTCTCTTGCTATTTTCTGTAAAACCGGACATATTATATTACTCTAGGATTACACTATTTCATTACCAAAGACTATATGGGCCCGGGAAAAATGAACCGGTCTTTGACTGGTTATAATTTTTTTACTTTGTCATAAGCCAAAGTATTTAATTAATCAAGTTTATGGGAGGATATATGTCACGTTCAAACTGGTTTTTATGCATTTCTGTTTGTCTCATGGTCCTTTGCCAGAATGTGTTCTCGCAATTTGTTGTTCAGGGAGTTGTAAGGGATAACGGATCCGAACCGGTAGCGAATGCACTAGTTATGTTAATAGACCATGCAGATACCAACCGCGTATTCAGCAATACTACCAATGCCCAGGGAGAATATTCACTAGAGATTACAGGTACAGGAATTATTAACAACCCTGAACAACCAGTAGCTGGTTTTAATTTATTACAAAATTATCCCAACCCCTTTAATCCCTCTACTGTAATCAGTTATGAAATACCTTATCCCGCACACATCCGGATTGAAATTTATAATGTGCTGGGACAAAAAATAAAGACATTGTTTGACGGTTTTCAGATATCACTTTCCGGCAGGGTTGTTTGGGATACTACCAATGATCAGCGCCAGGGTGTTTCTGCGGGTGTTTATTTTTATGTATTAACTGCAGAGGGAGTAAGGGTTACACGAAAAATGGTGTTAATGGACGGGCACCTGGGATATTCCGGCTTGTCGTCTGTCGATGCTGTCATTACATATCAATCCCAAATGGCAAAAGCATCATCAAGTATGTACCGGCTCTATATTAGTGGCACAGATATTATCACTTATAAAGAGGATAATGTACAGATCACCGGTAATACAACACACGATGCTACCGTATATCGTACCGACACTGTAACCGATATTGACGGTAATGTTTATCGCACTGTACAGATTGGTACTCAATGGTGGATGGCAGAGAATCTCAGAGTAACACATTACCGCAATGGAGATGCAATACCTCTTTCCACCATTAATGATGAATGGGCGGAGTGGTTTTATTTAACCAGCGGGATTTATTGTTATTATGATAATGATAGTAGTAATGCTGCTATTTATGGCGCTCTGTACAATGGATACGCAATTATTGATAGTCGGCAGTTAGCCCCTGAAGGCTGGCATATACCTTCGGATGAAGAGTGGAAGCAATTTGAAATGCAGTTAGGCATGAGCCAGTCAGAAGCAGATAAAACTAATGCATGGCGTGGAACAAATCAAGGCGGAAAAATAAAAGAATCCGGTACTGTGCACTGGAGTAGCCCCAACCTGGGTGCTACGAATGAAACCGGTTTCAATGCCTCGCCTGGTGGGTATCGTGATTCAAAAAATGGTAAATTTATGCAAAAGAGTAATAATTCTATGTATTGGACTAGTACCAACAACATTTTTTATGGTACTATTTGGTACCGTTCTCTGCACTTTAATAGTGATGATTGTTATCGTTACCATATTTCAAAATTTAGTGGTTTAGCAGTTCGTTGCGTCAAAGACTAGATAAAAGAGTCCCCGGACTTTAAAAAACAATTATATTTTTATAAAGATAATCAGTCCGAGTGTCCAAACTGATATGGATGTACTGCCTGTTATTAAATTAGATCATGGACAAAGCATTCCGTGTCTCGACAGGATATTTTTTAAATTTTTTTGTGTATAAAAGCTAGAGTGAAAAAACCGGGGGACGTATTTTTCCTCTTTTTGACGATTACTCTGTATCTTTATAATATTAAGGGAAATAATACCCGCCTTTTACCTGTTGTATTGATTTACAAATTCCTAAAAAGGAAAAGATGGTTTTATGAGTCGATACTCCGATTTGACCGCAACAGAAAAACCAGCAATACAATTACACACTAGAAATTACATCCTGCACACAATAATCAACAATTTGACCGATGGTGTAATTGTCGCCGATAAAACCGGTAATTTCATTTGTTTTAATCAGGCCGCGCGGGATATATTAGGCATCGGGGCCCGGCGTATAAAACCGGAGGATTGGGCAACTGCTTACGGGTGTTATTTGCCGGATATGACCAATCCTTATCCTGCTGGCCAATTACCTCTGGCCCGTGCTTTACATGGTGAACATGTTGAAAATGAAGTTATATATATCCGTAACACGTCCCGGCCAGATGGTGTGTTTATCCAGGTGAATGCCAGACCAATGCTGGATGAGCATGGCTTGCTCTCCGGCGGTATTGTGACGCTTCGCGATATTACTGCCGCCAGGCAGTTGGAAATCGATAAAAACCACAGTGATGATCGAATCCGCCGGTTGTTCAGGGGCTTTCCCATTCCTACCTATATCTGGCAGCATCATGATAACGATTTTGTGCTTGTCGATTGCAATGACGCTGCTGAGAGAATTACCGGCGGGACAATCCGCAAAACCATCGGCACAACACTGACGTTAATGTATAACGGCAACCCAGAGTACCAGGTGATACATAATGATTTTTATGAGTGTTATCACAATCAAAAAACTGTCAAGCGTGCTATGAGTTATCGGTTCTCAGGTACAGGCGAGGTCAAAGATCTAAAGGTTAGCTATGTTTATGCACCTCCGGATATGGTTATGGTGCATACGGTGGATATGACCGGTCAGAATCATGCCCGCATCGAAATGCAAAAACTCACCAGCGCCGTTGAACAAACAGCGGACAGTGTGGTTATAACCGACCGCAACGGTCTAATCGAATATGTCAACCCGGCATTTGAATCCACCACCGGATATAGCCGTGCTGAAGTAATTGGCAAATCTCCTAGACTGCTTAAATCCGGCAAGCATGACCGGTCTTTTTATAAAAGATTGTGGAACACAATTTTGCAGGGTAAACCGTACCGGGGTATAATCGTCAACAAGAAAAAGAACGGCGAATTGTACTGGTGTGAGCAAACCATAACAGCCATGAAGGATGGCAATGGCGCAATTACCCATTTTGTTTCGGTGATCAAAGATATTACCCTGCTGAAAAAAAAGCAGGAACTTGACATGCGCCTGCGCATCGCCCATGAAATTCAGCAAAAATTATTAAAAGCGACCATTACTCTTCCCGGTTTTGATATTGCCGGAGCCACGTTCCCGGCGGTTGAAACCAGCGGTGATTTTTATGATTTTATCACCCTGCAAGACGGCAGTTTCGGCCTGGTGATAGGCGATGTGTGCGGGCACGGCATTGGTGCGGCGCTGATCATGGCGCAAACCCGCGCTTACCTGCGAGCTTATGCCAGAATGGAATCGGACCCCGCGGTTATTCTAACCCTGCTTAACCGCGACCTGGTCAACGATCTCGATAACAATAATTTTGTTACCCTGGTACTGGCACGTCTCAATCCACAGCAAAAAATATTGGACTATGCCAGCGCCGGGCATCCACCGGGTTTTATCATTGCCGGAGACGGCCATGTTGCAGAATTGCCCGGCACCGGCATCCCGCTCGGTTTTATGGCCGATTATCATTATGAAAAAAGCCCGGCTATACCCTTGTCGCCGGGTCATAACATTGTTTTTATAACCGATGGTATAGTGGAAGCAAAAGGCGGTAACCAGGAAGAGTTTGGGTTTGAACGAACCCTGGCCGGGATCACAAAATATCAAAAAAGTAAAGCAATGCGCATAATAAAACAACTCGTCCGCTCGGTGCGTGATTTTGCCGATGGGCATGCCGGGGAGGATGATATGACCGCTATTGTGTGCAAGGTATTGGCTGAGAACTGAGTGTTGTATAAACAAACAAGGGCGATTCGTCGCCCTTGTTTGTTCAAATTATGTTTATTTCCCGTTTAACAGATCATCTGCTGCCAGCACGCAAAAAATGTAACTGGCGGCGCCGGGCATAACGTATTCGCCCTGCTGCCAGAGATAGGGGAATGGATCTTTCAGTTCCGGGAAATCCGGACGAATGAGACCGGTGCCGGAAGCCCCGCCGCCGGGTATATAAGACCAGTCGTCACGGTTAACCCCATAAGCCGTAGTTAACGACCGGGCGCCAACCCCGGAAATGAATGAAGTCGATGAACCCGGATGACAACCGAAAATAAAATTAAGCGCCCGTAAAACATTCTCGCGGTCAAACAGAGCCGGATATGCTTTATGCAAATAATACTGGTTGACTGCAAAACTTTGAATATCCCAGCCGACGCCCCAAATTGCCGGACGATAGGGAATACCGTAGGGATTTTCGGTCATACTTTTCTGTATCATGGCGCTGTATTCGTTTACCGCTTGCGCGAACTCACTGGTAAAGGCAGGGTCTTTAATTGCCGGCAATATCCGGGTAATAGCCCAGCCGGCGCCGCGCACCTGCTTTTTAATGTCAGGCAGCAATGCAACCAGGTGGTTGAGATATTTCTCGTTTTTGGTTGTTTCATACAGTTCCACGGTCGCTAAAATTTCCTGCTCTTTTATGTTGCCCGGTATATAAGCGCTGCGGTGCATAACCGGCTCATGGGTTTGTTCATAATCCCAGATTTTTATTGCAGTGTGCAAACATTCATCCGCGAGTTTGTCGTCAAAGCCGCGCAGCACCCTGGCGGAAGCCGCAAATGTGGCGGCGGCGCTGTATTCCATACCTGTTGATTTGTTGGTGAAAATGTAGCGGTCATCCTTTTTACCGGAATGAAAACCATCGGTCTGCAACGGGCCCAGTTTGGGTTCATAGACCAGGTTATCCGTCATGGTCATGGCATCGCCGAGATGCACATACTGGATGATTGAATTACAGATAATACCGGGGAAACAATGGTCGCTTATTCGGTATCCGGCTAGCAGGTTTTGCAGGCCGTGCCTGATCTGCTGCAGAATATCCGGCGCGCCGTCAGGCTTGTGCAATTCAACCAGGCGAGCTTCATCATTCACTGCCGTTTGATCGGTATTGACCTTAAATGTTTCCCGGATCAATACCAGCGAATAGATCGTTCGGGCCTGTGAACCGGCAGCCAGGTCATAATCGCCGGCGTCGTGCCAACCGCCGCGATCCAAACCCGGCACATGTTCAAAGGGTTGGAATTTGGTTTCTGTCGCCGCGCCTTGCCGGTAACTGTCAAAATGTTCCAGTGGAGCCGGGGCCTGCATGGCATCGTCGAGATGACAGGGGCCATGCCAGATACGGAACCGATCCCGAATGGTTGTATGGCACATTTGCACCGGGAAGAAAGTATCCAGAGTCGACTGCCATACCGCTTGTTGATAGACATCCGCGCTGATCTTGAAAGGCTCGGTTTGCCGGTCGCCATAGCGGATAACATACATGCCCGGTTCCCGGACTTGGCTAAAATCAAAAATGGCATATTGGTAACGCAGGAATTTGCCCCATAATTTTGGAGTTGCTTCCAAAACCGGCGCCAGGCCGCCATTTGCAACTTTATACAAACCTGCAATTTGAGTATTTACAGTCTGGGCATCCAGTTCAATGATTGCCTGTTTGACCTGGTTCGGGTGATAGCCGACCTGCGAATGACCGATGACCGGTATATGCCGCCAGTCCGGTGCGATAAAGGGTTGTATAACCCATTCAATTGCATTCTGCGTCGCCCCGGCGGGGATTTCCTGGCGGATGACATACCAGCCGTTTTGATCGGTATCGCGACCGTCGTAAAGTTGTAATGTACCATTTTTACTTTCAAATTGTAAATGATACAGGGGATCTTCAGGAGCAACCGATAAATTATGTCCTGAAGCCAACGGCTGGGGTATTACCTCGCCATTATGTAATTGCACCGGGCCGTTACCCTGGCGTGGAAAGGTATTGAATGTGCCGTCCAGGCAATAGCTTTTACCGAAATAAATTTGTGGATACAGTTCGAAATTAAAGCCCAGTTTACCGGCCAGGGAGTCGGGTAGCGGTTTGGCGAGGTCCAGGGTTATGATGAATTGTCCATTTTCAGTCCTGATATGTACACTGTAATCCAGGGCAACAGCAGGAAAGGTATTGGTAACATGAATAATTTTATTTTGCGCATCCAGGCTGCGCCTGGCATTGCCGGATTTGGGATCCCACTGTCCGGGTGTCGGTTCCAGCCGCAGGTCTCCGCAGGAAGCCAGCCGTTGATCGTGCTGAATGATTTCCAGCCCGCCCTGTTTTCCTTCAGGATAATTATTATGGAACGCAAGAAGAGTAAAACCCTGCGCTTCAAAGTACTCCTTTTCGCTGTTTAAATTTAAGGTCGTTATTACACTGAAACTTGGTAAATACATTAAAAGCAATAAAAGACCGGTGAGCAGGTATTTTTTCATTGTTTCTCCAGGTTTGGTGAACATAATTTTTTTGGGTAATTTACAAAACCTGTAATGTAAAACAACAGGTTTTTTAATTTAATTTTTAAGTACGCAACGGAAGTAATGATTTAAAATGTTGATTTTTATTATTTTAAAATTGTTTCTCTGTTGTAAGGTCGTGATAATGTTTTACAATTGATGGGGTTATCAGCCGGTAATTTTACTCACTTGTCATTGTGAGCACTTATTTCTTGTGCTTTTATAGGTATGAATAATTGTTTTCTTTCAATTATTTCGGACAGAAAAAAATTTTTAAAAAATGAAATAAATACTTGCTTTTTTATATTTTAATGATTAATATATTTGTGCAAGTAAATGTACACTGTATTCCCCATATTATGTATTGGTTTTGAAGACTTTTTCTAAAAAAATTCTAAATCAAAAAAACAATTAAATCGTAGCGAAAGCCCGAATTTTGTTGGCTATTCAATACGATTTTTTTTTCATAAAGGAAGGAATCTGGTTGTACAAAATGGTAAAATTTTTGTAAAGGATTTTTTAATGGAAAAAGGTACAGTAAAGTGGTTCAATGGCTCAAAGGGCTATGGATTCATCACCCGTGAAGAAGGCGATGATGTATTCGTTCATTTTAAAGCTATCATTGGCGACGGTTATAAAACTCTGAACGAGGGAGACCAGGTCCAGTTTGAAGTTGAACGGGGAGCTAAGGGTTTACAGGCAACCAACGTAAAAAAGGTCTGATCCGGACTACTTTACCCCTGGCTAACACCAGGGGTTTTTTGTTTTAATACTCCACAATCCTGATTTTAACCATTAATATTTTTAATACTTATTGATTATCCGGTTCCACACAAAACATATAACCGGCGCTGCGGATGCTTTTGAAAAAGACTGGATTCTTTGGATCGGCTTCAAAATATTTGCGCAGCCGGGCCACAAATATATCTACAGTTCGGGTTTCCACTTCGGAGCGGATTTGCCATACATGTTCCAGTAACTCGTGGCGGGTGACAATCGTATTGACATGATCGGTAAAATATTTAAGTACCATAGCCTCGTGCTGGGTCAGGGTAAATTCGTTTTTGCCGGCCCGGCATTGCAGGTTTTGAAAGTTAATGCTATGCGGCCCGAAACAGAATACCGGGTTTGCCGCAGAGGTTTTTTGGTACCACTGCTTACGGCGCAGCATCCCTTTAACACGTAATAATAGTTCGTCAAGGTGAAAAGGTTTGGTTATGTAATCATCGGCGCCAATTTCCAGGCCTTTTAACCGGTCGGCAAGCCCGGTTCGCGCCGTTAACATTAATATGGGTATTTGCGGATCGGTCTCGCGCATTTTAGCAGCCACCTGAAACCCGTCCATATACGGCAGCATTATATCGAGAATAACCAGGTCGCAGGGATGAGCGGCATAAATTTCCAGCGCTTTTCTGCCGTCCGCCGCCAGCATAACGGCATAGCCTTCTTCGCTCAAATTATACTCCAGCCCAACCGCCAGGGATTCTTCATCTTCCACCAGTAAAATACGGTTTCCGGCAAAATCATTCCGGTTCATTTTCGCCTCGTTCAATTTTCTTGCGTTTCTGGGTCAGTTTTAAAAGATTATTGATATAACGGGTTTTGGCCGTCGGGTAGACGGGCAGGTCGATGGTGAAGGCTGTCCCTTGTCCCGCGCCTTCACTATGCACATGTATTTTCCCGCCATGCATTTTAATGATTTCTTTGACCCAATAGAGACCCAAGCCAGTGCCTTTGACATTGGGAATATCCGGCCGGTAAATACGATGAAATTTCTGAAATACCTGTTTCTGATCTTTTTTTGCAATCCCGATCCCGTGATCGCGGAATTCGAGCACCAGGTGACCGGCTTTATTAGCAAATTTCATTTCGATCTGCGGTGGTCCTTCAGAGTATTTGATTGCATTATCAACAAGATTATCCAATACTGTGCGCATAGCATTGCGGTCGATAACGCAGGAACAGGGCGCATCGCCGGATATAATAACCTCTTGCGATGAGAGATTAAACTGCCCGGCTGTGTCCTGCAATAATTTGCGAAAGGTTGGTCCGGCGGCGACGATCTCGTAATTGAAGACGATTTTCTTTTGTTCCAGTCCTGAAATTTCCAGTATCGAGTTGATAAGATTTTTCAACCGGTCGGCGTCTTTAAGCATTCGGTTGAGAAATTCCGTCTGTTTGGCGGGAGGCACCTGCCTGCTTTTAAGCGTTTCCAAATATAGTTGAATGGAAGAGAGGGGTGATTTTAACTCGTGGGTTATATTGGCAATAAAATTGTCATACATACCGGTTATTTTCATTTGGTCGGTCAGGTTCCTGAAAATGAGCAATAACCCGACCGAAGCGGTCACCATTAAAACCAGGCCGCCGACCAGTTCCAAAACATTGGCGCTTTTGGAAACCAACTGAGGGGTAATGCGTTCGCCAACGTGATTATAGATTATGTTACTGGCAACATAACGAAAAATCCACAACAAGACTATTACAATCCAGGCAACCTGCGCCAGTACAAAAATAAAAATAGGATAAAACAGCGAACGTTGTTTTTTCATGTTTTATTCTGATTCTGTTCCTACAATAGTTTACGAATGCAAATTAACTGATTTTTTTGAAACTTGAAAGTGGTTTTACAGAACTTTTACAATTCTCAAATGAAAAATTAATTATATTGCAGACATTAAATTAGTTTTTTTTACGAGGCTGTAATGAAAATATTATTAATATATCCTGAAACTCCATCCACATTCTGGAGTTTTCGACATGCTTTGAAATTTGTTTCACTCCGGTCGAGCGAACCGCCGCTGGGGTTGCTGACTGTAGCCGCAATGCTGCCTGAACACTGGGAAAAGAAATTAATAGATATGAACGTTTCACGCCTGACGGATAAGCAAATCCGTTGGGCCGATTATGTGTTTTTAAGCGGTATGGATGTCCACCGCCAGGCATTTCAGGCTTTGATAAGGCGCTGTAAGGCTCTCGGCGCTAAAATTGTAGCCGGTGGGCCAATGGTAACCACGGATTATGTGCAATTTCCCGGCGTCGATCATTTTGTACTGAATGAAGCGGAAATTACCCTGCCGTTGTTCCTGCGGGACCTGGAAGCCGGATGCCCGCAACATATTTATAGTACTGATCAATTCCCGGATATAGCGCAAACACCGGTACCGCTCTGGCGGCTGCTGGATATGAAAAAATATGCCGCCATGAGTATTCAATATTCGCGCGGCTGCCCGTTTAACTGCGAGTTTTGCAGTGTAACGCAGCTTAACGGCCACCAAGCCCGTACCAAAAGCGCCGCCCAGTTTTTGCATGAACTGGATACCCTGTACACTGCCGGGTGGCGCGGCAATGTGTTCATTGTCGACGATAATTTCATCGGCAACAAACGGCTGCTTAAAAGCGACCTGCTGCCGGCGTTAATCGCCTGGTCGCAGGCACATCGCCATCCCTATACCTTTACCACCGAGGTTTCCATCAACCTGGCCGATGATGAGGAACTGGTACGGCTGCTGGTGCAGGCCGGAATGCGCACTGTATTTGTGGGCATCGAAACCCCCAACGCCGCCAGTCTCGCCGAATGCGGCAAAGCTCAGAACCTGCAGCGCGATATAGTTACCTCGGTAAAAAAACTGCAGCGCTCCGGGTTAATGGTGCACGGCGGCTTTATCGTCGGGTTCGACAATGACCCGCACACCATCTTTGAAGATCAGATCCGCTTTATTCAAAAGAGTGGCATAGTTACTGCAATGGTGGGACTGCTGACCGCGCTGTCCGGAACCCATCTGTTCCGGCGGCTTAAATCCGAAAATCGTTTGCTGGATCATTCCACCGGCAATAATATGGACGGCTCGTTGAATTTTGAACCGAAAATGAACCGGCAAAAACTGCTCGAAGGCTACAAGTCCGTTTTGAATACCATCTATTCACAAAAAGCTTATTACGAACGGGTCACAACCTTTTTGCGGGAATATCATTTACCCCAGCAGGGCGTATTTAAAGTAACCTGGCGCGACATACGGGCGTTTTTCCGCTCGATCTGGAAGCTGGGTGTACTGGAAAACGGCAGAAGGTACTACTGGAAGCTGCTGCTCTATACCCTGTGGAATTGTCCGAAAAAGTTTTCTCTTACTGTTATGCTGGCCATTTATGGCTTTCATTTCCGCCGGGTGATTGAATCAGTATAAACTGCAACCGGCGGTATTACATTACTCTCTTTGGAGGTTATTCATTTATGGATCATATTAAAATGCCCGAACTGCATATCGGCAATCTGACAGCTAAAATACCAATCATACAGGGCGGTATGGGCGTGGGTGTTTCTTTATCGGGACTGGCCGGCGCTGTGGCCAGGCAAGGCGGCATCGGTGTAATCGCTACTGCTGGTATTGGCATGCAGGAACCGGATTTGCAAAGGCATTTCACAGAAGCCAATAACCGGGCGCTAACCCGGGAAATACAACAAGCCAAAGTCAATGCGAATGGCAATGGCCTGATTGGCGTGAATATTATGGTCGCATTAACCGATCATGAATCCTTACTGCTCACCGCCCTTGATGCCGGCGCCGATGTGGTGTTTATGGGCGCGGGTTTGCCTTTGAAAATACCCCAGGTGGTTACGCCGGAACGTATGCAGTCCAGTCCAACCCGGATTGTGCCGATTGTATCCTCCGGGCGAGCTGCGGACGTGATCTGCAAGACCTGGGGTAAGCATGATTGCATACCTGATGCTTTTGTGGTAGAAGGCCCCCTGGCCGGCGGCCATTTGGGATTTAAAAAAGAGCAGTTGGATGACCCGGCTTATCGGCTGGAAATCCTGGTCAAGGACACGCTTGACGCTGTGCGGCCTTTTGAGCAGCAATATGGCAAACCGATTGCGGTCATTGCCGGAGGCGGCATTTATACCGGCGCGGATATTTACCGCTTTCTGGAAATGGGCGCCGCCGGGGTGCAAATGGCTACCCGGTTTGTCGCTACCCATGAGTGTGACGCCGATATCCGCTTCAAAGAGCAATATCTCAAAGCCAGGCCGGAAGATATTATGATCATCGACAGTCCGGTAGGGTTGCCGGGACGCGCCATTCGCAACCAGTTTCTGAATGATGTGTCGGCTGGCCAGAAAAAGCCGTTTAAATGCCCCTATAAATGCCTGCGCACCTGCGAATTCCGGGAAGCGCCGTATTGTATTGCCAAAGCGTTAATCAATGCCAAGCTGGGCACGCTGGATGACGGTTTTGTCTTTACCGGGGCTAACTCCTGGCGGGTGAATGAAATTGTCTCTGTGCAAGAGTTGATGGAATCGCTGGAGCAGGAATATGCCGCCGCAGTTGTTGTGCAGAAAAATGTCAAGATGTGCGCTGTTGTATAGATGAGTTTTTTTAACAGGTTAAAATAAACAACGCGGATTTTTATAAAGTTTTATATAAAGCCAAAATATGCAGAGTATTTTGGCTTTATTCATTTCCGCACTGCGTATTACGCTGTTCCAGACAATAGTTTTTGAATTGGGTTTTGAAAGGCTCCTGGTACTGTCCCCACAGCCAAGCTAACAAACTGGTGTGGGTAGTGCGGCAGGCGGCCATGATATTGGTAAAGGGGTGCTCGCCGTTAGCGGCAAACTCGCCGATAATCACCGGCGCGATGTTGGCGTTCTGCAACTCTACCAGTCGGGCTTCAATTTCCTGGCGCGATACATCCCAATAGGTGCGATAGGCGTGAATATCAAAAACAATGTTATTCCTGCCCGCCAGTAGTTCCGCCCCTTTTGACAAAAACGGCTCATGGCCCTGGCCCATAGCATTACCGCACAACACAATGATATTATTAGCGCCGGTTCCCCGGATGTTATCCACCATTAACACTGCGTCGGCCAGCCATTGTTCGGCGGAAGCGGTGGTCTCTTTTTTCCAGTCATACGGCTCGTTCCACACCCCGAACCACACATCGCTCTGGTTTTTGAACAGCGCGGCGATCTCGCGCCAGCGTTTTTGAATATTATCGAAACGCGGGTCTAACGAGGGAGTTGCCCCCAGCAACTGGCAATCCGGGTAGGGTGTGCCGCCGCCGGGCAAGGCATCGCTGTTCCACCAAAACGCGGTCAGTATTGTAACAAAGCCCTTGCTGCGCGCTTTGCCAACAATTTCCAGCAGCAATTCATCGGACATCAGTTTCATATCCACGCATTCGCGGGAAATATCCATGCCCCAGGAAGCGACTTCATCGTAATTCTTGTCCCAGGCGCTCATTTTATCCGTGCCGCGCAGTTCCCATTCGCAGCTATCCTTCATCAGCTTGGAGCCGGAGGTGTAATAACCGGTTTGCTCTTTCTCAACCGGCGTTTTGGCAACGGGATTCGAGTCCTTGCCGCAGTGGGGGAGAAGCAGAACTAGAAAAGCGATGATTGTAATGGATTCTCCGGTTTGGGTGGTTTTTTGTTTCTTTGGCATTCTTCCTGTCTCTTCTCTTCAATGCTCATAGGTTTATTTTCCGGGATATAAGGGATCAACCCCTTTTCGAAAGCGATTTGTTGAATTTCCGGGTCGGCATAACGCGCGTCGATAATGAATCCATTAACCATAATGTGCCAAACGTAGGGATTGTCATTCATCTCACTCGGTAATGTATAACCGGGATGAAGCTGGAACAAGTCCAGTAAATCGCGCACCTGCCTGGACCGGGTTTCCCCCATACTTTTGGTAACATTCCAGGCTGCGCATAATTCATCCGCACGGATATGGGGTTGACTGCTTTTATCAAAAAGGAAATTTACAAAACCAATAGCGTAGGTAATTCCACAAGCCCACGATACAGGATCGTATTTCAACAGCGGCGAAGGCCGCTTGCGGCATAGCGCGGCTGTAGCTATACGAATAATAAAAGCGTATTCCTCATTCAGGTGTTTTTCACAGAACGCATCCGTTAACCGGGTAATTTCATTGAATTTTTCCAGCATCGCCTTGGGAATTTTTTCGCTGGTAGCGGCCATGTTATCCTTTCCTCAATACTTTTACTGTATCTAAATTTTATACATATTGAAGAAAAAAAGCAAGGGATTTGTTGAGGGGAGAAAAATATTGAATTAAATCCCGTGAGGGATGAAATGTTTCTAGAAAACAATAAACACGCAAACATCAAGCTCCGTCAGGAGCGAAACAATTATCTTTATCCGCAGATGACGCAGATTTACGCAGATGGAAAATGTCAAAAAACGAAAGAACAAGTTTGGTCCTTCTGCGTGACAGTGATGATAAAGCAAATTATTCTATGATTTGGAATCTATCCCTGTTTTAAAGTATATACAGAGAGGTGGCTTACTTTTGTATTTTTCTGTTGAAATTCATAAAATTATTGGGTATAATCTGTTTATAATAAAATTTAAGAAATGTTGCCTAAATGATCATTCATCCACAAATTATTGAAAAACAGGGCAAGAAAGAGTATGTAATTTTGCCCTACGAGGAATTTTTGTTAATACAAGAGGAACTCGATGATTTAAATGATCTCCATGACTTACGCGTAGAGAAAGAAATCTCGAAGGACGAACCAACTAGAAAATTGGAAGATGTAATCAAGGATTTGAATATTTGATTTTATTTTAATTAAATCTGGAATGTTTTGAAGTTAAAACCCTATAACAAATTTTTCCTGATAAATTAATCCCATGCACCTCCACCGCACCACTAACACCCATCCCGATTTTTTGCTGTTGATGCAAAAGCTGGATGCTGAAATGCACGCCCGCTATGGCGAGTTGCAATTGCAATACAATCCCCACAACATACTGGCGGAGCTCGATACCGCGCTGCTCGGTTATGTGGAAGGGAAACCGGCGGCTTGCGGTTGTTTCAAAGTTGTGGATGAGCGCACCGTCGAGATCAAAAGAATGTACATGGACCGGGATTACCGCGGCAAGGGCTATTCCATAGCGCTGCTGCAAGCCCTGGAAGCATGGGCCGCCGGACTGGGTTACAGCAGAGCGATCCTCGAAACCGGCAATAAGCAGCCCGAAGCCATTGGCCTGTATAAAAAGTGCGGCTATCAAATCATCGAAAACTATGGGCCGTATGTTAACATGCCGAACAGTGTTTGCATGGAAAAGATATTATAAATCCTGTTTGCAGTGCGAATCGATTTGAAACAGAGTTTCAATGACAATTTCCCATCCAAAGCGGAGTTTGGATGGGAGGGGAGAGTAGAAGTTTTTTAATCTGCGTCCATCTGCGCAATCTGCGGATAAGTGCTTTTCTCTTTTTTATCTGCTTCTCAGCACCTCTACGTAAAAAATTAAGACTTATTGTAGAATGCAATAAAATAACCCATTCGTACTAGAACCCTTTCCATAAATATCTTTGCATTTTTCTCTTAATAATGTATTTTATGAATGTATTAAAATTTAAAAAAATCTCTGTATGAACTAACAATGTATTATCCGAATTTAAGGTTATAATAATGAATAAAATTTTATTGACTAGAATCATTCAATTAATTTTTCATATCAAATCGAAAAATAACAGAACAATTCATGATAATACTTCCATTGTCCATAAATATAAGGGCATATTGCCAAAAGACATCAATGAAAAGTCTGAAATAACCGATATTGTTATGAAAAAGCATTCCTGATATTGAGTTAGGATATGTGTAAAATCATCAATTTTGATCCTATTCATTTAATGAACATAAATTCTTATGGGTAACACAAATTTTAACGTCCTCATCCTCGGCGGCGGGCCGGCGGGATTACTGTGCGCCTGGCAGGCGGCGCGGCGCGGGCGCTCCGTACTCGTACTGGAACGCGGCAAGCGACCCGGCGGCAAAATAGCTATATCCGGCGGCGGCAAGTGCAATTTTACCAACCGCACCTGCATGGAGGATGATTTCGTCTCCGCTAATCCCGCTTTTGTGCGCTCCGCTTTGGCGCGGTTCGGCCCGGCGGATTTTCTGCGTCTGCTTGAACAATATCACATTCCCTGGGAAGAGCGCGAGCAGGGACGCCTGTTTGGCGTTAAATCCGCCATTTATATTGTGGATATGCTGGTTGATTTATGTTCAAGGCAGGGAGTGAGGTTTGCATTAAAATGTGATGTACAGTCTATTGAAAAAGTAGCGGATAAATATCTGGTAAAAACGAACATGGGCGCATACCGGGCGCACTCCCTGGTGGTGGCTTGCGGCGGCATGGCGTATCCCCAGGCCGGAGCAACGGATCTAGGCTACCGTATCGCCGAACAATTCCACATACCGGTCATTACAACCAAGCCGGGACTCGCACCGCTGCGCTATACGAAACAAGATTATGATTTAGGGGAATTGACCGGCATTAGCCTGACCGCCGGGGTAACTCACGCCGGTAAAACCTTTACCGACCAGGTGCTGTTCACAGACCGCTCGCTGAGTGGTCCGGCCATTTTGCAAGCCTCCTGCACCTGGCAACCCGGCGAGGCCGTAACGATCAACTGGCTGCCGGAGATAGACCTGTTTGCATTGTTGTGGGAAAAGAAGCAATCCCGCGGCGCAACGCCGGTCACTAAATGGCTCGATCCGCTGCTGCCGAACCGGATGGCGCGGCTGTGGATGCGGCGCTATTACCCGGCGGTGACCCCGGCCAAATGCAGCCGCGAGCAACTGCTGCAATTCTGCAATTCACTCAACCAATGGCAATTTTATCCCGCCGGAACCCTGGGCTTTAAAAAGGCCGAAACCACCCTGGGCGGGGTAGATACCCGCGCCCTCTCTTCAAAAACAATGGCAGTGAAAAACGTACCGGGACTCTATTTTATCGGCGAGGTAGTGGATGTAACCGGTCGGCTGGGCGGTTACAACCTGCAATGGGCCTGGTCCAGCGGTTATGCGGCGGGACAGTTTGTATAAGGCCTATCGAGGGGCGCACTATTCAAATATGCTGTTACACACTGCGAGTTTGCCGGAACGCCTGCAAATTTCTGTTGATCTGCGCGATATGCCGGTCGATATGCTCAGCATAGCCCTGCATCAGGGTTTCCAGGGTCAGTACACCGCGAACTGAATGGGTGCCGGTTTTTTGCCATTCCTCATTGCTGAGAGTTTTGAGGAATTTGTAATTCATGCTGCGCACAAGTTTGAGTATTGCCAGCGCATCTTCCAGATCAATGTCATTATAATGTAATGATTCCGTCCAGGCGCGTTCATCAAAATTCATAACGATGGCCGGATTATCGGCTACAAAGGTACGCCAGCGCACATAGCATTGCACTTCAGCATCCGCCAGGTGAACGATTATTTCGTGAATTGACCAGGCCTCCGCAGCCGGCTTGAACTGTATAGCGGCGGCATCCAACCCGGCTATGGCTGCCTGTAAATCCTCGTAACCGTGTTTAAATTTTTCCAGATCGATCATTGGCTTTCCTGTAATATGTCATTCTTGGGGTATGCTTTTTCAACCTTACGTATTCCACCTGTTTATTGTTTCACTGTCCGGAATCCAGGTACCTAATAATCCTGTGTAATTCATCGTTAACCGGTTCCGGTAAGCCATGAGCAATATTTTCGTATTGTACATAGCGAACCGTCAACCCCAGGCTGCGGCATTATCGCCGCCGTTGTGCAGTGCAACTTGCCGGGAACAAGATTTTTTATGTTATAGTTCAGGGGAATAAAAAAAATTATTTTGTTGTGACCGGTTTATTATCGATACCCTGAAAAATAATTTCTCCGATGATAATAGAACCGGGGTTAATCGGTTTATATGCTTTGCTGCAGCCGAAACTTAGGGCAAGAATTAAAAGAAATATTTAAAATAAAAGGACATGTAGGTATTTTGATGCAATTATTAAAAATATTTAAAATTTTCTTGCTTTTTTAGTTAATTGAGTATATTTTGTATATAGTTGTTTAATGTTGTATAATCTTTTAAGGACGTCAATGGAAAAGTACTATTCAATCAGTGAAGCGGCGGATATTCTCGGCGTAAACAAGGAAACATTGCGCAGATGGGATAAAACCGGCAAGTTTACTACCAACAGAAATCCAATCAATAATTACCGGGTTTATACAGCGAACCAGGTTAATCAATTTGTCAAAGATCTGCAACTGGATTATGTTACTCAATATACTACAGAAAAACTGGAAAATCCATATTTTAAAACAGCGCTTGGTGAACTATATAATATGGATGTAATAAAGTTTTTAGGAACAGTTGCAAGTGAAACAGTTGATCTTATTTTTGCCGATCCACCTTATAATATTAAAAAAGCCGAATGGGATTCTTTTCAGTCTCAAAAGCAATATGTTGAATGGAGTCTTGCCTGGATCAGGGAAGCGCACCGTATTCTCAAACCAAATGGCGCACTCTATATTTGTGGATTTTCTGAAATATTAGCTGATATAAAATGGGCGGCTAATTACATGTTTAAAGGCTGTAAATGGCTGGTATGGTTTTACCGGAATAAAGCCAATTTAGGGAATGATTGGGGGCGATCTCACGAAAGTATATTACATTTTCGCAAAGGCAAGGATTTCATCTTCAATATGGATGAAATAAGGATTCCTTACAATGCTCATACTCTTAAATATCCCAAGCGCCCGCAAGCGGTTACTTCGCAATATAGTAATGGCAAAGGCAAGCAATATATATGGGAGCCTAATCCACAGGGCGCTAAACCCAAAGATGTATTAGAGATACCAACCTTGTCTAATGGTTCCTGGGAAAGAACCGCCCACGAAACCCAAAAACCGGTGGAATTGGTTAAAAGATGTGTATTATCTTCTTCATATCCCGGGCATTTGATTGTTGATCCTTTTGGCGGTTCGGGTACAACTTTTGCCGTTGCAGAAGCCTTCTCACGTAAATGGCTGGGCACAGAGATTAATCCGGTCTATTGTGAAATTATCAAACAACGACTATCAAATTCCATAGAAATAAATCGTATCGCTACCGGCAAAGATGAAATTGAGGCTGTGGAAAGAAGAAAAAAATTACGAGTAAAGAAAACCCCAGATATCATTCAATATCAATTTTGAAAATGGAAATATATAATTATTGAAAGGGGCCTGTTTTGCTACTTTGGGTACATCCAGATAATAATAACCCTCCAATTCAGTCAAAAATTTTGTATATACCATAAACAAATTAGAGACAAAAGTATAACTTATTTTTGGTTCTTTTGTGTCATCTTTTCTTTGAATATCATTTTGCGAAATTCCTAAAATTCTTACCGGATGGCCTAAAAATCTTTCCATTAAGAGTTTATCGATAAAGATTTTCGGCATTCTGTCTTTAGTTGTTGTTTTTAAAGATATTACGATTTCATCAGGGTCAATATCTTTCGCATTCGATTTTACATTTTTATAGGGTGATATAACAACATCTGTTTCACATTTATAATATTTTACTCCTTCGTCGGTGTCATAAGGAATATTTAATATTACTTTTTTCATCGGTATTGCTATTGTTTGCAGAATTATTCGTATCAATTCTTCAAAACGGTTCCCTACATGTTTTCTTGAACTGTTGGGTTCAACTAGCAGATCGAGACCAATTCCGATTGACTGTTGGATTGTATAAATTACTTTATCTACAATATCATATTGGTTTTTTTCAAAAACACGCTGACCTCCCTTTAGGTAATTAAATATTTTTGAAAGTTCGTTATACTCCCGGAGAAAAATATCCGGTTCTCTAATAAACAGATTTTGATGAAATGGTCTTATCGTCTTTTTCGTACCTGCTATTGTTGAAGAACAAATGATATAATCGGAAAAGTGGGTTTCTTTATTAATCATATCCCGCATATAATTTAAAACTCTGATAGATACATTAACAAATTCTCCCATCGAGTTTTTAGGAGCTTGCAGATCTTCTACTAATGTTATCATACCCGATCCTTTTTTTATGTTATCTGTTAATAATTTTATTTGCAAAAATGTGTTCTTTTGTTTTACTCCAAAATCTCCTGCACCCGGCCGATCTCCCCGCTTTCCAGACGAACTTTGATGCCGCGGTGGTGCTTTGGAACGCTGGTGAGTAAATCCTTGACTATCCCTTCAGTTCTTTTGCCGGTCTTTTGATCTTTTTTCAATACAATCGAAACTTTTTGTCCGGGTTTGATATTAGCGCGAATTTTTCCATCCATTTTTATGCCTGTAAATTTGTTTTTAAAATCCGGGTAAAATAAAATTAATTGTCAGTATACTTTGCAGTTGCCTGTCTGTCAATTTTAATATAGGTAAAAATTTGTCAGTTAAAAATCAATTTTTTTTCAGGCTCAATATATAGCTTAAATTTTTTTTTGGTATACGTTAGTGTACACATTTGTGTGATATGACCCATTTCCGGCAGATTCATTTTACATGTGGTGTTTTTATATAATTAAGGGAAATAATTCCCCGATTCAAGAACGCAAAATGATGAAAAGCGGTTTCAAGATTATATTGTTAATAAAATGTCGATAAACAAATACCAGAGAATAGTAATCGAGTAAGATATATTATTGTTTATTATTAATTTAATAATTTGAAATCATTAGTCAATAATTCCTGAACTGCACAAAACACCAATATTTTTAACTTGATAGAGCCTGTTTTTTTTATTTTATGTTTGAATTAGATTTAGCCATGCTGTTTATTAAGTAAATTGGCCCGTTTATTGCCATAAATTACAATGACGAATTATATGCAGGCAAGGAAAAATATAAATTTTTAGGAAGTCTATGCGCTCCATGGAGAAAAAATCGTTACTCCTGGTTGATGACGAAATGCTGATTGCAATGAATAGCGCCAAAGTTATCCAGAGCTTTGGGTATGATGTAGTAATGGCTAATAGCGGCAGCAAAGCAGTCGATATTGCGTTGAGTAATGACAAGATCAGCCTGGTTCTGATGGATATTGATTTGGGCAAGGGGATTGACGGCCCCCAGGCCGCGCGGTTGATCCTGGAAAAACGCAACATCCCGATTGTTTTTCTGACTTCTCATTCGGAAAAGGAATACGTAGACCGGGTAAAAGAGATTACCAGGTATGGATATGTAATAAAAAATTCCGGGGATTTTGTATTACGTTCTTCTATTGATATGGCGTTCGAGTTATTTGAAGCCAATAAAAAATTGCACGATAGCGAAGAATCACTCGCCATCACATTCCTGTCCATTGGCGATGCCGTAATCGCCACAGATATTAACGGTCTTATTACCCGCATGAACAGCAAAGCTGAACAATTGACCGGCTGGCGTTTTAACCTGGCTATCGGCAGATCCCTGGAAGAAGTGTTTAAAATATTCAATGCCAGTGACCGCAGTATCCAAATAAATCCCGTTAAAACAGTACTTGATTGTAAAGATAATGTTGCGCTTGCCAACAATACCGTGTTGATCAGTAAAGATGGCAAGGAATACCAGATTGCCGATAGCGCCGCGCCGATTCGGGATAATAACGGCATTATTCGCGGCGTTATTTTGGTATTCTCCGATTATACGGAGAAATACCGGGTTTTGGAGGAGTTACGTGAAAGTGAAGAACGTTATCGCGCTGCATTTAATACCAGTCCCGATTCCATCATTATTTCTACCTTGAAAGGACTGTGGATAGATGTTAATGACAGCTTTACACGGATTACCGGATTTACACGGGATGAAGTAGTTGGCAAGCTATCTGAAGTATTACCAATTTGGGATAACCTGGAAGAGAGAAAGGTTTGGGTTAAAGAATTACAGGAAAAGGGCTCGTGTATCAATTTCAGGGCGGTTATGCGGGCAAAAGATCATTCACCAATCATTGTATTGCTTTCTTCACGGATCATTACTATAAACCAGGTACCACATATTTTTTCAATCGCCAAAGATATTACCCAATTGGAAAAAGCGGAGCAGGCCCGGAAAGAGAGTGAGGAGCGATACCGCGCTGCTTTTATTACCAGTCCGGATGCCTTTATCATATCCACCATTGACGGACTTTTGATAGATATTAATGAAAGTTTCAGTAAGTTGACCGGTTACCAAAAAGAAGAAATTGTTGGTAAACTTGCTTCAGAAACAAATATCTGGGCCAACCCTGAGGATCGGGAAAAATGGATAAAAGAATTACTATCTGCCGGGGTTTGTGAAAAGTATCCAACCAGTATGTTTGGCAAGGATAACAAACTCCTGAATATAGTGTTGTCTTCGCGCATTATCAGGATCAACCAGGTCGAACATATTCTTACTATAGCCCAGGATATAACTGAACTTGTACGAACTGAACAGATATTGCGCGACAGCGAGGAAAGATACCGCGCCGCCTTTTTTACCAGTCCTGATGCTATTTCTATTACAACACTTGATGGAAAGTGGATAGATGTAAATAATAATTTTTCAAAATTGACCGGATTTACCCGCGACGATATTTTTGGGAAAAAGTCTCTTGATATTTCAATTTGGGTAGAAACTGATGACCGGGAAAAATGGATAAAAATTTTACTGGAAAAAGGCGAGTGTGATGACTTTGAAGCGCAAATGAAACGAAAAGATAATATTATCAACACCGTTTTATTATCTTCACGTTTAATTTCCATAAACAATGAAATGCATATTTTTACAGTTGCCAAAGATATTACTGAGCTTAAAAAGAAAGATCAGGACCTGCGGGAAAGTGAGGAAAAATACCGCGCTGCATTTCAAACCAGCCCCGATGCTATTAATATTACTACCATGCAGGGTGTCTGGATTGATATTAATGAAGGGTTTACCAAAATTACCGGATTTACAAGGGGTGATGTTATTGGCAAGAACTCTACAGAGATCGATATTTGGACGAATCCTCAAGACCGACAAACTTTGGTAAAGGGCTTACAGAAAAATGGGGTTTATGAAAACCTGGAAACTGTTTTGCGCTGTAAAGATGGATCACTGATAACAGTGCTCATGTCGGCGCGGATAATCATGATTAATCAGCAGTCTCTTATACTTTCAATTACCAGGGATATTACCCAACGTAAACACGCCGAACTGGCTTTGAAGGAAAGTGAGGAATGGCACAAAGCGATTCTGCAAACGGCAATGGATGGTTACTGGCTGGTTGATATGCAGGGGCGCTTGCTTGAAGTTAACGAGACATACAGCCGGATGTGCGGCTATAGTGTCCAGGAACTGTTAACGATGCAAGTTTCCGAACTCGATGCGGTAGAATCTTCTTCGGATGTCATCTCCCGTATCCAAAAAATGATTGCATTAGGGGAGAATCGCTTTGAAACCCGGCACCGCCGTAAAGATGGCAGTGTTTTTGATGTTGAAGTCAGTATTCAGTACCGGCCGGTTGCGGGCGGGTGTATAGTCGCTTTTCTGCGCAATATTACTGAACGAAAATTGATCGAGCAAAGTCTTGCAACAAGTTTGCATGAAAAGGAAACGTTATTACACGAGGTCCATCTCCGGCTGCGGAATTTTTTGTATCAGGTCTCTAACCTGCTCAATGCCCAGTATGACGGTTTTAAAAACCGGCAAGATATTTTGACAGCGCTGGAAAATGGAAAAAAACGCATTAATTCTATTGCCCTGGTGCACGGGTTATTATACGAGTCAGATGATTATTCACACATTAACATGGAAGTGTTTATCCAAAAACTCGCGCCTCAAATACTGCATTCTATCGATTGCGGGAAAAAAATTAGTATTGATATTGCCGTTAAAAATATATTTTTAAATATCGATAATGCAGTTAGTTGTGGTCTTTTAATCACTGAATTGATGACCAATGCCTGTAAACATGCTTTCCCTGACCGCGATACCGGGAATATTTCCATTATTCTAAAACCTGTAAGTGAGAATTTACTGGAACTTGTAGTTGCGGATAACGGTATCGGGTTTAATAAAAACGAATCGGACGACAAGGGTCTGGGAATGATGTTGATACAGTCACATATTGCGCAATTACATGCCGGATTGGAATACAGTTATAACGATGGTACAGTTTGCCGGATTGTATTTCCTGCTAATCATGCGTTAGAACCAGGTATTTAAAACATATAATATGGCTTGATAATGAAAATTCTTAAAAACATAATTTTATTTCTAATCCCTGTAATTATTATTTGGGGTTCATATTATGTTTACCATACCTGGGTATCGGAAATAAATAAAAATAAAAAAGAAGCGCAGATTATTGCAGAAACTGCTGCCAATGCCATAAATGGTATAAGCTTAGAAAGAACCATTAAGGAAAACAACATTTTTGACTATGATGCTTATTCTACCATAAAAAACAGATTAATGCAGTTCAGAATTATTTATGATCAAGTACGTTTTGTTTATATTTATACACAAATAAATGGGAAATTATATATCGTTGCCGATTCCGAACCGGTTTTTGCGCATGATTATTCTCCGCCTTTCCAGGAATATACCGAAGCATCAGAACAATACTGGATACCCTTTTCCTCCAAAAAAACCCTGATCACGTTACCTGTTACTGACCGTTGGGGTGAATGGATAAGCATTCTAGTGCCGCTTTATGAGGCAAAGAGTGGCCATATTCACCTGGTATTTGGCATAGATTATTATGCAGATAACTGGACAAAAAGCGCCTTTCTGCATACATTACGAATGGGAATCCTGATCATTACGCTGGTTTTATTGTTATTAACATTTTACCTGATTGTTAATAAAAATGAACAGTTGAAAAAAGAAGGCGCTCTTTTGGAAAAAAGTGAAAGTCGCTTAAAAAGAGCCCAGGTGCTGGCTCATGTCGGTAACTGGGAACTCGATTTGCAAACCAAGTTAACCTGGGTTTCTGATGAAGCTACAAGAATATTTGGCATTAACAAAAATATTAACACTTTTCCTTTTGATGCCATAAAACGGATAGTTCATCCGGATGACAGGGCCGGCCGGGAATTAGCTTTACAACAGTTGCTTACAAAAAATATTAAATATGATTTCGAATTTCGCATTATCCGTCCTGTTGATGGACAGGAGAGAATCCTGCATTCTAATGCTGAGCTTGAATATGATGAACATGGCAGGCCGGAAAAAATAACTGGTGTAATACAGGATATTACCGAACGTAAAAAAGCACAACAAGAACTTGTTAAAAAGACTGAAGAACTGGATAACTATTTCACCAATGCCCTTGATCTGTTTTGTATAGCCAATACCAATGGCTATTTTATAAAACTGAACAAAGAGTGGGAAAATACCCTCGGTTATACTCTTGATGATATGGAGGGAAAGAAATTCTTTGATTTTATCCATCCTGATGATCTGCAGCCAACCCTGGATGCAGTAGCAACCCTTGCCGGGCAGGAACAAATTCTAAATTTTATTAACCGGTATCGGGCAAAAAATGGCGCTTATCATTTTATTGAATGGCGTTCCAAACCAGCCGGCAACCTGATCTTTGCCGCCGCCCGCGATATTACCGAACGTAAAGCAACGGAAAATTTGCTTCAACAAACCAGGCAGAATTATGAGACCTTTTTTAACACCATCGATGAGTTTCTTTTTGTTCTCGATGAGAATGGCAATATTCTGTATACCAACAACACAGTAATCAATCGTCTTGGTTATAGTAGTGAAGAATTAAGTGGATTATCTGTATTATTGCTCCATCCGCCGGAGCGGCGGGAAGAAGCCGGCAGAATAGTATTAGAAATGTTGGAAGGGAAAGTCCAATTTTGTCCGGTGCCGATCATGACTAAATCCGGCAAGTATATTCCTGTCGAAACCAGGGTTACCCGTGGTATGTGGGATGGTAAACCGGTGTTGTTTGGCGTTAGCAAGGATATATCACTATTAAAATTTTCTGAAGAGAAATTTTCTAAAGTTTTCTATATCAACCCATCGGCCTGCGGACTAAGCGATGTAGTTACCGGAAAATATATTGAAGTTAATGCAGCTTTTTATTCATTGTTAGGTTTTTCCAAAGATGAAGTTATTGGTAAAACAGCCTCAGAGCTGGGTATATTAAGTCAGATTACCAAAAAGGAGATATTATCTTACACCGGTAATGACGGGAAAGTTACCAATGCAGAAACCCATTTGATTGCCAAAAATGGTGAGATCAAAGACGTATTATTATCCGCAGATATTATTGAGCTTCAAGACCGAAAATATCGTTTTACCGTTGTTAATGACATTACCGAACGAAAGCGAATGGAAGAAGCCCTGCGTGAGAGCGAGGAAAAGTATCGCCTGTTAATTGAAAACAGCCATGATGTTATTTATACATTAAATTTTGATGGAAAATTCCTGTTTGTATCCCCGGCATGGACAACTCTGCTGGGGCACCCGGTGGAAAAAGTAGTAGGTAAAAATTTTCAGGAATTTGTTCATCCGGACGATATTCCAGCTTGTCTGGCCTTTCTCCATAAGGCTGTTTCATCCGGGCAACGTCAGGAAGGAATTGAATACCGGGTCCGGCATAATGACGGCTCCTGGCGCTGGCATACGTCCAGCGGGGTTCCCCTATTGAATAGTGTCGGCCAGGTTATTGGCTATGAGGGTATTGCACGGGATATAAACGACCGCAAACGCATAGAAAAAGAACTGATTGAAAGCGAAAAAAGATATATTCTGGCAATAGAAGGCACCTCTGCCGGGCTGTGGGACTGGGATATGATTAACGACAAAGTCATGTTTTCTCCATATTGGAAGAGTATGCTTGGCTATGCTGACCCTGAAATTAGCAATGATTTTAAGGGCTGGCAAAATTTGTGGCACCCGGATGATAAAGAAAATATTGAAAAAATCATTCAGGATTATGTTGAGGGTAAAACCAATCATTATGAGGTCATTCATCGCCTGCGCCACAAGAATGGCGACTGGCGCTGGATTTTGACCCGCGGCGTATTGTTACGCGATGCTGCCGGAAAACCGAGCCGCTGGATTGGCACCAATCTCGATATTACTGAACAAAAATTGACTGAAGAAAAGATCAAATCCCTGCTGGCGGAAAAAGAGATCATACTCAAAGAAGTGCATCATCGTATCCGCAATAATATGAATACTATCCGCAGTCTATTATATTTACAGGCCGGTTCCGTGAATGATCCGGCAATTATTGACGCTCTCAAGGATGCCGGCAGCCGTGTGCAAAGCATGATGATCCTTTACGATAAATTATACCAAACCACTCAAACCAGCGAAATGTCGGTAAAGTTGTACTTTCAAGAGTTGGTGCCGCAAATAATAAGTAACTTTCCCAACCGGGATTCGGTTCAGGTTAACATGAATATTCAGGATTTTATCCTCGATGTAAAAAGATTGTCGCCGCTTGGTATTATGGTGAATGAGCTATTGACAAATATTATGAAATACGCCTTTAACGGCAGAAAAGACGGCATAATTACCCTGAGTGTAACCTGTGAAATAAATATAATCGTTTTAGTAATTGACGACAACGGTAACGGCTTGCCGGAGAATATTAATTTTGAAAATTCGACCGGTTTTGGCCTTATGCTGGTCGCTATGCTTACCAAACAATTGGATGGCAGTATAAAAATTGAGCGTGATAATGGCACAAAGATTGTACTGCAATTTGAGAAATAATCTATAAATAGTGAGTTATTGAGGAGAACGATGAATACAAAGAGATGGTCGCTAATCGTTTTATTGGTTTTAGCTCTTTTTCATTTAACACACGCGGAAGAAATTGACATCAGGTCGATGTCGCTTGATTCTCTGTTAAACATACCCGTCAGCGCTGTTTCCAAGTATGAACAAAAAAGCAGTGAGGCGCCATCGTCGGTTACAATTATTACTGCCGATGATATTAAAAAATTTGGCTACCAGACATTTGATGAAATTTTAGCAGGCGTACGCGGATTTTATATTAATAATGATCGTAATTACAGTTACCTTGGGGTGAGAGGATTCGGCAGACCGACTGATTATAATAACCGTATTAAAGTATTATTGAATGGCTGTACTTTAAATGATAATATTTATAACAGTTCGTTGCTGGGGTCGGAATTGGCGCTTTCCCTGGAAACCATTGAGCGTCTGGAAATTGTCCGGGGACCGGGTTCCGTGATCTATGGCACGGGAGCAATGCTTACCGTTATTAATATAATTACCAAAGATCCCACATTCGATGAGGGCTTTACAACAGTACTCAAAACCGGAAATTTTGGTAAAAAACAGTTCGATCTAACCTGGAGCCGGGAATTTAATAACAAATTGCAAATCTTTGTTTCCGGATTGTGGGGTGAAATTTCAGGCGAGGATATTTATTTTAAAGAATATGATACGCCGGAAACCAACAATGGTATTGCCAGAAATCTGGATTGGGACAAGTATTATGGCAATTTTGTTCATGTATCATTTAATAACTTTACTTTACAAACATTGTTTGCTCAAAGGGAAAAGGCTGTCCCAACCGCGGCCTGGGGAGTGATGTTCAATAACCCTGACTCACGTGTGTTAGATCAGAGAATGTTACTGGAACTTGGTTATAAAAGGAAATTAGGCTTTAATTCATCGCTATCCGGACGGATTTTTTTAAACAGTTATAAAAATGATCAGACATATCCTTTTGATGTTAATTTTTATGATGACGCCGAAGGCCGCTGGTATGGCAGTGAATGGCAATATCTTTGGGATGTTTTTTCAAATTTACGGGTAACCGGCGGTCTGGAATATCAAAATTTTTATAAAACGCAATACATCTATAAAACTGACAATGATATTGTTTTTATGTATGATAAACCCCAGCATCTCACCGCACTATATGTTCAAACTCAATACCAACCCCTGCATAATCTATCCTTTACATTAGGTGTGCGTCATGAAGATTATAATATTACCAGCGCCTCAACGACTCCAAGAATAGGGATAATTTTTAATCCCAATAATAAGCGTACATTCAAGTTATTATATGGTAAAGCTTACCGGATCCCGGATATTTATGAAAAAAATTACCTGGAACCGGACTATCAAAAAGTTAATTATGGACTGGAATCAGAACAGATCACAACCACAGAATTAGTTTATGAACAAAAATTTTCCCGCACTATTTATGGCATTCTGTCGATATATGATTACTCTATATATGATTTGATTGAATTAACATTGGATAATGCCGACTCCCTGCACTGGTACGTAAACCTGGGTAAAACCAATGCTCGCGGTATAGAAATGGAATTTAATGGCAGGTATGAAAATGGGTTTTCCTGGTATTTTAACACATCCTGGCAAAAAGCACAGCTCACCGAAAATAAAATCCATATCAGTAATTCACCCGAACTGTTGCTAAAGGCAGGTGGTATAGCCCCGGTTACATCTTTTATGAACGCGGCGGTGGAATTTTTATATGAAACGGCGCGATATACTTTAACCAATTCAAAATCTAAAGCGTATTTTTTGACGAACGCAAGTTTAAATTCAAATACATTTGGACAGCATTTCAGGATCAATTGTACGGCACGAAATCTTTTTAATGTTAACTATGCACTGCCGGGAGGGCTTGAGCACGAACAGGATTTAATTCCCCAAAAGGGTCGTACTGTTACTTTAGGCGCTGAAATAAAATTTTAAATTTTATGAAAAATTATAAAATCCGACATAACTTTTTAAAGCTGATAACGGTCATTTTTCTATTACTTTGCACGATAGTAGCAGGGCAGGAAATCTATTTACCAGTAAAGACTCAATTGCAGTTGTTTTTTAAAATTTTAACTTTTGATCGTAATCTCAGGCAACGCGCCGGCTCTGAATTGGTGTTTTGTGTTGTTTATCAGGCAAAATTTCTATCGTCTTACAATATTAAAAGTGAAGTTGTCGAAGAATTTGAAAATGTTATTGCAGGGATGAACGATTATAATCTGAAAATTATGACAGTTGATTTGGAATCGGAAAACCTGGAAAAAGCTGTTATTGACAAAAAGATAGATATTTTATATATTGCCCCGATACGAGCTTTTGATTTGCAAAAAATTTTGCAAATCAGCCGCAAGTACTATATATTAACAACTACCGGTGTGCCGGAGTATGTGCAGGCTGGTGTAACCGCCGGAGTTACTATTAAAGATAACAAGCCCCTTATTCTTGTTAACATTTCTTCTGCGAAAAAGGAAAATATTGATTTCAGTTCACAGTTGCTCAAGCTAGCCAGAATTTATGATTAAACAGTTACGGTCTCTCATCCCGTTCCATTTCCAGCCCAGGTACAGTACTATCAGAACAAGACTTGTTCTTTTGATCTCTGTTCTGATAGCGGGTATTTCCATATTTATATATTTATATTTTCCGGCCGCTTTGCAAAGACAAGAGTTAAAGAACTATACTAAAAGCGCTGTCAGTATTGCCGAAATGACTGCATACAGTATTGCGCCAGCCCTGTTTTTTGGCGATACCAGTAGTGTTGCCGAGGTATTAAACAGCGTCAAACAAAATCCGGATTTTAATTTTATTGTTGCTTTCAATGATGGTGGTCGTATTATCGCCGTTGAAAGTGAAAATGATGATTTTTCTGTTTATACTGACAGTATTAACGTACATCATGATAATTATATTTCACCTGACGGGCGGATTATGGTCACGCAAACGCCGGTTACTATTAATGCCCAGGTACTCGGCAAGATTGTTTTGGGATTGTCTCTCGACGATTTGCGAAAAGCTGTAAATGACAGTAAGAAAACCACGGCTCTTGTCAGCCTGGTGATTCTGTGTACGGGTATTATTGTGGTAACTGGTATCAGCGCCTTATTAACCCGTCCTCTGGGGCATATAGTCGATACCATTGAACGCATCGCCGCCGGAGATTACAGCCACAGAGCCAATCCATCTTCCAGCCTGGAAGTGAACCGGCTGGCAGGAACATTCAACCAAATGGCGGAGCGGATACAACTGGCCCAAAATCAACTTGAACAGATGAATCGCGATCTGGAAAAACGGGTACAACAGCGAACCGGGGAGTTGCGCAAGGAAATAATCCAGCGTAAACGCGATGAGAAAAAGATCATTGCATCCCTACGCGAAAAGGAAGTATTATTAAAAGAGATACACCACCGGGTGAAGAACAACCTGCAAATTATTCAAAGCCTGTTGTATTTACAGTCACAGGGTGTTAAAGATAGTAAAGCACAGAATTTCTTTACCGAAAGCGTCAACCGTATCCGCAGTATTGCGCTGTTGCATGAAAAACTCTATAAAACCGGCGATCTGGCGCGCATTGATTTTTCCGACTATGTGCGTGACCTTGTGCAGGGTATTTACCAGGCCTTTGATTTTCATAATAATTTAATTAAATTTGATATTCATGTTACGCGGTTTTATCTCAGTATTGATATGGCAATCCCCTGCGGGTTAATTGTAAATGAACTGGTTTCCAATGCCTTGAAACATGCTTTTAAAACAAATACCGGGGTGGATAACATAATCAAAGTTGTTGCAAAAAAAACGGATGATAAACACTTGTTCATTTCCATTCAGGATAATGGCTGTGGCATACCGGATAATATTGATATTGAAAATAGCTCCAGCCTGGGGTTAAGACTGGTGAATAGCCTGGTTAAAGATCAGCTTAATGGAAATATGCAAATGCTGGTTGATGCGGGAACCAGGTATGATATTATTGTTCAGGTATGATTTTGTATTCCTGCCATTCGTTGTTTTGATATTTGATCCTTTTATTATTTTACGGGTAACATTTCCTTTTGCTGATCGTATTTATATATAATTCATTCAGGTTAGCGGGTGAATATCCAGTGAGCATCGGTGTATAATAATCAGTACAATAATTTATCAAAAGAGGGAACGGTTATGAAGCACATACACAGTGTAATTTTAGCGTTTTCGTTAGTTGGTTTGGTTTTATCCCCGGCATCGCTTTTGATTGCCGGTAAACCTCAACTCGCGGCTTACCATGAACCGGCGGCCGATCAGTTTATGACCGAGTGGATTATCTCTTCACCAATTTCTGTATTCTCTGTAGATCCTGATAATAAGGAAGAAGAATTACAAAAGCGGGTATTTGCCGCCGATTTACTGGAAAAAGTAGGCGGAGAAGCCGGTCTGGATTTTACGGTTATCTCGAAAAAAGATCAGGCAATAACCTGGCGAACAATCAAGTCCGATAACTTTGCAATCGACCTGATAAAGGAATTTGGAGAAAAAGAGTTTGCCGTTATCTATGCATATACCGAAATCAATGTCAGTGTGGAGCAAAAGGTTTTGCTGGGCATTGGCAGCGATGATGGCGTTAAAGTTTGGCTTAACGGTAAGCTGATCCATGAAAACTGGTTGAGTAGAGGTGTGCAGGCCGATAACGATCTTGTGCCGGCAATATTACAACAAGGTGTAAACCGGCTTTTACTCAAAGTGCAAAATATTCAAGGCGAATGGGGATTTGCCTGCCGGATTATGAGTAAAACCTCGCTGGCAGATAAAGTGGTGAATGCCGCGGAATTGGGCGACCTGGATAAATTTAAAATGCTGCTGGACTATGGAGTGGATATAAATATAAAAGGCGTCAACGGATTAACGCCTTACCAGGCCGCGCAAATTAAGGGTCGGGCGGACATTCAGCAATTTCTGCTTGAAAAAGGCGCGGATACGAGTGTTGCCATGCCTACTGCCCGGGAACTGACCGATAACCAGTTTAATCATTTTTTTAATAATAAAACCTCCGGCGCTGCCGTGCTGGTTGCCCGCAACGGCGAGATCCTTTATCAAAACGGCTATGGAATGCAGAATATAAAAAAGCGCCTTCCGGTCACGCCTGAAACTGAATTCCGCATTGGCTCCATTACCAAACAATTCACAGCCGCCGCTATTTTAAAATTACAGGAAGAAGGCAAACTGTCGGTTACCGATAAATTATCCAAATACTATCCCGATTTCCCACGCGGTGATGAAGTGACCATTCATCACCTGCTGACCCATATCTCCGGTATTCACAGCTATACGAACAGTCCGGGTTTTTTAAGCAATGTCGAAAAAACTATCAAATCCCCCGACCTGATTGAAATAATTAAAACCGACCCTTATGATTTTGATCCGGGTGAACAATGGAAATATAACAATTCCGGGTATTTTATTCTCGGTCATATTATTGAACAGGTTTCCGGATTATCCTATAATGATTTTTTGCGAATAAACTTTTTCGAACCGCTGGGAATGCATAATACCGGTGTTCATTATAAAGGGATAAAGTTGGAGCACGAAGCCGCCGGATACTCATTTGAAGGCAGCAGTTGTAATTTAGCATTAAATTGGGATATGTCCTGGGCCGGCGGCGCCGGCAACTTGTATTCAACAGTCGGTGATCTGTTCAAATGGAATGAGGGATTGTACAGTGGTCAAGTGCTTAATGAATCCTCTTTGCAAGCTGCTTTTACCCCGGTTAAATTAAACAACGGCGACATACCGCAGGAAGTTGGCAAATATGGGTATGGACTAGTTATTGAAGAATTCCGCGGTGTAAAACGAATCGGGCATGGCGGTGGGTTGAATGGCTTTTCAACCTATTTGGTTCGTTTCCCGAAATTGAATATTACTGTTATCGTGTTATCCAATGCCCAGCCCGGAGCGCCAGGTTTTTCTCCAAATAACGCCATGCTTGATATTACCGAGTTCTTTTTCTACCCGGAATTAGCAAGCCGTAATTCATTAGTTACCGATAAATCCGTCGATCCGAAAACATATCCCGATTTTGTTGGCCGATATGATTATACCAGGGGCGTTATGGAATTCACTGTTGAAAATGATAAACTATATGCCCAATTTACCGGCCAGGGCAAAGCGGAGGTATTCCCTGCCGGGCAGGATGAATTTTTTTGGAAGGCTGTTGAAGCCCGTGTTAAATTCCTGCGCGATGAGAACGGCAAGGTTTCCCATGTTGTTCATTACCAGGGTGGCCAGGAGATTAAAGCCCCGCGCTTGGTGGATACCCCGGTGGCCCCGGTTGATCCTGCTATTTATGATTCTTATGTGGGCGATTATCAACTGGCGCCAAATTTTATACTCACAATCAGTAAAGAAAATAACCGCCTGTATACACAGGCTACCGGGCAAGGCCGGTTCGAGATATTCCCGAGTTCGGAAACAGAATATTTTTTAAAGGTGGCTAAAGCCGAGATTACTTTTAACAAGGATGAGAGTGGAAAGGTTGTATCTCTAACTCTGCACCAGGCCGGTAGAGATATGCAAGCGCCCAAAAAATAATTTTCCCTGTGGGAATGAATTGTTCAACCTTGCAGATGATTTTTATCTGCAAGGTTTTTTATTTTGGAAAATATTTAATTTCCGCGTAATTTTTACTTGACTTTAGTATTTTAATTGTTTATCATTAGTTATATCATTGTTTAGTAAATTTTATTACGTGATTTATTATAATAATTAAAGATTGATTTGCATTGTTTGGTAATCAGTCGAAAATAATTACGATTAGAATAATAGCTTTTCATAATACAACACCACTCCCACAAACAAGCCCGTCCAATAGGTTTTGCCGATTTAATGACCCTGGACGGGCTGTTTTTTTGGTTTTTATTTTCAAATTCTATCTTGCGTTTTAATAATTATTGATAATCATTGAAATTCTATGTATTATGTATATCAAACATGATGGTTTATTAATGAAAATAAAAAGAAAAATTATTGATATGCCCCAATTGACCAAATTGCTGTTTACTATTATATTGGGAGCAATATGTCCGGTTTCCGGTTTTCTGATAATGTGTTGTTGCGCTTTTTTTATACTACCGGAACCATATATTGCCCCGGCAGCGCTGTTTGGATTGCTGTGCGGGATACTGGTTGATGTTTTTTACCTGAAACGATGGGTGAGTAATCTTTATACACTTGACATGCGTGTGGTTATGGCAATATATTTCTTTTATTCGGTGATGATGTTGGGCTTTTTTATGGGTGTACCAATTTTTAATATATTACTCGCCATACCTGCCGGTATCTATATGGGCAGTCGTTTATCGCAAACACTGGTTGCTCCTGAAGAATTCGGGTTACTCACCCGCAGAACCTGTATTTACACAACCGCTGTTCTTTTACTGGTTTGCACTACTTCCGGCGCTATTGCTTTAATTGATCCATTTACACTAGATTTTATGCAAACTCTTTTGCCCGTCTCATTTGCTATCCGGCAATGGATGTTAGCAAGTGCAATTGTGATAGGAGGGTTATTGCTATTGTCTTTGCACTGGTTAATAACCGGTTGGGTAATCCGCAAGACAGTAACATCTTTACAGTTAAAAAATGTCTGATAGCAAAGGTAGTTAATAAATCTCCCCAACTTATCAAACCTGTTGATGATTAGCAGGAAATACAATTCTTATCCGCGTGCCTAGAGTATTTTCAATTGACACATTCCCTTCCAGTTGCCCTTCGGCGAGCAGTGATACGAGTTGCATTCCCAATGATTTTGATTCCTGAATTTTAAAATCAGGTGAAATTCCAATACCGTTATCCTGAATAATAATTTCAAAAGAATCGGCAAGCGGATGCATGGAAATCTCTAAAATACCGGTTTTTGATAAATGAGGGGGAAAAGCATGTTTAAGTGCATTGGTTACAAGTTCATTAATTATCAGGCCGCAAGGTATTGCCTGGCTAATATCTAGCATCACATTTTCAATAGTGGTGATTAGTTGAACTTTATTACCAAGACAATAGGTTTGAACCAGATTGCCGGCTAGACTTTCAATATAATTTTTAAAATCAATCCTGGACAGGTTTGAGGTTTTATACAGTTTTTCGTGGATCAGGGCCATAGAATTGACGCGGTTGTAGCTTTCTTTAAAAAGTTCTTTGGTGGCGTCATCCTGTACTTGCCCGGCCTGTAAATTTAACAGGCTTGACACGATCATAAAATTATTCTTTACCCGGTGATGAATTTCCTTTAATAGTAATTCTTTTTCTTCCAAAAGGTTTTTTAGTTTTTCTTCGGTTTTGCGGCGGGTTTCCAGTTCGTTTTGCAACTGGTGGTTTAAATTTTTTAAAGTAATAAAATCTTTGTGCCTGGCTATAGCTATTAAAACAGCCCGTTCGATTTCTTCAGGCTTGGGTGGCTTGGTGATATATGCTCCTACACCGACATGACTGGCTTGTTCCAGCAGTTCGCGGGTTTCATGGGCTGTTAAAATCACCACCGGTGTCGGGCATTGTTGCTGAATTTGCCGGGCAGCGCTCAGGCCATCAAGTTTAGGCATTTGAATATCCATTAAAACCACATCCGGTTTTATTTCAAGGGTCATCTCGACGGCTTTTTCCCCATTAATGGCCGTGCCGGCATGATTACACCCAATTTTTTTAATTGCTCTGACAATTTCTTCGCATACCAGGTAATCGTCTTCAGCTATAAGCACATTAATATTATTTCCATTTATCATGTTATTGTGTCCTGCCCGGAGAATTGTTATTCCTGATTTTAATTAAAACTACCGCCCCTTTTTTATTATAAAGTTCAACATTCCCTTCAAGGCTATGAGTGATTATTCCGTTAATGATATCAAAACCAATGTTTGCTTTATTAAATTCCCCTCTGAGGATTTTTTCAGGGAAACCTGGGCCGTCGTCCATATATAAAAGATGTAAAAAATCATCCACTCTGTTCGCTTCTACTGTAATCACTGCTGTATTACGATCAACCAAAGCATATTTAACCGAGTTGGTTGCCAGTTCATTCAACACAATCGTCAGGTGATGGGCAACTGTGCTGTCAACTGTCTCTGCAGTTTTTTCAACGTTAACCTGGATTGTTTTATTGAAACTTGACCCTTTTATAGCATTACCAATAACAATTTCACAGAGTTCGCCCAGGTTTACCGGCTGCCATTTGTTGGATGATAATAGTGTATGAACAGTTAATAAACCATTTACCCGACGTTCCAGGTTTTCAAGAATCGGCCGGTAAAGATTTTTTTCCTGGCCCAATTCCCGGTCCTGTTCCTTATGCATCATGCTGATAATAGCGGCAAGATTATTTTTCACCCGGTGATTCACTTCCTGTAATAATACTTCCTGGGTTCTGGAGTATTTTCGCAGTTCTTCTTCCTTTTGTTTTCTTTCCGTAATATCCTCAATTGTAGCATATACACGGACGGGTTTTTTCCCGGAGTCGTTAAATTCCGGTGTGGCGTTTATATTTATCCAGCGATAATTTTTTATTTCCGGATTATAAACCCCCATTACTACATTAAATATTTTTTCACCGGTTTTTAATGCCAGCATTGCCGGATGTTCCTCACCCGGCACGGGCCTGCCGTCTTCTTTTATTGATCGCCATTCAGGATGCATGGAGGTTCTGCCCTGCATCTGTTCCAAAGTCAATCCTAAAATCCTTTCCGCGGCCGGATTGGCGGAAGTGATAAAACCCTTATCATCCTGGTATACTACACCCTGGGCCATGGTTTCAAATAATGTTCGATACCTTTTTTCACTTTCCCGCAACGCTTTTTCCGCCTTTTTACGTTCCGATACATCTTTGGCAAAAGCGCAATTATATTCCCTGCCATGGAAATTAATATAATTCACAGTAATTTCTACAGGGATCAATTCATTGTTTTTCTTTTTATGCGAGGTTTCAATAGTAAAATTGTGTCGTTTCTGTACATCCTGCCAATGCGCTTTCCAAACTTTTGGCGGGAAAGCCGGGTCTATTTCATGGACGGTCATACTCACCAGTTCATCACGGGAATAGCCCAGGTTATGACATGCCGTTTCATTAACATAAACAAAGCGGGCATCCGCACCAACCCAATATACGGCATCCCCGGCATGGTCAATGGAGAACTGGGTAAGCTGCAGCATTTCTTCAGCGGCTTTTTGTTCGGTAATATCTTCATAACAACCCAATATGCCGATAATTACACCATTCGGATCTTTTAATGGTATTTTACTGGTTTTACAAATCCGTGGCGTACTAAAACCGGGTATAATACGCAGTTCTTCATAATCCAGTTTAGGTTGCTTGCTTGTCAATACCTGGAGGTCTGTTGAAAAAAAATGTTTAGCATTCTCATGCCAGGCCAGGCTATCATCTTTTTTACCGACAACCTGTTCCGGGGAAGCCAATGCCGCATCTTTGGCAAATAATTCATTACATCCCAGATAGTGGAGATTTTGATCTTTCCAAAAAACCCGCACCGGAATGGTATCAAGTACGGTACGCAGCATTTTTTGTGAGATCTGCAGAGCTTGCTCGGTTTTTTTCAGCTCTGTCAGATCGTAGCCTAAAACTGCGATGCGAACTAGTTTATC
The DNA here is from genome assembly GCA_029561455.1 of bacterium. Taxonomy (GTDB): domain Bacteria; phylum Zhuqueibacterota; class Zhuqueibacteria; order Residuimicrobiales; family Krinioviventaceae; genus Fontivivens. The sequence continues at coordinate 315,677 of JAKQIY010000030.1, forward strand.
ATCGGCGCCAAAGATCGGGACGATTGAATTATGATAGTACCCTTTATCGCCAAATGTATCAAAATGAATAGGCTGGCCTATTTGATTGATCTGTGCAAGTAATTGTAAATATCGACTTGAATGATCCGGAGGAATTATATCAAAAATACTGGAACCGAGGCATTGCTCTTTAGTCAAGCCAAGTTTTTCCAGAGTTGTGTTATTGATTTCCAGGATAACTCCTTTATTATCGGTAATAAATGCGATCATTGGCATGGCATTAATGAGCGAGCGAAGGTTGATTTCGCTGTCCATCAGGGCAAATTCTGCCTGTTTGCGTTCGGTAATATTCTGCACAGCACCCAGTATCCGTACAACCCGTTGTTCATTTTCATCCCATACCGGTTTCATGTAATCGCGCAGCCAGCACACCTCGCCATTCTTTTTTATTATACGATATTCAAATGGCAACGGTTTTCGGGAGTGCAGGGTAGAACTTAATTCCCTGATTTTTTTCAGATCATCAGGATGGATCAAAGTATACAAGTCATTATCCAGCTTTTCTATATCCTCAAAAGTATAATCTGTAATAGTTTCAAAAGCCCCGGTTATCCACTCTGCTTTTACATTATTATCCGGATAGATATAAAGGGAATAAATATAATCGGACATATTTTCAATAATCAAACGGTATCTTTTTTCACTATCAATCAAAGCCAACAAGGTATTGTTGCGATCGGTAATATCCAGGGCTGTAAAAGTTACCCCTTGTGATAAATCATTTGTATTGATAGGAGTAGAGCTTAATAATATATCCCTTATTTCGCCGGTTTTACATATCCATTGAGTTTCAACCGTACCGGTGCCGTATTTAGCAATTAATTCGTATTTGACGGTGCCGACGCGCAAAAATTCTTCCCGGTTTGGATAAAGAATCCTGGCGCTTTGCCCGATGAGTTCATCGGCGGTATAGCCGGTCATTTTGCACAACCGCTCATTTACTTTTTTAATAACCCGGTCAACAGTCAACCCGATCCCTGTTGGGGCGGCGCGAAAGATGCTGCTCAAAGTTGCTTCGCTGTCCGTCAAGGCTTTTAATATTTTTTTATTCTCAGTAATATCTCTCAGTGTCAGCAGGCTGGCGGTGAATTTGTCGCTTACATCGAGCATCTTTGCAAATTTTACATCATACCATTTTTGTTGACCATAGAGTTCAATTGAGCATTCCCGTGATGAATTTTGATTCCCCTCCTGTTGCAGGAAAGCCAGGGTATCCGTCAGAGAAGGGAGTAACCGGTTAAGAGGAACTCCTATGAATACTTTGATTGTCTCATCCAGGTAAGGTTCAATTTTAATTTTTTCTCTAACCGGCGCATAGTATTGGGAGCCGGGTAATTGCCGGGAATCCAGTATCCGGGTAGCAGCATAATTCAGATTAGTAATTTCACCAGCTTCAGTGAGCATAAAAAAAGGATCAGAGAGGCTTTCAAAAGCAGTGAGGTACATAGTTTTTTCATTAGCCATCAAACGATTGCTTGCCTGTAAATCGTTGATATATTCCTGTTTATCTGTTTTTACCCATTCACCGCAATAGGCCAGTTCTATTCTATCAAAACAGCGATTGATATACAAAAGATGGTGTTGCAGGTTGTCATCAAGTTGTTCATTAATCAGATCAAGGTAGCTCTGACGGTAATATTTGAACAGTCCCAGAAACATCGGCAAGGTAATACCGCGCATTTTGTGGTTCTGGGCCTCTATCATGCCGAAAAAAACCAGTGGATCGTTGGTCACATCCTCATCGGGAGCCATTTCCGGGATTTCAGAGCTTTTTAACATTTGTTCAGTAATAGAAACGGTCAAGCCGGCAATGGATAATCGCCAGGCTTCTTCAAGGGTAGAGGTATATTTTGAATAATCATGTAATTTGGCATAATATAAGATCCGCTTAATTAACCAGTTTTCATTCTCTTTCAAAAGGTCTATTAAATGTTTCATAGGGATATCCAGTCTGCTTGATTAACAAAGAATTGACCATACGGGTATAAATGCCCGTAAGTAAAATATTTACAACAATCATACCAGCTTTTTTATAATTCTAAGGTAAACAATTGAATGTAAATTGTAATTAATAAATTTTTAGAAATTCACTAAATATAACGTATATAATATATTGTTTTTATGCAGTTTGTGTTTTGATTTGAAATTTTTAGGTGAATAATAGTCTTCAAAGGTGAAATAATCGAGTTATCAGGATATTGGAATATTGATTTGTAAAATTTACCCCTTACCTGTCTGAATTCACCCATAACAGGAGTTTTAATCAAGTAATCTAATTTCACTCGGGCCGGAGGAAAAAAAGTATTTTTATTGACCGCAAAATTGGAAAATTTTATTATATCAAGATATCTTTACCGGTTGTTAATAAAAAAGAGGATTTTTGTAAGGAAAAATATTTTCTTATTTAAACCGGTTCAAGTCGCAATCTGTTAAAAAACATAAAGTTAGTGCTTTACATTTTCAATAGAAAATTGTATCTTAATTAACAATTTTAAAAAAGCAGGATGGGACAGATGAAAAACAAATTTGAAAAAAATATTTTATGTATCGGCGCCGGTTATGTGGGTGGGCCGACCATGGCAATGATCGCTGCCAAATGTCCGCAATACAAAGTAACCATTGTCGATATTAATGAGCAAAAAATCAAAGCATGGTGCTCAGATAACCTGCCGATTTATGAACCCGGCCTTTTGGATGTAGTGCGTACTGCCCGCGGACGCAATTTATTTTTTTCTACCGAGATCGAACAAAATATTCGGGAGGCGGAGATTATTTTCGTATCTGTCAATACTCCGACCAAATCGTTTGGCGAGGGCGCCGGAAAAAGTGCGGACCTGCAATACTGGGAAAAAACCGCCCGCAATATTCTTAAAGCATCCGATTCGGACAAGATCATTGTTGAAAAAAGCACCCTGCCGGTGCGAACGGCCGGTGCTATGGAACGCATATTGAATTCCAATGACAAGGGGATTGTTTTTGATGTGGTCTCTAATCCTGAATTTTTGGCCGAAGGTACGGCAATTATCGACCTGGAATACCCGGACCGGGTGTTGATCGGTTCCCATGAAACCGAACGCGGACGCCAAGCCCGACAGGAAATTGTCGATATTTATGCCAACTGGGTGCCGCGTGAGCGAATAATTACCAGCAATATCTGGAGTTCAGAGCTTTCCAAACTGGTATCGAATGCCTTTTTAGCGCAACGGGTTTCCTCGATTAATAGCATCTCAGCCCTGTGTGAAGTTACTGAAGCGGATGTCCATGAAGTCGCCCGCGCTGTAGGCCATGATACCCGTATTGGCAGCAAGTTTTTACATGCCAGCGTTGGCTTTGGCGGCTCTTGTTTTAAAAAAGATATTTTAAACCTGGTGTATATTAGCGAATCGTTTGGCTTGACCGAAGTTGCCGATTACTGGGAAAGTGTGGTTAGGATTAATGATTACCAGGAAAAACGTTTTGTGCTAAAAATAATCCGCACCATGTTCAATACCATAGCCGATAAACGCATAGCCATGTTTGGCTTTGCGTTCAAGGCAAATACCGGCGATACCCGCGAGTCCCCTGGAATTTATATCGCCAGGCAACTGCTAGATGAAAAAGCCCATGTCATAATCAGCGATCCGCAAGCGTTACAGAATGCACAACTGGATATGGCCGGAATACCCGGTAAAATTGAGTATGAGATCGATCCTTATAAAGCCGCAGAGGGAGCCCATGCCATTGCTTTAATTACCGAATGGGATGTGTATCGTGACCTGGATTATAAAAAAATCTTTGCCAGCATGGAAAAGCCGGCTTTTATTTTTGACGGACGGAATATTCTTAACCATCAAAAATTATACGAGATCGGTTTTAATGTTTATCCTATCGGTAAGCGGGCATTGACCAGAATCTAAAGGTATCGTATTGTGCAATAAAAGGCTGGAACGGGAAAAAAAGACCATTACCGCGATGATTGAGCTTTACTGCTACGATCTGCATAAACCGGCATCAGGGCTATGCCTGGATTGCGCCGATTTACTAGTTTATGCGGAAAAGCGGCTCAGCAATTGTCCCTATGGTATAACCAAACCCACCTGCGCCAAATGTATCACGCATTGTTATAAACCTTTTATGCGGGGACAAATACAAAAGGTCATGCGCTACGCCGGCCCGCGTATGTTGAAACGTCATCCGTTTTTAACTTTTTGGCATATTGTAGATGGACTGCGCAGCAAGCGTATAATAAAGTAATCTGTCCAAACTCTGGGCAACAGAACAAAACTCGGAACAAGGGGATCGTAAAATAGTAGAACAAGGGGTTGTGACCCCTTGCTTACAATTTATAAGAGAGAGCTGCTATTCCGGTCAAGGGGCAAAAGCCCCTTGTTCCAGGACGTCTAAGAAAAACTCGGAACCAGGGATTGTAATTCCTTGTTTACAGTTTTTAAGAGAAAGATACTATTCCAAGCAAGGGGCAAAAGTCCCTTGTTCCAGAGTGACAGGAAAAGTATTAGAACAAGGGGCTTTTGCCCCTTGTTTAATAGAATTTGTTAAACAGCATCAGTTAACAGTTCTGATATTTGTGATAACATCCCTGGAACTATTGATTTTAGATCTCTGTTTGGTGGAAGATTGTGTTTTCTCCGATTATAACGAATGTATTCAATTGTGTTTACAAGTTGTTGGTCATTATCAATTTCATAAAAATTATATTTTTGAGCCCAAAGATGATATGATGTTTTAATGTTATAGTTTTGTTTAAAGAATTGGGTACTTTTCCCTTTTAATCTACAAATAATAGCATCTCTTTGGTTTTCCACACATTTTAGAATTAAATGTATATGATATTGACAAATATTATATGCATAAATATATAGATTATCAGATTTTACAATTTCAGCAATATATTTGGTAATTTCTACTTCTTGTTTAGAGTCTAAATGAACAGGTTCCCCGATGATAATTTTTTGTTGTTTCATTCGTTCACTATATCTACTATTATGTGTGACCCAAGTAATGTGATATATCTTTGTTTCAATATCGTTAATAGTGATCATTTGCTAAAACCCCTTTTATAGTGTTAAAAGTTGTTGGTATGCGCGATCAAGGGGCAAAAGCCCCTTGTTCCAGGACGTCTAAGAAAAACTCGGAACCAGGGATTGTAATTCCTTGTTTACAGTTTTTAAGAGAAAGTTGCTATTCCGGGCA
>JAKQIY010000046.1 GCA_029561455.1 bacterium
ACAAATCTAAATCCGGAGACTGGTTTTTGAATAAACCCCGTATTGCCACGACCTTCAGGTCGTGGAACAAATAAAGCAAAAACAAGGCTTTAGCCAAAACGATTATTTGACTAAAGTCATTTCTATATAATAATATTATCCACGTCATAAATGACGTGGCAATGAGCAAATGATTATTCCTCGCTTGTTAAAAACAAGGGGCAACAGCCCCTTGTTCCAGGGTAAGATACCCTGGCCCGTTCTTCACACCGGGTTATGAAACCCGGTGCGATCTGTATCCGGGTTAACAAAAAAGCCCCGAATTATGATAACCCGGGGCTTGAATTTAATATAGATATACTATTTTGTGCTATTTCGCAATGGCAAACTCGGCGTCGAGTTCGAACAACAACTCGGCGCGGCACACATCCGCCACCACGCAGATTGCCGGCATCTCTTCAAGGCCGTATTCGCGCATCACCTCGTAAAAGATCTCCTGATCAGCCGCGTTTTTCAAAAACACCGTGGCGTCGCAAATATCTTGCAGGGTTGCGCCTTCCTGTTCCACCAAAGCCGCGGCTACATCCATGGTTTTACGAATTTGCGCGCGGGTGTCGCCCAGGTACAGGCTCTGGCCCTTTTCATCAATCGCCGCCGTGCCGGACAGGAAAATATGGGTGACATCTTTTTCGCGGATATTCATGCCGCGCGAGAACGCCGACCCATAGCGATAGGGAGACTTTTGCTGTACGCCGGTGGTCTGCTCGATGATCACATTTTCATTCGGCAGCACCGCCAACACATCCATTGTGCCGCAGGCGCCAAACGGATTGTTGCCGCGAATGCCGGTGCTGGCCGGTAAATAGATCCTTTCCGCCGGTTCACTTTCTTCATTTTGCAATAAATTGAACTCGTTAAACTTGGTATTACGGGCTTTGTTAAAGTCACCGTACCAGTCCAGAATATCGGAAAGGTATATCCAGGTGCGCACCACATTTTTAAAATGCGCGCCTTCTTTTTGCAGTAACGAGTTGGCATGTTCAAACATATTCGCCGTTTGCGTCATGCGGCCATTCAGCGAGAATCCCGCGACGCTGGCATTGACATTCTGCAGCATAATAAACGTAGCGCCGTTTCTTTTCCAGGCGCGGCCGCGCGGACCGCTGTTATCATTGATCGTCCACACATCTTTATCCTCGTTCTGCGGACGAAAAGCGCGGATTTGCACGCCGGCAAAACCTTTACCATTAAAAGGCTCCCCTTCAATAAAGGTATGGGGTAATTCCGCATCACGGGCGGCCTGGCGCAAACCTGCCGTGCGCGCATTGAGCAAGTCATTATAAAATATAATATTTCCAAACAACCGGTCATGCACAATAGTCATATTCAAGTCATTAACAAGCCGGGCTATATCCTCATAAATTTCCCGGCAGGATTCAACCGGGTGGGACTGCGGATTGGTGACCGCAGCCGTTAACTGTAACTGATCCTCCGTAAGATATGTTAAATATAACGTACTGTTTTTATTTTTTCTGATACTCCGCTTAACCATTAAACTTCCTTTCTCATATCGTTTCTATGCTGTCTCCAGTATACCGGCGTCCGGTCATCACCGCTTTGCCTGTTGATATAAAGTGGATTCTGTATTATCCTGTTTATTACCTTTTAAAGCCGGGTCCAGTTCTGCTTTTAACATTTTTTTCTGATTGTGAGCAACCCGAACCAGTTCCTGTGGGCTCACCTGTACCGGACCGTTAAATAATTCGGGAACATTGTAAGTTTTATTAAAGGTATCATAAAAATCGGGGTCTTTTTGCGGCAGCAAGAACGGTTTGGAGGCATGGCCGTTCTCATCCAGGTAGCTGAAAAAAGGCCGTGAACAAACCTCGTCCCGCCGTTTACTGCTGAATACAAACCAGCGGCTGTCGCTGGACCACGAGTGGTAACTATCCGTGCTGGCGCTGTTGCATTCCAGTTTATGACATTCCAGGCTTTCCAGGTTCAGCAGATACAGATCGCTGAATGAATGATAAATTGGAAAACTGCCGTAACGGGATAATGTAAACATTAAAAACCTGTTATCCGGCGATGTTTTGGGAATGATAACACTCATATTGATTTCCTGGGCGTTAACAACAACTTCAAGTTCGCCCCACTTGCCGGTTGCGGGATCGTAGCTCACCCGCGCCAGGTCATATAAAATCCGGTCATAGGCCAGGTCTTCGCCGCCGTTTTCCGGCAGGATGTAATTTTCCAGTTTGGGAGCGCGGCAAAAGTACAAATACCTGCCGTCGCCGCTCCAGTTGGGAAATGTTTCCATATAATCCGGATCCGCCAATTTGGGATTGGAGGTTACCATGTTGGCATTGATATCATAAATAATCAAATCGGATTTAAAATCAATCACATCGCGCGGCTCGGCCACAGAATGGTAGAACATTTGTAACTTGTTGACCGACATAGCAATGAGGTTGCCGTTGGGGTGCCATGATGGATATGCCCCGGCGGCATTAAAATCGGTTGCGGTATTCACCTTGACCAGCTTGCCGTCGCGATACAGCATCATTCCCGAACCCTTGCCGGCGCGCATGTGGAACAGCATTCGGTCTGCCGAATTACCGCCGAAATTATGACAATTCATACAATTGTGTTCAGTCATCCTGTTGACCAGGATCGGGGTTTGCTTGAAACTTTCCAGGTCGCGCTGGTAAAGCCCCATTTTACTCCAGTAATTAAAGGCCGGGTTGATGAGCCGGTAAGCAAGGTGGCTGTCGATCTTTTGTGTTGCAATCCGGTTGGTTATAGTTTTGTAACGCGACCAGGCGCCGTCTTTTCCCTGAATGTAAATATCGATCAATAGCTCGTTGCCGGCATTAGCCGTCAACAATGTTTTCCAGGCTTTTTCCGGGATCAGTATTTTATTGCCTTTACCCGCTACTTTGATCGTGTCGCCGGCCGTGGAATAAATTTTGGCATAATAACCCGCGCCCGCTTGTTGAATGCGAAAATTCAGCGGTGCAATGTTGGGAGGAATAATAATATCCGTATAATCAGGATCAATCGCCGGTAAATTGTCGATAATAGCGGCATGATGTATATTTATATTTTTCCCGCCGCAGCCGAACAGCGCTGCCAGGCTCACAACAAGCGCGAATACCATATATATAATAAAATTTTTCATAATATCACTCCATTAATAACCAGCCGTTACGTGCCTAGCGCGTCCCGGCAGCGCTGTTCGGCTGCACAGGAGGATAGAGCGCATAATACCAGTACGTGTGTCGGAACGATTCATACATACTCGTCTGGGCTTCAGTTTTGTTTCTGAACCGTGACATGAGTTGTTGAAAAGCGCTGAATTGCGTTTTAATCTTGATATTCATCGAATAATCGCTGACATCCAGGGTATTAATACGGTTTTGCGCCATATAAATTAACAGCGCTTCCTGAATATGAAAGGGTAAATTTGTATAGCCCATTTGCCGGAAAACCGGTATGTTTTTAACAATTGTACCCCACTGCCGGTTTAGCAAACAAGCCGCCATGTAATACTCAAACGCCATTTTATTGCCTGGATCGGCCTGGAGTATGTTGATTAAATTAGCTTCTGGATTTGACTGGTAGTTCATAAAATCCTGGCTAATCGACCGCGTGAATTTATCCTGCAACTCAGGGTCAATTTGCAACAGGGAATCGTTATTCATTATAGCCAGGTAATGCATCGCCCACTTTTTGAATGGAATGGTGTTATGCAGGCTGGACAAGTAGCGGCGCGCTGAATTCTTTTCCCCTTTTAACAGATGTAATAAAGCCAGGCGTTGCAGGTTAAAACCGGTTTCACCCCTCATCGAAACGGCTTCGTATACCCAGTGCAGCGACCCATTATAATAACCCAGATCATAATCAAGATCGCTATTATGCAGCAACGACAGTTCTGAAAATTGCGTGGTTAAAAACAGGCTGTTAGTACCCCAGTTTTGCGGAAATGCAAACATTTCATCGAGCAGCTTGCCGCTGTGATACAGGGCGCGATTGGTTTCAAAAACTTCATACAAGCTGCTTTTGCTTTTACCGGTTTGATAATCAAGTAATTGTTGCCATTGATGATGGCGCGCCAGATAATCGGTGGTAAGTAACGATTTAACAAGAGAATCGCCTGTTGAAAGAATGACGCCGGCAATTAACAGCAGCAGAATACTAATTTGCACTATTCCGGCGAGGGTTTTGTTTTTTAAAGCCAGCAAATATCTGGCCGGCTCTTTCCCGGCAGCCGCAGCGGAGCGGCGCTGCATGAGCCAGCCAATAAACATGATCGCCAGTATATAAATCCATAACGACCAGGCAAGCACAGAAATAACGGTAAACCCCTTTACAGGTAAATGAGTGAAACAGGCATCATGTAAACTGATATACGCCAGGTATTGTGCCGTGATCCAGGGCGCCGGGATAACCAGCAGAACGGCCAGAATATCAAACAGTTTTTTATAGTGAAAAAGCAGGTAAATAATATACAGCAGTATAAACAAAATCACAAAACCACCGGCCAGATAGTAATTAACAATTGCCAAAATCCAGAATAGTAATGGACGAATGGCCGGTATACCCGCCGCGCCTTTTAACAAGAGGTTGAACATGAACAGCGTTATCAACAAGCCAATGCTGAAGGATAGGTTATAGGTATAAAGGCTAGATAAACCTAGCAAAAGAATTGATGGAATAACCAGAAATATATAATTCGCTTTTACAGGTTTGAAAAAAGAATAAAGCCACCCCATGGCAATGCTTGCTTTCCAGCAGATCATTGTCAACACCAGCGCCCCGGCTGCCGGGTAATAGTAAAACTGCCCCAACAGGGCGGATAAATACTCTACCACGCCGCCTGGCCAGGTTAAATGCTCCAGCAGAAATCTGTTACTGGAGAAAAACACCGGCTCCTGGGTTTGAAAGATCAGGGTCGGATTAACCCACAACCAAAAATATAAAAAACAACCTGAAAGCAGTATAAACGATTTACCGATCGTCAACAGGGACAACCCATTATCTTTCATACTCCTGGCAGTTTTCATTTTTCTCTCCGGCATTAACTCTAAAAAAGATTAAACATTTAATTAACAAAATTTTTTCTCAATCTGCAACAGGTTTGTTGTTATTTTGCCCGCGGCGCCGATTGCCAGGGTGAAGAAGCATCCGGCGTATCGATGTGTTGAGATAGCCGGGGGTCGAGCGCAGCGTTTTTTACTTTATCAACAGCAAAAGCCAGGCGGGTTAACTGCTGCGGCGTTGCTGTTATCGGTCCGGCGACAAATTCGGGCAAATTATACGTTTTTAAAAAGGTATCGTAAAAGCCGGGATCCTCTTGCGGCAGCATGAACGGTTTGTGCGCTTCGCCGTCGCTATCGAAATAACTGAAAAAAGGCCGCGCCATTATTCCGTCCTGCCGTTTACTGCTGAAAACGATCCACCGGCCGTTGCCGGACCAGCTATGATAGCTTTCCGTGCGCTCGCTGTTGACTGAAAGCCGGCGATTTTCACCGCTTTCCAGATCCAACAGGTACAAATCGCTCTCCGGCCGGTATATGGAAAAATTGCCATACCGGCACAGACAATATAATACATAACGGCCATCGGGAGATATTTTGGGATGGGTAATACTGCCGCCGGTGACGGCATGGGGCAGCAGCATTTCCGGTTCTCCCCATTCATTTGTATCCGCATTATAACTGATACGCATCAACTCGTAAAAAACAGAATTATAGGGGAAATTTTGACCTTCCGGCACCACCGGCTGCGGCGCCCGGCAAAAATATAAATAACGACCGTCCGGCGACCAGGCGGGATAAGTTTCCATCTGGTTGGGCAATGAAACCTGCGGAGCGCTGGTAATAGTGTTCGATTCTATCTGATACAATACAATATCCGAAGCGGTATCATACACATCGCGGGTCTCCCCAACGGTGTGAAAAAACTGGGCAACTTTGTTTACTGAAAAAGCAATGATCTTGCCGTTCGGATGCCAGTCCCGGTAAGCGGCCGGCGAGGCGTTGAAAGTGGTGCGGGTGTTGATGTTTTTTAAAACGCCGTTCTGCGCCAGTAACAAGGCGGTGCCCGGGCCGCCGCGCAGGTGCAGCATCATCTCCTGAGGATTGTTTTGATGAAAAGAGTGACAATTGAGACAGGCATTATCCAGTGTTTTATTGTGTAAAATCACTTTTTCTTCAAAAGTGCCCAGGTTCCGCTGATAAATGCCAATGTTGGACCATACACGATACGCCGGGTGAATAATGCGGTATACCAGGTAGTCATCGATATTTTCCTGCGCCACCTGCAGTGTAACCGGTTTGTAGCGGGACCAGAGGTCGTTTTCATCCTTACAGTACACATCGATGGTTATTTCACGGCCCCGGTTTTCGGTCAGCAACTCTGCCCATTTTTGTATGGGGAATATTACCTTGTTGTTGCGGCTGTGCCAGGTTATCGGCGCGCCGTCTTCGGCATGGAGTTTAACATAATATTGCCCGGCTTTATCCATAATTTTGAAATTTAGCGGGGCAATATTGGGTGGAATAACAATATCCGTAATATCCGGTTCCAGAACCGGCAAACGATCAACATCCGCAACATTTTCAATTTCCGGTTCACCGCTCCGCAACAAACATCCACACACGACGGTTAAAACGATTAAAGCAATTAATAATATATATTTTTTTGTCCGGATCATATCATGCTCCACAAATCAGCTTTTGCTTAATTGTACATTACATAATACCAATAGGTGTTGCCGTGTTTTTGCGCCAGTTCCTTGCGCGCGGCCACTTTGCCGGAGGGGTATTTTATAAGAATATTGTTATAATCTTTGAACCGCGCCCGGGTTGAGGAATTGATTTTATACTCTCCCAGGTTTATTTCCCCGCCCTTGCGCATGGCGGATAACAAGATCGCTTCCTCATAATGCCGGGGGATATATTGATAATTAAACTCTTTCAGGCGGGGGATGTTGGCTATAACTTCATCCAGCCTTCCGGTAATCAAATAACAGGCCATCAGGTATTCGAACGCCATGCGGTTATTTTTACTGCACGTGGATACAAATTCCAAAATATCGCGAATTTCATTGGTGCGAATGAAATAATCGCAGTTCACCTGAATGGCGCGGATATTTTTCAGCATCACGTTTGTATTGATACTCTGCGGATTATCCACATAATGCTGCCAGTTTTGCGCCCAGTCTTTGAACAAGATTGTGGTTTTAATTTTATTCAGACAAACCTGGGCAAAGGCATAGTCCTCTTTGAGCAGGGAGATGATGACCAATTGCTGCAAGATCCAGGGGGATTCTTTTTTCAGAGCCAGGGCCTCGTGCGCCCAGTGCTGGGCTTCGTTCACCATTCCCAGTTCCAGGTAAAACTGGCTGCATTGCAGCGGGGCGGTGCTGGCAAATTCACGCGACATGACCAGGCTTTCAGAACTGCGTTCCTGTGACAGGGAAAACATGTTATTTGCCAGGTGCCCGGTAAAGTACAACGCCCGGTTACTGTGAAAGGCAACCAGCCGGTGATTGGTAACCCGTTCACGGGCAATATCAAGTACTTGTACCCACTCTTTGTTTTGCGCGTAATTATCGGCCAAAAGTAATACTTTGGTTTGCCGGTTAAAAGAGATCAATGCGTACAGCACGGCAAGAAGGATCAGCGCCGCGCCTTTGACCAGCCAGCCGCGCTGGTTTTGTAATTTTGCTCCAAATCCGGCCAGCCGGTTCCACAGCCCGGTTCCTGCCTTTGTTTTCGACCTGGCAAAAACCAGACCGGGTATCAGCAAGATATAATAGCCATATAACAGCCATGCGGCAAATATTGGTTTGTAGGCCAGGCTGAACGGTAATAAAGATAAAAAGGCATCGCTGGCGGTGATGATAAATACCTGGGTTGCTATAAAGGGCAGCGCTGCCGCGACAATCGCCGACAACACCGGCGCTGTCAGAGTGCGGCTGATGAATAAATCGTATAATACACATAAAACCACATACAGGTAAAACGCCCCGCCCACCACATAATATAAAATCGCCAGAACCGGCGCAGCTATAATGCTTTTTAACAGGGGGTTGCGCGGACTGAACCGGATGTAAAGTAAAAAGGCCGTCAAGCTGAGTAACAGCGCCAGGGTGAACTCGTAAGGATGTTTATACAGGCTGTGAACAGGAATGAGCAAAATGGCCGGAAGATAATATAAAAAAAATAAACGCATATCTGGAAAAATCCTGGCTACGATCATGACGGTAATTCTGCACAGCAGCCAGGCGGAGAGCGTTATGATTGCCGCGCCGGCCCAGGGAATGTAATAGAACTGGGCAATGAAATTGGCGACATACTGCGTGAGACCGCCGGGGAAAGCAAGAAATTCCCGTAAGAACTGGCCGGTGCAAAAAAAGGTGGGCTCCTGCCACTGATAACTCAAAACCATATTGACGCCGGTTTTAAAATAAAAATAATAACCTGCAAAAAAAACCAGGGAAAAAATTGTCTTGAAAATCACTTTCCAGGATACTGCTGGTGAAAATCTGCTCATTTTATCACCTGTTCATTCTTTATGATTTACTAAATCAGGCCCTGTTAAAAATACCTGGCAAAATCTCACATATTCCAGGTATGGCGTTCAACAATGACAAATAAAAGCAATACAGGTCATACCCGTGTATGGATATTACGCCATACACCTGTTGTTTTATTAATAAACTTTATAAACCGGTCGATACAATTTTTACGACCAAAATACATTAACATATAATATTATAATTTTTCCGGTTTTTTCAAAGTGAATAATCCGGTTTTTATCAAATTTTCATCCGGAAAGCAGGGACTCTTTCAGTTATGGTTGCAATATATATTAACCCGCCGGGAACTGGAATTTACTCTTTAGTCAAATACTGATTTAGGCTAAAGCCATATTGTTACTTTATTTATTCCACGACCTGAAGGTTGTGGCAATGATAGGGTTTAACGGGAAAATAGGTTGTTGAATAGTCCGACCCGCCTGGCGGGACGGACGTATCGGGACGACATTTCCTGGCCAGTGCACAAAAAAGTGTAACCCACCTCGCCGCAAATAATGCACATGTCCGGTCAGGTTCGATGTTATAGGATTTTCTTTGCAGCAGACTCATACCGCAGGTGGACCACACTGATATTCTACCGGGCCGCAGGTCTGTTCTGCACACTGTTCCGCCACTAACGTGGCTTGTATTAGCTTTCGGATTGGCTAGAAACATTTCACCCCTGACGGGGTTTAAGCATGATCGCCCTGTCGCCCTGGGGCTCAGCTGCGGGCCGCATAATAATAAAGGGCTGTACCCATCCATTTCATGGGCTCGATTCATATCCCGGTTTGGATAAAAAACTGTGGCGCCATCGAAAACCCTGGAACAAGGGGCTGTTGCCCCTTGTCTTGAACGAGCGAGGATGAATCTATTTGTTTATTGCCACGTCATTTATGACGTGGATTACTAAAAATAGACCTAATTGACTTTAGTCAAATACTTCTTTAGGCTAAAGCCATGTTTTTGCTTTATTTGTCCCACGACCAGAAGGTCGTGGCAATGATAGGGTTTGACGGAATAACCGGTCGTCGGGTAATCTGTCCCGCCAAGCGGGACGGACGTGTCGAGACGACATTTTCTGATCAATACGTAACAAAGTATAGTCCACCTCGCCGCAAATCCGGCACATACCCGGTCAGGTTAAAAGTTACAGGATTTTCTTTAAAGCAGACCCATACCCCAGGTGGACCACACTGATATTCTACCGGGCCACAGGCACAACCTACAGGCTAAACCCCGTCAGGGGTGGAATGTTTATAGCAAACAAATAAAAAACTCGCAACCCCGTTAGGGGTGGAACCTGGCAGCACAATCATCGCTCATCTCGATACGTCCCG
>JAKQIY010000053.1 GCA_029561455.1 bacterium
ACTGCAAAATGCAAAAGAACAAAGGATAAAAATTAATATTGAACGCTTTAAGAACACAAACCAACATCAAAAATCAAACGCAGCATGAAACCCTAAACTATAATTTTTTCAAATGAAAACTTTTTGTCTGAAACAATTAGCCATTCCTAAATTTGATGCTTGAAATTGCATGTCAGTTTCTGGTTCTTTTACAATTAGTTGTAAAGTTCTATAGAAATTCCATGGATCATATAAGTTTAGATCAACCGAGAATTCCTCTTCTGTTCTATTTAATTGTTTTGCACTTTCTTTTTGAAGAATACTTATAAATTCCTTCATAATCTCTCGTCCATCTTCATCCTTGACAGAAAAAAGCAGATCATCTCGTATCTTATGTATTTTATTTTTAAATATATCAGATTTAAAAAAACTTTCTCCAGTCTCTTCATTAATAATCTCTTCTTTTTGAAACAGTTTATTTATTTCAAGGAGAATTCGGCCAATTAGTGACCAACGATTAGATGGGAGATAATCTAAAATTTGCCTATCTATACCAAGATATGCTGATGAATATGCCTGTCTATTTTCATTTGTGATATAGTTATTACTTAAATTTAAGCCGCTTTTTACACTTCCTCTATTGTCAACCCATTCCTCAGCTAGCTCAAGATATTTATCATTATCAAAGTATAGTCTTATTTTTATTTTATTATCCAATTCCCCTAAATAGTGATCCTGTTCAATTGTTGAGTTAAAAGAGGGATAAATTGGGCCTAATGGCCAATTGATAGCATCAAATATATTACTTTTTCCAACACTATTGCCACCAATGAACACATTTATTTTATCGGATACTTTAATATCAATATGCGATATGCTTTTAAAATTTTCAATTATTATTCTTGTTATCTTCATTTAATCTTATTTTTTATCTAACAAATTATTAATTTTCACGATATTATATAAATCTAATATCTATATATAGAAAGAGGCCAATATTTTGAATAATATAGTTAGTTTTTTTATTAATAAATATTATTTAAAATTTTCCTCATAAAAAAACTTAACTTTAATATTTTATCTCGGTAATAATCCGTTCCAATAATATTAGTTTTGATGGTATAATCGGTCTCTCCTATAAAACAGTAAACTTTTTTATCCTCACTCTACATCATATAGTATACAAGAAAAATCCCACATCTACCCAAGCATAATAAACCATATCGTATATTGTAAAAATAATCAAATTTTACGGAAACATGCAAGCAAAATTTTCATTTTCCCGTAAAAACTATCCCTAAACCAGCCCAGCGCCTTGCCGCCCGGCAGTAGAGACGCGCCCAACACACCGCCCACCCCACGGCGCAGTTATTACAGCAGTTTAGTTCCTTCGGGCCAAAGTGGGAGAGAAACAGGCAAGTTCACAGCCAGCCGGCAAGTCCGGAGAGGCGCTGCACAGGGTTTTGCAACAATGCACAATTTTAAGGGGGAGGGAAGCGGCGATGTTCATAAAAGCAGTCCGGTATTGACGAAAATATCGGTGTTTATAGTATTGTTCTTTCAGCGAATTCCGGCAGGATACTGGTGGGTATATATTCTAGCCAATCGTCAAGTTTACGCGTTTTCCAAAACCAAGCTCCACAATACGATATAATGTCGATAATTGTATATCGCTGTGTCCATTTTCTATCCGGGAAATAAAACTTTTTCTTGTCCCTGTTTTTTTAGCGAGGTCTTCCTGGGTCATATTGGCTTCTTTTCGGGCATTCCTTAAAATCTCTCCAATCGCAAAAGCTTTGGCTTTAATCTCAAAATCTGTTCGCTTTGGTGTACCAATTTTACCGTATCTTTTGTCCAAGTGTTCTTCAAATGTGGTATTATCTTCCATGTGTATCAATCTTTCTTTTTATGTTCAAAATATTCTTTCCTGATATGCATTGCTTTCTCAAGCTCTTTTGCAGGCGTTTTTTGCGTCTTTTTTTGCAAGCCGTTAAACAAGACTATAATGTTTCCTTCATCAAAACAACAAAATATTCTGTAAATATTACTTTCATACTCGACTCGTATTTCATACAATCCTTTTCTTCCTGTTACCGGTTGTAGGAATTTTTTTGGAATACTTTCAGCAACAGAAACGAGATACAAAACATAATCAATTTTCTCTTTTGTTCTTTCCGACAGAGTATCATAAAATTCTGTAAAATATTTTTTAAAGAATATTATTTGTCGTTTTTTATTCATAATAAAAGTTAACTAATAATGGAACAAAAGTCAAGATTATGTTTTGCAATTTAACCCGCTTCCAGATTTCCAGCCGGGTATCCTTGCCGTCCTGAGCCGGCGGAGAATTGTCGATGTTTCTAGTCCCGCCTTCAGGCTGGCTTTCAAGAACCGGCTAAAGCCGGGACTACAAACGTGCTATTGGCTCGTAGTACCGCCTTCAGGCGGTCTTTAACACCTTGGAACGACAATAGCTCATTCTTTCACCGCCCCGATCATTTGCAACGTACTGATAAGCAGACAGGCGCGGATTTTATTGATGACCGGCCGCGCCGATTTCTCAACCTGGTGATAACGCTTTGAACGGATAATTGTTCCGATAACAACCTGCTGCCGGCGCTTGCGATTGCCATTATTCAATGCTCTTGCCGCTGATCTCATCAATATCGATGCGAATGAGCAGAGCCGCGGCAACGGATTGGGGATTGTATTCATACGGCCCCGCTATATAATGGCTCATCAGTATATCAAACACCTGCTGCTTTTCATCATCGTCGCTAATGAATGTTGCCCGGCCATGCCCGGTAACGCTTTGCCCCCTGACAGTCCAGTTGCAGGCTTTTTCCCCGCTCACCAGTTGACAGTCCCCGGTGATACAAAATCCCACCCGGTTATCCTTGCGTAACAGTTCCAGCTTTTTGCCATGCAAACCGGTATGCAGGTACAGCGCATTATCGGTATAGCCAAAGTTCATGGGGATAATATACGGCGCTTTTTCCGTATTGATAGCCAAAAAACAGGTCGGCGCGCTGTTCATCACTTGTTCTATTTCCTGCCGGTCCAGTATTCTTTTTTTGGACATTTTTTTATCATCCTTTGCTTTTTTAAAATATTATCTTATATTACCACATCCGGGATGCAGGGAACGCCTTTTGATCAGTTAAAAAGCCCCGGAAAGCTAAACGCAAACCACGTGATTAATATAAAACATTTTGCCAACAATAAAAAGGGTAACTGCGATGAACAGAAAGGATTTTATCAGCCGGATCATAAAACTGGGCGTCATTCCCGCATTTTTGCTGACCCGGATCAAGACCGGCGCGGCGCAAAATGAAGAAACTGCTGAAAGCAGCGCCACTCAGCAGAAATTTACCGGACAGTGGCTGGTTTCGTTGCTGAATAACATGAACAACAAATTGCAGGAACAGGATAAAGTGAAATTACTGGAAGCCTGCGGGCGCGATTGCGCGCGTAACGGCGCTGTGCAAATGGCGCAGGCCAACAAGGGGAATGTGCAGGGTTTGATCGACAAACTGGCGGAATTTTTGGGCAAGGAAAATGCCGTTCTGGCCGGCAACAAGGCAACGATCAAATACAGTAAATGCTATTGTCCCAACCTGGCCAATTTTACCGGAACCATGCCGGGTATGTATTGCAATTGTTCCCGGGGCTGGGTGCTGGAAATGTTTGAAACTGCCGCGCAAAAACCGGTTAAGGTTGAACTGGTGAGTTCAATTGTGCGCGGCGCTGATCACTGCGAATTTTCTATTGAAATTTAAGCGGTTTTGGCAATGGGCAGGCCGATGGTAAAAGTCGTGCCTGTCCCGACCTGGCTTTCCAGGGTGATATAGCCTTTATGCTGCTCCAGGATGTTCTTGACGATCGGCAGTCCCAATCCTGTGCCTTTACCGGCGGATTTGGTGGTGAAAAACGGCTCGAAAATTTTAGTCTGTAACTCTTTGGGAATACCGCTGCCATTATCCCTGAATTCTATTTCAAAATTATTTTTATCCTTGCTCAGGGCCGTGGCCAGTTCCAGCACCCCGCCGGTGGGCATGGCGTGGGCGGCATTGATTTCCAGGTTGCGGATAACCTGTTCCAAAAGATTGCGGTCGCCATACACAGGCTGCGCCGGTTTGTGCAGGTTGGTTTTGATGGTAACATATTTCAGCACGCCGCTCAGGATCAGCGTTTCCGTAGTCTGCTGTAATAGAACATTCAGGTCTAGCGGTTCCAACTGTGGTTTGGTAGGCCTGCTCAGGGATAACAGATTCTTGCCGTGCACGGCGACTTTTTCCAGGTTGGCAAGTATATATTCGTTATATTCTTTAATTCTATCCGGCTTGCCATAGTTTTCCTTGATCAGGCGGGCGTGAATGAGCATGCCGCCCACCAGGTTGTTCAACTCGTGGCCGATGCTGCCGGCGATGATGCCCAGCGTGGCCTGTTTTTCGGTCTGCACCAACTGGTTGTGGGTCTGTTTTAAATCGGAGATATCTTTATACATGATAGACACCGCTTCGACTAGATTGTCGTGCGAAAAGATTGGCGCGGCGGAAATGAGCACGTTTTTGGGCGTGCCGTCTTTGCCATAGCGGATCGCCTCAAAACTGCGTATAGATTCACCATTTAACAATTTTTGTGATAATTCCACAGCTTCGTGAAAAACATTTTCATGGGCGATCAGTTTATCGATGTCCTGGCCCATTACCTCGGCTTCGCTATAGCCGAACACATTCACCGCGCCCTTGTTCCAGGATGTGACCTTTTTATCGACATTGATGGAGACAATCGCATCGGCGGCAAATTCGACGATGGAGCGGTACTGCTGTTCCGATTCCCGCAGATCGCGGATCATTTCCCACACCAGTTCTTCAAGGGTTTTGGAAATTTCCTTGATCTTTTTTTCATATTTTTGAACTTTTTCTTTTTGCTTCATATTATTGTGAATACCCGATTCAGTAATTGCTCAATATTATTCGATCAAAATTGATTATAATAAATTACTATTTTTTTTTCATATTTCAAATGCCATACTGCCTGGCCGGTTTATAATATTATACTTTGTTCTGTTTGATTGTTGCCATAACATGCCGGGAAAGCAGGATAATCCCGGTTTTACAATAAATTTTTAATGAATTTTAGGTTACGTACTCTTGCGCGCAATAGATGTACCTGCCGGTACACCTTGAAGTCGATCTGGCATAACAGGATTTCTAGTAATTAATTAAAAATCAATATTTTAAAAGCAATATATTATAAGGATAAGCTTTTGGCACCAGCCTTGCGATACCTGTATCCAGAAAAACAAACAGTAATTTACTAAAGGAGATATGGTCATGAAAGCGAATACCTTTACATTGTTTATCGGGGTGTTGTTTTTGCTGGTTCTGGGCAGTTCGGTTTATGCGCGGCCGGTGCATGTACACAATGCGCCGCCGGCCAATAAGGTAGTGGTTGTTACTACGCCGAGACCGCATGCCAATGCTGTGTGGGTCAAAGGACACTGGTGCTGGAAGAATAATGCTTATCTGTGGAATGATGGCAAGTGGATTGACCCGAAACCGGGTTGTGTTTGGGTGGATGGCCATTGGAAGAACACCCGGCACGGCTGGGAATGGATCGAAGGACATTGGCGCAAAGTTAAATAAGTTATTATTACTGAAAAAGCCGGTTTAGCAACCGGCTTTTTTTATTCATGGATTATATTCTATTATTCAATAAGCTATCTTAATGGTGGGTCAATATCCACCTAACGAGCTGAAAACTGACAACTGAAAACTGACAGCTATTAACTTACCCAATCGCCTGCCATGCCAGGAACGAAGCGCCGAGCACTGCGGAATCGTCTTTTAATTCGGCGGGAACGATCCGCACATTGCGCGAAGCGATTGCAAAGGCATTTTCAACCGCCACCTTGCCGACAGTTTTCACATACGCATTGCCCAAAGCTTCCACCACGCCGCCGCCGATCACCACCACTTCAGGGTTAAAAATATTCAGCAGGGAAGCGGCAGCGTAACCCAGGTAGGTTGCCGAGCGGTCGATAGCCTCTACCACTGCCGGGTCGTTATCCGCATAACTTTTTGCCAATATACTGCTGCTGATCCGGTCGTATTTGCTTTTGGTCTTTTTAAATATTGTCGTCGATGAAAGATCATTGATCGCCGCTATGCGGATTTGTTTTTCGATGGCAAGCCGGCTGGAAAAGGCTTCCAGGCAGCCCTTTCTGCCGCAGCCGCAGAGAGGGCCGTTGGGATCAAGGATCATGTGCCCCAGTTCGCCGGCGTTTTCATTAAAACCATGCAGCAGCTTGCCGTCGATTATTACCCCGCCGCCAATGCCGGTGCCGACAAACAATCCCACCATGTGCTGGGCGCCATGACCGGCGCCGTAAGCATATTCACCCAAAATACCCACATTACCGTCGTTATCTACCTTGACCGGTTTTTTCAGGGTTTTTTCCAGCCGGGATTTTAACGGCGCGTCCTTCCAACCGAGGTTGGGGGTTTCTATGATCGTGCCCTCCACCAGGTTGAGCGGCCCCGGCGAGCCGACGCCAATCGCGCCGATCTCCGCCAGCGTCAAGCCGCAGGACTCGATCGCTTTCATTATACAATCAAACATCCGGTCAATGACCTGGTTAAAGCCCTCTTCAGCGTTGGTTTTTGCACGGGTTGAACCAAGTATTTTACCTTTTTTATCGATTACTGCCGCGTAAATCTTGGTCGCTCCCAAATCTACACCGACGACATATTGATAATTTTGATTATTCTTCATCGCTTGTCCATTTTTTATTAAATCAACAATTAAGCGCTTGTTTTGTAGAACCTGGCATGTCATAGAACCCATGCCTTACCGGTCTTTCGTTGAATCAATTTTAACAACCGCACCGTTGGTTAAAAGTTATTAAAGAGACCGGGTTTTTTGCAATATAAAAAAAAATTGTTAAAGACACTAACTTTTTTTTAAGTAAAAAAGGCGGGATATGATTTAAATTCAATATAATCAATTAATTGATTGTTGTATGCCAATAATGCTTTTTTATTGATTATTCTTTAATAAATAAAAATTTATCTTGACTTTGTAATAAAAGGTCAATATCTTTATGCGAATTGGTATCTTTAGGCATTAAATGGAAATAATTGGCAATAATTGGTTGTTTAAAAGTGTATGCCGGAACTAACAGGTAAAACAAGAGTATCGTTCGACGCTAATGGTCGGTTAAAATTGCCGAACAAGCTGATCGAAGCCATGCCAGAACAGTGTAGCGACAAGCTGGTTGCAACTCGCGGCATTGAGCATTGCATATCACTTTATACATTGCCTGATTGGGACAAATATAAGCAATCAATTAATATGATTCAAGGTTTAAGTGTTGTCGAAAAGTTGAATTTACAGCGCAAGATCATCGGCATCTCCACAGAGCTGACGATGGACAAGCAAGGCCGCATCACACTACCGGCCAATTTGATAGAATTTGGTCAACTGGAAGGCTGCAATGAAGTTGTAGTGATTGGTATTGAGCATGTGATAGAAATCTGGAATCCGGAAGTGTTCAGAATTAATGATGAAACCAACGAGCCTATGGCTCTTGAAGCGTTAAACCGGCGTCCGACTATATAATTGTATATAATGTGAACCATGAATATCACAAATCTGTTCTTGTACAAGAAGCGCTTGACGGCCTGGAAGCCGTCACGGCGCGAATAATAGTTGACGCGACTTGTGGCGACGGCGGATACTCTAGTGAACTGTTGCGTGTGATGCCGCCAGACGGGATGGTGATAGCGATTGATCGCGATCCCCAGGCAATTGCGCGGGCTAAAGACAGGTTGTCGTCATACCAGGATCGGTTTGTGGCTGTTAAAGGTAATTTTTGTAATATCGATACCCTGGTAACCGGTCTCGGCATAACGCAGGTTGATGGCGTTGTAGCTGACCTGGGTGTTTCGTACTTGCAGATCAGTGACCCGGAGCGGGGTTTCATGTTTATGAAGCCCGGCCCGTTGTTGATGAATATGGGTGATGATTGCCGGGTAAATGCGGAAACAGTTGTAAACGAGTATTCGGGGGAAGAGTTGGCACGCATTTTTTGGGAATATGGTGAGGAGAGGGCTTCGTGGAAAATAGCAAATGCCATAACAAGATTTCGCCAAACGACAAGAATTACTACCACCCGGCAGCTTGTCGATATTATTCGTGGTGTAGTCGGCTCCAGATTCGAAATCAAATCCTTCGCCAGAATATTTCAAGCTATCAGGATGCATGTGAATATGGAAATTGAGAACCTGAAACAATTTTTACCTGCATCTTTACGAATTTTAAAGACCGGCGGTGTATTGGCCATAGTTGCCTATCACAGCGGTGAAGATCGAATCGTCAAGGAATTCATGCGTGAACAGGCGAACCCCTGCACCTGCCCCAAAGAACTGCCCTGGTGTGTATGCGGCAAAAAACCGGTGTTGCAATTAAAAGGCAAAATGATCACTCCCGGTGATGAGGAAATCCGTAATAACCCAAGCGCCAGGTCGGCAAAGCTAAGAGTAGCCCAGGTCATCGGCAAGGGTGGTGCGGTATGAGCAATTCCGGTCACATAAATTCTTTTTACGGCCATAGCAAACAAAAGCGCATAAAAAAGTACTTTTGGTATGGCCTTTTCCTGTTTGCATTGTTCTGCATCGTTAAAGTATGGCAGAATGTCAGCGCCGATCAAATGATCCGGCATAATCAACGTTTAAAAGCCGAACTCACGCAAATGCAATATGAATCGTATTTATTGACCTTGCAATTGGAAAACGTTGCCAATGTGGAAAGAATTGAACGGCTGGCCCATGAGAAACTGGGTTTTGTATATGCAGAAAAGGTGAATCTGGATCTAAATATTATTAATGACTAGTATTGTGAATATGGTGATACAGCAATGAAGAATATGCAAAATTTTACATGGCGCTTTGATATTTTCACAGTCGGCGCATTGCTGTTTTTATTGCTGATGATCGTTAAAATGGTGCAAATACAGATTGGTGTGGGAGGGTTGGAGGTGACGGAAAACAGATTTCAGGCGCAGCACAAGTTACCGCCGGAGCGCGGCAGGATATTTGACCGCAATTTAAAAACCCTGGCTTTTAATATCCCGACGGTGACTCTGTTCGCCGATCCGAAAAAGATTGAAAACGCTAATGCGGCAGCCAGGGCGGTAGCATCCTTAACTGGTCTCGATTTTGCCCAGGTGCGGGAAAAACTCGGCCAAAAAACCAATTATGTTAAACTGGCCACGAAGCTGCCCCTGGCGGTGCATGAAAAGCTTGGCAAACTTGGCATAACCGGTTTGTATTCCGAGGTTGTATTGACGCGCAAATATCCTAAAAGTGATCTGTGTTCACAATTACTGGGCTTTACGGATATCGACGGCAAAGGCATAAGCGGCCTGGAGATGACCCAGGATTTCCTGCTGCAGGGCGCTCCGGGGCGGGTCGTCTACCAGATCACCGCCAATAATGAAAAATTTCCCCGCATCGGGTACCCGGAAGAACAAGCCCGTGACGGTAACGATTTTGTTTTAACGATTGATTACCGTTACCAGTATATTGCCGAACGGGAATTACATAATACCATACTTCAGACCGATGCTGCCGGCGGTGCGGTGATCATTATGAATCCGGAGACTGGGGAAATTCTGGCTATATGTTCCGAGCCTAATTTCAATCCCAATGAACCCGGTAAAGCGGATCAGGAAGCCTGGCGGATCAAACCCGTCACCGATATTTTTGAACCCGGTTCCACGTTCAAACCGATTCTCATGTCCGCCCTTCTGGAAAAAGGACTGCATACGACTTCCGATAAGGTGTTTTGTGAGAATGGTAAATATATGTTAAAAGACCGGCCCATTCGTGACACAGCCCCGTATGCCTGGCTCTCTATGCGCGATGTAATGGTTTATTCTTCAAATATCGGCATGTCCAAGCTGGCCATGGAGACTGACCGGAAACTGTTGTATGACTATGCCCGCGCTTTCGGCTTTGGTCAGGAAACCGGCGTTGGCCTGCAGGGTGAACAAAAGGGTATTTTAAGCAGTATCGGCGCCTGGAGCGGAGTTTCGCCAGGGTTTATTTCAATAGGGCACGAAGTGGCGGTTACCGCTTTACAAATGACCAATATGTTTTCGACCATAGCTAATGGCGGATTTTTGATGCAGCCTGTGATCGTTAAAGAAATCCGCAAGGATGGAATCCCCGTCAAGGTATACGGTCCACGGGCGGTCCGCAGGGTCATTTCTACCGCCACCGCCGACACGATGAAAAGTATCCTGGCCGATGTGGTCGAGCGGGGAACCGGTAAAAAAGCGGCAATAAAAGGTGTTACCGTCTGTGGTAAAACCGGCACTGCCAAGATGCCGTTCACGGATCGCAAGAACGTCGGCTACCAGGAAGGTAATTACATATCCAATTTTTGTGGATTCTTCCCGGCGGAAGACCCAAAAATTTGCATTTACGTAATGATCGAAAAGCCCCGCAACCTTTATTATGGCGGCGATGTGGGCGCGCCCTGTTTTAAAAACATTGCCGAACAGATCATAACCTTTGAAGGCCTGGATTATTTCCAGTCCCCCGATAGACAGGAAGAATTCCATACGGTTGAAAATAATCCCATCCTGGTGCCCAACCTGGTAGGGTGCAGCCGGGCTGCGGCCAGTTATGCGGAACATAAAGCCAGTTTACCGATTCATACCGGCGGCGAGGGCCAATTTATCATGGCGCAAAATCCCCCGGCAGGAACAATATTGGCGGAAGCACAGGGCATTCGTTTGGATTCTGAAACGAATAACGATGATAATGATGTACAACTGGTCCCCAATGTAACCGGTTTACCGGTTCGTAATGCCATGAATATTCTGGCTGTTAAAGGATTCAGGGCGGTGATAATTGGCTCCGGTAAAGTTGCCAGGCAGCAACCGGGGCCCGGGAAAAAAATCGGCAAACAGGAGCAGGTTTTACTGCAATGCGAGTCTGCCGTTAATTTAAATGATTTATTGGTATTAAGGTAAAAAGCAGTGAGCAATTTATTATTAACAATTCCGGAATTACTCCAACTAGACGCCTGCCATGCAGACTGGCATAGCCAGGCGCAGCCCCCGGAAACAGCAATTACCGGCATCGGCACCGATTCGCGAAGCGCCCGGCCGGGTGATTTGTTCTTTGCGATCAAAGGCGATAAATTTGACGGCCATGATTTTATCATGCAGGCAGTTACCAATGGCGCCGCCGCCTGTGTGGTCAGTGCGTCATGGTATAATACTCATGGAAGCCAATTTCCCCAGGCTGCATTCATTACCGTACAGGATACCCTGATCGCTTACCAGGAATTTGCCCGTTATTACCGTAAGAAATTTTCCATACCCGTGCTTGCCATTACCGGCAGTTCCGGTAAAACCACCACCAAAGAATTGGTGGCAGAGGTACTGGTGCAAAAGTACCGGGTATTAAAGAATATGAAATCGTTCAATAATCATATCGGCGTTCCGGCTACTTTATTTGAATTGCGCCCCGAACATGAAATTTTAGTGATCGAACTGGGCACCAATCACTTTGGCGAACTGCGGCGCCTCAGCTACCTGGTTGAGCCGACCGCCTGCCTGCTGACCAATATCGGTTATGCCCACCTGGAACACCTGGACAGCGTTGAAGGTGTGCTCAAAGCTAAAATGGAGATCTTTGCCAGTATGCGGCCCGGCGGCGCGGCCTTTTACAATGCCGATGATAAAAATTTACACGGCGTCCAGTTCCCGGCGGCAAAAAGTATTTCCTATGCTGTTGAAAATAACGCCAATGTTCAAGGGCATATTGAATCATGCGATGATTATGCCAGGTATTTGTTTAGCGTAATGGGTGTTAAAATTACACTTAAACTGCCCGGTCGTCATAACGTCGGCAATGCCCTGGCCGCCGCAGCAGTTGGTTCTTTTTATGCTCTCACACCGGAGCAGATCAAAGCCGGCCTGGAAATGGTTGAACCTGCCGATAAACGCGCCCAGGTAATGGAGATTAAAGGTATCCGCATCATCAATGATTGCTACAATTCAAATCCGGGCAGTTGTTATGCTGCGCTTGCCACATTGGGCGAAATGAATTTGACCGGAACCGGGCGGCGAATTGCGGTACTGGGTGATATGAAGGAATTAGGTAAATATACGTTTTCGGAGCATGAAAAACTGGCCGCTGTCGCTTCCCGGTATAAAATTGATATGCTTTACCTGTTTGGCGACGCCACAGCGCATACCTTTCAGGCTGCTGCCGCTTTTCCCGGTTTGCAGGCAAAACACTTTAACGATAAAAGCGACTTGCAAGGCGAATTACTCGATGCCCTGCAGGAACATGATATAATACTCATAAAAGGCTCCCGTTCCATGCAAATGGAAACAATTGTGGAATATGTGACCACTCAATTAAAAGGCAGGTGAGTTTTTATGTTATATTATTTACTAACCCCGTTACGCGATGAATTTATAGGTTTTAACCTGTTTCGCTATATTTCATTTCGTGCTGCATTAAGCGGTTTTTTTGCTTTTTTTATCTGTGTTTTTATCGGTCCTTATATTATTAGAACGCTGAAACGTCTGCAGATCGGCGAAGAGATCAGGAATGACGGTCCGCAAACCCATTTGAGTAAAAAGGGAACCCCCAGTATGGGCGGCGTTATCATCGTGGGCGGCGTGTTGATCTCTACACTCTTGTTCGCTCAATTCAAGGAAATGACGATCTGGCTGGTGTTGCTGGTTACCCTGTTTTTATCGGCCATCGGTTTTATGGACGACTATTTGAAAATTGTAAAAAAATATTCCAAAGGCCTCATCGCCAGGTATAAATTGATCTTTCAGATATTGCTTGGTATTGTTGTAGGCTGCCTGGTTTACTTTTTCCCGGTTGTGGAAGAAGCGCGCACCATGTCCACTGTGCCGTTCTTTAAAGACTATGAGTTTAATTTTGGGATCTTTTATATTCCCTTTATTGCTTTTGTTATAACCGCGATGTCGAACAGTTCCAACTTGACCGACGGTCTCGATGGGTTACTTGCCGGTCTCGTCGCCGTTGCCGCTATTGCCTTTGGCGCCATTTGCTACGTCTCCGGTCGTGTGGACTTTACAGATTATCTCAATATTATCTATTTGCCTGGGTCGGGAGAGTTGACAATCTTTTGCGCCGCCCTGGTGGGCGCCTGTTTGGGATTTTTATGGTATAATGCCCATCCGGCGCAGGTCTTTATGGGCGATACCGGGTCGCTGGCGCTCGGCGGCTCAATTGCCGCAGTCGCGATCCTGGTAAAGAAGGAATTCTGGCTGTTAATCATCTGCGGTTTATTTGTAGTGGAAAGTTTATCGGTCATCATCCAGGTTTTCTGGTACAAACGAACCAAAAAAAGAATTTTTAAAATGGCGCCGATCCACCACCATTTTGAATTGCTTGGCTGGGCGGAACCCAAAGTGGTGGTCAGGTTCTGGATTGTCGCTATATTGCTTTCTTTATTAACGTTTACGACTTTTAAAATCAGGTAATAAATAATAATGACAAACGCTGCAAAGCAAAAATTTGATATTAGCAAAATAGATTACCTGCTGGTTTTTTGTGTTTTATTACTGCTGATCATCGGTGCGAGTATGGTCTATTCCGCCAGTTCCTTTAGGGCGGAAAAAGAGTTTGGCGATAGCGCTCATTTTTTCAAAAACCATCTGGCGCGGGTCTTTATCGGATTGCTTTTAATGGGTGTTCTGACAGTGGTAAATTACCGCAAGTGCCTGGGTCTTTCGCCCATTATTATGGCGGGCAGCATTATTTTGCTGTTGCTGTTGTTCACCCATGCTCCCTTTGTTATTACCCGCAACGAGGCGTCGCGGTGGCTGCGGCTGGGATTTTTTACTTTTCAACCCTCGGATTTTGCCCGTTATGGATTGATTTTAATTCTCGCCCGGCTGCTCTACCAGAACCGCGAAGAACTGGAAGAATGGAAGGGATTTTTAAAATATATCGCTTTTGTGTTCATTATTGTCGGCATGGTCGCCCTGGAAAAAGATTTCGGCACCGCCATGCTGATCACTTTGATTGCTTTTTGTATGTTTTTCTTTGCCGAAGTGAAAATGGGTTTTTTGCTGTCAATCGGCTTGTCAATTGTAACGGTCGGCTTGTTATATATCAAAAAAAATGGTTATATGCTGCAAAGAATATTGTCTTTTTTTGATGTTATGCTCAATAAAAATTTAACCGATTACCAGATCCGGCAATCGATCATCAGTTTTAACATCGGCGGTTTGTTCGGACAGGGCATTGGCGACAGCCGTCAAAAATACATGTTTTTACCCGAACCGCATAAAGATTTTATTTTTTCGGTTATCGGCGAAGAACTGGGTTTACTAGGCTGTATCGGCGTGTTGTTGTTGTTCTTTATGATCATTTACCGGGGCATGCGCATTGCCAAAACCGCCCCGGATGGTTATGGCCGGCTGTTGGCCGGAGGCATTACCGTGTGCATCGGCATTTATGCGTTTTTCAATGCGGCTATTACCATGGTGCTGCTGCCGACTACCGGCATCCCGATGCCGTTTATCAGTTATGGCGGCTCGGCAATGGTTACGCATCTGGCTGCAGTGGGTATTTTGCTGAATATTTCCAGCCAGAGTAACGCCGCTTTTATGAATTATCCGAATCGTACTGTTTATAAAGACCGGATAAAACGGTTAACGCTCAGCTTTTCCGGCGCTTCCGGGTCAACGCGCTATGCAAAAACTGAGCCCGCATCCAAGTACAGGATTATACGCTAATGACTGCAAAAGATCAAAAAAATCCTGTTTACATACTGGCCGGCGCCGGAACCGGGGGACACCTGTACCCGGCCATTGCCATCGGCGAAATGATATTACAGTTACAGCCGCAAAGCAAAATCTGTTTTATCGGCACCAAAAAAGGTCTCGAAACCCGGGTTGTCCCGGCAGCCGGGCATGAATTGATATTAATCTCTGTGCGCGGCTTTTCCCGCAAGAATGTGTTTGCCAATGTCATCGTGTTAGGACGTTTATTGGTCAGTCTTGTGCAGTGTATGCGAATTTTACATAAAATTAAACCGGCGGCAGTTATCGGCTCCGGTGGTTATGTCAGCGGCCCTATGTTGTTTATGGCAGTTCTGCTCGGCTACCCGACCCTGATCCAGGAACAGAACAGTTATCCCGGCATGACAACACGTTGGCTGGCAAAATGGGTCGACCGGGTGCATATCAGCTTTGCCGAATCCGCTGCTTTTTTTAAACGGCAGGATAACCTGGTGTTGACCGGCAACCCGGTACGTTCTTTTCAAAATGTTACCGACAAACACGCTGCCAGGTCGGTTTTTAACCTGCAACCGGATAAATTAACGATGCTGGTATTTGGCGGCAGCCAGGGCGCGTTGGCTGTGAACAAGGCAGTTATTGCCTGCCTGGAAAGAATAATGCAGGAAACCGATTTGCAAGTGATCTGGGGCACCGGAAAAACCGCATATCCCCTGGTTGCCGATGCGATTGCGCCCTGGAAAAACCGGATCTATGCCGCCGAATATATCCATAATATGGATATGGCTTATGCCGCCAGCGATTTTGCCGTGTGCCGCTCCGGCGCCATTACCCTGGCTGAACTGGCGGTTTGCGGAATTCCGTCGCTATTGATACCATATCCCTTTGCAGCTGCGGGGCATCAGGAAAAAAACGCCCGTGCTTTTGCTAAAATCGGCGCTGCACAGATGATTTTAGAAGCGGAATTGAACCGGGATGCGCTGTTCGGACGGATTGTCGAATTATACCGTGATCCGCAGAAACGTGAAACCATGCGCAAGGCGGCGCTGGGTGCGGCTTTCCCGGAAGCTACTGAAAAAATTGTCAAATCGGTTTTTGAAATTGCCAATAAAGGAACAAAATAATGGATTTTTTAGCATTAGGTAAAAAAGTTTTATTTTTTAGTATGGCCCTGCTGACCGGGCTGTTTATTATGCAATCGATCATCGAAGCGCATTCGCCGCAGCCCCGGGACCCAGAACTTTATCCGGCTTTTACAAGTGAAGAAACGAGCGAGCCGGATGGTACCATTCTGGACAAGTTAATACCTGAGCACAAAGAGATTAAAAGTTTGAATTCGGTTGCCCAGGGCGATCTGCAGGAACGTCTTGATTCCGGTAAAAAACGCGGCAAGCCGGTGGCTTTTTTGTCGGAAAAAAAGTTATATCTGCTGGATGGTAAAGCCAATATCCTTGCCCCGGCCGATTCGGCGGCGTATTGTGATCTGCCGGTCATTTCCGGGGATAGTTTAAAGATCGACTGGAAGCGGTTGCAGGTAACCGGCGAAGAAATTGAACAGGCAATGAACTTTATTAAAATGACCAGAAAGGATGACTACCTGGCGTATGCCAATATTTCCCAGATTTATATTCATCATGAAATTGGCCTGATCGTTTATACCAATTATGCTAATGGTCTGCCGCTTATCGTCGGTAAAGGCGATATCGAAAAAAAGATTGTGTACCTGAAGGCTTTTCAAAAACAACTTGGCAATACCAAACTGGCTGCAAATGCCCGTTATCTGGATTTACGACTCGACGGGCAAATAATTGTTAAAAAAGCAAATCCCAATATTTAAAAGGACGGGGTTTTATATGGATGAGATAGAAATTATTACAGGACTTGATATTGGCACAACCAAGATAAGTTGTTTCATAGCCGAAATCAATGAGGCTGATGAGATAAAAATTATCGGTGTTGGCAGTGTTCCTTCCGAAGGATTGCGGTATGGGGTGGTTGTTGATATTGATAAAACCGTCAATTCGATCACCAATGCCATCCGCAAAGCCGAGGAAATGGCCAATATTCAGGTCGACCAGGTATATGCCGGCATTGCCGGCGATCATATTCGCAGTATTAACGGCCGCGGCGTGGTTGCAATATCCGGTGAAAATTCCGAAGTAACGACCGACGATGTACGGCGGGTTATTGATGCCGCCAAAGCGGTGGCGCTGCCGATTGACCGGGAAATAATTCATATTCTACCGCAGGAATTTATTGTTGATGAACAGCGCGGCATCAGAGATCCTGTTGGCTTGAAAGGTATTCGTCTTGAAGCTGAAGTGCACATTGTTACCGGCGCAATAACCTCGGCGCAAAATATTCATCGTTGTATCGAAAAAGCCGGTTATGGCGTGGCCGACCTGGTGCTGGAACCCCTTGCTTCCAGTTTTTCCGTGCTGACTGATGATGAAAAGGAACTCGGCGTCATCATCGTCGATATTGGCGGCGGCACCAGCGATATTGCCATGTTTTACGAAGGCTGTATCCGACAAACTTCAGTAGTTGCCCTGGGCGGACGCAACGTGACCAATGATATGGCCATTGTTTTACGCACCCCTTTGGACGCCGCCGAACAGTTGAAAATCAAACATGGCTGTACCATCCATCGGGAAAATGATAAAGAAGCGATCATTGAAGTGCCCGGCGTCAGTGACCGCGCCAATCGCCGCATTTCCCGTACCTTGTTGGTGGATATTATTCAACCGCGCATGGCAGAAATTTTAACCCTGATCTATGAAGAGGTAAAAAAATCGGATTATATTAATTTGATGACCAATGGATTGGTATTGACCGGTGGCGGGTCTCTCATCCCCGGGATTATCGATCTGGCGGAAGAAATTTTTAACATGCCGGTTAAAATTGGAATTCCGCAGGGCTTTACCGGTATGGTGGAAGAATGTCGTAACCCGCAGAGCGCTACCGGTGTTGGGTTGATCCAGTATGGCGTGAAATATCAGCACGAAACCGGCGGCAATTACCGCGATGGCGAAGGCAATGTGTTTGATTCGATCAAAAAACGTTTCCGGCGCTGGTTTGGCAGCGTTACAACAATTTAATGAAAAGGTCAAATTTTACATACAGAGAGGTGAATTATGAATAATGAACAAGTGGCCAATTCGGAAATGGTAAGAAAACAGATCAGTTTACCCCTGGAATTAATTGAAGATACCCTGGATTTATTGTTGAATCCCAAACGGATCATCTCTTCCTCTGATGAGATCGTGCTGGACTGGAACAAAAGGACGCAGATTTATAACCGTCTTTTTGCAATCGTCAAGGAAGATATGCAGTTTTAATTCCTCCGCCGGAATACTGTTGTAATGAGCGGTTGATCATTGCCGGTCATTATCAGCGAACCCCGGTGAGAATGCTGTAATGCAAATAAAGGTTTTAAGTGTGGTCAAGTTGGGATTGACCATATTTAAAATGTAAAAAAAATAAAGGAGTGGGTCATGAATTTTACCTTTGATTTTGAAGATAACAACGCTGCCAAGGCAGTATTAAAGGTGGTTGGCGTTGGTGGCGCAGGCTGTAACGCCATTAACCGGATGATATCCGAGGGCTTGTCCGGTGTAGAATTTGTCGGTATAAATACCGATGAGCAAGCCCTCAATATGTGTAAAGCGCAGATCAAGGTCTATATCGGCACCAAAACAACGCATGGTTTGGGCGCCGGGGCGGATCCGGAACGCGGCCGCCGGGCTATTGAAGAAGACCGGAACGCCGTTTACGAGAACCTTAATAATGCCGATATGGTTTTCATCACCGCCGGCATGGGCGGCGGCACCGGCACCGGCGCTGCTCCCATTGTAGCGGAAATTGCCAAAGATATTGACGCCCTGACGGTTGGCATTGTTACCACCCCGTTCCTGTTCGAAGGGCCAAAAAGAATTCAACGCGCCGAGGAAGGTATTGCCGCGTTAAAACAGAGCGTCGATACGTTGATCGTTATTCCCAACCAGCGGCTGCTGACCATTGTGCCGCCGAATACCCCCCTCGATGAGGGATTCCGTTATGCGGATGAAATTTTATTCAATGCCACCAAAGGTATTTCGGATTTAATTACCATCACCGGTCTGGTTAACCTGGATTTTGCGGACGTACGTGCGGTGATGAGCGAAATGGGCGATGCCCTGATGGGGTGCGGCGCCGCCAGCGGCCCGGACCGCGCCAGGGTTGCCGCTTACCAGGCAATCAACAGTCCGTTGCTGGAAAATGCCTCCATTTCCGGCGCTCTGGGTGTGCTTGTCAATATTACCGGTGGGCCGAATATGACGCTGCATGAAGTGAATGACGCCGCCAGCATCATCTCCGAAGAAGCCGGCTCCAAGGCTAACCTGATCTTTGGCTCGGTGATCGATAAAACCCTGGATGAGGAAATTCGTATTACCGTCATTGCTACCGGTCTCTCGCATAACCGCACTACTGTAAAATTTCCTGCCCAGGATCGGCAGCGTTATGCGGTTGCCGGCGGCGTGGTGAATAAACGCGAAATTCCTGCCATTGAACGCATGGAAGAAATCAATAAAGAAATGACGGAACATACCAACAGCGATTTCTCTTCTTTTAATATGAACAAGGCTAAAAAGCCGGTTCCTGATTATATTCAAAAACCGCGTGAAGTTATCTCTACGCAACCTAAAAGCGCCGAAACCAAACCGGTAGAACGTGATTTTTACCAGCAACAAAAACCGGTTGAACGGGAAATGTACCAACAGCCCAAAGTCGTGGATCGTGAACTGTTTCAGCAGCCCAGGGTCGTAGACAGAGACCCGTTTCAACAGCCGCGAGTGGTTGACAGAGAACCCTTTCAGCAACCCAAAGTGATCGACAGGGATAGTTTCAAACGCGATGCTTTTGACAAGGATAATAATAGCCCGGTATATGCTGAATCGAAGACCAATGGTTTTACCCGTCAGGATTTGGATACCCCTGCCTGCCGCAGAAAAAAATGGAGCATGTTCGGACTGGACTGAAAAATAATTTAAAACCCCACTCACAAGGCGCGCTTCGATCCCAACTCGTGCAGCCGGTAAACTGCCATGTCTACAGGCTGCTAGCCGCCTGTTTACCATAAGAGCCTTCCGCAAGGGAGGCTCTTTTTTTCACATATAAAAGGCTTTTCCGGGAATGATTAAAAATACACAATAAATAGTAAAATCCCCTGAGGATATTACCACCTCTGTTCAGTATGATTTGGTTTGACCTGATCTGGTATAAATAGAGGATACCGCAATTAACGGCGTTTAGAGGCGAAAAGATTTGCAGGCGTCCGTATTAACGGACACCTGTTCTCCCTTTTAAACTCTTAGATAGCTTTTTCAATCTTGCCGGTACGCAGGCAGCGGGTGCATACATACGCATGACGCACAATTTGATTTTCCCTGATGCGCATTTTTTTGATATTGGGCATCCAGCGTCTTTTTGACAAGTTGTGGGCATGGCTAACATTATGACCAACCATTGGGCCCTTGCCGCATATATCACATTTTTTTGACATGACCTCTCCTGACAGGATATATATAAATTTACATATTTACCAAGTCTAACAATTTAAACATTTGATTGTTTAAAATCAAGAAATAATTATTGTTAAATAGTTTTTTTTTGATCTGATCCTGTTAACTGGCGCCAAACAGGTCTGCTTTAAAGAATAAAATCCACCTGGCATTGCTGACCGATAGTTTGCAGGTTTTTATATACTTTTTCCTGGAGTGGAATGCCTTGTTTTTCGTACTTTTCCATGAAAGTGAATTCTTTTTCTCCATGAATATAAATATGATTCTGGTTCACCGCTTTGGCAGAATTCTGAATACGGTTTAGCAGATCATCCATTTTGGCAGTAAACGTATCCGGGTTGATAAAGCTGGCAATATCCAGGGCCAGAAAGAAATGGCCGACCTCGGCAGGCACTTTTTTGCCCTCAATGGTACGGTCGACCAGGTCGGCATAGGCGCCGCCGGAAAGCACTCCGCATAAAATATCAACCAGCACCGCCAGGCCATAGCCTTTGTAACCGCTGAACAATTCACCTTCGCCGCCGAGCGGCAGAATTCCGCCTCCCAGCCGTTTTATAAGGTTATTCAACACCCGGCCCGGATCGGTTGTTACCTGGCCGTTTTCATCGACTGTCCAGCCTTCCGGCATTTTTTTCTCTTCACGATTATACACTTCCAGTTTGCCGCGGGGAATGACCGAGGTTGCCATATCCAGGACAAACGGCTGGCGGTTTTTAGCCGGGGCCGCCAGGCTGATCGGGTTGGTGCCAATGACCATTTCCCTGCTAAAGGTTGGCACTACCAGCGGCGCTGAATTGGTCATAGAAATGCCAAGCATATTTTCTTTCAGGATCATCATGCTGTAATAACCGGCAATGCCATAATGGTTGGAATTGCGCACTGTAACAATGCCCACCGCGGCTTGTTTGGCTTTGGCAATTGCCAAACGGGTGGAAAAGTGTCCGACCAGTTGCCCCAACCCGGCCTGGCCATCGATAACGGCCGATACGGGGGTTTCTTTGACGATTGTGGGCCGGGTATGCGGTAAAATAACCCCGTCGCGAATTCCATCAACATATCGTTGCAGGCGGGCTACTCCGTGCGAGGGTATCCCGCGCAGGTCTGCCATCACCAGGTTATCGGCGCAAATGAAAGCGTCATCGGCGTTGAGGCCGAATGACTGAAAAACTTTTTGGGTAAAATTCAGCAAATTGTGCTTTTGTACGATTGGCATTCTCATTCTCTTTGGTTATTATGAATTTTTTAACATATCTCTTAATACTGTCTGTAATATCCCGCCATTTTGATAATACGTGATCTCAACCGGGGTATCGAGCCGGGCAATGACAGTTATGCGCCGGCTGCCGCCGTTTTCGCCGGTCACTGTTATTTCCAGGTTTTGCTGCGGAACCAGGTTGCCCGGAATGTTTATTGTATATAATTCGCGCCCGGTCAACCCCAGAGAGGCGGCGGAATCGCCCGGCTTGAATTGCAGCGCCAAAATACCCATACCTATTAAATTACTGCGATGGATGCGTTCAAAGCTTTCGGCCAACACGGCTTTCACTCCCAGCAACATAGTGCCTTTGGCTGCCCAGTCCCGCGAACTGCCGGTGCCGTATTCCTTGCCGGCAATGACCAGCAGCTTCACTTTTTCTTCTTTATACCGCATGGCGGCATCGTATATCCATTCCTGTTTGCCATCCGGGAAATGGAGCGTTACACCGCCTTCGGTTCCGGGAACCAGCAGGTTTTTCAGACGAATGTTGGCGAATGTGCCGCGTACCATTACCCGGTCGTTACCGCGCCGGGCGCCATAGGAATTAAAGTCTTGCGGTTGCACGCCCAGCGATAGCAGGTAGTGCGCAGCGGGGCTGTTTTTCGCAATCGAGCCAGCCGGGGAAATGTGATCGGTAGTAACGGAATCACCCAGTAAGGCCAGTACCCGCGCATTGTTAATGGAGCCTGCCGGCGCGGCTTGTTTTTGCATATCCATAAAAAACGGCGGTTCCTGGATATAAGTGGAATCGGCCCGCCAGTTAAACATTTCCGATTCGGTGATGGGAATGTTGTTCCATGCCGGATTGAACGAGTTCATGTCGGCATACATTTTTGTGAATATTTCCGGGGCGGCCGATTTTTCCACCATGGCGGCAATTTCCCGGTTGGAAGGCCAGATATCTTTTAAAAATACCGCTTTGCCATCTTTACCTGTACCCAGGGGTTCGGCGGAAAAATCAATATCGATCCTGCCGGCCAGGGCATAGGCAACCACCAGCGGCGGCGATGCTAAATAGTTGGCGCGGGTATGCGGATTGACCCGGCCTTCGAAATTCCGGTTACCGCTCAACACAGCGGTAACGACCAGGTTTTCTTTATCGATTGCCTCGGCGACCGCGTCCGGCAGCGGCCCGCTGTTGCCGATGCAACTGGCGCAGCCGTAACCGATGGTCTGAAATCCAAGTTGATCGAGATACTGCGCCAAACCGGTTGCCTGCAAATATTCCGTCACCACCCGCGAACCCGGGGCCAGACTGGTTTTGACATAGCCCGGTACGGTCAGCCCTGCATTAACCGCTTTTTGGGCTAGCAATCCCGCGCCCAGTATGACCGAGGGATTGCTGGTATTGGTGCAACTGGTTATCGACGCAATGACCACCGACCCGTGAGCGAGCCGGTGAGCGCCATTAAAATTAACTGTAGCCTGTTTATGCAGTGATTCAACCGGTAAATTGTAACCCCGTTTGTCAACCGGGGCTGTCAGTGCGGCATGAAACTCGGTTTTAACCTGGCCAAGGGGAATGCGATCCTGGGGACGCTTGGGCCCGGCCACACTGGCCTGGACTGTGGCGAGATCGAGATGCAGGGTGTCTGTATAGTAACATTCCGGGGAATCCGCGCTGCGGAACAATCCCTGGGTTTTCATATAGCGTTCCACCAACGCCACCAGTTCCGGCGATCGCCCGGTGCGGAGCATAAAATTCAGGCTTTCCTGATCCATCGGGAAAAAGCCCATGGTTGCGCCATATTCCGGCGCCATGTTGGCGATGGTCGCCCGATCCGGCAGACTCATACCGGCGACGCCCGAACCATAAAATTCAACAAATTTACCGACCACGCCTTTTTGCCGCAGCATTTGTACAATTATCAGGGTTATATCCGTAGCGGTAACACCTTCCGGGCATTCGCCGCTCAATTCAAATCCTACAACGCGGGGGGCAAGCATGTACAGGGGTTGACCAAGCATAACCGCTTCCGCTTCTATTCCGCCAACACCCCAGCCGACTATTCCCAACCCGTTGATCATGGTCGTATGCGAATCGGTGCCTACCAGGCTGTCCGGGTATATAACCTGTTCGCCATTAACAATTTCAGTAAATATACCCCTGGCCAGGTATTCAAGGTTAACCTGGTGAATTATGCCCACGCCGGGCGGGATAACGCCAAATTTTTTAAATGCATTTTGTCCCCATTTAAGGAATTCATATCTTTCCCGGTTGCGTTGAAATTCCATTTGCATATTTATAGCCAGTGACTGCGGGGAACCATAGCTGTCGGTTTGCACGGAATGATCGATGACCAGGTCGCAGGGGATGAGCGGTTCGATGCGGCGCGGATCGCCACCCAACCTTTGCATGGCGGAACGCATGGCGGCCAGATCGACCATAGCCGGCACGCCGGTGAAATCCTGTAAAATAACCCGGGCCGGTTTAAACGGCACTTCGATATTCATTTCTTTGGCGGCATCCCAGGCAGCCAGGCGTAAAACATCGTCGCTCATCACTTCAATGTTGTTGCAGTTTCGCAGAGATGCTTCCAGTAATATCCTGATACTGTATGGTAATTTATCCAGACCGGAAAAGCCATGCTTTGCCAGTTTTTCCAACTGAAAGATATATACAGTTCCTGTCGGGGTGGAAATTTTTGTTTTGGTATTGAATAGATCTTGATAACCGTTCATTCTTTCTCCAAATCAGTGTATTTTTATTCTTCAAGCCAGTATACGACCAGCCGGCGGGGGCCATGAGCGCCAAGAATGATGATCTTTTCTATATCTGCAGTCCGGCTGGGGCCGGTGATTAATAGCATGTTTTTAGCGCTCTCTGTGGGGATGAGTGTAAACAAATCAAACAGGTTGGCGATCAGTTGTTCGGGTTTGACGATGACATAGATGCAATCAGGCAAAAAATGCGGAAACATGCTGTCGGAGTCGGCCTGCAACACCGCCAGGGAGGCGGTATCGGCAATGGCATGATCCACACCCACCAGGGCGGCGTCGGCAAAGGCGAGCCTGGTTTTTCGCGCATCAGCTTCCAGTTCCGTTGCCCTGATGTAATTAATAGCAGAGTATTCGGTTTGCAGTTGCCTGGCCGCGCTAGCCGTATTCTTATGGTCAGTGAGGATCAGGGTGCGATACTGCTTGTTCTGCAAGTCTTTACTTATATGAGCGACTAATTCCCCCGTTGATTTGACCGGAACAAATTCACCGGAGACGGCCAGCAATTCTTTTTCAAACTGATTGCGCAAACCCTTGCGGTCAGCCGGGGTGATCGCTTTGAGACTCTCCTGTATCAGGTTTTCCGTTTCGGCTGGAGATTCCGGCAAGTGGGAGGGATTTTTCACTGCTTTTTTTACGGCGTTTAAAATTGTTTCACGACTGGAATTCATACCATTTCCTTATTTCAATAATAACATTTTGGCGGTTTTTGTGAAACTGCCGGCTGAAAGCCGATAGAAATAAATGCCGGCAGGCAATTGAGCGGCGTCAAATTTTATTTCATAATCTCCGGCCGTATGATATTTGCTAACCGGAACGGCTACTGTTTGTCCGTTGATGTTGATAATCTCCAGCCTGGCCTGCACAGGGACAGGTATAGTGTAGTTGATTGTCGTAACCGGATTGAACGGGTTTGGATAATTTTGTGCGAGACTGAAAATCCTTGCAGTTTTTTCTTTACCAACATCCGTTACATCACTGTCCAATTTAACGGTAATGACATCTGTCGATTTACTCAGGTTTACAGTCTGCACAGTATGGATGTTTTCAATATCGACAACGACCTCGTATTTACCGAGGAACCCGCTGGTTGCAAACAAACCCTGGGCATTGGTGCTGCCGGTTGCATTGGTCCACCATTCATTAAAGACCTGATTGATGAACGCCTCCCCTGAAGGTTTTAGCGTCCAATCCTGTTTGAAAATCGGCGCATCGTCGCCCCAATGTTGGCCGTCCCAGAAACCCCACATCAAAAAGTTTTGCACTGCCGGATGACTGAAGCATATTGTTAACAGGTCGCGCATATAATCGGCGGCCAGTTCTGCGGGCACCTCGACAGCGTCATATTCGGTAATACTGATGTCCTTGTTAAAAGAACCGAAATCTTGCAGTATCTCGTATACTCTGGCCGGCGCGGTTAATGGCGAGCCAAAGTGACCCTGAATGCCGATCCCATCGAGGGGAGCGGCATTATCAATAAGGTATTGGATCAGTTCTTTATAGCGTTGCTGGGAACTGAGATCGCTGCCACCGTTGATGATGATACTGTAATCGTTTATATATAACAAAGCATTGGGGTCGCCCAGTTTTGCCCAATTGAACCAGTCGATATAGATTCGTTTTGTACCAAAAACATTTTCCAGGTCAAAATTATGCGCTGCTTCATTGATTACATCCCATTCCGCAATTTCACCATAAATACCTGGATAACCGGTAATTTCCTCAATGTGATCAAAAATTCTATCCCTGATGTAGGTAGTATCCGCTTGATGCTCTTTAATATCATCGGGGAGATAGGTCCAACCCGGCCACACCAGGTTATGGCCGCGTACTTTAATATCCCGGTCCCGGAACCATTCAACCACCGAAGCAACGCCGTCCCGACCACCCGGCCACCAGGGGTTTTCCCAGGGCGGCCATTTAAGAGCGTTCTCCACAACCACGATGTTAAAGGTTTTACCATCACCGGACAGGTTTTCCAGTTTTTCACGGTAGATATCCGCAGTTGTGGAGTTTTCCAGCATTCTGGATGCTGCTATAGCCGTACCAAAACCGAATTCATGCTGCAGCATGTTGAACTGTACACCGGCATTTTTAACCGGATGATCATTTTTGTTAATAACCTGGATGGTGACCGGCGCTTTGCGATACTGTTCGATGCGTTGCTGCGCTTCCACCCGCCAGGGGGCATTCAGGTCGCGTCCATCATAGTCCAGGTCGAATAAAGAACGAGGCAGTTCTTCCAGAGTATACTTGTTACCATAATTGAGCAAAGCTAAACCGCCAATTTCGACTACCTGCTGCATATAGCCCATGTTGATCTGGTAGCGGGCCTGGCCGACAGCGTGGTCTTTGCCGGCCTGGAACGGCAACATCCATTGCTGCCATGCAGCCGCCGGTTCCTGGCCTATATCCAGATCTTTACTATAGGGATCAGTTGTCATTTCGAATATATGTTGAATTCTACCCATGCCCTGTTCGCCATGAACACCACGAACCCATATCACCAGCAAAAGGACATCATCTTTTTTAATTGCCGTCCTGATTGCAAAACGAACGGCATTATCCCAGGCATTGGCGCCTTTTTGGGTTACGGTCAGTCGCACAATTTCTGTAAATGGTTCCGAACCACTGCCGGTTTCAATTTTTTTGGTTACACCGGATAAATTTGTTAATTTATTAGTGGTATTTTCCTGATCGGTGAGCACCCACTCGCCGCCTTCAAGATCATAATCGGTTTTCAACTGGTTACGTAAATTTTGGTGATAGCTGTCTTCTTCCGCAAATAGAGGAGCAGCGCAAACAAGACACATTATTATAAAATTAATAGTAACCCGGGTAGTTTTTCTTATACACATATAGAGTCCTAATTTATAAATTTTACTTGAAATTTAATATAAATAAAACTGGTATGAAATTGCAAGTTTTATTTGAACATTAGCTGTAAAATTTCCCGGGCACAAGTTGCAAATAACGTAACGTTAGTTACTGGCTGTTTGAGCCTGCCTGAAATCGTCCAGTTCCTCTAAAACAGAGGCGGGGGCAATTTTATACAATTGAGTGCGTATTGCGTCTCCCTTTTCCATTTTCATGGATTTATAATAGGCACGGCACAGGTTGTATAGTAATTGTTCGTCGGTGGGCAAGGTGAGACGGGCTTTTTCAAGGTTTGTTATACCTTCGCCGGTACTGTTCAATGCCAGTTGTATTTGTCCCAACCATTTGTATATAAAACCTGAATCATTATAACGCAGCGCCTCTGTTAACATAGCCTCGGCGCGTTCATATTGCCCGCTGTTGAGCAGCAATTCCAGGTAAGGTTCATAAAACAGGTCGAGATATGGAACAATATAAACCAGGGCTTTATATTCCGCCAGGGCTTTATCCGTTTCGCCCTGTTGTTTGTACCAGTTTGCCATTTCCAGATGTCCCAGTTCCAAAGTGGATTCGCCGGTTTGCATGATGCGCAGGGCAATGGAATCCTGTTTGCCGGCGGGGGTATACTGCGCCAGGGCTACATTAGGCCCGCCGCTAGTGAACGGCCAACTGCCCTTGAGCTGCACTACCGATAATGCGGCATAAATACTGTC
This sequence comes from bacterium, assembly GCA_029561455.1. Taxonomy (GTDB): domain Bacteria; phylum Zhuqueibacterota; class Zhuqueibacteria; order Residuimicrobiales; family Krinioviventaceae; genus Fontivivens. Next base: position 27,922 of record JAKQIY010000053.1, read on the forward strand.
CAGGGCAGTATAGCCCCAGTTCGCGCGATAGAATGAAGCAGGTTTGATATTGGTAGCCGGCCACTCTTGCGCAATAAAATTTTCACGCCGCATGACCTGGAAAAAAGCATCGGCCATTAAAAAATAACCGGCGATGTTGGGATGAAGGTGTTCATGAATGAGCGTATTGCCGATCAATCCGTTTGGCGACGCTTCCGTAAAGACCGCCTGCATGGGCACAACCGACGCCCCGAAAGCCGCAGCAGTGTTGCGGATGATGTCGTTAAACTCTTCGGTTGCGCGAAAGCGCAGGGCGTCCAGGTCTTTGGCGCGATAATAGGCGGCCCTGGCTTTATCATATTGCCGCTCTTGCTCCAGCTTTTGCGCCCGGGTAAACACCGTCTCTGCCGGGGGCAGGGTATCGCTTGCTGTGGAAGTGAAGGGTAGTTGGTCACTGATATTGCTGACCAGTTCACTGATCAGTACAGGAACGCCTGCAGCCCGGGCTTTAGCCAGAATTTCACCCAGGTTGGCCTGGAATTGCTTTTTCCCTGCTTTATAAAGGGGGCTATCCAGGGGTATCGATTTGTTCCCCACCATGCGCGACATGACGGTTTTCATCGGATCCTGCATTCTTGCGGTTGTGGATACACCGTGTAAACTCATGTATATTCGGCCGGTAAGATTGCGTATTAATACAAAAGTTTTATAATTTTTGAGTTTTAAAAAGAGTTTAACCACCGGCCGGATTCGCCCCAATGATTCCATCGAGGCTACACCCAGGGCGCCATAGAATTCATTATGTCCGGCGTAGATCAGCAGCGCATCCGGCTTTTGGGCGAGGATTTCATCCATAAAATCGAGCAAAGTATAGCTGTTGATAGCAGTAAGGGCGGTGTTGACGACTTCAATGTGCCGATCCGGAAAGGTATCTGCCAGGCGTTTACCTAAAATACGGGGAAAAGTGATATTGTTCCCATAAGGAAAACCGGCGGTTGTAGAACCGCCCAGTACAAAGATCCGGTAACCATTGGCCGGTTTTTCTTTCAGAAACAAATCTTTACGCGGCGAAGGATTGAAATTCTCCCGATAGAAATAACGTTTCCCTACCTCGGTATTGATCCCGTAAAAGCGTGATGTCGCATCCGGAATGGATATGAATAACCGGGTATCGATACCGTAATGAAAAACCTGCAAACCGGTTTCCAGCAGCGCAAAAAATAAAATGGGTACCAGCAGCATAAAAATTGTAAAGGCGCGTTTTTTAGCGGCAGATAGCGGAGCCGTCGCTTTTTCTGCAGGCCTCTTTTGTATTGTGGACCTGGTTTTTTTTGTTTTCATCGTATGAGATTCAGGTGATGTCAATGTTTAGTTGCTTATACAAATATGCCCGGGGTGAAGCTGGAACTATCACGCCCGGGCAAGTTATTACTAAAAATGTTAAAGAAAAAGGATTACTTGATCAATAACATTTTTTGGGTTTTTACATTGTTGTTGCTTTCCAGTTTGTAGAAATAAACACCACTGGCCAGTTCATGGGCGTCAAACGAAACATCATAGCTGCCGGCGGGTTTTACTTCATTCACCAGGGTAGAAACTTCTCTACCCAGAATGTCGAATACTGTCAAACGAACCATGCCGTTCTTTACAATCGAGAAAGAAATGGTCGTGGTCGGGTTGAACGGGTTCGGGTAATTCTGCAATAACTTGAATTCGGAAGCAACCATAGTCGGGTTTTCTTTAACGCTGACTTTGGTAATGCCGGCTGGATTGTACCATACCTCGGCGCTGTCATTGGCAACACCGGTAATGGCGTTTACAGGAATGAGTTTCAATTTGTTATCCGGCATGAATTCTACAGAACCGAGCATCTGCGGATTGTTCCATACTTTATCATCCATAACGGCCGACCATTGAATGGTTGCCTGACGTGCCAGGGCATCACTGTCATGATTCATAAAAGACATACCGAATACATTGCCAACTGCCGGAACGATTGGACCGCGGGCAGCAGTACCGGTAGTTACAATATCAGTCCATTTAACGCGCATTTCGAGGACATAACCATTATCGGTTTTTGCGCGGGCAAAATCACCAGCTGCGCGATTGGAAACGCCGGCGTAATATTTTGGATCAACATCTGAACTGTCCAAAGCAGATAGACTGACATCAACAATACCTGCCGTTGGTGCCAGGCTTGGATCCGGATCGAATTTAATTTCGATTTTATCTACCTGGTAATTGGTAGCATTATTAAGGGCTACACTGTCATCGGCAACTTCTTCATAAACATACATATAAGTTGAATCCCATGCTAACCATACCAACGCGGAACAGTCTTTATCATCATCCGGAGCGCCATTAGCATTAAAAGCCCGCGACGGCATATAGAAATGACCGTCATCCGGGGTTTTCAGGGTCATATACAAAAAGTCTTTTTTAGCATCCATAACCACCGGCGGGAAAGAACCGTCATACGGCACGGTGTTGGTTACACCGGTCATATTATTGGTGGGAATGAACTGTAATTTATTATCAGCCAGGAATTTTACTGTACCCAGGAATTTCGGGGTTTTCCAGGCATCGTCATTCAGCACTGCGCCCCAGGCAACAGTAGCATCGCGCTCAATATTGCCGTCATTGTCATGATTTTGCAGGGTGGCGCCAAATACGTTACCAACAGCCGGGGTGATGATTTCTGTGCCAAGTTTAATAGCTTGCCATTTAATGGCAAATTCCAGAACATAGCCGGTAGCCGTGGTTTTACGAGCGAATTGTTTCAGAGTGTCGGCAATATTACTGAGATCGTCGACCTTTGCTGTGGTCGGCAGACCGTCTTCCAGACCGAGGGCGCACAAACGGGTTTCAAAATTGCTGGTTTTAGTGCTGTCATCGGGAACCGGATCGATCTTGAGTTCGATTTCATCATTTTTCCAGGGCTGGTTGCCGGCCATGGAGACTGTATCGTCGGTCACTTCTTCATAAACGTAGAACCATTCTTCATCCCATGCTCCCCACAATTTAACGGAGAGGTCTGCATCGTTATCGGCAATTTTGCCCAGGGCGCCTTGTGTAAAGGTGAACCAGCGCATTTGCAGATAACCGTCATCCGGACCGGTTAAAGCTTTATAGAAATCGTCTTTAACGCCATCAACGACCACAACAGTTTCCTGTTTCGGATAGACGCGAATGTTATCTACATATAAGGTTCCTGTATAATCGCCTTTGGGATTGATTTCAATACCGGCATAAATTGTAGCCCATGGGAAGAATGTTGCCGGATTTAATGTATTTTGTTGTTTTACTTCAAATACCAGGGTATTCCAGGCGTCTCTTTTAATTAGAGTAGAATTGTCGCCGCCAAAGCCGGTTCTTTCAACTGGGGCATAAATTGTCCGTTCCCAGCCCCAGTGGGTTTTATCCATCTGGAAGAACTGCACAAAACCGCTATCCGGGAAATCTGCGGGGAAGAATACATCGGCTGCTAACAGGTATTCGCCAACTGTGGAATCTGTCCAGGTGTATTTAACATCCGGGAAGATCGCGCCATCGGTGCCGGCTGCCAGGGTAATGGAATCTACAGCAACGTCAACTTGCAGGACACCGCCGGCTACCGGGTCAACCGCATGCGATACGGTGATATATTTATTCCAGGTACCGAAACCGGTGCTGTTTTCACTTAAATCCCACAATACTTTGCCGCCCTGCCACAGGGTAACATTGTCGATCAATACTGAACCCGTCCAGGGTTCAAAAATCTGTATTTCTACACCGGTTTGTACGGTTGTCGGAACGAAATTAACCGGATCAACCTGGTTTTCACGCGCTAATTCAAATGTGAATGTATTCCAGCCGCCGATGACCATTTCGCGGCCGCCGGCCTGGTAGGACGGGGAATATAAGGTACGTTTCCAGTTCCAGTGAGTTCTGTCCATCATATAGAACTGCATAAAGGAACTATCCGGGAAATCGGCGGGAACGTAAACATCAACGGTTACGAACTCGGGGCCTTCGCCGGGAGCTGTCCAGCCGAGGTTGATATTATCAACCCGAACAGCCGCTGTACCAAATGAATCGACAACGCAGGCAGCTTCCAGAACACCGCCAAATTCAACATGATTGGTCTGGGTTACGCTGGTAACAATAGAACCCCAGCCAATACCCCAACCACCGACGCCTTGTTCAAAATCGTAGATTACATCAGCAATCTGGCCGAATGTAAAACTGGTGGCCAAAAATAACAGTGTGACAAAGGTAAATAGTACTTTTTTCATCTCTTCTCTCCCAAAATGAATTTTGTTTTAAAACATGATTTTACCCTGTACTACAATTAATAAATACAGCTTGTTTCCCTTTTGCTTATCACCTCGCTTTCATAATTTGTTTGTCAGTTAACATGTTTGATACAGAAATCTTTATAATAGGAAATTTCTTTACTCTTCATTATTGGTAATAGTATTTAAAATGCTGAATACTGGAAAATTAATTATGATCTTTAATGGTATTTAATTTTCAATTGAAAATGCCCGAAATACCGATATTATTATGTAAACAATTTCCTGATAATAATCAAGAATAAAATTTACCGGAAACCTGAATTGCTTTATTTTTTTTGTAATTGCATAAAGCGTTTGCGGAATCCTTTGGGATCAAATAATCCCAGCGCCCGTTGCCGGAAATAGCCCGGCGCCGGGAAGGCCATGCCTTTGGGCAACAAGAGCTGAAATTTTCCCGGAAACCAGGTGGCAAAACGGTACAAGCATGGATGTTTAGCCAGAAATGCCCAGGCTGCTATTCCGAATTTTTCAATTTTCATGGAATAGCCCTTGTCCACAATCCGGTTTCGCAGTTTGAGCATGTGATGGGGAATATTGATACGCACCGGGCAATTTTCAAAACAGGCGCAGCACAGACTGGATGCAAACGGGGAATAGCGGCCTTCCTTTTCACCTAGATACTGGGGAATAAGCGCGGCTCCAATCGGCCCCATATACACCCAGCCGTAAGCATGACCGCCCACTTGCTGATAAACCGGGCAGATGTTCAAACAGGCGCCGCAGCGAATACAAAACAGCGTTTCCCGCAATTGCGGATCGGCCAGGATACGGGAACGTCCGTTATCGAGAATAACAACGTGCATCTCCTGCGGGCCTTCGTGCATTTTTGGGTATGGGGCGCCGCCGATTATGTTGACGTATACAGAGGCTTTTTGTCCCGTTGCGCTGGGGGCCAGCAGTTTTAAAAAAGTGGCCAATTCTTTATAGCCGGGGACAATTTTTTCTATGCCCATAACGGCTATATGCGTTTTCGGCAGGCCAACCGTTAACCGGGCATTGGCTTCGTTTTCGATGACGCACACAGCGCCGGCCTGAGCAACTGCAAAATTAACCCCCGAAATACCGATATCGGCTGCCAGGAATTTGGCGCGTAGTTTTTCGCGGGCAATTGTCAGCAGTGCGGTCGGCTCTTCGGTGTAAGGTGCGCCCAGCTTTTCGTGAAACAGTTTGCCAATATCCTGCCGGTTCAGATGCAGGGCCGGGGCGGTGAGATGCGAGGGGATTTCCCCTTTTAATTGCACTATATATTCGCCCAGGTCGGTTTCCAGGGTCTCCAGGCCGTTTTCTATCAAAAAATCATTCAGATGCAGTTCTTCGGTGGTGAGGGATTTGGATTTGACGATGGTTTTGGCCTGTTTATCGCGCGCTATTTGCAGAATGATATTCCGGGCTTGTTCCGCGTCTACCGCCCAATGCACATGTATGCCATTGGCAAGGCAATTTTTTTCAAATTGTTCCAGGTACTGATCCAGGTTTTCCATGACCTGCTTTTTAATAGAGTGTGCGCGGTAACGCAAATTTTGCCAATAGGGAATTTGATCCTTTATTGATTTACTTTTACTTAAAGAAGTTTGCGTGGCTTTGTTAACCGCATTCCTAAGCCGTTCATCGTGCAGGGCATTATGGATATAATGTTTGGTGCTTTTCGGGGTCAGATTCATAGCGTACCTGAACAGATTTATAAATGCAGACCGGCAGCCAGGATTTCGGCAATATGCAGAGCCCTGGCTTTGTAATTATGTTTACGCAGATAACCATCAATATTCATTAAACAACTGGAATCCGTAGCTGTAACATATTCCGCACCGCTTTCTTCTATATATTTACATTTACGGGCGACCATGGCGGTGGAGAGTTCGGCAAATTTATAGGAAAAAGTGCCGCCAAAGCCGCAGCAGGTATCCGACTTTTCCATTTCGACAAAATCAATATTCTTCAGGGAGCGCAGCAACTTGCGCGGTTGTTCGTGGATACCCAGTTCACGGAGGGAATGGCACGAATCGTGAAGTGTAACGCGATGGTTGAATTCGCCATCCAGTTGCTCTACACCGGCAACATCGACCAGGAATTCGGTAAATTCAAAGATCTTTTTGCTCAGGTCGGCGCGCGCCTGGTGTAGTTCGGGTCGAATATCGAGTTCATAATAAAAATTGCGCACCATGGCAGTACACGAACCGGATGGGGAGACAATGTATTCTTTATCGCTGAATAATTTTATAAAGCGCTCGGCGATGGGGATAATTTCTCTACGATAGCCGGAATTGAACGCCGGCTGGCCGCAGCAGGTTTGTCCATCTACATATTCAATTTCGGCGCCAATATATTGCAAAACCTTGACCATTGCCAGCGCCGAGTGGGGATATAAATGTTCCGTTAAGCAGGGTATAAACAAAGCAACTTTCATTTTCCATCCGCGAGATTGAGCAATACCTATATCCTGAATGTACAGGGAAAAAAAGATAATAAAATTATAATGGAAAAACAATAACTATTAAGTAATTTTAAAAAATAAATTATAATTCTCAAGTCAGTAACCGTGGCAGGCCAGCCCCTGGTAATGTGTTATTATCCAGGTGCATGCCGATGCAGTGAAAAAGGAACTCTCAAGTCATGTTGTAATATTATGGTTATATCAGTTTTGAAAATTATTGTTGCTTATTATTGGAAATTGATTATTTTTAAGAGGGTATATGATTATTTGTACAGATGCAGGGTTCACAATTTCAATTATTGAATAAATTCAGGCGCCAGGATATAAACAATTTCCATAATTAATGAATCATATTCCTGTGTAGTAAATAAAGGGTATGCACTAGTATTTATGAATTGATCATCTCAATAACCTGGAGGTATAAATGAAAAAGATTTCAAGTTTTTTAATGATCTTGATTACGTCCACATGTATTTTTGCGCAACAATATGCAATAGACAAGGGCGCAGTGATAATGTCAGGAACAACTACTTTTTCAAGTTATGGTGGAGACCTCTATGAAAGGAGCGGGGATAGAATGACGACTTTGACGATTGCGCCTGCTTTAAACAAGTTTGTTGGCAAGAATATTTTTATTGGCGCGGCTTTGGCTTATTCCAAAATGTCAAGAGGAGATAATTCCAGTACTACTTTAGGAGTTGGTCCAACAATCGGTTATGCCATTGGCGATGCAAAAAGTACAAATTACCCATTTTTAGGAGTAGGAATAAGTTATTATTCAGTTGGCGACGAAGATGATTCAACAGGCGGGCATGATATTAAATTAAGCAGCGGGATTATTATTTCTTCTCACAAACACATTGGCATTATCATCGAAGCGGGTTATCACATGATGAGCCTTGAATCCACCAAAGGCGATATCATTACTATTGGTTTAGGTATTGCAGGACTGTTATTTTAAAACGTAATTGCATACCCTTTTTTTATTATCTGCAGCAACGAATCAAAGGGACCAAAATAGTTGTTAGCAAAATTATTATATTAAAAATTATGATATTGACTTTATTTATTCAAAATGATATATTCCATTTTGGTAGCATATTGGAACATATAAAGAGGAATGATCTATGGCAACCATAACTGTAAAAAATATTCCTGCTGATCTTTACGAAAAATTGAAAGTCACAGCATCTGCCAGTCATCGCAGTATTAATAACCATGTGATCTGGTGTATTGAAAATACCATTAAAAGCAGAAAAGTAAAGCCTGAAGAGTTTATCGCTCAACTTGATAACTTTTATGAGAATGTCAAGGCGCCGGTATTGACAGATGAAATTTTGCAGGACTATAAAAAGGCCGGCAGATTATGAAAGTTATTGATGCAAATGTAATTGTGAAATACTAATCTTAAAAATTTAAGAACCCGGCAGAATCGAGGGAGGGAGGGCTTGAGAATATGAGGCAGGGAAGAGAAGATTAAATGAAATGTATCCATTGTAAAGGAGAGATGAAAAGAGGCACAGCTCCCTTTCATGTTGATAGAAATGGTTGTCATGTTCTTTTAGACGCCATTCCTGCCTGGGTTTGTACACAGTGTGGAGAGGCTTATTTTGAAGGTAATGAAGTTGATACCATTCAGGATATTATTCGTTCTATTGAAGAAAAGTCCAAAGCGTTTGCTGTTTCGGCATAAAATGGAGTAACTAATAAATACTTAAAGTGCGGATATTAGTTGGGCTGGCGGTTTCCCCGGCAAAGCCGGGCGGCTTTGGTTCCGCGCCAGAGACACGGAACCAGGATCAATTAATACGTTTGAAAATCCCCCTAAATCCTTATCCCTTAACATACCCTTCATAAATCTCATTCAGCCTGGGCGATTTAATGGTTGTCATAAGATAATCACAAAATTCGCGGCCGGTGGCGCCGTCATTACGACCGGTGATGACCAGCTTTTTCTCAAACTGCTGACAAATGACCAGCGCTTTTTCCAGTTGTTGCGCTTTGGCCTGAAAACCGATATGCTGTAACATCATCGCCGCGGCGCGGATGAGACTGGAGGGATCGGCGTATTGTCCCCGGCCCTCGGTAATCATGCGCGGGGCGGAGCCGTGAATGGCCTCGAACATAGCGTATTGCATGCCGATATTGGCGCTGCCGGCGGTGCCCACGCCGCCCTGGAATTCGGCTGCTTCGTCGGTGATAATATCGCCATACAGGTTGGGCAGCACCACGACTTTGAACTGGGTGCGGCGTTTGGGGTCGACCAGCTTGGCCGTCATAATGTCGATATACCAGCCTTCCCATTTCACCTGGGGATACTCTTTGCCGATGCGTTCTGCGGTTTCCAGGAACAGGCCGTCGGTGGTTTTAATGACATTCGCTTTGGTCACCACCGTAACATGGTTCAATCCGGTTTTGGCGGCAAAGTCGAACGCCATGCGGATGATGCGTTCCGCGCCCTGTTTGGTGATCACTTTAAAGTCCATTGCCATATCTTCCGTTACCATTAATCCCTGGCTGCCAAGAATGTACTCGCCTTCAGTGTTTTCGCGGAAAAACGTCCAGTCGATGCCTTCGCGGGGGATTTTAACCGGACGGATATTGGCGAACAAGTCCAGTTCGCGGCGCATAGCGACGTTGGCGCTTTCGATGTTGGGGTAGGGGCCGCCTTTTTCCGGGGTAGTGGTCGGTGCTTTAAGAATGACGTGGCATTTTTTCAGTTCCGCCAGCACGTCATTGGGAATGGCTTGCATGTGTTTGACGCGGTTTTCAATGGTCAGGCCCTCGATGGTGCGGAACAGCAGTTTACCCTGGGCAATTTCTTCTTTGAGCAGCTCTTCCAGCAATCGCTGAGTTTCCTGCGAAATGAGCGGCCCAATGCCGTCGCCCCAGCAAAAACCAATGATAACCGGTTTCAGGGTATCGTAATTAATCCAGTTCTGTGCAGCTTTCATCTTTTCAATCCGCGCCAGTTGTACCTGGATGAGTTTGGCAAGATGCTCCTGGGCTTTTTGGATATTTGGATTATTCATTAGCACTCCGGATAAAAATGAAAAATAATATGATATATAACCCGCCGAAACAGGTCAAATAAATTTCCCATTACCTGAATAGAGTTTTGACGGCAACTGTAATCCAGGGTGTTTTAATATAAAAAATAGCCGGGCACGGGTTTCAGAACATGTTATTGATCTACAGCTTCGTTCCCGGTTAAATCTTTACGCCCTTGTTTATACTTGTAAAATCTTTCTTTAAGAGAATTGAGTTCGTTTTGCATAGCGATGGTTTTGTCCATATAATACTGGGCAAAATAATCTCTGGCCAGGCCAAATACCATATTACAATCGGTTAACAATTCAACCAGTTCTTTGGATACCGGGTAGTGAGTGACGAGAATATCCCAGAATTCTTCTTCGAAAATTCGGATGGCATTTTGCACTTCTTCCAGCGAATACCCTTCGTTGGAACGCTGACGGGCCAGGTTCTCCATATAAATTTTCAAAGGGCGTTCATTATTCTCATGGATCACTTTGATGATGATATCCAGAAACTCTTCTTCTCTTTCCTGGTGCCGTTCAAAGTCGATCATTTCATAATGCGAAGATGATAACTTTTGCAAGCGATTACATATTTCGGTAATCAATTCGTCTTTATGCTTTTCGATTACCTCGTACAGCTTGTTATTGGCTACTGTCATAATGTTTTTTGATTCTTTTGGTCCTTCGTTTTATTTGTTCTTCAATTCTGCCGATAATTCTTTGCGTATACCTGCCGTGTTCCTTGCCAAATACCGCCACTTCCTTATCCAGACCTTCTTCAATGGTAACCAGGAACTGGTCGATACTCTGTTCCGGAATTGGGGCCGGTCTGCTTGCCCAGTTTATAAAGAATTGTTCCATTTCGATATATTGCTGCGGATCTGGCAAATTTGAGCAGCCTTTAAAAGGATAGGGGTTAAGACCCAGTTGGAACCCTTTTAAAGCCATGATCAGCGGCTGGTAATCGTATTCATAGAACAGCCTGGGGAACTGGTATTCCACCACCGGCGTCCAGACATCTTCTTCGGGATTTTTATGGTGTTTATTAAGACGGGAGATATTCAATCCCGATTCCTTGTGGAATATTTCCTGGTTGAAAATACGCATTTCCCGTAGTTTACCGTTTTCATCCTCGCGCAGATCGCCGCCCAGGGTCAACAGGCACAATATATAATCCGGGTTGGTCAATTTCTTGAACGGCGCATTGGCAGGAATTTCAATGCTGATATGCAGGCTATGCGGTTTAATGCCCATAAAGCGCACGGCAAGATCGGTAATACTGGATAATATCCATGAATCTTCGGTAGCCGGTTTGGAGACATCCCCCAGTAACTTGTACCTGCCGAAAGCCAGTTCCAGAAAACCGCGGGTGCGGATATTGGGTGAAGTGAGGAATTTATGATCGTCAATATGCGCGCCGAGCTTCCAGCCGCGCCGCATCAGGTCGAAATTGTAAAAATAGTAAAATGAATCGAAAACAGGGTCGGCCCCTTCTTTGGCGCCAATAGCGCGATAACCAATGTTGGAAAATTCCAATTCGGCGCCCAGGGGCAGCAGACCTATATGCCGGTTGCTGTTCACCCAGTCGACTATCTCTTCGGCTTTATCCCGTTCATATAACTCTTCGGCAATTAAAATGGCGGCGGCGGCATAATCAGTATATAGCAGTTCCGGGTTGAAACGGTCGATTTCGAGTTGTTTATGCGCCGATTTAACATGCGTGTTTTGATCCACCATCAGCTTGAGCGCCATCATCGCCGAAATAGTATGCATATAATAAGCGTCGCTCACTTTGACTTCACTGCGATAGTCGTTACGGAATTTTTCTTCCAACTGGTTAAAGATCATAAAGTTGGTCGCCAGTTTGATATAATTATCGGCGTATTCCATAGCTTTGGGGTCGCTTTTCAACCAGGTTAACCTGGGAATGCTGGCTTTTTCAATTTCATGTTTGATAATAAATGCCGGCAAGCCCGAATCCTGAAAATACTGGCGCAGAATGCTGTGCACTTCTTCGGATAATAATTCGCGGGTTACTTTGATGGGCAGAGCGCCGCGGTCATAGTTGATAAACAGGTCGGCTTTTTGTTCAATATAGCGGGTAACATTTTTTTCCACAAACTCTTCAATCCGATCCCGTTCCTCAAAGCCTTTGGTAAAATAGGGTTTTAAAGATTTAGGCTTGCCGATATAAACCCAGGCTTCGATTATTTCTTCCTTGACCTGCACCTGGGCGATCTTGCGTTTATATAATTTCCCCTCGGATTCGTAATCATCGAGTTTTTTTATAATATCCGGCGTGACATGATATAGCAGCCGACCTTCAATAGTAAATCCTTTCCATGGCAGGGCAAAGGAAAAACTGTTTTCCGGTTGTATACGCCTGTGATTAAGCAACAAACCGGTATCGTTGGGTAAAGTTACTCCGGTCAATAACTGTAAATAATAGTCATTATTTAGCGAACCATAAACAAACAGTTTGTCTATGGTTTGGCTATCAACCTTTTTATTCTTTTTCACCCGGTTCCGAAATGTGAAATTCTTGGTCAGATTAGTCGTCATTTCAATAAATCGGCAAAGTGCAACTGGAATTGCTGCATCATTTCTTCCGGCGAAATGGAGGTTATACGACCGTCTTTGTATTGCTGCTCAACCCACTCAAAGATTTTGGCAACCTTGGGGTTCCTTTTATCAACCGGCGGAATGCCGCGTTTTTGTAATTCCTGGTTGATCCAGAACCCGACACCGGCGATGCCGGAGCGGTCGGTTAAATGTACGCCCAACGGACGGTTGAGGATTTTTGCCGTATCAAATATATTATAGATCTCTTCATTTTTGATCACACCGTCGGCGTGTATTCCAGCCATAGTGACATTGAACCGTTCGCCGACGAACGGATAGTTATGGGGAATTACCGTGCCGATCTCGCGGAGATAATTGGCTATATCGGTTATAGCGGTCAAATCCATGCCGTTGGCGCTGCCGGTGAGTGAGGCATATTCCACAACCAGCGCTTCCATCGGCGAATTACCGGTACGCTCGCCGAAACCGAGAATCGTGCTGTTGGCGGCAGCTACCCCGGACAACCAGGCGGTAACTGAATTAATGTGCACCTTGTGAAAATCATTGTGGCCATGCCATTCCAGTAATTCTGAGGGTATGCCGAGTTCCCGCTGCAGATAATAGACCATTTTTTGAATAGAACGCGGTAATGCCGCATCAGGATAAGGCAGGCCATAGCCCATGGTATCACACAAGCGGATCTTGATCTTTAAACCGGTTTTAGCCGAAAAATTCATCAATTCTTCGGCAAAGGGAACCACGGTTCCCCAAAAATCGGCGCGGGTAATATCTTCAAAATGGCAGCGAATGGCTTCCATGCCGGCATCGGCAGCGGCCTGAACAACTTCCATAAATGAATTGAGCACCTGGCGGCGGGTTTTTTTAAATTTCATAAAAATATGATAATCGGAGATCGATGTCAGCAGCCCGGTTTCCTTTATGCCAATGTTGCGCACCAGTTCAAAATCGCTAGCGTTGGCACGAATCCACGAAGTAACTTCAGGGAATTTATAACCCTTGTTCCTCACTTCTTCCAGTATTTCCCGGTCACTTTCAGAATAGATGAAAAATTCCGATTGGCGGATAACCCCATTAGGACCTGACAGCCGGCTGATCAAATCAAACAGTTTGGATACCTGCTCAATTGAATAGGGAGGACGCGCTTGCTGACCGTCCCGGAAAGTTGTATCGGTAATCCATATTTCTTTGGCCGGACGGGCGTTAACCGTTACTCCATCGAAAATTGTTTTGGGTATTTCATTATAGGGGAAAATTTCACGCATTAAATTTGGTTCCTCTACATCGAGCAGAGGATGCTTGACTGTCTTTTCAATATTTTGCCAATTGCTGTTCAGGACGGACATTTTTCCCTCCATATTATTTATGTTAAAAGATAAAAATTACCTTAATTATATACTCTCCCTCTTTTCGCCGGAACCTCAAGCAAAAATGTAATGATTTGGAGAATGATGAGGTTGTTGGTGAATTATCAGGGTTCCTGAACGTCGGTCAGGTATTTCAGGGCATCAATGATCTGGTTATTATTGGGGCTTAATTCCAGGGCCTTTTTGTATGCCTTGATTGCTTCGGGTACGCGGTGCAAACGGTAATATACCATACCAAGGTGATAAAATAAACGCGAGTCGTTTTTACCAATCTCCGTCAGGGCTTCAAGATGCTGCAAGGCGTCATCGTAACATTGCTCTTCAATACACGACAAGGCAGCCTGATAATGCGCTACAGGAGAATCCTGGTTTTTTTCCAGCAATGTTTCAAAAGCTAAACGCGCTTTGGCAAATTTACCCAAATGCCAATAAGTAATTCCCAGCCAGTAATAAGCCATTAACATTTCAGGGGAAAGTTCTATTACTTTTTTCAGCGCATCTTTGGCCTCAGTCAATTGCAGTTGGCGGTAATGCGAAATACCCAGGTAATAGTAAGCATAAGGTAAATTGGGATTTACCTGAATCGCTTTTTCAAATATTTTGATCGCGGCGGATATTTTGCCGCGCATATAATAACCATTTCCAAGCATCAGCAACGAGCGCACATCTTTGGGGTTTTTTTTGATGCTTTCTTCCAGTTGCTGCATCAATTCGTCAAGCTGTGAAGTATCCATTAAATCCATAGCTTCCGGAAGATTTATAGTAAAAGGTATTATCTTGCTCATTTCCAGTAACTCCATGTTACAAAAAATACTGTTTTTCAGAAAATTGAAAATAATGTGTTTCTAGATTAATGTCAAGTGATAATTATATTTTTTGGGGTATAAAGACGGATATTTTAATTTTTTTTTGACTTTGTTATTGATTTTAAATTGTTATATCTCTACATTATTTCTTTGATATTATTAATAACAAAATGGATCGACTATGAACGGCAAAAAACTGATAATTTTATGTATGGGGTTGGTGCTGACAGGATATTTAAGCTGTTCCGGGCCGGCGCAATTACAAAATGGTTCCACCCCGGTTCAACAACAGCAGCATGAACAGCAAACCCGGTTAAATGAGGAGTTTGATCCCCTGACCCTGAATGATGAACCTGTATCAAGCTCCGAAACTATCGACGCTAAAGCAGAATTTTTTCAACTGTCCGAATTTATTACTACCGCGGTGCAGGATACCGCCGACATTAATGAAATGGCGCCGGGATACCGGGTACAGTTGATTTCCACCCGCAGTGAATCGGAATCAAACATGGTCAAGCTAGACGCCATGTTAACCTTCCAAACCCATGTGTACCGGATATTCGACGACCCTTATTACAAAATACGTATTGGTGATTGCCTGTCGCGTTTTGAAGCCAACGAGTTGCAGGAAACAGCAGTGAAAAAGGGATTCAGCGAAGCCTGGGTTGTGCAAACCAATGTCTATAGAAATGTCCGTCCGGTTGAGGAAAAACAATAGCCGCTTTTCATATAAAATTATAGAGTTTAAGCCCGTTTTTTGTTTGGAAACGGGCTTTTTTTTTATTATATTATCGGCCACGAATTTTTGCATTTTTTTAACACCAGGCTTTTAAAAAGGCGAATAATTTGTGAAAAAATTCAAGAGTTACAGGCGGGGTCTCGGGTCTATTTTTAGGAGCTAATATGTCAGGCCATTCAAAGTGGAGTACAATCAAGAGGAAAAAGGGTAAAGCAGATGCCGAACGCGGCCGGCTGTTTACCCGTTTGATTAAAGAAATTACAATCGCAGCGCGGCACGGTGGCGGCGATGAAAATGCCAATCCCCGGTTGCGCTCTGCCGTTCAGGCGGCGAAAACGGCAAATATGCCTCTGGCTAATGTGGAAAAAGCGATCAAAAGAGGAACTGGCGAATTACCCGGTGTGGTATATGAAGAATTGACTTATGAGGGTTACGGACCAGGCGGCATAGCGGTTTATGTAGAGGCGTTGACCGATAATAAAAATCGCACAGTCGCCGAAATGCGGCACATGTTTTCCAAATACGGCGGCAGCCTGGGGGAAAGCGGCAGCGTTGGCTGGATGTTCACTAAAAAAGGCGTAATCATGATCGATGCCACGGGTGTATCCGAAGATGATATAATGATGGCCGCTCTTGATGCCGGCGCCGATGATATGAAAAAAGAAGACGATATGTTCCGTATCGTCACCGAACCTGCCAAATTTGAAATTGTTAAAAAGGCGCTTACCGATGCCAAATTTAAAATTGACAGCGCTGAAATAAGTATGGAACCTTCCAACACAATCAAGGTTGAGGGTAAAGCGGCCGAATCGGTATTAAAATTAATGGATCTGCTCGAAGAACATGAAGACGTGCAAAACGTCTATTCGAATTTTGATATAGATGACAGTGTTATAGAATCTCTGGATTCCTGATCATAATATGCTGGTATTGGGAATAGATCCGGGTAGTATGGTTACCGGGTATGGACTGGTGCGAGACAGCAATGGTGAACTGGAATGTATTGAAAATGGCTGCATTCGCAATACCGCAAAAACCGAATTTGGTGCCCGGCTTAAAAAGATACATGATGAAATAACCGGGCTGATAGAAAAATTTCAGCCGGATCAAGTAGCGTTTGAAGATATTTTTTACGGACGCAATGTCAGGGCGCTGATCCAGTTAGGTCAGGCCCGCGGTGCTGCTATTATTGCTGCTTTGAATGCACATAAGCCGGTAGTCACTTATGCCCCGCGCGAAGTAAAACTGGCAATAACAGGTTTTGGCGGCGCTTCTAAAGAACAGGTACAAAAAATGGTCATCGGCATCCTGAAATTGGATGAGGCGATGCAGGTTATGGATGTTTCCGATGCATTAGCGATTGCTATTTGTCATATTAACCGCTTTAATGCAGAAACCAGATTAAATAAAAATATTCGATGATAGCATACATTACCGGAAAACTGGTTGAAAAAACACCTGCCTGTGTTATTGTTGATAAAGACGGAATTGGTATACAGTTATTGATACCTCTTTCAACATTTGATACGCTCACCGAGCCTGGTAATGACATCCGCCTGGAAACTTTTTTATATGTCCGGGAAGATGCTTTGGTGCTTTATGGTTTTAGCAGTACCGGTGAGAGGGAACTGTTTTTGCAGTTATTGTCGGTTTCCGGTATTGGACCCAAACTGGCTCTGACCGTTCTCTCCGGAATAAAAATTAATGATTTTTACCGCTACGTTGCTCAGGGCGATGAAGTTGC
The DNA here is from genome assembly GCA_029561455.1 of bacterium. GTDB lineage: Bacteria > Zhuqueibacterota > Zhuqueibacteria > Residuimicrobiales > Krinioviventaceae > Fontivivens. Next base: position 44,943 of record JAKQIY010000053.1, read on the forward strand.
CTTGACCCGCATCAAGGGTCTGGGTAAAAAGACCGCACAACGGTTGATTTTGGATTTAAAAGATTTTGCTGTTCAAAAAGCGACGCATATCGATTACAATCGTCCGGCAGCCCGAGATCAAAATGCAGTTATTTATGATGAAGCGCTGCTGGCTTTATTATCATTAGGATATTCACGAGTCGAGGCAGAAAAATCAATAAGCAAAGCGTTATCTGCATCATCAGACGCTGTAACGATCGAAGAACTGGTCAGAATCGCTTTAAACAATTAGAATAGATATTGGATTATAAAGAACGAGCAACATATCCGGAGCCATTAAATGGCGAAGGGATACTAGATTTAACTTTAAGACCTTCGCGGCTTGATGAATTTGTCGGGCAGCAAAAGTTAAAAGCTAATCTTGATGTATTTATCAAAGCCGCCAATGCCCGCAAGGAATCGCTGGATCATGTGTTGTTTCATGGGCCGCCCGGACTGGGTAAAACAACCCTGGCCAATATTATAGCCTACGAATTGGGTAGTAATATTCGCATAACCTCGGGCCCGGCGTTGGAGCGCCCCGCCGACCTGGCCGGCATTTTAACCAATTTGCGTGAACGCGATGTGTTGTTCATCGATGAAATCCATCGTATGAATCGCGTCATTGAAGAGTATTTGTATCCGGCTATGGAAGATTTTACCCTTGACATTATCATTGACAAGGGTGCCAATGCCCGATCCGTACAATTAAAGTTACCCAGATTCACCCTGATCGGCGCCACCACGCGTGCAGGATTGATTACCTCACCTCTGCGGGCGCGGTTTGGCGTCAATTTCCGGCTCGATTTTTATGAGCCCAAAGAGTTGTGTACCATTGTTTTGCGTTCCGCCGCAATCCTGGCGATGGCTATCGAAGAACCGGCAGCATTTGAAATAGCCAGCCGTTCGCGGGGAACGCCGCGTATCGCCAACCGGTTATTGCGCCGGGTTCGCGATTTCGCCCAGATTGAACATAAAACGTGTATCGATCTCGAACTGGCCAGACGGGCGTTAACCCGGCTCGATGTTGATGAACAGGGCCTTGACGATATGGATAAACGGATAATCTTGTCTGTTATTGATAAATTTAACGGCGGCCCGGTCGGTCTAAATACACTGGCTGTAGCCATCGGGGAGGAAAGTGATACTATAGAAGGAGTCTATGAGCCATATTTGATCCAGAAAGGTTTTTTGAATCGAACGCCCCGCGGCAGAACAGCGACCGAACTGGCGTATCGGCATTTTAATCGTAAACGGGATGGGCTGCACTTGCCCGGCCTTTTTGATTAAAACACTAAAAATTTAATTATATAAATGGAGGTGGCTGAACGATGAAACTTTCCGATTTTAAATACAACTTGCCTGAAAAAATGATTGCACAATATCCCAGCGAAAAGCGGGATGAAAGTCGTTTGATGGTCGTAAAACGCAACGAAGATGCATTTGATGAATGTATCTTTAAAGATGTGATTGATTACCTGGAAAAGGGCGATTGTCTGGTAGTCAATGAAACCAAAGTCTTTCCCGCCAGACTGGAAGGAACAAAGGATAAGACCGACGCCCGGGTTGAGGTGTTTTTGTTACGCGAATTGGAACAAAGTCTGTGGGAAGTGCTGGTTAAACCGGCCCGGAAAGTTCGTGTTGGCAACCGTCTGACTATCGGCAAGGAACTGTCCTGCGATGTGATCGATAATACGGTATCCGGCGGACGTGTCGTCCGTTTTAATTATGAAAATGATTTATATGCCATGGTCGACAAGATCGGTAAATCACCCCTGCCGCCATATATTAAACGCGAACCGGAACCTATGGATAAAGACAGGTATCAAACAGTATACGCGCGGGTAAGAGGCGCTGTAGCCGCGCCTACCGCCGGTTTGCATTTTACTAATGAATTACTGGACAAGATCAAAAAGAAAGGCGTTCATGTAGTGCCCCTGGTTCTGCATTTGGGATTGGGAAGCTTTCGTCCTGTCGTTGTAGAAGATTTGGGTCGGCATAAAATGGATTCCGAATATTATGAGATAAACCAGCAGTCTGCTGAAATTATTAATGAGGCTAAACAGAAAAAGAAAAAAATTGTTGCCGTCGGCACCAGCGTTGTCCGCGCTCTCGAAACCAGCGTCACATCCGAAGGCTGGGCCAAGGCCAGTTCAGGCTGGACGGATAAATTTATCTATCCGCCTTATGATTTCAGGATCGTTAATCGTCTGATCACCAATTTCCATTTACCAAATTCTACGCTGTTGATGCTGGTATCGGCTTTTGCCGACCGGGAATTGATCTTTAAGGCTTATCGCAAGGCTATCCGTGACAAGTATCGGTTTTATAGCTATGGCGATGCCATGCTGATTCTTTAACCGCAAACGAAAGTTATTGTTAAGCAAACGATGGCTCCTGGAGTAAAAGTGGCTGCGGTCATTGTTGCCGCCGGTTCGGGAAAAAGAATTGGTGGAACAATTAAAAAGCAGTTTTTAGAGCTCAAGGGTAAACCAATATTGGTGCATACCCTGGAACGCTTCCAGGCTTGTCCGGATATTAATGAAATCATCCTTGTCGCCCCGCAAAACGAACTGCGGCGCCTGGAAGATGAAATTGTAAAACAGTTTTTATTAACAAAAGTAAAGCGTCTGGTCGGCGGGGGAGAGGAACGGTATAATTCCGTATTAAACGGCTTGAACGCTGTACCTGAATATATTGAAATTGTGGCGGTGCATGACGGCGTCAGACCGTTCATAACAGGTGAAAAAATATCCCGGCTCGTTTATGAAGCGCAGCGCCATGGCGCGGCAATTCCGGGAGTGCAACCCAAAGATACCGTAAAAAGCTGCAAACAAGGTTTTGCCGGCCAAACCCTGGATCGGGACTCGCTGGTGTTGGTGCAAACCCCGCAAGTTTTTAAAAAAGCACTGTTACTTGAAGCCTATCGGCAGGCATTTGCCATTCAACAGTTTGGCACCGACGATGCGGCGCTGGTAGAAAGAATGGGTCACCCGGTATTTATTGTACCGGGCGATTATGATAATATTAAAATTACTTCTGTTGACGATCTGTACATAGCGGAAAAATTGCTGGAAAGATAAAGATGCGCATAGGACATGGATTTGATGTACACCGCCTGGCTCCCGAACGCCGCCTGATCCTGGGAGGAATTCACATTCCTTATCACCTGGGATTACTGGGTCATTCGGACGCGGATGTATTGTGCCATGCCATAAGCGACGCCATACTTGGCGCTGCCGCGCTCGGCGATATTGGTCAGCATTTCCCTGATAATGATGCTGCATTTAAAGATATATCGAGTTTACTGTTGTTGAGTAAAGTGCTGGAATTGATCGAACAACAACACATGCGGTTGTACCAGGTCGATTCTACCATTGTCGCCCAAAAACCCAAAATAGCGCCTTTTGTAAAGGATATACGCCTCAGTCTGGCGCAAACCATGAAAATACCGGTAGAACGAGTTTCCGTTAAAGCGACGACAACGGAAGGCCTGGGTTTTACCGGCCGCGGCGAAGGAATTGCCGCTCATGCCGTGGTATTATTGAATGATTAACCATTTTTATAAAGGTTTATAAATGGATTTATATATATACAACAGTCTTTCCCGGAAAAAGGAATTGTTCGAGCCTGTACAAAAAGGCCGGGTCGCCATGTATGTTTGCGGCCCTACGGTTTATGATTATCCGCACATCGGTCATGCTAAAAGTTACATCTCTTTTGATATTGTCGTCCGCTATTTACGCTATCTGGGCTACAAGGTACGTTACGTCCAAAATATTACCGATGTCGGCCATTTGCTCGATTCCGGTGAAGACCGCATTTTAAAAGGCGCGCAAAAAGAGCAAGTGGAACCCATGGAACTGGTGGAAAAATATACCCGCGCCTATTTTGCGGCTATGGATGAATTGAATGTATTGCGCCCGGATATTTCGCCTCATGCGGCTGCACACATTCCCGAACAGATCGAATTTATAAAAAAACTGTTGGCAAAGAAAATTGCTTATGAAGTTAAGGGCTCGGTTTATTTTGATGTGAATAAATGGCCGGAATATGGCAAGTTATCGGGACGAAAGATCGAGGATCAGCAGGCCGGGGCGCGTGTCGAGATCAATACTGAAAAACGCCATCCGGCGGATTTTGCTTTATGGAAAAAGGCCGAACAGGAGCATATCATGCAGTGGAACAGTCCCTGGGGACAAGGCTACCCGGGCTGGCATCTGGAATGTTCGACCATGTCCATGAAATACCTCGGCGAAACTATCGACATTCATGGCGGCGGTATGGAAAATCAGTTCCCGCACCATGAATGCGAAATAGCCCAAAGCGAAGCTCTCACCGGCAAGCCGTTTGTCAGGTACTGGATGCATCATAATATGGTTTTAGTTGATGGCGTGAAAATGGGCAAATCGCTGGGAAATTTCACCACCATCGCCACGGCGCTGGATAAATACTCCGGCGAGCAGATTCGGTTCTTTATATTGCAATCCCATTATCGCAGTCCGGTAGATTTTAGCGGTGATGCTATCGAAGCGGCAGGCCAGGGACTGGAAAGATTACGCGCAACTCCCTCCAGGCTGGTTGAACAACAAAACCACGCCCCCGCAGGAGAGATGCGCCCGGAGATCATGGCCACAGCCGACGGGTTCCGCAGTAAATTTATGCAGGAAATGAATGACGATTTTAATACCCCCAATGCAATCGGCGTGCTGTTTAATTTCAACCGCGAGATCAATAAGCTGCTGCAGGAAGAGCAACTTAATAAAACAGAATGTGATTATTTGTTGCAAACCTTTCACACCTTGTCCGGTGACATTTTAGGAATCAAATTGCACACTGAACAGACAAATTTTTCTGCCGCGCCGTTCATCGAAATGTTGATTGAGCTGCGTAAAGAGTTGCGTGAGCAAAAAGTCTGGCAACTGGCGGATAGTATTCGCACCAATTTGCTGAAAAACGGCATTGAGCTAAAAGACGGTAAAGAAGGCACCCGTTGGACAATAAAAAATTAAAAAATATCAGGTGATTTTAAAAAAGTACTTGATTTTTCAATAAAATGTTATAAATTATGGGGCTTGTTATCTTTTAACAAATTTCAAGCCACCATAGCTCAGTAGGTAGAGCACCTCACTTGTAATGAGGATGTCGCGGGTTCGATTCCTGCTGGTGGCTCGCTTCTGAAGCGTATAAATGGGGAGGTTCCCGAGCGGTCAAAGGGAACAGACTGTAAATCTGTCGGCGGAGCCTTCGGAGGTTCGAATCCTCCCCTCCCCACATTTATATTAAAATCGATCGGTCTCGGATGCAGGACGAATTAGCTGAGCCGATCTTTTTTTGTCGATGATTGTGTTCTTGTTGAAAAAAGCAGGCGATGGAGATGTGATGTGAAAAAGCGGGAGTAACTCAGTTGGCTAGAGTCACAGCCTTCCAAGCTGTTGGTCGCGGGTTCAAGTCCCGTCTCCCGCTCGATGGTATGCCCACGTAGCTCAGTTGGTAGAGCGCATCCTTGGTAAGGATGAGGTCACCAGTTCAATCCTGGTCGTGGGCTCCCAGGATTTTAAAAAACAGGTTTTAAACTTATTAATTTGTCAAGCTCGGAGGAGCGTTATATGGCTAAGGCAAAGTTTGAGCGTACAAAGCCA
>JAKQIY010000035.1 GCA_029561455.1 bacterium
AGCGAGCGGCGCGGCCTTTGACATCGGGACGATATTCGACACGCAGTATTATGGTTTAAAGATCGGTATGAGCATAACCAATTACGGAACCAAGATGCGGATGGGCGGACGTGACATGCTGATTCAGGCTGATATTGATCCACAGATCAACGGCAACAATGAGAACATTAATGCGAATTTGAACACAGATAGTTACGATTTGCCGTTAATGTTCCGGGTAGGCGTATCGATGGATCTGTTAAAAGGCAAGGGCAACAGCAACCTGATCGTTGCAGTAGATGCGTTGCATCCGAATGATGATGTAGAGAGCGTTAATGTTGGCGCGGAATACGGGTTCAACAAGATGTTCTTTTTACGCGGCGGTTACAAGTCGTTGTTTGCCAGCGATTCCGAAGAAGGCTTGTGCCTTGGCGCAGGATTCAGCTATAGTTTAGCCGGCGCCGGCACGTTGATGCTCGATTATGCCTATGAAGATTTCGGTGTGCTCAAAGATGTGCAATTGTTCACAATAGGGTTAGGGTTTTAAATAACACACTATCTGGCGCCTCCTGAATAAGGAGGCGCTTTTTTTTATTATTCATCCTTCCTCCTTCCTCCTTCCTCAATATTATTGTTTTACCTTCATTTTTTTATTGTTTTTCTAATTTAAACCTTTAAATTATCTTCAAATTCCTGCCATAGACATAACAAGGAGTAAGCCAGATGAGATTAAATTCAATATGTGGTTTGTCCAAAGTTGTTATCGCCTTAGTTTTCCTGTCAATCAATTATTCAGTTTACGCCGGTACCACCGGTAAAATTTCCGGTATTATAAAGGATGCAGAAACCCTTGAACCTTTACCGGGTGTAAATATTATAATTGATGGTACAAATATGGGTGGAGCAACGAACGTTGAGGGAATATATACCATTTTAAATATTCCTCCCGGTACGTTTACTCTAAAAATTTCCATGATCGGTTATAAAGTACAAATAATTGAAAATGTCAGGGTTTTGGTAGATTTAACAACAACGATCAACGCCAGTCTTACTCAAACTGTACTTGAAGCCGGCGAAGAGGTTACTATTGTAGCGGAAAAACCTTTGGTACAAAGGGACATGACATCATCGCTGGCGACTGTTAGTTCCTCTGAAATCAGGGCATTACCAGTGCAAGAAATCAGCGATGTTTTGGAATTGCAGGCAGGAATTGTCAATTCCGGCGGCATTCATATCCGAGGTGGTCGATCCGGTGAAGTCGCTTTTTGGATAGATGGCGTCGCTACAACAGATGTGTTTTCCGGAGGCCCCGGCATAACTGTAGAAAATGCTTCAGTTGAAGAATTACAAGTTGTTAGCGGTACATTTAACGCCGAATATGGACAAGCAATGTCAGGAATTGTGAATATTGTCACTAAAGAAGGTGGACTGAAATATACTGGTCAGATAAAAGCCTGGGTTGGCGACTATATCAGTAATAACAGTGATTTTCAAGTTTTGGAAAGAGTTGATGAATTAATTGATCCGGTAACCGGCGCTAAAGAACCAATTGGTAAAAGTGAAAATCCTTTAAAGAAATTTAACCCCGGTTATAATGCAGAATTCAGCCTTGAAGGTCCTTTGCCGTTAACCAAAGATAAAATAACATTTTTTACCAATATTCGTTATGTTGCTGATGAAGGATATTTATATGGTCGAGAATGGTTTCTTCCTTATGGTCTGCCGGGCGACAGTTCTCTGGTTCCGCTTAATCCTTATAAACGAGCTAGCGCCCAGTTTAAACTAACATATAAATTGAGTCCCAACATTAAATTGAGTTATAATGCTTTTTTAAACCAATCAGAGCAGGAACGAACTTATGTACATGAATACAAGTACAATCCCGGTGGTATACCGCAACAACATGATTATAGCACATCGCAGATTTTTACTTTAAATCATGTACTATCACCAACTACTTTTTATGATGTACGTGTTAACCGGTTTTACCGGGAATATGAACAATATGTATATAAAGACCCCTCTGTTCGCCCCAGTTTCCTTATTAAAGTATTTGCAGATACTACTGCTGGTTTGCCTGAGGAAATATTTGATCCTGAAACTGATGCGGGCAAGGCTAGATTGGAAGCTATTAAAGCTGCAGAACGTTTATATACTTACATTACCGATCCTGCTACCCAACCCGGTTATGTACACCCAGATTCAAGCCAGCAACCAGTCGGTTACAGCTTTTTACGAGCCGGGCAAAATTTAAACCACTATAAGCGCAGTACAGCTTACTGGATAGGTAAATTTGATTTTACCAGCCAGTTTTCCAGTTCAAATCAGTTCAAAGCCGGGTTTGAATATCGTCTGCATGAACTGTATCTGGACAGTTATACCATACAAAAAAGAATGCAAGAGGGCAAAACCGAAGAAATAGTTCCTTTTTCTCCGTTTGTACCGCCAGTATCGACTATCAACCATGATAATTACACCCGCAACCCCCGTGAATTTTCATCCTATATTCAGGATAAAATGGAGTTAAAAGATATTATTATTAACCTTGGTCTTAGATATGATTATTTCGATGCTAACAGTGTTGTACTGGCAGACCCTATGGACCCCAATATATACGATCCAATGCTTGATTCTCACCGTTATAAAAATCCAGATGCACCCGTTGATGAGAGAATAGAATATACCCCCGATGAACGTCGCGCATTCATGCACAAAAATGTTGATGCCAAGATGAAGTTATCACCACGTCTTGGTATTGCATATCCTATTACTGATAAAGGCGTTATCCATTTTTCTTACGGGCATTTCTTTCAAATTCCTGAATTTCAGTACCTCTATGATAGTCCGGATTTTAAATTTAGTAAAGGCGGTTTACCGGAAATCGTTGGCAACGCCGATCTGGAACCCCAAAAAACTGTTATGTACGAAATTGGCTTACAGCAACAGATAACTGATGATATTGGTATAGATGTGACTTTATTTTATCGCGACGTCCGCGACTGGGTTGGCACCAGTGCCCGTAAACTCACCTATTTACCGGCAGTGGCTTATGTGGTTTATGAAAATAAAGATTATTCGAATGTACGCGGTATAACCCTGAAAATTGAAAAACGTTATTCACACAACTTTTTTGCCAACCTCGATTATTCGTATCAGGTTGCAGAAGGAACATATTCTAATCCCGAAGATGCTTTTAATGCCAGTCAATCGCAGGAAGAACCGCGACTGGCAATTCTGCCTTTAAATTGGGATCAGAATCATACATTTAATGCTTCACTAAGTTATTCTCTTAACGATTGGTTGTTCTCCATCATTGGTCGGTATTGGACTGGACGGCCTTATACGCCAAGTTTTGCCAGGGGATCTCAGGTTGGCACATCAACTTATTCCGGCTTGCGGGAGAATAGCGCCCGTCTGCCAAACGTAAAAGGCGTCGATTTAAATATTAATCGCAGGATTCAGTTCAGTAATAACATGGCTATCAATGTATTCATGATCGTTTATAATGTCTTTGATATTCATGATGAAACCGCAGTTTATGGCGATACCGGTTCAGCAGCATATACAACTACTATAGATCCCGATATTATCGACTATGATACGCGACGTATAGGAACTGTTGAACATTTTGTAAACCGGGCAAACTGGTACACTGCTCCGCGCCAGATTCAATTCGGGGCTTCTATTGAATTCTAAGTTTAAGGAGAATAAAATGAGGCGATTAACTGCAATTTTTTATATAATGACATTCCTGTTCTTATTGCTACCGGTTGTATTGCTGGCGCAATTGGATGATCTGCATGGAGAGTTTACTGAATTTCGACCTGGAATTCATTCCGGTAACCAGATAAGGATGACGATCTGGAACGACGGACAGATTGGCACTAAAGAAGCACGTAATGAATTGATAGCACTGGAATGGCCTATTAATAGCGGTTTTGCCTATTTTGGCCAGTCTATGATCAAAGTCGGTTCCGAAGTTAAAGATATATATGGCGATGTGAAACACATTTTTTCAGAATCTAATGGATGGCGTCCCAATGATCCGACAGATCCAGGATCGGGTGATATGGGACCAGATGGTGAATGGTTTACTTTTTTACCGTTACCCGGATTTGTTAACCCGGAATCGGATTACCTGGCAATGAGTCATTTACAGAACACCTGGCCTGCAAAATGGCCTGATAAACAGGATGATGTTATTGAGCCCGGCTGGCCGGGTTCGTGGAACGGATATTTTGGTAAAAATATTAAAAACGCCGATCAGGAAAGTTATTTTGTTATGGATGATTATAATAACAAAGAATTCTCCTTTTATCCGGATAGTACCAACCTTGAGCGACGCGGCCTGGGTATGCGGATTACAGCCCGCGGGTTACAGTGGTCTAATGCCCTGGTTGAAGATATTTTCTTTGCTCTCTATGATGTGAAAAATATCAGCACAACTAATTATACCAAAGTGGTTTTTGCCCAGTTTGTCGGCGCTGCTATAGGTAATACCGTTACGACCGGCGGTGATAATGGTGATGATAACGGCTCTTTTGTGCTGGAAGAACGGTTAGTATACAGTTTTGATGAGGATAACCAGGGTAATAGCGGTTGGACGCCAGTCGGTTATTATGGATGCGCATTTTTAGAAAGCCCGGGTAACCCGTATGATGGTATTGATAATGATTTTGATGGTAAAACCGGTATTGGGAAAACTATTTCTGAAGCGATGTTTGTTCCTACTACTCTTTCTACCGGTAATGTTGTAATAGTTATTGATTATAAAACATATAAAAGAACCAAAGTAACATTGAATGATACCTTGCGGATTCCTCACAATGATAAAACCTTAAAATTCTGGCCGGGACAAATAGTTGAAGAAATACCACATAATTTAATTGATGATAATTTAAATGGTATTATCGATGAGAATAATGGCTCTACTTTTGGAGAACCCGGTTCTGAAGTTACAACTTATCTCTACATTGGTAACAAGTATATCGATTTTTTTACCAATGAAGGACTCGATAATGCCATGATTGATGAATATCGCGATGACGGCATAGATAATGATAATGACTGGAATATCTTGCTTGATGACGTTGGACTCGACGGTGTTCCATTTTCAGGCGATTATGGTGAGGGTGATGGTAATCCTACATCAGGCTGGTTATTGCCGGGAGTTATTGCTGGTTTGGAAGGAAATACCAATCAATTTGGTTTGATAGACAGCAATTTGCCCGGTGAACCTCATATTGATAAAACTGACATTGATGAATCAGATATGATCGGTTTAACCAGTTTTTACTTGTATACACCGTGGTCGCTTTTACCAGCCCATGATGATGAATTAATTTGGCAGAAAACCAAGCCGGGTTACCTGGATGATCGTAGCCAGAATTCGGATACCGATTTTACCTTTAGTTCAGGATATTTTCCTGTTAACGCCGGCCAAATTGAACGGTTTTCAATTGCGCATATTATGGGTGTCAACCTTGATGATCTATTAATAAATAAAGACTGGGCTGACAAAGCTTATGAAGAAAACTATAATTTTTCCAAAGCGCCTAATATTCCAACTTTAAGTGTAGTTCCCGGGAATAATTGTGTTACTCTTTATTGGGATAACTTTGCCGAGTTATCAGAAGATCCAATCCTTGGGCAGGATTTTGAAGGTTATAAAATTTATCGTTCCACAGACCCTGGCTGGAATGATATGGATGTTGTTACCGATGGTTATGGATTTGCTACTTATCGCAAGCCGTTAGCACAATTTGATATCATTAATGAATACTCGGGTTATTCCCCCGTTCCAATCAAAGGTGTAGATTTCTGGCTTGGAGATAATAACGGTATTGTCAACTCTTTTGTCGATTCTACAGCTAAAAATGGTTTTACCTATTATTATGCTGTTACTTCGTATGACCGAGGTGACCCGGCCCGTGGAATAGCGCCATCGGAATGTTCAAAATACATTTCTATCAGCGCTTCAGGGGTTATTGAAAAGGGTACAAATGTTCAGCGCACCCGACCTGAAGCTCCAACCGCCGGTTATATTCCGGCTAATATAGATTCTGTCAGGCATATGAGTGGAATCAGCAGCGGATTGGTGGGTTATCAGATCATCGATCCAAACTTTTTTAAGGACAAGCACACGTATCGTGTTGTATTTCAGGATGAAATAGTATATCCGACAACAACCACAATCGACAGAGTCACCCGTCATTTCAGTTTACTGGATGTTACCAATACTGCCGATATAGATACATTGATTAAGGAGAGTACTGCTGTTAATCCCGGCGATGCACTTCCTATAATCGACGGTTTCCAGTTGCAGTTCTCTAACGAAACCGGTACGGCATTGAATACAACAACTTCCACCTGGAACCGGGATGGAATTTATGGTATGGCTTTGCGGCCGTTCCGTTACAGTTCGGTATCGGGCTACCCGGTAGCCGGAAGTTACCGTATTGAATTTGGTGAAGTTGGTCTGGATACTTCGATACTCTACAAAGCTAAAGCCAAAACCTACAAGGCGCAGCCGGTGAACTATCGGGTATTCGATATATCACAAACGCCGGAGAAAAAGCTCAACACGGCATTCTGGTCACAAGACAAGGCCGACGGCGCCCTGGAAGGGCTGTTCACCGCCTTTACCGACGGGACATTGAGCGACCGGATCATCTTTTTGGATGATACCCTGGCAGCGACCTGGATGTTTGAACTTGATTCCGCAACCAATGATTCACTGCATGTGAACCCGGCAGCCGGTGATATAGCGACCTTGAAATTGTCTATTCCGTTCATGGCAGCAGATGTGTTCGAATTCACAACCTATGCAGAAGGCATGGATGAAACCAAAGCCAAACAGGAACTAGACAAGATCAAGGTAGTACCAAATCCATACATCGTCGCCAATTCCTGGGAACCGCTAAATCCCTATTCGAATGGCCGCGGGCCGCGCGAATTACATTTTATCCATTTACCGGAGAAATGTACAATACGCATCTTTAATATTCGCGGTCAACTGGTGCGAGAGATTGAACATGATGCGCCGTCACTGGCGGATGGCACCGAGGTATGGGATATGCAGACCAAAGACAAT
>JAKQIY010000038.1 GCA_029561455.1 bacterium
CTTCTATGACGGTGTGTACTTTAAAACTTGACGAATACTTGTTCTTGGGCATGATCTTTCTCCTCTTATTACTCTAAGTTAAGCATTCATGCCCTAAACTAAAAATATTTTCTTAATAAACATTATACGGAAACAATACGAAAAATATTGATTCAAAAAGTAAATTCATTGATATGCTTGAACGATCTAGAAGATCTATTTTTATAGTCGCTGGTGAATTAGACTCCAGTTTCTTTTGTGGTCAAATTATAAATAAAATTAAACAAAAATTAGATGATATTTCATCTTATCATATCAATATTATATTTAAAAAAGATGATTTGAAAGATAAAACCATTAAACAATTCAAAAAAGATAACCCTTTGTTAGTAAAATTGCTATTAAATCCCGATTATTCCAATAGGGTAAGAATATACTGGGCTTCGAAACGTCCTCGTTATCATTTTATTGTCGCTGACACAGATACACTTTTAGAAGAAAAAGATCATCCAGCAAATGAAAGCAGAGAAGTTTATATTAGATATAATGATTTAAAATTGTCAAAAGAGTATATCCAGCATTTTAATAATATGTTAAAAGAATCCGACATTATCCATGAATTAACTTCAAAAGATTTTGAATAAAGGAGCATTTTTATGTCTATTCAATTGGACCCCATTATAACAACACCAATTCATTTGCTATCGAATGATGCTTGGTGTGATTTTACTGCAGTAATCATTGCTCTTTTATTATGGGCATTTGATAAACCAACTTCTCAAAGAGGAAGACATTGCTTATTTCCAATATGGTTAATATTAATTATTTTTACATCTATCGGCGCTCTTTGTTTGTTTTTTAATCAATTATTCATCGGTAAATTATTTATAATAATTGAATTAATAATGTTATTATTCATTACATCAGGTGTATTGTTTGTTTATATTATTACTCATATATTTGGATTCAGGTTGTTGCGTGAGGGAAACATACATGAAGGTATTGGGCCAGGAAATTATTTTTAATCATTAAATACTTTATACCCTATGAATACTAGTTGAAGTAACCAAATCATACTAAATTAATATATATAAAATAATACAATGGGTAACCCCAAATTCATTCAATATTGTGTAAAGGAATAAAATTGATTCAAATAGTATTTTCCGGTTATAATATAGTACCTTGTCCAAATTGAGTTGCCAAACGGTAAAAGGGATACCATTTGATAGATTTATTAATTTTGATATAAGTAAATTAACTTATTAAAAAAACATTTCTTTATGAAGAAAGAGGGGTTTATAAATATTTGATTATAATTCATTGTTTTGTTCATTAATTTAACGATATTATAATAAATATATAGAGAGAATTTACACAATAATAAAGAGACTCAACATATGAATAATTTTGAAGATTTTTATAAGAGTATGGGATTAACAGAATACCCTTTTTCCACATACACAACTGAGAACGAGAAAGGAAAAGAAGAAAAACTATTTGTTTCTCCAGCATGTTACGCACCAATAATTCAAAATTATAAAGAAAAAAATACAATTCTTCTTACTGGTGATAGAGGAACAGGTAAGACTGCAATTCTTCTTGACTTCATGAGAAATACAGATTTAAATTCAACTCTATTTTGCAGGATAGATGATTACTCTAATTTAAGTGAAAATTTCCATCTTCCAGAATTTTACAAATTTTTAATAACAAATATATCAGTCACATTGTTTGACAAATTGTCATCCAATCAAAATAGAATAAGAAAACTTTGTACTGATGATAAAGTATTATTATCATATCTACTTAAAAATTTTGTTCCTATTGTCTCTAAAAGGTTATTGAAAACCAAAATAGAGAAAATTCAGATTCCTTGCTATAAAAGAATTTTTATAAAAATCCTTAATATATTAAGACCAATAATTAATTATGGGGCAACTGCAGGTGGGGTATTTATAGAAGAATACATTGCAAAACATTTTAAAACCTTACCTCCTTTAGAAAAAAAAATTAACATTAAAGATTATTTCCCTGAATTACCATTAACAATTGATGAAGAATTCCAAAATATTGAAATTGGATATCAACTAATTAATGATTTAGTTACTATTGTTCAAAAACTGGGTTATAATAGAGTTCTCTGTTTATTAGATAAATTAGACGAAGATTCAAGATTAGAAAATGATGCAGAATATATTTCTTCTTTCGTAGAACCAATTTTAACTGACAACAAGCTTTTGCTAAATGATAAACTTCAACTAATTGTTTCCCTATGGATTACTCCATTTAACTTCTTACTTAAAAAAGTAAGAACACAAAAGCACTATTGCCCCAAATTACAATGGGAAAAAATTGATTTGGAACACGCGTTAAATGCAAGGCTTAACACCTATTCAAACTCAAGGATAATAGATTACAAAGTACTTTTTGAAAGTAACTTTTCCAAAGAAAACTTCGAATTACTTTTTGAACTTGCTAATTCGAATCCTCGTGATTTATGGCATTTATTAGATAAATTATTTAACATACAATATTCTACTAACCCAGAATCAAAATTTATTACATCTGAAGTTTTACCCATTGCAATAGAAAAATTTATAACTGATTTTAATTATTTTGAATATTATCCAAGAAAAAAAAATGCACGATCAAATACAATGGACTTTTATAGTTTTACTGCTCACCTACTAACACTTGATGATTATGATTTTACTAAAAATAAACTTAATGAATTAGCTGGTACTGGAGGTTCTACAAATAATTATGTAGTAGGCATGGAAAGGATAGGTTTAATTGTAAAATATAGTCAAGAAGGTGGTAATGTCCATTATAGGATTAAAGATCCTAAAGTAAAATATGCTTTAAATAATGATATCTCCATTGAAAGAAAAATATAATCGGTTGTTCTAACTACAATAAGTTTATTTATTAGATAAAGTATTTGTAAATCTGTTCTATATGTCTCATTACTATAAGCTATATTGAGATAAGCAACACAAAAATACCTAAAAGGCGATAGTAATGAATAAATTAGATAAATATGAACAAGAACTGGTCGAATCCTGGGAAAATGATGAATGGGTATCGGAAGAAAATATTGAGGAAAAGAAAAAAGAATATGCCCGTTACGCCAGAAATACTTTTCTTAAAAATAAACGGATAAATATCCGTCTTTCAGAACAAGATTTTATTGACATAAAAACCAAATCCCTTGAAGAGGGTGTACCTTACCAAACGCTTATTGCCAGTATTATTCACAAATATGTGAACGGCAAACTTGCCGAACAGGGTTAAAACGCACCATTATTCCTTTTCCCCTCCCCAAAATTTCCTCTTGCATCTTTACTGGAAATTAAGTAAATAAACACAGTGCATTAATTTTTCATTTATCGGTTGGCAGGTTTGCCGTACAAATTATTGTAATTATTTATATTAACGCAATATTTGAAAAATAAAGGCCGGAATAAAAATTTACTGTTTTGTCCGGTGGGAACAGGGAGTTTTCATAATTTTACAAAGGCAGGTCACGTTGATATTTAAATGCACCGGGGGAAAATCAATCATTTCACAATTTGGGAGTTTAAGATGAAACAAAACGCAACAAGATCACAGGTCAGGTTTTTAATTTCATTCATCCTTCTGGTCATAATCTCGCTATCGTCCGGTAGCGGATTCTGCCAGGATAACGCCCTGAAACTCAATGACAAGGGTTATTTTACTTCGCCGGCCTTTGATGTGCTGGTATTCGAAAACGAGTATAACGGCATGTTCTTTGACGAAAAGACCTCCGGCATTCTGCTCATTCACCACGGCGTGCGTATTGCCACCGGTGGCGCGCTGCGCCTGAAACCCACTCCGGAGCAGTGGGATCAGATCCCCACGGTGATCGAGCGCAAGGTGAATAAAGAAACCAACAGCATCGACGTGCTGATGCGCTACAAAGATCTGGCATTCGATTCCCGCCTGCATGTGGAACCGCAGGGCAGCAATATTCTCATCAGTATAATACTTGACCAGCCCCTGCCGCAGAACCTGGAAGGCCGCGCCGGGCTGAACATCGAGTTCCTGCCCACCGAGTACTGGGAAAAAACCTACCTAATGGATGGCACAAGCGGCGTTTTCCCGCTGTATCCCTCCGGGCCGATGGAAGTGAAACCCGCCGCCACGCAGATCCAACAGTTCGCCGGGCATTTCACCTATGACGACCGCGGCCGCGGCGAGTATACTGAAGTGAAAGCGATTGCCGCCGGCAAAACTCTTATCCTCGCGCCGGAAGCGCCGGAACGCCGCCTCCAGATCACCTCTCTCGACGGTGAACTGGGCCTGTACGACGGTCGTAACGTAGCGCAAAACGGCTGGTATGTTGTTCGCCAGTTGATTCCCGCCGGTAAAACCGGCAAGGTCGCCGAGTGGCTGGTAACGCCGAACCGTGTGCCGAACTGGGTGCGCACCCCCAATATCGGCCATTCCCAGTTGGGTTATTTGCCGAACCAGGAAAAAAGAGCGGTCATTGAACTGGATCCGAACGATAAACCCCTCAAAGAAGCGACGCTGCTGAAACTGAACGACAAGGGCGAATGGGTTTCCGCATTTCAAGGCGCAGTTAAAGAGTGGGGTAAATACCTGCGCTATCATTATGTTACCTTTGATTTTACGACTGTAAAGGAGCCGGGCTTGTACGCTATTCAATATGGCGCGCACAAAACCGAACCGTTCCAGATCGGCGCGCATATCTTTGATAATGCCTGGCAGCAGACGCTGGATGTGTGGTTCCCGGTGCAAATGGATCACATGTTCGTGAACGAAGGCTATCGCGTCTGGCACGGCGCGGCGCATCTCGATGACGCCCGCCAGGCCCCGCTCAATCACCAGCATTTTGACGGCTTTCAGATGGGCGAATCGACCGAAACCCAATACCAGCCCGGCGAACACGTCCCCGGCCTGAATATTGGCGGCTGGTTCGACGCCGGCGATTATGACATTCGCACCGGCTCGCATTGCCAGGCTATTACCGCATTAGTTAATGCCTGGGAACAGTTTAAGATCGACCGCGATGAAACGCTGGTCGATCAGAAACAACGCTATGTGGATATTCACCATCCCGACGGCGCCCCGGATATTTTGCAGCAAATTGAGCATGGTATTCTGGCCCAGGTCGCCCAGCATCGCGCCTTTGGCCGCGCCGCTACCACCATTGTCGAAGCGCACCTGCATCAATACCACCATCTTGGCGACGCTGTTAACATTACGGATAACCTGGTTTACAATCCGAATCTCAAATTGTACGAGAGCGACGGCTTTAGCAGCGGCACCCCGGATGATCGCTGGGTATTTACCAATAAAACCCCCTTTAATAATTACGCATCCATCGGCGCCCTGGCCGCCTCCGCTCGCGCCCTGCGTGGTTACAATGACGCCCTGGCTGAAGAATGTTTGAATTTTGCGAAAAAAGCCTGGCAGGATGAGCAAGCCGCGCCGCCCCAGCCAACCCAGACCAGGTTCAGGTTTGGCGGCGCTATGGAACTGGAACCCGCCCTGCAACTTTTTATTGCCACTAAAGACCAGCAGTACAGCGATATATTCCAGGAAAAGTTATGGCCGGCCATGGAAAAAGGCTCAAACTTTATGATCGAAACAGCGGTCAGCGCCGTGCCGTATATGGACAAATCATACCGCGATAAACTGGCGCCGTATATCAAAAAATATAAAGCGGCAAACGATGAAATTTTCAAACAGAATCCTTATGGCGTAACCATTGGCACGGGCGGCTGGGCCGGCAACGGCGGCATTGTCGATTGGGCATGTACCAATTACCTGCTGCATAAAACCTTCCCGGAAATCATTAGCGCTGAATATACGCTGCGCGGCATATCCTATATTTTGGGCTGTCATCCGTATTCCAATGTTTCGTTTGTTTCCGGCGTCGGCACGCGCTCCAAGAAATACGCCTACGGTAATAATCGCGCGGATTTGAGCTTTATTGCAGGCGGCGTGGTGCCCGGCGTGCTGGTGCTGAAACCGGATTTCCCGGAACACATGGAAGACTGGCCGTTTTTGTGGGGCGAAAATGAATATGTAATCGATATTTGCGCCCAGTATGTGTACCTGGCCAATGCGGCATTAGAGTTGGGTAAAGAATTGAAATAATAATTTTTTAACAGAACGTAGAGCCGGTTCCCGCTGTTCGGATAGGGAACCGGCTTTATATTTGTTCTTTATAGTGTATCTTACGATTCCAATCTCCTGATTGGAATCCATTTGTATAAAATCTCTGCTTTAAAGAACGCACGGACTAACAATATTTAACAAGTGATCAGAGATTGCAGGCAAACGCGTTTCAAATCCAAAGATGATAAAAAGAAAAGATGATAATATTATCCGCAGATTACGCAGATGAACGCAAATGAAAATTTCTTGCTCCCTCACCCATCCAAACCGGAGTTTGGATGGAAAATTACTCTTGAAACTCTTTTTCAAATATTAGAACATTGTAGATAATATTCTCTCATTGCCATTATATTTATGTTGTGGTTATGTGAACACAATATAGATTGACTTTAGTCACATAACAATTTGTTTTGGCTAAAGCCTTCTGATCGCCCTGGATTTCCAAATCCAGGGCGCAAAACAGAGTGGGGTTTCTCACCCCACGGCGGGATGGAATCCCGCTGCCAAGCCCGGCCCTGGACAAGGGGGTTCAAGGCCATCATAAGATAAAAATATTAGCCGCAGATTACGCAGATGAACGCAAATGAAAATTTCTTGCTCCCTCACCCATCCAAATCGGAGTTTGGGAGTGTGATTATGCGACAGAGTTTGGGAGTGAGATTATGTAATTGAGATTAAGATCGAGAAGTAAACTGACGTAAAGAGACTCAAAAAGTATGAAAACTCATCTATAAAAGGAAATCCCATGAACGACTCGCGCCGGAATTTTATAAAAAAAACTGCTTTGCTAGCGGGATTGTCCGCCGCCGACTTGAGCGCCGCTGCTAATTCGGAAACTGGGAAAAAGCGCAATCGCGATAAAGTGTGGGCCGAACTGTGCCTGGCGCATTTTTTCGGATTCGACGACGCCCGGCTTAAACTGTCCACACAAATGGGTGTGTTGGGCGCGGTAACCAGCGGCGGCGGCGACCTGAAACAAACCCAGGCGCATTTCCGCGAGGCGGGACTCGAATGGCGCGTCCTGGAAGGTGTGAATCTGAGTCGCGCCCAGCTTGGCGTAGCGGGCCGCGATGAAGATATTGACAGGCTGCTCACCCTCATCAAGGGTTGCGCGGAGATCGGCATCGATACCATCTGCTACAACTGGATGCCGGTGATCAGTTGGGCGCGCACGGACATGGCGCGCGTCAACCGCGGCGGCTCGCTGGTATGCGCTTTCGATTATGATCAAATCAGGGACAACTCTCTCACCGAGTACGGCGAATTCACCCCGGACGACCTGTGGAAGAACATGCAGTATTTCCTGGATGCCGTCATTCCCGTGGCCGAGCAATATAACGTCAAAATGGCGCTGCATCCCGACGACCCGCCGGTGGACAAGATTCGCGGCATTCCCCGCATTTTCACCAACGTCGAGGCATTTCAGCGGCTCATCGCCATGAATCCCAGTTATTACAACGGTATTTGTTTCTGCCAGGGCAGCTTTGCCAGCCAAAAAGATACCGATGTCCCGGCCGCGATCCGCTATTTCGGCTCGCGCAATAAAATCCATTTTGTGCATTTTCGGGATGTCTCCGGCGACACCACTCATTTCTGCGAGGAATGGCACGATAACGGTAAAACCGATATGTACGAAGCCATGAAAGCCTATTACGAGGTCGGATTCCACGGCCCGCTGCGTCCCGACCATGTGCCGACCATCGTGGGCGACAGCAACGAGCATCCCGGTTACAGCAACCTGGGAACATTGTTTGCTATCGGCTATATCAAGGGCCTTATGGAAGCGGTGGCGAAAAATGCGTAACAGCATTTTACTGATTAAAAGAACAATTATCAAATTTTAAGATAAACTTGTTTACAAAAGGAGTATGGTCATGTTAAAAAAAATCGGTTTGCTTATGTTGGTAATGTTCCTGTGCGTTTCGGTTTTACCGGCGCAAAAGCAACAGGCGTTCGAATTAAAGTCCCCGGATGGCAGCATTACACTGCAAATCACAGCCGGAGAAAAATTGCTCTGGTCTTTACAGTTCAAAGGCCAACAGATCATCGAGCCGTCGGTTATATCCATGCAATTGCAAAACGGTGAAATCCTGGGCGAAAAGGTCAAGGTCGCTTCCGTGAAAACCGCCAATATCAACAGCCAATTTAATGCCCTGTTTTATAAAAGGGCGGTCGTGCAAGATGTATGCAACCAGCTTACTTTGAATTGCACAAAGGACTGGGGGGTCATATTCCGGGTTTACAATGACGCGTCGGCGTATCGCTTTTTTACCAAACGAAAAGGCGAGATCATCATCAAAAATGAAGAGGCCAACTTTAATTTCAGCGCCGATCACAAAGCCTTTATCCCCATCCAGTGGGATTACCGCGACGGTCAAAAGTTCAACACTTCTTTCGAGTCGTTATACCGGGAAATCCCTCTCTCCCAATTCCCACGGGATTCCGTTGCTTTTCTGCCGCTGCTGGTAGATGCCGGTCCCTGCAAAGTGGAAATTATTGAAGCCGATCTTGAAGATTATCCGGGTTTGAATATGGATTTGAATGCTACCGGCAAGGGTCTTAAAGGCGTATTCGCCCCCTATCCTCTTGAATCTCAACCCAAACAATGGCATTGGCTGAACTTTATTCCGACCCAAAGGGCCGATTACATTGCCAAAACCACCGGATCCCGCAGTTTCCCCTGGCGCGCCGTGATCATTGCCGACCAGGATACGGATTTGCTAAATTGCGATATTGTGCAAAAACTGGCTTCGCCCTGCCGGTTGACGGACGTCTCCTGGATCAAACCCGGCCAGGTAGCATGGGACTGGTGGAATGACTGGAATATATCGCATGTGGATTTTAAAGCCGGCATCAACACCGAAACCTACAAATACTTTATCGATTTTGCCGCGGCGAACAATATCCCTTATATCCTGCTCGACGCCGGCTGGACTAAAGACGGCGATCTGACGCAGTGCATACCCGTTCTCAACCTGAAAGAACTGGTTGCTTATGGCGAGCAAAAAAATGTGGGACTGGTTCTATGGGCTTTGTGGTATCATATTCTCACCCAAAAAGACAAAGCGTTCCCCTGGTTTGAGCAAATGGGTATTAAAGGTCTTAAAATTGATTTTATTGACCGCGATGACCAGCTTGCCGTGGCCTCGACCTTTGAAATTGCTCAACTGGCGGCGCAGCATCACCTGATGGTCGATTATCACGGCGTTTTTAAACCCGCCGGGATACAGCGCACGTATCCCAACGTGGTGGGCAATGAGGGCGTAAAGGGCATGGAAAATGTTAAATGGGCCAATGAGGATGTGCCTCGTTATGATGTAACCCTTCCCTTTATCCGTAATGTGGCCGGACCAATGGACTATACACCCGGCGCTATGCGTAATGCCAATCGCGCCAATTTCCGGCCGATCAACTCTATGCCGATGAGCCAGGGCACCCGCTGCCACCAACTGGCGATGTATGTGGTTTACGAAGTACCCCTGCAAATGCTGTCGGATAATCCCACTGTTTATATGCAAGAGCAGGAATGCACCAATTTCATTACCAAAATCCCGGTGATGTACGACGAAACCGTGCCCCTTGACGGCCAGGTGGCCGAATATGTAGCGATTGCCCGTAAAAAGGGCGAAACCTGGTATATTGGCGCCATGAGCAACTGGACGCCCCGCGATCTCACGCTCGATTGCTCCTTCCTGGGCGCCGGCGAGTATACCGCTGCCATCTTCCAGGATGGCGTAAACGCCGACCGCGATGCTACGGATTATAAAAAAGTAACCAGAAAACTTTCCGCAGCGGACAAACTGACCATTCACCTGGCTCCCGGCGGCGGCTGGGCGGCGATTTTGGAAAAGCTGTAAGCTTTCGATTCATCATCGCCCTGGATTTATTGGTCTGGGGCGATGAATTTAAATTAAGGCTCGCCCTGGGGATGTTCCCAAGGGCGTACAATAATGTAAAAAGCGTAGATTGGGATTCTATCCCACCTTTTTCACCGAAATAAAATGCTTAAAGAGGCAAGAAACATGTTAAACTACAACACCCTTGAAGAAGCTTTTATGTTTGTTAGTTCCGGTATGCAACATGAAAATTATGCCGTAATCAACAAAAAAACCGGGGAAATACATTACCGGGGAGACGTGATAGACAGCGGCGACCTGTTTGCGGACGATGATAGCGAAGATGAAGACGATGAAGAATTTTTGGGCGATAATTACGTCTACGTGCCGCATAAAAACGACCTGGACTTGGGCAGGAAACTGGTCTTTGATTTTGTAGCGCAATACCTGCCGGACATGTATAACGAGGTTGAACGCATATTCCGTAGCAGAGGCGCTTATAGCCGTTTTAAAGCGCTGTTGGATGCTGAAAATCAGTTGCAAAACTGGTACAACTATGAAAACGAACGTACCAAAGCCGCGCTTCTGGAATGGTGTAAAGATAACGGTCTGGAAGTACAGGATTAAGAATAAGATGCCATCGCGTCAGGTCATCTGGCTTGGCGCAAATCATTCCAGCCTCCGGCTGAGATTTCACAAAAATCAAAATATCTCTTGCATTTATCCGTTATAATTGATTATTTTATCGGCATCCGACACGATTACCATTACCAGGGCGCAGTTTTGCTGTATATTTGAATATTTTGGTTTTGCAATATATAAATGATACTCTATATATGCCTCACTTGTCACAAGGGCGACATAAAACAATGAATATTTACAAATGTTATGCGTAAATCATTATACCAATACCATTAATAGCAAATACTGTCATGCGAAAAACCGGTATTATATCCGTCCTTTTTCTTTTGCTCCTGATTGCTTGTCATTCGGATCAGGAAATGAATGTGTACGACGGATTTGAATCCGATCAACTGAGCAATATCTGGAACATGGAAAAAATACTGCCCGGCGCTTTACAGATTCAATCGACCTGCGTTCATACCGGCAAGCGCGCCGCAAAAATCACTTTATACCGCCAAACGGAAGACATTCGCGACCGGTGGTTGAATTTCAGATTCCAAATTCGCTTTTCCAGAACCCCGCAGGGCCGAATCCAGGCCTGGCTGATTGACCGGGAAATCATTAATTATAGCGGCGTCACGGCGTACTCGCAAGAGTATGGCTACCCCACACCGAGTTATTTCTATTTTAAAATGGGATTGCACAGGGATCAGTTTACACTGCCGATGACTATATATATGACTAAAAGAAACAGAAAGTAGCAGGGGGATGCAATGGTGAAGATATTAAAAACCAACACTTGACATTGCAGTACTTTAAAAGTGGCAATAATATTTACATCCATTAACAAAAATTACAAGGATAAAAAGAAAGGTATAAAATGTATGAAATAACTTTTATTGATAAAATAAGAAAAGAATTAAAATACCTAAATAGTAAACAGATAGTTTATTTTGCTTGGCTTTGTGCAGTGTATTCTTTACCATTTTTAGGTAGTCACGGCCATTTTAACTTTTGGAATAGAAACAGTAGACAAAAATATCTCTTTTTTATTTTTTATGCTTTAGATATAAGTGCCTTTTCAACTTTTACTTATAAAAAAAAATTTGTAAATCACGCATCTGAAGCTTGTGATTCTGTAGAGGCTGATACTGATGCCCGAAACGTCTCCTCCGCTGTAGACTTTGCCGCAGATACCGCTGCCCATACAAGGGATTCTAGCTTATTCGCTGTAAATGAAGTTAGGAATACAGCCATAAACGCAGCCATAAACTCATTTTATGCCGCGAATAGAAATAATAAAGATTTAAAAATTAGAATTTTACATGATTTAAATAAAATTAGGGATAGGGAAGAAATAAATCCTATAAATACTAAGCATTTTTATGGTGTCATTTGGGATAACTTTCAAAAAGCACTTGCTGCTGAAGGATGCAGTTTTTGGGGACGATTGTATCAAAGTATATTTGATAATGGATTTAAAATAAATCAAAAGGCTCTTATAAAGCGCATGAATGTTCCAAAAGAAATACAGGAACAAGGGGCGTCAGCAGTAGCTAATTATTTGGAAGCATTGGAGAATGAGGGTGAACAGAGACTCAACGAAGCACGAATTATTATCCTGGGCGACAAGGGCGCCGGCAAAACCTGTCTGGCTAGAAAATTGACCGATCCCAAGGCGTCAATGACTACAGATGCGGAGAGTACGGCCGGCGTCGATACCACGCTGTGGAAACTGAAAAAAGAAAACATAAATATACATATTTGGGATTTTGCCGGGCATACCGTTACCCATGCCGTCCATCAATTTTTCCTGTCCGAGCGTTGCCTTTATATTATCGTCTATGACGGCCGCACCGAAGAGCGCAACCGGTTGGAATACTGGCTAAATCACATAAAAAACTTTGGCGGTGATTCAAAAGCAATTATTCTGGTCAACCAACGCGATCAACATAGCATCGATATTCCTATCAATTCTCTTAAAGAAAAATATTTAATTGAAGATTATTGTACTTTCTCTATTAAAGATGATAATATTGCTCTGGAAAAATTCCATAATAATGTGACAGAGTTTATTAATAATAATCCATCCTGGAATAACCAGGTTATACCGGTTAACTATTTTAAAGTCAAAGAAGAACTTGAGGAACTGTTTGTCAACCGCAAACAGGAAAAAGGGACAGAGTATATAACGTTAGAGGATTTTATAAATATAACCGGAAAACACAAGTCGGATAAAAATGAAGAATTATTAAAAAATTTGCATGCGCTAGGAATATGTTTATGGTACCCGGGTATGGATAGATTTAAAACCCTGGTTCTAAATCCAGAATGGATAAGTCATGGAGTATATAAAATTATAAATTGGGTGAATGAAGCAAAACGATATTCTTTATCCCTGAATGATTTTATAACGGTGTTTACAGATGATGCCGAACGCTATCCCGTTGATAAACATGAATTTATTTACGAGTTGATGATGCATTATGAACTGGCTTATGAAACGGACGGTAAAGATAAATGTTTAATCATCCCGCATTTGTTAAAGGAAGATCAACCTGCTTCGTTGCCTGTTTTTCAAATTGGTGACAGCTTGATGTTGCGCTACAAAGCGGAACAGCCTCTGCCCCCTAATACAATTTCCCGTTTTATTGTGCGACATAACCGGGAAATAAAAAAAGATAGGAATAAAAATTTAGTCTGGAGATATGGAGTTATATTAGAAGACGGTAAAGGGAATATAGCCTTGGTGCGGGAAGAAGACCGCACAATAAGCGTCTCCGTTAAAGGGCCGGGGAAAACAGAGTACATCAGTACATTAAGAGAAACCCTCAACGACATTTTTAACAGCTACAAAAGCAACAAACCGGAATTGCAATACCGGGTCGAACGCTTCGGACAAATACTGGATGAGGTGGAAAAACAGAATCCCTTGTGGTTGCCGGATAGTAAGATTTTGACTCATACTCAGGAAAATATCCCCTATTTTGATGATAAGACAAGACAGCAGATCGATTTGCATTATACGGTCAACTATTACAATATTACTGCACAAACGCTCATAAGTGGACAAGGGAATGAATATTTTGACAATTCAATTCACAATACCTTTAATTTTCAAGAATGTAATATAAATTTACAAGGTAATTTAAACGAACTGGCGCGGTTGATTGCAAAAAAAGGTAATGTTAAAGACTCTGAAGAGTTGAAGGATGCCGCAGCAGTATTGGAAGAAGTGGAAAAGTGCACAAGCAAAGAAGATGTCAAGAAAAAAGGGCTTTTACATAGTCTACAAAGTATCATGGAAAAATTAGGCGATGAAGATTCTAGTCTACATAAAACAGTTGCGGGACTAGAGAAAGGCATCAGTATTGCCCAGGATATTGCCCAAAAGTACAATGATATTGCCCAATGGGTGGGCTGGCCGCAAGTTCCCCGGCCGTTTTTGAAAAAGCAGGAATAGGAATAAATAAATCCCATGCCCTGCCTTTAATCCGGAAGAACACAGGAGGAATAATCTTAAAATGCTTTTTGAATGGGATCAAAAGAAAGCACAACAGAATTTGATAAAACACGGCGTAACCTTTGAAGAAGCAAGAACTGCATTTCGGGATGACATGTCAATTACTATATCCGATCCCTTACATTCTGAAGATGAGGAAAGATTTATCTTGCTTGGATATTCAGAAAAGAATAGATTAATAGTAGTCGTGCACACAGATCGCCAAAATCAAATTCGGATAATAAGCGCTCGGCGCGCAAGTAAAAATGAAAGAATACAATATGAAAAAAGAAAATAAACATGAAGATATGCTGACCGAGTATGATTTTAGCCAGGGCATCCGCGGGAAATATGCCCGGCAATATGAGGAAGGCGCTAATATAGTCAAGATTGATCCGGATCTTTTAGATTATTTTCCGGACCAAAAATCAGTCAATGAAGCGCTGCGGAGTTTGGTAGCGATCATTAAAAAATACGAAAAGATTCAACAATAACCGGAATATTGTTGAGGATTGTTTTGATAAAAACGGGTTTATTCATAAACGACATGCAGGTCGTGCCTTTAGCACAACATTTTTAAGAGAATTATCCACAGATAACGCAGATTTTCGCAGATGAGCCGGTATCGGTTCTCACCGCATTTGCCCCCCTGCTCCAACTGTCCCCCGCTGGCTTGGCTCCAGCTTTTATCCCGCAATTGCATGAAAATAGTAGTATTTTACATTTTTTCTTTTATATTTAATAGTCAACCCTGAAATCATTACCACTTCCATAGAGGCGTACCATGAACTATGGTAAAAACCTTTTGGGGATTCTTTTAATGGTGGTTGTTTCATCAACCTGTCATTACAAAATTATCAATTACGGACCGGTAACGGTTTGTCCAGATAACCAGCATTATTTTATGGTCAACGGCCAAATCCGTGTACTCATCACCTCCGATCACCATTACGGCGCCGTCATTGACCGGGATTTTGATTACACCGCCTATTTAAACTATCTTGCCGAACAGGGCATGAACCATACCCGCATTTATCCCGGCGGTATGTTCGAGCCGCCGGACAAGTATTTACCCGGCAATCCGTTGGGGCCTCTGCCCGGACGGCAAATTCTGCCCTGGACGCAATCCACCGAAACCGGCGCCAACCCGGCGCTCGCCGCAGCGGGACAGCCATCGTACAAGTTCGACCTTGAACAATGGAATCCCGAATATTTCAGCCGCTTAAAGGCGTTTGTGGAACTGGCGCGGCAAAAAGATATTATCGTCGAAGTGGCATTTTTCAACGGCATGTACGCGGACTGCTGGCCGCTGATGGCTATGTATCACGGCAACAATATTCAAAATGTCGGCAACTATGAAACGCAAGAATGCGGACTGTACACCACCGCTGATCCCCGCAACCGGGATGTAATGAACTACCAGCAAGCCTATATTACCAAGATCACTACAGAACTCAACGAATTCGACAACCTCATTTATGATATTTGCGACGAGCCTTCGCTGGTGGGCAAACCGGACGGCAGCATCGACGTCATGCCCGACAGCCTGGTTAGCCCCTGGCTGCTGGCCATGAAAGACGCCTTTATCGCTGCGGAAGCGCCGTTGCCCAAAAAACACCTGCTGGGACAAACCGTGCAAAACCTCTCCCCTGATCATTCCGCCGAGTCCTGGTGCCAGTGGCTGCCCGCCGAGTATGTCCGTCCCGCTCTTAATGCGTTGGAAAAAGACTACAGCGCCAATAAACCGATCTTGGATGTGGAATCGAATTATTTTGGTATGAGCCTGGTCAAACAATCCTATACGGTCGATAACGTGCGCGCCGAGGGCTGGTGGTTCATTGTCGGCGGCGGCGCGGGATTCATCAACCTGAACGGGGAATATCACCGGGGACAGGAACAAGGCGGCGCTGATACCCAGACGCAAATTGTCCCGCAAAAGCAAATTCTAAAAAAATATATACATAGTTTTGAACTGGCCGGGATGTCCCGCTTTACCGGTTACAGCGGCCTGCCTGAAAATACGGTTTCCAGCGCCCTGGCGCAGCCGGGTGCCCAATACGCGCTGTACCTGTGTCACGGCGCCATGGATCCGGAATGGGGCGCGCATCTAGCTGTCACCCCGGGAGCCTGGCAGGACACCCTGACCCTGCAGGCAGTGCCGTCGGCGCTGTATGCCGTGGAATGGATTGATCCTGCAAGCGGAACTCTGGTTCACGACAAGACCATACTCTGGTCCGGGGGCGATATGACGCTGACCACCCCGGAATATACAATTGATATTGCCCTGCGGATGTTTCGGGAATAAATAGCGGAATAATAAAAATCATTATACAGGACATTAAACATGGAAGAAAACAGGTTTTTCAAGACCATTTGGCGAATCGACGGCATCCTGCTGCTGATCGTTGGACTATTGGCGATTATTGTTTTGGCGTATGCGCTTTTTGGCGTTATTGGTAATTCCGGCGCTTCTAGAGACGAACAGGTTTATGATACCAAACAAACCGATTCGAAAGAAGCTGTGCACTGGCAATTGGGTTCGCTAATACCTGTTGAAGGTAGTTCTGCGGTTATGCTGCCGCTGGAAACGGGCGACCGGTATTCGGAATCCGGTTACAAGGATTACGGCATTTCGGCGTGGAATTTCCTGTTCATTGACAGCAGGAATAATAAAAATCACTGGCTTTTCGACAATAACCGGAACATGATCCTTGCTTCCGATCTGTTGGTTGAAGAGAATTACAGCGCGAGCGTCAACCCGGTGCGCGCTATAGTTTACCAACTCGTTACAGCGGACAGCGACGGGGATGGTGAACTGACCAGTTATGATAGGCAAAGCGTCGGTTTGTCACAACCGGACGGCTACAATTACCGTGAAGTAGTGAAAGATATTGATTTTGTCATCGGTCACAGGTTGGTGGATAAAGATAACCTGCTGCTGGTGTACCAGCACGGCGGCAAAACCAGGTCGGCGCTGGTATCGCTAAAGGCATTTACCATTACAAACGAGCGAGAGATAGACCTGGCCGGGAATGGTGGAGAATAATTAATAAAACCGATCGCCCTGGATTTCCCAATCCAGGGCGCACAATAAAGTGGGGTTCCAACCTCAAAGCGGGATGGAATCCCGCTCTCAATTTTGGCCCTGGACAAGGAGGTCCAGGGCCATCATAAAAATTAATGCTCAACAAGGAATCGAAGATTCTTAAACTATCCCGATACTAATCTGGACAGACTGTGTGAAAACGAATGTAAATGCCAGGTTATTAGCGTTTCGAAGTAGTTCGGATTCTACCGGAACCGGAGTACAGGCCCTTTATGGACTGCAGGCCGCCGCAGGTGGCCTCGAAAAGCTTTATTGTTTGAATAAAAACATCTAGTTGAATAACATAAAATTTATATGTAATAATCGTCAAGTTTTCTTGTTTCAGATGTTATTTGGGCCTGCGGCCCAATGCATCGCATAAAGGCGATGCGCTCCATTTTTTATAGCAATCTTTTTGGTTTTCACACAGTCTCAGGAGATTAGGAACGAGAAGAAATAAAGTGGGAGGAAACAAATCCGGCTTATGTTTGAAAAAATACAAAAACCATCGACTGAACCTAAAAGAAAATTTAAATTATTGTTGCTGAGCGGCGAGTTCGGCATTGTGAAACTCGCTGCGGATGAGAAAATCCCGGAATGGGCGCTGAAAAGCGAGTTCTATTCCATTACCCGCACCGCCGGGGAAATGACAGTGGTATGCGACAGCCGCTACATTCCGGCAGATTATTCGTTTGCCGGGGACTGGAAATGCCTCAAGCTGGAAGGCGTTTATGATCTGAACGAAACCGGCGTCATTGCCGCGCTGTCCGATATACTGGCGAAAAACGGTATCAGTATTTTTGTGGTTTCAACCTGGCCCACGGACTATATTCTGCTGCGACAGCAAAATTTGGTCAAGGCGTTATTCGTTCTGCAAAAAGACGGGCATACGGTACTGCGGGGATGAACAACCGGGCTATTGATTTTCTTTTTTGATATTGATCCAAGACTGATGGCCCTGGACCGCAGATCCGACACCGGCGGATTTCCCAATCCAGGGCATATAATATATTGGGTTTCCAGCCCCTCAATCCCGGCCCTGGACAAAAGAGTCCAGGGCCATCATAATAAAATTTTCAGTTGCGTAACGCCTTGATATACATTAAAACCCCATGATCTTGCAATCAATGATCTTTTGCGGGGAGACGTTGACATCGTCTTTGGCTCTTATAATATATTTTACATACTCTTTATCTACACCATGAATTTTAAAATTAATCAGATCGTTCATAGATAAATTCTTCAGGCCGGTTGAATAAATACCGCGGATAAATTCCGGCGAAACACCCTGAATGGTCAGTTCGACAATTTTCGAAGCCGGAATATTTTTATAGCCCAATTCATTCAAGGCGGATATTAATTCCGGTTCCACACCGTGTATTTTAAATTCTACCAGCCTGGACAGGGGAATATCCTTAAAGCCGGCGGCATGGATTTGCCGGATATATTCCGGGGATACACCCTGAATGCTCAATTCTATCAATCGCGAAGGCTCGATATCATTATAACCCAGGTCGCGCATCGTTCTGATCAATTCCGGGTCAACATCATGTATTTTGAATTCAACCAGTCGGGATATGGGGATACCTTTAAATCCTGCGGCATGCATTTGCCGGACATAATCGGGTGTTACTCCCTGAATGGTCAACTCGACCAATGTTTCGGGATTGATATCGGTATTGCCCAGGTCGCGCAGGATTTTTACCAGTTCGGGATTAACGCCATGGATTTTAAATTCCACCAGGCGGGACAGAGGAATATCCTTATAGCCGGCTTCATGGATTCGCCGGATATAATCGGGCGACACCCCCTGAATTTTTAATTCGATGATGTGTGATTTGGATATATCGGTATAACCCAGATCAGCCAGGGCTTTTAAATAATCCGGAGTTACACCCTGAATCTTGAATTCCACCAGGTCGGATAAATCCAGATCACGGAATCCGGCGGCATGAACCTGCCGGATATAGTCCGGTGAAACACCCTGAATTGTTAATTCAACTATTTTGGAAGGCGATATATCGGCATAACCCAGTTCATGCAAAGCTTTGACCAGTTCCGGCTTGACATCGTGAATTTTAAATTCAACCAACCGCGACATGGGGATATTTTTAAAACCCTGTAAATCCATTTCTTTAATGTATTGGGGGGTAACACCGTGAATTTTAAAAGCGATCAAATCATCCGCCGATATATCGGTATACCCCAAACGTGACAATTCCTGAATAAAGTCGATACTTACATCATGAATCCGAAAGCTGACCATGTCATCAACAGATACATCCTTGTAACCGAGGGAATGCAGCTTTTTGATAAAGTCAATATTCACGTTAAAAATGGCCATAGAGACCAGTTTCGAGCCCTCGATACCCGCATAACCCAGCCTGGTGAGTTCCCCGATATATTTTGTATTAACATCGGCCAGGCATAACAGCAACATATCTTTCTCATTGATACGTCCAAAACCATTTTTATGCAAGAATGCGGAGAAATCTTTATCGGGAGTAAAGGTAAAAACCCCAAAGCCTTTTTTGCCGGAATTTTTGCCCTCAAAGGTGATTATCCCGGCGTCCCGCTGCAGGGTAAAAGGTTGATTGGAATCCATTTGCAGGTTTTTAAAATCCCGCTTGCTGAATTCATTGGAATAATTCCAATTGTTTTTATCCCAAAAGCCATCTTCAATCTTTAAAGACAAACGCACGCTATCGCTGCTGAACCTGGCCGTCCAGTCCCCTTCCACATCCCAGGCAGCGCATGCCTGACCGGCGCCACCGATGAGCAAAAATAATACAATTATTATATAATATGGTTTCATTTGTATAACTCCTGAATAATTTTCAATGCTTTAACTGATTTTTATTACCTTCCTGCAGGAGGGTGCTGATAGTTTCATATTACTAAACCGACCCACTGCTAAATGGTTACAAAAATTCATATCAAATCAATGTTAAAATTGTTTTCTCAATTTTTTCACGTACCTGGGACTCTAAAACCCGGGTTTTCAGTAGCGTTTGCATAGGCGCAACGGACGATTTCTCCTGCAACGTCAGCATCACATCCGCCAGCAACAACAGCACCTGCGAATCATACTGCGTACTGATCGCCTGCACCAGCCCGGCGCGCACCAGGGGTTTATCAGCAAAGCGTTGCAGTGTTTTAATCGCGACCAGGCGCACATTAACATTCGGATCGTTATGCAAAGTTTGCAACAAGGCATAAATGACCGCATCTTGAGCGGTATCCAAACTGGCTGCCTGATAAATACCCTGTAATCGCTCCGCCGGGGAGGAATGAGTAAGCAAGGTCAGCGTCAACATGGTTTTCATATTGGCAATTTCAGTATTCATGCTGTTTATTTGCCGGTTATAATCTGTTTTCGGCGTCAGCCAGTACCCGGCGCCCCAGCCTGAAAAAAACAGTAAAAGACTAAAAGCCAACACTGCGGCAAACCGCCAGACATTGGTTTGAACTAGTCCCTGTAAAAAGGTCGCTTTACCGGACGGCCTTTCAGCCGGGCGGTTAGAAAAAGCAGAGAGCATTGTATAAAAATTATCCGTCATCCTTTCACCGGGATCGGGAATTGCCAATTCCGATAGCCCTGCCGTTACTTTTTCCAGTTCGGCAAGTTCCTGCCCGCTCATACCCGCATCAAGTAACTTGTGCTTTATTTCTAACTTTTTATCAAGATCATTGCGGCATTCAAGATATGCCAGCGCCAGATCTTCAATATTATTTTTCATAACATTTGTCCATTTGCATAAAAATATCTTTTAATTCCATCAGCGCCCGAAACACCTTTATTTTCACATTATTTTCGGAACAGCCCAGAATTTCACCTATCTCTTTATATTTTAATTGCTGATACTTGCATAAAATCAACAATTCTCGCTTTTCTGCATGCATTTGCAGTAACGCTTTTTCCAAAAGCTGTAATTGCTCTTCCCTGATAATTTCACAGTCGCCGGTAGCCTCCTCAGCCAGATCATAGCCGCTAAAATCATCTACAGCCTTGTAACGGTTATTCCGGTTACAATGGTCTATAAAAACATTATGGGCAACCTGGTACATCCAGATATGAAATTCACCATAACCGGTAAAATTGTGCCGGTATTTGAGCAGGCGCAGGAATACATTTTGAACCAGGTCTTCGCTGCCGTGCAAATCCCTGCCCAGGCGGTAAAAATAGGCAAACAGAGGCTTTTTATAGCGTTCAAACAGCAGGCCCAGTTTTTCGAGGTCGCCGTTCCTCACCAGGAGCATTACTTCATTATCGGAATAGGGTTCCATTTTTAACCATTTTTTAGAGTCATAACATACCAATCTTATAACCCGGTTGCAAGCAAAAGGTTACAAAAATATTTTACTTTTTTAATTATTCACAAGCGGAAAAAACACTGCCGGGCAGCAAGCTATAAATGATCCGCACCAGTGTCGCAATCTGCGGCAGGTAATAACATATTCAGGGAATACAGGAATTCCCCGAACCAGATGCCTGTTAATTTATGCAAAGTTAAAAACCCGCAGAGAATAAAACCACTTGCGGGAAAAGAAAATGTTAACAGGAGTGTCGTATGAAAAGCATAATTATTATTACCCTGGTCATGGTATTGAACATTACCGCAGGATTTTCGCAAAATCCATCTACAGAAACCCGTAATGCCATCAACAAATACCTTACCGCTCTTAATGACAAAGATGTAGCAGTGCGCTTACAGGCCTTAAAATTACTAAATGATTTGAAAACCCTGTACCCGGATTACCAGATGAAAGAGTTTGACACGTTTCTATCATCACAAATCATGCAGACAGCTACCAAAGGATGGATTGCCGCGCTAGCATCGGATGTGCCAGGAGTAAGACATAGTACATTACATGTGCTGGTGCGTTTGAAATCCGATTTCCCGAAACTGGACATGAGCGTATTCAACAACGCGCTAAAAAAAATGAGCGATAAAGATAAGCAGCTACATCTTCAGGTCGATGCCAAAATTGCTTTTATTTATCTCAACAGTTCCGAGTTGGCTGCAACTATTAAAATCCAGGAAGATATGGCGCCTGGTGATGTGTTTACCATTATCCATAGTGAAATGGATGTTTTATTTCAAAACAATAACCCCATAGCAGCAAACCTGGAATAAGAGCAAAAAGCGGACAAAAAGCGTGGGGGCTTTTTGTCCGGTCCCCTTTTAGATCACCTTTTCCCCCTTTATATGGCACAATATTGCTTGTAGTGGGTAATTCTCCCACTATTTAAGAACAATAATACAGTCCTATCTGTTATAAAGACCTGGTTAATGCAACTTTTTTAAAGAATCACAATGAAAACATTAAACTTGTGTTTGAAGACAAATATTGCCTGCCATCCATATAATTAATTTTTAAACTAAACTCAATTAAGAACATACTGCTATTAATAAACGCAACAATAACAATTAGTTGATTGCTTTTCTCTGCGTTTTCGGCGGCCTCTGCGGTAAAATGAAAAGAATGAAACCGCAGAGGTCATGGAGGACGCAGAGGGGAAAAAGAATAAAACTTTTCCACGTCTTTTATATTCAAAAGAAATTGAATACAAATTGTTCATATTGAGCCATTCATACTTTTAACAATGGTTCAACCGGTAAAATTACTCACAGAAAAGCATATAGAACCCTCATTATTTTGTAAAATGAAAAAGCTCCGGTTTATATTTAAATTCTTCAATGGCAAAATTAATCTTTTCTTTTGATACAGATCAACTTTTTGCAGTTTTTCAGTTGACTTGAAAGAACTATTTTGTATATTAAATATGTTTTATGGGTACATTGCGGAATTATC
Source organism: bacterium (assembly GCA_029561455.1). GTDB lineage: Bacteria > Zhuqueibacterota > Zhuqueibacteria > Residuimicrobiales > Krinioviventaceae > Fontivivens. The sequence goes on from JAKQIY010000038.1 coordinate 23,015, forward strand.
TTAAAAGGCTCGCTTATAAATTATGGAGTCAACAATGAAAAAAATCGTTCTGTTATTGTGTTTGCTGGTAGTAGTTCCCTATACCTTGGCGGAAAATTACCTCATCAATGGCGGCCAGGAATCGCAAATCAATTACCAGATGGTGCAAAAGATCGCCCCGGCGTCCGGCACCAAAAAACTGACGCTCACTTTTGTAGAGCCGGTTACCTTTACCTCCCCAACTTATAATCAGCGTATAACAAATTTCAACCTGGATTTTTCGCTGCCCCCAAACGACCGCAAAGAAAGCCTGGATAAACGCGGTAACAAGGTGATCAAACTGGAATGGAAGAATCCGGTCAATACCATTACGACCACAATATCAATAATTGCCCAGAATACCACGAAATTACAATCCTTGCAGACCGGCGCGCCCTTTCCGCCGGCCAACCTGTCGGCCGCCGATAAAGCATACCTGACGTCTACCGAGCAGGTGCCTTCGGATGATCCGCGCATAGCTGCAAAAGCGCGGGAGTTGACCGCCGGCTCTAAAACCGAATTCGACGCTGTGCAAAAAATTCTTACCTGGGTGGTCGATCATTTGAATTACGTCCTGTTACCTCAAAGCTACAATGCCATGTATTCGTTTGAAACCGGCAAGGGTAATTGCCAGAACTATTCGCACCTGGCGGCAGCGCTGATGCGCGCGGTTGGTATTCCGGCGCGGATCGTCAACGGTGTAACCCTCAAGCAACCTTATGACATCAATACCGGCAGTGGTACCATGACCATGCGCATGGCGCAAGGCCGCCATTCATGGATTGAAGTGTTTTTCCCGGATCTAGGCTGGGTGCCGTTCGACCCGCAGCAAACCGCGCTGTATGTCAGCAACCGGTTCATTCGTGTGGAAATCGGCCTCGATAACAACGAAACCGCCAATGATGGCCTGGTGCGCTGGACCCAGGATCGCGGTTACGACGACCAGCCCGGTTTTGAAGAAGTGATCGACGCCGCCCTGGGAGGCGACAGGGTAACACTGAACGCCCAGAAACAAACCTATGGCCCGCAAAAATTAATGTTCTACCCGCCGGTTGAAGCATCCTTTGCAAAGATCACTACACCCCCGCCGCCCAAGCTGCCGGAACCGGTTTCCGATCAAAAGCTGAAAACTCTGCAATATCCCAAAGCCTACATGTTCGGCAACCTGGAATACCCGGAGAATCTCGATTTTATGACCACCCGCGGTCCGGCGCAGCAAGCCGGAAACGGCGATATGGAAATGCGTAAAAACTTTTTGGTAGAAACCGCCGAATACGTAACCACGCAGGGCAACCAGTACGCCCAGACGTTTATTCTGAAAAAGCCCATGCAGGTACATAAAGTCGGCCTGGCGCTGCACAAATTTGGCGGCGACGGGCAATTGTGGGTTGAAATATACAAAGATAACGGCAAAGGCCAACCAGGCGATTATATTATTACCAGCGAGTATCTGCCCATCGGCAGCATGAAATATTCTGCCGGGTATACCTGGATAGATTTCGATTTCTCTAAAGAGAAACCGGCGCTCTCCCCCGGTCGGTACTGGATTGCATTGGGATTTACCGGCAGCCCCATTATTAACTGGTTCTTTACCTATGGCAAACCGGTCGGCCCGGATGACGGCACCCGCTATAAAACTATGTTTGACGACACCTGGAGCCGCAGTTTATCGTTCGAATTCAACTACCGCGTCGCCGGATTTACCACCAATTAAGCTGCATGTAGCAGTTTTTACCGGGAGGCGGCACAGCCTCCCGGATATTTTTATTCAGGGAAGGTTAATGAGAGGAGAAATATTTCATACCTTAGCAGCCGAATCGATTGAAGAAAAAGCGCGCTGGTTCCACTCTCTATCTGTAGTAGAGCGGCTGGAATTATTGTGCGCCTGGACAGATGTGATATTGGCAATCAACCCGGGAATTTTGGAGACTAAAAATGCTCAACCGATTGCAGGACGTATTCAGGTTTTAACCAAAGATCGGCTATAAATCCTTAACCACAGGTTTTAATAAAACAAATAACAATCCCTAAATTCCGCTATTCTACGACTCTCGCAGGGAAACAATTAGTTTCAGTTCATTGCACAAACTATTCAAGGAGGGTACCACGATGCAACGGAAATCTGTCTTTATGTATGCCTGCCTGCTTTTTTGCACTTTTTTCACCCTGGCGCAAGCTGTTACACTGACCGTAACCACCACCGCCGATAGCGGTCCCGGCTCGCTGCGGCAAGCGCTGACGGACGCAAACACCAACCCGGCCGCCGATACGATCATCTTTAACATTCCACAAACTGATGTCGGGTACAATCCTGAAACGGGAGTGTGGACAATACAACCGGTCACAGACTTGTCACGTTTGGAAAGTGACAGTACCTTTATTGATGCAACGACACAAACAACTAACCAGGGCAATTTGAATCTGTACGGGCCGGAAATCGAACTCAATGGCGGCAATGTTCTCGAAAACGGCTTTTATATTACCGGCGCATACAATAAAATTCAGGGGCTGGTTATAAACCATTTTACATATGTCGGCGTGTTTATCCGATTCACAACTGCCAGGGGAAATTCAATTAGTGGAAATTATATCGGCACCGATGCTACCGGTATAACAGCGCTCGGCTGCGAGACGGGAATAAGGATTCATGGAGCTGCTCATAATACTATTGGCGGTAGCATCGAAACCGAACGCAATCTCTTATCCGGGAATGGCTGGGGTATTATTATTGCCGATTCAGGAGCGGACAGTAATATAGTTATCGGCAATTATATTGGCGTCGACGCTACGGGAAACACAGCGCTTGGTAATACCTATGGAGGAATTTTAATTACTGAAAATTCCACAGACAATAAAATTGGTGGAATTTCCCCAGGCGAACGGAATGTAATCTCCGGGTCTACTTATCGGGGCAACATAACTACAGGTAATGGTATTTCTATAGAGCGTTGTAGCGGTAACAGAATTCTTGGAAATTTTATCGGCACCAATAAAGACGGTAACGCGCCCTTGCCGAATATTGATTACGGTATCAGCATTAACGGCGCCGCCGGTAATATCATCGGTGGCCTGGAATCCGGCGCTGCAAATGTCATTTCCGGTAATGACTGGGGCGGTATTTTTATCCGTTTCACGGAATCGCAAAATAATGTAATAACAGGGAATTTTATTGGTACGGATCTCACCGCTACCCTTAACCTAGGTAATTTTGCCGAAGGAGTATACCTGGATTATGGCGCACGAAAAAACTGCATCGGGCCGCAAAACATAATTATCAATAACGGGGCTTATGGTGTGCAAATTGCCCACGATACAACCCGATATAATACCATAACACAAAATATTATCGCGAACCATAATAACAAGGGGATTTTTTATAATACCGAAGCCAGTTCGGTAATTGCCACCCCGCCGCAAATACAACAGGTAACAGATAGCTATGTCTCCGGCACCTCGTTTCCCGGCTGGACAGTGGAAATCTTTTCCGATACCCTTGATGAAGCGTCGATATACGAAGGATCGATAATAGCTGATGAAACCGGGAACTTTACCTGGTACGGAACAGTCACCGGGCCGAATGTATGCGCTACCGCGACAGATACTTCCGGCAGCACTTCGGAATTCAGCATACCGTTTACGACCGGAATAAAAACAGATCCAGTACACAAACCAAAAGGCTTTGCATTGCATCAGAATTACCCCAACCCGTTCAACCCGATCACAACGATCAGTTATAAACTGCCGAATAACGGGCATGTTTTGTTAGAGATATTCGATGCGACGGGCAGGAAAATCACCACCCTGGTGAACCAAACTCTTAAAGCCGGCAGTCATACCATTTCCTGGAACGGCCGCAATGCCGCCGGACAACCAGTTCCATCCGGTGTTTACTTTTACCGGCTGCGCTCCGAAAATTTCAATGCAACCCGTAAAATGTTGTTGCTGAGATAACCCGGCTATAAAACGCCGGCGCAGCCCAGGATGGTGCAAAACCGAGCAATACTTTTGAATTAATATTTGAAAATTGATATTTTATTATTATTTTGCTTTATGCATAATTGAACATTTAAAATGAAATCTGAAAGGGAAAACACTTATGTACGAACAAAGTATCACCTTACTCAACAAAGCGGTAGCCGATGAAATGGCGGCGGCGCATCAGTATATGTATTTTCATTTTCATTGTGAAGACCAGGGTTATAAATTATTATCCCTGCTTTTTGAAAGAACCGCAATTGAAGAAATGCGGCATGTTGAATTGTGCGCTGAACGTATTTTATTCCTGGGTGGCGAAGTGGAAATGACAGCATCGGCCGCTGTAGAAAAAATCCACGATGTTAAAGCCATGCTGGAAATGGCGCGCAAGATGGAACAGGGCAGTATTCGCGATTATAATAAATGGGCGAATGAATGTTCCGTAAACGCCGATTCCGGTTCACGCAAGGTTTTCGAGGGACTGGTGGCCGATGAAGAACGGCATTATAGCCAGTACGACCTGGAAATGGAAAAGATCAAAAAGTTTGGCGAACAATACCTGGCGCTTCAATCCATAGAAGGCAGCAAAGGCGCGCCGGCCAGCGCGGAATAAGCAGTAGTTGTCCTTGTATAATGATTCAGATATTTTTTAGAAAAAGAAAGTGCGCCCTGGGAACATTACCCAGGGCGTTCTTTTTTTATGGGGGCTTTAGATTGCGCGGGGGTGCAACCCCGGCGCGATCTTTGGGCAACCGCGAGGTTGCCCCTACAAAAAATCGTTATTTGCGGATAATTACTTGAATACAACCCCGGCGCGATCTTGCTTGCTGATCGCAGATTTGGGCCTGCGGCCCGGCAAGGCACAATGCCCTGCATTCTTGTGCGCCCCGGGGAACAACCCCGGGGCGAGCTATATTATTAAATTTTAGATGCGTAGCACATTTATTCCTGCAATTATTTGTTATTTGTATTTTCTTTTCTTCTCACGTCTCACGTTTCACGTTTAAAAACTGCCAGCTTGTTACTTTATATACGAAATTTTGAATGATTGCGCCTTGCCGCACACCTCATGCGCACAAAATAAATGCCCGACGCCACGCTGCGGCCGGTATTGTCGCAGCCGTTCCAGACGGCGCGGTAGGAACCGGTTGCACGACGCTCATCCACCAGGGTTTGCACGCGGCGGCCAAGCAGGTCATAGATGGCGATCTGTACCGGGCTGTCTTTTTCGACATTGAAATTAATCGTCGTCGACGAATTAAATGGATTCGGATAAATACCGGCCTGGAACGCCACAGTATCCGCCGGGGACGCGGTGGCCGCTTCTTCCGCAATATATGGCTGCGGTACGGGTATAGATACTCCGCGGCGGCGCGCTTTGGTTTGACCTTTGACCTGGGTAAAGTCGATCCAGCCTTCCAGGGCCGCTTCCAGTTCCATCTCCAATACGTCATTATTATGCCGTTCCCGCAGAATACCCGCGATACGTTCGGCGTTTTTCATGTCTTTCAATGAGGCGTAATAGGAACAAATATCCAGCAGCATGGTGCGCTCATACGAAGAGCCTTTGGGGACTTCATCGAGCAGCTTTTCGGCGTTTTTCATATCGTTGCGGCTGGCGTACAGGTAGCATAACCAGTTGCGACTGTGGTACTGGATCTGCGGGTCTCTTTCTTTTTTCAAATCGCCCAGAAACGCTTCCAGTTCACCGAGTCGGCCGATCTTGCGGGCGGCCTTGCCCATGCGGAACACCGCCTGGTCGGCTTTAATGGACGTTTTATCCTGCTGCAACATCTGTTTCAGATCCTGCATGGCCCCGGCGTAATCCTTTTGCCGGTATTTTTCGAAACCGGCATTAAAGGGCGATGCAGCTGCTTTTAACAGCAACGGCCCGGCCGGCGGCTCAACGTCCAGCTTGGGCGAGAAATCGACATTGCCGCCATCGGCGTTATAATAAGAGCCGGTTCCGGTGCCGTTGGCCCACCAGCTTAACTCGGCGATGATATTACCCGGCGTGTCGTTATAAATGTAATAGCGGCTGCCGCGATTCTTGAAAATGTTATTGCCGGTAATATTCGGATAATCGCCTAACAGCGGGCTGCCGCCGCCGATAAATACCGCCTGGGTGGCGATTTGCGACATATCGAACATATTACCGCCGGAATCGGCAAAACTGTAGAACTGCGGCGCGGAGGTGGAAGAAAACATAAATACGCCGGACTCGGTTTGTGAGCGGAACTCGTTGCGGGTGAACACCCCGTCCGCGCCCCAAATGCGCGCTCCGGTCTTGCCGATGCCGTAAAAGCGGTTATCCACCAGGGTTGGATCCGACTCACTCAGCATCTGCAGCGGATAGGTGCCGGTTGTGTGGACATAGCATTGCCGTATTTCCGGCTCCGCGTCGATGCCGATGATGTTAAAGCCGCGTTTTTCCATATTAAAGAATTCGCTGGTTTTTATAAGCGGACTGGAATTGATGATGGTAATGCCGTCCATACAATCCCGAACGATACTATCGGTAATACGGGACAGCGATGCGCCGCCGCCCTCAAAGATAATGCCCTGGGCTTTGGTGGTATCGTTGCCAAAATCGATGGTGCAATTATCCGCCCAGAACTGGCCATAGACGAGCAGGCTGTCGTTGACAAATAAATTGGCGTGATCGAAATTGACGGTTGCCGCGCTATCAATGATACACTCATTAAGAGTAACAGTTGAGTTTGTGCTAAAGTTATATGAGGCATTTGGATCAAATGTAGCAGGCTCCTGAAAAGATGCAATCGAACTACTGCAGAATTCCCCTTCGCCGCTATGACCTGAACCACCCATATAATATATGGTTGTATGCGGCATATAGGTGCAATGGGATGTTCTGTAAAAATAGGCATAATTATAATAACTTATAGTAGAATATTCTCCAAATACAAAAGTACCGTGCAAATAAACCGTATCATGAAAATTTACCTCGGAATTTTCTCCAAATGTGCATGAAGAACCAGCATTTAAAATAGTTGTATCCTGAATATTAACAACAGTATTGTTGCCAAATGAAATATTGGCGCCATCATTTAATGTAAATTTATCATTAAAATTTACTATTAAATTATCACCAAAAGTATAATGATCCCCACTATAAATTAAATTACTTGGTTTAGTACTAAATTTTGAATTAAATACTACAGAAGAATTTGTAGAACCTTCTATCACTAAACTCTCTTTTTCAATTTCAACATTAAAAAATAAACTTGCATCGGAGGATAATGTAATTTTCTGAGGTAAATAGCAATACCCGTTTAACTGGAATGTCTTTTGAATATAAATATTAGCACTATAAAAAAATACCTTACCCCCATCGCCAATTATAAAATCTTTATTAAACCAAGCAATACCGTTACCAAAAGAAAGAGATCCTGATATTATAACAGAACCATTAAATTTTACGTCTAAATAATTTCTAAAAGAAATCGTAGAACCGGTATTAATAGTAATATTTTTCATAATTTCCAATTCGGAATCATTTGTCCAACCACCCATTAAATCATCATCACTGAATATTACACTACCGGACCCGGAAATCACAAGACTATCAATTTTTAACTTAGCGCCTTCTTCAAGAAAAACGTTTGTTCCAGGAACAATCGTAAGAATTGTGCCATCAGTAAAAGTTAAATCATCCATAACTCTTATTGTACCGGACCAGGTTGTGTCTTGGGTTATAACACCGCTCCATGCATTTGAAAGATAGCCAGGTATTACTTGCAAGATTCCAATATCAGAATCACCGCATCCTACTGAATTACCTAACAGATTATCACTCATATACACAGGATCTTCATGACATCCTCCATTCATATTTACAAGTCTCCATCGGTCAGTTCGTTCAGCAGCATAATTAACATATTTATATCCAACTGCGCAAACTGCATGACCCCCCTGGTCTGCATACTCCCAATCAGGGTAATGAAAAAGTATTTCAGCGACTAAAACAGGATCCAGGGTTAATAAATATTTTGAATAACTCATTACAAAAGGCCTTGGTGGATTATGATTAATTTCAGAGCAATATAAATCCCAGCTTCCATCAACATCATAATCACCAAAATCATCATATATTGTTGTATTAAATTCATAATAATTATGATATTTAGAATAAGTACAAACACCTAAAATAGCATCTTCCCCATCTTCTATACCTGCGGTTTGTCCTAATGTAAAGGGACCTGCCGGGTATATTTCACTATCAATTAAATGGTAATAACCATCTACGTATTTTTTTAATACTGAATTGTATGTACCAGGATACGTGCTACCTGGTTGAAATTCTTCTTGATTTTCATCACCATCTATTAATCTATCATAGCCGTGATCATTCCAATAACCTAAAACCATTGCTACCGAAATCGGAACACACCCTTTATCATAATTTTTAAAATCAGGTTCTTGACATTCACCATTTGCACTGAAATAACTGGGAACTCCATTGATTATTACTTCGCCACTTTCGTTTGTCATTATTTTTTGTTTTTTATTTTCAGGGGAATGTGATTCTATTGTCTCTAATCTTTTTGATGTTTTTATTTTTTGGAATAAAGTATCCGGAATAATTATATCTTCCTGCATCATGTTTACATAAAAGCCTTTTTCATTATTTTTAAATCCCATAAACATATCAGTAAAGCCAAGAAAATAGTAATCTCCCTCAACCGGGTCATCTGTATTTAATTTTATTTTAGCCTGGGTTTCCACATCATAAAAGGTTACAATATGTGGAGGAAGACCATTATAAGCCATTCCGACATAAGGTTTATCTTTTCCCTGAAACACAAAAACGGTCGCATATTCTTCAGCATTTCGCATTTTTTTCATATTCTCAGTGATTTGGCTTGACCATTTTTGTATATTTTTAGAATCATTACATGATTTTGCATTATCAAGTTCTATTTCCGCTTCCTTTTTCAGATCATGAAATGTTTTTATTGAATTTCGTAATTGTTCTTTATCAGCAATATCCTTGTATTTTTTGTTAATAATAAAAACCCAGGAATTTTGAGTACCGTCTAAAGTATTGTAAGGTGTACCCTTGTTAATTTTACCGGGGAAATTACTGTCGGCCCATTTTTTGGCAACCTTTTGAAATTCTGCCGGCGCTTCAAATTTATTTTCTGCTAATATTATAGAGAAAAACATGAAAATAAAAAAGAATAAAAAAATCCTGCGTAACATAATAAATCCTCCCACTAAAAATTTATTATTGATTAGTACTTTATCCCATATCAAATTGTAAAAATTTATAAAAAAGAATATTAGAGTAAATACATTATTTTAAAAACACCAGTCGCTCTGTCGCTATGGTTTGTCCATTTAATGCTATTTGGTAAAAATAAATCCCCGAAGGGACTGATTTCCCATTGTCGTCAAGACCGTTCCAGTGCAGGGTATATACCCCGGGTTGATTGTTACCATGAAAAAGTGTTTTTACAAGTTGACCTTGCAGATTATAAATTAATAATTTTACATCGCTTTTATGTAATAACCGGTATTGAATTCTGGTTTCCGAATTGAAAGGATTCGGATAGTTTTGGAATAATGTGGTTTTACACGGTATATTAATTTTTGGTTTATTTGTAATTTTTGTTTGGGTATCTTTATAAATTGAAACTCCAATATGAGTACCGATTATTACGTTTCCTGTTTTATCCGTTGCTAAATCA
>JAKQIY010000021.1 GCA_029561455.1 bacterium
TATGTGTATGCCATCGCCCGCAGCAGGGAAATAGTTTGTGACAAGTCCGTTTGTGCTGTCAACCGCGTTGTTGGTGCCAAATACAATCTTGTTATCAAACCCCGCTGGTTCATCCACGCTGTGAATCAGGTATTCGACTTGCATTAGATTAACGTCCGGCGTGTGTAGGGTCAATTCGCTATCTGAACCCGCCGCCGCCGTGGTTGTCATCCAGAAAATTACCCGGTTATATCTGCTTGCTATCTGTGCAGTCGTTATTGTTGCACTCCAATCGTAGTCAGCATCGTCAATATAAACGGTTGTGTCCCGCTTCCGTTCGATCTCAAGTAGCGTCCCGTCCGTGGCAAATCCTGCGATGTAGCCTGACTGTGTTTTTGAAAGGTCGGCTGCTTCTTTTGTGCCTACTCCATACCGTGTAAATGAAACATTGCGAGTAAAAAAAGCATCTTTGTATTGGAATAACCGCCCGGTTTTGTCAATCCTGAAATACATCGTATCAATTGCCCCATCTTGTCCATATATGCCGAATACGTCCCTATTTTTAGTCAGGTTGTTTTTTGCCCGAAAATAGTGAACCGCCATAATTGTATCAGTGTTGAATGTCCCTACACCATCCCTGCTTATATTTTTTAGCAACCCTGTCATTATTGCAGCATCCCCATCCTGAAATGTTCCCGAACTATGCCCGCCTTGGTTGACATGGAATAATCTAGATGTTTGGTCTACAAAAAGCATGTTGTGGTAATTACTACCGTTGTAATGCTCCATACGATAACCATTTGATCCAAACCCACGGTTATCGTGGTTCAAAAAAATGATATTTCCTGTCTCTGTATCGGTTAACCTTATCTCAGCGGAGTTACCTACTGCATCGTTGTCACCTTGCAAATCAAGTAAAGTTTGTCCACTTGGATTTCGCATTACAGCATAAGTGTATCCAGAAAATTCTTTGGTGATTTTAAAAAGCGAATCAGCGCCCCACATGAATTTTTTCATGTTAGTCCACGTAAAATTGTAGTTGGCCCAATCATG
>JAKQIY010000041.1 GCA_029561455.1 bacterium
TGATTTAGCAACGGATAAAACAGGAAACGTAATAATCGGTACTCATATTGGAGTTTCAATTTATAAAGATACCCAAACAAAAATTACAAATAAACCAAAAATTAATATACCGTGTAAAACCACATTATTCCAAAACTATCCCAATCCTTTCAATTCGGAAACCACTATTAACTATAGCGTGGAAAAAGACGGCCCGGTACAAATCACCATCTATGACCTGCTCGGCCGCCGCGTGCAAACCCTGGTGGACGAGCGCCGCTCCGCCGGATCGTACCGCGCTGTCTGGAACGGCTGCGACAATAGCGGCCGCTGCGTGGCGTCGGGCATTTATTTTGTGCGGATGCAGGTTGGCGGCAAGTCGCAATCGTTCAAGATTTCATATTTGAAATAATTAATCGCTTTCACTCCGTCCCAAACTCCGCAGACTGTGTGAAAACCAAAAATTTTGCTATAAAAAGTGTCGTGTATCGCCTTTATACGATGCGTTAGGCCGCAGGTCCGACCTACAGGCTGAACCCCGTCAGGGGTGAAATGTTTATAGCAAAATAAATAAAAAACTCGTAACCCCGTTAGGGGTGGAACATGGTAGTACGATCAATAGTCATCTCGATACGTCCCGAAAGATGAAGCAACGGGACTACTCGATGACCGGGGTGTTCCGGTGCGTTTCAATGCCTGATCGCCCCAGGGCTGAGCCCTTTTGCAGGGAATGGGCATAGCCTATCCATTTTTTACGCACGGCTTTACCCCGGCACTCCTTTATTTGACAAGGGCGACCCGCCGGATCGCCCCTTCCAATGCTTCTCTTCCCCGGAATGTTCACCCTATTTCAAATATAAACACTTTTTCATAGCCGTATGATCCGGTGTGTTCAACTTGTAAAAATATACGCCCGAACCCAGGTCTTTTGGCCGCCACGCCAGCGAATGCTCGCCGGCACTCATCTGCGTATCGGCCAGCTTGTCGATCTCCCGGCCCAACACATCATATACGATCACCGTAACATGGCCGGCGCGCGGCAGGGAAAAGCTGATCTCGGTAGCGGGATTGAAGGGATTGGGATAGTTCTGCTCCAGCCGGAAAACGACGGGTTTTACAGGATCATCATTTACATTAACCACCGCCGGATCGACTATCCGCATTCGGTCAAAATAAAAATCCATATCCGTTATGGCATGATGTTCCGCCACGATCTGGAACTGGGCTATATCGCTCCAGTCAAATTCACCCAGAGGATTGTACCACTGATCGTTATCCCATGACCCATGTTCGGTAAAATCGCTGAGCGGAATTTGCACGTGATGCCAAAAGCCATTAAAATCCGTAACATTTTCATTTATCGTATACCGCATCCGCCAGGGATGATCTTCGGGCACATCGGTCTTGCTGTCCAGAAAACGAATATCAAACGAGGCGCCGCCGGCATCGGTGCGCATCCAGAAATCCAGGGCATAACCTTCATCCAGCAACTGCGACAGATCGCGATATGGCTGGAATTCCAGGTTTATAGCGCCGTATTGGGACATATCGGACCAGTGAATGCAGTAATTACCAAACAACGGCTCCTCGCCGGAATAATGGTCCAGCGTCCCCGATGGTGCCCAACTGGCTTCCAGCAGACCGGTTTCGATAAAATCATCATAAATCGTAAACCCGGTGGTGTCCGGTTTTTTTATAAAGGTATACTGCGGCGGCGGCGTCAGCCCCAGCGCTTCAATAACGGGAATCTCCACATCATAATCGAACATCCGGTTGCTATATTTTTCAAAAATGCCGAATTCCGAACCATATTCCCACATGCTCCAGCTAATATTTTTTTCTTCCAGATAAGAACGCACCGCCTGCAGCCAGCGTACCCGGTCTTCGGTTTGACAATTGGGCTGATAAACGCCAAACTCACCGCACCAAAGCGGCACATTCCGGTCATTGCCGAACTTGACGGCAATATCTATCTTCTTCTGCAAATAAGCAATAGTACCGGGACAGTTATCGCCCAGCGCGGTGTTGATAAAATTATTGTATTCCGATTCCCACCAGGTGCCCTTTATTGTCTCCGGCATTTCCGGCATTCGCACGGGATCGTACGGGAAAGGCACATCGGCAATATCGTTGCCGGGATTGGTCCAGGATGCGCCCTGGTGGGTAAAGATCATGGGATCGTAAAAATGAAATGTATAAATAAGATTGGTATCCGCATACACCGGCATATTCTTCAGGTTATTGTAACTGTTCCAGCCGGCCGGGCCGATGACAATGGTATGGCGGGTATCGATAGCGCGGATGGCGTCCACAACCTGCTGCTGCATGTTGTTCCAGGCGGCGTCGGCGATGCCGTGCGGCTCGTTCAATACTTCATACAAAATATAATCGGACCGATCACGGTACCGGGTTGCAAACTGTTGCCATACCGAGACCAAACGATCCAGTATCTCCGGTTTGGTATCCTCTTCCACGCTAAAGCTGTGATTATCCAGAATGAGGTAAAGCTGTAATTCTTCCGCCCAGGTTACCGCATGATCGAGAAAATAGAACAACAGCGGGTCAACCGTATAATCAGGCGCAGCGCCGGACATGGGATGGATTTCGATGGGCAGGCGGATGTGATCGCAGCCGAGGGATTTAATGTTTTCGAAATCCTGCCTGGTATAACGTGTAAACTGGATAGCCGACGCCGAAGACTTTTGCAGCCAGCCGGTGAGATTAACCCCGCGTTTCCAGGGAATTTCTTTGGCGAATAATAATTGCATGCTCATTAATAAAATGATTATAGGTAAAAACGCTCTTTTCATTCCAAACCTCATCTACATTAAATGATTACAGTAATGTAAATCAATTTATTATCAAAATTTCTTTCATGCAATGAAAATTATTTAACAAAGCTCACGCTGTCGCTCCCTTTATTCTTTTATTACTTGTTCTTAAAATAAAGCAATACCTGAAAATTTTTTATTAAACAAGTAAATTCCATTTGCAATATTTAATTTTATATTGTACTTTTATTCCATACATATTTTAAACGTTTAAATCGCTTGTTTTATATCACACTTTTGGGAGAGGAGTCGATATGAAAAAAAGAGCAGCTACAGTAATGTTTCAGACAGTTATCGTTGCGTTTTTATTTCTGACCGGACTTGTTAGCGGTCAAAATGTGATCTCTAACGGTGGTTTTGCCGACACGACCGGATGGTCAGTAAGCAATCTGGATGCTTCAACTCTTGCTGAAGCCACTTTTGGCGTAGATGACGAAGAGCGTCCGGCAATGGGCAGCGGGCCCTATCTTTACCTGACAGGCGTTGCTTCCGATTATTCAAATATTGCCGTTTTTCAAAAAGTAACCGTTATCGGCGGAACGCAATACCAGTTTTCCGGCGCGTTCAAAGATTTAACCTATGGACAATTAAATCAATTCTGGAGCGAAATTTATATCAGCGTTGAGGCTCCTGTCGATGGTTCCGATTACACCCCGCTGGCCGGTTCCAACTCGAATCGCTACCTGGCCTTCAATACCTGGACCGGCTGTGGTTCTGGTGTCGATGGCACTTACCAGGACAATGGCTGTAACTCGCCAAATACCGGATTATATACTGCCCCGGGCGAAGCGGGCGTGCCGGTAGAAGTTTATGTGGTTATTAAAACCGGCATCTGGTGCGGCGGTCCCGAATACTCTTTTGACGTAGCTGTCGATGAAGTCAGCCTTACCCCGGTTGGCGGAACTGCAATCAATAAAAATGACCTTGCAAAAAATGAACAATATCAATTGTTCCAAAACTATCCCAATCCCTTTAACCCGGCAACGACGATCAACTTTTCGTTGCCCGGCAATGAAACGGTGTCGCTGGCAGTCTTTGATCTGACCGGACGAAAGATCAAAACACTGGTTAACGAAACATTCAATGCCGGAAACCATACGGTTACCTGGGATGGGTGTAATGATGCCGGACAACGTGTACCTTCCGGCGTCTATTTGTATAAAATACAAACCGGTAATTTTTCCATGATTAGGAAAATGACCCTGTTGCAATAGGATCAGCCGCCGGTTTGGGGAAGGCTAATCCCTCAAGTTAGCTTTGTCTCATCTTTACTCAGGACAAGGAGGCGGTTCACCGTTCTCCTTGTCCTGCTCCCATTTTTTAATAGGTATATAAACTTTTTTTTTCGTATTTTAATCCCATTAATAAATTAAACACCATACTTTAACCGGTTACGACCAGGTTTTTTACATGTCTCTTGTTGAACAGGTAAAACAGGCGGGAGTTATCGGCGCCGGCGGCGCGGGCTTTCCCACACATATCAAATTAGCTGCTCATGTGGAGTATTTTCTCGTCAACGGCGCGGAATGCGAACCGCTAATGCACAAAGACCGCGAGTTGATGACGCACTTTGCCGCCGATATAATCGCCAGTATAAAACTCGCCCGGCAATGCGTTGGCGCGAAACAAGCCGTCATCGGCATTAAATCCAAAAACAAAGAGGCTCTTGCCGCTATAAATAATGCTATCGACGACCCGGCTATATCGATCCACGAGTTTGGCGATTATTACCCGGTTGGCGATGAAGTGGAACTGGTGTACGGCATTACCGGCCGTCACATCCCGCCGCAGGGCCTGCCCCTGGACGTGGGCTGCGTGGTTAATAATGTCGAAACCGTTTATAATATTTACCGGGCCAACCAAAACCTGCCCGTAACCGATACATTCATCACTATCACCGGGTTAGTGAAAAAGCCGGTAACTACCCGTGTGCCGGTGGGCATGACGGTTCAGGACGTTCTGCAACTGGCCGGCAGCCCCACAATTGCCGAATATGGTATTATGGAAAGCGGCCTGATGATGGGCAAACTGGTCACCGATCTGCAAAAACCGGTCAACAAAACCAGTGGGGGACTGATCGTTCTCCCCGCCGATCACCCGGTGATTACCCGTTACAGTAAAACCCGCCAACAAATGGATCGCATCGGTCATTCCGCCTGCGATCAGTGCAGCTTTTGCACGGAACTCTGTCCCCGCTATTTGCTGGGTTACGATATTCAGCCCCACCAGGTCATGCGCAGTCTCGGCTTTTCGGTAATGGGCCCGGAGTTGTGGAACAAGTACGCGCTGTTGTGCTGCCAGTGCGGGATATGCTCCCTGTATGCCTGTCCCGAAATGCTCTATCCGCGCGAAGCTTGCGCCCGCGGCATCCAGGAGTTACGCGCCGCCGGCAAGGGTACATGGCAGGGCAGCCGCGAGGTGAAAACCCATCCCATGCACGATTCGCGCCGCCTGCCGCTCAAACAGTTAATGAACCGGCTGGGAGTTGCCGGTTATGACGCCCATGCCGAATATACGGAAACCAACGTACAGCCGGAGATTGTTCATATCTGCTTGCACCAGAACGTCGGCGCGCCGGCTGAAGCGGTTGTCAGTGTGAACGACCGGGTAACCAAAGGCCAGCTTGTCGGCCGCATACCGGAAGGCAAACTGAGCGCCAATGTCCACGCCAGCATCACCGGCCGGGTGACGGCTATTAAAGATAATATGCTCATTATTGAAAGAGGAAAATAAACAGATGGCGCCTAACGCAATCGGTCTTTTGGAGCTGAACAGCATCGCCGCCGGCATCGATGTGGCGGATACCATGTTGAAATCTGCCAATGTGCAGTTGGCGCTGGCGCGTACGATTTGTTCGGGCAAATACCTGGTGATTGTCGGCGGCGAGGTAGCCGCGGTGCGCTCCAGCGTGGAAGCCGGTAAAAGCAAATGGCCCGGCGCGGTGATCGATTCGATTGTGCTGGCCAATATCGACGCCCAGGTGTTTCCGGCTATTGCCGGGTCCAATAAAGTGGATACCCTGGCGGCGCTGGGCATTATCGAATCCTTTTCCGTGTCCGCCCTGGTTGAAGCGGCGGATGCGGCGGTCAAAGCCGCTAATGTGCAGCTTTTGGAGATACGCCTGGCGATGGCTCTGGGCGGCAAGGCGTTTGTTTCCCTCACCGGCAGCGTGGCCGGAGTACGGGCTGCTGTAGAAGCCGGGGCCGCGCTGGTCGCCGAAAAGGGCCTGCTGGTGAACAAGGTCGTCATTCCCGCGCCCAGTGCACAGTTGTACAAGGATTATATTTAAACCAAACCGGGGGATAAAAGACTAAAGGGGGATCAGACCGATACGGAACGCCGCTATTCTTAAAATGAGCGCCGGAACCGGTTTAAACCCTGTGAGGAGTTATTATGGCCAACCATGTTTACATTGCCTGTTCGCTGGACGGCTTTATTGCCAAACCCAACGGCTCCATCGACTGGCTGACCTCGATTCCCAATGAAAAAGACGATGACTGGGGCTATTCCCGGTTCATCAAAAAAATTGACGCCATTATCATCGGTCGAAAAACCTTTGAAACGGCGTTACTGTTTGGTGAATGGCCATATAACAGACCGGTTTTTGTATTAAGCAATAATATTAAACAAATACCGGACTTTATCAGGAGCAAAGCCGAGTTAATAAACGGGGATTTACACAAGATCATAGATTTGTTACATATCAAAAAATTCAACAATATCTATATCGACGGCGGGCAAACCATCCAGTCCTTTTTAAAAGCGGATTTGATCGACGAGATGATCATCACCACCATTCCCATCATTCTGGGCAATGGCATCCCTCTTTTCGGTAGCATCGACAAGGAACTGGAATTTAAACTGGTGAATTCGGAAGTGTTGAATAATTATATGGTCAAGAGTTATTATAAAAGGATCAGGAATAATCAAAAATAGTATGCTTTACCAGTTAGTATTGGTAAAGCATTATTACCGGTCAATATCATATCATCATCAATCCCCAATACCACAATACCTTGTTGCTTTCTGTCACTCACCCACTGGTGGCGGATTATCCCGTAATTCCGCTTCCGTCAGGGTCGTCATACAGAACCATTGCCAGTCTTTAGTTACATATTTAAACTTGCCGATGCCGATATCGCCGTTAGTTTTGAAATTATCCCATGGCGCGGTCAAGGTAGACCAGTAATCGCCGCCTACGCTCAATAAATAGCGGGCCGTAGCGCGGTCATCCACCAGGGTGGTATCATCAAGCACGAGACGGGCGCGCACCATGGTAATCACCCCGCCAATATCGTTGGGATTAATACTCTTACGCCCGTTACTTGACCAGAAATGGAAATTATAGCCATCCCCGGCGGTGACGGAAATGCCGCCTTCCGGTTCGGAGCGTTCATCCGCAGGTTTATTAGCGTCCCCGGAAAAATCTTCCACATAAGCGTTACCATCGATATTTGTACTGGAATCCGCAGTTTGCCAGGTGTGCTGCGTTTTGCTCAGAATATAAGTGCGTATTTGTTGCAAATGCACACGGGTATTGCCGGCGGGATTGCCCTGGGCGTCTTCATACACCTGTCCCCAGGCGATCATCGCTTTGAACGCGCCGGGATTGTTGCCCATACCGAGACGCGGCCCGCTGTACCAGTCATAAGTGGACGGTATTCCATGCGGCGTGCCCTGATGCGGCGGGATCATGTCCCCGGCGATTATATCAATAATATCCGGTTGTGCAGCTTTGGGTTTTACCGGCTCGTCTTTTTTACAAGCGCTTGTTATAAGAAATATTATGCACATTAAAAAAGGTGATGTCTTCATCATGTTTCACTTTCTCTGTTGTCATTTTTACCAAGTTACGGGGCTTATAAAAGGTATTACTTTTGAACAAGGGGTTGCAACCCCTTGTTCTAATTTTCCTGGTTCCAAGCCTCTCGGCTCTGCCGGAAATCTGGCACAGGCGCGCTAATTGCAAGTCCTTATATACTGCTGATTATCAGCCGGAGGCTGAACTACTAACGCCAAGCCGGAGACTTGCGAGGTTAATGCCTGCTATTGCATTTTTTTACAGGATAAAATGTCCTGCTTTATTTTGCGCCCTGGGGAACATCCCCAGGGTGATCTGATCATTCGTCCAACAAGTCCATGCCGTCCACGCTAAATATAAACCGAAACCCTACTCCAATTCCTCCAATTTGATATTGCGGTACTCTATTTTGGTGCTGTGGTTTTGCAGACCGATATAGCCCTTGCGGTTGCGTAGGCCGGGATGAGTATCGGTGCGGTGCATGTAATTGAGCAGATCGGCGTTGATGATTTCATGGCCGTTTACAGTAACCTGTACCAGGGTATTAATGCAAACAATTTGCATGGTTTGCCACTCGCCGGCCGGTTTGGTGTAGCGTCCCGCCGGGGCCAGCACGCCATAGATGCTGCCGGTATACTGCCAGGGCTGCAAGGTGGTGTACTCGGAGCCGCCGTCATCCAGTACCTGAATTTCCATGCCGACATAAGCGGCATCGCCCTCGCGCGGCGCGCGGATGAACACGCCGCTGTTGCCGTTCGGCGGCAGACGGAATTCCAGGTCAAGTTTAAAATTACCGTATTGTTTTAGCGTGGAAATCCAGCCGCCACCCCCGCCGTTGGTATAGAGAATACCGTCCGCCACCTGCCAGGTGTCCGGGGTATTACCAACTACTTGCCAGCCGGTCAAATCTTTGCCGTTAAACAGATCACCATTGAACAGTGGTTCGCTATCCGGCAGTTCACGAATAAAAATATTTTTAAAATACAGAGGGTGCAAATGCGCCTGCAATTCAATCTGACCGGTGGGGTAGATGGCTTGATCCCGCTCCCAGTAATTTTCCATGATCACATTATCCACCACCAGCACATCGTTCAGCCACACGCTCACCCGTTCACCGCGCATGATAACATGAAAACGGTTCCACTGCCCAACTGGTTTATCCGCCAATTGCAGGGGTTTGTCCGGATTTTTCTGATTATTGTACAACCCGCCGGAGCCAACCGGGAACTGCGCCGGATCCCAGATCTGCACCTGCGGAGAACCGCGCAGGTACAGGCCGCTATCGCCAAGTTTTTCAATCTTCCAGTCCACCCACAACTCAAAATTGGCGTAATCCTTGATCGTACACAGGCTTTCGCCCAGGCCGTCAAAGCACAACACTCCGTCGACTACATACCAGTGGGCGCGCATACTGCTGTCCGCTTTGGCCTGCTCTTGCGCGAGTTGTTCGGGACTCATTTTGGCGCGCTGCACCGGATCGGCTACCAAACCTTTCCAGCCGGTCAAATCCACACCATTGAACAATGCCGTAAAGCCCTCCGGAGGCACATTTTCGCTTGCCTCTAACACTGGGGTTGTTGCCAGACTTGCCAGCAGCTTTTTATCCGCGCCCGCTTCGATACAGGCCAGCGCTACCTGCTCCGATGACAGTCCCGCGCCGGTCTCTTTATCTTGCGTCGCTATTTTTAATGCGGCCATAACAGCGTCGCGGCTCAGGTCGGCGTCATGAGTAAAGGAAAGCGCGTATTTTAGCGCCGCAACCGATTTGATAGTCGCCAGGTGCGCCAGAACCAGCCGCTTTTCATCGGGGCGAGCAGCAGCCGGCATGAACTTTTGACAATACATCAGGGCGCGTGGTTCGCCCATCACGGTCTCGCGCAGCAGGCGCATCGCGCCGCGAATGGCAAGGATTTGCTGTGTGGTATCTTTAGTGGTTCCCGCCAGGTCGAGCAGCGGCTCCAGGGCGGATTCGTCCGGCCAATCCGTTATCGCGCGGATAGCGGCGTCGCTTAATTCCGGGTTAGAAATTTCCGCCTGTACGAGTTTCAGAAAACGACTGCTGCCCACAGCTTTGAAGATACCAAATAAATCGGCTTTTTCCGGGGCTGCCGCTTGATTATAGATCGCAACAAACTTGTCTGCAGCAGTCCGGGCATCGGCGCCATCGCGGACAATGGCGACCAGAACGGATTTTGCCGCCCGCTTTTCTGCTCCTGAGCTGTTCAGGTAAACCTCAGATACATACCCCAAATCATCGCTATCGGCAAACGGCGCCAGGGTTTCCAGGGCGGCAACCCGCACTTTTTGTTCGGATTGCATTTCGGCAAACAACATCGGCAAAAATTCTTCAGCATTACGCTGTTTTATAATATCCATTAAAACCAGTTTCGCTTCCGGGGACTGGGCGGAAAAAGTAGTTGCTATTTTTGGCAAAATTACCTGGCTCGGCAGCGTAAGCAATTGCTGGTGAATGGCATCCCGCTCAATCTTTTCCCGGGCAACGTTCAAAGCTGTTAATAAATCATTGACCGAGCTATCCCCGGCTATTTTCACCAGGGCAGGGATCGCCGCCAGCCGGACGACTGTTGGGCCCGATTGCAGCTTTTCACGGAGTACCGGCACTGCCCCGGTATTGCCCTGCTCGCCCAGCATGGTAACAATATCCACCTGCACTTCGGGCGTGGAGGTTTTGAGTAATTCATTCCATTGCTGTAAATACTTGTCATCTTTAAAGGGGTTTGTCAGGCGCAGCGCCGCTACTCGTTCCGTTACACTACCTGAAGCGACCATTTTCTGAATATCGGCAAACGCTTTTTCTCCGTTTATTTCCACTAACAGGGACAGCGCGGCAATTCTATCCTGTTCTGCTGTTGTGCCGGACAAAAGTTCACGGCAAATCGATTCACATTTTGCCGTATCGCCGTGTTTCGCGCGGTTGCGGGCAAACAGCAGCAACAAATCTGCTCCGGCTTGCTTTTCAGCAATGGCCGCGCGTATTTTGTCTTCCGCAGGAGCGTATCCCATATTCGCCAGGGCGTGCAGAGCGCCGGCCCGGCCATTAGGCTCATCACAAATACCCATAATTGTCGAAGCGGTTTGCTCATATTGTAATTCTCCCAGCGCCTGAACGATAGCCAGTCGTTGCGGATACCACACCTCTTTTGAAGCTTTGTGCAGCGCTTTGCCCGCCTCCGCCCCGCCAATTGTTACCAGCGCCCGCGCTGCCGGATCGCAAAGTTGTTCGTGATGTAAAAGAACACTAATCGGCTTGATGGATTCTTTACCGGCGATGCTTTGTAACTGCGCCAGCAAAAACGCCTTGTGTTTATCCGGTAAATCGGTTAATAATGCTTTATGCAGGGCGGAAAGGAGCATTTTTTTCTGCTGTTCGCGTCCCGGTTGAGCAGCGCTATGGACCAGGCCGCTGATTGCATAATGTGCATTAACGGATTTCAGTGTGTCCGGAGCGGCCAGGTCCTTACAAATAGACACAATATTTTCTTCGCCGCCATCCAGAATAGCTTGCATAACCAGGTCATTTTGCACGTTGTTAGCCGCCGGTATTTGCTGTAGCAACTCCTGCAACATACCCCCTGTTGCCGACGTTCCGGCCAGGGCGCTACCGGTGATAATTATAACTATATTTATAAAGGTAGAAATCGTTTTTTTCAACATGATTATCCCTCAAATAATAGACATTGTTCAGTCACATTCTAGACATGCCATGGAGCGCGCATGGGTTGGTGAATAAGGCGGTTGGCTTCGTCATCATTAATAAATTCCTGTTTATCCGGATCGAAACGCAATTTACGGTTCAATTGTATGGCGCATTTGGCCAGGTTGACCATGGTACAGGAACGATGACCGTTTTGCTCGTTAAGGGCGAATTTGCGCCGCTCCCGCACCGCCTGGTAAAAATCGGTCATCTGTTGTTGCGGTTCCGGAAATTCGCGCATTTTTCTATCCAAATCAGGGATGTCCGATTTAAAACCTTTGTACAACTTACCATTGGGACCTTCCAGGAAGGGCACATGCTCGTTTTGCGATTGTCCGTCCAGCGTTATTTCACAGCCGTCGGCATATTTCATAGTGATTGTGCGCCAATAACCGCAGGCGTCCGGGTGCGATTGCGGAGCATCCGCTTCAATTTCAATGGGACTGGTATGGTCTTTTTCCAGTAGATACTGCACCGGATCGAGGTAGTGCTGGCCCATATCGCCCAGGCCGCCGCCGTCATAATCCCAGTAACCGCGAAACCCGACATGCACACGGTTGGGATGGTAGGGCTTCCAGGGCGCGGGTCCCAGCCACATATCATAATCCAGTTCTTCCGGGATCCACTGCGGTTGATAACTTACTTTACCGCGCCAGTAAAATTTCCATTCAAAGCCGGTTGAGGCGCTGATGTTGACCTTGAGCGGCCAGCCCAGTAATCCGCTCTCGACCAGTTTTTTTACCGGGGCAATGGTGGTACCGAAACCGTAAAAAGTGCTGTCAAAGCGGAACCAGGTGTTAATGCGGAAAATCCGGTCGTAGGCCTGAACCGCCTCCACCACTTTTTGTCCTTCGCCGATCGTGCGGGTCATGGGTTTTTCGCACCAGATATCCTTACCGGCTTTGGCGGCATCAATGGAAATGAGTCCATGCCAGTGCGGGGGAGTAGCTATATGCACAACATCAATATCCGGACGGGCGAGGACGTCGCGGTAATCGTGATAGCCCTTAACCTCCGGGCCAACCATATCGAGCGCGGTTTGCAAATGTTTGGCATCCACATCGCACACAGCCAGCAGCCGCGCGCCGGGATAGCGCAGGTGTCCCTGCCCCATGCCGCCAACGCCAATCACCGCTTTGGTTATTTCATCGCTGGGCGGCGTATATCCCTGACCGCCTAGCACATGCCGCGGCACAATGGTAAACGCCCCGGCGGCCGTGATAACGGATTTCATAAAAGTACGACGATTCATGTTTTTCTGCCTCGCCTGATTATGTTCATTAATTGAATAAATTATTTGGATGGAGAAAAGATAAAAAAGAAAATGGTAATTTGCAAGGATTAAGAATGGGGTTAATACTAATAAAGTTAGTACTTGAATTGCAAAGATGCAATGATGCTGCTTCACCAGAAATATTACTTTGTATTACTCAATTTTTTAACCCCCTGCACAAACACCATAAAACTATGTGACCGGGTATTTACCGGGTCAAGATAGGGCGCTATTTGTCTGGACCCGCTTACCTTTTGGTATTCAGGGACAAGACGCTCAAGTTCCTGCGCCGCATTGGCGAGAGTATCCGGGTATCGGTATTTAGCCTTATTTTGCTTTTTTGCCAGACCGCTTTTATTCATACCTCTTTCAACTGCCAGTAAATCGGCCAGGTACCAGCTTTCCAATTCATGACAAGCGATTCGTACTAAAAAATCATGTCTGCCGGAATTTTGACATTTTTTTAATAACCTCTGTTTTATTATATGACAATCCCCGGCATCTTTGTCCCGCAATATAATGAATTTTGCTTCGGGATTTAAATAACCTCGTAGTTTAACTTCTAAACGTTTCTCGAGATCGGTTTTACCTTCAAAAGGGATAGTACGAAAGGTAACATTTTCAGGAAGAATTTTCGGCAACAGGCCTTTCAACATTTCTTGCGCGGAAGGTTCTTCCAGCAGAAAAACCAGTTCGGTCATTGCGGGTCGGCTCCTGCAAAAAAACCTTCCTTCCACAAATAACCGAGTTTGTCTCCTTCTTCAACATATTTACGGACCTGTTCATCGTCTGCTGCCCGGTGGATATGTGTATAGCCGTTTTGCTTTTCCAGCCAGCAAACCTCTTCCAGTCGTGCTGCATTCAACAAGTCCGGAGAATGTGTGGAAACAAATACCTGGCCGCCGCGACGGGCATAATCCCGAAATTCTTCCAAAAGTTCTCCTAATAATTTTGGATAAAGCTGGTTTTCCGGTTCTTCAATACATAAAAGAGGGAATGGCGCAGAGTCATGCAGCAGTAAAAGATAGGCGAACATTTTAATGGTGCCGTCGGACACATAACGGTCAATAAAAGGGTCTTTAAAAGAACCGTCCTGGAATTTTAACAACAGCCGCCCATCCTGGGTTATTTCCGGGGTAATGGCGCCGATTCCGGGCACCCGTTTTTTCATTTTTTCCAATATAGCCGTAAAACGGACTTGATCATTATCATAGAGATTTCTGGCCACATTTTGCAGGTTATCGCCGGTAACGGAAAGGTGATCCCCAAAGCCGGCGGCGTCTTTGCTGCCCCTGGCCAGGTTTATATGAAAATCGGATACATGCCATCCTTCAATTAATTCACGAAATTTGTTAGCCGCCTTAAAACGCTGAAATTGTCCCAACCCTTTAATGGCTAAATTGTCCAGAGATACTTTTTGCTCTTCACGATTTAAATCCTCATCCGGCTTGGAAAAATCTTCCTCATTTGTAATTGCATATCCTTTTCCCATACTAAAATCTAAAAAATGAAAAGGAGATCCATAAGCTCCTCTTTTATATCTGAGAATTTCTCGCTTAATACACGGTTTGTTATCGACCAAACAAATTTCCAGAATATAAGTAACCAGTCTTTCTTTACCCGTAATCTCCATCCGGTATTGGATTTCAAAAGTAATATCCTGATCTTTCTGTCCCCGCGATACCATTTCATTAAAGCCGCCTCTGCTTTGAATGGCTCGCGTTACATTAAAAGTAAGACAATCTTTAAGAAAACCAAACACATCAAAAATAGTTGTCTTGCCGCTGCCGTTGGAACCAACGATCAGGCACAGTGATGGTATGTTTTCTAAAGAAAAGTCCTGAAGCGCTTTGAAATTCTTAACTTTAATACTCTCTATTTTCATCAGGAAACATCTCCGGATTTGAGAATGCCAGGATTATGCTCTTTATTACATCGATAATAGCAGGTACAAATACTAGATTAATAATGTAATCATGATATTATAATTGTTTGTGTCAATTTTAATGAAATATATAATTTTTATAAAATTAAGCAAGGATTTTTTAATGTTTTCCTGGTGTTATTTTAGCAACACTGCCTTTTTTACATCCCCCTTTTCCCCGTTTACCACCAGTGCAACAAAATATATCCCCGCGCTGATTTCTCCCGCCTTCCAGGCTACCTGCTGTTGGTTAGCGGCCGGATAGAGCGTTTCCACAAGTTGTCCCCGGAGATTGTAAATGTCCAGCCGGACTTTAGCTCCATCCGGCACACGGAACGTGAACCGGGTCTCCCCATTAAACGGATTGGGATAATTCTGATACAACATAACCGTTTCCGGCTTGTGTTCGGGATTATTAATCCCAGATGATACGGAATTGAGCGCCCCGGGAGTGCCATGCCCCTGTGAAACTCCCCAGTTTTCGGGCAGACTGTTATCTTTATCCGGCTGAACAAGTTCCAGGGTTGGGCCATCGCCATCCGCCGCCGTCGGCCAGGGGGAATGGTCGTCATAACGCACAGAATCAATCAGCGCTCCGCCGGCGTCGTACAAGCGCAGTAATTCCCCTTCGTTAGCCAGGTTAAAGGGAAAATTATCGGTTACGACATTTACATCAGGAAACAACGCCTTGAAGCTGGTTAGATCTTTACACAGCGTCAAATACCCGTTAGTCGCTATTTCCGTCCCTTGCGGAAAGACAAACACATGGGCGTCGTTTTCATCTTTAAACTGCCACCCGGACAGGTTAACAGAGCGGTTATTCGGGTTGTATAATTCCAGCCAGTCGCCGGGATCAAAATCATTGCCGGAATGATAGTTTATTTCATTGATGACCAGCCCGGTCTTTTCATAATTAACAGGGAGCAGAGTTGTAATTAATGCAGAGGCGACCGGCTGCAATAACGGCGAAAGCAGATGAATGGAATCGCCCGGAGCAATAGCAAAACAGAGGTTACCGACCGCCGGGGTAAAACCCGGCAGCGAAGCGGCAAAGTTCTTATTGGTAACTATAAACAATGAACTATGGGCCTTCAGAGTGGTATTTTCGGGGATCATAAAATCCTGGTAACAGGTATCCACGCGCACATGAAAACAGGACAGGTCGATGTTTTGCGAACCGGGATTCTGCAATTCAATAAAATAATCCTGAAAAGCAGCGCATACATTGCCAATGCGAACATTTTCAACAGGATTCCTGACCGAACTGTACAGTAAGGTCATGGTATTGGTGCGTACCTGCTGCAGATTATAAAGACCATTATGCGGGTAATTGTTATTCGAACCGGTGAAGCAAAAAGGGATCAGATTTGAATCGGGTTGTGTTATGGTCAATTCGTTGCCATAGATCAAATCACCGGCCTGGAAATCATTATGCTTGCCGTCGTCCCATAAATTCAGGGTTTTAATAGTGTATTTGCAGCCAAATATTTCCCATTGCAAATCGGGACTATAGACAACTGTAACCGGTTGTTTTTGAGCAGACCTGATCCTGAAAATCACTTTATTATCATCGCGGGTTGGATTAGGGTTTGAACAATAAAAATCATCCAACCCGGTTTTGGGGAAAGATACCTGTCCGGCATTGTTAACCGCCCGGTTGTGCAGAAATTTTTGCAGAACGGCTCTTTCCTCATCAAACTCCCGGTTGCTGCTTCTTTTGGCCGAATCCTGCCAGACATCACATTTGATGGCATTATAGGTCGAATCTAAACACCCGGCAAGATAGGTAAAACCATCAGTCAATATGGTATTGATTTTATTAACAAACAACGAATTCCACTCTTTCTTATCCAGCAGTCGCTGCAATAACTGGTTATGATACAGGCATTTCATGCGATATCTGGTTTCCATTACCTCGGCATAGTCTCCCTGCCAGCTATTACCAAAGGTAATATCATTATCCCAGGGAATGATCTCCCAACCATCAGTATCGGGATTATAATAAAGATTCATGTTTTTGGTAAAACAATCCTCGGCGGTAATAGAATATTCAACAGCAAAATAAGTAAGGACTTGATCCACAGCCATTATTTTCACTATTTCGCTGTTGAATTGCGGTTCGGGCAGATATAGATATTTATTGAACAAAAGCTGCAATTTTTTATAATCACCCGGCGTTCCTTCCTTTTTCTCCCAGGTGGCGGCATAATCATCGTAATGTGCCAGGGGCGCCATAGTGGCGCCGTGATCCATAGCCTTGTACAAATCGCCATCCGGACGGCCGCGTTTATTGAAAAACACATTGTCGATATCTTCAACCAGCAGGTGCACGCCCAAATACTGATCGTTCACAACCAGGTTGATATGCCGGGTTGCCGGCGCCGGATAACCGTAATAACGGAACAAACTCATTGCCAGGTGGTTGCGCAGCAGCGATTTATCACGATACTCGGCGTTGATATTAATCGCCTTTGCGTCAAATGGATTATCCCGGTCGGGAAACTTGATGCGCCAGCTTTTTTTGGGCAAGGTTCGGGAAGAGGTCCCCTTGAAATGTAAACGACATACCAGGGTCGTATCGAAAACGGTCAGGGTCACCGGGAACCATTCGTCGGTATACGGGTTGGAGTATAATTGGCGTAACAGCTCGGGGTCAATGTCAACGCGGAAAACCGGCAGGGTTAAATTCATTTTCGCCGCTGAAAACGCCGGGATAATTCCGGTAATGACCAGAAACAGCAAACAAATTATCCGTTTCATTTTCTTTACTCTTTATACAGAAATGAATCGCCCGTTAGTGATATTATACTAAATTTTTGTTAAAAGCAAATATTATTTTTAAAAGACCCTGTTATAACCGAAAACCAGGCTTTTTATACTTTTATAATAATGAAGTATTGTCATCCCTACTGTATGACCCGACCGGAAAAGCATAAGCAAACATTTTAAATTACGTCTTTAAAGTCACTTTCATGCTGATAAAAACAACTCTGCCATTACTCCTGTTTGTGTAAATCATTAAAAGCCGCTTCCATGAGCAGAAAAAAAGCCTGACCTTCCGTAGCTGTTCCGGGCCGGTCAAAATTTGGCGCACCGCAAACTCCTTGTACAAGCCCGAAATCGTCAACTTTGGTGTAAACAGCCTTACGCATTTTATCTGCAAAAGGCAAATAGTCTTTGGCCAGCCAGCCACCTTTAATGCCGCGATAAATCGAATATGCCAGCATCTGCGCCAGGTTGGTCTCAACAAATGTTGCGGGATCGTCTACAATATCATGAAACAGACCGTCCGGGCGCTGGTAAACCAGGCAGCCGTCAATGACCTGTTTGATATAACCGGCCAGCATGGTTTTTCCTTCAGGCATGGAATCGGGTAATGCCATCAAAACC
Organism: bacterium; assembly: GCA_029561455.1. Lineage (GTDB taxonomy): Bacteria > Zhuqueibacterota > Zhuqueibacteria > Residuimicrobiales > Krinioviventaceae > Fontivivens. Next base: position 17,914 of record JAKQIY010000041.1, read on the forward strand.
CGGGTCATACCGGCGGCCGCCCAGCCGTTTCCGACACCCCAGAGCAATTTTCGTTCATACTTTTGCCGGTCCTGATCCCAGATATGGTAATAAAGATTTTTATCCGCATTCCACAAATATTTTCTGTATCCGGCAATTTGTTTCAAAGCCTCATCCGGGCGTCCGGCCACTGCTAAAAACGGCGGGACCATATAAAAAGCATCAACCCATAACATATTTTCAATGTAATTATGATAAATGATCCCATCGGGAGTTTTCGGCGCTTTGTATAATAAAAACTCCAGCATCCGGTCGGCAGCCTTTTGCAGATTGACATCCCCGGTCATTTTGGCGGCATACAATACCGGTTCACCATTCGAAGCCGGATCTGCAACCGGACGATCATCGCCGTTTAACCCCAGTCGGCCATCCTTTCTTTGATTGACAACAGCATCTTTGGCAAACAAAACCACCAGATCGGTCTCGCCCATTTCCAGTAATGCCTGGGCGGCAACACCCTGTTCCCAGGCCCGGCGCTGCATGGCAAGCATGGCGTTCTTTACTTTTTGAATGGTCATGGGGTTATCCTTGTTTTTAATATTGGCCTGAAACATGGGTTCTCCAAAGAGCAGATCGGATTGTAATATCAAAATACAACCATATATTATTACATTCCGTAATGTGTAGAATATAATTTTTGATTTCATGTTATACTCCTTATACAGGATATTGCCGGTTCTGCAATTAAACAGATATAATAGTGTATTTATACTTTTTTTCTTTTACAATAATTTTGAACATTGGGAAGGAGTGTCAACAGCACCACAATCAGTCCCCAGCTAAAATACAGTACATGTAAAAACACAATCTCTCGTACCATCAGCACCTGCACAGCAATCCAGATCATCACAATCACACCCGCAGCCCAGGTTGCCGCCCAGCTCCAATGTTTACTTTTACAGGGATTAAACAGCTCCGGCCATTGCCAGGCCGGTCGTTTCCACAGACTCCAGGCTGCGAGCAGCGGGTAAATACCATTAAAAATCGCCAGTATCAATCCCGGTATCAGGAAATTTTGAAATGGAGAATGCTGCAACATACTGACCGGCATGTGCATCAGGTGGCCATCCGGGGCCAGAATTAATAACACACCGCTGGGCAGCGCTCCCAAAGCGAGAAGAACAAGCAAGATAATGATCACCCAAACGGTTAACAAAGGTTTTTTAAATTTGTCACTCATTTTTTTCCTATAGAGACAATACAACCAAAATTTTATTTTCATTACATGATCAAATTCTATATCTTTTCAATAATAAGCTATTTAACTTTAAACCCCTTCCAGATTGTTATTTTCCGTCCATAATTTATTCTGTTAATGATCATTGCCGTCAGCCAGCCGACAATGATCATTGCCAAACCAAACAGAGAATAAGATATTTCCCAGGGAATATGTTTTGTCAAAGCGCTGTATTCCGACATGCCGCCAATGCTGGCAATTAAATTTAACGGTAAGAATATCACATTAATTATGGTCAGTTTTTTTAATAACACATTCATGTTGTTATTAACTAAATTGCCCCTGGCATCCATTAACCCGGAAAGAATGGTCGAGTAAATTTCCGCCTGTTTGGAACATTGGTTATTCTCGATAATCAAATCTTCCAGTATTTCAATTTCATCCTGGGTAAAACCTATTTTTTGCGCGTTATTATGTAATTTGATGAGCACAGTACTGTTGGCGCTGATAGCATTTATATAATAAACCAAACTTTCGCTGAGGCTGAACATTTGTATCAGGTACTTGTTTTCCAGGGACATGTTTATTTTATCCTGGAGTTCCTTGGACATCATGTTTATAGTTTTTATATGATCGACATAATGCCGGATCGTAAAAAACAATATTTTCAGAAAATAATCATTCAGAGATATGACTTTATTAAACTCTCTCTTGTTATATAATTCATAATCCTCTGTAAGAATAAGAATAATTTTTTTCCTGGACAAGATAATCCCAATCGAAGAAACCTTGAAATGCAGATCATTAATGGAAGAATAATTATTCGGCCTTTTCCACAAAATAAAAGTGTAATCTTTTTCAAACTCTACACGCGATATTTCGTCCGCATCCAGCGAGGATGATAAAGTATGTTCATCAAAATCCAGGTTCTTTAATATGTTTTGCTTTTCTTTATCATCAGGATTTATATAAAAATCGATTACATTGTCTTCTTTATCGGTAAGGACAATTGTCCTATCGACAATGTTAAACTTTTTATACATGATAACACCTCCGTTAAGAAAGGTGACCGATAGTGTTTATTTCCTGTTAGTCAGCGAATGGGAAAAAATGCAGAGTAGTAAAACCGGAATGCCTTATATTACAGGGTAAAAATCAGCATATAGACAACTAGCCCCTATATGCTTAAAAAAGATTTTTTACTTTTAATTGATAATATATTATTATAGGTATTTTTTAGATTTTTCCCAAATATTTTTTTGCTTCCCCCAAAAAACAAAAAAATTTTTATTGACTGTCCAGTGTGCCTTGTAATTTAAATGCAAATTGTCTGGTTGTGATTTTTATGAGAGACGGGAGTGGGAATCGAACCCACATCTGCCCGTTTTGCGAACGGAGCAGCATCACAGGTTTGAAGTCTGCGCCGCACACCTGCACGGTCGTCCCGTCATTGTAATTTATATGCTACGTACCTGGGAATTGAAACTTTTAAAAACAAGATTCCCCCGGTTAGTCAGTATTCACTAAAATCCTTGCCTGGTCGAGGTGCATAGCACATTCTTCCAGTCACTTTATCGAAGCAGGATCATTTTTTTACATTGCACAAAATCATCGGCCTTTAACTGGTACAGGTACACCCCGCCGGCAACGCTATTGCCAGAATTATCCCTGCCGTCCCATTGTATCTTATAGCTGCCGGCGTTTTGTCTTCCCGCTATAATTATTTTGATCAATTCGCCGGTGATATTGTATATACTAATATTAACCTCAGTATCATGCGATAGTTCATATTCGATGCCGGTTACAGGATTAAAGGGATTGGGATAATTTTGTTTTAACCGGTAATTTTCGGTCAGTTTTGCATCACCCTCATTGTTTTTTATATTGTTAACCGGATTGTCCCAGTCCAGCACATTTGCCCAGATGTCATTCCCGCTACCGCCGGCATGATTACTCTGCCAGGTATTGTAAATTCTGCCATTTATCAGTTTTACTACGGGATCAGATTGATTCTTATTTCCTGTCATTGTCACTCTGAAATTCGCCTCTTTTGCAGCGCCATTACTGGTATACCGTTGGGCAAAGATATCACTATCCCTATTTCGCCCATCTTCCCACGTTATTACAAAATTTCCCAACCCATCGGTAGCGATGGAGGGATAACCTTGGAAAACATTCAAGATATGATCGTTGACCTGGAAATTAGCGCCCAGTGCAACTCCACTATTGTTGTAACGCTGGGCATAAATATCCATATCCCCATTACGATTGTCTTGCCATGTGATGATGAAATTTCCCAAGTCGTCAATAGCGACAGCAGGGTATTCTTGATAGGCAATTTCAATATTATCATTAACCTTAAATTGAGATCCCTGTATAACGTTATTATAGTTGTATAGCCTGGCAAAAATGCTATTATCACCATCAAGTTTATCTTCCCAGGTAATGATAATATTTCCAGCTTTATCAATAGCAACAGAAGGATTTCTTTGATCCGTACTGTCACTATCATCGTTAACACAGAAATTATTTCCCTGCATTAATCCAATACTTGTATATTGCTGGGCATAGATATCTCGGTTACCATAACGTTCATCTTCCCAGGTGATGATAATTTTTCCAGAGTCGTTCATAGCGACCATGGGAGACCATTGATCCTCACTCCCTGCATCATCATTAATCCGAAAATTCGCTCCCTGGACATTTCCGTTACTGGTATATTGCTGGGCATAGATATCCCAATTGTTATTACGACAATCTTCCCAGGTTATAATGAATTTTCCAGAATCGCCCACAGCAACATCGGGAGATCTTTGAAACATTTTTCCGCTATCATCGTTGACCCGAAAATTGTCACCCTGGGCAACTCCGGCAAAGGTGTATAGTTGCGCATAAATATCTCCATAATGGTCATTACGATAATCTTCCCAGGTGATTATAAAATTTCCAACCCTGTCAACTGCAATGGAAGGATACCATTGATCCGAACTTCCTGTATCATCGTTGATTCGAAAATTTGTTCCTTGTGCTTCTCCACTATTAAGAAATCGTTGGGCGTAGATGTCACTATCAATATATATATTATCAACCCACGTAATTATGAAATTACCAATGCCGTCAACCGCAACTGCGGGTTCATATTGGTCTTTACTGTCACTTGCATCATTTACCTGAAAATTTGCACCTTGTGCAATACCACTACTTGTGTATCTTTGGGTATAGATGTCATAATTATTATTGCGATGATCTACCCATGTAATAATAAAATTACCCGAATTATCTATTGTGACTGAGGGAAGCGCCTGACTCGAACTACCACTATCGTCATTGATCTGAAAATTCGCTCCCTTTACAATGCCGTTACTGTTATATTGCTGGGCAAAGATGTCTCCATTAACACTATTACGATCATCTTCCCAGGTTATAATAAAATTTCCAGATTTGTTTAAAGCAACAGCGGGATCTCTTTGACCCGTATTGTCACTATCATCGTTAACACGGAAATTGGCTCCCTGCATTAATCCACTATTTGTAAATCGCTGCGCAAATATATCCCCGTAAAAGTTAATACGTTTATCTTCCCAGGTTATAATGAAATTTCCTAACCCATCAACTGCGACAGAGGGATTGTAGTGATTTTCACCTTGAATATCATCATTGACCTTAAAATTGTCCTCTATCGCTACTCCGCCGCTATTAAACCGTTGGGCATAGATGTCATAATCAAAATTACGATTATCCTCCCAGGTAATTATAAAATTTCCCAAGCTGTCAACCGCAACAGCAGGCGATCGTTGCTCCATGCCCCCGGGTTCATCGTTAACCAGAAAATTGATGTCTTGTGCAACCCCGCTATTGCTGAAACGTTGGGCATATATATCGCCATTATTATTACGCCGGTCTTCCCAGGTTATAATAAAATTTCCCAATCCATCAATAGCGACTGCGGGAGACTCCTGAATCGCGCAACCGCCATCATCATTGACCTGGAAGTTCGCTCCTATCTGAATTCCATTGTTATTGAATAGCTGGGCATAGATATCCCCATCATACCCATTTCGATCATCTTGCCAGGTGATGATAAAATTCCCGGATTGATCCATGGCAATAGCTGGATTCTCTTGAGCTGCTCCAGCCGGCCCGGCGTTTTCATTCACTTGGAAATCGGCAATAACGGCTTGCAGAGTTGTTTCTTCCTGAGATGTGAGCGGGCGGTTATTCTGAACAATTATGTTTAAATCCTGCTTTCTTCCCTTTTCCATTTTATCGTTATATCTGTTTCGTTTATTGTCCTCTTTCTCCCAGGCTTGACTCCCTAAATTCTTGCTCCCGCCGTCTTTAACAACAGGGGCAAAAGATTCGCTTGTTTTATTCTGCTGGCTGTAAGAGATGGAAATAATAAAGATTATGCAAATTGAAAGAGAGTTAATTTTATGCATTTTGTTCCCTCCATTCATTTTAAATACAGATTACCATCTTTACATAAACAAATAACAGTGATACTTAAATTCGCCCTGGTTACATCACTACAAGATATTAAAAAAAAGCAATTAATCAACAAAAAATTACAAAATAGACTTTCCTGAAAGCTGAAAATCTAAAAAATATTTACTTTATCCTTCTTGTGAGACGGGAGTGGGAATCGAACCCATATCCGCCCGTTTTGCGAAAGGGGCAGCATCACAGGTTTGAAATCTGCGCCGCACACCTGCACGGTCGTCCCGTCTTTGCTATTAATGTGCTACGTACCTGGGAATTGAAACACTTAAAAACAAAAATCTCCCGGTTAGTCAGCATTCTCTAAAATCCTTGCCAGGTAATCTCGATACGGGCCGCATGTTCATTTGGCAAGATATTCCTGCATCATGAACGAATAACGTACTTGATAACAATTCTGCGGCCCTACTCGATGACCGGTTTTGGTATATTTTTACCTACAACTCCCACCCTTCTCTGTATAACGGCTTAACCAGCTCGTTGGCTTCCGGCACATTCGTAATCCGCATACTGGCTGCATCCCAATGCAGCTTTTTACGGGTGCGCATGGCGATAATAGCCAGGTTCAAACTCTCGGTCAGCGTCGCGGCGGTGGCAAAATCTGCGCGCGGCAAAGGTCCGCCCTTGCAGGCGTCGATCCAGTCCTGGATATGCCCTTTGGAGCGGGGAATGGTGGGTAAAGGTCTTGTATAAAGTTTATCCCGTTCCGCCGGTATGAGCCGCGGCTCGCCGCCCTGAAAATTGGTCAGCAGTTTGCCTTGGTCGCCAACGAACAGAATCCCTTCTATCGGCAGGTCTTCGTCGCCCATTTCCGGGGGTTTGACCGGCAAAAGCCCGCCGTCGTACCAGTACAGCGACACTTCTGGAAAACCCAACCCGCGCGCCGGGAATTTAAAGAAAGCCGTCATAGCTTGCGGGTGCGCTACGCTGTTATCCAGATTAATCGGGATCGTGTCGATAACATCACAATAGATGCTGGCGCTTGCTTCGACTGTGTCCGGAGCGCCAAGTTTTAAGGCGCGATAGATGGCCGCAAAAGAGTAGCAGCCCATATCGCCGATGGCGCCGGTGCCAAAGTCGTACCAGCTGCGGAAAATAGTATGCGTATACAATGGATGAAACGGGCGGTACGCCGCGCGGCCCAGCCACAAATCCCAGTTAAAGCCATCGGGGATTGGCGGCTGCTCCTGCGGGATTTTGGTGAACCCGGAAGGCCATACCGGGCGGTTGGACCAGTTATGCACTTCACGAACCGTGCCGATTGCGCCGTCCCACAACATTTCGCACAACACATCGGTCGCTTCGGAAGATACATTGCCGGTAGCCACCTGGGTCACTAAACCGCTTTCTGCGGCGATTTTACCCATCAGGCGCGCTTCATAGATGGAATTGGTCATCGGCTTCTGACAAAACACATGCTTGCCCTTTTGCAGGGCATGGATAGAAACCTGGGCATGCTGGTGATCGGGGGTGCCGACGATAACGGCATCCAGATCCTTTTCCTTCTCCAGTAATTCGCGAAAATCCGCATATTCGGCGCAGCCTTTATATTTCATCCCTTTTTGTTTGCCGTACCAGGTTTCCACAATTTGTTTGGCCGGTATACGACCGGCGCGGCAGCCTGACACACCTTCATCCCAGTTTGGCTCCTCGATGGCTTCCCGGATGCCATCGCGCAGTTCAAAGTGACCCCAGTTCAGGTAGGTATTGTCGTCGCGGTTCGGATCGCACACGGCGACGATCTGCAGTTCCGGGTGTTTTAATAAATCCAGCATCACACGAGTTCCCTGCGTGCCGACGCCGATACAAGCGATGTTCAGTTTGTCGCCGGGTGAAAACTTTTTTTGTTTGCCCATTACATTACGGGGTATAAAGGAAGCAGCAACTGCACTAGTCGTAGCCGCGCCCATAAACGCCCGCCGTGACAAAAGATTTCCCTGCGGTTGATCTTTATGATTATCCATAGGATTATCTCCACTTATTTATATTTGCTCAACAGGTGTTTGGTCAATAATTCCTTGCCCTGACGAATGGCGTCGCGGCCGCTGGATTCAATGCCGTACCAGCCGCGATAACCGGAATTATAACACAACTCGATCAGCTTTTTGGTGGTCTCTTCGTCCGGCTGGTTGCGGTAGGACAAGCCGCCGGCCCAGGGCAGCATTTTCTGTATATAAGCATAATTATCAAACTCTTTGCTGGGACTGCGCCAGTCCGGATACGAGCCGAAATAGAGACTGTTCACCAATTTAAACAACGCCGCCATCCAGTCCGCGTCGTTAGAAAAGCCGCCGTGATTCTCGATGAGGATACTGATATTGGCCGGTATGGCGTATTCCAGCATTTGCTGATAGGTATCCGCCGACCATTTTAACGCTTCCTGGGGGTCGTCACCCTGCTTGCCGCGGCAATTGGTGCGGATGGCGTGGCAGCCAAGGTAATGGGCAATATCGATCCATTTTTGGTGATTGATTACCGTCTGTTTGCGCTCCGCCTTGTCCGGCGTGCAGGTTTCGCCCTCGTCATCCACCATGATCAGCACCGAAGTGACGCCCTGGTCGGCAACATTTTGTTTGAGCTGCGCCAGGTAACCGGCGGTGGGATTTTCAAACAAGGTATTCACATATTCGATGCCGCTAATGCCGAAATCCTGTCTGGCTACTTTTGCAAAATCCAGGGTTTTCCATTTGCCGGCCTGGATTTCTTCAACCAGCGCCCATTGCGCCAGGGAAATATCATCCTTCACCGCATGCGGCGTGGCAGTAGTGCGGGAAGGCTTGAACAAACCAATACTGCCGGCTGCTACCCCTGCTGCGGCAACGGTTTCCATAAAACGACGACGTGTCATCATAAATTGTACTCCTGTCAAGATTAACGAATGTTCCGGGTATGCAGCGTAATATACGCCAGGGGGAGATATAATTGCAACAATTTTATTTTTATTAAAATTGTGCTTATATAAAACAACAAAGGGCCGTTCTTTTAACAGAACAGCCCTTAAAGTTTCTTGCCTTTTTGTATATTGTTACTTTAGCAACAGCATCTTTTGCCGGGCTACAAAATGCTCGCCGGCCTGAATTGTATAAAAATATACGCCGCTGGCGACGCGGGAACCATGGTCGTTGCTGCCGCTCCAGGTAACGGAATGACTGCCGGCCGGCGTCATCTTGTCCAGCAGGGTGCGGACGGTTTTGCCATTGATGTCGGTAATGATCAACGTCACATTGCACATTTCAGCCACGTCATAACGAATGGTGGTTGCCGGATTAAAGGGATTAGGGAACGCCGGGTATAAGGCAAATTTCTCCGGGATTTCCATCCCTACCTGTACCTCGACCTGCTGACTGTAATCGATCAGCCCGTTAATATCCACACTGACCAGGCGGTAATAATAGCTGTTCTTATTATCTGCGGTATTATCGGTAAAAGTGTAGGTATGACCGGATGTCGTTGAACCCTGCCCTTGCAATTCCGGGTTAGTTTTATAACCGGCAATCTGCTGCCAGGCAAGCATTTGTCCCGTGCCATTTTTCTCCGCCCGTTCAATATTAAAGCCCAGATGATTAGTTTCGCTGGCGGTTTTCCAGGTAATAACCACGGCATTGTTCTGCCGGGAAGCGTTAAAGCCTATCAGCTCCACCGGCAGGCTTTCATCCATTTCAGTAATAAGCACATTCGAGGGATTTGTGTCGCTGTATCCCCCTTGCATCCATGCGCCGGTAGCCGGCACAATAATATCTTCGCAGCTGGAAAAACCGGGGCAAAATGATAATGACGGGTTTCCATTAGTCAGGGACCACTTTGCATCACAACTTTTATTCACAAGATAATAAGTACCATCTTTAATATACTGGGGGTAACTTCCATAATCGCCGTCTCGTTCATAAATACCGTTAAAATCTTCATCTTCCGCGTCGGTTACATTATAACGTGTCGGGTAGCCGTTGAATACGATTATATTAAAAGTTTTTTCTAAATACAATTCGCCATCATCGGTGGTGCGGATCTTTACCGAATAGCTGCTTTTGGTGCTTTTATGGGCAACAAAAGCGGACTTTAATGTACTGCCCTCAATGGTAAAACTGGCATTATCCGCGCCGCCGGCAGCAAAAGAATAGGTATGAACGCTCGCATCTTCCGAATCGGTAGTCGTGAGTGTTCCAACGGTTGTACCATTGGGATCATCTTCATTCAGTACCCGGTTGGACAATGTTAAACTGTTGGGCGCCACATTCACAAGGGTGTAATCAATGTCATCGCAATACCAGTTGGTGTTTGAGCCGGGCGTGACCCCGCGAATTTTGGTAATACCGGTCCAGTTGTCAAAAGTGACCTGCGTATAAGAAGTGGTTACTGTCACATCTTTGTTGTATAATTGTGATTCTTCATCCAATCCGTAAAAACTGACTGTAAAATTGATGGATGAGCTTTTGATCCATAAACTGTTGAGCTGGATTTTGTTCCCGGTAGTCTTTCTTACAACCCAGGCGGCGCCATAATTAGAGCCCTGAAATATACAATATGGCGAGCTGCGATAACCGGAAGCGCTAATTGTACCCCATTCACTATCAAAGAACCAAGTATGTTCGTTTTCAGTCCAGGAAATACCGGAAGAGTTAAATGTTAAAACATAAGCGTTTGCGGTTTGGGTCTGGAATACCAGGATCACTGTTAACAACAAAAGCACTAAAATACATGTTTGCTTTTTACCATTACTTACTTTATCAAGCTTCATAAGCCTGCCTCCTTTATGGTTTTTTGGTTACTTTCTCCTGCTTGATTATACTAAAAACCGGTAATGCCGGTTGCTCTTTTTTCGTTGCACAGGTCAATTCCCAACCGAACAACGGACACTCTTGAATATCCAGCTTGTTTTTATACATCATTTTGCCGTCTATTAACAACACCCACTTGCTGTGGCAGCCTTTGTAACGGATTTCGCAATTCCCCTTTACATACAAGGGACGATCATTAAAAGCGCCGCTTAATACATAAATACCATTCGCTTCCGCTATCCCGGCCTTTTTTACACTTAAATTTTGCGCTTCGAGCCGGGCGGTAAATACCAGTACAAAAATTAACAAAATTTGTAAATTTTTAAATTTATAAAGCAATTGCACCGTCCTGGCTCTCCTGTTCCCGGTTATTGATAGGCTACAAAATTATTAATAACAAGACCCATTCCAAATGCTGCTAAAAAAATGTAAAGTGTCAAGATCAGCGTTTGTTTTTTGCCAAAGAAACTCAGCAACATGATAAAAGAAGAAACGCAAATTGCTGTTGAAGTCAATGAAAACGCGATAGCTGTACCTATACCCAGGCCGTTACAAAGCAGCGGCCGCAGAAACAGCACATCGGCGCCGTTACAGAAATAGAGCGGAATGCCGACCAGGGAAAAACCGGCCAGTCCTTTTATACTGCTATTTAGAACATGCTCCGCCACTATATTTTTCGGCATAAAAAGTTCAAAGCTAAGGCTAAAAATACCGGCAACAAGCAACCAGGGTAAGATTTTTACAAAAATTTGCCGGGTTTTTTCCAGTAATCCCTGTCCTGCCACGGCGCAACGATTTGTTTTACATGCTAGTGATTGACCGGAAAAGAGCCGGGATGTCCGCGTAGTAAAAAACTCTATTATATAACCAGCGCTTATGGCAATAACCAAAGCCCCCGCAATTCGCAATATCGCATATTTCCAACCCAGAACGGTGAACGATAAAACTATAATGTATGGATTCAATATCGGCGCGGCGACGATAAATGTGACCAGGGTACGATAGGATAGCCGGTCTTCCATTGTATATAATAACGGAATAACACTGCACGCACATACCGGGATTACTGAAGCATATAAAAAAGCAGTAAGCGGATTTTGCGGATAGTATTTTTGATACCTGCTGAAATAATGCTCAACCAGCACGGAAAGAAATACACCGGTAAGAACCAGCATACCGAGTTCAACAAAATTTTCATAGATCAGAAATAATACAGGGGGTAATGAGCGGTTGAGAATACATTTGGAACGATCAACGTAAGAGATGTTGTTGATGGTTTTATAGATGAAATCTATGGATAATAGCAGAAAGGAAAAATACAAGGTCAACTGCAGAATATGCAGTCCGCGATCATTGTGTTTATTAAATTTAAAACAGGATAAAATGCGGTCGTTCTTAAAAAAAGCAAGATTTTGTGCAGATGATTCCCCTTTCTGTAGCAACCGAGCCGTAATATTTCAGTCCAATAGTTTTGAGTTCGAGTTGACATTAACATACTAATTTTTTGAAATAATATCAACAGCCATTTTTTGGAGCGGATCATTTTACATCAGTCTAAAACAATTATTACTGTTTCTCAGTCAATATAGTAATACCCTTCCCTTGTATCTATGGCACCGCTCTTGTACTTTCGGGATAAATTAAATGTAACTGTTGCAGTAACAGGTGGAATTATTAAAAGATAAAAAGGCTCATGATCCGTCCTGGTCAGTAACATACCGAGCGTTACGCCGCCAAGACTGCCAAGCATGGTATTATAAAAAGAGCTTGCTTCATTCCCGGAAATTCCGCCAAAATAGACGCCGGCGCCGGCGCCAAGACAAATACCGGTCACTAACTGGGGCGGAATCCATGAAGCATTAAACTCCTTGTCATTATAAAATGGCGTGGCTATTAATGCACCAAGCCAGGCCCCAATGCCGCCAGCCAACGCCTGTTTGGTTATGGCGCCGAATTTTAATGGCGGCCGGGAAACAGGCGACCGCAGAGGTTTATTGGAATAATGAATGGCCGGGTAATTTATATATGAAACAGAACCGGCCGAACTCAATTGCCGGTTTGGAAAAGGATAGTAATTATTTGGCACGGCACTATTCATACAAAAATGTTTATAATAAAAACTATCTATTGAAAAAGCGTCGCCTTGAGCAACAGTTAACCCGGGAATGAGTATCATCAACGTTAACAGAAATGTGGGCATTGTTTTCATTCTTCCTCCCTTTTAATTTTTTTTACAAGAATACCTGTTCGCTGCAATAACTATACAGTTGTGTATTTATGTGACGCTTACGGTTAAAAAAATGTTTACATAATTAGGATTTTTCCCCACATTCCTATTGTTTTGCCCAGGAAACGAATAGTTTTATTTTTTTTGCTTCTGGTTCCCAATCTCCCGATTGAGAACCCGCTTGTACAAAATCTCTGCGTTGAAATGTAAAGCTCATATTAAAAATTAAATAACTGCCTGAAGGGAATCGGAGATTCCTGACCACTCTCGTTCAAGATCGGGAGATTAGGAACGAGAAGATAAAGAAAAATTGGCTCTATATGCTTTTCAGTGGGTAATTTTTTGACGATTGTTGCATTATTTCAAAAGGTTAACAGGTAAAAAGAAAGCTATTTGCAGTTATATTTATTATTATCAGAAGAGACCTGGATCTACAATGTTCTTTTTCCTCTGCGTTCTCTGCGGTTTCATTCTTTTCATTTTACCGCTGAGGACGCCGAGAACGCGAAGAAAAGCATTCAAACAATTGTTATTATAGCTCTTATTGATAGCAGTTTTTCTTTACTAATCTTTTAGTTTAAAAGGTTGTTTTTTGAATGGCAGGCAATATTTTCTACAAACACAAGTTTAATGTAATTATTGTTGTTCAACAAAAAGTTACATTAACCAGGTCTTTAAAACTGATATGACTGTATCCTTGTTCTTAAAATAGCAGGTGAATTACCCACTACAAACAATATGGAACCAAAAAATTTTTTTATACTGTAGCTCTTTTTTATTCAAACCTTCATCCCGCTTTCCGCGTCGACGTCCTCCCATCCTTGTGGCAGTCCGCGCATTTAGCAAAGTGAATATTATTCTTGCTGGCCGGATCACGGAAGGTGGTGTCCATCACTTTTACATCCAGTCCGCAATTGGACAGGGCAGGATGGCAATTGCCGCAGGATTGCGCGGTTTCGTGTTTGTGCGGCGCGTGACAGGCCAGGCAGCTCAATCCCTCATGCACGCCGCGCGGGGTGCGGTCATCGCTGGTTCCAGCCTGATGCCACGCATCTGGCGCATGGCATTGACTGCACACCCGCTGCCGCACATCATCGGAGACCTGCACCGGGCGCGCCCCTTCCCATAGTTTCAATGCCGGTAAATCGGCGGCGGCAAAATGCGTTTTTTCACTGCGCACGTAAAATTCCACATTGACCAGCCGGGCAGGCCGGGTCGAGGCAATCATCTGTGGCTCGGCATAATCGGGCGCCTGCGCCGGTTGTCCGGGACGATGGATATGATGACACGCCAGGCAGGGAATAACCGGCTGCTCTGCTTTTTCAGCATCCACAAACCGCCAGGGACCCTGGTTGTTGACCGGCGTAACAATCTCTGCAATGTTACCGGAGAAAAACATCCCGTGGCAGCGCATACAATCGTTATGCGGCTGCTCGGTGTGGTTGTGGGTCGCGTCCAGGTAAATATCGGCGTAAGTAACGGAATGGCCACCCGCTTGCCAGTCCGCATACTCGGCTTCGTGGCAGCCTTTACAGCGCGGCAGAATTCGGAGGATTTGTTCTTCCTGCATGGCCAATTCCGGCCTGGAATTTCCGCTAAAATGCCCAACCACCCGCCGGCCGTTTTCCAGCATACTGTGCCAGCCGTTGCTCAAAGCGCCGCCGTGACAGGACTTGCAATTAATGTCGCGGTGATACGAGTCCGCCCAGTTATCATAGTTGGTTTGCATTTCATGACAGGATAAACAGGTTTTGCGCGGCGAAGCCAGGCTCCACCAGGTAAAAAAAGCGCCAAAAGCAATAAGTAACGCCAGCGTCAGCGCTCCGGCTAACAAGATCATTGTAGTTTGATTGGGTTTTTTCATATTTTGCCCATATTTTTTAATTTTTTTGCCCTACCAGGATATAACGGGTTAACCTGCCGGTTTTACATTGTCAGGAGCGGAATTTAGTTCCCTGCCACTCTTTATTTATAAAAGCCGCCACCCAATAACTCAGGGCCATAATGGTCAGCACCGGGTTAAATCCGCCATTGGAAACATGCAGGCTGCCGTCGGCGACGAACAGGTTGTCGATCTCGTGCATTTGCCCGAATTTATTGGTCACCGAGGTTTTCGGATCATTGCCCATGCGGCAGGTGCCGGCCTGATGTTGGCTGCCGCTCACATCCCGTCCGGGCAGGCTTTGCCAGGTTTTGACCGCCCCGGCTTGCCGCAGCCATGCTTCCGCGCGGTCGGCTAAAAATTTGGCAACAACAATATCATTTTCATGGCGGTGCCCGGAAAGCCGCACCACCGGTATGCCCCAGTGATCTTTAACCACCGGGTCAACCTCCACGCGCGATTCGTACACCGGCAGTTCCTGCACCGGCCCATGCACCGCAATGTGCCGTTTAAAATAACTGCGCTGAAACTCTTTGTGCTCTTTGCCCCAGCCGGCTGCGCCCTGCGGCCTGATAGAAGAGAACTGGTACGGCATACGGATAAATTCGTTAGCCAGTAACCCGCCGCCGATGAGTCCGGGATTGCCGTGATTAAAATCGCATACCGCGATGCAGGCGCCGGGACCAACATCGTCATAGACCTCTTCCTTAAACAAGCCATACGCGCCCGTATAGGCATGGCCCTGCAAAGTCCGCCCCACCCGGTCGTTATTATTACCGGCGCCGTTAGGGAACAAGGCAGATTTTGAGTTCAGCAGCAGCCGCGCGGTTTCGGTTGCGGAAGCGGATAACACCACAATATCGGCAGTTTGCCGCTGTAGCATGTCGTTTTCATCAAAATATTCAACGCCCTTCGCCAGGCCGCGATTATCCAGAATGATTTTACTCACTTGGGAATCAGTTCGCAATTCGCACAAACCGGTAGCCAGGGCAATGGGTATGACCGTATTCTGCGTGCCGCATTTGGCGTTAACGGGACAAGCATAGCCGACGCAGGTGCGCATGCGAATGCACGCCGGACGGCCATTATAAGGCACGGAATTGCGCAACATGGGAATGGGAAAAGGATGGTAGCCCAGACTTTTGGCTGCCTTGTCCATAATTTGCCCTTCGCGATTATAAGCAAACGGCGGCATGGGCTGGGGCTTGTTGCGTGGCGGCGCATAGGGATTGCGGCTGTCGTCGCCGGAAACACCGATCTCCCATTCGGCTTTTTCATAAAACGGTTCCAGGTCGTCGTACGATATCGGCCAGTCCTCAAGAACGGACCCGGCTACGCTGCCGTAAATACTGCGTAATTTGAAATCCTGCGGCATGAACCGCCAGGCCATGGCGCCGTAGCTCAGCGTGCCGCCGCCCACACAGGCGGCGTTATTGCTGTATGCCCAGGTGTTCGGTAATACTACCCGGCTTGAGCCGTTGCTATCGACCACCACACGGCGATAGCGTTCATTATCCGGACCATAGCCGCAGCCCAGCGTAAACATACGTTGCGACCACAATTCGTCATGATCTATATCGTTAAAATCCTGCTTTTTACCACGCTCAAACAACACCACCGAAAGACCGGCTGTACTCAATTCTTTGGCCATAATACCCCCGCCGGCTCCGGCGCCAACTATCACAGCATTGACATGTTTGTTAGCCACATTAAACTCCTGTTATTATGATCCCGTTCACTCAGGATTGCCGGTAACGGTTTTGCCCGATGATATAAGGCATATCCAGGTCCAGCATTTTATAGCTGATATAATTTCTGTTACCGCCGTGCCGCGGACTACCGTAAAAGCCCTGCATGGTATGGTCGCGCAACAGACTGAAGAAGCGCTGCGGCGATTGTTCTCCCCATTCTTGTTGGTCGACATTGCCGGATTCCAGCGCCTTTAAAACTGTGGTTTGTTCCTCCCACTTCAGTTCTAAAAATGTTTTACCGAACATTTTCCGGCAGGTGTGCTGCAAAAGCGGCAGTCCCCGGCGATAGTCAGCCTGGTAAGCGGCCAGCGGCCCAACCAGTTGCTTGTCAATATAAAACACCACGCCCGCTTCGATGGCGCCGGGATCGTCGTCCGCCGGGATGATCTGCCCGGTGATCGCTTCAACCAGTTTGGCTTCCTCTTCCGTAAAAAACCGCCAGTGGGAAAAATGTGCGGAACATCCCAACAAGGATACGACGCCCAGTCCGGCTGCCGTTTGCCCGATAAAACGGCGGCGCGAAATGTCATTCACAGTCATGTTGTCCTCCTCTATAATCCAACCGGCCCTGCAGATAACGCCGGGCGCTGAATTTATGCTTTAAGGAATATTTTCTGTTTATACAAAAAGTATAAAAACAACCATTTAACCAGCAATACACAGAACAAGGTGAATAAGCCGGACAGTATGCCAAGGTGATCGACAAAGCCATGTATGAAAATATCGGCAATGATCTTGAAATTAAACAGGCTTTGTGCAACATAAATAGTAATGGGATTCAAGCCGATAACGATAAAAACAAATGCCCAGCGTCGATAGCCGCGCATATCGATGATCCAGTAAAACAAGGCCAGCAATAAAACGCTCCAGCCGCCAGCCCATAACACATAAGAACTGGACCAGAACAGCTTGTTGATCGGGAAAACCAAACCCCATACCCACCCTGCTAACAGCAGAATGACGCCGCCGCCGCATAACCACAATATTTTTTTCTGCTGCGGGACTGCCGATTTCAACCAGTGTCCGGCCAATACCCCCAGTAAGGTTGTGGCCACAGCAGGGATCATACTAATTATGCCTTCATTATCGCCAAAGGTATAGCAACAAAACGATCCCGGCAACAACAACCGGTCCAGGTACCCGGCAAGATTACCTTCAGGTGTCAGCACCCCGGCGCCAAATCCCGGCACCGGGATCAGCGCCATAGCGCCCCAGTACAACAACAGGATGGCCCCGGCAATGATCGCCTGCGCTCTGACTTTGGTATTGATCATAATTATTGCGGTAATAAAATAACAAATGGCTATTCTGTGCAGCACCCCGGTATACCGGTAATGACTGAAATTAAAATCAAACAAGCCGTTATAGATTAACGCCAGCACAAACAAGGTTACGGCGCGCTTGATAATGTGCATATAAATTTGTTTTTTCGGCTCGCCCTTTTCCATCCTTTTGCCCAGCGCAAAGGGCATACTCAAACCCACAATGAACAAAAACAGCGGGAAGATCAAATCGTAAAAGGTAAAGCCATGCCATTGCGAATGATCCAGTTGACTGGCAAGACTATCGGTAAAAGGGAGTTTGAATAACCGGAAAAAGGTTTGAAAAAAGGCGTCCCCGCCGATGATCCAAAACATGTCAAAGCCGCGCAGAGCATCGATGGAGAGAATTCGCCCGGAAGGTACATTCTTTATCTGCTGTTGCATTTTCACCACTCCTGTGAAATGATTTTATTCGAAAATCAATTTTAACTTTTATTGCCGGTGTGATAATGTTGGTAATCTAAAGCAGGAATAACAAAATTACAGAGTATATTATTAAAAAGATTGCAATAATTCAAGCATTTTTCTGTCTAACTTTTGCCCGTTAAATATTTCATATTTGACATCAGCGCGATTGCTGTTCAAAATTCCAAAAGCGCCGCGGAAATTCCACAACGCCCAACCCCAGCCAACTTCTTTCCACAAAGACAGGTAATCTTTCATCCAGGCCAGCGCCGTTTTGTGGGGAGTTTGGTTGTAACAGCCCCACTCGCCCACATGCACCATTACCCCCTGCTTTTCCAACTCTAGCCAGGGGGCAATAACTTCTTTGTGTAACATATCCTTATTCCAGACAATATGTTCATCGCTATTCAGAGGCCAGGAAGGATTCGGCCACAGCCCGGATTCCCCGATCCAGTCGGCTTTATAATGGCTCACTTGCATGGGGTCATACCCCCGTGTGCTTTGCGCAATATTCAAATCTTTTAACCCGAAAACCGGCGTCCGGCCCCACCTCAGGCCGTCGGCAAAAATCAGCCGCTCGGCGTCATAGCGACGGATTGCGCCGACCATAGCTTGTACAACCCGGACATAGACTTGTTCCGGAATATCCGATGGTTCATTTAAAAGATCAAAACTTAAACGTTCGGAGGAAATACCTTTATAACGTTTCGTAAAGCATTCCCAATGCAAACAGGTCGCTTCAAGCGCCTTTTCATTTTCCCACAGCGACACCGGTTCGCGGGGAGTATTTACACAATAACCCGGAGCGCGATGAAAATTCAAATTGACATGAATGTTGTATTGTCGGCCAAATTCCACTGCCTGGTCAATCTCTTTCAACACCTTTTCATCAAATTTCGTCCAGTCATTAACATCGGACCAGCACCAATACGACATGGGCAGGCGCACAAAATTAAAGCCCCATTCCGCCATCCAGGCAAAATCCGTTTCCCGGTACGGGGCATTGATCTTGTCGGTAAACTTTTCCAGCAGGTTAAACCCCCGCCAGCGTTTATCGTCGCCGGGTTTGAGCGCGGGAGTTTTACGACATTGGGCGCCGGTCATAAGTAATGCAGAAGCGGTTGTTACTGTTTTCAAAAATTCGCGTCTTTCCATCTTTTTCCTTATATGTGGTGTTTATCTGAAATCACCGGTAATTGTAAACGCTCCCCAGAACGCAGGATAGGGATTGATCTCGGTATAGACAACCTTTTGCGCCAGTTGTAACGCTTCGGCCCGGCTCTTGCCTTCGGCCAGGTAACGGAAAAATCGTTTGATGAGCACCGCCGTTGCCAAATCGTCCACTTTCCACAAACTGGAAAGCAGCGACGCCGTACCGGCATAAATAAAACTGCGGGACAAGCCGATCACTTCATCGCCGCCGTGAATAGCGCCCAGGCCGGTCTCGCAGGCGCTCATAGCCACCACAAAAGCATCCAGGTTTAAGGAGAATATTTCATGCGCTTCAAGCCGGCCATCGTTACTGGAATCCGGGGCTAACAACAACGCCGAAAGCATCGGGTTGGCGTCGTCGTACTGGCCGTGACAACTGAACAACAACAGCGGCGGATATTCATGCTGATCCAAAAAATTGGTTTCCGAAGCCCGCTTTTCAAAAAAGCTGTTCACCGTGGGATAATAGCGGGTCATGGCATTCACTTCCAGGGAAGCAAACGGCAGAGACCAGCTTTTGTCGCCCAGATCCGGGTTGCCAAATGCCAAAAGCGGCATACTGCGCCGGTCGCGCGTGAGCAGGGAATCGCCACGCGCCATGCAAAAGCCATATACTGTGGCGCTGGGTGCAATCGAATTGGCTTTTTTCAAACCAAAAAACTCGCCCATTTGATCCTGTAGTACAGCAAACGGCAGGTAATGCATTTGTCCCTGGGGAATAATAACCACCTGTTTAACAGCGGCCAGGTCGCTTTCCCATGGCGCAAAAAACACATTATATAATTCCTGCGACCATTTGGTAATGGAAAGCTGTTTTTCCAGGGCCTGACGCAAATCGAAAATCTCCTGGACGACCTGTTGCTCATTGACCTGCTGCTTTTTAAAAACATAATGATCCCACCTGACAAACCATGAATACAGATAGTCTTTATAGAAATAAAATTCCAGAATCGCGGCGCTATCCGGCAGCATCGCCTGAATTTTTTCTAATGGCCAGGGATTGACGCTCATCATATCGGAAAGCTGGGGATTGGTTTCCTGCAATTTCAATAAATGCGCGGTATAGGCGTTTTTCAGCATGTCCATCTCCGCTTCAAGGGCAAGTGCCTGCCGCGCATGAACGCTGTCCGCAGAGGTTCGCAGGTAAAACAATTTGGATTGCAACGCCTGCATTTGCGTTTGCAAACTATCGCCAATTGCTTCATCCACGCCGTTTTTAAACGCTATCTTTTTATTGCCAAGCAAATCCAGAAAACTGCGGCTTTTGGCGCGTTCCACCAGCATCAGGGCATCGCCGCCGCGGTTATTATTAAAGAGCAGGGAAATAAGGGCGCCATAAACCTCCATTTTATCATCAACAAACCCGGAGGCATATTCTTCCACCTTGATGCGGGCGCGCATTTTTTCAATCACATCCAGCGCCAGGTAATAATTTCGGATCGCGTCATCCGTGTTTTTTTGCAACGTATCGGTTTCGGCCAGGTTCTTGTAAGCGCGCCATTCAATATCCGGTATGAATAAACGGTTCGCAGCTGCCGCAGCCAGGTTAAAATAGACCCGCGCCGAATCGGGTTTATTGTTTAGAAAATGCAGCCGGCCATATTCCAACTGGCATTGCGCCTGGTTGCGCCGGTCGCCAATGTCGCTGGAAATTTGCATAGAGCGGTCGCAATAATTCCGCGCCGTGGCTAGTTCCTTACGGGCAATATAAATCGAAGCGATATTGCGAAAATCATAAGCCAGGCCGCGCCGGGAACCGATTGTCGAATCAATAGCCGCAGCCTGTTCAAAGCTGGAAAGCGCCAGGTCGTCGCGCCCCATGGTGCGCTGGATCATACCGATATTTTTATATATAGTCGCCTGGTCGCTTTTATCATTCCGCGCCGAGGCCAGTTCCAGGGCTTGCAATTCAAATTCCATAGCCGGCTGCGCCTGTCCCAAACTAAGAGCGATCAAACCGCGGGTTGCATAACCGACCTGCAATAATTTTTCATCATTTAAATCTTGAAAAATTTCCAGCGCCTGGTTTTGATTGGTCAGCGCATTCTGAAAATCGCCGGTCTTCCAGTAAACATTGGCAAGGTATTGTTTGGATAAACCGATCAGCTTACGGCTGTTTGCCGCAGAAGAGATTTGCAGGGCTTCCTGCTGGTATTGCAGAGCCTGCTGGTAATTGGCCATCTTTTCTGCGGTTATGCCCAGGTTGTGCAGCGCATCCACCAGGTCCGGCGACGGCCCGAGCGAGCGGAAAATTTCCAGCGCTTGTTGCTGTACCTGCATAGCGTCATAATAATTATCATAATAAACAAAATTAATGCGGCCAATATCGCGCAGACACTGGGCGACCCCGGCCGGTTTATTGATCGACTGGAATTTTTCTTTTGCCTGGGTGAAAAATTCTATAGCGGTAGCGTACTTGCCGCCGCGTTCATATATAAGCCCGGTCTCGCGCAGGGATTTGGCTTCTTCTTCCTTCAGGCCATAGCGTTCGGCCAGTTCCGAGAATTTGGCTTTGGCGGCTATACCATTATCATAATCGCCCTTTTGAGTATAGAAAAAGGCCAGGTTGCTGTAACCGGAGGCAATGCCGGAGACATTGTTCTGTTTTTGCGCTTTATCTATCTGGGCAAGCTGAGTCTCTATCGCTTTATCCCACAATCCGCCGTTTACGGCCGTTTCCAGGATACGCTGCTGTAATAATCGCACACTCTGCTCATCTTTCTTCAGTTCTGCCATTTGCGCAGCGCTTTCATAAAAACGAATAGCATCGGTCCATTCCCCCAATTCAAAAGCGCTATGACCGCGGCGTACCTGTGTCTCAAAACCTTCAACAGCATAACGGGTTTCTTCCACCTCGCTCATGCCACCAAATCCGTAAAGCTGAAAGCGCCCCCAAAATGATGGTGGTTTGCCCTGTTCCCTAAAGCCGGCCTGGGTGGCCCGCAGCGCCTCGGCAACCGGCATTCCCTGTATTTTTTGGTAAAATTGGGTTATAAATTCAGCATTCTCTTGCGGCGTGGTTTCCCATAACGTTACCAGCATGGAAGGCGCGCCGGCATAACGAAATGCCCGTTCCCAGGCGATGAACGGCTCATTATACCTGTTAAACGGAACGCTGTTTTCAAAGCCGATATACACCAATCCGGCATTTAACGACATTTTATACAGATCTATCGAGCTAAAGACCGCCGCGCTCGATTGCTTGATGCGGAACCCCATACGTGACCGCGCCGGGTCGATTGCATTCCAGTCGCCCGTTACTGACATGTAGATCAGGTCGGACATGGTCATGGGCTGAATCTGCTCGCTAAAGCTGTTCGGCTGAGTGCTGCTCAGAGGCAGGGCAACGGTATACCCGTATTCTTTTAACTGGTTGTGGGTATCCTGTAATGAGGCGAAAAACACCCGCTGACCGGGGATTTTACGTTTATCTATAGAAAAATAATAATCGGAAAGACTGGAACAGACAACAAAAGGCAGCGGTTGCCGTTCCGGGTTGAGTCCCTGCAGCAGTACCGCCCAGGGCGCCAATACCGCGTCCAGCGACGGAATGATGATCACGTGATCTACCTGGTCTTGTATAGCTTGCAGCGGCGTCAACAGTGAAGCAATGGCCGTTTCAGCCGTCCGGGGATCCTTTCCTGACTTTATATCGGCATTGAGCTGCCTGAATTGCATACTCAACTCATTGGCGGAAACCGGCACGCTGTTAAATGTTATCTGCGCCGTCGTTATCAGCCACACCAGCGCCTGATCTTCCTGGCTGTCAATGTACAGAATTGCTTCCCGCTCCTGCAGCCGGTCCTGAACTTGTTTTACCCCTACCGGGTTTACCCGTACCAGGGTCTCCAGTTCAGGCACTTCTTCGCGGGCGCTTTCCAGCAGTCCCTGGTATTCCTGTCTATATTCTTCCAATTCCGCACGGGTAGCTACAATTTGTGAATAAGGAATATTGTACTGATTTTTATATTTCAACAGGGTTATTTGTAATTCATTGATCTTGTTTTGTAAATATTTGGCATTACCGTAATAGATCTTGTGCCGTTCCTTGCGCAGTTCAATGTTCTCGCCGCTCACAATATCCAGGTACAAATTTGCCCGCAATCTTTCAGAAAAAGCCAACGCTTCCTGGAAATCGCCTTCCTCCACCAGGTATTTTATGGCCCGGCGATAGGGGATCTGGTGTTCCAGGCGCACTGTAGCGGCGTTTGCCCCGCCAATTTTCTCCGGGTACGACTGCATTACTTCTATGGCTTCATTAAAGTACTCGTAAGCATCCCACTGAATTGCATATTTGCGTTTAACGGACAGATCCATTATGGATAACAGATCACCCAGGTCGGTATCGATCCTCCATAATAGATCATAATAAGCGTTACGGATCGCCAGCTTGCGGCTGGCATTAAGATAACTGAACGATTCGTCGGCATTACGCAGTTTCATATATAATCTGCCCAGCTCGTAATTGACGGAACATTCATCATAGTCCAACTCATATTCCCTGCTGATCCGCAGCGCCTCTTCCAGGTAAGTTTTGGTATATGAAGCATTATTTAAAAAAGTCATGGTGGCATTTATATTGGCGGCTTTATCCTGTGTTTCCGGGTTGGTAAAGCTAATGAGCGAAAAATCGGCCAGGTAACGGTACAGGTTGCATTTTAATTGCGCATAACGGGCTTCTTCATCCTGGGTTGCCGCCAGGGCATCATTGATCTTTTCAGCGGCAATATCATGATAACGGCGCAAATCATTACCAACCAGGCTATAGTCCAATTGTCCTTCCTGAAGACCGGCATTCAGCGCCAGGACAATTTTTGCCAGGTTGGTGCTGTTGATGATAACCCCTCTTTTAATATCCCGCTTTTTACTGACCTCAAAGGACTGGAGAAAATAATTCCAAGAATTGGCATAATCGCCCTTTAAAAAATAGAGAAAACCGATATTGTTCAAAAAAGTAGCGTTTGCTTCATAGTCCTTGCGTTTTTTATACAAATCCATCTTTTTTTGCAGGTACGAGATGGCTTCGCTATAGTTCTTTTCACGAGCATAGCTGTTGCCCAAAATTGAAAAAACCAGGGCGCGTTCATCGTTGGTGGTCAATTTCAAAGCGGCGCCCGATGCCATTTTACTCAAATCGAGAAAGGGCAAAGGCATGTATAACCCTAATATTCCCAATTTAACCCGGCTGGCTTCGTTTTTAACTTCCTTTACTTTGCCGCTTTCCAGCAGATCTATTGCCAGTTGGGCATAATAAATGGCGTCTTTAGGTTCGTCGAGCATCAGGTAATTATAGGCAATGCTGCGGTAACTGCGCATCAGTTCGTCATACATGTTCTTGCGCTTTTGCATCTCCGCCGCACTTTGAAAATACTCTATAGCATATTCATTAATATCGCCAATCTGGTACAACAGGGCCAGGCGGCTGTTGTTCAGTAACACATGCCATTCATTGCCCTGTTCTTTATAAAGTTTTATAGCGCGTTTTAAATAGCGCGGGCCGCGCTCCAGGTCTTCCACCACCAGGGCGCAGTGACCCATGCGCTCAAAGATCAGCGCTTCGCGCTGTTCATCAAAAAATGTGGAATCCAGAGCCAATTTGATATGATAGTATTTATAGGCATTTTCAAAGCCGAACTCGCCGAGGTTGTAATAGTTATTAGCCAGGTTCAGGGCCAGGTTGGCTTCCAGTTCGGGATCCTGGCGCTCGTCATTCAAGCCAATCGCTTTGGTCAGTTCATGAATGGCGCGTTCATAATAACCGCGCGGGGCGTCCAGCTTGGCAAAGGTGATGGTATTATATAACGAAATAAACGGCGCCTCGATCATTTCCTTTGCCCTGGTAAAAAAGCTCTTGGGCTTGGCGCGCTGCCGTTGCAGCGCCTGTTCCATCATTTCATAATTATAGCTAATGGTTAAATACGGCTGCACCAGGGTATAATCCATCGCCAGGGAACGGGCAATGGTGGAACTGGAACGATTGAGAATGCCCGGGTCGAGCGCATCCGGTTCATTATATAGCTCGGCTTTTTCGGTTCCCTTGTAAGAATAGGCCAGACCCAGGGAATATAATACAGTTTGTTCCTTTGGATATTTCTTGACGAGCCCCTCATATTCCACCACCGCCTGGTCGATTTTACGCAAATAATACATACATTCAATGTAACCACGGTGGGCGTCCAGCGTGGATGGCGACATTTCTTTGGCGCGGGCATAACGTATCAACGCCAGGCTGAATTCCTGCATCTGTTTCAGTTCGTCGCCCGATTCCAGCAAGGCATCGAGTAATTTCTGCCATGCCTGGGTGTACAGGGCCGGTCGGCCGGTCTCAAACTTTTTATAGAGCTGTTCCAGCAGGGTGAAGGCCTGTAACTTTTCACCCATTTTTAACAACGCTTCGGCTTTGAACATTTGCGCGGTAAATACTTCATCTTCCAGATCGGGAAAAAGGGAAACGATCAGATCAAATTCCTGAATGGCTGAAGCATAATCGCCGGCGCGGTACAATATCTCGCCGATGCGTTGCTGCGCTGCGGCCGCCAGCAGCGGAAACTGTGAATACTGGCCAACCAGTTCGCGATATTTGCCAACCAGTTGCGTCTCCCGCGTCACCTTAACCGTCAGCAGATCGAGGATCCGGTCGCGGGCCGGCACCATCCATTGCCGCTGTTCGGGGTAATTGATAACCACCTGCAGATAAGCATTGATCACCTCTTCCTGGGCGGCAAAGCGTTTGAACACATCGCCGATCTTTAACTGGCTTTCGGCGCACTGTGACCGCTGCTGTGGAAATTCCCGCAATACCTTCTGATATTCCCGGAACGCTCGGGCATCCTGCCCGGCTTTGAAAAGCAAATCGCCCATCATAATACGCGCGGCTGCTGCCGGCTCCGCCTGGTCTTTATACTTGCTGTTAATAGCATCAAGTCCTGAAAGCAGCATTTCCAGGTTATCCTTGTGCCGGTTTTGCTGCGCCGTCATCCCCAACATCACCATTTCGGCATAAGCGGTTATGATTCGCTCATCAGGATAATTATCCAATAATAATTGCAAAAATTTTGTGGCTTCATCGGGAAAGCCGATCAGATCGTAACACACGCCCATTTCGTACAATGACTGCGCGGCCAGGGGATTATCGGTACCGTGAAAATCCAGCACCCGGCGGAACGCCAGGGCGCGATCCCACAAGATCAGTTGCTCGCGGTTGCTTAGAGTAGCAGGGTCCCAATCCAAAAACAGGGGGCCTAGCGTTTGCCGCGTCATTCTGGCCGGCAGGGCATAAGCTGTTACCGCCAGGTCATATTGTTCCTGCGCAGTGTTCATCTGCGCAATATAACCCATAGCCGGGAACGACCACACATCCAGGTTGCCGCCACGGTCGGAAGTAAAATAGATACGGTTGTTGGCGCCTGACCAGGGCTGCATGGCATTTTCACCGCCGGAGGTCAACGGCATGGCATAATGCACCATGCGTAAATTAAAAGACCTGCCCAGCGCCTCCAGCATGGGGTTACTTGCCTGCGCCGTATCGACCGGGGATTCGTATACTTCAGCTTCCCAGACTATGGCGCGGTCTGCCGGGGAAAGACGCATATCGGCATTTGTATCGAAATGGTTGCGTAAAAAGGTCACATTTTTTGCGTTTGGGTTCCAGGTCGGAAAACCATCAATATCCGGCCCTTTGGTTATTTGCCAGGTGGGACTTTCTCTTTTATCCCAAAGCAGGGTATCGTTGCCGGTGGGTTTGGGCCCTTTAAGATAGATAACAAAAATATCGCCGTTATTTTCGTTGCCGTCACGGAATGAGGTAAAAGCAATAAAACGTAAATCCGTGCTCCATACCGGGTGGGTGCCGCCTAAAAAAGTCAACTGGCTGGTTTTGCCGGTATTATCGTTATGAAACCACAATTCCTCGCGCCCGGTGCGATCCGAAACCCAGCACACCTTTTTACCATCCGGGGAAACGGCGGGATATCCATCGAGGCCCAGGTAATCGGTGAGGCGTTCCAGTTTATCTTTGGGATATAATTTACCTTTAACTTCCCGTAATTGAACCCGCCAAATATCGCCGGCGGCGTCGCTACGCTGTGAAACAAAAACAATGGATTTTCCGTTCGGGCTCCACACCGGATAATAATCATCCGCTTTGTGCGTAGTGATCTGAATATCGCGTCCGCCCGCCGTCGGGCGTATCCAGATGTCAAAATTCCCGGATTGCCGCGATACATAGGTCATCCATTTGCCATCCGGGGAAATCCGCGCCGACAAATCGATATCCGGGTGTGTGGTTACCTGTTGATAATCCAGGCTCTTTTTGTCAACCGCCTGCGAAAATACCCGGCTTCCATTCAGGCCGGATATTTGGAGAATAATGAACAAAAGAACTGTTCTTTTTATACCGGTTAAAGCGCTTTTTTTCATATTTGGTAAATATCTCCAAATCGTTTACTTTTTCTCCGTCCATGAACCATCGGACTTTTGCATTAACGTGCCGGAAGGTGAATTATCGTAATTGAGTTTGAAAAATATCTGGTTTCGCTCTTCTTCATTTGCCTCTGCCGCCGATTGGTTGATGGCAATTATTCTCTCGTATACAACTTCACGATCCTGGTTCTCTTCGGCAATGACCTGGTCGACCAGGCGCTTATAATCGGCGTCGCCGGTATATTTTTCGGTCGGCACAACTTCCAGGTAACCTTTATTATTTTCGCCAACGACCTTATCGCGTTTAAATTCATCAATCTCATCCTTGTTGAATTTGCGGTTCTGCACCGCATCCAGCACCTGTTTGCGCTGCGCCGAGATTACCCCGGTTTGTCCGCCGCCAATGGAACGGGTGGAAGCGATCACCCAGCTATCGCTTTCAATTTGCTGATAAACGCCCAGCACCTGGTTTTCCAGGGTGGTTTTTTCACCGGTAATATTAAATTCCGGCACCTGAACGCTGCAACCCAAAATCACCATAGCCAGCGCTAATAATACCCCATAATATTGTGAATAACGCATTTTAACCTCCAAAACACTGCATACATGCACATTAACTTTTTAAACTGGCGGTCTTGGCGAGCGCCATTTGAATAAAGAAATTGATCGGTTTCCGATTCAATTCAATCTTGCTGCCGCTCAGCTTGGCCGGAAAATACCATGGCTGGGAAAAATCTATAAATGTATAAAAGAATCCATATTTAAATGAAAACGTGAACAGTTGCGGTTTAAAGCCCAGGTTGATGAGCCGCCGGGTCGTGCGAATGCCGGAATCCACACCTTCCGGGTCCAGAGAACGCAGTAAATTATCCGCCACTTTGGGACCAATCTCGGTAATATAGAAATCACCTTTAATATCCAAACCCTGGGCAATGTTCAAGCCGGTGCCGGAGAATTGTGCATTGGCGTTGATAACCCCCAAACTTTTATCGCGCTTGATTCCCGCCAGTAACAAGTCGGAATTAATGCCGGAAAAATGCCCGGAAAGCTGATAGGTTGCCTGGTTAATATCGCCCCCAGCCAGGTTAATGGAAATGCGCCCGCCAATATTACCGCCATACACCGATCCGTAATACGATGGTATATCAATGCGGCCCCGGCCCAGGATCGCTTCCATATTAAAATTGTCGATCTCGTATCCTGCCGCCTGAATTTTACCAATAGATAAATAGGAAACTTCGGGTAGAGTCTGCCGGTAATATGGCCGGTATACCAGGTAATCGACCGAGCCGTCGGTAGGCGTCAGAATCGGCGGTTTTTCACTTTCCAGAAATATCTGGTTCACCAGATCGAGCGCCTGGTCAAATTTGAGATCGGCGTTAATATCCTGCACGCGGGTTTGCTGCGGCAGAAATAAGGTTAAATTTTTCGTTTTAAGTGAGCCGGACAGGTTGAGCAAGGCGGTATCCATATTCACCTGCACCAGCAGATCGGTCACGCCGCGCACCACAAATTCCGGGGTAATCTTGAGCGAATCCGGGGCATCCTGCTTGAACCACAACATGGCGGCAATTTGCGGATTGGTATCCACATTGTTAATATCGGCATTAAAAGACCCGCCGGCCTTGAGATCGGGTAAATTGATTTTGCCTTTATTTACCTGAAAAGACAACATGTCTTTGCTGGTAACTTCCAAAGCAATACTGTTGTTCAACAGCATCGAGGCTTTGCTCAACATATCCGTATGCACTGTATCTATATTCAGAGCCACTTTTACCAGGGTGTTCATTGCGGAATTGAGGTCCGCAACCACATCCAGCTTGATCCCGCCTATATCAACCAATTGCGAAGGATATGTTACCCCGGTTTGGTTGGTAAACAAGTGAGCATTGACCTGGTAATCGAGGGTCTTGGGCTTTACCTT
The DNA here is from genome assembly GCA_029561455.1 of bacterium. GTDB lineage: Bacteria > Zhuqueibacterota > Zhuqueibacteria > Residuimicrobiales > Krinioviventaceae > Fontivivens. The sequence goes on from JAKQIY010000041.1 coordinate 47,546, forward strand.
ACCGGTCATAACAGCTTCGAGCTGGGTATTGCCGGTTACTTTGAGATCTGCAAATTGCTGCCGCAGGCGGTCGGGCAGCCAGTCGAAAATAGCGGCATGCCTGAGCAGCAGGTTTTCCAGTTTCATTTCGACTTTTTCCTTGCCACCCTGCACGACGCGGCCGCTGGCCCTGGCGGTCAACAGATCATTTAATTGCATGGTCAGGCTTTTCAAACGGATATTTTGAAACAAGGTATCGGCGCCAAGATCGGCATTAGCCAGAAAATATATGGAAGGCAGAGTTTCCTGTTCATATTCAAATGGAACGACCAGGGAATCGGTTACAAATTTTATCCGCGCGGTAATATCGTCAATACTTTTGATCGTAAAACTAGTCTGCAATTCACCGCGGGTTTGCACCGGCGAGGGGAAATTTTTGGTATCGATATTGGTTATAGCTATTTCCCCGGCGCCGGAGATACTTTTTATAGTGTTTGAATTATTAATATGTATCTGCGAGTTTAAATTTGTTCCCAGGGCGTTGGCAATTGAAAAATTGACATCGGCAAAGCGGGGCAGCATTTTATCATTTAATCCCGCATTCATGGTCAGTAAAATTTTCCCGGTATAGGCAGCAAGAGTGTCCGAAATAGCATAAAACGTAGAATCTATAGAAAGCGTCGTGTTCAGGTTAAGGCCGGCGATGCCGTTTAAAACCAGTTTGCCGGATGCCTCGGCAGAAAAATTCAGCTTTTCCAACTCTGCCTGTCCTTTATCCATTGTTACCCCAAAATCCAGGAACTCTACTTTGGTATGAAAGTTCAGGCCGCTGCCGGGGAGGCTGTCCGGTGGAGTGCCGGAAAACCAGGTATCTTTTAAAACCAGCGCCGCATTTTGATTATGAAAGGCAAGTTCCGGCAACAGTGAATCGGCAACAAACAATTTACCCAAAGTCATTACCTGTTCAACAGGCACTGCACAATGTTCTATCCGGGCCGAGACTTGCGGCGAGGTGGTGGAGATAAACTTTTGCACCTCGGCAGTCAATCCCAGCCATTTTTTATCATCCACACTCACGTTCATCCTGGTAAGCCGTGCTTTTTCCGCGTTCACATTCACAACGGCGGACAAATCCAGGTTCAGCGAAAAAGGCATTTGTAAAGAACTGAAATTGGGTATAGCCGTTGATGCAAAAAATAATTGCTCCAGCAACAACCTGGCGTCCAGCGTCACGGAATCGAGCGTTACAACGTTGAGTTCTGTAGCCAGATCGATATTCCCGTTTACAGACATATTGCCGGTTTTAGCCGAAACCTGTTCAAAAGAAAAGTCGGCATTCTCCGAATTGATCTTGAAAGCTCCTCTTAACAGACTGTCGTTTGCCAGGATATTGCCACGGGGAACCGTGATCTGATCTATGTAGACGTCCAGGTCCTCAAGAAATACTTTTTGGGTCAGGGAAGAATCCTGCGTGGTAATTTTTATTTGCGCATCTTTGATGCGTAACTTGTTCAGTTCCAGAGCCAGGGGAGAGACCGGTTGCGCTACGGAATCCGGCTTTACTTTTTGGGTGGTATCCGGCGCCAGGGTTAAAAACGCTTCAATTTGCGGGGTATCCAGGATTACTTCGCTGATGCGCAATTCCTTTTTCAACAGGCGTTTCAAGCTGTATTTTAACCGCACCGATTTTACAGCGGCAAAATCCACCGGAAAAGGCGGGTTTACTGCCGTTGCCAGAGAATCCGGCAGCTTTTCCAGCCGGACATTGGTCAATTCCACGCCGGTCAATGGGTTGATATGAATTTTATCTATGACCAGTTTGCGGGAAAAACTTGTTTCTACAAATTGCGCGGCTTTGGCTTTAACATAATCCGATGGAACTACAAACCGGAACAGGATTACCAGCAATAACAGAATGAACACAATAGTTAATCCGAGCACACCAAGAAAACGCAGGAAAAACAGCGCTAACCGCCGCAGGAATGACTTTTTTGCGGACTTTTCTTTTACCTTTTTTGCCATGGTTGCTTAACCCTGGTATAGTGTTAAAACATGTTTTTATCCGGGTTGGTTTAACCGGGGTGTTTAAATAAAAAATATTCAAGTAAACTGTTTTTTAGCAAATAGTATAAACACTCTATTTTCTTAATCAATCAACCCACTTTATCATAAAGATAACCGCCGGTTATCGTTTGCGGTTCCGGGTGGCGTTCCAGGAACTCTTTTTCATTCATCGCTACCAGTGGGCTGATTTCTATAACATCCAGAACGTTGCCGGCTTTGTCGCGTTTTACCGGAATTCCGGCCTTTTCAAGCCAGGAACCGAACAGATTTTCCAGATCCTGGCGCGCCTGTTCCGGCGAGTCCTGTCCTTCTTTGTTTTTAATTGGACTGAAATCTTGTTTGCGATCCGTTTCCTGCACCATTATCGTTTCGGCAAACGGCAGTGCATCAAATATAAACTGTTCAAACTTGTAACCGTTAGGTTTTTCCGGTTTTTCCTGGTTACCGAAAGCATCAATCCAGGGTATTTTTTTATGGGCAAGGTGATATGGTAAACTGATATTTTCATCTTTTAAACGCCGCAAAAAGCTGACGTTAAAAACATGTATTGCTATACTGCCCTGACCAAACACCAGCCGGCCATCAGCATTTCGGGCTTCCATTTCCTGTTCCGAAAGCTCGGTATATTCAATAACCACATTTTTGCCGTTGACCTGGCCAATGTTACCCAGCTTTTCATACGGATCGCTTTTATACACGGTTTTAGCGGACATTTCCGCCCCTTTTAAAACATGGTTGCCGATAAATACCGGGTCACACACTCTAGTCAGGGGGCTGTCTACCTGGAAATAAAAAATATACTCAATGCCGCGCTTTTCCATATCCTCAAGGATCTGGTTTTTAAACATCGCCCGCAGTAAACCGCCATGACCGTCCGGGGCGACGCTTAATTTACCCTTTTCTTCAAGGAACATTTTTCCGCCATCGCTCAACGCCGGCAGCATTCCCTGCCGGAAAAAAAGTATGGTTTCCCGGTCTTTGCCAAAAAATTGTTTTTGGGCAAAGAACTCTGTAGTTTGTGAATAATTCAATTCACTGGTCATAATATAAAATGGAATAACTGTCTGTAACCTTCGTTCCAAAGCCAGTATTTTTTCCGTATGGTATTGAAACAGGGTTCTGCCGGTAACCGGCCCCACCGGGAAAGTGCCTTTCGGACCATCGTATCCGAGGCGGGTGCCCTGGCCGCCGGCCACCAGCATAACCGCGACCTTTCCCTGTGCGATTGTTTGTTCACCGCAGGCGCGCGCCCGGTCAACACCGGCAATTTCTTCCGGCGTTTTGGGTAATTCTATTACCTGCAAGGGCTGCAAGGTTCCGGGGACATACTGGCCGGTCTGTTGTTTATTTTGCAATAGAGAGCGGCAATACTCCAGCAGTTTGAAATCAATTTCATTAACCTGGTGGAGCAATACCTGTTGCTGCTGTTCGTCCAGTTGGTCAAAAAACTGTAAAATATGTTCCTGACCGTAACGCTTTAGCTCTTGTACAAGTTGATTAATATTGCTTTTATCCATTGTGATCCATATCAAGCTTTTTCTTTTCAGTTTTTGCGCTGGTCTTTTTTTTAATCGCTTTTTTTCTTCCTTTTATTGCCAAATCCAGAACCTGATCCAGCGTTTCCACCGGATAAAAAACCATATCTTTTTTGGCATTTTCAGGGATCTCTTCCAGATCCTGTTTGTTCCTGGCCGGGATGATGACATTTTTAATTCCCGCCCGTCTTGCCGCCAGCATTTTTTCCTTAATTCCGCCAACCGGCAGCACTTTGCCGCGCAGGGTTATTTCCCCGGTCATGGCAATATCGTTGCGGATCGGTTTCTTTGTTAATAACGATACCAGCGAAGAAGCCATCGTCACCCCGGCGGATGGCCCGTCTTTGGGGATAGCGCCGGCCGGAACATGCACATGAATATCGCTTTTCCCGAATATCTTTTCATCAATGCCCAGCATACCGGCATTGGCGCGAATATAAGATAATGCCGCCTGGGCGGATTCCTTCATAACATCGCCCAGTTGCCCGGTCAGGATCAAGCCTTTGCTGCCGGTCATTAGAGTGGATTCAATAAACAACACATCGCCCCCGGTCGGGGTCCAGGCCAAACCGGTAGCAACTCCCGGTTTACTGGTGCGTTCCGCGATTTCGGAATAATATTTTACCGGGCCCAGCATTTCCAACAGTTCCGCCTGCCTGATGACGATTTTTTTATCGTTTCCCGAAGCCACCTGCTTGGCTACTTTGCGGCACACCGTGGCTATTTGCCGTTCCAGATTGCGGACGCCGGCTTCGCGGGTATAGTCGCGGATGATACGCTGCACTGCATCTTTACTGAAAGAGATATGCTTTTTCTTTAAGCCGTTTTCATTGATCTGCCTGGGTATTAAATACTTGGTAGCAATGAACACTTTTTCTTCTTCAATATAACCCGGCAGTTCCAGCACTTCCATACGGTCGTGCAGCGCCGGGGGTATGGTATCGAGTACATTGGCGGTAGTAATGAACATAACTTTGGAAAGATCAAAAGCGACATCCAGGTAATGGTCGGAAAATGAAAAGTTTTGTTCCGGATCCAGCACTTCAAGCAGCGCCGAAGATGGATCGCCGCGAAAATCCTGGCCGATCTTGTCCACTTCATCGAGCATGAAAATGGGGTTATTGCTGTCCGCATTCTTTAATCCCTGGATTATTCTGCCGGGCATGGAGCCGATATAGGTGCGGCGATGGCCGCGGATTTCTGCTTCATCATGCACGCCGCCCAGCGAAATGCGAACAAACTTGCGCCCCATTGCCCTGGCAATAGAGCGGCCCAGCGAGGTTTTACCCACTCCGGGTGGGCCGACAAAACATAATATCGGGCCGCGCGTATCGTTCTTTAACTTGCGCACCGCCAGGTACTCCAAAATCCGCTCTTTAACCTTGATCAGATCATAATGATCTTCGTCCAACACTTTATGCGCTTCAGTAATATCGAGGTTATCTTCGGTAGAGCGTTTCCAGGGCAAAGCGATCATCCAGTCCAGATAAGTGCGCGAAACGGTGTATTCGGCTGCGCCGGGCTGCATTTTCGACAAGCGATCCAGTTCCCGTTGCGCCTCTTTTTCCGCCGCTTCCGGCATACCGGCTTCCCTGATCTTTTTTTGCAGTTCGTCGATCTCTACCGAGCGCTCGTCGCCCATACCCAGTTCTTTTTGTATAGCGCGCAATTGTTCGCGTAAAAAATATTCGCGCTGGTTCTTGCCCAGTTCGCTCTGCACTTTATCCTGAATTTTAGAACCCATTTCCAGCACTTCGAGCTCGCGGTTAACATAAACTGTCAGTTTTTCCAGCCGCTGCTTGATATTCACCGCTTCAAGGATGATCTGTTTTTCTTCAACGCTTAAACTGAGATTGGACGCCACCAGATCGGCCAGCTTACCGGGGTGCGAGGTGTTGACAATAACCACCTGTAATTCATCCGGCAATTGCGGCACCAGGGACACGACTTTTTGAAACTGCACGGCAACGTTACGTTTCAACGCTTCCAGTTTGGTGGTCTCTTTAAAGCTGTCCTGCTTGGGCTCGGCTTTAAAAACAAAATAAGGATCGGTGCTGATGTTTTCCAGCAACTTTATGCGTGAAATACCCTGAACCAGCACGCGCAGGGAGCCATCCGGGAATTTTAACATCCGCAGAATGATTGCGGCCGTCCCATACATATAAATATCATCAATACCGGGATCTTCAATCTCGGCGTTTTTTTGCGCCACCAGCCCTAATATCCTGGTTCCGGCTATAACATCATTGATTAGTTTAACGGACTTTTCCCGCGCCACCACCAGCGGGGTGACAATATTCGGAAAAGCTACAGTATCACGTAACGGTAAAATTGCCAATGCCGCCGGTATTTTTGCTTCCAGTTCCGAAGTGGCTTCCACACTTATGTTAAATTGGTTTTCCTCCATTTATATCTCCCGCTTATCGTTATCAATTCTTTCCACTGCCAACGCCTTTTTACCTGTTTGCATCTACACCGTGCCGGTCATGGATCGGGATTTCAACAATATCACTTTTTTTGGAAATAACAATTTCCAGAATGCCCTCACCAAGCGTTGCTGATATATTATTATGCTCCAATATTTCAGGAATAACTATGGCTTTTTCAAACATTCCGTAACTGATTTCCAGTTGATGAAAGGAAACCGGCCGATGCGGTAATTTTTCCCGGCGCTCGCCGCAGATCAACAATTTTCCGTTTCTCACTTTGACGGACACATCGCCATGTTTAACTCCAGCCATTTCAATTTTTATAATTACTTCATCTTCGCTTTCAATTATATCCGTATTCGGTTCCCAATGCGTCGTCTGGTAATGATCAATATCTGCGCAAAAAGCCTGCGCTTTGCGCCGGTTATCAAAAGAAACGGTATCCGTAATTTCCCGGATGACATGAATCAATTGTATGGGCATTTTACTTACCTCTACCCTTATTTATAAATAAATACAACTAATTACTCTTTACTTAAACAACAGCATTCTGAATTTTATTTACCTGGCTTTTTATCAAGTTATTGCAATTTTTTAATTTTTGCCAAATCCTCATCCTTACCCATCATCACCAGGATATCACTATCTTTGATAATGTGATCGGCGGTGGGAATCAGGACCACATTTTCGGGTACCAGTTCTTTAACAATCAAAACCAGAACGCCATAACGGTTACGCAAATCCAGCGCTCCCAGGGTCTTGCCGACCAGCGTGTTGGGCGCGGCAATTTCCAAAATACTGATACCTTCCGACAATGTAATACTATCCAACACATAATCGCTTTCCATAGATTGCGAGAGCCGCACCGCCACATCTCGCTCCGGGAAAACCACCTCGGTCGCGCCGATAATATCCAAAATCTTACCATGATCTTCGGTAATGGCTTTGGCGATGATCTTTTTTACACGCAGTTCCCGTAAATACAAGGTTACCAGGATGCTGGCGTCGATCTGATCGCCGAGACTGACAACAACAGCATCCAGATCCGTTAATCCCAGGCTTAACAGGGTTTCCTTGTCGCTGGCATCGGCAACAACCGCCCGGTCCACAAATCCCTTTACCCGCTCCACCCGTTCTTCACGCTTGTCTATTGCCATTACCTGGTAACCTTTAGAAGACAGGGTTTTCGCCAGGTAATAACCAAAACTGCTCAAACCGATAATTGCAAATGATTTCATTCTAGTCTTTCCAATTAATAGTTTTGTATAACTGTTTTACAAAAAACAATCTTTGCCTTATCCGGTTCACTAAACCGGAAATATTCTTTTAATATTTGTCAACCTACCCAAACCTGTTCTTCAGCATAACGAATATGCAGGCTCTTTTTGGTAGCAATCGCCAGGGCAATAGTTAACGGGCCTATCCTGCCGAGATACATTAAAAATATAATGGCTATTTTGCCGGTCAGGGATAAAAACGGTGTTAGCCCCATACTCAGCCCGACTGTGCCGAGAGCTGAAAAGGCCTCAAAAACCACCTCAACAAAAGTAGATCGTCCCGGCGCCGGGATTCCGGGGGGGTGCTCTGTCATAAGCATCAGGATTATTACAGCCGTTAATAAAAACAATGCAAAAAAGAGAATTGCAATAGACTTGGAGATCACCTGTTCCGGCACTCCACGCTTGTATAATCTTACTTGTCGCTGGTCGTTGATTCGGGAAACAATCATCGCCATAATTACGGCAAAAGTGCTGGTTTTTATACCACCGCCGCATGAGCCCGGAGATGCGCCGATCAACATTAATATGATAATAATCATGATCGACCCGTTATTCAGATTTTCAATTTTAATTGTATTGAATCCGGCAGTGCGGGGGGTTATAGATTGAAAGGCGGCATTTAATACTTTATATGGTAAAGCCAGGTGGCTGAGAGTATTATTCCATTCCAGTAATAAAATAGCCACCATACCAATCAGAATCAGGGCGGCTGATGTAGAGATCACAATAATACTATGATAACCAAGTTTACGGCGGTGATTTTTAATTAAATGAATGACATCAAACAGCACCCAATAGCCAATACCCCCGGTAACTATTAATGCCATGATGACAAGGTTAACTGTTATATCATTCTGGTAACGTTCCAAACTGTTGGGGTACAGGGCAAAACCGGCATTACAAAATGCGGATATGGAGTGAAAAATACCATGGTAGAGAGCTGTAAAAAATGGATACTGTTTTATAAACCGTAGAGTTAACAACAAGGCGCCAATCATTTCAAAAGTCAGTGTTCCTAGAACAATCCCCGACAATAATTTCCCCAGCTTGGGTATATGCATCCCTCCCAGGCTGTCTTCAATCAATTGCCGGTTTCGTACATTCATTTTTCCGGCTATAATGTATGCGCCCAAAGTTGAAAAGGTCATAATTCCCAAGCCGCCAAACTGGATCAGTAATAAAATGATAATTTGCCCGGCCAATGTCCACTGCGTACCGGTATCAACCACCGCCAGGCCGGTAACACAACAGGCGCTGGTTGAAGTAAAAAGTGCATCAATAAAGGTTACCTGATGATTAGAACTAAACGGAAGTAATAATAAAAATGTGCCGCCAATAATGAGTATCAAAAAACTTATTGCCATTGATTTAGCGGGAGTGATATTTTGCTTTTTATTCTGCACCATATTTAATAATACTATCTTGCTAAATTATACAATCCGAAAATATGTGACCGCTATAATATAATAAAAAAAAACAATATTTCATTTTTTATCTCAATAAAAAAGAGGTGAGCCGCGGCTCACCTCTTTTAAACTTTTCCTGCTAAAATTACAAGCAAGGTTCACTATGTTTTGTGCTTTCCCTTACCTGCCACAGAGTAATTAAACAGGCCGGGTTATTATATCAAACACCAGAACATTTATTTTTTAAATATCGGGTCCAGGTGCCGTATAGAACAGGGTAGACCGCCTTCCTGGTATTCACAATCACCCCAATACATACAGTTTATAGAACAGATCGTACTGCTGTCACGAAGATTGGTTTTGGGGTATTCTTCCGCATCTAGTGCTACGTTTTTAATGACGCGGTGTTTTTCTCTGAATCCTTTCCAGCCATCCTTTTTTAACAAGCCGGAAGTGATCAACCGGGCCAGGCTTTTTGATGCTTTTGATTTGGGATTGTCGAGAATAAACGGCCGTAATTCTTTGATCGATTTACGTACATTGTCATCGTATTCAATATACCCGATATAATTCACGTCAATAGATAACAGCTCTTTAGCGGCAGTTTTAAATGTGTCCCCTTCTTTAATTTCCTCGTTTGAATGCACCATATTTAAGATCAAAAGCGGTTTGAATTCGGAGAGAAAAGTATTAATTTTCCCGGCGGATTCCTGGTCACCCTTTTCGATTTCCTGTATTATATCGACCATGGTAGAATTCATACGACCGCGTTTAGCATCCATTTCGCGTTCCAGAATTTCCAGAACCAGGGTGTTGTTTTTAAATTCTCTTACCAGTTTCCGTAAAAAGGCTACTTTAAGGAAATTAAAGGTTTCCTGGATCGCCATGGGATCCGGTGTGGTTACCAGGATTCCCTGGTCGGCGGCAATAAAAAAGTCGATAACATTATAAGAAGACCCGGCGCCCAAGTCCAGCAAGATAAAATCAGCATTCAGTTCGCGCAGCTGGTTGATGAAACGTAGTTTCTGAAAATACTGGGGATTAGCCAGGCCCAAAGTGCCGCAGGCGCCGCTGATTAGCTTGAGATTTTTCACCGGCGTATCGAGCATAATATCATTCAGGCTGTCGCGCTGCATGGTATAAAAATGATAAAATGTATACTCGGGGTCTAAAATACCCATGCAGGTGTGTAAATTAGCCCCGCCCAGGTCTGCATCAATTGTAACCACGTTATAATCGAGCGCCGCCAGCCCAATTCCCAGCGAGGCGGTAAGACTGGTTTTACCAACGCCGCCCTTCCCGCCGCCGATTGCATACACTATTTTTCGCGTTTCTGCAGTTTCTAAAGGTGAAAAAATTTCACCTAAATTATCCAGTTGCCCGGCTTCTATCCATTCCTGGGTATCTTCATGAAAGACTAAATCCTTGCGGCTGAATTCTCCGTTTGCGGCCAGTCTCTTTAATTCTTTAGTAGAAAAGGGGCCCTTTTCCTGGTTATTTATTTTAACAAATAATTCCGACATAGCTCAATTATCCTGAAAAAGCAAACACATCATAAACATCCACATAAATCGCTTCTTATTCTTTTTCCGCAGCCGGCGCTTGTTCCGGTTCAGCCGGTTTTTCTTCGCTTTCCTCTTCCTCTTCTTCCGCATCTTTACGTTCGAGCAGGTTTTCCTGGTCTTTAAACTTACGCATAACCAAATATTGCAAGGTGTTTCCAGCGGTTAACGTTGTAAAGGCATACGATATGACCAGTGCGCCGATAAACAGTACACTGAGAGCATAAAGATAGGAAGAAATAACTACAGAAATCGGTAATTCAGTGAGGGGTATCAGAGAATAATTATGAGTGAAGAAGAGCTGCGGTGCGCATCCTTTAAAAATGCTATCTATAATACTTTGAAATATGAATGTCCAATCCTGCACCATAGCCTGTCCATTATTACAAAGATTGATAAAATCGTTGCCCATAAAATTTACAAACAAAGCATTCATGATCACCAGCGCTTTTTTCACAAAAAAAGCAAATATTGCAAAACTGAGCAGGGTTTGCACAACATTGATTGCCTGGTAAAAAACAAACCGGCAGGGTTGGCTCCAGGTAATGGAAAACACCTGAAATACCGCCTCAAAAGCATCTTCATCGGTGGTGGCAATAATACCGGGCGTCAATAACAGCGCAACAATAGTTACAATGCCAAAAAATAACATAATCAGCGCGCCGATAAACCACAGGATTGTGAACAGGCTGACTCCCAGTTCACCTATAAATGGAATTTTTCCCAGCAAGCCAATGACCAGACTGCCCAAAACCATCAACCCGATAAGAATAGCTATGGAAATCGGCGTTAACAGGATTGACCATACTTTTTTAAAAGCAAAACAATAAGCTTCTTTCCAGGAATAAAAATGATTGCCCTTGCTTACCATATACAGTGCCCGCGCTACTGCAGTATTGGTAACCAGGTAAACAAACAGCAGTAACAGAACGCCAATTGCCCATAATAACCATGAATACCAGGGAAAAGATTCTCCGGTTATAAAAAGACAGGGAAATAATCCAAATCGACCCCAAACGTCTCCCAGTTTATAGTTATTTAAAATATAACTGAGATAGGTAAGCGCCAGGTAGCCTGCATAACCGAAAAATAAACCGGTAAATTGAATCCAGATCCTTTGAATACTAAATGCAATTCTGGGTGCGTTAAACAGGTCACGGTAATCAAATCTCAATTTTAACATTTATAATCTCCTGTCGTTAAATTTATTTGCAACATTTAGAAAATAATATTATCAAAATTATGGCAGATAGTCAAGATTTTTCTAAATCAACTCTCTGCGTTTTTGTCGTTATTCTTTTCAATGTCGGGATTATTGGTTATGCGCACCAAAATAATCCGGTTATTTTCCACTTTTTCAACTTTTAACAAGTACTTGTTATACACTACTTCCTGCTTTTCGCGCGGCACTGTGCCGGTCATTTCCAAAATAAAACCGCCGAGAGTATCATATTCGTCTTTTTCCGGCAAATTGATATTGATCAGGTCGTTAAGCGATTCAATATCTATTTTGGCATTTACCAGGTAATTATTTTTATCAACTGTTTTAAACAACGATTGTTCCTGGTCATATTCATCACGAATGTCACCGACAATTTCTTCGATTACATTTTCCAGCGTAACTATCCCTGATGTACCGCCATACTCGTCTACGACAATTGCCAGGTGCTGCCGCTCTTTCTGAAACAAGCGCAGCAGATCATCAATTTTTTTGCTTTCGGGAACAAATATAACCGGCCGGGCTAATTCCAGCAAATCTTTCTTTTGTATGGGATTGGAAACAAATGGCAGTAAATCTTTGGCATTAATTATCCCGCTGATCTTGTCAATCGTTTCTTCATACACCGGTATGCGTGTATGTCCTTTTGTTTTTATCAGTTCTATCAGCTCTTCCAGCGAAGAATCATGAGAAATACAAACCACATCCGGCCTGGGGATCATGATTTCCCGCACTATAGTATCGCCAAATTCAAAAATCGAATGGATCATTTCTTTTTCTTCTTCTTCCAGCTCACCTTGTTCCTCACCTAAATCCAGCAAAGCCTGGAATTCGTTGGAATGGAAAAATTTTTCCTCTTTTGATTCTCCTAATTTAAAAATACGGCTTATAAAGCTGATACTTTTATCTATGATTACTGTTAATGGAAAAAACAAATAATAAATACCATAAACAGGAAGGGAAAGCCGGTAAGCCCAGGTACGGGCGTTTTTAACGGCAATAATTTTGGGTGTTATTTCACTAAACACCAAAATTAAAAAGGTAACTGCCAGTATATTAATCAGGTAAGCTAATTTTTCATCAATCCCTGCACGCAGACACAGCCGGGTGGTGATAATTGCCGCCAGAGAAGCAGCTGAAACATTTACAAATGTGTTGCCCATCAACAGCGCGCTTAATAAACGACGAGAGTTTGCCAGTAAACGGGTAACTCTTTTGGCGCTGCCGGTTTTTTCCTCCGCAATTTGCCTGATGATAATATCATTTAATGAGAAAAAAGCTGTTTCGGAACCGGAGAAAAAGGCAGAAAAGATCAAAAAAACAAAAAAAACAATTATATATAAATGTATCGGGTCTTCCAAAATTTATTATTTCTCCTCTGTTTGTTCCAGGTTGACCGATATTTAGTTACGAAATTACAGGAAAACCTTTAATTATACATACTAATAAATATATATTATTTAAGCATTAAAACAAATTAAAATTTTTTAAAATTTTATTCTCCTGCTCGCGCATTGTTAGTCGGTCGGGTTCGGTCTGATCATCATAACCAATCAGGTGCAAGATTCCGTGTGCAATTAACCGGTATAATTCGCTTTTAAAAGTAACCGCAAATTCAATGGCCTGAGCGCGGGCGTGGTCTATGCTTATATATATCTCTCCTTCGCTATATTCTTCAAAATCTTCACTTAGATCAAAAGATATAACATCGGTGGAGGTATTATCGTGCAAATATTTGTTATGAATATCGGCAATGATTTCATCAGAAATTAATACCAGGTTGATATGCCATACTTTGTCCTGCTCAGGAGTTGATAGTATATCCTGTACCAGGGATTCTATTTCAGCTTCATCCAGGTCGTCAACCCCGTAATGATTTTCGATTATTATCTGGTGTATTGTATGACCTCGTTAGTTACATATCTTATTAAATATAACGACAAACATGCAAACCGGTTCCGGAATTGCGCTTATATTTGTTTGGCGGCAGCCGGTTTTTTTTCTGTTGGATACTCAACGCGGCTGTGAAAAATGCCGTTAAGAATTTTCTGAAAAGCCTCGGATATATTGGAAAGATCTTTCAACGTCAACGGGGTATTGTCAAGTTCCCCGCTTTTAAAACGCTCATCAATGATCTGTTCCACAAGCCCCTTGATGCGGCTTGGCGAAGGCTCTTTCAGAGTTCGCGACGCCGCTTCAACGGCGTCGGCGCACATCACAATAGCAGTCTCGCGCGACCGGGGTTTTGGACCAGGATAGCGGAACTCATCTTTTGATACCTGGTCTTCGCTGGTCTTTTCCAATGCTTTCTGATAAAAATAGGACATTAAAGAAGTGCCGTGATGTTCATAAATAAATTCTTCCACTTCTTTGGGCAAGTTATATTGCCGCGCTATATCCACTCCCTTTTTTACATGATTGGATAATATCAATGAACTCATCGAAGGAGAAAGCTTTTCCTGGGGATTTCTTCCTTTGGTCTGGTTCTCTACAAAATACTCGGGTTTTTCCATTTTACCAATATCATGATAATATGAGCCAACTCTGGCAAGTAAAGCATTGCCTCCAATAGCCTCGGTAGCCGCTTCGGCCAGGGTGCCGACCAGGATACTATGATGGTAGGTGCCCGGCGCTTCAATAGCAAGCTGCCGCAACAAGGGTTGATTTAAATCGGACAACTCCAGCAACGTCATATCCGTTGTCATTTCAAATACAAATTCAAAAATGATGACCAAACCATAAGCAAAAATCGGGGATAAAAAAGCGTTGATTAATCCAAAGCCAATATCCTGGGCAATACTGCTGAAAGGAATATAATTGATTAAATCATGCACCAGAATTGCCAGCACATAGGCGCCGGCTATAGCTGCGAATGAATGTAATACCCAATTACGGGTTCTAACTTTGGTTACAGTTAAAATCGCAATTGTTGATACAAAGATCGAGATAAATGCTATGCCGAATTCATCGCCGCGCATAGCCCCCACCAGCAGGCTGACGGCTACTGCAACCAGAAAGCCCACCCGTGAATTAAAAAATATGGTAATAATGATTGCCGCTATAGAAACCGGAATTAAATATACGGAAAGTGAAAAACTGTTCAGCAGAAAAGTTATTATTCCCAACAGAATAATGACTATGAGTATTAATAAAAATTCTTTTCGGTCATTCACAATTTGCGGATGATCGCGCCATAGAAAAATAAACAATATTCCAAGGATCAGGGCCACCAGAAAAAATTTCCCGATATTTGGTAATAAACGGGACCAAAATCCCGAGGATTCACCTAACTCTGCTTTGGCAAGGGCTAAAGAATTAAGCCGCTCTATATGGGTCGCGGTAATGCGCTCATGGCTGTCAATAATTCGTTCTCCTGCCAAAACCTGGTCCTTGGCAAGAGGAACATTGGCTACAGCCATGGTGTTCATTTCTTCAGTTTCCTGCTTGTTATACAGGATATTTGGCGCCAGATAATGTACCGCAATTTGATAGATTATTTTAATCCGCTTTTCATCCAGCTTGTATCTGGTGCGTAAATTATCCAGCAAGGTTTTTGATGCTTCTTCTTTATCAAAATAGTAATTAATATCTTCAAGGTATGGAACTTCATAATCTTCAGGAGAAACCCGGGATGTATCACTATTAACCTGGTGTACTGTAATTTTCGTTGTCGCTTTGGGTAATTCCTGCTTGTTCAAATCCAGTATTCCGGTAGAATAAAAATCATTTACCGCCGCCCTGGTAATGCGCGCTATATCTTCAAAGGCTGCCATTCGGGTTTCAAGTTCATTTTTAGTTCGCACCGAAGCCGAATTGCTTTCAGTAAAACCGGAAATGAGTAAACCGACATCTTCATTGGAAACAATGATGCCATCATTGCGGAATAATTGCTGCAGCCGGTCACGGTTGACATTGGTCGTATTGAGCAGCGTGCGAACCTGATTTAAAAACCTGGCCAATTTTTGCTTTTGCTCCGTTTCGATGGTGTTGTTACGCATAAAAACCGGCGCAATACTTTCGCGGGCCTGTGTAACATCGGCATTGTATTCTTCCGGGCTTTTATTAACCGGGAAAGAGAAAGGGGCTATTATTTCTGCACCAACATATACCCGGCCTTCTTTCAGGTCGGTAAACTGGAACGATTTCCCCCTGGGAAAAAACAGGGAAAGTAACAGTGCACTAAAAAACAACACAACCAAATTTAAAGAATACCGCCTGATGAATTTTTTTATTTTCTTTTCGGCGCCACTTTTTTTTGTTTTTTCAGTTGTTGTGGTTTTTTTCTTTACCTTTTTAAATCTGTTTCCAAACAGTCTCATCATAAACCGCTTCAATTCGATTTTTTAAGATTGACGATTGCCATTAGCTGCATAATTTTCATAAGCATTGATTATTTTCCGAACCAGGGGGTGCCTTACCACATCCCGGTCGGCCAGATAAATAAAATCAATACCATCTACTCCTTTAAGAATTGTTTGGATCTGTATCAATCCAGATTCCGTTTTGGGGGGCAGATCAATTTGTGTAATATCGCCGGTAATAATAGCGCGTGAATTGGCGCCAAGCCGGGTGAGAAACATTTTCATTTGTGCAGTAGTAGAATTTTGCGCTTCATCGAGAATGACAAAGCAATTATTCAGAGTTCTGCCGCGCATAAAAGCCAAAGGCGCCACTTCAATGATATTGGCTTCCATTTGTTTGGTAAGTTTTTCAGCAGGCACCATGTCAAACAGGGCATCGTACAGGGGTTGAAAATAGGGATCAACTTTTTCCCGGTAATCGCCGGGTAAAAATCCCAGGCTTTCACCGGCTTCTACTGCGGGGCGGCAGAGAACAATTCTATCCACTTTTTTTTCACGTAAATAAGAAACAGCTATAGCCACAGCCAGATAGGTTTTACCGGTGCCGGCCGGGCCGATTGCGCATACAATATCATTTACTTTACTCGACTCAAAATACCTGGTTTGACCTTCTGTTTTAGGTTTTATATAACCATGTTTGGTATAAAGAACAATTGATTCCTGGTCTTCCACAGGTTTGAGGAGTGCGCCGGGAACAGCGGTCAACCGGCTAACGGTATCAATATCATCAATTGTGATAAAACCATTGCGGTTAGCCATTTGCAAAAGTTCATTAATTATTCGTTCTGCTTTTTCGGTTTGTGTACTGGAACCGCGAATAATAATTTCATCCCCGCGGGCAATAATATGGCTTTCAAGTAACGATTCAAGGTATTTAAGATTTTTATCCTGGGCGCCAAAAAAAGCCAGAGGCTCAATACCGCGTAATAATATCTTTTTTTCACCTAATGATGAACTAGTCAAAATTTTACAACACTCTCCTTTTAAATTATCGCTTTTGTTCGGGTATATTTTATTACCGAACATACCGTATTTGATAAAAAAAACTCCCGGCCCTGAATATAGGCCGAGAGTTTATAAAAATTACAGGTAGATTCAGTTGCGTTTACATTGCATTAAGCAAAAATGCAACACGAATACCTTGCCTGATTATTATTTAGGGATTACCAGGACCGTATGCGGATAGATCAAATTGGCATTTTCGCCAATGATGTCTTTATTCTTTTCGTATATTTTGGTCCAGGACGCCGGATCACCTAAGATAGAGGGGTTGGCGGCGATTTTCTGCAAATAATCACCTTTGGCAACCAGGTATTCATCCATACCAACTTCTCTTTGAATTTTGAGAACTTGTTGCGGATAAATCAGGTCCGGATCTTTAATCTGGCTTTTGTTGTAGGAATAAATACGCATCCATTGAATTGGATCGTTATAGATTTCCTGTTTTCCGGAAATTTTCCACAGATAGTCGCCTACAACGACATTGTATTCATCATAAACAGCTTTCGGCATTTTGTTCTTTGCCTGGGTTAGCTTGCCTTCGATAGCTGCAATGAGATTTTGCATTTCGGTCAAAGCAGAAATTTTGCTTTGTTTTAATTCATTTAACTTTTCTTCTGCTGCTTTTAACTCGTCGCGTTTTTTGTATAATTCTTCCGGAGAAAGGGCCAGCAGGCCGTCAACCTGAGCTTCCAGGTCTTTCAGGCTTGCGCGATAGGCATCCACACCGGCTTGATCTGTTCCGACTGCGCCAAGAATGGCTTTCCAGGTAGCATCGGTTTCCGCTTGAGCTTTTTCAACTTCCGCTTTCAGGCTTATTACATCTGTGCCGCATTTTTCGCCGGCAGTTTTGGCATCGGCTTCCCTTTTCTGCCAATCTGCCAATTGGGCTTTATATTCATCCATAGACATTTTTTCTTGTGCTAAGGAAAAAGAAGCCCCGAATAATAATGAAATTGAAAGAGCCAAGGTAAAGAGTATCAATTTTTTACCTAAAACTTTCATTAGTTTCCCTCCAAGGGTTTCGAGTTTTTATGCATATAACCGTTATTTTTCCAGGGCTTGTAGCCGTTTTGTAACATCAGCCAGTTCCTGTTTCATTTTATCTAACTCTTGATTCTTTGCGGCTAATTGCGCTTCCAGTTGAGCTTTTTCGTTTTCACAATCAGCCTTTGCACTTTCAGCTGCCATAGCAGCAGCTTTGGTTTCTTCCAATGCTTTTAATTCTTTTTCATTCGGGCCACCACAGCCTGTCAGAGCAAAAGAAATAAAAAGAATTGCGATAGCTGCAAGGATAATTACGCCCTTGATCTTTCCTGTCATCAAGCAAACACCTCCTTTCGACTCTTTTTTATAACTGGTATTATTGGGTATGTATTATAAATGAACAAAATGTTGAAACTATTGTTTTTTAATTGTATATCACACTAGAATAATTCTATGTTAATAAAAATAAGCATAATTGTCAAGAAGAAAATCCAGTTTTTTTATTGCTTTAGGGATTAATTGGTAATTTCAATAAATATTTTACCTATTTCTTCTTTATTCAGGGTAACGACTACCGGATATACAAGTCCCTGACTGTTTATGGAATACTCCTTTAACAAATGCTTATCAAGTGGTATGATTAAATGACGGTCTTCTGCGTCTCCCCGTCCTACATACCCTTTAAAATTAACCTTGACTGTTTTTTCTTTATCGATACTTTGGTCGTTGTTCATTTCTATATCGATAATTTCTATAGCATCGTTTTCAATGAACTGTATTGTTTCTCCACTTTTAACATTAAAAACCATATCTTTATTTCTTATTTTAACACTCATTAATTTTGATTGTTCCAGCTGCAGCCGGAAAACTGAATAAATGGTATTTCCGCTTTCAATGCGAATTTTATAGATTTGCCCGTTCTGGTCTTCCGCATATTCAGGCATCAGATCCCTGGCGGTATTAACGGCTACATTTCTATCGTCGGCGTTGTTCGACAGTTTATCCGGTATAAAACCATACAAGTTTATCCGAATATCTTTATCTGCTTTTGAGGATGGGACTGTGTCAATAAGTTTTACAATATCACCCTGTTTAAGGGTAATGTTTTTTTGATCATCAAACACTTCAATCGCGCCATTTATGTCCAGAACCAGGTATGGAAACGTTTTACGGGTATTCGAAGTATCATTATTGACCAAGACTTTAATTTCACCGCATAAAAACTTGTCTTTTTTAACATTGATCGTGGTCGACCTGTTAATTTTTAACCTGGTGCGGAAATCATTCAACGTTCCATAATCAAGCACATCAACGGACAAACCCCGTTTGTAATTTGCTTCAACATGATCAATTTCGATTATATCATCTTTTTTTACATGCAGTGTTTTATTGTTGGGTATAATTTCCGATTTATTATCATTCACTGTTACAATAATAAATTTTAATTCAGGATAATCAAGGTATAGTCGTGGCACTTCAGGGACAATATCAAAAAGCCTCATAAATTCATTAATGATCCAAATCTGGTGCCGGACTTTGGTTTCAAGGTCTGTAATGTCTTTGGAAGATTCAATTCCAAACGCCGGAATACCAAAATTGGAAAGAGCATAAAATGTAGCCGACGTGCGCTGCTCGGCATGCCTGGTTCGCTGTGAAAAGGTATTATGATTATTAAAATGAAAAGAATATTTTTCGTCGGCAATTTTTTTATTCACATTGGTAATAACTTCACGGGCTATTTCTTCAAGATTAAGCGTGCGGGATGAATCCTCGGAATGATATACTGCAATATCGGCAATGATCGACTGGCCATAGCGCATAGGATTTTCCTGATCAGAAATCCACACTTCGCGATAAAATCCCGATCCTTCATGCAAATTCAGTAACACATCGGACTCGGCTATTAGGCCTTTAAGAACCTCAACAATCTTTTCTTCAAAACCTTGTTCCTGTTTGCGCGCAGTAAATTTGCGATTCATATCGCCATTCAGGGCACGTGAATTCTGGATGATGGTATTAAAATTTGCCCGCGGCACCATGATCAGGGTGCCCTTTTCAAGATCCAAATCTACATAATGATCAGCCGCCAGGTAGCCGGTGGGTTCATCACCCTGAATACCGCCGATGACCAACATGGTTTTATTGGGAATCCGGCCTATAATTTTATAAACATTCAATTCATAGGGTGTATCTTTAAAATACGTGGTTTGATTTAACCCCTTTTTTTCAGCGGCTGCAATTGACAAAGGATATGATATTAAACAGAACAGCAATATAACATTTAAAATGCTATTTTTCATCAATTTTTTCAGCTTTACGATATATAATATTGCCGTTCTTTGCATAAACAAAAATGACTAAATTTTGCAGTTGTGAAGGTGTTGAGGAAAATATTGTTACCGTAATATTTTTTAAATATTTTATGGAAAATGGATCTCCGGCAGTAATATTTTCAATTGTAAAGTCTTTTCCTGTTTTTACTGCTTGTGGAAACAATATACCTGCTTCAGGTCGCAGTGGTTCCGGGAAAGCTCCGACAACCAGGTAGCCTTGCAAAGGAGCCGAACTAGTGCCGGTATTTTTCAGCTTGAAAGTTACAGAGAGATTGTTTTCATCAACCCGTAAAACCTGTAAATCCTGAACCGAGATCAGGGTTGAATCAACCGGGGTAAAGCCAGTCATTACGGTTGTTTTTACTTCATCTTGAGTTTTTTTAGATTGCGAACCTGGCCCCTTGTATTCTATAGGCTCGGAATTTAAAACTTGAAATTGTTTTTCATTACGAAACAGTTTTTGTTTTAATTCGGTATTCTGTTGTTTTAAAACAAAAATACCAATTACCAAACCAATAAATGATAAAACAAATAAAAATACCAAAAATTTGAACACCTTGTATAAAACAAACGGCAGGTGTATTTTCCTGATTTTATAAGAGCTGCGGATAAACAAAATTGTCAATAATTCTTGTCTCATCGGACTTGGTCGACCTGATTATTTATAATAATTTAATTTAGCCTGGTCCACACTTCTTTAATTATATGATACTGATCGTTATCTTTCTGTAAATAGAGTTGTTTAATTCCGTAGTCAATATAACCGTCTGCTTTGTAGGTTTGATAAAAATTTACCACGTATTGTTCCATTTCACATATAATCTGGAGATTAGAAAATTCCACATCAATAGATTGGGTGGTATTAAAAATATAATTTTTGTAGTCGTGGTATTCCTGCCAGTTCATAAAATTTAAAGTAAAATTCGCCGCATAGCATTGCATATAACCTTCAATATTTCTGTCTTGCCAGTTTCGCTGCCAATTGTCAAGAAATGACATGATATTGTTTTTATCCTGGTTAATAAACTGTTTTTGCCTGTACAATAATTCATTAACAATTAAAACGGGGGTAATATGCGGCTTTACAAATTGGCCCAGGTCTTTATAGTCTTCATTATTCAACACAACACAACCCTGGGTATCGTTTGAGTTTTTAATTCGTTCAGGCTCATTGGTGCCATGAATCCATATTCCATGCCCGTTCTTTTTATTTAATTGATCAAATGCGTTGGGATAATCCAACACAAAAGCACCGGCGCCATAAATTAATGATAATCGGGAGCTGTCCTTTTCTTCAATGATAAAATAAATCCCTTCCGGGGTTTTCAGGTCACCGGCTTCATTTTTATTACCGCTGACTTTACCGGTTGAACAGGAATATTGTTTTATTACCGAAAACGCTGTATCGTTTACCTGTAATATAAAAAATTGTTGACTCTTTTTCTCAACCAGGAAAACAATACTATTACCGGTAAAATGCAAAAAAGGAGAAGGACTTAACTGACTGGCATGATAATCACCATCCAGCAATAAATTATTTCCGGCCAGAGCCGGAATAAAAAGAATTACAATACAAAGGAATAACACTTTTTGATAGAGTTTTTTGTTTGTAATGGGCATAGGAATCAATTACTCGTAACTTCTGGTCTGCCGTCTGATTCTAATTTTTTCCTGACTTGTCGTCTTTTTTTATGTTAAACCAGGACAAACTCCATTTATTTTGGGCGCTGAAAAATTTATCTATTTTTTCATCGACTGATTGCAAAAGGGCATGCAGTTCATCATTGTTAAGGTTATGTTCTTTTTTTAATAATTCCAAAATCTCATTATGCAAAGTTTTATAAGTGAGCAGGGTTCCTTCTTTTTTCAATAATTTCTTGTATTGCAAAATACGTGAAATCTTTTTTTCCAGACTTGCCAGTTCAAACGGTTTCATTATATAATCAAAAGCTCCCAGTTTCATAGCTTCTATTGCCGTATCAATTGAAGCATAACCGGTCATCATAATAACTTCGGTCGTTTGCAAATTTTTATTCACATACCGTAAAATATCCATGCCCCCTTCGATATTGCCGTTCAGCCCTTCCATGTTTTTATCGGTAATAATGATATCATAGCCGTTTTGCTTTATCAAATCAATTGCCTGAGGAACGTTCGTTGCAGTTTCGACCTTGAAATTTAACTCTTTGATAAAAGCGTCAAGTAATTTCCGTAATTGCTCATCATCATCAATGACAAGAATTCGTGTATTCATCGGTTTTTCCATCTTTACCCTATAATGATAGAATTAATTTTCCCAATAATAACAAGGCGGAACGAATTATTAACCTCTCTTATCACTTTTTCCTTATATCCCTTCATATAACCGCAAACCCAATTCCAGTAATTGTTCACTTTTAACTGTAGAAGGTGAGCCATCCATAAGAGAAGATGCTGTTGCAGTTTTGGGAAAGGCAATTACATCGCGAATGGAACTGCAACCTGCCAGGATCATGATCATCCTGTCAAATCCAAAAGCAATTCCACCATGCGGTGGAGCGCCATATTTAAATGCTTCCATCAAAAACCCGAATTTACTTTGCGCTTCCTGATCGCTGATACCCAGAGCGGTGAACATTTGGGCTTGTAACTCGGCGTTAGCAATACGAATACTTCCGCCGGCTATTTCCATACCGTTCAATACCAGGTCATAAGCCCGTGCGGTTACATGTTCCGGATCGGTCAGTAATTTATGCTCATCGGCCGGGATCGGCGAAGTAAAAGGATGGTGACAGGCAACCCAGCGACCTTCTTCGGCGCTGTATTCAAACAGCGGAAAATCGACAACCCAGGCCAGCTTATATGTATCTGCCGGGATCATATTCTGTTCACGGGCAATTTTCAGGCGCAGGTCGCCCAATAATGGCAAGGCTACTTTTTTTACATCGGCGACAAACAACAAAAGATCGCCATCCTGGGCGCTACAGGTTTTAACTATTTGCTTACGTTGTTCATCGCTGAAAAATTTATCCAGAGTGCTGTCCCAGTCATCGCCTTTGACTTTGATTGCAACCAGGCCCTTGGCGCCTTGTTCTTTGGTCCAGCTGGTAAGATCGTCAATTTGTTTACGAGAAAATTTGCCGCCGCCAGGCACACAAATTCCAGCGACAACATGACCGGCTTTGACTGTTTGCGAAAATACATTAAATTCACAATGTTCTACCAGCGAAGAGATATTGTTAATTTCCATGCCAAAACGTAAATCCGGGCGATCGATACCATACTTTTCCATGGCGGTTTTATAGGGTATGCGCTGGATTGGAGAGGGTATGGTAATGCCGAGTATTTCTTTCATGACGCGGGCAATCAAACCTTCCATGATCTTAAAGATATCTTCCTCGTCAATAAACGATAATTCCATATCGATCTGGGTAAATTCCGGCTGGCGGTCGGCGCGTAAATCCTCATCGCGAAAACAGCGGACGATCTGGAAATAACGGTCGTAACCTGAAACCATTAAAAGCTGTTTATATTGCTGCGGAGATTGCGGCAGGGCATAAAATTTGCCCTTCCAGACGCGGCTGGGAACCAAAAAATCTCTGGCCCCTTCCGGGGTGCTCTTCATTAAATAGGGGGTTTCGATCTCTAAAAATTTATTTTCATCGAGGTAATTTCGGACTATTTGTGCGGCTTTATGACGAATGAACATGTTCTTTTGCATGTCCGGCCGGCGCAAATCCAGATAGCGATATTTTAAACGCAGGTCTTCGGAGGCATTTATATCGCCGCTGATCGGGATCGGGGGTGTTTCTGAGGTGTTTAATATCTCTATTTCATTGGCAATCAATTCAATTTCTCCGGTTTTCAGCTTGACATTTGTCATTCCCTCAGGACGGCCTTCGACAATGCCTTTAAAAGCCACAACATATTCATTACGTAACTTTTTAGCCTCCTCATAAGCAGCGGAAGCTGGATTAATTTGTATTTGGGTTACACCATAACGATCACGTAAATCTATAAAAATCAAACCGCCATGGTCGCGCCGACGGTCGACCCAGCCCATTAAAATAGCGGTTTGTGATTTTTGCTTGCCGGTTAATTCTCCACAAGTATGTGTTCTCTTCCACTTCATAGTAATGGAACCCTGTCGTGTTTATTGTGTTTTTAAAAAAAACCGTCAGATAACTTTTACCTGACGGTTTAAAGATAAGATTCTTTAGGAAAAAAATCAACAACGAATTGCAGTTATGTAACACCTGCTGTTAATAATTAATTCTGAATACCGGTCCTAACATAAATACTTTATTATAAGCAAAAGTTTTAGTTTCATAAAACGCCAATTTTACATCGATCCACAAAGCGCCGGAAACTTTCATCCTGGTAGTAACTAAATGAGACCAGCGGTCGCCAACGCCGAAACGCCATTGCAAGATAAATTTGTCCACGCCGGTATTCTGATCCGGGTAGCCAAACTGTGTATCAATAAAAAACATTTGGACTTTATCCGGGTTGTCGCTGTTGTATTCTATGGCGCCATCATTTCCTGGTAACCCGGAATGGAATACTCCATCTTCAATCATATTGTTTTTCTGTTCAAATAACTGGAACCAGGATAATCCAATGCTGCGCAGGTAATAATTGCCTAATTCATAATCTGTTTCCCGGTCGAAATTCAAACCCAAACAAACACCGGTAAATTGTTTAATATACGTGTAGGTATTATTAAATTCTGCCGCACCGGTAATATTATTATTACCGCCGATATTATGGGTTTCTCTGTAGGAAATCGGCAATTGCCAGGGTACGGAAATTTCAATATTGTCCAATTGCGGGAATTTATACCGGTTAGCCTTGCTGAAATTGAAGGTTTTGCTGGCTTCAAATTGTAAATTATTAAGAGCGATGCGGCGATTGACCAAATCATCTCTCTTCAGGTACTTGTTATCAACAGCCTGCTCGACTTCATTGATCAGCTCATTCATTAATGGATTATAGGAGCGGAAATTAACTGAAACCTTATCCACTATTTTGGTAATATCACGCATACTTTTGGAAAACTGCCAGTTCAGGTAAAGAGACTGGCTGCCGGCCCACACAAAGGGGTAATTGAGTTGTTCCTGGCCCAGGCACGTGCCAACAGTTATATAATGATTTTTAAGATTGATCGAAGAAGAAATATTATCAAAGCCTAACTGGAACAGATTGGTTTGATAATCTTTGCCTTTTACGGTTACGTCTGTGGAAGCGGCCCAATAACCGGAATTCAAATTAAAATATTTTTGCCACAGGGCATCCTCTTCCATGAATTGATAATAATCATTACCAACATCGGTACTGGTTTTGTTGACTTGATCATCGGCATCGCGTGCATTAATACTCATGGAAACAAAAGAAACCAGGGAAAAGCTGTTTTCCACTGCATTATCATACTCATTAGTGCCTTCGGCGGGAAGCTGTGCAACATTATAATTATTGGTCAGAATGGCTCTTACATCATCTTCCAGGCCGGTTTTTTCAATAATATTTTTGGCTATTCCTTTTAAATCGGCCCCGGCTTTGATAGAAATTTCATTTAATTGTTCACCGGTATACAGTAAATCGGCTTTGCCACGTTTAATACCGGACACAATAATGCTATCCATAAAAAACTCTGCGCCCTGGTTTTTAATATAATACCTGACGCTGAATTTGGACGGCCAGTTCTTACGGTTCAGGTTCAAATCGGATGATTGCTTATAAGAATCCAGCCACAATTCTTTGCCCAATTCACCGGCTTCGCGTCCGCTTTTAAAAGCATTATTAACTTCGGAGCCTTTAAGGGTTTTTACTTCCTGGCCTTCTTTCAAGAATTTCAAATTAATGAGCCGTTTAAACCGTCCTGACCCTTTGGTGGTCATGACGATCTGATAATCGGAAATGTCTTCATCATTAAGAGCAATCCCCAAATTCAGTTTTTCATTGAGGCGGTCGATAAAGCGCCGGGTTTCATCGGGATTGATCTTTTTATCGAATACAAAGGAATCGGTGCCGACTTCTTCAGCGCCGGCTTCGCGTGACAGGAATACTTCTTCTTTGCGGACAAATATTGGGTAATTTTCCATCAAGCGCGGATCAACGCTGGTTTCCTGATCGGAAAAACAATATTGCAATACCCGCACTGGCACATCGGGAACTTTGCCAGGATCATTCACTTCCAAACGGTCGGGGTTGCTTCTGCCGGCATAACTGATTTCCAGTCTGGTCATTTTAGTTTGCCGTTCGGTATCATCAAACGCAAACACCACATCAATTTCAGTGGCGCCTGCTATTTCATTTTCGCCGATTATATCACTTTTTAATAAATTCATAAAATCATTAAAAGCATTGCCGTTGTCCTGGTTCAAAGCCTTATTCGTATACCAGACTTCTTCGCTGGCATACTGAGAAAAAACCATGATCGGAAAACAGAACAGGAAAGTAAAAAATATTACTTTATTCCAGGCTTTCATTCATTCCTCCATCATTATTTATTGGGTAAATCCAATGGCGTTATTCTTTTTTGCT
The DNA here is from genome assembly GCA_029561455.1 of bacterium. Classification (GTDB taxonomy): domain Bacteria; phylum Zhuqueibacterota; class Zhuqueibacteria; order Residuimicrobiales; family Krinioviventaceae; genus Fontivivens. Next base: position 74,222 of record JAKQIY010000041.1, read on the forward strand.
GATTGTTTTCATATTTCAATTGATAATGCAACGTTACATCAATTCGGTCGCCTTGCGCAGCATTGTTCAAATAGATCAAATCACCGGCCAGGTTATAAGAAAGGTTTGGCGAATATTTTGATCGTGCCTCTACCCGGTCGATCTTTACTTCATCATCGAAATAATCGCGAAAATCTATTTTTGCTGTATAAATTCCGGTGCTGCCGTCGCTTCTGATAATTAAATTCAGATCGGTTTCCGGCACGCTTTGCACCATGAACCGGCGCAGATGACTGTGATTGCTTCTGGTCGTTACAATCAAATCCACATATTTTACATCGCGACCAACCGTGTAGCCAAAATAACCCAGATCATTAGGATTTTCTGTTCTAACCTCGCCGTTGCTGGAGCGAACTTTGATCTCTTTGATCAGATTGGTGTTTACATTTTTCAATGAATAAAATATATTTACGTTCCTGGTCTCAAATACTAACGCCTGACCGGAGGTTTGCTGGCTGTTGACGGGATATCGGTTTTCATCGCGATAGGTGCGTACAAAAGTATCCAGTAAATCCTTTTCATGGCCCTGCATCCGTTGCGGGGTTATCGGCGGCCACACCTGGAAACGATAGGGGATAACTTCTACCAGCCAGTTCCTGGTCCGTTCCACAGCGCCGGCAAAGGCATGTAAAGACACATTAACAAACGTATTGCCGCGAACATTAACATCCTGGGTAGTGCTGACGGGAATATCAATATCCAGAACCGTCCGTTGATTCGACGAGGTAATGCTCATACCATTCGGCAGTGGTTGAGGATTACCATCCGTCAAGGTGGAAATATCCAGGTTATTCAACAATACTTTACCTTCAACGCTTAATGTAAAACGGTCTATCGGAAAGGTAGCGGACACGGTCTGTTTATAGGTGGTACCCACAGGAATATTGAGGCGTACCTGGTAGCCTTCCGGCGGATAGATCAATTGAAAATCTGTTGCTCCCCTGGGACCCACATGAAAAATGTGCATCGGGCAGGTAACGCCGCCGGAGGATACTTCCTGAATAATATCCGCATAATTGCCAGCCAGTTGCGCGGCTTCCGGAATATTAAAAATCACCGGAAAGTAAACCCGGGCGTCATCAAGGGTAACATTATCAATTGTGTAGGTGCCGTTTAAAAGATTAATTTTAAAAATATCGGTGGTAAAACGCGACTTTTTCTGGTTGGACGTTCCCGCCGAACCACTGCCCGGCTCGGAAACGGAACCAATTTTTTGCACATCCAGCAATATATTTTTATCCGCAGAATATGCAACATTAATTCTTTCATCGGTTAATTTTATTCGTTTATATACATAAAGATGGGTAATATCTTTAGTATGATTTAGTTCAAGGTTGTCATAAAAATCGTTGCCGCGTTTTTCCAGGTTTACGGTTAGAGATGATTTTTTGCTGTTTTCAAATTTAGTAATAGTTGTGGTATTGTTTTGCCGTTTTATTTGATAGGTAAAATTGTACATCTGGTAATTGTTTTTATTTTTGTAAAAAAAGTATATTTCATCCTGGTCATTAAAACTGGTATCGGGAATGACCAATTGCATAATATTTCTTCTTTGTTCTTTTCTGTCTCTGGTATCGGTGGTTGCCGGGTCTTCCGTAACAGAAACCTGGTTGCCAAATTCACCCTGCAGCCGGTATTCCGTTCTGCCTTCCGGGTTTATTACAATTTCATCAATCTGTTTGGCCAGCTTGAAAGAAAAAATATGTCTTCCGGAAACCAGCGGCCAGTAGTTCCTCATTTCATTGAGAGAATCGCCGATGACGATACTGCCGTTGTTGGTTAGTATTTCCCGCGTCAGTTCGTTTTTGGGCTGATCAAGTAAATGAGGATTGATAAACTTTAAATAGGCCGTTACCAAAAACATCATTATATATAAAATCATAATTATCGCATTACGACTCATGGATTATCATCCCTTTTGTTGTACATACTGTCACTTTTATTTTCATCATTGCCGGAGATATTATTTAATGTTGATTTTCGCATTATTTAATGCAATTTTAATTCCTTCGGCTATTTCTTCAGGATTGATCTGTACTTTTTGCACATCAACAACTGCGGCTTCCCTGACTCCTCCTTTAACCGATTGAATTTCTTTTCTGCCGACTGTTTCTTTGGGACGATATTGTTTGGGGAATTTATAACCCAGGTAAAACGCGCCGACTTCGGCAAGACCGCCCAGCACCATAATAAAATGCAACTGGCTGAATCCCCATTTAAATGCGGCTATCTGCGAGATTGTCTTGTAATCCGGCATTATGCCGATCATTAAATACCAGGTATCCCAATAATATTTAAAATCTAAAAGCTGGTTTTCTTTAAAAAAGATGATACCGATAATAGCAAAAATCATGGGGATAATACCCAGGTTCATGATCTTGGTAGGGATAATACTGAAAAACCCACGCCGGAATTCTACAGATTTTTGCGCCACCTTGTTTTTGGTAAATTGAAATGCGCTTATAAACGGCACCAGTACCGCAAATAAAAATGCGATTGAACCGACCCAGAAAAATACCAGGCCGATTGCCATTTTAAACCGGGACGGCGTTTCAAAGTCGGCCAGATCATTGGATATCTTTAAAACATCAACAAATTTTTGGCTGTAGCCGGTAAATGAAAAAACAAAAAATAAAAACAAGATAAAAATCAAAAATACCGGAACATGCCACAGCTCATCGGTCGAGTCGATTTCATTTTGCGGATAATAATATGTTATTTCATTAACATACTGTTGAATTACTTCGTCGGTATAATTGGTATTTCCGGTAGCGCGTAACACCTTTTCCAGAACGCTTCTAATTTCATCTTCAGTTGAACCAGAGCTGCCCGGCCAATCGGTTACAAAAGAAATTAAAAAATCCTTGAATCGTTTTAAAATCGGACGGTTCTTGTTTTTTTCACAAATCTGGTTAAACTCTTTGATGATGTTTTCTTTTGACGCTTCATCAATTTTGCATTTGATCTTTTTTTCGCTTACTTTTTGATCTATTCTGGAAAAGATTCTTTCAATATTTTCATTTGAAATATCATACCGAAAGCTAAACATATAACTTCCTCCAATAAAATTCCAACATGTATTTAACTATTTGCAATATACTTTTTAACTGCTATTATTTAATCAGGATAGATTCCCGACTTGTCTTATCTCCGTTATTTGGTTATATTTTAACCCTTAAACAAGGGATTTTATTCATTTTCAGGCTAGTACATAACTACGGTCATTTTTAAATTCTGCAAAAATATAAAACGGCACCAACAGATGGTGCCGTAATATTTTTCAAAATTCCAACATAAGCAAAAACCATTAGGTTGATAGTGGCTGTTGATTACATTTTAGCAACTTCAAGTCTGTTTAAAGCTCGTAACAAAGCGGCTTTGGCGCGGGGAATATCCGTATTTTCCGCTTTTTCTTGTAATCGTTTCATTGCTCTGTCCCGAGCCCGCTGCGCTCGTTCCAGGTCGATAGAAGCGGCGTCTTCTGCGGCTTCTGCTAAAATTAACATGGTATTCCCTGTGACCTGAACGAAACCTCCGCAAACGGCAAAACACTTATTTTCTTTACCCATTTCGGCTTTGATGTTCCCGGTCTTTATTACCGTTAAAAACGGTATGTGCTCCGGTTTAACGCCAAAATACCCATTATATCCGGGCGCCTTAACATGGTCGACCGGGTTCGAAAAAACAATCTTTTCGGGGGTTATGATTTCCAGTTTTAAATTTTTATCAGTCATAAGAGTCTGTACATTCGATAATTATTGGTTTGCCCGCATCTTTTCGGCTTTGGCTATAACATCTTCGATTGTGCCCACCATCCAGAATGCCTGTTCGGGAAGATCATCATGCTTACCTTCAATAATTTCCTTAAAGCCGCGGATCGTATCTTCCAGCTTTACATATTTGCCTTCAAAACCGGTAAATTGTTCGGCAACGGCAAATGGCTGCGACAGGAAACGTTGAATTCTTCGGGCGCGGTTTACGGTCAGTTTATCTTCTTCCGATAACTCTTCCATACCCAGAATGGCAATAATATCCTGCAAATCTTTATATTTTTGTAATATTTTCTGGCAAGTCCGGGCGACAGTATAGTGTTCTTCGCCCAAAATCCGCGGATCAAGGATGCGGGAGGTTGAATCCAGGGGATCAACCGCCGGGTAAATACTTTGTTCGACCAGAGCCCGGTTTAACACTGTAGTAGCATCCAAATGGCTAAAAGTTGTAGCCGGGGCAGGGTCGGTCAAATCGTCGGCAGGGACGTAGATGGCCTGTACCGAAGTAATAGAACCATCTTTGGTTGAGGTAATGCGTTCCTGCAGCATACCCATTTCAGTTGCCAGGTTTGGTTGATAGCCTACTGCGGAAGGCATACGTCCCAGCAGAGCGGATACTTCAGACCCGGCCTGGGTGAAACGGAAAATATTATCGATAAACAAGAGCACATCGCGGTGTTCAATGTTGCGGAAATATTCAGCAATGGTCAATGCCGAAAGACCAACCCGCAAGCGGGCGCCCGGCGGTTCATTCATCTGACCAAATACCAGCGATACTTTGGATTCTTCCAGGTTTTTCAAGTTGATTACACCGGTTTCCTGGAACTCTTTCCACAAATCATTACCTTCACGGGTACGTTCACCTACACCGCCAAATACGGAAAATCCGCCGCGATAAATAGCAATATTATTAATTAATTCCTGGATCAATACGGTTTTACCTACACCGGCGCCACCGAACAAACCGATCTTGCCGCCTTTGGGATAGGGTTCCAGCAAGTCGATTACTTTGATACCTGTTTCCAAAATTTCAGTAGAAGTGGTCAGGTCTTCAAGGGCCGGAGCGTCGCGGTGAATAGACCATTTTTCTTTTGCTTCGATTTTGCCCATATCATCGATCGGTTCGCCGATCAGGTTCATCATTCTGCCAAGAGTACCTTTGCCAACCGGAACCTGGATGGATTGTTTCGTATCAACAACTTTTTGGCCGCGTTGTAAACCGTCGGTGGAATCCATAGCGACGCACCGGGTGGTGTTTTCACCCAAATGTTGAGATACTTCCAGTACCAGTTTAGAACCATCTGCTTTTTCAACTTCCAAAGCATGGTATATTTCAGGTAATTTCCCTGTTTCAAAATGAACATCAACAACCGCACCGATGATCTGTGCAATTTGTCCAATATTTTCCATTAATTGTCTCCCATATAACATCTCAACAACGTTCTTTTAGCCCTTTAACGCTTCAGCGCCGCTCACAATTTCGTTCAATTCTTTGGTAATCGCCGCCTGGCGGGCTTTATTATAGTACAATGTTAACTCTTTGATCATTTCCTGGGCATTATCCGAGGCAGTTTCCATAGCCGTCATGCGGGCGCCAAATTCCGAAGCCGCCGATTCGAGCAGAATTCTCCACATTTGAAAATTCAAACTCATCGGTATCAGTTTGTCGAGAATAACTTGTGGATTCGGTTCGTATAAAAAGCTGATGGGTTTGGATTTTTCTTCCGTAGCTGTTTGCTGAACCGGCAAGAATTGCTCGACTTGCGTTTCCTGCTGTACGGCATTTTTAAACCGGTTATAAATAATATAAACACGATCAAAAGTGCCGTTTTCAAACGCTTTCATTAATTCTGCAGCTATGCGTTGGGCATGCGTAAATTCGAGATTGTTAAAGATCTCGATATAGTGCGCATATAAAGGAAAATCATTGCGTTTAAAATGCTCGTATCCTTTTTTCCCGATAGTAACCAGGTATTTCTTTTCAGCAGGTGAAGAATTTAACTCTTTTTTAGCATAACGGATCAGGTTGGCGTTAAAGCTTCCGCAAAAACCCTTGTCGGCAGTCAATAAAACATAACACACTTTATGGGGCGCCCGGTTTTTCATCATGGGATGTAAATCACGGTGTGATTTTTTTGCCACATTGCCCAAAACATCGGTGAGCTGACGCGAATAGGGCCGGGTGCTCATTAAACGGGTTTGTGCTTTTCTCAGTTTTGCCGCCGCCACCATTTTCATGGCTTTGGTAATTTGCATGGTGCTTTTAACGCTGGCGATCCGGCGTTTTATTTCCCTTAAAGTAGCCATTTATTTTTCCACTGCAAACTGTTTAATAAAATCCGCACAGGCATTATTCAGGCGGGTGGCAATATCTTCGTTTAATTCCTTTTTCTCTTTAATATCGCGCAATACTTCGCTATAATTGGTTTCCATAAACTGGTAGAACTCTTTTTCAGCGCGCAATACCTCGTTAACCGGAATTGCATCCAGGAACCCTTTGGTTCCCAGGTATATTACCGCCACTTGTTTTTCTACCGGCAATGGCGCATACTGATTTTGTTTTAATAACTCGGTCAGTCGTTGGCCGCGATTTAATTGCTGTTGTGTGGTTTTATCCAGGTCCGAGCCGAATTTAGCAAAAGCTTCCAGGTCACGGTACTGGGCAAGGTCCATACGCAAACCGCCGGCGATTTTTTTCATGGCTTTAATCTGGGCGTCGCCGCCTACCCTGGATACGGAAATACCGGGGTTAATAGCGGGCCGAACACCGGCAAAAAACAGGTTCGGTTCAAGATAGATCTGGCCGTCGGTAATAGAAATGACGTTGGTCGGAATATAAGCGGAAAAGTCACCGGCCTGGGTTTCAATGATCGGTAAGGCCGTCAATGAACCGCCGCCAAGCTTATCGCTCAGTTTAGCTGCTCTTTCCAGCAAACGGGAATGCAGGTAAAACACATCGCCGGGGTACGCTTCACGTCCCGGTGGGCGGCGCAGCAACAAAGAAAGCTGTCGGTAAGCCCAGGCGTGTTTGGAAAGATCGTCGTAAGCAATTAAGGCATGTTTGCCGTTATCACGGAAATACTCGCCCATAGCCGCGCCGGAATACGGAGCAATATACTGCATCGGCGCCGGTGAATCTGCTGTGGACAAGACGATGATGGAATGCGCCATAGCGCCGGCGTCTTCAAGAGTTTTAATCAGCCGGGCTACTGTAGAGGCTTTTTGGCCGATAGCCACATATATACAAGCCACGTCGGTATTTTTTTGGTTGATGATGGTATCAACCACAATAGCGGTTTTACCGATCTGGCGGTCGCCAATGATCAACTCCCGCTGGCCGCGGCCGATGGGGATCATCGAATCAATAGATTTTAACCCGGTTTGCAAAGGTTCTTTCACCCGCTGCCGGGCGACCACGCCAAGAGCTTTACGCTCAATGGGACTGGTCAGTTTGGTTTTAATCGGCCCCTTGCCGTCCATAGGCTGACCTAAGGGATTGACAACCCGGCCTAATAATTCCGGACCAACTGGCACTTCCATAATCCTTTTGGTTCGTTTAGCTATATCGCCTTCTTTGATCAGGCGATCTTCGCCAAACAATACGCAGCCGACGTTATCTTCTTCCAGGTTAAGGGCCATGCCAAATACACCATTCGGAAACTCGACAAGTTCCATAGACATCACGTTTTCAAGTCCATATACCCTGGCAATTCCGTCTCCGACCTGGAGAACCTGGCCAACTTCCTGAACATCTATTTCTTTTTCAAATTGTTCAATCTGTTTTTTTAGTACAAAAGTAATTTCTTCTGGTCTTATTTCCATATTAATCCTGTTACCTCCATGAGGTCAAAAGTTATACTGCAGAACCAGGAATAAAACTCTTCCAAAATACGCTATAATCGGGTGTTATATGATCGTTTCTGCTATGCAGCATACACTTTGGTCTGCATTAATTCCTGCTTCATGGTATTTAATTGATGGATGATGCTGCCATCAATAATTTTTCCTTCAACCTGGATAATGAATCCGCCCAAAATATCGGGTTTAACCACATTTTCCAGGATAATTTGCGCATGAAATGATTCGGAAAGCAGAGTTTGCAATTTTTGGAGATTCTGTTCCGTTAAAGCAATAGCTGATGTTACAACAGCCTGTATCCGGTTGTGTTTCCGGTCGTTAAATCGATTCAGGAAGAAAACGATCTGTTCGATGGATTCAAGCCGGTTATTTTTAATCAGGAGCAATAATGTATTGGAGACGATTTTATCGACCTTGTTATGCAGTAACGCATCCAGAGAGGCGCTTTTTTCTTGTTTACCGACTTGGGGCGATAAAAAATAATAACGCAGCCGGGTATCTTTTTGCATCACTTCTGCAAAAGCTTTTAACTGGTCAAAAACCGTGTCGAGTTTATTTTGCTCTGCCGCCAATTCAAAAATTGCTCTGGCATATCTTTTTGCGACCGGATGTATTCTCAATTCAATTTTTCCATTCGTTTAATCGAGTTCTGAATTAAAGATTCGTGTTCGCTTTTGTCCAAAGCTTTGCCAATAAGTTGTTTGGTTGCAGCCATAGATAATTCAACAGCCAGGTTGCGGATATCCTCAATGGCTTTATCGCGGCTCAACTCTATTTCCCGTTTGGCGTTGGTCAGCATGGCAGCCGCATCCGCATTGGCTTTCTGGATAATTTCTTCTCTTACCAGTTCGGCCGCTTTGCGGTTCTTTTCCACAATGTCCATGGCCTCTTTTTTGGCAGCGGCAATGACATTTTGCTGATTGGTGAGCGCTTCCTGCACCTTTTGGTTGGCTTTGTCGGCAGCTTCCAGGGATTCCCTGATTTTAGTCTCCCGTTCCGCCAAACCCTGAATGATCGGTTTCCATGCCACCTTCCATAGCATCAGCAGCAAGGCAATAAATGTTACGGCGGTCCAAAAAATCGTCCCGCCCTGCGGTGTCATTAATTCCATAGTTTTTTTCTTTTTAGTTTACTTTAAGCTTAACAAAAAGCAAATAGCTGCGGATAACAAAGCAACACCTTCAATCATGGCGGCGGTAATGATCATTGCGCCACGAATTTCACCGGCGGCTTCCGGCTGACGGGCTATGCCCTGCATGGCGGCGCTTGCCAGTTTGCTGATACCAAATGCTGCTGCAAAAGTTACACCTGCGGCTCCAAAACCTGCGGCCAAAAATGCTGCTACTTGAGATTCCATTGTTCCTCCTCAAAAAACATAGAGTGATAAATAAATAGTTAAACAATTACATTTTTTATGATCTATTAATGCTCTTCAGCCATGTTCATACCTATAAATACAGCAGACAAGATGGTAAAAACATAGGCCTGAATAAAAGCAATCAATATTTCCAGTATTGCACAAAAGATAATAATTAATAAAGGAGCCGGGGCGACGATCCAGCTCTTGAAAATAAAAATTAACGACATAATAGCCAGAATGGTAATGTGGCCGGCAATCATATTGGCAAACAAACGTATAGCCAGGGCGATATGTTTGGCCATTAAGCTGACGATTTCAACCGGGATCATGATCGGTATTAAAAATCCCGGTAATCCACCCGGTATTAAATGTTTCATATTACCCCAAAAACCGAATTTACGGATACCGGCAATTTGTCCCATTACCAAAGTCAGTATTGCCAGGGCTGCGGTAACGCCGATATTACCGGTGGCTGTAGCGCCGCCGGGCACCAGACCCAGTAAATTGCATAATAAAATAAAGAAAAACGCCGTTAAAAGATACGGAGCATACATCATTCCATGATGCCCCATATTGGGTATAATCACATCATCGCGGATGTATACAACAGCGGCTTCCAGGGCATTGGCGAGCCCGGAAGGGACCAGCTTTTTTCGGCGAAATGATAATCCGAAGGCCAAAAGCAGTATTAACGAAGTAATCCACATCATTAATACGTGGTTGGTAATTGTAAGATCCACACCATAAACGGTGGGTAATTTGATGACCGGTTGGGCTAATATGTGGTGCATAATAAATGCAGAGCCGCCCTCGGCGCCATGAGCGGCATGCTCAGCGGCCTGGGCTGCTTCAGCGCCATGTTCAACAACTTGTTCTGCTACGTGTTCAACCATAATGTCTTATTTCAGTTTACTTTTCAATTCCTGATTGATTATTTTAATTTCATAGATTTGCATTAAACAATAAAAAAACACAAAAGCGCCAACAAAGCCGAGCAGTGGCACAGTAGTAAAATATTTGTAAATTAAAAACAAGACCACAATAAAAATAACAAAACGTAAAGCCATTCCACCATATAAAGCGGAATAAAAAATCTTTGCCTCTTTGTTAAACGCCCAGCGTAATAGCAGGTAGCCTGATATGATATTAAAAAGACTGATAAAATAACCCATTCCTAGAGCAATTGCATAACCCGCCCCGGTAATATAATCAATCCCGGGATACAGAAACAGGAAAATTTCACCCGCTACAAAGAGTAAAAAAGTTATCAGTAAAAAAACTATCAAGGAACGAATTGGCTTATTTTTGGAGACCTTTTTTATTTTCTTTTTTCTCCGAATAAACTGTTCTATAAATATTTAAAAAACCTGCACTTGCACCAAGCAAAACTCCCAAAATAAAAAATAAGGGAATTGTACCCAGCTTTTTGTCCAACCAATATCCGCCGGCCATACACAACCCGACAGCTACAGCAAATTGTATACCAATATCTAAAACCTGAACAGTAGATTTTTTCAAGTTAATCATGAATTAACGAGATTGCACTTTGAATGTGGGTTCAAGGTTCTTAATATCATCATTCTTTTTGGTTATATCGGTCATCTTTTTATCGTCGCCGAGCATGGAACATTTACCATCGAAAATAGCGCCTTCATCGATAACCAGTTTTCTGGTTTTCATTTCACCATGAAATTCCGAACGGCTTTCCAGAACCGTTTTGCCATCGGCATCGACTATTCCGTTCAGTTTGCCGCCAACCACCAGATTCTTAGCCTTGACGTTACCTTCAATTTCTCCATCCTTACCCACCACCAAAGTATCGGAGGTTTTAACATCCCCTTTTACCTTGCCGTCCACCCTGAGGCTGTGTTCGACGGTAATTACACCTTCAAAATAAGCCCCTTTACCTAATATTGTATTAAGTTCACCAGGTTTTTCCAAGTTTTTCATTTTTTTTCCATTCTTGTTGTTAATTATTATAAAGAATTTAAGGTCATATTAATTATTGGCAAAAGCTAGTAAATACTGTTTTGGATCAAGCGGCACCCCGTCCTTCCAGATTTCAAAATGCAAATGATGGCCGGAACTGATGCCGGAATTACCCAACAGGGCGATATTATCACCTTTTTTTACCAGGGAATTTCTTTCAACAATTAAACGCTGATTATGGCCATAATAGGTAAAATAACCGTTACCATGATAAATAATTACCAGGTTGCCAAGATTATAGGTCCATCCGGCAAACACAACAATACCGTCGGCTGCTGATTTTACCAACGCTCCTCTTTCACCAGCAATATCAATGCCCAGATGATTGGATTTTCCTTCAAACGTCAGATTGCTATAATCGTTACTCAACACACCTTCAACAGGTAAAAATGTCGGTATACAGTTTTCAAAATTTTCATGCAGCAAGGTTTTGGTGCGAATCAGTCTTCCAAACCTTTCCCGGGCAATCATGGGCACTTCACGGTTTACCTGGGAAGTCTGGGGCGGATTTACAATCGGGGCGATATCCGGATATACCGCAGGTGTGGGCTCTTCTTCTATATCATTTTCTTCGCTGTTATCATCATTTTGCGCCGGTGGTGACATGTTGACATTTTCATCACTATTTCTGCTGCTTCCCAAACCCAAAGCGCCGCGTATTTTAGTTTGCGAGCTTTCCAGATCTTCAAACTTGGCTACCAGTTCATAGATGCGTTTGTTATTTTCTTCCAACTGCTGATTAACCTCGCCAAGTTCCCGGTTTTTATTATAAACCCGAAAATATTGAAAATAAGCGACAAATCCCAGAAACATGTGTAATATCAATAACACACCGATCATTTGAAATATTTTTAACCGCTTTATCGGAATACTAAAAGTCTTGGGTTCATCCTTATCATCAGGAATAACCAGAATTTGTAAAGACTTGCGGTGTTTTCTGGGTTTACTTAACACAATTATTCACCATTTATTACTGCAACAAGCCGGTTTAAATCGTCATCGTTATAATATTCTATTTCAACAAGGCCGCCTTGTTTTTTTGCTTTAACAACCACTTTGGTCGCCAGGCGCAGCCGTAATTTATTTTCTACATCTTCAAAGTAATAGGTTCTGGCATTATTTACTGTTTCAGTTGTAACCTGCTTTTTCGGCTGTGAATAATTCCGAACCAGTTCCTCGACTTTGCGAACCGAAAGTCCATCCTTGACGATCTTTTTCCACACCTCAACCTGGGCATCGCTATCTTCCAGGGCCAATAGCGCACGGGCGTGACCCATTGATAATTCACCGGTTTTGGCGCTTTCCCGAATCTGCCGGGGTAATTTTAATAACCGCAAAAAATTCGCCACTGTTGCGCGATCTTTGCCTACTTTTTTGGCAATCACTTCCTGGGTTAAATGACACTCTTCGATGAGACGACGGTAACTGTTAGCAATGTCGATGGGATTGAGATCTTCTCTGTGAATATTCTCAATGATCGACAGCTCCATCATGTCTTCATCGCTCTCTATATCCATGATATAAGCTGGAATTGTGCTGATTTCCAGCTCACTCACAGCGCGCAGCCGCCGTTCTCCGGCAATAATCTGGTAGCCGTAATTATAACGTCGCACCGTAATCGGCTGAATGACGCCTTTTTCCGCGATAGAGTTCTTTAATTCTTCTAGCTTTACCGGGTCGAATGTTGCTCGTGGTTGAAAGGGATTGGGAGTAATTTTTGCAACTTCAATAAATTGAATATTTGCCGCTTCTGCCGCCAGCGTTGCTTCCTGCTTCCCTTCAGGGACATCCGGTATGAGCGCCTTGAGCCCTCTACCCAGCGCTTTCCTGTTCGCCATGCTTTATTATTTCCTCAGCCAAATTCATATAATTTTCACTTCCAGCAGAAACGGCATCATATAATATTATTGGCTTTCCAAAACTTGGAGCTTCACTCAACCGAACGTTCCTGGTAATGATAGAATCAAAAACTCGACCATCAAAATATTTTCTAACATCCTCGGCTACCTGCCGGGACAAATTTAATCGTGAATCATACATTGTCAACAATACACCTTCTATTTCCAATCCCTTGTTTAAATGCTTTTGCACCAGGCGAATGGTATTTAATAATTGCCCCAATCCTTCCAGGGCATAATATTCGCATTGTATCGGGATCAAAACAGAATCCGAAGCGGTCAGCGCGTTAACTGTCAGTAAACCCAGAGAGGGCGGGCAATCGATTAAAACATATTTGAATTGTTTGCGAACATCTGCCAACGCATTGGTCAGCTTGTGCTCTCTGGATATGGTAGTTACCAGTTCAACTTCAGCGCCTACCAGGTTAATGGAAGAAGGCAACAGCTTTAAACACTCTAATTCAGTATCGAGGATCAAATCGGAGGTTTTATACTCATTGATCAGGGCGTCATAAATGGTATGTTTGAACTCACCGGCGTCAAAACCCAAACCGCTGGCGCTGTTTGCCTGGGGATCCATATCGACCAGCAAAGTTGGATACTCCGCCACAGCCAGACACGCAGCCAGGTTAACCGCAGTCGTGGTTTTACCTACACCGCCCTTTTGATTCGCTATTGCTATTACTTTGCCCATTAACGGGCATCCTCCATTTTAAGTTAAGTAAAAATATAATTCTTTTATGCCATAAAATCAATAAAAAGTTTTACCAACACCGGCTATATTGCCAGGCCCCTGACCTGGTATCTTTTAAACTTTCAAGAATTTGAACAGACTATTTATGTTACCAGATAAATGCCAATTTGTTCCGTTTTTGCTTTCATTATATCATTTGTGTGTAATTTCATTCATTACAACATAAAAACACTCCAGTTTGTACTTGACTTGTAATTTAAAATCAAGTAATTTATTCTATAAATCCCATCTGCTAAAACAAGGGTATCAGTCATGTCACTATTCCATAATCTGTTGATCAAGTTTATGCCCCTCGTGCCGAAACCCATTGTCAAATTCGTTTCCAAACGATATGTAGCCGGGGCAACGCTGGCGTCCGCTATCGAGACTGTCAAAGTACTTAACAGTGAGGGTACTGTTGCCACTCTTGATGTGCTGGGTGAAAGTTCAATCCGGCGGGAAGAATGCGAAGCTGCTGTAAATGAATATCTGCAAGTACTGGACAGTATTGCTGAACACAGGCTGGATTGTAATATCTCCCTTAAACCCACTCAGCTTGGTTTACTGCTCGATGAAGAATTATGCTATCTCAATATCCGTCAAATTGTTGTGCGCGCCGCAAAATATAATAATTTTGTTCGAATCGACATGGAAGATGCGCAAACCACCAGCGCAACTATAAAACTATTCCTGCGCCTGCACAAAGAATTCTCTAACGTGGGTTTGGTCATTCAGGCTTGTCTGCGGCGCAGCCTCGATGATATTAATGTTCTGGCTGAGGCAGGAGCCAACCTGCGATTGTGCAAGGGTATTTATAATGAAACCCGCGCACTGGCGTTCAAAGATCCCGCCATTGTAAACTATAATTTCTCATTGTTGATTAAAAAAATGCTGCAGGCAAAATGTTATATCGGCATAGCCACACATGATGAAAAAATAGTATGGGCCGGTTTGAAATATATCAACCAGTTCAATGTTGAAAAATCCCAATATGAATTTCAAATGCTGCTGGGAGTAGAGGAAGAACTGCGTAAAATTCTGCTGGCTGGTGGCCATAAGGTCAGGGTATACGTGCCATTTGGCATTAAATGGTATGCCTATTCAATGCGCAGGTTAAAGGAAAACCCAAAAATTGCCGTTTATATTATCAAAGCCTTTTTCAGAATAAAATAACAACCAGTTACATCCGGGAGTTACTGTTTTTGATCAGGGTTTTATTGCGTTAAGGATACCCAAGGTTTCTATTCTGCAACGGCTGTATGGTGCAGGTAATAACTTTATTAATGAACGGGCTTTTTTAGTAAGATATTTACAATTAAACTATGAATTATGCAACAGGACGATTCAAACCGAATACAGTATTTACGCCAGGAATTGCAACGCCATAATTACCATTATTATGTGCTTGACGATCCGCAGGTTTCCGATGCGGAATACGACCGCTTGTACCGAGAACTGCAAGACCTGGAAAGCCAACATCCAGATTCCATAACCCCGGATTCACCTACGCAACGGGTTGGCGCAGCGCCGTTGCGGGTATTTAACACGGTCGTCCATTCGCTTCCCATGCTCAGCCTGGATAATTCTCTCAATGAGGGAGAAATTCGCGCTTTTGATGACAGAACCCGAAAAGCATTAAATACAGCGACGATAGAATATGTCTGCGAACCTAAATTTGACGGTCTTGCAGTAGAACTGGTTTATGAGAATGGTTTGCTCAGCGTTGCTTCTACCCGTGGTGACGGAGTAACAGGCGAAGATGTTACCCAGAATATTAAAACCATCCGGGCTGTGCCGCTGAAATTATATAATTATGATACATCTGCCGGAGCCCGGCTTGAAGTCCGCGGTGAAGTAATAATGGAAAAAGCCAACCTGGCCCGGTTGAATGAAACAAGAGCGCTGAATAACGAACCGCTGTTTGCTAATCCCCGTAATGCTGCCGCCGGTTCATTACGCCAGCTTGACCCGACGGTTACCGCAGCACGGCCCCTGGATATTTACTTTTACGGTATCGGCCATGCCGGTAATTTGTCTCTTGCATCGCATTTTGACATTTTACAATACCTGAAAAAAACCGGTCTAAAAATCAATCCGTTAACGGAAAAATGCCTGGGAATTGAACAGGTTATCGCTTATCATCATCGTATGCAGGAGCGTCGCGAAACCCTGCCTTATGATATAGATGGTGTGGTAGTTAAAGTAAATTCGCTGGCTTTACAGGAAAAACTGGGCATTCGCACGCGCAGCCCGCGCTGGGCAAACGCTTATAAATTCCCTGCCAGCCAGGATATGACGCAGATAATCGACATTAAAGCGCAGGTGGGCAGAACCGGTGTTTTGACGCCGGTGGCGGAGATGATGCCGGTCAATATTGGCGGGGTGATCGTCAGCCGCGCCACGCTGCATAACCAGGATGAAATCGACCGCAAGGATATTCGCATTGGCGATTGGGTTATCATCCAGCGCGCCGGGGATGTTATTCCCGAAGTGGTACAGGTGATTCACAGCAAACGCACCGGCGCAGAACGGAAATACCAGTTGCCGGAAACTTGCCCGGTCTGCGGCAGCCTTACGGTGCGCCCGGAAGGTGAAGCTGCCCGGCGCTGCGTTAACATGTCTTGTCCGGCACAAATCAAAGAGCGCATTATCCATTTTGCCAGTAAAGATGCAATGGATATTGAAGGTATGGGCGAAAAACTGATCCATCAACTGGTGGATAAAAACCTGTTGCGGAATGTGGCGGATATTTACTTTCTCAATCGCGAGCAACTGGCCGGCCTGGAAAGAATGGCGGCAAAATCAGCCGAAAACATTATTAAAGCCATAGATAACAGCCGCTCCCGTTCTCTGGATCGTGTTCTGTTCGGTTTGGGCATTCGATATGTGGGGGAACATGTTGCCCGGATTCTCGTCAAAGCCTTTGAAACTATAGAAAAGATTGCTCAAACTTCACCGGAAGATTTGCAAACCGTTTATGAAATTGGACCTCAAGTGGCCGGAAGTGTGGCGGAGTTTTTTGCCAATTCCGAAAATGTGCAAATTATAAACAGATTAAAAGAAGGCGGCGTAAACTTTTCCGCCGGAACGGCCGTCAAGAGTGCAGATGTGTTAAAGGGCAAGACTTTGGTGTTTACCGGCGCCTTGCAGCGATATTCCAGGAGTGAATGTGAGCGCCTGGTGGAATCGCTGGGCGGTCGCGCCGCGTCATCGGTTAGTAAAAATACCGATTTTGTTGTAGTTGGTGAAGGGCCCGGCTCCAAAGCGGACAAGGCCCGGGAACTGGGTGTGAAAATTATTACAGAAGATGAATTTATTGCCCTGGTGCAACCAAAACAGTAACCTCAAGGATAATGGATTGAATATGTATAAAAAAATATTTTCACTACTACTGATTTTACCCGTCATTAGCTGCCTGTTTTCATGCGCCGGTAATAAAAACGCGCAAAACAAACTGGATTTTGTTACCATTGAAGAAGAAATGTTTCTGGGCAAAGAACTGGCCCGTGAATGCTCTAAACAATTGAAACTTTATAATAATCAGGAAGTTAGCGCTTTTTTTGAAGGGATTGCAAATGAGATTGGTGATAATTCGGACTGGAGAGGATTGAATTACTCTGTATATATTGTAAATGATACTACCATCAATCATTTTTCACTTCCGGGAGGCAGCATTTATCTTTACCGGGGCCTGATTGATCTGTGTGCTAATGCCAGTGAAGTAGCTGCTATCCTGGCGCATGAAATTGCCCATATTGCCTCCCGTGATGCCGTTGACCGGGTCTCTAAAAAATATACCTTTGCTTTTGCAGCGCAAAGTGTTTTTGGCTACAACCCCGAAATTCCCAAACAAATTGTCGCTTCGCTCTTTACCTCCGGAACAATTCTGGATTATCCGCAAAAAAATGAATTATACGCCGATGCCAAAGCTATTCAATACGTCTGGAATTCCAATTATGACCCCACCGCTTTAATACGAATTTTGGAAAGACTCCGCGCTATCGAAAAAATTGCGCCCGGACAAATTTACAAACTATCGTTAACTCATCCCCCCGCCGCTACTCGTTTCAAAACCGTTTCATCTGGAATCAAAGACCTGAATGGTAAAAACGATTTTATCAGAGACCTGCCAGAATATGCCCGTATCAAAGCGCTAATCCTTAGCCAGAACTAGTTTTTAAATGGCAAGAAATTTGCATTTTTTACAATATGTCCGACGTTGGACATCTTTGTAAATTATGTTCGTTTATTGTTCATTAAAAACAATTACTTACGCTGCCTGTTTTCAGAGCTGTTTTCTGATAGAAACTCTAGTTGTTCGATAGTCGACCGCAGCGTCCGTTCTGTTACACCTAACCTGATCTTGATAAAGGGTATCGGTATGAAAACGCTTTGCGCCTGGTTCTTTATGCTTCTGCTGCTGCTGCCGGTTTTAGGCTTGGCCGTAAATTCTCTACAAATCAATGCTACCACAGATCTCGTCTTAACCGAACTACCGGAAACTATAACCCTGCAATGTAATGAGGTAAAATCCGGAGAAAGACTGGATATTGAATACTTTATCGATGTCAACAATAATAATGAAATCGATTTCTACGATTATAAATTTGACCAGGTTACCCTGGTTGACGGTATTGGTTGGATACGCGATGCCGAAGCGTCGGAAAATGATATTCCCGGCGATGAAGCGGAGGCTGCCGGGGTCATTTCCACAACTTTACCGGTTAGCCGTCAAAACCATCCGTGCGGTTCGCAAACCTGGCTGGTTCGCGCTGCAGGCCAGGGAACCCCGGCTGTAGCGGTTATACACTGGAACCTGACCAACGAACAATGCTCCGTTTATGGCAATATCAGGGATAACTATAGTAAAACCGGCGCTGCCGGTGAGTTGCTTTTCGCTACAGAAATTGATTATGCCGGTGCAGTATATTCAACCATGTCCGACTCTTGTGGTAATTATCACTTGTCATTGGAACCGGGAACCTGGAAAATTTATACGCACACTTGTTCCGATACTGTAGAGGTAACTGTTGCTCCCGGTAAAAAGGTGCAAAAAGACCTGCGCTTAAATCCGTTGGCGAGTTTCATTAGCGGTCAGGCGTACTATGAAAATGGAAATCCGGCGCCGGGTTTAATAATCACCGCGCAAAATCCCGATCTTTTACAGTTTTATTTTGCAACAACCGACCATAATGGCCGTTATGTTTTAAATGTTGCTCCCGGAACAATAGAAATTTCCTGCAACCCGGCTCTGCATAACCGGTTTGGTAACAATGCCTGGCCGGATGGATATTATGCAGTTCCGCAGCAAGAGACCGTAGTGGCAGAAAAAGCCGGGGAAACGCATGTTAATATCAGGCTGGAACATTACCCAATTACCTTGCATGGCGTTTGCCTGGTTAATGGCCAAGGCTTAGCCGGAGTGCTTGTACAGGGAGCCGCCAGGAATAATGTAACCGGTAAAATGCAGTTATTCCAAACGTGGACTCGCGGGGATGGTAGTTTTGATTTGGGAGTTAGTGGCGAGCCGCTGGTAACCCTGGTCGCGCAGAAAACCGGTTATACCCTGCACCAGGAAAACGGTTATTTAAATATTGATCCATCCACTGTAACCACAGGTTTTAATTTCACTTTTTCAGCAGAGAAGCCGTTGATGACTATATCCGGCGCTCTCAATAACGATGATATGACTCCCGCCTGTAATGTTCCGGTTATCGCCTATAATCCGGAAGAAAAAAGCTCCGCGGGATATATCATGCAAAGAACCGATGCACAGGGGCAATTCAGCTTTTACCCCGAGGTGGAAGGCGCATGGCAAATTGGTTTGTATAAAAAAGATTTCAAGTCCATTCCGCCTTTATATTATTTGTATGTGAATGAAGGTATGGGTTATACGGATATTAAATTTTATTTATACCAGGATAAAGATTATGCCAGAATTGACGAAGGCCATTTTAAACCAATGGCATTGAATATAATCCCCAATCAACCGCTGCCTTTCGAGGCGGTAACCAGCATCCAATTTGTGTTGCCGGAAGCGCGGTGTACCCGTGTACAAATGCTGGATATGGATGGGAATTCTCTGCGCACCCTGGTTGATGAAAAGTTGTCCGGCGGTAAACATACTATTGCCTGGGATGGCGCCGATAGTAACGGGAATCCTCTCAACAGCGGTATCTATTGGTGCCGCATCGATGCCGTGAACGAAACCATGCAGCAGGCCATTACTTTATTGCGGTAATTGAATGACTTTTTGTAGGATGGGGGCTTGCCCGGATAGTGCCTTATTCTGATAATATGCCTTTTACAAAGCCTGTTCTACATTAAAGATACTTTCTTTTGCATGGGCAAGGCTCCATCCTACCAGTTTTCTTGTTCACCTTTTGTAGGATGGGGTCTTGACCGATTATTTCAGGATTTTAATCATTTCCCATATTCAGATCATCATATCAAATTACACATAGTTTCTATTGCCAAGGTCAAGCCCCCATCAGTTATTAGCATAATATACCATTCTACCAGCTGATGATATGCCTTTTACAAATCCGATTCAAAATTTTGATTATTGTTATTATCGGGCAAGACCCCATCCTACTAGATATTGTAACCCGATAAATTCCAGGCAATCTCATATATTCATAATGTCGCACGCGGACAAGGTACGTAGCACAGTAATAATAATACTTCCCTTTGCAAAAGTCAAAACCCCATCCTGCCGGATGCCCCTGGTAAAAAATTAAAAAAGGTGTCCGTAGACCGGACACCTTTTTTATCGTATTAAAGCGAGTTGTTTGGTTAATTCAAATTCTCCGGCCTGAATGCGGTAAAAATAAACACCTGCGGGCACGGACATACCAACTTCATTCATACCGCTCCAAACAACGGTATGTGTTCCGGCGCCTACAGTATAGTTGACAAGATTTTTGACCAACTGCCCGGCGGTGTTGAAAATATCGAGCCGCACCTGTTGCGTAAACGGCACACGATATTGTATGCGGGTTTCCGGATTAAAGGGATTGGGATAATTCTGCGTCAACTCGTATGTATCAACTGTAATCCCGTTATCATTGATGCCGGAATTGGTTTCCTCAATAATTAAAAAACTGCCGTCCTGAACAGTAAAGGGCAGCTTTTGATTATTTTTGTCCATTACCGTAACTTCATTAAAGCCGAGAGCATAAACCTGGCCCTGGGGGGCTTCTGCGGCAACGGAATAGGATATATTCATAAGGGAGCCTTTGTTGGGCAGGATAAGGCGGTTTTTGCTCACCAGCAAAATAATTTCTATGGCTTCATCGCTATAATTATAGCTAAAAATCTGCGGATTCGTTCCGGCGGCAATCCACACGGAATCCACTGTAATAAATGGCGTTAAATCGGTAACGGTTAAACTGAGACCTTTCAGGGTATCTTCATTATCCACAGAAAGAGTGATCAGGTTATCCGTACTGCCCGGCTTACCGCTGCCGGAGCTGAGAACCAGTAGATTCTCACCGGCAAACGCTGTACACGCTGCCAATATGAATAATAATACTAACCCTTTTTTCATGGTAACTCCTGTTGCGTTTTAGATTCCGATGTAATGGAATTTTTGTGATATTTTCTTTATACCGGCCGGTTTAAAAACCGGCCGGTACATTTTGTTCAAATTTACAACCTTGCCTTGAGTAATACATTATTCATGGTAATTGCAGTCAAAGCCGCCGCAAGTCGAATATTATGGTAACTCATCAATAACCCGTAAGGCGTCAAACATATCGATGTCGCCGTCTTTATCCATATCGGCGGCCATACGTTCATAGTCGGTCGGAACCGCGCCCAGACCGAGAATGATATCCACGATACGATCAACATCAGCCTGGTCGGTTACACCGGAGCCGTTAATATCGCCGCTTAACACGTAATAGAAATTACCATTCACCAGGGTTGGAATAATCGCCTGGCTGGCTTCATTACTCATCCGAACTTCGGAGAATGTAACCGAGGATGACGTGCCATAAGTAGCTGTATTTTCTACTACTAACGGTATCTGTAAAATTGCGCCGCTGCCGGCTGCGATCGATGTAAACGACGTTGTGTTAACCATAACGATATTGATATACCCGGCGGCTAGTTCTTCGACATTCACTGTAAAAGTGGATGCGCGGTTGATCGCAACTGGACCTGCAGGCGCCAGACTCAGATGATTCGGCGTATCAGTAAGCCGGAATTGCAAACCGCGGATGGGAACCTGGTTGGTGAGTGAAACATTCAATACCACCGTTTCCGCTTGTTCGCCGCTGGCGCTTTGGATGGATAATGTTACCTGTGATGTAGTAATGCTGAACACCGTATTGCTGACATCCGAGGGTACTGTATCTGTATCCTGCACTTTGACCAATGCCTGGGCAGTTGAACCGGATGGTAACGTCCAGGAATAGCTGCCGTCATTGGGCGTGCTGGCAACAATGGAGGTCCAGTTTGTGCCATTATCGACGGAATAGAAAATAGCGACATTGGCAATTGTCCCGGTCGAAGTCCAGGTAATATTTTGTACTGAAGTGGCCGCCCAGGTTTCGCCGCCATTGGGGCTTGTCACAGTAATTGTACCGGCGTCGGCAGTAATTTCAAAAACCGTTGCGCTGGTACCCCATGGCATACCGTCTACGGCATCCGAGACTCGTACCAGGCAATTTGTCGATGAGGCGCTGGGAACAGTCCAGCTATAAGTGCCGGTGTTGGTTACGGATGCAACAATGGTGGTCCAGGCAGTACCGTTATTGGTAGAGTATTCAATTTTAACATTACCTGTAAATTCGGAAACATCCCAGGTTATGTCATGTATAGATCCGACAATCCAGGTTTCACCGCCGGCCGGCGATGTAACGGTAATTTGCTGAGCGCGGACTGTGAAATCGTCAATATTATTGACCTGGCCGCCAAACAGGGAAACGCCGGAATAATAAAAACTGCTGTTGCCGGTGGTTTTGGCCGGATCGGAAACCGTGCCGTCCAGCTGGTCGTTAACGTAAACTGCAAAATGATGGCCATTTACATCGGTTGTGGCAACAACTTTGATGATATCGCCGGCTACGGTTGTAGCTTTGGTAGAATTGACAGATGCGATAGTAGCGGTACGAACGACCACGCCATCGACAATCGGGTCAAGGTAGATTTTGCCATTACGACGCATGATAAAATAACCATCGGCTGTTGAGGGGCTATTTGTAGTCAGATACATGGCAATACCGCCGGAGTTCACGCCCAGCGCCGAACCACCGGCAGCCCATTTGAACTGCACTTCGGAGGGACTTGTTAATCCTTTGTAAATCGCCAGGTAATCCCAGGATTCTACAGTAGCAGAGTTGTCCAACACTGTATTACTGGCAATAACATATTCGGGATCCGCCGCCCAGTTGATGCCTAGCGACGCCCGGTTAAAATCATCCACAATGGTTACGGCGCTCAAAGGCAAAACTGATGCACCGAACAGGATGACGAGAATGATCGAAAGAAATGTTTTTATTCTCATTTTGTTACCTCTATCTTGAAAAAGTGTTCTTTTTTCCTGTTGATTATTTCATTATAGCCAGTTTTTTAGTCAGGACAACATCCTGCGCCGTTAGCCTGTAAAAATAAACACCGGAAGAAACCAAACTGCCAAACTCGTCGCTGCCGTTCCATTGAACGGTATAACGGCCGGCTTGTTTGTTATGGTCAACCAGCCGCTTGACTAATTGGCCGGTGGTGTTAAAGATTTCCAGTTTTACGGGAACTGTGCCATTCTGTAAATTTGGTACATCAAACGTAATCATGGTATTCATGTTGAATGGATTCGGGCTGTTTTGGAATAATGAAAAATGTTCCGGGACAACGGTTGCAGCACTATATTGTCCATAAATTGTCTGCATGGGGGTCGCGCCGGATGTTCCTGCCAGGGCTTTGACAATTTCCAATACACCCTCCTGAACTTGTTGTTTTTGTACAGTTACCGGCAGATTAAACAGGGTCGACTGTCCGGCAGGGATTGCCTGGCCTTCAATGCCACACAACAAAATACTCAGTTTGCCGTCGGCTCGCTTGCTCACCAGTGTCATACTTTTTGCAGCATCTGTTAATACCGGTGCATCAATCATGAAATCTTTGCCGGCGGCATCTATCACCATCTGCAAACCATGCAATGGAGCGGATGTATTAACCTGTACCGGAATGTTAATTTTACCGGTAAAGTTTGCCGGGATTGACGGCATATCAATTTTTACACTACCCTGGGCAGCTTTAGCCAACGGGGTCACCGCCGCCGCTACACCAGGATTGACCGACTCATCCATTGCGGCAGAAATATCGACAATAGTAATCAGGCCGTCATCGTCGCTGTCCGCCGCCCAGCGTTCATAGGCGGTTGGTACAGGGGGGCGATCCAGGGCTATATCGATAATACGTAATACATCGAACAAATCGACTACGCCATTATAGACAACATCCAGCTTGGTGCCGAACCAGAAGGTATTGTTAACCGCCGTTACCGGAGTAATGGGGTTGTTGGACGTATTGGCCAGGCTTACGTTACTTAGAGTTAACGCTGCGGTTGAACCACCCGGGGTTCCAGCGCGGACGGTAACTGCGATGGACAGAATATCGGTTCCCGGTTCGGTATTATCTATTGCCAAAACCTGGGCGTTGTCGTTGGGAAGTAATAGAACTTTGATTACTCCACCGACCTGGTTATAATAGGCAGTGAAATTTGCCGCGGCTGCGCCAAGCACGGTAACGCCATTGGCCGTTAACGAGTCCGGCGCTGCGGAAAGTTGAAAAGAAACGCCTTTAACGGTTGCCGGATTTAACAAGCGGATGTAAATTAGTCCGTCATCGCCGGGTAAGGCAAAAAGCCCATCCGTCGGGGCGACTGTTCCTTTGGATACTTCAAGTTTGTATCCTTGCGAAAATGCCGGTACCCCAAAACATAATACAAAAACAAATATTGCAAGAATCAGGGCCGGTATGGTTGATGATCGTTTCATCATACCCTCCATATATCATTTTAGTTTTTACTCTCTGGTTAATTATAGTTTCATCTTTAAACAGGCAGTGTCTCTAAATGAAACGCTTGTGATTAAAAACACAATATCTGAAAAAAAAACTGTACCTAATTATCCACCTCCTTCCACGCACCGGGCGTTTTTACGGCCCGGAAAAACTTCTTTTAACTTGTTAATATTATTACATTAATCTCTTTGTTCATTTTAGTATTTTTTATTGGTATATCATTTGCTTTGTTTTATTCTGTTCTTTACGAATTTTCTTATCTCTATATATGCAACGTACATGCCATTATTAATAATTCCTTTTTTGCCTTTATACAAAGGGAATATTATGCATTTTTTTATTGTATAGAGCATTATTTTTAATTACTTTTATTATTATATTTTGCAGAAATATTGCTGTACAAAATTAAGGAAAACTATGTATAAAATAAACAGTTATCAGGTAGTACCGGTAGTTCCCGAAAAACTGGCATTTCTTCATAAACTGGCTTTCAATTTATACTGGACCTGGGATCACGAATCCCGCTCGCTGTTTCGCCGTCTCGATTACAACCTGTGGGAAAAATTCAACAGAAATCCAATTCTGCTGTTAGGAAATCTGGATCAAAGAGTGCTGGAATCCTTTGCAAAAAACGAGGGCTATCTTTCCTTTATGAAAAGAGTGGAGGAAAAAGTCCAGGATTATATGAGCCGTGCCACATGGTACAAAGAGAACTTTCCGGGCAAACAAAAGGTTCGCATCTCTTATTTTTCCATGGAATATGGCATAACCAACGGATTGCCTATCTATTCCGGCGGCCTGGGCATTTTGTCGGCAGACCACCTGAAATCCGCCAGCGATCTGGGCTTGCCGGTAAATGGCGTAGGCCTGATGTATCAACAGGGATATTTTCAACAGTACCTGGCGCGCGACGGCTGGCAGCAGGAAACCTATCCCTTGAACGACTTTTTCAATTTACCGGTTACCCTGGAACGGGACAAGAACGGCGCGCCTATTAAAATCTATGTAGAGCTTCCGGGACGAAAAGTGTATGCACAAATCTGGAAGGCGCAAATCGGCCGGGTGCCGTTGTATTTGATGGATACCAATGTGCCGGAAAACAGCCCGGAAGACAAAGCGATCACCTCGCAATTGTATGGCGGCGACCTGGAAATGCGCATCAAGCAAGAAATTCTGCTGGGTATTGGCGGCATTCGTCTTTTGGAGGCGCTTAACCTGCGTCCCGATGTCTGCCACATGAATGAAGGTCACGCCGCTTTTCTGGCCCTTGAGCGGGTGCGGATCACTATGCAGGAACAACAGTTACATTTCTATGAAGCTCTTGAAGCCGTGCGCGGCGGTAATGTTTTTACCACCCACACCCCTGTTCCGGCCGGTATCGATGAATTCAACAAAGACATGATCAGCCGTTACCTGGGCGATATGGTCGATTCTATGGGCTTGTCCCGCGAAGATTTTTTCAGACTGGGCGGCACGCAATACAAGGAAACCAACGGAAACTTTAATATGGCAATCTTTGCTCTTAATTTAGCCGCCGGTTGCAACGGTGTAAGCAAGCTGCATGGCCAGGTTGCCCGCAAGATGTGGCATTACCTGTGGCCGGGTATACCGGAAGACGAAGTGCCAATCGGTCATATTACCAACGGTACGCACATCCGCACCTGGATCTCTGAAGATATGGCGGAATTATTCACCCGCTACCTGGGACCAAACTGGTATCGCGACCCGATGGATGAATCGTTATGGCCGCGTATAGATCAAATACCTGATGAAGAATTATGGCGAACCCATGAACGCCGTCGCGAACGGCTGGTAGCAATTGCCCGGCAAAAATTACAGGCGCAGTTAATTAATACCGGCGCCAGTCAGTCTGAAATTGAAACTGCTTCCGAAGTGCTGGACCCGGAAGCCTTGACTATCGGTTTTGCCCGGCGTTTTGCCCAATATAAACGCGCTTACCTGATCTTTAAAGATGTGGAACGGTTAAGCAAAATCATGAACAATAAAGAAATGCCGGTGCAGATGATCATTGCCGGCAAGGCGCACCCCCACGACAAGATCGGCAAGGGTATTTTACGCGATATTGTCAATATCATCCGCCAGGAGAATTTCAGGATGAAAATCGTTTTCCTGGAAAATTATGATATTACCCTGGGATCGTACCTGGTTCAGGGTGTTGATATCTGGCTGAACAATCCGCTGCGTCCCCGCGAAGCCAGCGGCACCAGCGGGATGAAAGCCGGGGCTAACGGCGCGCTTAACCTCAGTATTCTGGATGGCTGGTGGGATGAAGCCTATAATAATAAAATCGGCTGGTCGATTGGTAAAGGTGAAGTATATGAAGACCGGGAAGACCAGGACGAGGTGGAATCGACTGCGCTATACCATATTCTGGAGCAGGATGTTATTCCCACCTTTTACAAACGCACTAAAAACGGTCTGCCCCGCGACTGGATAAGAATGATGAAAACCAATATTCAACAGGTTTCCCCGTTCTTTAATACCAACCGTATGTTACGGGATTATCTGAAAAAATACTATTTACCGGCTGCGGATCAATGGGAAAAATTAAGCAAAGAGCAATTCAAGGCAGCCCGTGATCTTGCCAAATGGAAACATAAAATATATAATAACTGGCGTTATGTTAAAATTGTCAATGTATCTTCTGCCGAACACGAACAAATCAAAGTAGGTGGCGCCTTGTCCCTGCAGGCGACTATCGAATTACAGCATATCACCGCTCATGATATATGTGTACAGGTAATGTATGGCCGGCTCAACGGCAAGGATGTTATTGTAGAGGGTGAGGCCATGGCGATGACCCTGAAAGAAACCCTTGCCGATGGTAAATTATTATACCAGGCAGAAATCCCGTGCAGCGATACCGGTCAACATGGCTTTACAATACGCGTTCTTCCGAATCATGCAAACCTGGTCAATCCACATGAAATGGGTTTAATTACCTGGTATTAAAATGGATAATTCTGGCAATGGAAAATAAAACATCACAAAAAGACGGGGTAACCGGTTATGATTATTAGTAAAATAAATATTCGGGCCTTTAAATCAATATACGAGATGGAACTGGCCCTTAATCCCAAAATCAATGTGTTTATAGGCGCCAATGAAAATGGCAAAACCAATATCCTTAAAGCCATTGAAGCTTTTCGCAATGATGTCCCCTTTGATAGTTCTATTACCTGTCAATATTCCAGCCATTACCATGCAGGAAAATGTCCGGAAATAACCCTGGAATTTTCCGAAATCTCCAAAGAGAACCGTCGTAAATTACTGGCTTTATCAGATGTCTTTAAAGAGATTAACAGCTTTCAGATTCGCCGCGACGGCCCGGAGTTGACAGATTATCACCTCATCATTGGCGACAGCGAAACCGACAAGATCGACCAGAAAAAGCTGTTACAGATATTGCCCAAGATCATCTATTTCAGTGAAATACCTCTGCTTAAGAACAAAGTCAATTATGAAAGCCTGGTTTCCAACAGCGCGGAATTTTCTGCCGAAAAGAACCTGCTGCGGATCGGCGGGATTGAAGATTACGACTCTATTTTTGAAGACAGCTCGCGCGGCCGACGCGCGGCTGAAGAAGCCAGCCGGATCATTACCGAACAGATTCGCCGGGTATGGTCGCAGGAACAAACTATCGAGATCAAACTGCATATTAACGGTAATGTGCTGTATATAGATTTTTCCGATTCCACCACCGTGCTCGATACCCCGGAATCGCGCAGCATGGGCTTCCGCTGGTATCTCTCTTTTTATGTAAACTTTATTACCAAAACATTCGAGAACCGCAGCAACGATTACATTTTCCTCATTGATGAACCGGGTATCCATCTGCATCCGGCGGGACAAAAAGACCTGATCAAAGTTTTGGAAGACTTGTCTCTGAATAACCAGATTTTGTATACCACGCATTCGCCGTTTTTAATTGACCGCCGCCACCCGGAACGGGTGCTGCTGGTAAACAAGGACAAAAACGGTACCAAGGTCGATACCCAGTCCTATCGTGAAAACTGGCGGCCGCTGCGTAAACAAATCGGTTTGGCGATAAGCGACCTGTTTTTCTTTAACGATAAAAGTTTAATTCTGGAATTACCGACCCGCAAGCGTTTTGGTATGCTTGCTAAAAGAGATGTACAATACGAAGAAGGGGAAGACGGTAATTGAGTTCGCTTTGCGATGTGCCCGGTTTTCGCATCGGCCATTGCCATAACCTGGCCGCCCGAACCGGCTGTACGGTGATCCTCCCCCCCGGCGAAGCAACCGCCGGTGTGGATGTGCGCGGCTCAGCTCCCGGCACCCGTGAAATTGAAGTGTGTAAACCGGTGCGCCTGGTGCCGAAGATCCATGCTGTTTTACTTTCCGGTGGCAGCGCCTTTGGACTCGATGCTGCCGGCGGCGTGCAAAAATATCTTGAAGAACAAAACATCGGCTACGATACCGGCATAATCAAAGTGCCGATTGTGCCGGCGGCCGTCATTTTCGACCTCGGCGTCGGCGATGCTGCGGTGCGCCCGGATCATAAAATGGGATACCAGGCGTGCCTCAATGCAACCGCACATGAAAGATCACAGGGCCCGGTTGGCGCCGGATGCGGCGCTACTGTGGGTAAATTTTTCGGTCAGAATTACGCCAGTCCCGGCGGAATCGGTACCTGCTCGCAAAAAATCGGCGCTGTTTGTCTAGGGGTATTGTCAGTTGTTAATCCGCTGGGGGAAGTAATCAACCCGGAAAACGGGGAAATTCTTGCCGGAATAAAAAAGCCGGATCGCACCGATTTCATTCCCTCGCTGACCGCTATGAAAAGCCTGTCATCACATAAACCGCCGACCGCCAACACCACACTTTGCGTGGTTGCCTCTAATGCCGTATTCAATAAAGAAGAATGTATTAAAATTGCGCAAATGGCCCAGGACGGCCTGGCGCGCGCTATCCGCCCGGCGCATACCATGTACGACGGCGATATCGTTTTTGCCTTGTCTGCCGGCGCCGAAAAAATGGATGTTAACCTGGCCGGCGCCATAGCCTGTGAACTGGTAGCGGAAAGCATTGTCCGCGCCGTACAGGCGGCGAATTAAAGCCTCTAAAAATTGCCCACGTTTACAGCAAGTTTATTTTCCAGATAATACAATTTTTTTACAAGTATGCCGGGGAGAAATGAAAATACCAGGATTAAAAAAGTTGGTTGGCTATATCAGCATTCCGTATTGATATGGCTGTTTTTTATTAAAAGTGACGCGGCGGCCGGGCCTTCATTGAATATTAAATCCAAAATTGACAAGGGGAACAGAATATCGTCATACTGCTGATAATATGAAAAAGGCGTTAATGAAAAGCTGTGCAGATTCATTCCCCCCAGCGTGATTACTTGCCGGGCAATAAAATTACGCTCTTCAGCAGCGAACAGATACGTATCGCACGCCAGCTCCTTACCCCAACACAGCGCCCGCTCACTGCGGTCTTGCCGGTGCGGCAGCGCGCTGCTTTTGACAATTTTTGCAGTAATGTGCAATTGTTGCGTCAAAAATAAAAAACTGCTCCATAACAATTGTTCAAGCAGTTGTTGATCGTGGTTATAAACCGTCTGCAAATTTTCACAATAAAAATGATAATACGCGGCGTTACGATAGTTGATTTCCAGGGTGCGCCGGTGCTTTTGTTGCCATTTTTCATGGTTATCGATGCGCATGGCAGAGATGGGGGCGCCGCTGTCCGGCGTGGAAAAAACCGGTATGGTCAGCCATTTTGGCCCGGCAATAGTTTTAATAACCGTGCGGTTAATTTCGCTGTGTTTATTAAAGGTAAAGCTGTCCGCCCAGACGATAACATCGGCAGCCAGCGCCCGGCCCAAAACGGGAATCGCGGAAAAATAGCCGGGCTGTATAACACAAAACCGCATTATACATCCTGCGAAAAGGAGTGATATAATTGTAATAACTTGTGCGCTTCCATATCCCAGTTATAATTTTCCTGTACAAACCGCCAGCCGTTTTCGCCCATTTCTTTGCGCTGCGCGGGATTTTGTAATAACCCGGCAATTGCCGCTGCATAAGCGGCAGGATCGTCGGCTTTTACAATTATGCCGCTGTTGGCCTTGTTGAACACATATTTCAAGCTGGGCAGGTCGCTGGCGATCACCGGAATGCCGCACGCCATATATTCAAAAATCTTATTGGGAAAGATCATGCGCAGCATTTGTTCATTTGGCTGCCAGGGGATCAGGCCGATGAGCGATTGCACAATATAGTCCGGCACCTGTTCGTGGGGAACATGATTGATATGCTCAATACACCCTTCCAGGCCTTTTTCACGGATCAGGGCTTTAACGGTTGCTTCGACATGCGCTTCGTTGAACGGGCCAAGCAGCAACAAGCGCAGTTCAGGGAATTGCCGGTTCAGAATAGCCATTATTTCTACTAAAATCCCGGCGCCGCGCACCATTGTTAACCCGCCGAGATATAATAATCTGTTTTGTTTGGGTAACTGTTTTTGCAGGGCGTTATCAAAATTTTCCAGCCGCGGCAGGTTACGCACCATAACGGTGCGGCAGCCTTTATGCGCCAGCCGTTTTTCCTGATCCGGAACCACGCACACCACCGCATCCAGACGCTTCGCCAGAACCGGCTCTATAGAAGCAATAAGGCGGGAAAGAATCGGCTTGAGCCAATCGGGATACCAGACCCGTTCATAGACAGCTTCGGGGAAATTTTCATGGCAGTCATATATAACCCGGCTGCCGGTTGCCAGCTTTAAGAACAGGCCGACCGGCAGCAGTTCAAAATCGTGAAAATGATACACATCAGCCCGCTCTTTGAGGCACAAGCAGGTAAACCGAAAGACATTGAAAATGCGAAAAAACCGGTTAACCGGCCGTTTAACGCCTTTAACGCGCACGCCCCAGGAAACCCGGTTATCAAATTCTGCATGAGCCAGCAGAACAACCCGGTGGCCGGCCTGGGACAGCGACCGGGCTTGTTTATGAAAAATGCGCACATCGAACGGTTTGTGCACAGTAGTAAATACGCATATTTTCATAATATCAGTCCAACACCATGCTCAGGGCAATCCGGCCGCGTTCCTTGTCGATGCTGACAACCTTAACTTCGACTATATCGCCAACCGAGACAATATCGAGCGGATTTTTAACAAATTTTTTCGCCATACGGCTCAGGTGCACCAGGCCGTCCTGCTTGACGCCAATATCTACAAAAGCGCCGAAATCTACCACGTTGCGCACTGTACCTTTCAGTACCATGCCTTCAGACAGGTCTTCCATGCTGAGTACATCGCTGCGCAGGATCGGTTTGGGCATTTCATCGCGCGGGTCGCGGTTGGGTTTTTCCAGGCAGTCAATAATATCCGCAAGCGTTTCCTTGCCACAGCCACATACTTGAGCCAGTTCATTGAGCGACTTTTTAGTCGTTTTGATTTTGGCGCGCAGTAAATGGCCTTCGGCTTTGATCGAATCGACGCTCAGAGCCAGTTCTTCGAGCAGTTTTTGTGTGGCCGGGTAGGACTCCGGGTGTACGGCGGTGCGGTCAAAATAAACATCACTTTCCGGGATACGTAAAAAACCGGCCGCCTGGGTAAAGACATTGTCACCCACGCCCTTGACATTTTTCAAATCATCGCGGCTTGTAAAGCGCCCGTTTTCTTCGCGGTATTTAATGATATTTTCAGCCACGCGGGAATTAACGCCGGAGACATAGCGCAGCAGCGACGCCGATGCAGTGTTCAGGTCCACGCCTACCAGGTTCACAGCAGACTCTACTACATGATCGAGGGCTTCTGCCAGGCGGGTCTGGTTCACATCGTGCTGGTACAAACCAACGCCGATAGACTTGGGGTCGATTTTCACCAGTTCGGATAACGGATCCATCAGGCGCCGGGCTATAGAAATGTTGCCGCGCATCGAGGCGTCCAGTTCCGGGAACTCTTTTTTAGCCACCGGCGAGGCGGAATAAACGGAAGCGCCGGCTTCATTCACTATGGTGTACATGACCTGGCGATCCAGTTCACCGATCAGCTCGGCGGTCATTTTTTCCGTTTCACGGCTGGCGGTGCCATTGCCGATAGCGACTATATCAACATTATATTTAACGATCAGGGCTTTGACGGTTTTTTTTGCGTCTTCCCACTGATTTTGCGGCGCATGCGGATAAATGGTAATACCTTCCAGGTATTTGCCGGTGGGGTCGATAACCGCCACCTTGGAGCCGGTGCGGAATCCGGGATCGATGCCCAGAATATTCTTGTTACGCAGCGGCGGGGTCAGCAGCAGCGCCCGGAGATTGCGGACAAATACGCCAATTGCGTGCTCGTCCGCTTTTTCGGTGAGGGTGTTGCGGATCTCCCGTTCCATTGCCGGCGCAATTAACCTGCCGTAAGAATCGGCCAGCGCCGCTTTCAAATCATCGGTAAAAATACATTTGGGATTTTTGACATACCGGGACTCTATTTCCGAAATCATTTCCGCTTCTGGCGCCTGAATTTCCACTTTGAGGAATTCTTCCCGTTCACCACGATTGATGGCCAACACCCGGTATTCGGGAATGGATTTGACCGGCTCGGAAAACTCTTTGTACACCTGGTATTCGCCGATATTTGCCGGGTCTTTAGCGGCCGAGATCAACAGCCCCTTTTCAAAGGTTTTTTCGCGAATGACCTGGCGAATATTCGCATCTTCAGAGACCACTTCGGCTACAATATCCCGCGCCCCGGCTAGAGCTTCGGCAGCCGTGTTGACGCCTTTATCAGCATCTACAAATTGTCCGGCTATTTCATCAATAATGCCGGAAAGGGTTTCCTGTTTCATAATTAATTCGGCCAGTGGTTCCAAACCCTTTTCTCTGGCAATGGTGGCGCGGGTCCGCCGTTTCGGTTTATAGGGCAGGTACAGGTCTTCAACTTCCTGCAACATGGTGGCGGCGTTAATTTTTTCTGCCAGTTCCTCGGTCAGTTTACCCTGCTCTTCAATGCTTTTTAGAACGGTCTCTTTACGTTCCTGCAGGTTGCGTAAATAACGGATGCGTTCTTCAATATTTCTTATAACTTCTTCATCCAAACTGCCGGTCATCTCTTTACGGTACCGGGCAATAAACGGGACTGTATTTTCATTGTCCAGTAATTCTATGGTATTGGTTACCTGGTGTTCACGAATATTCAGTTCTTCCGCAATCAGCGCATACATTTGTTTCTCGTTCAAGGGTCCTCCGTAATGTTGTAAAAATTTCAAGGCATTAAATATAAAAGTTAAAGGCTGGAAAAGCAAGAAGTTTACATAACGACATAAAAAAAAGCGAGGAATTGCAGAGGCTATATCGTTTCTATTAACCGCTACCCGGTAAACAAAAAAGGCTGATGCGTATATTCATCAGCCTTTTTCACAATTAATAAAGGGGCGAACCCTTCATATAGATTTTAATCTCGATGCGCCGGTTGAGAATGCGCCCGGAAGACTTTTCATTATCGCCGATCAGCACCACCTCGCCGGTCAATCGTTCAATTTGCAGGGGATTATACTCGCCAAATCCCTGCGTCTGGTCGACACGGCTGACAATACTGTCATAATAATTCGGATGTTTCTTTTTCAGGTATTCTTTGAAAATCTCATAAAAGCTGTTGGCGCGCCGGTCCGACAGCCGCTCGTTGATGGCCGAAGAGCCGGTTGCGCAGGCATGGCCGCTAAAGGCAATGCGCATAGCCGGATTTTCCAGTAATATGCTGGCCTGTTCAAACAATTTATCCAGGTAGAAATCATACAACGGATCGGTTTGCGCAAATTTAAGCGGTACAGCAATACGCTGTTCACGGGTAAAGTCCCGTTTATGCATCAACACTTTTTTCGGTTGGGTGCGGAAGGTTCGGCCCAATGTGTCGGTAAAGAGGATATGGTATTCCGCTTCTT
Organism: bacterium; assembly: GCA_029561455.1. GTDB lineage: Bacteria > Zhuqueibacterota > Zhuqueibacteria > Residuimicrobiales > Krinioviventaceae > Fontivivens. Next base: position 108,822 of record JAKQIY010000041.1, read on the forward strand.
TTTCATCCCAGTACAGGTCTTCTTTATTCACCGGCAGCCATTCGACATTTTTATTGATCTTGCTGCCACTGGCCAGGCTAAGCGAAATAGTATCTTTAATACCGCGACCATAATACAAAGAAAAAGCCTCGGCAGCAGGAACGGCATATTTTAACTCGGTTTTAAAAATTATGTGTTTCAACAAGGTTTCATTGTCGCGGTGTTCAACCGGTAAAAATAACGGATCCTGGCCGACCGAATCCGAGGAGATTTGCACCATACGGCGTTCTTCAAAAATCCATTGCGCGTCTTCCGGGTTGGAAGGAACCCGGCGTGACGGCAGTACCTGCCCCGCGGCAATCCTGATCTGGTTGGGCCGTACACCCCGGTTTAACAGCGTATCCCGAACCGCGCGGGCGCGTTGATCGGCCAGCTCTTTGGTTGCGTTTTCCGAATTGGTATCGGCATAACCCTGTAACTGGATTTTATACTGAGGATAGCGCACCAACCGTTCGGCTATGATACTGAGATGCGGATCGAAATTGGAAAAGGTCAGATAATCGGGGGCGACATCCGCTTTATTAACATCAAAAGTAATTTCCGTTACTATCGGCATGGTAATAACTACCCGAGAATTGATCAGAGCCAGCGCCGTATCCGCAGTAGATATTTGTCCTTTAGGTATGGTATATTCATCCTGGATCAGGATATTATTTTTCTTGTCCCATTCCACCAGTTTGTTTTCCACATCGGCACAGGCAATAATTTCATGTTTACCCAGCCAGCGGCTGTACCAATCCAGGTGGATGGTTTTTTGCTTGCCGGGAACCAGCGAATCGATGGTCGTTTTGGATAGCAACCGGGTAAACGGTTCATTTTGATATGATTCGTCCAGTTGTTCTTTAAACACGCCAAGCGAGTCCGTAATATTGACAATAAAATTCCTGGCAACCCGATCGCCGATATTGGAAACCGTTACCCGCAGGGCGCCGTGATATTCATCCAGCGTGATCCAGGGACTGTAATCGAACTCGATCTTTTCAATATTAATATCCGGCATGGGCACATAGAACCGGGCGATATATTTATCATCTTTTTCCGCCATGCGCACATGGTTATCTTGATCGACAGCGCACACCGCCCAATAATAATTACCGCCAAAAGCCTGGGTAAACAGGTAATCGTTCTTTTGGACAGCGGTTTTTACCAGAAAATTGGAAACATTAATGTACTGCAACAACATATCCGGATCGTCCCTGTATAACTGGTCGATGCGGGCCATTTTTACGCTATCCTGATCGATGAGCAGGGTATACGCCACATCATCAAACAAATCGGGATCGACCGTGCCCTGCCATTTAACCAGCACGGTATCGGTTAAAAAGGTATCCACGTCGGCAGTGGTCAAAAACTTGAATTTTTCAGGCCCGATGGGATAATGACTCATTGTGCCGCGATAGGTGCGGTTAAAAAAGTCCGCTTCGTTCATGGATGCCAGATCGACGCGCATGGCATTGTTGCGTCCGGGGAATACATCTCCCAGCGAAGCAATATTCACATCGTCCAGCCTGAGACTGGCGCCAATGGATAATTTTTCGAACAGGTCGTTATCAAAATTATAACCGCCATTAATAGATAAAGTGCGGTTAAGCGTAACTTCGGCGCCGATACCCAGCACATCCTTTTCATCTTTAACCTGCTGGTAATCGGCGGTTAATAAAACCTGCACGCCCTTGTGCGAACCGGTGTAAAAAGCCAGGCCGGCGCGCATGGTTTGCGGTAATGGCGTTCCGGTCTGGTTAAACAGCATGTCGTTGCCTAGCTGGGTAATTGCCACACCCATAGAAACAATACCATACGGAAACAGCGGATTACCCATGGTAAAGCGCGGGGTACGCAAGGACAGCCCGGTATCGAACACCCAGGTTGACGCGCTGTATTCATCGAGATTACTTTGTAAATATTTAAAATTTGCGCCCAACGCTATATTTCTTGATAAAAACGTTAACGGCTGGCCGATGCTGACTGCCGCCACCATATCATTATAAGAAGCCGACGGCATAGCCTCATCGGTACTGTCAAATTCCGGCATACCCTGGTAAAGCAGGCCCAGAGCCAGCCGTGTCTGCCGGCTCCAGGGAGTGGGAATTTTTTGTCCGTATATGAACGAGGCGTTGGAAATATCGGCAATCCATTTAGTATAGGAAGCCGCCCATTGCCATTCCCGTAAAAATCCGGTAGCGGCTGGATTGGCATAAATGGCATGCGGATCGTCAATCACCCCGGTGTGAGCGGCGGCCATAGACTGTAATCGTGCGCCCGGCAGCATCTTTAAAAAAGCCGATCCGGCCCGTATCTGAGCGTACAGATTTCCGGTTATAAAAAACAACAGAACAAGAATAAACCAGCGTATTTCTTTGCTTTTCATAGTTATCTCACAATTATTAATTTTTTCCAGTCCTTAAACTCACCGGATTGCAATGTGATCAGGTACACACCGCTACCCACTTGAACGCCGTTTTCCAGCATGCCGTCCCATAACCAGGAATTCCAGCCGCCATTAAAAACATCTTCGGTCAGCTTGGTAATATGCCGGCCGCTGACATCATACACATCCAGCCGCGCCAGTCTTTGATATCCCAGCTTGAAACGAATATTAACATAATCTTCCAGTTCCGGTTTATAGACATTCCGGTCAAGCACCATGTGATCGCCGCTACGCACCAGTAACTGAGTCTGCGCTGTTCCCCTGGCGCCGCGCCGGTTGACAGCATGTAATTCTATGATCACCAGGTCTTCGTTAGTGGCGCCAACCAGTTTAGTCTGGTTGTACCAGTCTGTTATATCGAGCCAGACATCCGGGGTTGGCGACGGGTTTTGGTCTATGAACAGATCGGCAAAGGTACTATCCACCTGGCCGTTTGGCAGGCGTACCCACAAATCCCACTCCGTTACCTGTACGGGTATGCGAATGCGCACCTGGGCGCTATCGGTAACATCGATCACCGCAGGATTAACCTGGATTTCCGGAGTAAATGGCGGCGGTTCGGGCACATAATTGAATACCGTATTCAATGATAGATTATTATTTTGTTGTGGTGTATTCTCGTTTGTTGCGGATATGGTTACACGGTTTATCAACATATTGGTTCCCACCGGCATCCATGCGGCCACCTGAACATCAAAAGCAAACACAACCTGTGCATTGGGTTGTAAAGAATCCAGCCGCCAGGTAGCCGCTCCGGTTGTTGTTTCCGCCGGAGGGACATTGAAATTACTTATTATAACGGAATCGGGGAAATTGCTGGTTATTTGTACATTGATAGCAGCTACCTGTCCGATATTTTTGGCAATAATATAATGGGGATAAAGTTCGCCTTCACGGGCAAATTTTAATGTATCGACGCCGCTCACTGCAAAGGAATCCGGCAGGGCCAGTTGCTGCGGAACCACATCGACTAGCTCACCGGCGCCCTGCTTTTGTAATATATAGATTAACGCCGATGCGTTATTATTGCCGGCAACCGTATCGCGCGGGGCGGAAATATGCGCCGTAGCATTGACCGGGTAGGGAAATTCCGGCGCGGTTTGCGGCGCGGTGGCGGTGAACAATGCTGTCCATGTTGTTGCGCCGGCCAGGGTATCGATGCTCCAGAACAAGGTATCGTTATCTGCAACCGGAGTTATGGAAAAATCCGACAATTCCAGGATTCCGGGAATAACAGAGCGTAACGAGATAGAGCCGCCCGGTTTGGCGCCGGAATTAATGACCTGGAGCCGGTATTGAAAAGAATTTCCGGCAACCACGGCTTTATAGACCGCCTCACTTAATTCCAGGGTTGTATCTGTCAAAGCCTCAAGCGTAACATAGGCGTCGAACCGGTGCTTGTCCACCGGGCCAACCGGCTTGTGCGCTACCCGGACAGTGTCCGCAGCCGAGTTGTTATTATCCGTAGAATCATTGGCCGCATACATCAGGGTTTTGCTGATCAACCGGTCAACAGTTGCCGACACGCTGCCGGAGAGCGCGACATTGACGCTCCAGGTGGTATCCTGTCCCGAAGGCAGGTTGCGGATGCGCCAGAACAAACTATCGCCAAGCTGGAGATAGGGGGTAATAACGGCAGAAGTGAAACTCACATGAGCGGGTAGTTTTTGAATGACTTCAATGGTATCGGCGCTATTCGGGCCGTTATTATTAATAGTAATAGTATAGCGATACTCACTGCCCGGCTTGACGGCTTTCCATTCCTGTTCATCGTCAATAACAGTGGTGTCGGTCAACGATGACATTTGTAACGCCAAATCGGTCATTTTAACACCGGGACCAACCGGTTTACGCACTATTTTTACGGTATCGGCGTCGCTATTATTGTTTAAAGTGGAATCATTGTCCGCATAAAGTAATGCGCTGCCGGTTAACCAGTTAATAGCTGCGGGAACATTGTTTGACAGGAAAACATTTACCGTCCAGGTAGTGTCGCGCTTTGCAACCAGGTTGCGAATCCGCCAAAACAGGCTGTCACCCTGTTGACGATATGGTGTAATTGCGGCGGATTTAAAAGTTACATTCGCCGGTAATTGCTGAATGATTTCTATGGTATCGGCAGGATTCGGGCCGTTATTGCTGATATCCAGGCGGTATTGATAATTGCCGCCCGGCTTGACGGCGTTCCAGGTACGACCACCGTCAGTTACGGTTGTATCGGTCAGCGAAACCATTTGCAAAGCCAGGTCGGTCATTTTTTTAGCCGGCCCAACCGGTTTGCGTACTATTTTCACAGTATCGGCATCGGCGTTGTTGGTAGTGGTTGAATCATTACTTGCCGTCATTAATGCCGTACTTGTCAGCCAGGTTATTGCCTCGGGAACGTTGCCTGATAAAGTAACCTCTACTGTCCAAGCTGTATCCCGGCTTGCCGCCAGGTTATGGATATTCCAGTACAGACTGTCACCCTGCTGACGATAGGGAGTAATTGCGGCGGATTTATAACTCACATTGGCCGGCAACTTTTGCGCTACAGTTATAGTATCGGCGGCATTGGGGCCGTTATTATCAATGGTAATAGTATAGTGATAATTGCCGCCCGGTTTAACGGCGTTCCAGGTGCGATCGTCATCAATCACAGTGGTATCGGTCAGCGAAACCATTTGCAAAGCCAGGTCGGTCATTTTCTTTCCGGGACCCACCGGGTTACGTACTATTTTTACCGTGTCGGCGTCGCTATTGTTATAATTAGTAGAATCATTAACGGCCGTTTCTGTGACGGTCGCTGTCAGCCAGTCAATTCCATCGGGAACAGTGTTGGCAAGAGTAACATTTACCAGCCAGGTGGCGTTATTGCCGGCCGCCAGTTCAGCAAGGTTCCACACCAGACTGTCGCCCTGCCACTGAAAAGGCTGCAGTGTAGTGCTGTTAAATTGCACATAGGCGGGTAATTTTTGCACAATTCGCAGCGTTTGCGCCGGATGAATTCCCTGGTTATGTAAAGAAACCCTATATTGGTAATCCGCGCCCGGTTTGACCGCGTTTCTTTCCCGGTTGTCAATAATTACAGTCGTATCAGTTATTGCTGCAAGAGTAACCGCGACATCAGTTTTTGCCGGGGGCAGTATCTTTTCAATAACATAAACCAGATCTGTCGCGCTGTTGTTGGCCGGATTATCATCGAGAGGATGAGCGACAACTGCAAAATGCTGAATCTCAAAGGGGTATGCGGTAACCTGAGAAGAGACGTATGCATTGAATTGCACCTGGCGATTATCTAACGGCGCCAGAACGCCAAACTGCCAGAATAACGTATCACCATTTTGCCGCGTCGGCGGGGTGGTAAAACCGGATAAAGTGACTGAATCCGGTTTCAGGCTCCACAACACCGCATTGGCGGCAGTTTCCGGGCCATTATTGATTACCTGTAATGTGACCGGGTAATTTTCACCGGGATATATTGCTTTAACTGTAGTATTATTTATTGTCGTGGTCTTGCCGGTTTGCGCCTGCATAGTGAGGGCCAGGTCGGCAGCAGGCTTGGCGGCGATCGCCTTAACCGTATCCACATCGGTATTGTTAAGCGCCAGGGTATCGTTTACCGCCGTCACATATCCTTTGGTAATTACCAGGTTTTCAGCTAACGGTAATTTAACTTTGACTGTTGCGGTAAAGGGAATGACCTTTACTTCATAGGGAAGGAACAACGGAAAATTCCACACCAGGGAATCGGCATTATGCCAATTGGGGGTTACGACTGCATTTTTATAATTAACCAGCGGGGAGAGTTTGCTGGAAATTTTTACTATTTTTGCCGTATCGGGGGAGACGTTAGTAATGCGCAGGGTATATTGAATATCTTCATTTTCCCTGGCGATGTTTAAAGATCCCTCGGCGGAAATATCAACGGAATCAGTGACCGACTCGATGCGGAGGGCAAGATCGGCTTTTTCCTGGTGCGGCCCGCCGTTGTCGGTCAGGGACCAGAATTGTCCGATTGCCGTATTATTTACAAGATTAATATCATTAGGGGCGTCCAGCATCGCGGGGCATTCCAGCAAGGTATAGCCGTCCGGCATGGTTGCAGCCAGGCGGCCGGTGATCGTTACAGTAAAGGTGTTCTGCGGCTCCAGGTCCGGCACATCCCACAACAAGGTATCACCTACCATTGCTTTGGGTGTAATAGAGAACACCCGGTTTTGCAGAGCCACAGGCAGAGCTCCTTTTAACACTGCATAGCGCAGCCGGTTTTCGTTTATGTTCTGCGCGCGCAGGGTAATTGTTACCTGTTCACCGGGATAAGCAACCTGGCGTAGTTCGCCGTTATAGAGCCGGATTCTTGCCGTCTGCACATTCACCTGGACGGCGCCATCAATCCGTGGCTCGGCAATTACAGTCAGCACGCTGTCAATATAAACGCTTTCCGCGCCGCCTTCCTCGGTGGTGCCGCCCATTGGCGGATGCAGGAATTGCGGATATTGCTTGTAGATTTCTCCATAATGATGCAGACGAATCGTGCTTGTCCCTTGCTTGAAATAGAACAGCCCGGCATTTTCAAAGACCGAGACCGTATCCATACCCACCGAATCGGCAACTACACGGTAAGGTCCAGCATTCGGATCTTCTGGGGTTGAAACAGTGCCGTCGCTATGATGTACCGTTAAAAAATAACTTTCGTTCAATTGGTGATCGCCGCTGTCGTGCGCCATGCGCGGATATAACCGGTAATACCCCGGATAGTGTACCTGGATTTGCACCATATCGGCAACCATTTTTGTTGGCCCCTTGTCTACACGCACACCAACGTATGCAAAAAGGCTGAAATCTTCTATCGGTTGTAATTGCGCCTGGACGAGGAAAGGAAAAAGGAGCACGGCAAAAAATAAACAAAGAAACCCTTGTTTAAAAAATGCAGGTGTTTTCATTTTTAACCCAATGATTACTGTAAGATTGATTGAATTAATTTACCTGTGATTAAATATAATATAAAACATATATAAATACAAAACATTCATGTAATTGCAGAGGGAATCCGGTTTTTATAACTACCTGAATAGTAAAATAATATAAAATCTTTTATCACCGTTCTCAATAAAATTACGTTATACAACAGTTTTGTTAGGTGCTATCATTCCCTAATTTTTACCGCCTGTGTTTCTGTAAAAAAATAACCGGATCGCTTACTAATTCAACATACCGGGCGGGTGATAATAACTAGCTCTTGCGCTCCAACAGGGCAACCACTTCAACATGAGCGGTATGTGGAAACATATCCACGGGTTTGACCTTGACAAGCCGGTATTCCTGTTCGCACAAGATCGCCAGGTCGCGCGCCAGGGATGCGGGATTGCAGGAAACATGCACAATACGCTGCGGCAGCAATTTTAGAACCGCCTGCACCGTATCGGGGTGCATGCCGCCGCGCGGCGGGTCAATGATCATGACATCCGGCTCGCCGCAGCTTTCCAGAACTGCCGGAATATTCCTGATCAAATCCTTTAAATCCCCGGCAATAAACCGACAATTTTCCACATTATTCAAAACACAGTTGTTATTCGCATCTTTAATAGCGGACTCGACTGATTCAAAACCGGTCACCCGGCGCACCAGGCCGCTGATATAAATGGAAATTGTGCCGGCGCCGCAATAGAGATCGTATACATTTTCATTTCTGGAAAAATTGGCAAATTCAATAATCGTATCGTATAACCGTTCCGCCTGGTGGGTGTTGGTTTGGAAAAAAGAGTTGGCGGAAATTTCAAAGCGGTATTTGCCAAGCTGTTCATAAACGGTACTGCGGCCGTACAGCAGGGTTTCGGTTTCGCAAAAAGCCACCCCGCCCAGACTGGTGGTCGTTCCCAGCAGCAAGCTGGTAATTTGCGGGAAACGGGCGGTCATTTCCCTGGTGACCAAGCGGGCAATTTTTTCATTATATTCACGGGTTACCACATTGACCATCAGATCGGTGGTATTCAGGCATTTACGGACGATCAGGAACCGCCAGAATCCTTTTTGCGCGCGGCTGCCATAAGCGGGCAGTCCGCTTTGCGCCGCAACTTCCCGGATATGTTTTACGATTTCGGCTACGATAGGGTCGGCCAGGTAACATTCCTGCAGATCGACTACTTTTTCAAAAAATCCTTTGGCATGCATACCCAGGTAATGGCCGTTTTTATTGAACTCGGCATTACTGCTTATTTCATCAACATCCAGCCATCTTTCCGGGGCAAAGGAAAACTCCATTTTATTGCGGTAATGAAATTGTTCTTCCGCAGGTAAAATCGGCAGCATGGTAAAATCTGTCAGTCCGCCTATTCGTTGCACTAAATCGCTTACCTGTTCCTCCTTGGCGGCAAGCTGGCTGGAATAATTAAAATGCTGCAGGGAACAGCCGCCGCAGCCGTTTACATGCCGGCATAAAGGTGGGATATATTGGTCACTTTGCTTGAGGATACGCAGCAGCCGGGCTTCACAATACTTTTTTTTCTTTCTGGAAATGCGCGCCAGTACCGTTTGTCCGGGTAAGGTATCATCCACAAAACAGACCATATCATTGATCCGTGCAATACCCCTGGCGCCAAAGGCGAGCGCCTGAATTTCCAATTCCAGTTCTGTTCCTTTTTTAGGAACGATATTTTCAGACAAAGTCATTCGTAACCATACTCCCGCCCCGGTTATTCCATTATACGCTTTGCGCCCAGGTACTGGCTTTTATAAGGAGCTTCGGTTAATGAAGACACGATAACACCCTGGCTTTCCGACGCATGCACAAATTTTCCTTTGGCGATATAAAATCCCACATGATTGATTTTTTTGGTCTGCCCGTCGCTAAAGAACAGCAGGTCGGCAAAACGCACCTGTTTAAGTGAAACCGTTTTGCCCTTTTGCGCCTGTTGCAGGGTGCTGTGCGGCAGTTCGATATTGGCGGCGCGTTTATACAGGCTGGAAATGAGGCCTGAACAATCCGTTCCCGCCGGGGATGCGCCGCCCCAAACATAAGGAGCGCCCATAAATCTCTTAATCTCGGCAAGAAATTTCTGATAAACTAATTTATCCAGTTTTCCGGTATTTACCGCTGCTGTACCAGGTGTAGTATCGCCCTGTTCCGTAATTGCTGCTGTATCTTCGGGCGGTAATTCCCCTTCAGGGTAGCGGGGAACAAGTTTAATACCGCAGCCAGGCAATAAACTAAGCAGAAAAAATGTTACTATAATTAAAATCACACTATTTTTGCGAGTTTTTATCATTGCTGTTCCTTTTACTGGTTCACGGTATGAACAATTGATACAGCGCTGCCGGTTATATTAACTAAAAACAATTACCCGGTATTCCTATTTTCCAAAACCATTTATATAAAACAAGAGTAACTTGCTGGTTTATCATTACATATATACCTGATAAAATACTTTAATGCAGGCAAACTAGCAAGGAAAATATTTATATTTTTCACTTGACTTTTGCCGAACCTGAATTTAAATTTAACTGTTTTTAAAATAAAGAGTTGCCCCTTTACCTGTTTTCAACAAGGATAAAAAAATGCCAGAACCCGCAAAAGGAAATAGCTTTCGTATTGTTATCTTGATCGTTCTTGTTATTGCCGGCTACTATGCCTATCAAAAATACCTGAAACCCTCGTCGCCTGCAGCCATCACTGCCGCTGCGGGTCCGGTCATTTATGATACCAATCCGCAAAATGACTCGTTTATAAAAGGAACATTAACCGCACAGCAACTGGTGCAGTTAGATAAAATATTGGAATTCGAGAAATCGCAAACCGGTATGCGCATTACCCAGGAGCAGCTCAAAGAACTGGCTGCCAATGACCTGGCCCTGTATGACGCCTATAACCGCTGGCGCCGGTGTGTGGATATGATGCGATCAACCCATCATACCATTTACCCCAGCGAGCGGCATTTGTATCAGCGTAAATAGACCGGCTTTTAACTGCCGGGCATTTACCATTGAGTATTAAATCTCCTTAAATACACGGTTATTGTTTTAAATGGCTGGTAATTCAATAGATCGTCCTTTTCCATATCATTCCCGGCGCTAACCCGGGTTTCACATTTTTACAGGCACAGGCAGATGAAAATGACCCTGTTCGATAAACTCCGCTGGTCGCTGACCGGAGCTGAGCAGAAAAGCAAGCGAATTGCTGCTGAAACTGATCCGCATGTGCTTGTACAACTCGCATTATTTGAAAATAATCCGGATACCTGTAAAAAGATCATCGACCGGCTCAGCGTTCACTTTGCCCTGGCAAAAATCGCCGGTAAGCATCCTGATCCGGGAATCCGTATTTATGCCCTCGATAAAATAACCGAACAGACGATTTTGCAGGAATTTGCCGAAAATGACCCGGACGACACGGTGCGCCGCGCCGCGCTGGTTAAAATTACCGATCCCCTGTTCCTGGCAGAACGCTGCCAAAACGATCCTTCAGTGTGGGTACGCCAGGCGGCGGTAAAAAAAATTGACGACAAGGACTTGCTGCACAAAATAGTCCTCTCCGATAACAGCGGAGATGTACGCCGCGCCGCCCTGGAAAAGATCGGTAACCCTGAAGTCATTGTGCAGCTGGCATTGTACGACCATGATGAAATGATGCGTCATGCAGCCGTGCTGAAAATTCATGACCAACTCATTCTTGAAAAGATCGTCCGCAGCGAAAAAAGCGCCCTGGTGCGAAAATCAGCCGTGCAAAACATTCATTCGCAGTCGTTTTTAGCCGAAACCTTGCTGGGTAACCCGGAAGAGCAAGTACGCGAAGCGTTGATTATGAAAATTAAGGACGAGAACTTGCTTTTCAAGACCGCAAAATTCGATAAAAATCCGGCATTGCGTGAAATGGCCGCCAACAAGATTACCGATCAGCAATTATTGATCTCCCTGGCCCGCCTTGCCGACGATCTGTCGATCCGCGTGCTGGCCCTGGAACGGATCAGCGACCAAAATGTGCTTGCCGATATTGCCAAAACCGATAAAATGAACCAAATCCGCGTAGCGGCATTAAACAGATTGATAAACAAAGCTGTTTTAACAGATATTGCAATTACCGACAAGGAAGAATTTGTCAGCCTGAAAGCGCTGGAAAAAATAGATAATCCGGGATTCATTGCCCGCATCGCCATGGATGCGCATTTGAGTACTGTTCGGGAAAAAGCGTTGGCGCAGATCAGCGATCAAAAAATCCTGTTTGAAATTGTCATGTATGATCGTGATATTCATGTTCAACAACAGGCTTTGCTCAAGTTAGCCGACCCTGCCCTACTCGAACGGATTGTGTTAAACGAACGCCTGGATTATGAACTGCGCAGCAAAGCCCTGGCCGGCCTGCAGGATCAGCCTGGTTATGCTGCATTGGTAAAAAAAATGGGGCTATAGGAGAGTTTACACTGTTGAAAAATTTTCATAAAATTAGTCCACTAGCGTGTTATGTGCTGTTTGCCTGTCTATTATCCGGATCAGCTTTGGGTCAGCAACTAGCCCTAAATCCGTTGCAAATAACCTGGGTGATGACCATAGGTGAAAAAGGCGACCAGCCGGGACAGTTCATGCTGCCCGGCGGTATTACCGCCGATGCCAACGGCAGTATTTATGTGGCCGATACCGGCAACAATCGCCTGCAAAAATTTGACTCGACCGGCAAGCTGCTGGCCATTACCGGCGGTTTTGGCTGGGATAGCGAACAATTCCAGCAACCGGTGGATATTTGCTCCGGTAATATGCTCGATTTTTATATTGCCGACCGCGATAATAGCCGGATTGTTCGTTATAACAAAGAAATGCATTTTATTTCCGCCGTTTATGCCAATGCGGCCCTGGAAGAAAAGCTGCAATTCGTCTTTCCGATATCCCTGAGTATGAGCATTCATGGCGAGTTGTTCCTTATCGACAGCGAAAACAGTAAAATTGTCAAACTCAACGCCCGCTTTGAACCGGCGTTTTCGTTTGGCGATTTTGACTGGGGCCAGGGCGCGCTGGATAAACCCGCGCAAATCCACGTCTCCAGGAACGACCAGGTATTCGTCTCCGACCAGGGTAAACAATGCGTGCTAGTTTATGATTATTTCGGCAATACCCTGGCAGAGATCGGCCGGGGAGTGCTTGTCTCTCCCTCCGGCCTGTGTACCGGGCTGAACGACATGCTGGTGGTTGCCGACAGCGGCCCCGATCAACTGCTGTTTTTTGACAAGAACGGCGCTTTTTTCCAGCAATTCGGTGCGAACGGGAATGATTTTGGCGCGTTCAATAATCCGGGCGATGTTGCCATACAAAATGATCTTTTGTATGTCGCCGATACCGGCAACCATCGCGTGCTGGTTTTTAAAATTACAGTTCGTTAATAATCGGGTCGGAAAGGATTTCTTATTTCTACATTCATTCTAGTATACACCTTGACCGGATTCATGGGCGGAAACTAGTGGCTTATAACAGACGACATAATGCCGGTTTTTTCACCCCTTTATTGTTCCTGCTGTTGCTTTCGGTAACCGTTCAGGCGCAAACCTCAGGTAACTTCGGCGCCATGAGCCTGTTCGACAAGGATATTGTCATTCAGGGTGAAGACCGTAAAGGTCCATACTTTTTGCCGGACAGCCTGATCATTTCCAATTCCGAAACGGTTTTTATCAACGGACTGTATACCCCCCGGCTGGCTTATGATTTTGATTATATCAGGGGTGAAATCCGTTTCCGCAATTCGATTGATAAAAATTCGCAAATCCGGGTGCGTTACCGGCTGCTCTATACCCCCCTGCAAAAAGAATACTATCACCGCCAGCTTCGCCAGCAAATTCTCAATGCTCCCGATGGCCCGTCGGACCAGCACAAAATCGACGCCGCTTCCGCAGGCAAGGAAGAGGATTATGCCGCTAATCTCACCAAGAGCGGCAGTATTACCCGCGGCGTCTCCGTCGGCTCCAACCGGGGACTCAAGGTCAATTCGAGTCTCAACATCAACGTCAGCGGCAAGGTAGCGGAAAACGTCGAGGTGATCGCCGCGCTGACCGACCAGACCACGCCGATCCAGCCGGAAGGCACCACCCAAAATTTGCAGGAAATCGACAAAGTATTTGTGCAGATCAAAGCGCCCAACTTGTCCGCCACCATGGGCGATTTTCAACTCAACTATTCCGGCACCCAGTTCGGCGGTTATAGCCGTAAACTGCAGGGCGCCATGGGCGTGGCGCAAACGGACAATTACCAGGTTACGGTTTCAGGGGCGGTGTCGCGCGGCAAGTATATATCGCTGCCTTTTTCGGGACAGGAAGGCTATCAGGGCCCCTACCAGCTCAAAGGCGACCAGGGGCAGATCGATATTATCGTGCTGGCGGGCACGGAACGGGTGTACATCGACGGCGAGCAGATGGTGCGCGGCGAAACCAACGATTATATCATCGACTATGCCTCGGCGCAGATCACCTTTTCGCGCAGCCGGCTTATTACCTCGGACTCGCGTATTGTGGTGGACTTTCAATACTCGGATGAAAAATTCCGCCGCAACCTCTATTCCGCCGAGGGCAAGGCGCAGTTCCTGGACGGCAAAATCAAATTCGGGGCGCTGTTCCTGCGCGAAGCCGATGACCGTAACAATCCCCTGGATTTTACCCTGAGCGATGATAAACTGGCAATATTACAGGCGGCCGGCGATAATCCCGATCTGTCCATTATCAGCGGTGAAACCTATGTCGGTTCCGGCAATGGCCGCTACACCAAAAATACGCAGGGGATTTATACTTATGCGGGAACCGATTCCGGCGACTACCAGGTGTCTTTTTCAGATGTCGGTGAAGGCGATGGCGATTACCGCTACAAGGGTTCGGGTATTTATGAGTATGCCGGCGCAAAGGCCGGTCGTTACAACCCGGTCATTCTCCTGCCGGCCGCCAAAAGTCACAACCTGACGGATTTTGACGTGCAGGCCGCGCCGTTTTCTTTTCTGACCATGCGCGGCGAAATGGCGTTCAGCAGCCTGGATAATAATACCTATTCCGCGCTAAACGACGACGATAACCAGGGCGTGGCGCAAAACTGGTCGGCGCTTTTTAAACCGCAGAAGCTCAACTTTTGGGGCGTGAACTGGGGAAAACTTGAACTGGGCGGCAAATACCGCAAGATCGACGATCTGTTCCAGGACATCGACCGCACCACCGAGATCGAATACAATCGCCGCTGGGACTTGCCAACTATCGGCAAGCGCGGCGAGGTGACCAAAGAAGTACAGGCCAACTGGTCGCCATTCAGCGATTTCTCCCTGGGCGGCGAATACGGCAACATCCGCAAGGGCGATTATTTCTCCTCGCGGCGCTGGCAGGCGCAAAGCGCCATGACCCGAAAACACCTGCCGGAATATAACGCAAAAATTGAACGGATCATGAAAGATAACCACACCCAAAACCAGGATGGCGACTGGTGGCGCGGAACCGGCAGCGCCGCTTATACGGTTTGGAAGTTCAAACCGTTCATTAAATATGAAAATGAAATTAAAAAGGAAAACTGGTCCGATTCGCTGCATACCGGTTTTAAATTTGCCGACAAAACCGGCGGTATCGAATTCAATCCCGGCTCGCGGTTGACGGCCACCGCCAAATTCTCGCGCCGCGACGACAGCGATTACCTGGGATATGACCGCTTTGCCAAAAAATCGCAAGCCAATACGCAAAACTATAAACTTGCTCTGCAAAATATCAAATCCTTTTCTGCGGGACTGGAATTTACCCACCGCGAAAAGAGCTTTACCGATCCGAATGTGAGCAATGTGCGCACCGACCTGGCGGATCTGCGCATGCAGTTCACTCCCTGGAAACGGGCGGTGAGCGGCACGGTGAATTACCAGATCTCCAATACCGCCGCCGCCAGAAAAGAACGGGTCTACATCAAAGTCGGTTCCGGCGAAGGCAATTACCGCTATGATAAAGAGCTGAACGAATATGTGAACGATCCGCTTGGCGATTATATTATGCGCATTGTTACCACCGATGATTTTCTGCCGGTGGTGGAATTGAAATCCAGCGCCCGGCTGCGATTCGAGCCGGCGCGACTGTGGCAGCAGGCTTCCACCCAAAGCAATAAACTGCCGAAATGGAAAAAAACCGCGCGGGTGTTGTCGCTGGAATCGTACTTTGCGGTGGAAGAAAAATCGCAGGACAAGGATGTGTGGGATATTTACCTACTGAAATTCTCCAAATACCAGCAGCCGGGTACAACGATTTTTGGTAACATGCAGCAGCGGCAGGACTTGTACCTGTTTGAGAACAACCGTTCATTTTCACTGCGTCTGCGCAATAAAACGCTCACCGAAAAAAACAACCAGTTCCTGGAAGGCGGCCAGGATCGCAAAGAGCGGGAAAACTCGCTGCGGTTGACGCTACGCATTTCGGATAAAGTAAGTACGCAAACCGAGGTCGGTGCTACCCGCACCGAGCGTATTTTCGATTACCAGGGCCGGCAGAACCGCGATATTGTCGCCAACCAGGCAAAAACCGATCTGTCCTGGCGACCGTCATCGTCCCTGGAACTGGCGCTGGAAGGCCGTTACTCTCTGGAAGAAGATCGCTATTATGAGGAGCCAACCCGGTTGACCGCCCTGGCGCTGACGCCGCGTGTTAATTACTCGCTGCAACAAAAAGGGCGGCTGCGCGCCGAACTGGAATGGAGCAACGTTAAATCCGAACCGGAAGGACGACTGATCCCTTATGAAATGGCCGGCGGTCGCAGTTTGGGCAATTCGCTGCGCTGGGATATTCGTTTTGATTACAAGGTATCGCAAACCATCCGCGCCACGTTTTCCTATAGCGGCCGCAACGAACCGGAGCGCGATCGCACCATTCACACCGGCCGCGCCGAAGTGACCGCGGCGTTTCGGTGAGATAAATGATGAATTGTAAAGGAGTAAGATAAGCAATAAAATTTGTAGGATGGGTGGTGTCCCATCATTATTTTCAAATCAATTTCAATTTGCAATATATTATTATTTATAAAGTTATCTTTGTAGTGGGACCCAGCCCATCGCTCTTTAAAAAAATGTAATCCCTTTACGTTCAGAGTTCTTTTTAACGCAGAGGCGCAGAGATCGCGGAGAAAAGAATAATATGTTATAAAATTTACATTACAAACAAATGATGATATTATCGAGATCAACTTTTTGAGAAAACTACCGGTTATTACACAATGAAGAAAATATTATTTATGTATTCAATAATAAAATGTTTTATCTTTGCGTTCTCTGCGTCTCTGCGTTTTTCTTTTTTAATGCCGGGACTAGAAAGATGCAGAGAACAAATAAATGAGTAGAAATAATTTCTGCTAGAGTAATGACAAAAAATGTTAACAAAAATACTTAAAAATATGAGATTAGCCCCTCTGCGTCCTCAGCGTCTCTGCGTTTTAATCCTTTTTTTAATCGCCGAGTGTGCTTTGGCCGCGCCGCAGACCAAACCGCCGACGCGCATCGACAGGATCGATTTCAACGGCGTACATCGCGTGCCGGTTAAACAGGCGCGCGAATGGTTCGGCGTTGCCGAGAAAGCGGCGTTCAACCAGGGCGAGCTGCAAAAAGCCGCCATGAACCTGCTGAAAGGTTACGCCGCCGCCGGGCTGCCTTATACCCGCATCGACTCGCTGACTTTTGCCATAACCCCGGATAGCCTTGCGGCTACTGTTCATGTGTATATCCACGAGGGCGGCGAGATCGTTACCGGCAAGATCGAACTCTCCGGCCTGGACAGCGCCAAAGCGCAGGAACTGAGCAGTCGCTTTGATACCCGTCCCGGCAAAAAGTTCGAGGCCGCCAAACTGGAAACCGACCTGGACGACGCCCTGACGCAGTTGGAAAAACAGGGCTACCCGTTCGGCAAGTTCTCTCTGGCTGCCGTTAAGCTGGATACTACAGACGATAAACACGCCGCCCTTGGCATGACCTGGAACACCGTTACCGGGCCGCAGCTTATCATTCAGGAAATTCGTTTTAGCGGTAACGAGGTTACTCAGGACAAAGTGCTGCTGCGCGAGCTGCGTATGAAGACCGGCGCGCTGTACAATTATAACAAAGTGGCGCAAATCCGCCCGCGACTGCTGAAACTGGGCTTTTTCGACGAGGTGTACGAACCGGAGGTGTTCCTGGCGAGCAAGAACGAGGGCGGGCTTATAATCCGCGTTAATGAGGGCAACGCCAGCAAGTTCGACGGCGTGCTGGGCTACAATCCCGCCACGGAAAAAGAAAAGGGCTATGTTACCGGGTTGATCGACATTTCCCTGGGCAACCTGCTCGGCACCGGCCGCTCGCTGCTGGTACACTGGCAAAAACGCGACCGCCAGTCCCAGGACCTGAAATTCTATTACAAGGAGCCGTGGGTGGCGGGCATTCCGCTCACCGTCGGCGGCGGATTCGAGCAGCTCATCCAGGATACCACTTACATCCAGCGCGACCTGGCGATGGATTTTTCGCTGCCGTTGTACGAAAATTTCACCGCCATCGCCGGTATTGCCCGCAACGAAACCAGTCCCGACTCGCTGGGCACTTACCTGCTGGGTATACCGAAAAGCCGCACCCTCAACGCCTCGTTCGGTATTGTGTACGACACTCGCGACGACAACATCAATCCCCGCAGCGGCGCCTATTACCAGACCGGCATCCAGTCCGGCCGCAAGACCAACCTCGGCCCGGACGACCTCATCGCCGACCTGGAGCTGCGTAAAAAAGTGGATAACAAACGCTTGTCCCTCGATATAGAATTTTACACGCCGCTGTTCAAGCGGCAGGTGCTGGCGGTGTCCTTGCATGGGCGACAAATTCGCAGCAACGAAAAGTATATCCCGGTATCGGACCTGTACCGGCTGGGCGGAGCGCGCACCCTGCGCGGCTACCGCGAGGATCAGTTCCGCGGCAGCAGTCTTGGCTGGACCAACATGGAATACCGTTATATACTGGGACGGCGCTCGCGGGTGTTTGTGTTTGCGGATACGGGGTATTACTATAGCGTCACCCAGTCCGGCACGCAGGAAGATTACAAGATCGGCTACGGATTCGGTTTCCGCCTCGAAACGGGACTCGGCATTATGGGCATCGACTACGGTCTCGGCCGCGGCGAAGGCGACGGCCTGTTCAGCGGCAAAATACATGTGGGGATTGTGAATGAATTCTAGGGGGGTTAATATGTCAATATATTCATTGGTTCCGTTTTTCGTAGGGGCGATGCATTCGTTCCAGATATTCTAAAAATTACAAAAATTCTATTCCAGAATGCATCGCCCATTCATAAAATTTCATTTATCCGTCAAAGGCATTGCATTTTTTCAGATTAAATCTCTATATGGGCGAAGCATTCATTGCAGGATTTGTGCATATTTTTTCATTTTGTTTGTAAGAATGCTTCGCCCCTACGATTGATATTTAATGATATTTCCTTTTATAGATTTTCTTCATCTGTCCCCCATCCTAACGGATTATTTACAATGTACTCGCGTATATGGTTTAAATCATTGTCATCGCGGATAATATGTTCCCAATAATTTCGCTGCCACAATTTTCGTCCCGGTGTATTGCGAATATGATTTATTTTTCTGGAGGTCACTGATGTAAAATTCTGTATTATTGCCGCCAATGAACCCGGTTGAGCGCCATGTGGTTGTTGATATTGTATGGACGATGTATTCGTTACGGATATCGATTGTATGGATGAAGCATTCAGTGCAGGTTTTATACAAATATTCGCAATCTGTGTGTCAGAATGCTTCGCCCCTCCCTCATTTTCTGTAATTATTATTATTCCGTGTATATGATTAGGCATAATTTGAAAAACATCCAATTCCACGTATTTAAAATGGCTTGGTATTTTTTGCCAGTGAGAATCAATAATTTTTCCAAATCCGTTCAAAACCATTTTACCATCATCAATATCGCCAAACAGACATTCACGGTTTTGTGTGACCAGGGTAATAAAATAACCGCCGGGTTGGGTATAATCGTATCCCTGCAATCGAATTGAATGACGATGATGTTGTTCAGGATTGTATTTCATTTCATTGATTTATATGATGTTAATATAAAATTTTTTCGTTTTCGTAGGGGCGATGCATTCGTTCCTGGTGATTTAAAAATTACATTTATATCTTTGCCAGAATGCATCGCCCTTTCATGATATTTTTTCTTTTCCATCAACGATGTTGCATTTTTTCAGGTTCTATCTCTATATGGGCGAAGCATTCTTACACACAAGTCTCTACGCTATGTAAAAAAATCGCAATGAATGCTTCGCCCCTACGGTTGAATGATAATATGGGTATGCGTTCAAACGTGACCAATGTAAAAAAGAATGTCCCGCCGGGAATGAATAAACGACGATATTCGGGCATGTTTGACCCCTCTTTTTTAATAAAATGGTGGGATAGAATCCCACCCTACTTGTTTTCCGGCATATTAATACTTCCGGTGGGTCATGACCTACCTTGCCGGGGAAAATGCTTACTCTAGCCGCGTAAACTCAAAATGCTCAAAATTCATGAGCCCTTGGGTTAAAATCGATAAAGTGATAACCTGAATACCCTTTTTCAGTTCAATATGCGCCAGATCACCCAGGTAATTCCAGTGATGCCACTGCCGCCATTGCACGGTGTCAGCAGGATTATAGGTTTGCGGTAATTCAATCGGGCCGGTTCCGGGTTTATCGTTGACCTGAAAAGAAATTTGTCCGCCGAAACGTGAAGTGTACAGCAAACCGATTTTATACTTGCCGGACCTGGTTACATTAACAGTATATTTCACCCATTCGCCGGCCGAGGTCCAGCCGACATAATGTTGGTCTTTACCCGGATTGACCAGGTTGAACGGACTATTATCGGTTTGCTCGACGGTAAATTTTGTATACGAAATATCAACACTTTCTTCTTTTCTGAATTCATGCAGGTACGAGCCGTCCGCAGGGTTTAATACTCCGCTGCCGGAATTAATAAAATCGTCATCATGGTAGGCAATACCCTCGCCACCGAAATCATAATATTCACACTGGATGATACCGGGTATGGTTTGCGGGCCGCCGGTATAAACTGCATCGGCAAACGGCTTGCCGATATATTCTTCCGGCTTGTTGCAATTGGTTTGATATAAAATAGCGCTTAGCGTCAGTACAATAAAACAGGTTTTTCCTCGCATCGATATCTCCAGGTAAATAATTGACGATGATATATTTAATAACAGTAAAAAAAAAATCAAACACAAGCAAGAAAAAAATGACCATCCGAACAGGAAAATAATTTTCTACGAACAAGTGTGGACTTTCAGGGTGCGCCCGGATTATTTATTGATATTGTGCCGATATTTTTGTATACTAGGTGAATAAATTCTAGTTTCAGGTGTAGATGAATATAAAAAAGCTCACATACGATGAAATCGTTGCTTCGCGGCCGGCGCCGGAAGCGAGCCTGGCAAAACCGCGCAACCCGATCGTCGCCATTGCCGATGACATTCGCAGTTTGCACAATATCGGCGCGATATTTCGTACTTCGGACGGGGCGCATATCGAATACTTGTTTTTATGCGGAATTTCCGGCACCCCGCCACGCAGTGAAATCCGCAAGGCCAGCCTCGGCGCTGAAGATTCCGTCCCCTGGAGCTATATTAAAGACGCCGCCCCGCTGATCACCGATCTGAAAGCGCGCGGTTACCAGATCGTTGCCCTGGAGCATACCGACAACAGCGCCGATTATCGCCAGGCCGATTACCGGTTCCCGATATGCCTGATCGTCGGTAACGAGTATAATGGTATTCAGGATCGCCTGGTGGCTAGTGCGGATATGGCGGTGGAAATACCCATGCTGGGCATTAAACAATCGTTAAATGTGTCGGTCGCGTATGGTATAGCGGTATATGAAATACTAGCCCGCTGGCGCGAACGAATAATAAAATAACCGCAACCCGACAGGTTTTGCAGAGTATAATAATAAAAAGGATATAGAATGAATTGGTTCAAAGACGGCTTTAAACGCCGCGGCATTATTTATATTGTTATTGGAATTTTGGGTCTCGCCTACGAATTGTTCTTTAGCAAGGTTATTCGTCCGGTGGTGCTGGTATTATGGTCCGGCATCATTGGTATTGGCGTTATTGTGATGCTGTATTTAAAGGATAAAAATACTGGCGCTGAAAAATAACAACCGGACAGGAGCCTGGTTGTTCCTGTTGCTCTTTCCCGCCTGGCTGGCCGCTCAGGACAAACTGGATTTTGACCCGGCGGCTACGCCGCGACATATTAATTATCAAAAAATTGCTGCCTCTGCTGAAAATCCCATCGACGTTTTGCATTACGATGTTGCGGTGAGCATTCACCCGGAGACAAAAAGCATTCAGGGTGACGCCCGGCTGCAAATCCGCCCGACTGCCGAAACGCTTTCTCAATTCACCCTGGATCTGTTCCAAATGACGGTGGACTCGGTATTCATCAATAATTCCATCACCCCTTTTAAATACAACCAGGAAATCCTGGAAATCAACGCCGGCGCCCTGGCCGATACGTTTACAGTCCGCCTGGTTTATCATGGCAAGCCGACCAATGACGGTACCGGCGGGTTTTTCTTTACCGAAAAGATGATCTACACCCTGGGCGAGGGCCTGCGCACCTACCCGCCTTCCAAGCTGCGTTACTGGATCCCTTCGCACGATACCCCGGATGATAAAGCCCGCCTGGATTTACGCATAACCGCGCCGGAAGCCCTGCAAGCCTACAGCAACGGCCGCCTGATTGGCAAAGAAGTACAATCCGCCCGGCGGACAATAACCTGGCATTGGCGCGAGGACCACCTGATCGCCCCCTACCTGGTGGCAATTGCCGTGAGCGATTATGAGGTGTTGAGCGACACATACATATCCATCACCGGCGATACGATCCCGCTGTTCTTTTACGTTACTCCGGAAAAACTTGAAAAGGCCCGCGAGGATTGGAAAGATTTAAAAGAGATGCTGGCTTTTTTTGAAAACGCCTTTGCTCCATACCCGTTTGACCGTTACAGCATGGCGGAAGTGATCACCAGCGGGGCGATGGAGCATCAAACCATGACCTCCTATGGCTCGGCGCTGATCACCGGCGACCATACCTGGGATTATGTGATAGCCCATGAACTGGCGCATCACTGGTGGGGCAACCTGGTCACCCTGGCGGACTGGCGCGATATTTGGTTGAATGAAGGTTTTGCCACCTATTGCGAAGCGCTGTATTTTGAGCATAAATATGGCCGTGATTATATGCAGGAATACATGGCGGCTCTGGCCTCTGAATATTTTGATGAAGCCGGTCAGTATGGCAATTTTCCTATATACGATCCCGATTACCTGTGGGGCGCAACAGTATACCAGAAAGGCGGCTGGGTGTTGCACATGTTGCGCCGCGCGGTCGGCGATGTGGCATTTTGGCAGACACTGCAACTCTATGCCCGGCGCTATGCCTTTGGCAATGCCACTATTGCCGATTTCCAGACGCTGGCCGAACAGGTTTCCGGACAAGACCTGGATTGGTTCTTTGCGCAATGGCTCTATAACGCCGGGTTCCCGGAATTGTATATCGGTTGGGATATGTCGCTCATCCACAACAATGAATACCGGGTTGTTGTCGACATTCACCAAAAACAAAGAACCGGGCAGTATTTTCAATTTCCGCTCGACATTGGCTTGCTCACCGAGCAGGGCGATACTTTGACACAAACCCTGTGGGTTTCGGATATAAAACAGACTTTTTCTTTAACGATAACAGGAAAACCGCAACAACTAGTGATCGATCCGGATAACTGGCTGCTGAAAAAAGTGATTATCACTGCCCGGCCATTGCCGCCCGGGTTTGATGAGAACCGCTTTGGCCTGTCGCAAAATTATCCCAATCCGTTCCGACCGGGCCGGGCTGTTCCCGAAACCCTTGTCGATGTACAAATTCCAAAAACCAAAGCGCCGCACCCGGTTTCCCTGATCATATACAACACCCTCGGGCAGCAGGTGAAAACCCTGGCGGACAAGAAGATGCTGGGTGGATTATACACTCTCTCCTGGGATGGAACCGATAACCGGGGCGTCCGGGTTCCATCAGGGATTTACATTATCGCATTATCATCAAATGATACCCTCCTCTGTAAAAAATTGACTTTATTAGAATAATAAAAAGTATTATATTGTTTTTTATGTGTAATTTGTGAATTATGTAAACACCCGCCAGTTTGTTTATGGTTATTCTTTGGGAAGCTGGAACAGAAGAAAAAAATTATAGAATCGGGAGCATGAAATGAATAGTTATGGTCATTTTGATGATGCAAACAGAGAGTATGTAATAACCCGGCCGGACACCCCGTTACCGTGGATCAATTACCTGGGCAGCAATGAATTTTACGGCATTATTTCCAATACCGCCGGGGGCTATACGTTTTATAAAGACGCCCGCATGAGAAGGCTGACCCGTTACCGCTACAATAATATTCCGCTGGACAGCAACGGTCGTTACCTATATATCAAGGATGGCGATACTGTATGGAATCCCACCTGGAAGCCCACCAAAACCCCGCTGGACAGTTATGAATGCCGGCACGGCATGGGTTATACCACCATAACAGGAGTAAAGAACGGCCTGGAAGTGACGGTAGTTTTTTTTATTCCATCTATGCAAACGATTGAAATAATGGATATTCGTATTAAAAACCTCACCGGCAAGCCCAAAAACATTCGGCTGTGGAGTTTTGTGGAATGGTGCTTGTGGGATGCCTGGGATGACATGACCAATTTCCAGCGCAATTTTTCCATTGGCGAGGTGGAAGTAGAAAAAGATACGATCTTTCATAAAACCGAATACCGCGAACGCCGCAACCACTTTGCGTTCTATTCCTGCAGTGTACCGACTTCGGGGTTCGATACCAACCGCGATGCCTTTGTCGGCATGCACAACGGTTTGGATAATCCCCGCGCCATTCAGCAGGGTCAATGTTCGGGCAGCGTAGCGCACGGCTGGGCGCCGGTGGCTGCTCACCAGGTGGATATTACCCTTTCTCCCAATAGCGAAAAACGCCTGCATTTTTTACTGGGTTATGTGGAAAATGAACAGGACAAGAAATATAGCGCTCCCCATGTTATCAACAAGGAAAATGCCTGGGCGGTCATCAGCCAGTTTGCCGCTCCCGGCGCTGTGGACGCCGAACTGAAAGCCCTGCATGAATACTGGAACGGCCTGTTCGCCAAATACCAGGCGGAAACAGTGGATAGCGATGTGAACCGCATGGTGAACATCTGGAACCAGTACCAGTGCATGACCACCTTTAACATGTCCCGCTCCGCATCCTTCTATGAATCCGGTATCGGCCGCGGCATGGGTTACCGGGACAGCAACCAGGATATTCTCGGCTTTGTGCACATCATCCCCGATCGCGCCCGGCAGCGCATCCTCGATATTGCGGCTACGCAGTTGTCGGACGGCACCTGCTATCACCAATACCAGCCGCTTACCAAAAAAGGCAACAGTGATGTCGGCGGCGGCTTTAACGACGATCCACTGTGGCTGATCTTGTCTACAGCGTCTTATCTTAAAGAAACCGGTGATTTTACCATCTTGAATGAAAAGATTGGCTATGCGGATTTGGGCAATAAAGATGGCGCAACATTAATGCACCACCTGGAAACCTCGTTGAATTATACTCTTAACAACCGCGGCCCGCACGGCCTGCCGCTCATCGGTCATGCGGACTGGAATGACTGCCTGAATTTGAACTGCCACTCGGTTACCCCCGGCGAAAGCTTTCAACTGGCCGGAGATATTGGCGGCAGCGTCGCCGAATCGGTGATGATTGCCGGGTTGTTCTGCAACGCCGGAATGGAAATGGCTGGAATATACAAACAGTTAAACCAGGCGGATAAAGCGGCCACTATCGTTAAAGAAGTAGAGGGAATGAAACAAACCGTTCTGCAGCATGGCTGGGATGGCGAATGGTTCCTGCGCGCCTATGATTTTAAAAGCCGCAAGATCGGCTCAAAGGAATGCAAGGAAGGCAAAATCTTTATCGAAAGCCAGGGCTGGGGCGTGCTCGGCGGCATCGGCATAAAAGAGGGCAAGGCCCGCCAGGCGCTGGATAGCGTGAAAAAACATCTTGCCACCGGCAACGGCATTATCCTGCAGCAGCCGGGCTACCAGGTGTATTACCCGGAACTGGGCGAAGTCAGTTCATATCCCCCCGGTTACAAGGAAAACGCCGGTATTTTTACGCACAACAACACCTGGATCCAGATCGCCGAAACCCTGCTGGGCGACGGCGACCAGGCGCTGGCTTATTATCGCAGTATTTGTCCCTCGACCAAAGAAGCACAGATCGATACCTACCGCGCCGAACCGTATGTGTACAGCCAAATGACCGCCGGCCGCGATGCCGCAACGCCCGGCGAGGGCAAGAATTCCTGGCTGACCGGTACGGCGTCGTGGAGCTTTGTCTCCATTTCGCAGTATATTCTCGGCGTCCGACCGGATTATAAGGGACTGGTGATCGATCCCTGCGTGCCCAAAAGCTGGAAGTCGTTCAAAGTAACGCGGGTATTTCGCGGCAAGACCTTTAACATCACTGTCAGCAATCCCAAAGGCGTTAGCAAGGGCGTGGCGTCCATTACCGTCGACGGCCGCGCAATTAAAGGCAATACCGTTCCGGTGGATATGGGCGGCGGCGCCGTCGATGTGCAGGTGGTGATGGGATAGGAAAATGAAAGGCGATCTGACGGATCGCCTTTTTGATTTGCATAGTATTTACCTGTTTATAATCCTGGTACGAAAAAAAAGCGCGGATACGAAAAATATTCGTACCAGGTGAGGTTTTTTGATTTTTCTTTGATGTCGTATTCTCTTAAATATTAGATAGTTAAGCGCTTATTTCTTTTGGCATTTTATTTGTAAGGGGTACAGAGTTGTTCACAACGTTATTCCAGGAAATATTATTCGGAACTTTAAGCTATCGCCGGTTTTTTCGTCGAGGAGCACAATATTTTTTGAGGTATCCATGAAAAAATCTGTTTTGCTAGCCATCTTCTTTACAAGTCTTTTGCTTTGCGCCGGCTGCCATAAACATATTAATGATCCGATGAAAGGTAATGGCGCTTTTGAGCTTTCCGGGATTCTGTTCTGCAACCACCATCCCCTGGTCGGAGCGCAGGTATCCATTGCCGAAAATGACAAATTCACCGCTACGTCAACGGACAGCGGCACATTTGTAATGCACGATCTGCCGCAAGGGAATTATACCCTGCAGATAGATAAAACCTTTAACGATAACGCGTTTTTGCAGGTAACCCACACTATAACCATAAAAGACGATCTCGCCCTCGATACGCTTTATCTGCCGCTCGCGCCCCGGCTTTACCAGGTGGCGGAAAACCGGCAAAACAGCGTCTCCCTGCGCTGGAATAAAACCGATGCGCCGGATTTCAAAAGCTATCGCCTCTATCGCCACAACAGCGACACGATTACCGATGAAACTGGTGAACTGATCTACACCGGCAATGCCATTACCGACACCACGTTTCAGGATACGACCCTGCAAAGCGCCACTACTTATTATTATCGCTTGTATACTTTTACGACTCCAGGCAAGAGCGGCGGCAGTAATGTGTTAAGCGCGACCACAAAGGAACCTGAACCGCCGCTTATTTTTTTTGGCAATAAAAACAGCAATGATTATATCAATGACTTTAAAGCCACTTCTGATGGCGGGATAATTATTGCCGGAACGACTAGAGGTCTCTATAACGCCTGGTATGTAAAACTTGACGCTAATATGCATGTGCAATGGAATAAATTTTTGGATAAAGAATCTGCCTTCAACAGTGTCATTCAATCTGTAGACGGCGGTTTTAATTTCACCGGTTCGGTGGGAGAAGATTTATTGGTCCTGAAAACCGACGCCGCCGGGAATACAGAGTGGGAAAAAAGTTATGATTTTGGAATGCATGATTGTGGGAATGATATCCTCCAAATAAATAATGGTAACTATTACCTGGTCGGCTATTCGGAAATAAAAACAAATTATGACCGTTCTAGGTTAAGGGCAACCATGTTAATTTTAAATAATAGTGGTGATCTAGTCTTGCAAAAATTTATTGCTAACCCACCGGGGTATAACGAAGATTATAAAAGTAGGTGCTTAAAAATAATAACAGCTAATGATGGTGGTTTTATTGTCTTGTTAAATACCTCGATTTTTACTTACCAGTTATTCTTTACAAAAATTGATGAAACAGGTAATGTTTTAGATCAAAAATTTATCATTCACGAATGGCCAAAGGGTTATATTTATCCAACTCCGGACCGTAATGGGTATATGTTGATTGGCGAGTTTAATAATCAAGGTATTGCTCCTCAATTGTATTTCGCCAAAATTGATAATTCGGGTAATAAACAGTGGGAAAAATTATATGCTGAAGGCAAAGGCTATTCCGGGTATTTACTGCCTGATGGTTCTTGTTTGGGAGTCGGGTATTATAATTATAGAGTACCGCCAATATATAATGAATTAAATATACCGAGGATTATACACTTGGATACTGATGGAAATTTAATCTCTGATTTTAAACTGACAGGTTATGATAATCCAAAATCGCCCGGATATTACTTTATCGGAAAAGGTATTCTGAAATATGACGATGAACACTACATTCTGATAGGTGAAAAAGGGAATCCCATTAATAACAGCATCGATGGTTTTGCCACCATTCGCCCGTGGTCGGAGTTGGAATGAATTTTAAATTTATTAATATGAGGTATCCATGAAAAACACTGTCCGGTTATTTACTGTTATTATGCTGGTGCTGCTTTGCGCCGGCTGCCATAATCATATCAATGACCCGGTGACGGGAAACGGCGCGTTTGACCTTTCCGGGGTGCTGTTCTACAACCACAATCCCCTGCCCGGAGCGCAGGTCTCCATAGCCGAAAATGACAAATTCACCGCCACGTCAACGGACAGCGGTACATTTGTGATGCGCGATCTGCCGCAAGGAAAGTATACCCTGCAAATAGATAAAACCTTTAACGATAACGCGTTTTTGCAGGTAACCCGCACTGTAACCATAAAAGGCGATCTCGCCCTCGATACTCTTTATCTGCCGCTGATCCCCCGGCTTTTCCAGATCGCGGAAAACCGGCAAAACAGCGTCTCCCTGCGTTGGAATGTAACCGATACGCCGGATTTCAAAAGCTATCGCCTCTATCGCCATAACAGTAACACAATTAGCGATGAAAGCGGCGACCTGGTCTACACCGGCAATGCCATTACCGATACCACCTTCCAGGATACAACCCTGCAAAGCAGCGCTTCGTATTATTACCGGCTCTATACATTTACGACTCCAGGCAAGATCGGGGGGAGTAATGTTCTGAGGGCTTTTGATGAGTTCACCGGGCGTCTTACAGGGACTCTGCTGTATCAAAACTTACCTCTCGCCGGGGCAAGCATTTCGGTTATCGAATTGCCGGCGCTCACAGTGACTTCAAATGAGGATGGTACTTTTATTTTGCAGCCGGCGCCCAATGGTTCTTATCATCTCCGCATTCAAAAAGCCTTTGCCGACAACTCTTTTCTGGATTATTCCATCGAGGCGGTATTAGATAACGAATTGAACCTTGGCGCTATTGCCTTGCCGAATGTGCCGCTGCTGAAGCAACTCAACACGAACACAAACTCTGTGACTCTAGTTTGGAATCCGACGACATGTCCGGATTTTCAAAAATATCAGTTGTACCGGCATACATTGGCAACCGTAAGTGATGAAACGGGAAGTGTTGTTTATACAGCGAATAGTATTACCGATACTTTGTTTACCGATAATACTGTAGTGACCGGGACTGATTATTTTTACCGGTTGTATTGCTATTCAAAGCAGGGAAAAATCACCGGCAGTAATGTCCTTTCCCCGATAATTCATATAACCGGCGCGATTAGCGGTACTTTGCAATATCAGAATACCCCCCTGGCCGGGGCAACGGTTACACTAACAGAATTACCGGATATTTCCGCTACTTCATCCACAGACGGCGGTTTTTTACTCCAACCTGTTGCTAATGGAGACTATCATCTCCGCATTCAAAAAACCTTTGCCGATAATTCTTTTCTGGATTATTCTATCGCTGCAGTTCTTGACAACGAATTGAACCTGGGCGCTATCGCTTTGCCGATAGTATCCCTGCTGCTGCCGAATCCTGTAGTCACAGATAGTTCTGTCACCCTCTCCTGGAGCCTGACCGATGCCACTAATTTTTCTGCATATAAACTCTACCGCCACACCCAGGACAATTTTACCGATGCCAATGGTGAATTGATTTTTACAGGTGATAACATCAATGTTTGTACTTTTACAGATAACAACCTGCAAAGCGCCACCACCTATTATTATCGCCTTTATACCTTTACCTCACAGGGCAAGATCGGCGGCAGTAATGTTTTGAGCGCAACAACAAAGGAACCTGAACCGCCGCTCATCTTCTTTGGCAATGAAAACAGCGATGATTATATTAACGATTTTATACCTACACTGGATGGCGGTATTGTAGTGGTCGGGTATACTACCGATTCGAATAACAATCAAAAAGGCTGGTTAGTTAAACTTGATCATACCATGAAGGTGCAATGGGAAAAAATAATAGATAAATATGAATTAAAAAGTGTCATTCAAACTTTAGATGGATGTTTTGTACTTACCGGTTCATTTAAGGGATATCTACTAGTCATGAAAATAAATACCAGCGGTGAGACTGAATGGGAACAAACTTTCAAAGATATTTCCGGTCCTGGTATGGATGTGTTACAAACCCAGAATGGTGATTATTATGTAATAAGTTATACGTGCCGATTGCTAAAACTTGATTCAAATGGAAATCAACAATGGGAAAAAAGATTATCCACAACGCAAAAAGGCTCAAAAATAATTAAAGCCAATGATGGAGGATATATAGTATCAGTATCAAATTTTGTCTGGAATTCGTCTTCCTTAAAATTTTTTAAAATTGATGACGAGGGTAGTATATTAAAGGAATCTGAATCAATTGCTTGGCGATCCGGAGGAAAAATTTATAATACTAAAGATCAAAATGGTTATTTGATAGTTGGCGGTGCATTCTATGAAGGTAGTAGTTATATGAGTTACATTAAAATAGATAATCAAGTCAATGTTCTGTGGGAAAAAAGATTAAGCGGTCATGGGTCTTCAGGTTACCTGCGCGATGATGGTACTTTTTACGGAGTTGGTTATAATACTGGTTCTTCTAATATTTATGATGATCCTAGTCAACCCTGTATTATCCATATCAATTCTGAAGGCGCAATTCTTAAAGATATTAAATTAGGAAAAAGTGTTATGTATTTTTATGGATATGGAATAGTAAATTATGACCATGACCATTATTTATTAATTGGTACTAAAGATCGTCTTTGTGATCCGCAATATTGGATTAATAAAGATCTTGACGCTTTTGTCACCATCCGTCCCTGGTCGGAGTTGGAATGAACTTTTTATATTAATATGAGGGAACCATGAAAAACACTGTCCGGTTATTAATTGTTATTATCCTGGTCCTGATTTGCGTCGGGTGCCATAAACATATTAATGATCCGATGAAAGGTAATGGCGCTTTTGAGCTTTCCGGGATTCTGTTCTACAACCATAATCCCCTGCCCGGAGCGCAGGTATCTCTTGCCGAAAATGCCAAATTCACCGCTACGTCAACGGACAGCGGCACATTTGTGATGCGCGATCTGCCGCAAGGGAATTATACCCTGCAGATAGATAAAACCTTTAACGATAACGCGTTTTTGCAGGTAACCCGTACTGTAACCATAAAAGGCGATCTCGCCCTCGATACTCTTTACCTGCCGCTCGCGCCCCGGCTTTACCAGGTGGCGGAAAACCGGCAAAACAGCGTTTCCCTGCGTTGGAATGTAACCGATGCGACGGATTTCAAAAGCTATCGCCTCTATCGCCATAACAGCGACACAATTAGCGATGAAAGCGGCGACCTGGTCTACACCGGCACTGCCCTCACCGATACCACGTTTCAGGACACGACCCTGCAAAGCGCCACTACTTATTATTATCGCCTGTATACTTTTACTGCCCAGGGCAAGATCGGGGGGAGTAATGTTCTAACCGCGACAACAAAAGACCCCGAACCGCCGCTCATCTTCTTTGGCAATGAAAACAGCAGTGATAATATCACTGATTTTAAATCGACTACAGATGGCGGAATTATTATTGCGGGTTATACTACTCCCTCTTCAGGTATTAACAACGCATGGTGCATAAAACTCGATGCGACAATGCAAGTACAATGGAATAAAGTTTTGGATAAGGAATCAGCCTTTAACAGCGTGATTCATACTGCGGATGGCGGTTTTGTTTTTACGGGTTCGGCGGGAGAGGATGTGCTGGTTCTAAAAACCGACGCCGCCGGCAATACTGAATGGGAAAAAACTGTCAATGATGTTCCTGACGCTGGTATGGATATTTTACAAACCAATGATGGTGACTATTATGTAATAAGTTATACCTGCCAATTGCTTAAACTTGATTCAAATGGAAATCAACAATGGAAAAGAAGATTATCCACAACTCAAAAAGGCTCAAAAATAATTAACGCCAATGATGGCGGATATGTTGTATCAGTATCAAAGTTTGTCTGGAATTCGTCTTCCTTAAAATTTTTAAAAATTGATGACGAGGGTAGTATATTGAAGGAATCTGAATCATTTGCTTGGCGATCCGGAGGAAATATGTATAATACAATAGATCAAAATGGTTATTTGATAGTTGGCGGTGCATTCTATGAAGGTAGTAGTTATATGAGTTACATTAAAATAGATAATCAAGTCAATGTTCTGTGGGAAAAAAGATTAAGCGGTCATGGCTCTTCAGGTTACCTGCGCGATGACGGAACATTCTATGGCGTCGGGTTCAATAGTGATGATAATGTGTATGGTTTTTATCCTAGTCACCCCTGGATTGTTCATATCGATTCTGAAGGCAATGTTCTTAAAGATATTAATATTGGTGAGACAGCTTGGTATTTTGAAGGATATGGAATATTAAATTATGATCAAGAGCATTATATATTAATTGGTACCAAAGATCGTCTTTGTGATCCGCAATATTGGATTAATAAAGATCTTGACGCTTTTGTCACCATCCGTCCCTGGTCGGAATTGGAATGAAGGTCAAGACACTAAAACAAAAAAATTTACTTTATGTTTTTTTTTATTATATTTACCAAAAGCACTATTTTTAAAAGAGAACAATGAAAATTAAAGAACAACTCTCCCTGGCATATCCATTGGGAAAAACCAGGGCAGGACAGACATATAAAGAAAAGCTAACTACTTTGTTGCAAAGCGACCTTGATTTTCATAACCAGTCCAGCAGCTATGCCACCCATAATTTTCATTCTTTTCCGGCAAAATTTCTTTGTTGTTGTATTTGAATCTTTTTCTTTTTGCAACTTGAACAGTGCATGAATAGAGTATGCAATTGGTTTTTTAACCGGTTAAATTTGAATAAGGGGAATCAAAAATGACTTTAGATGACTTGCGTAAAGAATACCATGATGCTATTTGTCGTGATCTGTTACGAATGAATAAAAATCAACAAAAGGGAGATTATCCTAATAATGCTGATGGTGATAGCAGAATCAGTGTCAGTATTGCCAAAGAAATCTATGCACAGCTTGGCCCTCCACAATATGCTACAATTTCAGTTCAAAACTCCGATGATCTGTTTGCAATTTTAACAAAGGATTTCATTGAAAAATGCTTTAACCTGTTGAATCATCTCCGTCCCGGCAATTGGCGTTATTATCTCAAAACTGAAATATCTCAATTTGAGCAATACAAGGATTTTGCTGAAATGGATTCCTTTTTAAAAGAACATAAAGAACTGGCTACAACCATCGGACAGGCTTATATCCCTAAACCGGATATTCTTATCGGCAGAGAACCTTTAACAGACAATGAGATTAATAAGTATAGGGAAATCCTTTCCACAGGAATCAACAGGGGTAAACGAACTCCGTTACGTCAAGCCAATAACCCATCCCCAAAACCAATACTGTTTGCCGCAATTTTTTGTCCCTGGACCCTTGGATTAAATCAAGCGCAAAGGATTAAATTCGATGCAATATCTTTGATCAATAAACGCAAAGGCAAAGCGCCACAGATAGCAGGTGTAACCGCCGAAACGAATTTGTTAAAAATTGCCTCCCTTGCTTTTGAAACCGGAGAACTTGATTGTGTTTACCATTTTGCTCTGAATGAGTTGAAAAATGCTATCACTACTATCAATGACGAGAGTCAGCTTGACATGTATAAAACCCTGGTCGAAGGCCGGCGGCTGCGCGATATCAGCGATTTGCCTTTTGATTTGGCAGTATAACTCTTACTCTTTTTCTCTGCGTTCCAGGTATTATCGGCGGGTTCAATTTCTTTTTCTTTATAACTATTGTATTCTCATTACAGAGTAAATATATATGGACAGTAAGTGGACTACATGGATTGAATAGCTGACTATTTTATCCACCTGGTCTACACTATTCTTCTGGAAAATTAATTCGATAATTATCTGGCGATTTTGTTAATATAAATCCCCCCTTTCCTCTGCAAATGGCGTTGCTTTGTTGCCTGCTGTTTTGTATATTCTTACCTGTTAAAATTGAATTGACTATGACCCAAAATCCTGTTAAAAAGAGTCCCCTGCTGGTCGCCAGTGACGGCCATGGCCAGGTATTCGAAATCCCCGGTTTCGAAATGGCTGCCATGCGCATCAATGAACGGTTTACACCGCATGAAGAAGAACTGATCCCCATGCCGCACGGCTCGGTGCTGATGGAACTGCCCGGCCGCAAACCGGTGGGATTCAACCACCGCAGCAATCGTTTCGAGGTGGTGGAACAATACCGGGGTATTCCTTTGCTGGCTGTGGCCGCATTTCTGGCCCCTGCCTATACCCAGCTCTACCGGGCGGCCTATCATACCCAGAACCCGGCGATCAAACTGCCGTTGTTTGCCTATACGCCGGTTGGCTGGAAACGCGATGGCTTTCAGGTCGCTGCCGTGCGCGTCGATCGGGACATTCGTCAGGACCTGGTGAATTTCGATGATAAAAAGATCGAGGCCGGGGCGAAAAAGACTTTGCAAAAATACCCGAACAACCGGCTCGTCGATCACCTGGTCAATCATTGCGTGCGGTTGTATCATTGCCCCGCCGCGCAGAACTTTGTGCAAGACCGCTGGGAATGCCCGGTGCCGACCAGTCCCTCGTGCAACGCCCGCTGCGTGGGCTGTATTTCCAAACAGGAAGGCAGCGATATCCCGGTTACCCAGGATCGGCTATCCTTTACTCCTACCGTGGCAGAGATCGTCGAGTTTACCGTGCCGCACCTGGAACAAGCGCCGCGCGCGGTCATTAGCTTTGGCCAGGGTTGCGAAGGCGAACCGCTGTTACAGGGCGAACTGCTGGAAGCCGCTATCCGCGAAATCCGCCACCGCACCGACCGCGGCACCATCAATCTCAATACCAACGCCTGTTATCCCCATGTTGTAGAAAAATTATGCCGGGCGGGACTGGACAGCATTCGCGTCAGCATGAACAGCGCTCAGCCGGATTTGTACGCCGCTTATTACCGGCCGCGCGATTTTACCTTTGCCGATGTGCAGGAGACCATGCGCGTCATGCGCCGTCATCACAAATGGATTTCCCTGAATTACTTTATCTTTCCCGGTCTCACCGACGATACGGATGAAATGCAGGCCCTGGTAAAAATAGTGGCCGAGCATACCGTGGATTATATTCAGATGCGCAATCTCAATATCGATCCCGAATTGTACAGCGAAGAACTGGGCTTGACAAACAGGCCGCTGCGCGCTATCGGTATACTGCAATGGCAAAAGGCGATACGTGAAAAAACGCCGTGGCTGCGCTTTGGTTATTTCAATCCGCCCAAAGAGGACTGGTACATCAATAATTCGTGACTGTTATGAAGTAATGATAAATAGAACAAATAATAGAGAATTCCACACCCGGTTATCAAGGAGTTTACTATGCCCCGAAAAATCGTACTCTTGACCTTGTTGATCCTGTTGCCAACGACATTAATTATTGCTGCCAACAAGGAAAAATTACGTAAAACCGCTTTTGCCCTGCTGGACGCTCATTGTCCCGACGGCGCGTTTATTGTGCATACCTCGTATGAAAAATTATCATTTATGGAGGGCAATGATTTTACAAATTTTATTTCCGATGGTGAAGATGAAGTAAGCGTACTGAATTCTTTAAATACCGTGGTGCATGAAGAGCTGCACGGCCTGAACGGCATGTACGGGCCGGTTTTTTTGCAGGAAAAGCTGGGCGGCGACCAAAGCGACTATTGGGGATATGAATACTATTATTTAAATGACCGGCAATATATTCTGGTAAAAAAAACCACGACCTTCCCTTCCCGGGAAATGGTCAATACGTTTCCCAAAGAATTGCGCACCCTGCGTTTTGATTATGTGGATAATAATGACGATGTGCAAAGCACCCAGGGCAGCGGCATTTACGGGCTGCTGGACGAAATGAATGCCTATTACCAGGGCACGCGGGCATCGTATGATCTGCTTTCCTGGTATGAACCAAAGGGGCAAGCGGCGGATTGGCCGCAATATTTCCAAAATATCAACGGCACCCTGTACGGCTGCATGGAGTTCAAACTCTATTTTCTGAAATACCTGCTCTTCGCCCGGCAGAACCAACCCGATATTTACAAGGGACTGATGAACAACAAGAATTTTTTGCTGGCCTATGTTAGAATCGAACAAAACGTCGCAAACTTTTATGCGACCTATACGATGAAAAAACAAGAGATCTTTTCCAAACTGCGCGGCTATGGCTGGAAGGTTGAGGAAAAAGAAGACATGCTGTTTATCGACAAGGGCGGCAGCAACGTCGGGCACGGTACTTTTATGGATGTGTATAACCTGTTAAATAACGAAATGAAAAAGCCGGTTTATCAAACCTTGCATGCGGAAATCAAAAACCTGGTCAAGGACTGGAATCCGGAGAGTATTTACGCCAGCCTTAAAGAAGTAAAAGATGTTCCTCTACCACCTCCCACCGAGCCGGTAAAAGATGAACCTGTAGAGGATAATCCGCCGGTTGTGGTTACCGAGCCGGAGCCGGGAGAACTCAGAATACCTAAAGTTCCTGGCGATGATTATCAGGGCGGCGAACGTATCGCTGTCCTAAATGACACCATGGGAGATGTGAAATATAAATTTGTCGATATCCTTGCCGGATCGATTACCAAAAAAGAGCAAAACATCATCTTTATCCTCGAATGTATGGAACTCCCTTTTAAATTCTCATTTAATAGTCCGGCTCTGGAAGAAAATGCTATGGAATATGAATGGGCGGTGTATCTGGATATTGACGGCAATGGCCGAGAAGATTACAGCGTCAGTTTATGCAGTTTCAAGTTCCCCGGCGCCAAACCCGTTACCACCGTTCTTCTTGACCAGGCGCAAGCCAGTTTCTGGAAGCTGTCCGGCTCCGGCGGCGAAACTGTCGATTTGCAGATTGAAGCATTTCAAAGTAACGACAGTATTGTTTTTGTGGTTCCGGCTTATCCTTACCTGAACAAGATCAGAAACCAGGCGAAATTCCGTTTCTCCGCCTCGTATAATAACGGTAAGGATTCGGTGTATGACAATATGCCGGAATAGTGAGCAACCTAACGTGAGCATGAAAAGATCATGAATATTCTTTCCTTATGTGAAAAACCGGCCAAACTGGTTGTTGGTCTCATGTCCGGCACTTCGGCGGACGGTATCGACGCCGCCCTGGTAAAAATCCGCGATTGCGGTACGGAAACCCGGTTGGAATTACTGGCATTTAATTGTTTTCCTTATACTCCGCAACAAAAGGAAATGATATTGAAATTTGCCGTGGCGGATATGGTTTCCCTCGATGAATTTGCCCGCTTCAATGTATTCCTCGGTCATTTGTTTGCGGACGCCGCATTAATGTTGATTCGGAAATCGGGGTTTCAATTATCCGAAATTGATCTGATCGGCTCGCATGGGCAGACGATCCGTCACCTGCCAA
Organism: bacterium; assembly: GCA_029561455.1. GTDB lineage: Bacteria > Zhuqueibacterota > Zhuqueibacteria > Residuimicrobiales > Krinioviventaceae > Fontivivens. Next base: position 146,408 of record JAKQIY010000041.1, read on the forward strand.
AACCGGAGCATTTTTTAGATTGTTTAGTATCGGCAACTTTGCAAATTGGCGAACCGGCGGTGATTGCGCAACGTACCGGGGTTATCACTGTGGCGGACTTTCGTCCCGCGGATATAGCCGCCGGCGGTGAAGGCGCGCCGCTGGTGCCGTTGTTCGATTACCTGCTGTTTCACTCTGAAAACAGCAACCGGGTTCTGCTCAACATCGGCGGCATCGCCAATGTAACCATTCTTCCCAAAAATTGTACACCGGAGCAGGTCATTGCCTTTGATAGCGGCCCGGGAAACATGATTGTGGATAACTTGTGCAAAACCTTTTTTGCGCGGGATTATGACCAGCATGGCGACCTGGCCGCTTCCGGCAAGGTCAATTACACTTTGGTAAATCAGTTATTACAGGACGAGTACCTGTTATCGCCGCCGCCCAAATCCACCGGACGGGAACGGTATGGCATCGCTTACTTTCAAAAAATCATAGAGTTAGCTCGTGTGGATAACTTGTCTCCCCTGGATTTACTGGCGACAATGACATTTTTCACTGTCAAAACAATATCCACAGCCCTGCAAACATTTTATCCACAGCCTGTTGATGAAATCATAGTCAGCGGCGGCGGTGTTAACAACTTTATGATTCTGCGCCATTTACAGGATTTACTGCCCGCAACCCGGTTATCCACAAGTGATCAACATGGCGTCCCTGCGGACGCCAAGGAAGCGGTCTGTTTCGCCGTCCTCGCCAATGAAACGATCCACCAGCGCCCCGGAAATATGCCTTCCGCCACCGGAGCTACTAGACCGGTCGTTTTAGGAAAGGTGTGTTTGCCGTAAAAACCCTGATTGCCCAGGCAACCGGACGGATGCAGCCCAAGATCAATGATATTGTGGAACTGTGCCGGAAACTCTATGAACACTGGATTTTATCATCAAGACCTATTACCCGGATGTGATATTGCAGACAGAAATGGGTGAAGAAAATCAGAACGCCTTGTCATACTCTTACTTTTATCCCAGGGAATTCATGATGTACAAATAACCATCAATGTTTCTGCAATGACAATGATGCCTTTCGATAATTACAGTGAGTGGGAGGAAGCAAATATTCTATTTGACAAAGCACAGATGAGTGGTGAACAGTTAATAGATACCGCTCACACTCTTCAAGATAAGGACAGGGCCAAAGAATGGGTAAAAAAGAAAATCGAGGCGGAAACATTGGAACAGGCCAGATTAAGCGCTTTTGAACAATTCCAACAGATTGCAGGTGATCTGTCCGCCAATGCTGAAACCAACGGCGGCACGCCGGTAGAGGAACAGTTATTCACGGTGGCCGCCCAGATTGTACAGCAGTTCCCGGAGTTTATTGGCACACCAGATTTTCAGGGATTACCGCCCAGGGTGAAAACGGCAATGGCGACAGTGGTGTGCGGAGTAGGGTGAGATAAAATATATAATATTAAAACATAATACTAAAATTTAGGTAATTAATTTATGGTTTTCCAATTTTTAAGTAATCCATTTTCAAAATTAAATTCCATATTATTATATGTTATTAAACTTTGAAATATATTATCTTTATATGTTTCATTCGTACTTTTAAAATCATTAATTCTTGCACCTAAAGCGATACTTAGCTCTGTAGTAGTTAAATTTTTCGTTATATTATTATTCAATATTTTATCCTTTATATTATCTGAATATGGTGTCAGCTGACTCACAAATGTAATTCTATCCCAATCAATATTACCAACTCCTTTACAAACTTTATTCTTTGGAATATAAAAAACAGATTCTACCCACTTGGGACAACATTCATATGTGACTTCGTGAAATTCTATAATTGGAAGCCAAGGAGGGTTATCGGGGTCCCAAGAAACAGTTTTAATATAATTTGGATTTATGCTTTTAATATTACCAGTAAAACTTGTAATTTTTTTATCTTTAATATAATCTGTTGATATCAATTCATAACCAATATATTCTTCTGCATCCCGTTTTTTAATATTAATTTTTTCAGGTAATTTGGAAAATAAATTAATATTCATATGATTGTAACGTGCAATTTTATTTTTATATTGGTTTGTTTTTAAGTAATCTGGTAATAAATTTAAACCATCTTGATAATATTCTATACTAACAGTATTACTTAATTCAGGAGTTTTAATTATCCAATTTATCCACCCTTTTTTGGTTTCATAAACATTCCCAGAATAATCAAGGATATAATTATTTTCATCTTTTCTATTATAATTACTTATTTGATAGGGATACAAGATCAGGTCTTTATCATTTTTATTTTGTGCTTTTGCTATAACTGAATCAGAGGTAGTAAAAATTATATTTTCAGAAAATTTTACATTTGATTGAACTGAAATCCATTCCTTTTCTAAGGGTATTTTTTCCCGAAGTTTTTTTAAATATAATTGTACATTTTCATATTCATTATTTCGCCAATTAATATTTATTAAACTTGATAAAGCATAAATATTTAAACTATCAATTTTTAATATATTTAGTAAATTATTTTCATGCGACAAGATACTATTCAATTCAATATAAATGTTTTTGTCCTCATTTTTATCACAAAAATAAAGAGTAAAATAAAAGTATTCAGCAACTTGGTTATTGATTTGATAATTGTTTTCTATGAGATATTTTTTTGCTAAAGAATAGCATTCATTAAATATTTTTTTTGTAATAGTGGAATCATAAGATATTGCACTTTCAAACAATTTTCCTGCTTGAGGAAATATCCCTTTATTGTAATAATTCATTGCACGATTAAAAAATTCATTGCTTAATTTATTTTTATATTTTTTGTCAATTTCAATTGACCGCTCAAAGGAAGTATTCGCTAAATTTTCTTCTTCCATATCCAAGTACACAATACCTAATTGATAATGTAATTCTCCATTTTGAGGATTTTTTACTATTTCTGACTTTAATAAATCAATTGCTTCATTATACATGCCAAGTGATTTAAACTTTTCAACTTTTTCGATTATATTTTGGCCACAAAATATAAGGGAACATATTACAAATATTGATAATAACCTTTTCATAACACCTCCCAAAATTGTATTTGAATTCACTTTCCCACAATTAATTTTGTATACAAAAAATTATTATTTAAAAAAATACAAAGTCTTTAAATGTTGTGTAACATTAATTTTAAACCTCGTAATTATTTTTTCAACTTTTAAAATTGTGGAAGGCCATTAATAAATGCAACAATAACTTGATTCATTTCATATAATAACTCGTGATCACACAACCAACCTTTTACTGTTTTCTCAGCAATTTGATTTTTTAAATTATCCGAGGATTTTTCTCCAAGTTTTTCTAAAAAACTATCATCTGAATTGCTACTTAAAAGTGCGACATCTAATATTGTTGATAAAGGCGAATCTCCTGTATTAATATGCCAATTTGTATTCCAATATGTTGTATCAGGAGTGATTATTTTAAAATTTACGTCTACTTTTTTATCTGAGCCAATTCCATATGTTCGAAATATCATTTCATTTATTGTAAAGAAAAGCAATCCATCTGTCTCTAAAATTTTAAAAAGATTAGTATTTTCTATCATATTTAGTTGCCCCCCATCTGTTATACCTTCTTCATTCAATATCTCATCAACTTTTTCAATATTAAGTAGATCAAATTTTTTACTATTTTGCAATTGCAAATAAAGTAAATTTCTAAATACAATTGCACCTTCAACATCAGTTGAGTAATTAATTGCAGGAAGTATAGCTATTTTTTGGGGACAGATACGTTTATATTTAGCGGTGATACTTTCAGTTAAAATCTCAAACTTTTTTACAAAAGCTTTATTAGATGTTTTAAATTTTATACCAATAGTATATTTCCCAATTGGAAGATACATTTTTGGAATATAATATTGATAAATTAATCCAACTTTTAATATAGTTTCATCTTTATAACATATATTTTTATTAGAATCAATAATAATACAGAGAATACTTTCAGGCATTTCACTTTTAGGATAAACATATATAACACCTTGATTATATTCAAATTTATTATTTCCAACTTCTGGATAGTCAGAATATTTTGATAAAAAAACTTCACCATCAAATTTCCTTCTGTTTTCAGCTTGTTCCCAGTTAAAAGATGATGTTGTACATCCTATATAAAGTGACAAGAAAGCATTTATGCTGAGAACAATGATAGAATTTTTTATTTGCAGTTTTTCCAAATTCTAATTTTTAAATTAGTTATTAAGGCATATGACATATGAGAGGAAGAACCAATAGTTCTTTTCCTTTAAAATATGCTACACTTCCATTTTCGCCAAAATGATTATTGACTATTATTTCTCCAATAAAATTTTCTTCATTACCAATTATCATTCCACTTAGGTCTGTTATGGTATCACCTAATTTATATATTTTGAGCCTTGTCCCGATTTTAAGATTGCTTTTTCCCCCAGCATCTAGATATAATTTATTTCCTAAAATTTTTACTACATTACAAGACCATTCTCTACTTTCTAAGATTTTAATGATATTTTCCATTAACTTTATTATAGATGCACGAAATGCATTTGCTTCTAGAGATTCATCATAACCACCACTTGCTCCCATACCTAAAACTTGAGAATACTCTTTTGTTGCTTCCCCTTCCCCTGATTCTGATAAAATAATTTTACCTGTTTTTGCATCTATTATTCTAACATCGACAGCTACAGTTGCAATTTGTGTCTTACTTTGAGTAAAAACGTTTTTATTCCCCTGAGTTGATACAGAATATTTTGTAACTGCTCCTGTTATGATGAAATCAGCGTCTAAAAATTTTGTATTTTGCAAATTTCCTAATGTTAAACCTGATTGTGATAATGCAATTTGTGACATTAAATCTTCAATTTTATCTCTTTCTAAAAGGACAAAACGATTCGTTTTATCTAATTCGGTTGCTAAAATATTACTTGCATTTTGTCCTAGTCTTCTTTTTCCAAATCTAGTTTCATTAGTAAATGATGTTATTGCTAATTTTTTTTTCGGACCAATCAATTTGTTTGTTTCGTAATTACGTAATTCATTGTACATGTTTTGCTTAGTAAGGGTCTGTGTTGTGCATCCAGATAAAAAAATTAACGTACTAAATATAAAAATTATTTTTTTCATTTTTTTAATTCTTGATGTTAAATTACTTATAGTTTACTCAAATATAATATTTGAATTTAATATTTGAGTTCAATATTTTTCATCACAAATTATAAAAACTAAAATGATATATGATATGAAAAAATACAAAAAGAACTTCAGTTGCCTTGTTCTATAAATTGCTTAAATCCTCCTTTTCTTTTAAAATTTTTAAAAGGGTTTATGCTTTTGAGCAATAATTAATATAAAGCAAGAACTAAAAAAAGATAAACACATAAATAGTTAATCTACCCCAAGATCATCGCCTTGATACGTTTCTGATCTTTATAATTATATAATTATTTTTTAAAAAAGCAAGAAATATTTTAATTTAAAGGTAAATATTATAAATATTTTTTTATACACAAAAGTGCAGTAAGACTAATGACAAAATACTTATAATTACAGATATTAATACTGTACTAATGGAGTTATCAATTGATTGATGAATGACCCGGCGCAAAAAATACATGATATTATCAACGAACAGTTGAAACGAAAGTTAACTGGGACGATTGTCATTCGTATTGAAACATTGACCGGTGGTATTACGATGATCGAAAAAACAATAACCGAGAAAGTAGTAAATGAAAAAGTAAAATAGTTCTTTGTACATAGAATAGAGGCAGTTTGAATCCAAGACCGGGATAGCCGGACAGTTGAATTTAAAGCCAGTATTGAATTCGCAGCGAAAGTTATGCTGTGGTTCAATACGGGCTTTTTTTGTTCTGCTAAAGTGGAGTCCACTTCACCGCACAATCTTTAATTACAAAGATTTTACCAATTCATAGAAATATTGGTTTTAGCGGGTTTTCCTCCCAGGTGTACTCCACTCGTGCATGTTGGCGGGGCAAGCCCGAACCCTGCGAAAAAACCCCGGTTTGATCATGGTTTAAAATGGTGGGATAGAATACCACTCTACCTGTTTTTTGGATTTATTGCAATCCCGCAAATTTGTAATCGCTGAAATGCGCCACCGGGTCGTCCAGCTTCATGGCTTCGCGGACCAGAAACGGTTCGCCATACTGCGCACCGATTTTGTTGCCCCAGTACTGTCCCCGCGCAACAATGGATTGCATAAATTCCGGGGCGCTGATAAAAGTGGCGTCTTTTTCATTGTCCTGTCGTCCGGGTGTGTGGAACTGCGATTCGTAGGCGCGGATGGCTTTGAGCTTGTCGGCAAAGCTGTCGGAGACATCGACAATGAACGACGGCGCAAAATCGTACATTTCCATATAATAGGCAATTTTAACCGGCCGGAAATACGGCTGGCCGGTGTCGATCTGTTTTAATCCGGATAAAAACGCGGCCTGGCGCACCAGTAAGGAGCAATTGCTGTGATCCGGGTGTCGGGTTTCCCAGTACGGTGCCAGCACCAGCTTGGGCCGACAACTTCGTATCTCGCGGATGACACGCAGCTTGTTCTCCTCGGTTACCTGCACATTGCCGTCGGGAATATCCAGAATGCGATTTACGGTCAATCCCATAATGCGAGCCGATTCCTCGTTCTCCTGTTTACGGATTTCCGGGGTGCCTCGGGTGCCCAGTTCGGCGGCGGTGAGGGAAACGACTCCCGTTTTATAGCCCATGCGCGCCAGTTTGATCATCGTTCCGGCGCACATCAATTCCACATCGTCGGGGTGGGCGGCAAAAGCCAAAACATCGCAGGTTGTTTGCATATTTATAACTCCAGTAATTTATGCTTAAAGCTGCCAATTTCCACAGCCTGATACAGTACTTCTAAAAACGACCAGTCATACTTGACCAGGTACGGCGTAATATTTAATTTGCGCTCCTGCAGGGATTGCCCGGGCGCGAGGTTTTCCATAACCGTGCGCACCTGTCCCGCCGCAACATCCCCGCGTTGTTCAACTGCTTTCATTACTTTATTTTCCAGACCCTCTAACTGTCCGGTAATATTGAGCAGGGTCTTGTCAACGACAGGTTGTAAGGTCGGCTCTGTCGCGGTAATCTTGTCCCGTACAGTCTGCAAATCCCGCTGCAAATTGCTTTTGAGCGTTTCGAATTGCTGTGTCATATCCGTTGGTAGCAAGGCGCGCATAACCCGCTCCGCCGCGCCCTGCGGATCGGCGATGCATTCCTGCGGCGTCAGCGCAAAACGCTGCAAATGGCGTTGAATTTTCGGCTCCACCAGGGTAAATGCCGCGCGGGGATATACGACCGGCATGGTCAGGTTCAGGGCGGTGTAGACCCGCCTGAGTTGCGCCCAGTAGGCAATTTCGCCCGGCCCGCCGACATAGGCTACTGTGGGGAACAGGGTGTCCTGGATCAGTGGCCGCAGCGCCGCTTTGGGACTGAGATTTTGCGGCGTTTGCAGTAACTCCGCTATAGTTAAGATCTCGCCGGTGGATAACAGTTTATAATCCGCTCCCTGCTGTTCCAGGCTGTGGCGGCCGTTTTTCAGCAAAAACAAAGCCGGACGGCCCGGCTGCACGGCAAGCTGCTGGTGGTATCCCGCTTGCTCTAATTCAGCGCCGGTTTGCCGCATGGCCGCAACAGTGATATTTTCCTGCAATTCCCGGGCAAAGACCGGGGCAACGAACGGTTTGTAGCGGGGATCGGCGGCATCGAACAGAATAATGCCGTACCCGGCAAACAACCTGGTGAACCAGCGCGCAAAGGCGGTATGATAGGCGATACCCGGCGCATAACATTCCCGTAGCGCGGAGAATATACCGGACTTGAATTCGCTGTCGGTAAGTGAATCCGCAAATTGAGAAATGAGGTTGGTAATCTTTTCTTCGAGAATAACCTGCGCAACCGGGATTCTCTCCGCTAATACGTCCGGTTGATAGTGCAGTGAGCTATACTTGTTTTCTTTGTCAATAAAACCGCAGTCGCTCACTTCGACAAAATCATGATCCTCGGAAACCAGGTAAAATACCGGCAGGACATTTACTCCCAGCCGACCGGACAGTTCCCGCGCCAGTTTAATGGTGGTGAGGGCTTTATAAATGGTATACAACGGCCCGCTGAACAAGCCGGTTTGCTGGCCTGTAGCGACCACCAGGGTATCGGGACGGCGCAAAGCGGCAATATGTTCCAGGGTTGATTGCGGACAGCCAAAAGTCTTGTTCTGTTCCAGTAATATTTCTATGAATTCCGGCATAAATGGCCGGGGCGTTTTAACTGCTTGTCCGGTAACCCGTTTATAATTATCCCATTGGCGATAGTCGCCGTTAAAAAAGAGTTGAACTTTTTCAGGATTGCCCAGGTAATCGGTAGCCAGTTTGCTCAAGCCCGGTATTTTTTCTATTGCTAGTGTCATTGTTTTTGTCCAATTAAAATAAGCCGCGGGGAATGTTGAGTAAAGGGCTTTTTGCTGTAATCACCATACACCGCAGTGCACTGCAATCCCGCGCGTTGAAAAAAATGCGATAATTCCGGTAAATGGTAGGCGCGCACAGATTCGTGGTACTCGCGGGCGTCGCCGTTTTCATGAATAGTTATCGTTTTTTCAATGCGATTGGTGGTTTGGTTAAATGTGCGTTCCTGGATGACCTGATAGAGCTCCTTTTCCTGCACATCGCGGGTATTCATATTTACAAGTGTTTGCAAAACATTAAGATAATCCAGTAACAGAAACCCGCCCGGTTTTAAAACCGCAGCTATTTCCCTGATGACCCGTTCATTTTCTTTATCGGTAGAAAAATAGCCAAAACTGGTAAACAGACTCCATACCGCATCAAAGGGGCCGAGCAGGGGAATGTGGCGCATATCGCCGCGCACAAACCGGATGGACAGGTTCTTTTTACGGGTTTTACGCTGCGCCATAGCCAACAGTTCCGGGGAAAGATCGAGGCCGCATACCTGGAATCCCAGTTGCGCAGCGATAATAGCGTTCCGGCCGTTGCCGCAGCCCAAATCCAGAATATGCTGTCCCGGCTGCATGTCCAGCGTCTGCATGGCAAAGCGGACAATAGTTTTCGCTTCGAGGTCATTGCGGTGCGAGTAAATCTTGACGTAATCCTTGCCAAAGGATTCTTTGTACCAGCCCATGTATTCTGCTTCCTGTTTATAAAGTCTGTTGAATTTATTAATTTTTGCATTCATAATAAACAGATTTATTCGGGAATAACAACGTGCACATTTATCTAATTCCTGGATGATTTTTGTGTGATCTAAGTGATACGCACCTGGAAGTTTTAACTCTTAAAACCCTATAAAATTCCGGCTATCTCATATATTCATAAAATCGTACGGAGGCAAGGTGCTAGCACATAAATTTGATCGTACCGGATTTGAATTCCCAAGTAAATTGGAATGTAATATACCTGGATGCTGTTAAAATCACTTGGAAGGTGTAACATTTTTGTTGCATATTTTGTTTTTTTTATATTTTAGAAGCTAGTTTACTGAAGAAAGTCAGGTGGAAGCAATAGTTTTAAAATTTTCAAGTAGATAATATAATGCCAACCGTAATCCGAATAGGAGGGTATCGTTTTTTTTTCTATGCAGGAGATGGTAACGAACCTGCTTATATACATATTGAAAGAGAAAACAATACCTGTAAATTTTGGCTAAAGCCGGTTATGTTTTGTAAGAGTCAGGGATTCAACCGAAATGAGATTAACCGAATTTATCACATTGTTTCCGAAAATCAAGAGTTACTTGTAAGGAGTTGGAATGAGTATTTTAACGATTGATATAAAAGATACCAGGGTGGAGAGTATTACTATTTCTGAAGACACGATTAATGCCAATTTATCTGATAGCAGGACAATATCCGTTCCGCTTGCCTGGTACCCGCGTTTGTTTCATGCCAGTGTTGGGGAAAGAAATAACTGGCGATTGACAGGCAAAGGCGAAGGAATTCACTGGCCGGATTTGGATGAAGATATCAGTGTTGAAAACTTGATAGCCGGTAATCCATCCCGGGAGAGCCAGAATTCTTTTAAAAAATGGCTGGAGAGCCGGGGAAAATAATTACTGCTAGTAACCTATTTACTACGCACCTGGAAGTTATAATTCTTTTAACCCGATAAAATCCCGGCTTTCTTGTATATTTATAATATCACACGAGGACAAGGCGCATAGTACATTGAAAGCTGGTAAACAGATTCCATACCGCATCAAAGGGCCCGGCCAGGGGAAAATAGCGCATATCGCCGGGTTTATGCCTTTACCCTTTCTGTTCAAAATTATGGTGCCTTTTTTGGGTAAAACAAGCCGCCATTCTGCCGGCTGAATTATTCCAATACACCATGCCAGAGATAATTGTCTTGCATATTTCAATAATATGATTATATTTAATTAAATTCTTCCATTTCCTCCGGTAAGTCTACTCCAGCGACACAGCCTTTCAAAAAATGGATTAACATTTCTTTTTTAAAGGAGATATTATGTTAATCAGAAAACATGTGTCTATCATTGTTATCGGTCTCACCATGCTTTGTCAAAACCTGTTTGCGCAAATCATTGTAACAGGCGTAGTGATCAATAATGGTGATGAACCGGTAGAAGGCGCCCTGGTCGAGTTGATCGACGAAGAAGACACCACACGGGTTTTCAGTAATACCACCAATGCCGAGGGCAAGTATACCATAATAATTACCGAAACCGGCATTGATACCGAACCTGCCCTGCCCCAGGCATTTAGGTTGTTACAAAACTATCCCAATCCCTTCAATCCGTCGACCGTGATCAGTTATGAAATTCCCTACCCGGCACATGTTCGCATCGAAATTTATAACGTATTGGGACAAAGGATCAAAACATTATTCGACGCCATGCAAACCGACCTGCATGGTCGTGTGCTTTGGGACGCCACCAATGAACAAGGCAAAGGCGTGGCCGCCGGTGTTTATATTTATTCGCTCATCGCCGATAATGTTCGAATTAACCACAAAATGTTATTGCTGGATGGGTGTTTTGGAAAAGCAAAAATCTCTGAAATAGCTTCAGCAGAGCCTGAGGCCGGCTCGCGAACGGGTATGGGAAAAACGGTTTCTAATTTATATACACTGAAAATTACCGGAAGGGATTTATCAAAATATATTATAAAACACCAGTTAATCGTCACACATACTATTATTCCACAAATTGTTGTTTTTCGCATTGTTTGTGATATTGATGGTAATTTATATAATACTGTTAAAATATGCGGCCAATGGTGGATGACCAAAAACCTGAATGTGACACATTACCGTAATGGCGATCCTATTCCATGCGTATCCGAAGAAGATGAATGGGAGGACCTCGTCACCGGCGCCTATTGTTATTATGATAATAACGAAAGTTATGCCGGGGAATATGGCGCTTTGTATAACGGGTACGCCGTGAATGACAACAGACAACTAGCCCCTGCCGGCTGGCATGTTGCCAATGAAGCAGAGTGGCAGACTCTCTTCGATTGTCTGGGTGGCATAAATGTGGCTGGTAGTAAATTGAAAGAAACCGGAACGACACATTGGCTGGCCCCAAATAGCGATGCAACAAATGAAAGTGGTTTTACTGCTCTTCCGGGTGGATGGCGTTCTTGGAGTAATGGGAGTATAGGAGAATATGCTTATTTTAGGGCTTTTGGTGAGATTTTCCACCCCACTTATAATTTGCGATTGGAGGAGGCCAGGGTAAGTATCGGTTCGTCAGATTTGTTCATTGGTACATCCGTTCGTTGTGTTATGGGCGAAACGGAAGCCGTTCCCAATTCTCCAATTCTTTACTGGCCTGTAAATGGTTCTGCAAATGAATTTTTTAGTCCAACATTGAAATGGAACGCAATGCCAGGCGCTGCCTCCTTTGAATTACAGGTTGCAACAGATCCCGGTTTTGTCAATCTTTATCTGGTACAAAATAATCTTAATCAAAACTATTTTGACTGGCCTAATATTTACCACTATTACTATATAGCCGGTCTTGCCGATAGTACGACCTACTATTGGCGAGTTAATGCTGCAAATAGTGGTGGCACAAGTAACTGGTCGGAGACCTGGAGTTTTACTACTATGACAAGAGATTCCGGTTTCGTTAGTGATTATGACGGTAATGTCTACAAAACCATAAAGATTGGTAACCAATGGTGGATGGCCGAAAACCTGCGAGTAAAACATTACTGTAACGGCGAGCCTATAGCCCATGTAACCGCGGATTCGGTTTGGAGATATCTTAAAAACGGCGCTTATTGTTATTATAATAATGACGGTAGTAATGCCGCCGATTTCGGCGCTTTGTATAACTGGTTTGCAGTGGCTGACAACAGGAAACTAGCCCCCGCCGGATGGCATGTGCCGACAGATGATGACTGGAAACAACTGGAATTATACATGGGTATAAATCCAGGGGTTATTAATCTTAATTTGCGTGGTTTCGATGAAGGCGGTAAACTCAAACAAGCAGGAACAGACTATTGGCTGAGCCCGAATGAAGGCGCAACCAATGCATCCCGCTTTTCTGCGTTACCTGGCGGTGGTCGTCGAGGATATACTTTTCATCATAAGAATGTTTATGCTTATTTCTGGACTTCTTCGGAAGAAGATGAAAGATCTAGTTTTGGACGCAGATTGAGCTATAATGATAAGAAAATAGAGCGTTTGTATTCTTATGAAAGTAAGATATCAGGTTTCTCTGTCCGGTGTATTAAGGATTAGTTGCCATAACGAACCATGTTGTATGTAAGGACATTTCATGGTGTCGTTCAAATCGCAAAAATAAACAAATACAATTATAAGGCAAGTCTTTAATCATAGAGAATCCTGATCGTTAGAAAACTGGAACCAAGGGTTTGCCCTTTACTAATGGTTCGCTTTTTCTGATAAAATGAAAAACCCTGAATCAACCGGCCCTACAACGAATCATTTTTGTCCCGGGGAATTTTATCTGATATTCACTTGCTTCCTTGTTCTTTTTTTTTTAACTTGATTGTTTATTGAAAAAAAGTAAACTGTTTAATAAAATCAGCGTATAATTAAAAACATATTTAATGAAAACACCCGGTTTTCTGTCTCCCTTGACTTTTTCCCGGCTCTAGCGCTTGATATTCATATTTTACCGGAGTAGATGTGACCGCTTTTGATTTAATTATTTTTGATCTCGATGGCACGTTATATGATACCGCGCCCGACGTGCACGATTGTGTTAACCTGGCTTTAAACCAAATGGATTTGCCACCGGTTTCCCTGCAACAAACCATGCAGGCTATTGGACCCGGGCCGGGCATGTTTTCCAAAATCATTCTTGGCGAAGCCAATGTGCACCGTTATGATGAATATATACAACTTTTTCGGCCGCTCTATCATCAAAAATGCCTGGATAAAACCCGGCCATTTCAGGGAATTGTCGAGTTGCTAAATTCGTTACAGGACTATTATAAAGCCGTTGCCACCAATAAACCGACCACCGGCACGACGATCATTTTGAAAGGCTCCGGTTTATTTGAATATTTCAACCTGGTGATCGGTCCGGATTGCGTGGAACACGCTAAACCGGCTCCGGATATGGTTTATCATGCCGCCGCAAAATTGAATGTGCCCCTAGAAAAAACCCTGCTCATCGGCGATACGGATAACGATATTCTGGCCGCCAACGCCGCCGGTTGCTACAGTTGCCTGGCCGGCTGGGGTTACTCGGCGGAAAAAAACAAGCTGCAAAAGATCAGCGATTTTTATGCAGCTCATCCGCTTGATATTTTGAACATTCTGACTAACTCGCCACTCCCCGTCAAAAAATGTGTGGCCGTTGGTTGATAAAAGGAACAATAATTTTAAATGTCCGTTCTACGAAAAACATATATTACCCTTTTCCTTGCCTTGACCTTAACCTGCGCCTGCGGCAAAAAAAGTCATGATTCGGTAAGCTGCGATAATCGCGCCTTTATTGTCGACGGCGAGCGGATCCTGATCACCTCTGCGCCCCTGCCCTACTTTCATATTCCTGCAGAATTATGGGCGGATCGCATTTTAAAAGCCAAGCGTTGCGGTATCAATACGCTGGTAGTTGACGTTCCCTGGTATGTCCACGAACCGGAAGAGGGCGTCTATACCTTTACCAAAGATCAAGATCTGGATCGGTTTTTAACTTTGTGCGAGCAAGCCGGTATGTATATCATTCTTCGCCCCGGGCCTTTTGTCCGCTCCGATACCGATATTATTGATTATCCACCCTGGCTGCGTTCGAAAAAAGGACGGCCTCTCGCCAGCGACGATGCGGAATTTATCGAGCCCCTGGATCGCTTTTATAAAAATCTATACCCGGTTATACAAAAGCATTTATGGAACAAGAGAGGTAATTTTATTTTGCTGCAGGCGGAAAATTACGGAAATACTCCCCAAACCGGCAGCGACAACCTGGCGCAACATATAACCGGCTGGTGGCGTAGTAAAAAACTTGCTGTTCCCCTGGTGGGCAGCGCCCCCGGCGCCCCGGAATTTCGGCAATGCCTGGCGTTAAAAAGAAAAAAGAATGCCTCGCCTTTGGAACAAAAACCGCAACCGGCTGTACCCCGCTTGAACAATCCCTTACCAACCCGGTACATTACCTGGGGTCAAAACGGCGATAACAATGCTGGTAACGACCTTACCTGCCGGGCCATGAAAATACTTGCCCTGGGCGGTACTGAAATTTATTATCCTGCTTTTCATAACGGCAGCAATTTTGATTACCACACCCTGTTTTTACAAACCACTGCCGGTTATTCCCCGGTTATTGGCGAAGCGGGCGGACTGAACGACTCCTATTTCAGGTTAAAAACCATCCATCAATTTATCCATACCTTTGCCGATTTTTTTCTGAATGATGAACCCTGTTATACCTTAAAATACCATGTCAACGACAGTCTTTTACTTTCCGTGCGGGAACAAGAGCAGACGCATATCCTGTTCGTGGAAAACTCTTATCAACTACCGGTAACCTCCCCCCTGGTCATGGATCAGGATACCCTGGATACCATCACAGTTCCCGGCAACTCTATTATTCCGGTCGTTATCAATTATCCGCTGGGAGAAACCGGTATAATTGATTACAGCACGGCTTTTGTACAAAATATTTTTAAAGGATTGGATGGAAAGCATTACATTCTGTTAAGCGGACCTGCCGGACATACGGCGAAAATCAAGATGACCGGAGAGAATAAAAGCCAGGAATTCAAGATTACCTTTTCCCCGGATAATACAGTCTCTTCCTTTAAATTTGCACAATTTGTAGTATTGTCTGCAAACGACCGGCTGGCGGGGCGCGTACAGATCATGGATATAAAAAACGGTCAAATAGCTGTATTCGGCCCCGAACTGGTTCGCTCCTGGAAGGTGACCGGCGACAAGATCAAGCTGGAAGCGGATATTGCCCCGCAATGCCGACAAGCCATATTTTATGGCGACGGCAAGGGCGGTATAACCATTCCCGTGCAGAGCCAGGAACGCCGCAGCGAGTTACCACAATTAAAAACCTGGACATATCGTGAGGAAACGCCGGTTTGGGAAAGCGATTATGATGATTCGGACTGGCTGGATATTAATGATCCCGTCTCCATGCAGCTTTTGAACAATACATTCGCCGGTTATGGCTGGTACCGGGCCCGTTTTGATTCCCCGGTTGCCGCGATAGCCAAACTGACTTTTACCGGCGCTGCGGATCGTATTTCCGTATGGTTTAACGGGGATAGAGTTGGTAATACCCTGAACCACAGCGGGAAAGATCCGATCGGTTTTACTATTAAAGTGGAAAAAGGAGAGAATGTAATAGCGGTTTTAGCCGAAAACCTGGGTTTGCGCCAGCCCGGTATACAAAGCGATCCTGTTCTCATACCCGAAGAAAAAGGGTTGTTCGGTCCGGTGTATATTGGTATACGTGCTCTGCCGGTTGATAACTGGCGTTATAAAAGTAACTTGGCAGGAGAAGGCGAAGAATGGTATGTGAATGGAAAAGCATTTAAATCATTAAAAAAATATTCACCCCGGAAAGCGCCGTTATGGTTTGCCACTAGTTTCAAGATCGATAACGATTTGTTTAAATCCATTCCGCCGTTGCGCATTAATATGAACACTCTTGGCAAGGGTGTGGTGTGGCTGAATGGTAAAATGCTCGGCCGGCACTGGAATATCGGTCCGGATGACCGGCTGTATATACCGGAATCATGGCTGGAGCGTAAAAACACCCTGGTGATCTTTGATGAAGAAGGCTTTTCTCCGGAGCGCGTGCGCTTGTTATGGGATCAGGAAAATAATTTAAATCCCGCATCGATAACTTATTCTTTTAAATAAAAACACGGACGGTATGGATAACCACAAACATTTTTTACCGACATATGAGGGTTGCATTGTGTGCGGCCGCAAAGAAACCAATCCCAATACCCTGAACCTGCGTTTCCGAATAACCGATGAAGGCGTGGAAACGCCTTTTATTCCCGATTACCGTCAGGAAGGGTACAAGGGTATTGTTCACGGGGGAGTGATGACCAGCTTGCTGGATGAAACCATCGGCTGGGCTGTTGCGGTGCAAACCCGTAAGTATTTTATGACTGCGGAACTGACCATGCGATTTTTAAGACCGTTGCCGGTTGGCGCCCGCACCATTGTTAAAGGCCGAGTTATTGAAATCAAATCGCGCTATTCAATTGCCGGCGGAGAAATAGTCGATGACAACGGCGTCGTTTACGCCCGCGCCCAGGGAAAGTTTGTGCCGATGGCGCCGGAACAGGCCAGGGACGTGCATGATTATTTAACCTTCCGCGATGACGACCTGGATTTTTTACCATAAACTCAGAGTAAACACTATGAATATACTGGGAATTTCCTGTTTTTATCATGACAGCGCCGCCTGCCTGGTGCAAAACGGCAAGATCGTTGCGGCAGCGCAGGAAGAGCGCTTTACGCGCATCAAGCAGGATTCAGGATTTCCAAAGAACGCTATCCGTTTTTGCCTGGAGTATGCCGGTTTAACGGTTAAAGACCTGGATATTGTGGCGTTTTATGATAAACCGTTCATCAAATTTGAACGCATACTTGAAACTTATATGGCGTTTGCCCCGGATGGTCTGCCCTCCTTTCTGATGGCTGTGCCGCTGTGGATAAAGCAAAAATTATGGATACCCGACCTGATCCGCAAAGAGATCAATTATGACGGTAAAATAATCTTCCCGGAACACCACGAATCCCACGCGGCGGCCGCTTTTTATCCGTCTCCCTATCAGCAAGCCGCTTATTTAACGATGGACGGCGTGGGAGAATGGACGACCACGTCTTTTGGAATTGGCCGCGATAACCGGGTAACAATCGATTACGAGTTGCATTTTCCCCATTCTTTGGGTCTCTTGTATTCGGCTTTTACCTATTATACCGGGTTTAAAGTAAATTCGGGTGAATACAAGGTAATGGGCCTGGCGCCTTATGGTGAACCAAAATATGTACAAACCATTCTGGACAAGCTGGTTGACCTGAAAGATGACGGCTCGTTCAGGATTAACATGGATTATTTTAATTACGGCGCCGGATTGACCATGACCAATAAAAAATTCGATGCACTGTTCGGCGGGCCGCCGCGCCAGCCCGAAACCCTGCTGACCCAAAAAGAGATGAACCTGGCCCGTTCTATCCAGGTGGTTACGGAAGAGATTATGATGCGCTGCATAAACCATGTGCATAAACAAACCGGCATGGATTATTTATGTCTGGCCGGGGGCGTGGCCCTGAATTGTGTGGCCAACGGCCGCATCCTGCGCGAAGGGCCCTTTAAAGATATCTGGATCCAACCCGCCGCCGGCGATGCCGGCGGAGCGCTAGGCGCCGCTTTATTTGCCTGGTATCAGGTGTTGGCAAATAACCGTACCGCTTCGCTTACGCATGACGATCAATACGCCTCTTTGCTGGGCCCGGAATTCTCTAATGATGAGATTGCCGACTATATCCAAAAGAATAACATCCCCTGTGAAAAGCTGGATGAAGAACAGATGCTGGAAAAAACCGCCGGATTAATGACAGAAAACCACGTTATCGGCTGGTTCCAGGGACGCATGGAGTTCGGACCGCGCGCCCTGGGCAGCCGTTCCATTATCGGCGACGCCCGTTCCGGCGATATGCAGGCGCGCATGAACCTGAAAATCAAATTCCGGGAAAGTTTTCGCCCGTTTGCGCCCACGGTTCTTGAAGAATACGTTGCGGATTATTTTGAACTCGACCGGCCCAGTCCCTATATGCTGCTGGTGGCGCAGGTAAAAAAAGAAAAATGCCGGCCAATGACGACTGCGGAAGAACAATTGTGGGGCATCGACAAACTGAACATTGTCCGCTCCGAGATTCCCGCTATAACGCACGTGGATTATTCCGCGCGCGTGCAAACGGTGAGTAAAGACTACAATCCGTTGTATTATCGCTTGATTGAAAAGTTTCGCCAAAAGACCGGTTGCCCGGTTATTATCAACACCTCTTTCAATGTGCGCGGCGAACCTATTGTCTGCACCCCGGCAGATGCGTATAAATGCTTTATGCGTACCGCTATGGATTACCTGGTGATAGGTAATTATATTCTCGACAAAACCAAACAGCCGGAATTTAAAGATGATATAAACTGGAAAGAACAATATGGGCTTGATTAACGAAGTAAAGACCGGGCTGGCGCGGCTGGAGCAGGATGATAAATCCCTGCGCAAATTTATCCTGGTTATTGCCGCCGCGCTGATAATTCTGGGAATTGCGGTTTTTTTCTTTGGCAGCCACCCAATTCGCACTTACTGGCTGGGAGGCATCGCCGCCGTGTTACTGGTTACCGGGCTGCCGTTGCCCCGGCTTTATAAACATCCGCATACGTTATGGATTGGCTTTTCCCTGGTGCTGGGTTATTTCATGTCACGGCTCTTATTATCACTATTATTTATTCTGGTCATTACACCCATAGCACTGGTCATGCGCCTGGCCGGCAAAGATCCGCTGAACAAGAAAATTGATAAAACCATATCTAGTTACTGGATAAAAAAACCGCAACGCTCTCTTGTTGCTGATGATTATGAGCGGCAGTTTTAAATACATGGCCGGAAATGGAATATACTAAAGATTCTTCAAGAAAATCATACCTCATTATTATAACTTGTAAAATCTACAAATTTTGTTCAAGACTAAACATCAAATAGCCGCTTTTATAATCATACCAGGCGTCGTTGGAGTAATTATTCACATTTGTCCAATTGATTGAAATTGTTAACGGTTCAATAGCTGAACTAAAATTCAGCCTTTTTTCAAGGGTTATATCCATTACCCATCTTTTATCATTGCGTAATTCACTATTATTTAACGGATTTCCCAGCAGATCGAACGCCGGCCGGTCTATGTACTTTTTCCACTGCATATAATTTTGCAACAACAATTTGCTCTTCCAGGGTAGTGTTTGGGTAAGACCTAGTTCAATTTTTGCATCATTATAACCAAACATATCATCAAACATTTCTTCATCGGAATAATAAAATCCTTCTGTATTTCCCAAATAACGTTCCGAGGTAATGAAATTTTTGCTTGACTGTAATTGTAAACTGAGACCGGTTTTGGGAGTGATTGCCTGCGCCAGCCGCAGCAGAACAATACCGGATGTACTATTACCATCACCAACCGTAACCACCTCGGGAAAATCGGGATTATAGCTCGCTGTGGACTCTGGGTAATACTGTTTATTTATTATATCCCCTTCCAGGATCAATGTAGTGCCGGTTGTAAAGAATTTGCTCATTCTGGCAAACAAAACAGATTGAAAATGTGAAAAAGCCGGTAAATTTTTATAACGACGTGAAGTGAGATTCAGGCCGAAATAACTATACAATTGTTCATTAATTATTATCTTACTGTTCACATATAAATGCGTTGTAAATAATTCAACCCATTGATATTCTTCGGAATGATCTCTTTGCATAACGCTGATACCGGCATTAAGGCGGTTGCCGGCATGGTTCAATAACCGATACCATGAAATACCAAGGGTATGATTTTGGTAATTTTTATCTTTATAACGATCAAAGCTGGTCAGGGCGCCATTATAAAAAGTTCTTAATCCCTGGTTTTCAAAAATCCAATCCTGATGGAGATAGGCGTCAATATCGGTATAATAATCGGGCAGGGCCTGATAATTATGAAATACATTACTGCTATATCCGCCGGATGTTTCTAAAATCAAACCCGGCTGCGCCGTTAGTGAACCCGCTATGCAAAACCATAAAACAATGCTAATATATAAAAAGACAATTTTCATTTTACCAACCTCTACCTAAAAGGAAAGCAGGAAACGCTAATCGGCGTTTCCCGCATTTTTATATCTATTCAATTTCTGTTTCAGTTACCGTTTCCTTTACCGGGGCCATTTCCACCTTTACCACCATTGCCGCCATTACCACCACTATTGTCATTACCGCCGCCAGGTTGGGATGTATTACCAAAGCCTTTTCCCATTTTCATGCCGCGACCAAGACAATTTTCCGGGCGCACCCAGTCGGCATCTTTACCGTTGGGAATTCCATCGCCATCGGCATCCGGGGCATTGTCGTTTATGCCATCGCCGTTTTCATCAATGAACCCATGCATGCCTTTGCCATGGCCTTTACCGAAACCATTCTGGTTAGCTGCGGCAACATAATCCGGGTCCTGGCCATTGGGAATACCATCGCCATCGGCATCCGGGGCGTTGTCGTTTATGCCGTCGCCGTTTTCATCGACAAAACCTTTGGCTCCAAAGCCTGCGCCTTGACCCATATTACCGCCGGTTCCGGTCGGAACATAATCCGGATCCTGCCCATTCGGAATGCCGTCGCCATCAGCATCCGGAGCATTATCGTTAATACCGTCGCCATTAGCATCAACAAAGCCACTACCGGGATTTCCTGCACCTGCGACAGGTTTAACATAATCCGGGTCCTGGCCATTGGGAATACCATCGCCATCGGCATCAGGAGCGTTATCGTAGTAGCCATCGCCATTAGCATCGACGAATTTATTGCCATGCTGCACTGTCTGAGCTGAAACCAAAGACACAGTAAAGAATGCTTGTACCAGAACCGATAAAACAAGCATCGATAAAAAATAAGTAAAGCGTTTCATAATGTACTCCTTTAGTTTGATTATAAATTTTATTTCGTATCTGTATTCATCTTTGGCAACGACCGTGCCAAATAATTTAATAGTCTTTAACTTTATATTTTATAATTAATTAAACAAAGCCAACAAAAATCATTTATTACCCTGTTTCGACTATTTGGTCGAATAAATCGACCGCTTTGTCGGTTATAAAGGAAACATTGCAGATTATAATTATATGCTTAAATTTGAGTGTTTATCTTTAAAATATAGAACCTTTCTTTTTATCAGCCAATAATGAGTCAAATATGAAACCTTACTTATACCCCGAAGAAAAAATTAATAATAAAACTGTACCGGATCGTACAATTATTATGGCGTTGGTTTTTATTTTCGGTAGTTTGATCTTGCTTTTCTCAATCCTGGAGATCAGGGAAGGGAAAAAAGAATTATTGCATGTAATGACCGAGCAATCGCAGGCGATGATGATGGCCTTACAAAAAGGCACAGAAAACGCCGTTACTTCTTTTAACCTTGTGGAAGATTTACTGGCGGAAAAATTACTAAGCAATGCAAGACTGATTGAAAGACTGGATTATGAAAAAAAGCTGAACCGGCAGGATATTGATGAAATTGCCCGTGAAAATAATATTTTTCGCATAAATGTTTTTGATGCCAAAGGAAACCGGATTTTAAGCAATGCCCCGGGGTTGGGATTAGGAAGAGGGAACAGGAATGCCGGAAATTCTCAAGAGCATTTATTGGAATTATTAAATGACAAAGATAATGATGAACTGGTTATCGGTTTTCGGGCTAGTCGTTTTGGAATTGGAGACCGCTTTGCCGTAGCCAAACGACGAAGAAATGGGGGCGCCATTATATTAAATACGGATGCCTCGGAAATGCTTGAATTTCGTAAAACTATCGGCGCCGGCAAGCTGGTAAAAGATATCGGCGAAAACGAGGGTATTGAATATGTTGTTTTACAGGACAGCGCCGGAATCCTGTTGGCTTCGCAGGGTGTTGATTCTCTGCTTTCGCCGCAAAATGACTCGTTTATTATGAATAAAGTGTGGTCTGATCAAACTCTACATACAAGGTTCACATCCTTTAACGATCAGAAAATCTTTGAACTTTTACAGTGTGTGTCCTCAGAAGCTGGAAAAAAAGAAATTTGGCGTATCGGACTCGATACGCATAATTTGCAACATCTGCAAAACCGTGCACAAATGCGCACTATACTAGCCGCAATTTTATTTCTTGTTACCGGCGTCATTATCAGCACCAGGGTTATCAGTAAACAAAATTATAAAAAACTTGAAGAAACTCTGGAGACCATGGAATCGTACACCGGTAATATTTTGGCAAATATGTCGGAAGCCGTGATAGCCATCGATGGCGCCGGCAGGGTTACTATTTTCAATAATGCCGCGGAAAAGTTATTTCATCTGGAAATGAGCCAGGTACTTGGTAATCCGTGTCAAAATATTCTCAGCCCTATATGCCCGCTTTTTGAATCGTTACTTGCTAATAGAAATAATTATCACAATCCTGCTTTAAAGGTAATTATAGGAAATAATGATGAAAGGATTCTTGCCATCGACATAACCGTATTGCAAAAAGATACACCGGTAATGCTAACTGTATTTGCAGTAATTAAAGATATTACCGAACAAAAAAAGCTGGAAGAAAACCTGGCCAGAAAAGACCAAATAACAGCTATGGGGCATTTGGCTTCAGGAGTAGCGCATGAAATCCGTAATCCTTTAAATGCTATCAGCATGATTGCCCAGCGGTTTAAAACAGAGTTTGAACCGGTGAATGACAGGGATGAGTTTATGCAACTCGCCGGTACGGTTGTTAATGAAACTCTACGCATCAACACGATTGTTGAACAATTTTTACAATTTGCCAAACCGCAACCACTTTTAAAAAGTAAAGTTGATATCAATACTTTAATCGACGAAGTAGTTATATTGACACGTCAACAGGCAAACAGCAAGGGCGTGCTGATTGAAAAAAGCTGTCCCGTTTTACCGCCGCTATATGCAGACGGTAATAAATTAAAACAGGTGCTTTTGAACCTGGTGTTAAACAGTATTCAGGCTTGTTCCAAGGAAAACCAAATTCAAATCATTTGTGAACAAGTAGAACAGCGCCTGAATATCCATGTTAAAGACAACGGTAAAGGAATACCGCCGGAGATTATTGATAAAATTTTCAATATCTATTTTACTACCCGCGAAGACGGAACTGGAATTGGTTTGAGTCTGGTTCAACAATTTGTTTCTTTGCACAATGGCATTATAAATGTAACTAGTGAACCTGGTCGGGGTACGACGTTCAGTATTCAATTACCGATAGAGGAATAATATGCCTGCTTTTAAAATTTTGGTTGTAGATGACGAACCGGGTCAAAACCAGGCGTTAGCCGGTTTTTTAAAGAAAAAAGGGTACGAGACCATGACCGCCAATTCAGGGCGGGAAGCGCTGGAAATTGTCCAAAACAAACAGGTTGATTTAGTATTAACCGATCTCCGCATGCCGGATATGGATGGAGCAATGGTTTTATCGCAAACGAAAGATATCAATCCCGGCATAGAAGTGTTGATAATGACAGCCTTCGGGAGCATCGAAGGAGCTACCAGGGCAATGAAAAACGGTGCAGTGGATTTTATTACCAAACCGATTGACCTGGAGCAGCTCGAATTGACTATTGCCAAAATATTTACGCACCGGCAACTGGTTATCGAAAATCGACAGTTAAAAGAATTGGTCAATGAACGTTTTCAATTCGGCGGTATTTTGTCCAAAAGTCAGGCCATGCAGCCGGCTCTGAGTATAGCTGCGCGGGTGGCGGAAAGTAAAGCAACCGTATTAATTACCGGAGAAAGCGGCACTGGTAAGGAACTGATTGCCAAAGCGATCCACTTTGCCGGAAACCGGGCACATAAACCATTTATTGCGGTTAATATGGCCGCCCTGCCGGAAACCCTTTTGGAAAGTGAATTATTTGGGCATGAAAAAGGAGCTTTTACCGGCGCCGATAAGTTCCGTAAAGGCCGGTTTGAAATGGCCCATGAAGGAACCTTGTTTATAGATGAAATAGGTGATTTACCTTCAGGCATACAGGTTAAATTACTTCGGGTGTTGCAGGAACAGCAGATTGAACGGCTAGGCTCCAGCGAATCAATTCCTGTGGATGTAAGAATTATCACCGCTACGCACAAACCCCTGGAAGAGATGGTAAAAAGCGGTGTGTTCCGGCAGGATTTATTCTACAGGTTAAATGTAGTAAAAATCACTCTACCGCCGCTGCGGGAAAGAAAAGCGGATATTCCGCTATTAACAGGACATTTCATTGAAAGGTATGCCAAAATAAATAACAAAAATATTTCCGGGATCAGTAATGAAGGAATGGACAGACTGGTTAAATACCACTTTCCCGGCAACGTTCGGGAACTGGAAAATATTATCGAACAAGCAGTTGTGCTTTGCAGGGATAATATTATCGGTCTAAATGATTTGCCAACATTCATAACCCAGCCAGATTACTCAAATATAATCAATACAGGTTCTTTTCAGGAACGTGTAAGCGCTTTTGAAAAAACCCTGATCCTTGAAGCCTTGCAGAAAAGCAACGGTGTACAAACCCGCGCCGCGGAATCCTTGGGAATGACGGAACGGCATTTACGTTATAAATTAAAAAAATACAATATTAAAAATGAATAATTGATTGAAGAGTATTTCTAATGGTTATTGCGGTATATAATCCAGCGGCAGGGTATCGGCAATACGATATTCAGACCAGTTACCGAACACCTGGAACGCATTGGCGGTATGCACATTGCCGAATGAATCGATTATTGCCTGGTTGGAATTGAGCAGCAAAAATGAAGTGGGAAAGTATTCATCATACATTTCCATCCCGTCTTTTTGTTTTTTTCCCTTGTAGGTTATTTTTAAATAATCATTGAATTTGATGACCTTCAAACCAAGTTTTTTCTGTGCAGCATTCAAGCCGATTACGGTCGGTTTAAGCAAACTTTTCATGCCGCGGGTAATCACCTGTTTCTGTTGTAAATTTTCCGAAATCTTGCCGGTTCCTTTTTCCAGTTCAAACTTTTCCTTATCCACTTTTCCTTTGGCAAAAGCCGATAAAAAATGTTTCATTGAACCTTGCCAGGAATTCATGCGATTTTGCCGCCATTGTTGTAGTTGCTCGTTATCCTCCGAATTCATTTCTCTAAAACGTGGATACACTCCATAACGTACATAATCCTCATTATACCTGAATTCTTCAAGGATCAGATCAATATGATAGCCTAAATTCAAATTTTCGATGTGAATAATACTATCGGAGCTCGCACACAAATCGCGGGTGGCGGGGTCGATTGAAAAAGAGATCACCTGGGGATTGAGTATTTTACAGTTTTTAGAATTTACGGTTTCGCCAATAAAAGCCTTTTTGAAAATTTCCATGTTACTGAACCAATTTTTATATTCATTGGCTTCTACCTGGATCTCTTCACCCATCAAAGGTTTTGGGTTCAACTTTATATCTTTGCTTATTACTGTCTCTTCCAAAAATTGCAGGATTTGCGTGTTTATTTCATAGCCAATTCTGTTAACAATTAAATCATAAGCGCCGGCCGGAATTTTATTTATTTCATAATAGCCGTTTTCATCAGTTGCATCGCCCAGGGTAGTATTGGAAAAAAACACATTCACATAAGCCAGGGCTTCGCCGGTTTCCGCATCATATACATATCCCTTTAAAGTACTGTATTCGTCGTTTTGACTAAAAAGCGGAGAGAAGGAAAACGGGATAAGAAACGTAAGAAAAAAAAACACTTTTTGCAGCATGGCAGGGCTTTTCATTTTTTCCTTTCTATTTTACAAGTGTTTTATGTATAGATTTCCAAAATGTTCCCTTAAACAGCCCTTAACATGGAAATTACACCAAATCGACTATCGAACCGTAATCCGGAATGAACAAACGTTTATAAAAGCGAACCGCATAACGGTCGGTCATACCGGCAATATAATCGCACAAAATCCTCACCTTTTCGCTGTCCACTAGATTTTCGGACTGTATTGTATCTTCCATATCCATCGGCAGCAGCAATAAATGATTATCGGCCGGGCTAATATAATTATTCAATAATGTGGAAAATAATTGCTTTAGCATAAAATGCCCTTTGAATTCAAGCTGGCTGATTTGCGGGGAATCAAAGACCAGCTCGCGGGACAAGCGTTTGTAGAGTTCACATTCCGTGCGGATATCGGGATCAATTTGAAGTGTATAACGATGGCGGTTGGTCAAATCGCTCATAAAGGTCTCATTCTCAATCAGCCGGCATGCTTTGATAAATTCTCCTATTTTACGGGCGAATAAACTTTCCACGCTGCCCGAGCGGATGATTTCCAGAACATTATGAATAATTGCATGTTCTTTATCTGTAAATTTATTATCTTTTTCCCAGTTTTCCACCTTTTCTATGGTGATAAAACCGGTTTTTATACTGTCGACCATATCATTAAGAGAATAGGAGGTATCATCGGACCAATCCATGATCTGGCATTCTATACTCCGGAAAGAATTAACCCTTTTAAAATCAAACTCCTGTGGAAAGGGGCGGTTGTTAAATGCAAAATCAAGAATTTCTTTTTGATCCTGGTATAGAAAATGATTTTTAAGATTTTTTTCAGGATCATATAAGAATTTATATTTCAATATACTATCAATAAAAGCGCGGGATGGATTCATGCCCTTGCGAATCCCTTTACTTGAATAAATAGTACGGGTGAGGATGCGTAGAGTTTGGGCATTGCCCTCAAAACCTCCCCAGGGATGCATCATTTTATTTAAAATTTCCTCCCCGGCATGGCCGAACGGAGGATGACCAAGATCGTGGGATAAACACGCTGCTTCCACCAAATCCTGATCGATAAAATAATCATCCTTTAATAAAGGCGATGAAGAAAGCAGAAAACTGCAAATAGAGCGGCCGATTTGCGCCACTTCCATAGAATGAGTGAGACGGGTGCGATAAAAATCATATTCACCGGAAAAAAACACCTGGGTTTTTGCCTGTAAACGACGAAAAGAAAAACTGTGAATGATCCGGTCCCGGTCTATCTGAAAAGGAGAGCGGTAATCGGCGCCGCGTTTTTCGCGTGTTTCAAAATCAAAATCATTATAAAAAGTGTTTTTCATAACTATTTATTTTTATTTTAATTATACTTACTAATTTTATCCACATATACTTCTTGAAAAGATTACTTTTCTACTGTATAAAAGTTGGGCTTTATGTGGATTTCTCTTATTTTATACTCTTTCATCTATTTTTTATCAACAATTGTTATTATACTTCCATTCTTCCACACCTTATTAACACGACAATGTGCATAAATAAAAATTTCCTTCCAGCAATATAAGGAAGAAAATCTGCTTTTTAAGGTTTATCCACTTATCCACGTTGCTTACTATTACTAGTTTTTTAATTAATATATATATATTATTATATAGACAATCAGGTTATTTATTTTAAAAGTTAATATATAAGGGTAATCGAACAAAGGTATATTATTAAAATAATTATTAATAATCAATTAATATTCTGAAAAAAAGCCGGGAAGAAATAAAAAAGCCCTGTTAATCAAACAGGGCTTATCAAGTGGCGCCTCCCAGAATCGAACTGGGGACACAGGGATTTTCAGTCCCTTGCTCTACCGACTGAGCTAAAGCGCCACATATTGAGAACTATAAGTTATAAATTTATTAATAAAAGTCAAGAAAAATGATAGCAATTTTTAAAAGTCTTGCACGTTTTATTTATTTTTATTAAATTTACAAGTACTACTTGATTTAAACCCACAATCTCACATAGATTTAATCCCAAGTAAGTACCAGTTAGATAAATTATTTAATAAAAGTCATTCTAATGAATTGATTATATGGAGGACTTGATGACAAGACAAATGGTCACACTAGACGGAAATGAAGCAGCCGCCTATGTCGCCCATAAGGTGAATGAGGTTATTGCGATCTATCCCATTACTCCTTCTTCTCCGATGGGAGAATGGGCAGATCAATATTCTGCTGAAGGACAAAAAAATATCTGGGGAACTATTCCCCAGGTAATGGAAATGCAAAGCGAAGGCGGAGCGTCAGGAGCTGTTCATGGCGCTTTGCAAACCGGCGCTTTAACCACTACTTTTACAGCTTCACAAGGTTTATTGTTAATGATCCCCAATATGTTTAAAATTGCCGGAGAATTAACTTCAACTGTTTTTCATGTTACTGCACGTACAGTAGCTACTCATGCTTTATCAATTT
The DNA here is from genome assembly GCA_029561455.1 of bacterium. Taxonomy (GTDB): domain Bacteria; phylum Zhuqueibacterota; class Zhuqueibacteria; order Residuimicrobiales; family Krinioviventaceae; genus Fontivivens. The sequence goes on from JAKQIY010000041.1 coordinate 174,915, forward strand.
TTGGCGATCATGGCGATGTTATGGCCGCACGTTCAACCGGCTGGGCTATGTTGGCCTCCAATTCTATTCAGGAAATTATGGATTTTGCCCTGATATCGCAGGCGGCAACGTTGGAAGCACGAGTACCGTTTATTCACTTTTTTGACGGTTTCCGTTCATCGCATGAAGTACAAAAAATCGAGCAACTGGATGTTGAAGATATTAGAAAAATGATTGATGATGAAATGGTATTTGCTCATCGTCAACGCGGTTTATCTCCGGACCGACCCAAGCTACGCGGAACTGCTCAAAACCCGGATGTTTTTTTCCAGGCCAGGGAAACTATAAATCCTTATTATAATGCATGCCCGGAAATTGTTCAAAAAGCGATGGATAAATTTGCTAAAATTGTTGGCAGACAATATCATTTGTTTGATTATGTTGGTGATCCCCAGGCAGATAGAGTAATTGTTCTGATGGGTTCCGGCGCTGAAGCAGCCCAGGAAGCTGTTGAATATTTAACGGAAAAAGGCGAAAAAATTGGTGTTTTAAAAGTACACTTGTTCCGGCCATTTTCTGTCGATTCTTTTATTGCTGCTTTACCCAAAACCACTAAAGCCATTGCCGTGCTTGATCGGACCAAAGAACCGGGCGCTGCCGGTGAACCATTGTACCAGGATGTAATTACCGCTATTACAGAAATGCATATTGCCGGTAAATTACCTTTTGCTACTTTCCCAAAAATTATCGGCGGACGCTATGGCTTATCATCCAAAGAATTCACTCCAGCTATGGTTAAAGCAATATATGATGAATTGAAAAAAGCATCACCCAAGAATCATTTTACAATTGGTATAAATGAAGATATTACCAATACCAGCCTGGATTTTGATCCCAATTTCTCTACAGAAAGCGATAAAGTAGTAAGAGCAATATTTTTCGGGCTCGGTTCGGATGGCACAGTTGGCGCCAACAAAAACTCGATTAAAATTATTGGCGAAGAAACCAGCAACTATGCACAGGGATACTTTGTGTATGATTCCAAAAAAGCCGGCACTGTTACTGTTTCTCATTTACGGTTTGGACCAAAACCCATCCACTCTACTTATTTAATTGATAAAGCGAATTTTGTTGCTTGTCATCAACAATTCTTTATTGAAAAGTTTAATGTTATTGAAAAAGCAACTACCGGTGGAACTTTTCTTTTAAATACCCTTGCTTCCAAAGAAGAAGCTTGGGATACTTTACCCAGAGAAATCCAAAAAACAATTATCGATAAAAAGCTGAAATTCTATGTTATCGACGCCTACGATGTAGCTAAAAAGACCGGTATGGGTGTAATGATCAATACGATCATGCAAACATGTTTTTTCGCAATTTCCGGTGTTTTACCAAAAGATGAAGCAATTCAATATATTAAAAATGCAATTAAAAAGACCTATGGTAAAAAAGGTGAACAGGTTGTACTTAAAAATTATAATGCTGTAGACCAAACGCTGGCCCACTTGTTTGAAGTTAAAGTTCCAGGCCAGGTTACCAGCAAAATTGATATGCCAAAAACTGTTCCCGATGAAGCGCCGGAATTTGTTAAAAATGTAGTAGCCAAAATCCTTATCAGTAAGGGTGATGACATTCCTACCAGCGCATTCCCGGTCGATGGTACTTTTGATACTGGTACAACGCAATATGAAAAACGTAATATTGCCCTGGAAATTCCGGAATGGGATCCTGAAGTTTGTATTCAGTGTGGTAAATGTTCAATCGTCTGTCCACATGCTGCAATACGCCAGAATGTTTATGATCCGAAATTTCTGAAAAACGCCCCGGCAACCTTTAAACATACCCCGGCCCGCGGTAAAGATTTTCCGGAAGGATGGGTATTTACATTACAAGTAGCCCCGGAAGACTGCACCGGTTGTACAATGTGCGTTGAAGTCTGCCCAGCAAAGAATAAAAAAGAAGTTGGTAAAAAAGCCATTAATATGACACCACAGCCGCCCATTCGTTTACAGGAACGAGAAAATTACAAATTCTTCCTCAACCTGCCGCTGATGGATCGCCGAGAAGTTAAAGTAAACAGCGTCAAGGGTTCGCAGTTATTACAGCCCTTGTTTGAATACTCTGGCGCTTGTGCAGGATGCGGTGAAACCCCGTATGTTAAATTGTTGACCCAGTTATTCGGCGATCGCGCTGCAATTGCCAATGCAACCGGTTGTTCATCAATCTATGGCGCTAATTTACCGACCTTCCCCTATACAAAAAATAAAGAAGGCAGAGGCCCGGCCTGGTCAAACTCTCTGTTTGAAGATAATGCTGAATTCGGCCTGGGCTACCGCTTAACTTTTGACAAGATGAATGAATTTGGCCGTGAACTGGTACAAAAAATGGCCTCTGAATTAGGCGACCAGTTAGCGCAAGGTATCCTTGAAGCCGATCAATCAACCGAAACCGGTATTTACCAACAACGGGAACGGGTTTCCGCTCTTAAAGAAAAGTTAAAAAATAATAAATCTGCTGACGCTAAACAATTACTGTCTATTGCCGATATGCTGGTTAAAAAGAGCGTATGGATTGTAGGCGGCGACGGCTGGGCTTATGATATTGGTTACGGCGGTCTTGACCATGTTCTGGCTTCAGGACGGAATGTTAATATCTTAGTGCTGGATACGGAAGTATATTCCAACACCGGCGGCCAAATGTCCAAATCCACACCTTTAGGCGCTGTTGCCAAATTTGCCGCTGCCGGTAAACCATTACCCAAAAAAGATGCGGGTATGATCTTTATGACTTATGGTAACATTTATGTTGCCCGCGTCGCTATGGGTTATAATGACCTGCAAACTGTGAAGGCATTTATTGAAGCGGATGCGTATGACGGTCCGAGTATCATTTTTGCATACTCGCATTGTATTGCACACGGTATAACCATGCATAAAGGTATGGAAGAACAAAAAGCAGCAGTAGAAAGCGGTCACTACCAGTTATTCCGCTTTAATCCATTGTTGTCGCAACAAGGCAAAAATCCTCTGATCCTGGATTCCAAAGAACCCAAAATTTCTTTTGAAGATTTTGCTTATCGTGAAAACCGTTTCAAAATGCTCACCAAGTCCAAACCTGAAAGAGCCAAAATGTTGTTGGACCTGGCGCAAAAAGAGATCAAATCAAGATATCATTTATATTCCGAATGGGCCGGTATCAAATACGAAAACGATACTCCCAAAGAAGAAGAAGAATAATAATACTTTAATTAAACGCAGGAGCGTATCGCAAGATACGCTCCCTTTAACCATGAAAATGAAAGGATAGCGAAACATGGATTTGACAACCAACTATATGGGACTCAAATTAAAAAATCCCCTTGTTCCTTCTGCTTCTCCGCTATCGAAAGATTTGGATAATATTAAAAAGCTGGAAGACGCCGGGGCGGCAGCAATTGTTTTATACTCTATATTTGAAGAACAAATATCTTACGAAGCTGAGGAAATGGATTATTTTTTGACCCAGGGTACCAACAGTTATGCCGAAGCGTTGAGTTATTTTCCGGAACCTGATAATTACTATCGCGGACCGGAAGAGTACCTTAAACATATTCAGCAAGCTAAAAAATCTACCAATATACCAGTTATAGCCAGTTTGAATGGCGTTTCAACCGGTGGATGGATCGATTATGCCAAAAAAATAGAACAAGCCGGCGCTGATGCTTTGGAACTGAATGTCTATTTTTTAGCTACCGATACCAAAATGGAAAGCCGTCAAATTGAAAATCAGTACAAAATCATTCTGCAAGCAGTTAAAGCAAATGTAAAGATACCGGTTGCTATGAAATTGAGCCCTTATTTTAGTTCCCTGGCCAGAATAGCCAAAGAACTGGATGAAGCTGGCGCCAATGGCCTGGTATTATTTAACCGTTTCTATCAACCCGATTTAGACCTGGATGAACTTGAAGTGAAACCGGGTGTAGTTTTAAGCAGCTCCAACGACCTGCGTTTACCATTACGCTGGATTGCGATTTTAGATGATAAAGTCAAAGCCAGCCTGGCCGGCAGCACCGGCGTCCATACGGCAATTGATGCACTTAAATTAATTGCTGCCGGCGCTGATATTGCACAAATGTGTGCGGCCTTGTTACTTAACGGCCCGGCTTATCTTGGTAAAGTATTGCAGGAAATGAATCGTTGGCTGGAAACTAAAGAATACGATTCACTGTCAACATTACGCGGCAGTATGAATCAAAAAGCCGTTAAAAATCCGGCTTCATTCGAACGAGCCAATTACATGAAAGCTCTTAACGAATTTTCCAATAAATATACACGATAATATAATTTAATTAAGAAAAAGCCGGGCTGATAAAGTTCCGGCTTTTTTTTATATATACCAAATAAAATTCTTGCTTTTTATCTATTTTTTTTGTAAAATTATTGCTTTAAAATGAATAACTTTTTAATGAGGAACTGATGAAGAGAACATTTCAGCCCAGCCGACGGAAAAGAATTAACAAACACGGTTTTCGTGAAAGAATGAGTACCAAGGACGGCCGGCTTGTATTAAAAAGAAGAAGAGCCAAAGGCCGTAAAAAATTAACAGTAAGTGATGAATTATAATATTTGTGAAAAAACTGACTCTGTTAAAATCTTCTATTATTAAAAAAAATTCAGAGTTTAATGAAATTTTCACAACGGGGAAATTTTTTTCATCTATTTACTTTAAGGCATATACTCTACCCTGTTCAGCTGTGAAAATTGGTTTTACGACCCAACGTGGTCTTAAAACCAAACCACAGCGAAATCGGATCAAAAGAATAACCAGGGAATTATGGAGAAAAAATTTCCCCCAATACCAGCTTGCTGCAAAAATTATTTTTACCGCAAAAGCAAAAATATTAAATGTGAGTCATCTTGATTTGGAAAAGGATTTTAATGATCTTTTAAAACAGCTGTGATCACTTGAATACTATTGAAAATAATATGTTAAAATTTCTAAATATAATATGTATTAAAGGAGCAGTTCTGTTAATTCGTTTATACCAGCTTTTTATTTCTCCGCTTTTTCCAAATACTTGCAAATATTACCCTTCTTGTTCCACTTATACAATACAAGCACTTAAAAAATATGGATTCCTGAAAGGTTCAATCAAAGCAGTAAATAGAATACTGCGTTGTAATCCTTTTTCGGATGGGGGTTATGATCCTGTTTAATTGATAATTTATTAACCTGGAAATTGAGACTCGTATGGATATGAACAAAAAAACAATTCTGGCTTTTCTTCTAATCGGTTTTATTCTGATTCTGGTCAATACTCCTTTTTATCAAAAACTGGTCAACCCAAAAGGATATGAAGCCAGACAGAAAGCAATTGCACAGCGCCAGCAACAGGCTTTACAACAACAAGATCAACCGGCATCTACTCCGGCGCCGATTACTGAACTACAGCCTGCTCATCAACCCGAAGAAAACCAGATCATCCAACCAGGGCTAACACCGCCAGCCGGCATTGTCTATGCAAATAAACCTGAACGTCTTTTCACAATTGAAACAGATTTGTATACGGCACAATTTTCAAGTCATGGCGCTGTATTGAAACAATGGAACTTGAAGAAATACCAGGATACAAATAAAAATAATGTGCAAATGATCCCTACCGATGCCGCAGGGACTTTTGCTATTCAATTCGAGACCATCAATGGTGATACATTAAATACCGCCATGTTGTCATTTGATATTAATGCCGATAGTGTTATTCTGTTACAAAACCAGGATAATGCGACATTATCATTCATTACAAATATCACTGAAACCGGTCAGCTTTTAAAAGTATATGAGTTTTCCAATAATTCTTATCAGGTTAAACTTGATGTATCCTTGATTAACCTTGATACTTTTATTTCCGGCAAAGCTTATTCTCTCATTGCTCCTGACGGTTTATTATCAACCGAAAAGATCCTCAAAGATGATATGATGTATGCCAAGGCCGGATTTGCTGCAAATGGCAAGATAAATAAAAATTACAAGGCTAACGGGCATCTTAACAAAATCCAGGCTTCTATTGACTGGGTCGGTGTGCGTACCAAATACTTTACTTTATCAATAATACCGCAAGACAGAAAAGGGGATTATGCGGAAATTATTGGTCATGAACTACCGGTACCCGGCTTGACCAAAGATAAGTGGAAAAAATTTGCTATTGGCCTGGTCATGCCATATTTGGGCGAAACCCGGCAGGAGAACAGTTTTATTCTTTATATAGGGCCACTGGATAGCGACCTTTTAAAGACGTTACAGGTCAAGCTGGAAGATTTTCTGGATATGGGCGCCAAAATTATTTATCCCTTTAGCGTTGCCATTTTATGGAGTTTCAAAAAATTACATTTATTCATACCCAATTATGGTATTGTGCTGATTATCTTTTCTATTCTTATCAAAATTATCATCTATCCTCTGACACATAAAAGTTTTGAATCCATGAAACGGATGCAAAGTTTAGCGCCAAAACTTAATGAATTAAAGGAAAAGTACAAAAGCGATCCGCAGCGCCTGAACCAGGAAACCATGAAACTTTATAAACAGGAAAAGGTTAATCCTATGGGCAGCTGCCTGCCAACCTTATTACAATTACCCTTACTTTGGGCTTTGTTTATAGTTTTTAGAACTACAATTGAACTTCGCCATGAACCGTTTTTCTGGTGGATCAAAGACCTTTCCAATCCCGATACGATTGCAACTTTACCTTTTGCTATTCCGCTATACGGAGACTCGATCAATATATTACCCTTGTTCATGGGCATAACCATGTTCATTCAACAAAAAATGACCATGACTGACCCGAAACAAAAAATGTTACTTTATTTTATGCCGATCTTTTTAACTTTATTATTTAATTCGTTCCCATCCGGTTTAAATTTGTATTATGCATTATTTAACATATTATCAATTATACAGCAAAAATGGCTGGTTCCCGATACCCAACCGGTACAAGTTGAAGCTGTAGCTAAAAAGAAAAAATAATTAATTAATTAAAATTTCCTTTTTCAGCCCTGCTGTTTACCGGCGGGGCTTTGTTATTTAATAATTATTTTATGTTAACATCACTTCAAGATACAATCACTGCCATCGCCACACCAAGAGGACATGGCGCCATTGCCGTCATCCGGATCAGTGGACAAAAAAGTCTGCATATTGCCCAAATGATCTTTACTCCATATTATACCGGGCAAGTAATCCAAAAAGGCAAAGCGACCCTGGGATATATCACCAACACACAGAGCGACATTGTTACTAACATTGACCAGGTTATTATCACCTTTTATTGCAACCCCCATTCATACACCGGCGAAGATATAATAGAGATCAGTTGCCATGGCGGATCGTTTATTGTGCAGGAAATTTTGCAGCTCATTTTACAACATGGCGCCCGGCTTGCCGAACCCGGCGAATTTACCCAGCGCGCTTTTTTAAACGGCAAACTTGATCTGGTCCAGGCTGAATCCGTTAACGATCTGATCAATGCGCGAACTCAATCCAGCCTCCAGTTATCATTTACTCAATTAAAAGGAGGACTATCAACAGACCTGTCAACTCTTAAAAACGCGCTACGACAGGAACTGGCCCTCTTAGAACACGAGCTGGATTTTTCCGAAGAAGAAATGCAATTTTCTTCCCGACAAAAGCTGGTTAAAGATATTACAACATTTATTACTCATTTAAATGATCTGGTCCAGTCATTTCAATTTGGCAAGATCATTCGTGAGGGTGCGCGCATCGTAATTACCGGCAAACCCAATGTCGGCAAATCCAGCATCCTCAACCGGCTCCTTCGTGAAGACAGGGCCATAGTCTCGGAAATACCCGGCACAACCCGTGATTCTCTTGAAGAATCTTTAAATATTGACGGAGTATTATTTGTCGTAATCGATACGGCCGGTCTGCGAAAAACCACAGATCTCATCGAAGCGGAGGGTGTCCGCCGCACCGAGAACCTGGTAAAAACCGCCGATATTATATTACACATCATCGACAGCAGTAATCCGGATGCTTTAAATGAACCCTTACAGTTCACGGTCGCAGCCCGGCAAAAAATGATCATTGTATTTAATAAAATTGATATTTATAAACCGGATATTGTCGCATTACTGGAAAACATCTACAAGGCAAACCCCATTGTCAAGTTGTCGGCAAAAACTGGTGAAGGTTTCGAATTTCTCAAAAAGGAAATGCTTGATTATGTTTTAAAAGAGCAAAATTTTCCCTTGTCGCAAACCATAAGCAACGTCAGGCATCTTAACGCGCTGGAACGCTGCCGGGATTTTTTACGAAACACCCTTACATCGCTTGACGGGCAGTTGCCGCCGGAGTTTATAGCTATGGACATTCGCGGCGCATTAAACTGTATTGGTGAAATAACCGGCGAAGTGACTGGCGATGATATTATTAACGACATTTTTTCACATTTTTGTATAGGCAAATAATGTTTTGTTCCACGTGGAACATTATCTGAAAGACGCTATGGAATTAACCTCCTTTGATATTATAGTCATTGGCGCCGGACACGCCGGTTGTGAAGCCGCACTGGCTGCCGCCCGAATGGGCGCCAAAACGCTGCTTACGACTATTAACCTGTTTACCGTTGCACAAATGTCTTGCAACCCGGCAATCGGCGGCCTGGCCAAAGGGCACCTCGTTAAAGAAATAGATGTTCTGGGCGGCGAAATGGGAGTCATTGCCGACAAATCCGCCATTCAATTTAAACTGCTCAATAAATCCAAAGGGCCGGCTGTGTGGTCTCTGCGCACCCAGAACGACCGGGTCGCCTATTCTCTTTATATGAAACAAACGCTGGAACAACAAGATAGTTTATTCCTGCTGCAACATGATGTTGTCAATTTAATAATAAAAGATAAACTGGTTAAGGGTATTATTACCGAAACCGGCGAGAAGATCAGTTCCCGCGCCGTCATCTTATGCAACGGAACTTTTTTAAACGGACTCATTCATATCGGTTTAAAAAATTACCAGGGCGGACGCTCCGGCGAACCGGCCTCGGTTGGTATCAGCGGACAATTAAAGGAGGCAGGAATCCAGGTCGGGCGGCTTAAAACCGGTACTCCGCCGCGCATCGACGGTAGGTCAATAGACAGATACAGTATGGAAATTCAGAACGGCGATCCTGTTCCGCAAGCCTTTTCATTCCGTAATGATAAAATTAAGGTTCAACAAATTCCCTGTTATTTAACCCGCACGACCACGGAAACACATGCTATATTACGATCCGGACTGGATCGTTCCCCGCTCTATGCCGGGGTTATTAAGGGCATCGGGCCGCGCTATTGTCCCTCGGTTGAAGATAAAATCGTCCGTTTTGCGGACAAGGAAGCGCACCAGATCTTTTTGGAACCGGAAGGTCGTAATACTAATGAATATTATGTCAACGGTTTTGCCACCAGCCTTCCTGAAGATGTTCAGCTCAAGGCATTGCGCTCCATTCCCGGTATGGAACACGTCATCATCACCCGGCCGGGATATGCTATTGAATATGACTATTTTCCACCGACCCAACTCTATCCGACCCTGGAATCCAAGTATTTATCAGGACTTTATTGCGCCGGGCAGATCAACGGCACATCCGGGTATGAAGAAGCCGCCGCCCAGGGCATGATGGCCGGAATAAACGCCGTTCTGAAAATTCGCGGCGCACAGCCCCTGATATTTTCCCGCTCCGAAGCGTATATAGGCGTTTTAATCGACGACCTGGTTACCAAAGAGTTATTTGAACCTTATCGCATGTTTACCTCGCGGGCTGAACACCGTTTATTGTTACGACAGGATAATGCCGATCTGCGCTTGATGGAACACGGCTACAATCTTGGGTTACTGCCAAAAACTTTGTATACCGATATGATAAGGCGCAAAAAATCTATTGCCGAGACTCTGCACTTTTTAAAACAATACCGTCCTTCCGTTGAGCAGGCAAACCCGATTTTGCAACGTAAGGGATCTTCGCAGCTTGAAAATGTCGAAACCCTTGATCGGTTATTAAAGAGACCGGAGATAAACATTACTGATTTTGCTGAACTTTTAGACAAACCGGTATTTGCTGTAAATCCACCAAAATTTTGGCGTAAGGTTCAGGAGCAGGTCGAGATTGAATGCAAGTATGAAGGATTTTTGCAACGGCAAAACGAACAGGTCCTGCGGCTGCAGGATATGGAAAATACCCTCATCCCTGATGATCTGGAATACTCGGCAATGTTATCAATATCTACAGAAGGGCGGGAAAAGTTGAAGCGCATCCGGCCGCGTACCCTGGGCCAGGCCTCACGGATTTTGGGTGTATCGGCATCGGACGTCTCTGTGTTAATGGTTTATTTACATAAAGCAAAAAGAAAACCCGATGTTCCACGTGGAACATGAAACATGAAAAGAAGGCAAAATGCATAAACAAAATGAACACGATTTACAAGTACTAGCCGGCGAATTGTCTTTTACCGAATCCCAGCTCGGTCTGCTTGTTAAATATATTGAACTATTGGAGACCTGGCACAAAAAAACCAACCTGGTCTCCACCAATGATCTTCCCCGTATTGTCGGCAAACACATCAGGGAGTCGCTGGAAATTCTCCATCATCATCTGCTTGCGGAGCAACAAACCATCATCGATGCCGGGTCCGGCGCCGGATTTCCCGGCATTCCGGTAGCTATTTTATACCCCGATATTCGTATGACGCTGGTAGACTCGCGTAAAGTTAAAACATTGTTCCTGCAGGAAGCGGTAGAAGCGTTAGGACTTGAAAATGTCAGCGTGGTCTGCCAGCGCCTGGAGAAATTGGCTCTGCCAAATAATCAAAATAGCTGTGACCTGGTGCTGGCCCGTGCGGTAGCACATTTACAGGATCTGTGGTTGTGGATTGAACCTTTGCTCAAACCCGGTGGCGCGCTGGTGGCTTTTAAGGGTGGCGATCTGACTAAAGAAATTTCCGCTTTGCAAAACAAACAACCGAATCTACGTATTGAGACGAAACCATATATTTCTACACCAGCTCAGGATGAAAAGATATTGGTAACGGTATTTAAAAAGGCGTTGTGAACAAATGATTTCGGAACCCGTTAAACTTTCTGATCAAATCCTGGAATTGTTCGGGAACAGTAAGGCATTAGTGCAAATTTCGGAACATCTCAGCCAAAACCGCCAGGTTTCCATTACCGGCGCACCGACAACCGCCAGAGCCTTTACATTATTGGCTTTGCACAGCAATGTAAAAAAACCGCTCCTGGTTCTGCTGGCCGATGATAAAAGCGCCAAATTATTCTATGACGACCTGGTCAATATTTCCCAAAATACAATAATAGAGTATTTTCCGGTTATGCATCGCCAGTTCTGGACTGAATTGGGCCCAGAAAGCAACCGGGTGGGGCAAAGGTTATTAACGCTGAAAAATCTTGTTTCAACCCGGCCGGGAATAATTATAACCGGCGCCGGCGCGCTTTTGGAAAAGGTTTATCATCCTGTACAGATGAAAAATAAAACTATACATCTCCAAACCGGCGAAGCCTTTAATTTTAATGCCCTGGTAACGCAACTGGTTGAAAATGGTTATGTCCGCGAAGAGCGGGTTGACCGACCCGGTGAAATGAGTGTCCGCGGCGGCCTGATCGATCTGTTCATGTTTGAAGAACTCAACCCCATTCGCATTGAATTCTTTGGTGATACGGTTGAATCTATCCGCAAGTTTGATGTTGAAACCCAGCGCTCGATTGAATCGTGCCGGGAAATACAGGTATATCCCCTGGGCGCCGGTGGTTTATATGGCCCGTTTGACGATCTGCATTCCGGTGAAATGAACTTTGACGGGTGTTTACTCGATTATCTGCCCCGCGAAACAATGGTATGTTTTATTGATTATTCGACGGTACACGCCGAAATAATGGATTTTATGCAGGAAATGACCTTTCGCCTGGAAGGTTTTGCCAAAGAACATAAAATCGAGGAATTACCCTATAATATGTTTTATATGGGGTATAAAACCATCCTTAAATCATTACAGCAAATGCCCGGTTGTGAATTTACCCTGTTAAATAATTCCTTTGCTTATCAAGTAAATATGGGCCTGGAACCGACCGGCGGCTTTTATGGCAAGTTTGAGTTATTTAAGGAAGAGATAAACCGGCTTATTGACGCCCATCCAACCGGAAAACCGCATTTCTATTATTGTTGTGATTCAAGCGGCCAGGAAAACCGCATCAAAGAGTTACTAGCGCAGGAAAAGTTTCCCGAAATTGTCAAGACTTGTTTGTTAAACATTTCTGAAGGATTTCTCTGGCCGGAAAAGGCCATTTATTTATATACCAACCGCGAGTTATTTTCCCGGGAAAAATACCCCAAGCCCGGTTTTATTGAAAAACGCCAGGTGGCGCTGCGTGACCTCGCCGCCATTCAATTTGGCGATTATATCGTTCACCAGGATCACGGGATTGGTATTTATCGCGGCCTGAAAAAGATCAATGCCTATGGCAAAGAGCGGGAATGCCTGCTCATCGAATATAAAGATAATGATCTTTTATATGTACCCCTGGAAAAAATGGACCTGGTACAAAAGTATTCCGGACGCGACGGGGTAGTACCGCAGATCAGTAAACTGGGAACCATCGCCTGGGAAAAGCTGAAAGAAAAAACCAGGGAAGACATTAAACAGGTTGCCGAGAAATTGATCAAACTCTATGCTACCAGAAAAATTCGCAAGGGATATGCTTTTTCCGAAGACTCGATTTGGCAAAAGGAACTGGAAGCATCATTTGAGTATGAAGAAACCGGCGATCAGCTTCAGGCAATTGACAGCATTAAACAGGATATGGAAAAACCCCGTCCCATGGATCGGCTGGTATGCGGCGATGTCGGATTCGGCAAAACCGAAGTGGCAATTCGTGCGGCTTTCAAAGCGATCAATGACGGCAAACAGGTGGCTGTTCTGGTTCCAACTACAATCCTTGCCCAGCAGCACTATTTAACTTTTAAAAGTCGGTTACAACAATTTCCGGTTACAGTCGATATGCTGTCGCGGTTTAAAACCCCGGCGCAGCAAAAAGAAATTGTTAAAAAGCTGGGCGAAGGGAAACTGGATCTGATTATCGGCACCCACAGATTGTTGTCTAAAGACATTATTTTCAATGACTTAGGTTTGCTTGTTGTTGATGAAGAACACCGTTTTGGTGTGCTGCATAAGGAAAAGATAAAATTGCTCAAAGCCTCAGTGGATACTTTATCATTGTCGGCAACGCCGATTCCACGTACCATGCACATGGCTTTAATGGGCGCCAAAGATATGTCGATCATTAATACCCCGCCGCATAACCGCATGCCGATTAAAACCGAAGTGGCGCGGTTTGACAATGATTTGATCCGTGAGATCATCATGCGTGAGGTCAACCGCAATGGCCAGGTATTTTTTGTGCATAATCGTGTGCAATCAATTTACGGGATCGCTCATCATGTCCGCGAACTGGTCCCGGAAATAAAAATCGGTGTTGCGCATGGCCAAATGAAAGCGCATGAACTGGAAGATGTAATGCAGGATTTTGCCACAGGGAAAATCCAGTGTCTGGTTTGTACCATGATCATAGAATCGGGTATCGATATGCCGAATGCCAATACCCTGATCATCAACCGGGCGGACAAATTCGGCCTGGCGCAATTATACCAGTTACGCGGCCGGGTCGGTCGTTCCGATCACCAGGCTTATGCCTATCTTTTAGTGCCGCCGTTACGAAAATTATCCCGTACTGCCATAAAGCGGCTGCAAACCATACAGGAAATGTCGGCGCTTGGTTCGGGGTACAAGGTAGCAATGCGCGATCTGGAAATCCGTGGTACGGGCAATGTTTTTGGACCGCAGCAAAGCGGATTTGTGGATGCTCTTGGGTATGATTTGTATACCAAAATTATCAATGAAGCAATCAGCGAACTAAAAGCGGAATTAAATATTGAAAAGGTGGAAAAGCCGGCAGTTAAGAAATTCGAACCGCAGATTGATATCAAAGTTGATGCTTACTTGCCCGATAAATATATTCGTAATGCTTCCGAGCGGGTTGATATTTACCGCCGTCTGATCGAAGCAGGAACAATAGAAAAAATTCAGGATTTGTATAAGGAAATGGTCGATCGGTTCGGCGCATTGCCCGAACAAGCAGAAATTTTATTTGATTATGTGCAGGTAAAGGTGTTGGCGGAAAAAGCGCTGGTCGCCCGGCTGTCGGTGTCGGATTCTAAAATCGTTGGCCAATTTGCCGGAGATTATATTCCCCGTGGGGAACAATTCAAAGCCTGGTTCGGTAAAATGGTACATAATGCGAGGGAAAAGTTTGAATTAAAGCAGCAGGACAAACTTTTATTCTTTGAATTAAAAACCAGGCAAACTGAAAAGCCGATAGTTACAACCAAATATTTCTTGCAAAGTATTGTATAAATGGTTATTTTTAAGTTTAATTACTATAAATCAAAAAGATAGGTCATTTTGTTCAGAGGCAAAAATGAGAATCTGGTCTGGTATTCTGGTCACGTGTTTTTGTTTATCACTAACGAGTTGTGAAAATTATGGGATTGTTGCCCGGGTTGGCAATAAACCAATTTATGTTAAAGAATTCAAGCAAGATTTTCTTGCCGAAAATACAATCAATCAGGGTGATAATATAAGCCTGGAACGCAAGCAAGCGTTTCTTGACAATATGATAGAAAAACGGCTGCGATTGTTTGACGCCTTTACCAATCGTTGCGATACGCTATCTAAAGTACTGGAAATTGTAGATAAAGGCGAAAAGCGATATATTTATGAACAGGTACTTCAGGAAAAGGTTGTTGACAAAGTGATCCTGAAAAAGGATTACCAGGAAAGATATTACCGGGTTTCCAATCAGATCAGGGCCCGGCAGATTTATATTCCGTTTCCGGTTGGTAACCGGGAAGTAATGAAAACGCAAGTATATGAGAAACTGGATTCGCTGCGACAGTTGATTAACAGAGGAGAAGATTTTGATATTCTGGCGCGCCAGTTTTCCAGGGATTCTCTATCTGCCGGCAAAGGCGGCGATTTGGGCTTTTTACAATGGGATGATAAAAAAGCTCAGGATAAATTCCTGAATGCAATTTTCAATATGAAAAACAACCACAGTACACAAATTGTTGAAACCGACCGGGGCTTACATCTTGTACAAATAACCCAGGTTCGACCTGTGCCAACTGCGTCATTAGAACAATTAAAACCTGAATTTTTAAAAGTGTTTTATACCGAAAAAGCGACAGAATTAACTAAAAATTATGGCATTTTTGTTGAAGAAGTGGAAAAACAGTCTAATGTGCATTGGTATGAAAAAAATATTGACTCATTGATTACTCTTATACGTGCTGAAATAGATAGCGCCCATGCCAGAGGTGAAGAATTTGATGCTGTAAAAATTAATAGCAGTATGAACCGCGATATTTTGTTGATGGAAAACATCAAGAGCTCATATAATTCAGGTAATTATGTTGATGATGTGAATAAAAGCTATCCTATGTTTTTCCCGGGCATATACTCTCCTGAACGAATCAGGAATGATATTAAACGATTTGTCGACCGCGATTTAATTACACAGTATGGATACCTGCATAATTATCAGTATAAACCCATTATTAGAGAAAAAGTGAAAAGATTAAAACAGGAACAAATGATCCAGAATCTGAATAAAATTAAAATAGATAAAATGTTAACCGATGAAGAATGTTCAAAATATTATGAACAGAATAAAGATAAATATAACAAACCGGCCATGTATAAAATTCAGCAAATAGTGGTTCAGGATAGTGTTCTGGCAGAAACAATTTATCAAACAATTAAAAAGGGAAAAGCTCTGGAAACTCTTGTCGCTAAATACAATATGCATACTGAAACTAAAAAGAAAAACGGCGTTTTGGGTTTTTTCACCGAAAAGCAATATGGAAATATTGGTTTAACTGCTGCGACAATGAAGGTGGGTGATATTTCCAAACCGGTAAAAACTGACAACGGCTTTTCGGTTTTTAAATTACTGGAAATTGTGGAAAAGGAAAACAAAGCTTATTCGGAACTGGGACAAAGACAGATCAAAGCTATTAAAGCATCTCTAACCAAAGAAAAAACCGATGCGTGGATGGAAGAATTAAGAAGCAGATACCCGGTTATAAAAAATGAAACTATTCTAAACAGGTTATTCAATGAGAAGAATATATAACAGATCGCTTTTGATATTGTCTATAGGCATTACCTCTTTGATGATAATATATTGCGGTAAGAATCAACAAAAGGAATCACCGGTGGTTGCCAAAGTTGGTACTGAAACATTTACTCTGGATGAATTAAAAGAGGTAATCCCTGAAAATTCCGGGCTGGAAATTTCCAGTGTTCAGGTTCAAAATTACCTGAAGCGATGGATTGAAACTGAACTTGTTTATCATCAGGCCATTGCGAATGGTTTTGATAAAAAAGCAGAGATCCAAAAAGGAGTTCAAAAGGTAATTCGTGATTACATTGTCGTGAAATATCTTGAAGAAAATATCGATCAGGATCTTGAAGTAACCGATGCGGAAATTGAAGAGTTTTATAAAAACAATTCAACTGAATTTGTTCGCAATGAAGATTATTATAATGTGAACCTTATACTGGTCAATACGTATCGTGAAGCGAATGCTATAATTGATGCTTTGAATCAAGGCGAACCGTTTGCAAAATTAGCCAGCACCCATTCCATAGATGAAAGCCGGGAAAAAAACGGCAGCCTGGGATGGGTAACCACCAGTCAACTACCACCCAATATTGCCGAACGTGTACCCTATATGGGTTTGAATTATAAAACACAAATCCGTTCGATCCATGGTTACTATATTGTAGAAGTAACGGCAAAACGGAAAAAGGGTGAAATTCAAGCTATTGATGAAGTTCGTGATCTGATCGTCTGGCGAATTAAAGCCTGGAAACGCGAAAATAAATACCGCAGGTTGATTACCTATCTCAGTGAAAATGCCGATGTAGAAACCAACTGGAATATCATTAAAGAAGTGATTGGTGACTCTTTATCTAATTGAAAAACAGGAATATAGAATGAAACAAAAATATTTAAAACTGCTTGGTTTATTGTTGATATGTGTAAATAGCGCTTTTTCCCAACAGGTGTTGGATAAAATAGTAGCAATAGTCGATGATGATATTATCCTGGAATCGCAAATAACCCAAACGGCCTATTATATGGGGATGCAAATTGGCGTTGATCCGATGAAAAACCCCAAACAATTTCAGGAATTAAAAGACAGCGCTTTGGAAAATCTGATCAATAAAAGTTTGTTGCTGATCCAGGCGGAAAAGGATACAATTGAAGCCGACCAACGTCAGGTAGATAACTATCTGCAGCAGGATATGCAACGTATCATACAGCAGGTTGGCGGCGAGGACAAAATTGAAGCCACGTTGGGGATGCCTATGTCGAAATTCCGTCGTACCCGGCGGGAGGAAATTGAAAAAGACCTGCGCGTCAATGCCGTGCGCGATCAAAAGCTCGCCAACATTACTGTATCACGACGCGAAGTGGAACAATTTTTTAAAAATCACCAGGATTCAATTGGCACCGCCAGAGAATCTGTTGATATCAGCCATATCCTTATAACAACCAAACCCGGACAGAAAGCCAAAGAAGATACTTATCAGAAAATGAAAGAGATTCGCAAGATGATCATGGATGGCCAGGATTTAGGTGAACTGGCCGGTAAATATTCTGAAGATCCGGGTTCGGCAACGAATAAAGGTGATTTGGGTTTTGTATCGCGCACCAGCCTGGTGAGGGAATATGCGGAGGCGGCATTAAAATTGAATCCCGGCGAAATATCCGATATCGTTGAATCACAATTTGGTTACCATATCATCCGCCTTGAAGAAAAGCGCGGAGAAAAAATCCACACCAGCCATATATTGCTTTCCATAAAACCGAACAAGGAAGATGACTTGGCCGCAGCCCAAAAAATTAAAGAAATCCATGCCCGGCTGATTGAAGGGGCCGATTTTAATGAAATGGTCAAAGAATTTTCTGAAGATGAATCAACTAACCAGCAAAACGGTCACCTGGGTAACTTTGAAGTAGATCAGTTACGAAATATGGCCAAAGAGTTTGTCTTTGCACTGCGAGGAGTAGAACCCGGCCACTATTCAGAGCCGATAAAAACTCAATATGGGTTCCATATATTAAAGCTGAATGCCAGAAATGAAGCAAGACAATATTCTCTGGAAACGGATTGGGATTTAATAGAAAACATGGCCCTGGAATATAAAAAGCAACAGGAACTGCAAAAGTGGATAACCTCGATCAAAGAGGAAGTATTTGTACAAATTAAAGAACCTGTTAAAAATTTGTAATGATCAAGTGCTCCATGAAAAAAATATATTGTGTTTTCTTTTTGCTGTTTGTATTTATTACAGTGCTGGCTGCCCAACCAAAAGGCAGCCAGTTTACTATTGCCCGTTTAAAATATACCGGCGGGGGAGACTGGTATAATGACCCTTCATGTATACCCAACCTGCTGGCATTCATTAAACAACATGCTGTAATCAACACGGCTCAGGATGAAGTTCAGGTTAGCATAATGGATGAGGATTTTTTTTCCTACCCGGTGCTGTTCATAACAGGGCATGGACGAATTACGTTTACCGACAAGGAAGCTGAAAGATTGCGAACCTATCTCACTCATGGTGGTTTTTTATATGCCGATGATGATTACGGCATGGATGAACATTTTCGGCGAGAAATGCGTAAAGTCTTTCCGGATAAAGACCTGCTAGCAATCCCGTTTTCGCATGAAATTTTTCACAGTCATTTTGAATTTGCCAATGGTTTGCCAAAAATCCATGAACATGACGGCAAGCCGCCGGCAGGTTTTGGTTATTTCCATAACGGGCGACTGGTGGTATTTTATACCCAGGAAACCAATATTTCTGACGGCTGGGCCGATGCTGAAGTGCATGGCAATCCCCCGGTAAAACGGGAACTGGCTTTGAAAATGGGCATGAATATTATTGTTTATGCTTTGATGAATTGATGAGTAATGTAACAAATACATATAATGAGTTGATTTCCAGGCTCAAAGAGTATCGCACCCGGCAAAAAGCGCTTTTTTTTTCACATAACCTCTGCCGGGTTCTGGCAATTCTGCTGGCGGTTTTTTTATTGTTACTGCTGGCAGAAACTATCCTTGATTTTACTCCCCAACTGTTAATAGTAATTGCAATTTTATTTACTTTTGCCGCCGCATTGGCGCTCCTGTGGCAGCTAGGCAGTTTTTTTTTACTGTTTGTAATTCATTCCCAAAAGCCCTCGCTTAACGATATTGCCCTGCAGGTCGGTTCCTTTTACAAGAAAACCGATGACCGCCTGGCCAATGCCCTGCAATTAATTCAGCGTTATTACGGTGATACCAGGTATTCGCGCTCTTTGATCGAGGAATCTTTAAACATCTCAGCCGGTGCGTTACAGGATCATGATTTTAAGAATTTTCTGGACCGGAAACCGTTTTTCCGTTCCGTAAAATATGTTCTGGCAGCGCTGATTATTACCGGTATCTTTAGTCTTTTCCTCGGCACACAATTCAATACGGCTTTATTGCGTTATACCCATCCCTATCTCGATAGCCGGGGCCGCCAGGCGCACTTTATAGTTTTACCCGGCCATGTCACCGCGCTGCGCAATACAGATATTCCGGTGAAAATATGGGTTTCCGATTCGGCGGCGCAAAATCTATCCCTGCATTTTTCCGACCGGGAACCGGTGGTTTTGACCAAAACCGGGGCCGATACCTTTTATTATACAATTCCGGAGGTTAAGGAAACATTCAGTTACCATGCCGAATACCGGCGTTTTAGTTCGCCGGACTATAAGGTAACTGTTGAAGAACGCCCCCTGCTGCGAACCTTGAAAATACAGATCACACCGCCCGCCTATTCCAAAATTACTCCCTGGTCCCTGGATGATAATGTCGGTGATATCAGCGCCCTAAAGGGAGCGCAAATTACCTTGACCGGCCAAACCAACAAACCCGTACAGTCTGCCATGCTTTTATTTGCCGGCGGCGCAAAAATAACCGCCAGGGTCGAGGAGCGTTCTTTTAGTGCCAAGTTTACAATTTGGCAAAATGATACTTATATTATAGACCTGGTGGATGAATCAGGCAACCATAGCGATAAACCCATTACCTATACGATCAGGGTAATTCCGGATCAGTACCCGTTGGTAGATATTGTGCAGCCGGGCAAAGATATCGACCTGGGCGACGATATGACCATCCCGTTATTGATAGAAGCGCGGGATGATTATGGCGTTTCGTTACTGCGTCTGGCATACCAGGTTCTGCCCCAGGGCGATGAGCAGATCGATTCCTCGCGGTTTGTTTTGCAAAAATTACAGGGTTTTGATTATGGCAAGGATATTTTACGGGTAGGGCTGGACTGGGATCTGTCCACGTCCGATTTAATGCCTACCGATGTTGTGGTGTATTATGTTGAGGGTTATGATAACGATACCATAAGCGGCCCCAAACGCGCGGTGAGCAAAATGTATCGCGCCCGGTTTCCTTCGCTGTATGAAATTTACCAGGATATCACCGCCAATCAGGATAATGTTATAGAAGGCATGGAAGATGTTTTCCAGCAGGAGCAGGAACTGCAAAAACAAATTGCCGACCTGGCCCAGGAAATGAAGCGGGCAACTGAAGTGAACTGGGAAAAGCAGCAGGAAGCGGAAGAGATACTGAAAAACCGCCAGGACATGCAAGAAAAGCTGCAAGATCTGGCCGCCGACCTGAATGAAATGGTCGATAAAATGCAAAATGAGAACCTGGTTTCGGCGGAGACGATCAAAAAATTCCAGGAAGTGCAGGAGCTTTATAAAGAGATCATGACCCCGGAAATGGAACAATTAATGCGGGAAATGGCGCAGGCGCTGGAAAATATGGATCGTAACCTGTTACAAAAAGCCCTGGAAGAATTCAAACTGTCGGAAGAGGAATTTAACAAGAATCTGGATAAAACCATCTCCCTGTTAAAGCGGTTAAAAATTGAACAGCAACTGGATCAGGCCCAAAAAATGGCAGAAAACCTGGCGGAACGACAGGAAAATGTTGCCGATAAAACTGCGGAAAATGCCGATATGGAGCGTTTACTCAAAGAGCAGCAAAATATCGATCATGATAAACAAGCGCTGGGCGAAATGCTGCAAGACCTGCAAAAAGAAATGAGCGCTACTCCGGCGATGCCCGAACAGGAAGTTGCTGAGGCGATGAACACCCTGGAATCCGACAGCTTGAACACCGGACTGCAAAACCTCGAAGAAATGCTGCAATCCGGTAATCTGAGCAAGTTTGACAAAACCTCCAAACAGGTGCAAAACCGGATGCAGCAGGTATCGCAGCAATTGTTAAAGGCTAAAAATTCCATGTCCGGCGCGCAGCAGCAAAAGGCTTTTGCGGAATTAAAAAAGAACAGCCGGCAGATATTAGAACTTTCCAAGCAGCAGGAGGAGGTCATGCAAAAAACCGGCGACCCAATGACCGGCGATGAACAAGTAACCGATATAGCTGAAAAGCAGCAGGAGATACGCACCGGTTTGGGACGGGTTACGGATAATGTGTTCAGGCTTTCAAAAGAGAATTTTGCCATCGATCCCGGTATTTATAAAGCGCTGGGTTTGGCGTCCATGCAAATGGATGACGCGGTTTCAGCGCTTGAAGAACGTAACAACACCGCGGCTGCCAATAATCAGGGCAATGCGGTAACCGCTTTAAACCAGGCGATGCATCGTATTCAGGCAAGTATGCAGAATATGATGCAGGGTGGCGGCATGGGCATGAGTTTTCAACAATTTATGGAGCAAATGCAGCAAATGGCCAAAGGGCAGCAGGGAATAAATGAACAAACCTTGGGTATGGGACTGGGCAAAGGTCTTTCCATGGCGCAGCAGGCGCAAATGGCCCGCTTGAGCGCGGAACAGGGGCAGATGCGTAAATCTATGGAGCAATTGGCCAACGAGGCCAAAGGGCTCTCCGAGGTGCTTGGCGACCTGGGCAATATGGCGCAGGAAATGCAGCAGGTTGAAAATGACCTTAACCGCAATATTATCACCAGGGAAACGATCACCAGGCAAAACCGTATCCTGTCGCGAATGCTGGATGCGCAGAAATCGATCCGGGAACGGGAATACAGCCGCAAACGCCAGGCCGAGCGAGGCAAAGACTATTTTGCTACCAGTCCGGATGAACTGGATGAAAATCTGGGCGAACGCGAAAACCGTTTGCAGCAAGCGTTGCTGCAGGCCAAAAAAGAAGGGTATACCAGGGATTACCTTGAATTAATTAAACAATATTTTGAAGCATTGACCAGGCAAAATGAAAAGAACGGGAATTAATTTTTTAACACAGCTGGTTTTTTATGTATTTGTTTGCGCCATTCTACCCGGATTATCACAGCAGCTAGACCGGGAGAAAATTCCGGCCGAACGCCAGGCATCGAGAATGGCGCGGCAATTTGAGCTTAACGGACAATATAAAGAAGCAGCCGATATTTATTTCAACCAGAGTTTTAATAATCCTCTCGATATTACCAGCTATGCCGGGGCCAAACGCTGCCTGATCAAAAACAATGAAATCAACCGTTTGCAAACCCTGATCCTGGAATTGCAAAAACACCGTCGCGATATTCGATACGAAATCGACCTGGCAGAAATTGAATTTTTACAGGGCGACAAGAAAAAAGCCCAGGCCCATTGGCAGCAAATTCTGGAAGAAAACAATGTGCTGATCGATGCTTATATTTTAACCGGTCAGGCCATGATTGATAATCATTTACTGCAGGAAGCCGTGGATTGTTACCTGATGGGCCGGCGCAAACTCAAAGACCAAAACCAGTTTATTTTTGAATTGGCCGGTCTTTATACCGCTC
The DNA here is from genome assembly GCA_029561455.1 of bacterium. GTDB lineage: Bacteria > Zhuqueibacterota > Zhuqueibacteria > Residuimicrobiales > Krinioviventaceae > Fontivivens. The sequence continues at coordinate 197,861 of JAKQIY010000041.1, forward strand.
AATCCAAATATGAGTTAATGACCCTGGAATACCTGCGTTATCTGGAACTGAATCCGAACCAGGTAGATTTTGTCGACGGGCGATTTATAGCCTGTGAAAAAGATGAGGGCAGCAGTGAGCAAATTGCCGCCACCCTGGAAAAGCAGGTCAAAACCAATAAAAAATTGGCGCAGCAGCTTTACCAGTTGCTCGGTAACCTGTATACCCGCGCTAAAAAATATGACCAGGCTTTTGCACATATTTTAGCCCTCGAAGAAGAACTGTGGTCAATAAACAGTAAAAGCAGCGGATTATACTTGTTCCGTTTTGCGCAGATAACCATCCAAAACAATCAGGTTCGGTATGCCCGCAGCGCTTTTGATACCATTATCAACAAATATCCCAAATCCGGCTATGTAGATAAGGCAAGGATTGGCCTGGCGCAAATAATGGTGCAGGAAGGACAATACCTCCCGGCTGTAGAGGTGTATGAGAATTTTGTATCCTCGTATCCAAAATCTCCGGAATCAGCGACCGCGCTGTTACTGATTGGCGATCTCTGGTTTATGCAGTTGTTCGATGTTGCCAAAGCGGAAAAAGCTTATCAGCGGCTGGCGGGTAACTATCCCTGGAGCGCCGGGGTGGAAGAGGCAATTTTTAAACTGGCGGATTGCGCGATAATAAATAATAATTTTTCCAGCGCCGAAAAATATTATCAACGTATCATTGACCGGTATAATAAAAAGCCGGCGCTGAATGTAAGCAGGGCCCGGTATTTACTGGCGCGTTTGGAATTTTTTAAAGGTTTTCCCGGTAATAGCAATCGCTATCTTGATGAATGTTTTGCCAGTATAGTGCAAAAACCGGGAAATGCTGATTTGTATGAAAATGATGCTCTGGAATTGCAAATGCTGCTGCAGGAATTTAAAAATGATTCAACCGGCCTGGCTTTATATGGTCATATCCAGGTTTTGACCATGCAGCGAAATTATGTTATAGCGGAATCGCTGCTGGTGAATTATATCAGCAGTAATCCCGGCCAGTTGATTAACAATGAATTAGCCTGGTTATTGGCGGGAGTAAAACGGGAACAGGGCGATTACCAGGCAGCCATTAAAGAACTCGAGGGATTATATAAAAACGAGCAATATATGTACCGTGATAAAGCGTTGAAAAGCATAGCGGAAATATATGAGCAGAATTTACAGTTGCAACAAAAAGCGCTTGAAAATTATGAGAGTTTATTAGCATTATTCCCGGAAAGTATCTATATTGAATCAGTAAGAAAAACAATCAGAAGTTTGGAAAAAAGCGGTGAAAAGAATAATTAAGATATTTTTATTGTTTTATTTTTTTACAACGGGCGTGTATGCTCAAAAAATATTGATCAATATGGATTTAACCCAGGCCGATCATCTCAAGGCTTACGGATTGGCTTTTTGGACCCTGGAACGGGGCGTAAATGTTGAATGGTTGTTGAACTATCGCGGCGGCTCTTTTTTAATGGATTATAGTACCGTAATAGAAAGAGAGGCCCGTGTACGCGGAGTTTCTTTTAATCTGCTCGATGCAACCGCTTTGGCGCAGATAACTGCCACAATTGAACAGGAAAACATGGATATCGTCTTGCTGGAAACACCGCCCAAAATTGCCGTATACGCGCCGCCTAACAAACAGGTGTGGGATGACGCTGTTTTGCTTGCTCTCGATTATGCCGAAATTCCTTATGATGTGGTGTGGGACGACAAAGTACTGCAGGGTGAATTGATCAAATACGACTGGCTGCACCTGCATCACGAAGACTTTACCGGCCAGTTTGGAAGATTTTATGCCAGTTACAACAGCACCGACTGGTACCGGGAGCAGGTTGCTAAAAGTGAAGAAATGGCCAAAAAGTTGGGTTATGCTAAAGTATCGGATATGAAAAAAGCTGTGGCGCTGACCATTAGAGATTATATCGCCGGCGGCGGTTTTTTGTTTGCTATGTGTTCGGCCACCGATTCGTATGATATTGCCCTGGCCGCACAGAATGTGGATATAGCAGCGGAAATTTTTGACGGCGATCCTGCCGACCCGCAGGCGCAGCAAAAGCTAGATTATTCGCAAACCCTGGCTTTTGAAAATTTTCGGCTTGTTGAAAATCCACTGGTTTACGAGTTTTCGGATATTGATGTGCCCCCCAGCAATGCCCCGGTTTTACGCGGCGCTGAGGCGGATTATTTTACCCTGTTTGAATTTTCCGCCAAGTATGATCCCGTGCCCACTATGCTCACTCAAAACCATGTTTCCGCCATTAAAGGATTTATGGGGCAAACGACCGGGTATAAAAAAAGCCTCATCAAAAAGACCATAGTTATTATGGGCGAAGCGGAAGGAACTGACCAGGTTAAATACCTGCACGGCAACCTGGGCAAAGGCACTTTTACTTTTTATGGCGGCCACGACCCGGAAGATTACCAGCATTTTGTCTATGACCCGCAAACGCAGCTGTCGTTGCATAAAAATTCACCAGGCTACCGCTTGATATTAAATAATATCTTATTTCCCGCCGCAAAAAAGAAAAACCTTAAAACCTGAAGGAGCAGTATTTGACCGGCGCCAGGCAGTTTCACATACAAACCAATTCAACAGTACAATTCCTTCGTCTTGATAGCCAAATCGATCAGGTTATCCGGGAGAGCGGCGTCAAGAATGGAATATGTGTAGTATTTGTACCGCATACCACCGCCGGGGTTACCATCAATGAAAATGCCGATCCGGATGTGGTACGCGATATGGTGATGGAACTGAACAAGGTCATTCCTGCCGCCGACGGCTATCGCCACAGCGAAGGCAATTCCGCGGCGCATATCAAATCCACCCTGGTGGGGCCTTCGCTCAGTTTGATCATTGAAAACGGCCGGGTTATTTTTGGCACCTGGCAATCTGTTTATTTTTGTGAATTTGACGGCCCAAGAAACAGGAGTGTGTTTATTAAAGTAATTGAAGGATAAATGATACATGTTTCATACCCGGGAAAAAATACTGGCTGCCCCTTATACATATTTATCCTATCTATATGATTTTGTCATGAACCATGTCAATTACAAAAGCTGGGCTCGTTATGTTGCGCAAATAATTAATACGCACGGTCAGAACATTCACTCAATCGCCGATATTTCCTGCGGCACCGGTAATTTTTGTAAAGAGCTTTTATCGCTTGGTTATACAGTATGGGGCTGCGATTCCTGCTATAATATGGTAAAAATGGGCAAGCAAAAATATGACCAGGAATATAATTTCTATATCTGGTGCGCCGATATGCAACATTTGTCTTTTCACAAAGCGCCCGATATGATCGTTTCCCTGTACGATAGTATGAATTATTTTCTCGAGCCGGAGCAATGGAGTCGATGCCTGCAAAATGTGTATAGTACATTGAAAAGCGGGGGTCTGTTTGTTTTCGATGTCAGCACCTTGCATAATTCTCTTGACGTATTCCGTAATTATTCGCAACGCGAAAAGTCGGCTGACGGCAGTTATTACCGTAAAAGTCATTTTGATAAAAAAAGCGCTCTGCAAATTAATTATTTTGAAATAAAATTAAACAATTATCCCGGCATAACGTTTTGCGAAACCCACCGGCAGCGCATTCATCCGCTGGGCGAGATCATGGAGTTTATCCAGCAAACGCAGTTTAAAATATTGGGTTGTTACAATGGTTTTACCTTTACTCCCGGCGACGAATATGCCGAACGGGTTCATTTTGTATTAGCGAAATAGAGAACTATGGTCGAACTTCATAACGTCAAAATCAAATATCCCACCGGCGACGGCATAGAGAATGTAACTTTAAAAATTGGTCCCGGAGAGATTGTTTTTCTGGTAGGGCCGAGCGGCGCGGGCAAGTCTACTGTTTTAAAAACGATCTATATGGAAGAAAGGCCTGTCGAAGGTCATGTTTCGGTAGGCGAATATAATTCCTTGTTCATCCGCAAAAAAGACATTCCATACCTGCGCCGTCGGTTAGGTGTGGTTTTTCAGGATTTTAAATTGCTTAATGACCGGGATGTTTTTAAAAATGTGTCGTTTGTGCTTGAAGTGATTGGCGCAAAAAGCAAGGATATTAAAAAGCGGGTGTTACGATCCCTGGCGGATGTGGGACTTTCGCACAAGTCCAGAAAGTACCCTGCGGAATTATCCGGCGGTGAACAGCAGAGAGTAGCTATTGCACGGGCGATTGTGAATGAACCCTATCTTTTACTGGCAGATGAACCCACCGGCAACCTCGATCCCGATACTACAGCAGGAATTATGGAGATATTCGAACGGATCAATGCCCGCGGCACTGCAATAATGATTGCCACTCATAATTATGAATTGGTAAAAAAGTACCGGGGACGGATAATTCGAATAGAAAAAGGAAAGATATTATAAAGATGAAATTGTTATATAGCATAAAAGAAGCATTTGCCGGGTTCAGCCGCGCCAGGTTTTCATTTTTCATCTCTGTCTTTGCCATCTCTTTTTTATTGTTCCTGATCGGCATTTTCGGCATGATTACCCTTAATGTTGATCATCTGATCGATGTGTTGCATGCCCGTGTGGATATACAGGTGTTTATTTCCAATATTTATGATGATACGCAAATCGCCAGGCTGGGCAGTACCCTTTCGGCATTGCCCGAAGTGGAAAGCGTCGAGTTTATATCCAAAGATGCGGCTGCCAGAGAGTTTCAAAAGGAATTTGGCGAAGAATTATTTTCCATCCTGGAAGACAACCCGCTGCCGTCATCTTTTATTGTAAAACTCCGGGAAAAGTACCGCACCGAAACTGAAGTGGCCAGGGTAGCTCAAACGGTAAAAAATATACCGGGTGTAGATGATATTGAATATCAAACCGGGGCATTAAGCCTGTTAACCCGGTTTTCCGGGATAGCCCGGTTTGTAAATGCCATACTTTTAGTGATTGTCATTTCAGGTTCAGTTTTTGTAATTACCAATACCATCCGGCTCATTATTATAGCTAAACAGGATATTATAAACACCATGCGGTTGGTAGGGGCCACTAACAGTTATATCAGCCGGCCATACCTTATTGAGGGTATAATTCAGGGACTATTGGGCGGCCTGATCGCTTCTTGTTTATGCTGGATTTTAATCAAAGGTTTCAACTGGCGCTGGCCGGGAGTGATTTTTATAAATATGGATTATTTATATATATTGATAGGCGGCGGTCTGGTTATCGGCTGGTTAAGCAGTCTTTTTGCTATCCGCCGCTATTTATAAGCAGAGTTTGAAATTCTTCTTTTTTAATGTCGCAAAAAGTAAAATAATAAAATATCCTAAAAAATCCAAAAGCGGTGAAAAACCGAGTTTTCAGAGCAAGATAACGTTTGTTTTTTAAGAACTTAGCAACAGGCACAAACCCGGAAATAGTTCTTGACAAGGCTATCAAAATTCGTTATTTTTATCCTGATATTTTTATATATATTTTATAGTAGAAATCTATCTATGCAAACAGAGGAATTAACAGAGCGAGAGCGACAAGTTTTTTTATCCATTGTACATGGATTTATTAAAACTGCGGAACCTATTGGTTCCCGCTATTTGTCGAAGAATTATGATTTGAATATCAGCCCGGCCACAATCCGAAATGTTATGATGGACCTGGAAGAAAAGGGCTTGATTATACAACCGCATACATCAGCCGGCAGGATTCCAACTACAACAGGTTACCGGCAATATGTCAATAGCCTGATGGATGTGCCACGGCTCAGCCTGGCAGAAAAAAAGTCAATAATTGCCCAGTTGGAAGGTTTTTCTCAGGATGTAAGTTTGATCATTCAGGAAGCCACCAAAGTATTGAGCAAAATATCCAGCCAGTTAGGTTTGGTGTTAACCCCGCGCTTTAACAAGGGGCGCATCAGCAAAATCGAACTGGTACCGCTGGCTAATCATAAATTATTGCTAGTTTTAAATGTTAAAGGCGGCCTGGTAAAAACGGTAATTGTTGAAGTAGAGAAAGACCTGCCCAGGCACCGGCTGGAATCGACCCAAAGTGTTTTGAATGAACGGTTGTATGATCTTTCACTTGAAGAAATGCAAAAAGCAATTACCGAACGGTTTTCGGATGTCGATACCGATATTGTGCTGTTACTAAAGTCAATTAAAGACCGATCCGATCAGTTTAAATTTGAAAACGATTTGGAATTTCATTTCGCCGGAGCCAAAAATGTCATATCGCAGCCGGAGTTTGAGACCCGTGATAAAATTGAAAAAATACTGGAACTGCTGGATCGTAAAGATATAATTGTAAAAATACTGGATGGTCAGGAAGCGCCGGGTGTTTCCATAGTCATTGGTGATGAAAACCAGGAAGACTTGATGAAGAATTGCAGCCTGATTACAACATCATATAGTTTTGATAATGCCAAAGGAACTCTTGGCGTAATTGGCCCTACCCGTATGCAATATTCAAAAATTGTCGCACTGGTAGAATTTATGGCCGAAACCCTGAGTTACCTGGTCTCGAAAAATAATAATTAACACGGAAGAACCGGGATATTTAGAAAAGTGAATAAAACAAATACGGAAACAAAGCCACAACAGGATAAACAGGTAAAAAATAAAAGACCTAATTATAAAAAAGAGCTGGCAAAAGCGCTGGCGGAGAATATCGAGTTAAAAGATCAATTATTACGCAGCAAAGCAGAATTTGACAATATTCGCAAAAGGCAGGAACGCGACAAGGAAACCAGTATAGAGTTTGCCAATGCCGCAATAATTACAGGTTTGTTGCCGGTTTTGGATGATTTTGGCAGGTCATTGGAGTATAACCAAACCAAAGGCAATAAAGAGACCTTGCTGGAAGGAGTATTACTGGTCTATAAAAACCTGCAAAAAGTTTTACAGGACAAAGGTTTAAAGCCCATGGATTGTGCGGGACAAAAATTTGACCCGGAACTGCATGATGCCCTGATACAAATCGAAAAACCCGGCGCTGAACCGGATACCATAATTGAAGAACATGTAAAAGGCTATTATTTTAAAGACCGTGTTATTCGCCATGCTAAAGTTATAGTAGCCAAATAAAAAGACAAGGATAAATGTTATATATAGATGAGCAATAAAAAATATTATGACATATTAGGCGTAAGCCGCGATGCCGACGTCAATGAAATAAAAAAGGCATACCGTAAACTGGCCATGCAATACCACCCGGATAAAAATCCGGGCGACAAGTCTGCTGAAGAGAAATTTAAGGAACTAAGCGAAGCCTATGCGGTTTTATCGGATCCGCAAAAGCGCCGCCAATACGATCAATTTGGCCAGACCGGGAATATGCGCAGCGGTGGTGGTTTTGAAGGCGGCTTTGTCGATCCTTTTGATATTTTTCGCGAGGTGTTTGGCGGCGGGTTTGGCGATATTTTCGGAATGGGAGGAACCTCCCGGCGACATTCCGGCGCCAAAAAAGGTGCAGACCTGCAAATTCGTTTAAAGTTGACCCTGGAAGAAATATTTTCAGGGACTACAAAAAAAATAAAAATAAAAAAACACATCATGTGCGAAGCCTGCAAAGGCACAGGCGCATCGCCGGGAACCTCGCACATTACCTGCCAAACCTGTCATGGCAGGGGTGAAGTGGCATACCGACAGGGTTTTTTCACCGTAACGCAAACCTGCCAGGCTTGCGGTGGTGAAGGCAAGATCATTGAAAAGCCGTGTCTTGAATGTAATGGCGAAGGCAGAAAACGCGGTGATGCAACCATTGAAGTGAATATTCCCGCCGGTGTGGCTGAAGGCCAGTATTTACCGGTCCGGGGCGCCGGAAATTCCGGCCCCAAGGGCGGCCCCAACGGTGATGTCATTGTCGTTTTTGAAGAAGAACCGCATGAAGTGTTTGAGCGCCATGGCGATGATATCGTCTATAATTTATATATCGGTTTTACCCAGGCTGTGATAGGCGAAGAACTGGAAGTGCCAACGCTGAACGGCAAAGCAAAAATAAACCTTGCCGCAGGAACCCAAAGCGGAAAAATTTTGCGCATGCGTGGCAAAGGAATGCCCCATCTGAATTCCTATGGGGCGGGTGACCAGTTGATACGGGTGCATGTATGGACTCCCACAAAGCTTAATGCCAAAGAAAAAGAACTAATCAAACAATTAAGCGAACAGGAAAACATGTTTCCCAAAAAAGATGATAAAAGCTTTTTTGAACGAATGAAAGAAGCAATTCTCTGATTATGATGCAATTGACCAGGCAGGAACAATTGGTAATCCTTGTTTTACTTGGCGCCCTGATTTTCGGCCTGGGCATTGAACAGTATAAAAAAACAAAACAGCAACAAAAATGGCAAACGCAGTATTTTAATAAATACGAGCAGTTTCAAATAATTTCCGCATCGGTTCTGCCGGATACTAACCTGGCGACTGTTAACAGATTAAATTCGAATGCGGCAATTACCAAGAGCAGTCTGGTAAATAAAATAAATATCAATACCGCAAATGTGCAGGAGTTGCAATTAATACCGCATATTGGCCCGGTTCTGGCGCAAAATATAATCGATTATCGTACGCAAAACGGGCCCTTTAAAACAATCGAAGAATTAGTTAAAGTAAAAAGAATAGGTCAAAAAACTTTAAACAAAATTAAAATGAGCATAACAATAGAATAATAAGATATATGCTCATGAATTATTTGAGGAGGTAAAATGGCTAAAGATTTAACACCCAAAGGATCAATTATTTACAAAATTTTAATTCTGCTATTGGCGGCAGGATTATTATTCACAATATTATATCCTAAAAACATATGGCAAAAAGAAGAAGATAATACCAAAGCGTGCCGGAAGAATATGGAGCATATCCTGTATGCACAATTAACCTATTTAACGGATAATAATGCTTATGAAGATACATTAGCCAAAGTAGTTGATTTTATAAAATCAGACTCGACACAAGCCCGGCTGAGAACCTTTATCACTGCCGATTCCGTTTTATCGTTCGACATCTATGAGTTTTTCAAAACCGGTAAAGACAGTATAGCAAAAACCATTGTCGATTCCCTGCTGACATTTGGCAGAAAATATGATATTGATACAACAGCCGCCCTGGTTATAGATTCTTTAAAAACATTCCCGAAATACGCACAGCAGATCGATTCAATTGCATTTTCAGTATTGAATAATTTGCACTTGTGTCCATCAACATTAAAACCATATTTGGTTTCGGTAAATAATGATTCAACAATAAAAAAGATTACTATTGCTTGTCCCCTGGATTCGCTGGATGCCGAAGCTGTGAAAAAGGATTTCAAGTTATACTTCCTTGGTGGTTTAAAGTTAAAGAATCATGGTTCAATTGACAATGGCGAAAAAAGCTGGAAAAAACTATAATTCAACGATAATAATTAATTAATCTGAAAAAAATATGCTGAATAACGGTGTCAAAACCAAAGTGGGTATCTATCTGTATGGCAACGTATTGCGCATGATAGAGGCTCAAAAAGAAGATGATGCGATAAAAATAGTCCATATCGCGGAAACGAAACTGAGCACACCTTTGGATCATACGGTGTTACACAACGAAGAGGTCATGGTTGAGTACGTTTCCGCAATAAAGGCGCTTGTTGATACCGAAAATATAACCCCAGGATCCGCACATCTGGCGATTGATCACCGAATGACAATAGAACATATTGTTGCATTCGATAATGATCTCAGCGATACCAAATTACTGGAGCATGTGGAATGGGAATCTGGTCAATCTTTTATTTCTTCACGCGAAGAATATAATATTGATTATGAGAAAATTGTTTCTCTGGGCACTGGAATAGACCGTTATTTGATGATAGCGGTACGGAAAAAGGTGATAAAATTCTTCCAGCAACTATTTAGCAATACCAAATTCAGGTTAACACAAATAGATCTTGATAAACTGGCGGCGATCAGAACCTATAAATTGTTACAACAACCCGCTGAGATCGCCGCTCTTGTTAATTGTGAGAGTAAAAGTTATGATATTATCATAATTCAGAATGGCGAGTTTATTGCCTCGGAAACACTCTCTTACCTTGACAAGGAATATGAAGCGGAAGATTTAAACCGTGTAGCGCGGGAATTGTGTCATAAAATTAACAACCAGTTACAGCAGATCAGCAACGTGGTAAATACCAGTGGTTTCAGCACGGTTTACTTTTTTGGCGAACGCCTGAACCGCAGGCTCCTTAGTGAAGTAGAGCAATTTCAAAATCAATTCAGGGCCGTACGCTTTGATCCATTTCAAAATATTCAGCAGGAACTGGATTCAGATGCGAGTAGTTACCTGCAGAATAATTCCGAACGGTTTGTATATTGTTTAGGCATGGTGATATAATTATTCACACTCTAAAAACCAGAGAACAATTATGAACTTGATGATTGATAAAAGAGAGCAGGAAAAACCGGACGACAATAGTCCGACATTTCCCCAGGAACCGCCACCGAATACGTCGGAGGGACAACCTTTGCAGCCAAAGGATATTAAAAAAATCAAAAGAGAATTAAAAGGAAAAAAGGCGGTACCTACCGGTTTGTTTTATTTTATTATTATCCCCTTAATTATCCTGAGCCTGGTGGTTGTTTACCTGTATTATTTCAAACGCGATTTGCTTTTCAAACCCAAATTAAATATACCACCTGTTGTTCAGGTTCAGCAAACCCCTGTTGCCGATTCTACAGCTATGCTGCTTGGGCAAACTCCGGGACCGGATTCTACTTTATCAACTGCTAACCAGGTTCAACCGCAGGTTTCTGAACCAGGGCAAACTACAACCCCGCCGGTAACTCCACCAACCCAGGTCGTCCGCACTGTTCCCGGTACGAATGTCACTGCACAAATCATGAATACCCTGGTAAACAGTATTCCGATTGATATGATTATTTCAACACTATACCTTGATGAAAATACTTTTTCAATGGAGGTAAAAGCCAATTCCCAGACCGGAATAGATAAAGTTTATACGTCATTAAAAAGCGCTTTACCGGCTAATACCAGCATTACCAGCGAACCAAAAATTGTTGGTGGAAATTGCATAATCGCCGGCACGTATAGTTTACCGGCAGCGCAGCCGAAACCGGCATCGGCAAAAGCCAACGATGCCGCCACACTTAGTGCAGAAATTTCCGCGCTGATAACGAAAAATAATACTAAAAAACTAGAATTATCTATCGAGTCTGCCAGAGCGTGGAACAACAAGATGCGCGCCCCGGTATTTATCAAGGTTGAAGGCTCGGTGAGCAATTGCCAGAAACTTGTAAATGAAATATTACAGAGCGATCGGGATTACCAGGTATCAAAGGTCATTCTCATGCCGTCATCGCTACAGTCATCTGTTCTGGTAATAAGGGTATTTTTAGTATACCCGGCTTGAAAAAAAATAACTAACAACGTTTTAAACAATGCCCCTTTTCACCGGTAATACTTATCGGCTGGCAAGGGGCTTTCATATAATTATAAACAATGCGTGTAATTGCCGGCAAGTTCAAAGGATTCGGTTTATTCAGCCCCAAAGGGAAAGACATTCGTCCGAGCGCCGACCGCACCCGGGAGTTTTTGTTTTCGTGGCTGGGTGACAGAGTAGTAAATTGCAGCTTTCTTGACCTGTTTGCCGGAACCGGCAGCGTTGGTATTGAAGCATTAAGCAGGAATGCGCGACAAGTCATTTTTGTTGATAATTCGCAAACCGCCTGCGACCTGGTAAAAAGAAATTTACAAAAGATCAATGCCTCTGCAGAGGTTTTATTGAAAAATGAAAAAGTATACCTGCGTCAGGCTGCGGTTCGAAACCTGCTATTTGACATAATCTTTGCCGATCCGCCCTATCATTATCAGGATTTTTTCGAACTGCTTGACCTTATAATACAGGGTAATTTATTGAGTAACACCGGGCTGGTTCTTTTTGAAACAGCTAAACGGGATATGAATACAAATCATCCCGGATTTAGTATTATTAAGGAAAAAATAATGGGGGACAACAAAATACTGGTTTATGAACGAAATGAGTGAAAACAAACAAAAAATTGCCATCTACCCGGGATCGTTTGACCCGATCACCTGGGGACATATCGATATTATCAAACGCGCCAGTTTGTTATTTGATCATGTCATCGTGGCTATTGCCAATAATATGAACAAGCAGCCCCTGTTTACAGTGGATGAGCGCATGGAAATGATCCGCGCTTCCATTTCAGGAATTGCCAATATTTCAGTAGACAGCTTTCAGGGTCTGCTGGTAAAATATGCACGGCGTAACAATGCAGTGGCTGTAATTCGCGGATTGCGTGCTGTTTCAGATTTTGAATTTGAGTTACAAATGGCCCTTGTCAACCGTAAACTGGATGAGCAATTGATTACGGTGTTTTTGATGCCTCATGAAAAATATAGCTACCTTAATTCCAGCATAGTCAGGGAACTGGCTTCGCTTGACGGCAATATTGATTGTTTTGTTCCGGAAATTGTTAAACAAAAATTATTAATTAAAATGAGGAAAAAATGAAAGTCCTTGAACAAATTCGCGCCAGAGCGCAAAATAATCTCAAAACCATAGTTTTCCCGGAAGCGGAAGATCTCCGCATCCTGAAGGCTGTGGAAATTTGTCAAAAAAACAAGTATGTTATTCCGGTGTTGGTGGGCAATCCGGAAAATATTAACAAAGTGGCAAAGGAAAACGGTGTAAATATAGCCGGGCTGCAAATAGTCGATCCGGCCAACGATGTCAATAAAAACAAATATGTGGAAGAATATTTTAACCTGCGTAAAAGCAAGGGCATGGATGAAGCCACGGCGGCTAAAACCATGAGCGATCCATTGTATTACGCGGCAATGATGGTACGCAAAGGTTTGGCAGGCGCCAGTGTCGCCGGAGCCGTGAATACCACCGGAAACGTCTTACGCGCCGCGATCCAGATCATCGGCGTCGATAAGAATTATTCGATTGTTTCCAGCACGTTTTTGATGGTATTACCGGACGGCCGCGCCTTTACCTATGGCGATTGCGGCGTCGTGCCCGACCCGGATTCCGCCCAGCTTGCCGATATTGCCATAGCTTCTGCGGAAACCCATAAATTGTTAACCGGACAGGATCCGATCATTGCGCTGCTGTCATTTTCCACCAAAGGCAGCGCCCAGCATCCGGATGTTGACAAAGTTCGTAAAGCGGTGGAAATTGCCCAGGCCAAACGGCCCGACCTGCTGCTGGATGGTGAATTACAGGGCGATGCCGCGCTGGTTGAAAGTGTTGGCCAAAAAAAGGCGCCCGGCAGTAAAGTTGCCGGTCACGCCAATGTGCTGATTTTCCCCGATTTGGGCGCGGGAAATATTGCCTATAAATTGACTGAACGGCTGGCCAATGCCGTGGCTTTGGGCCCGCTATTGCAGGGTCTGGCGCATCCCGCCAACGACCTGTCGCGCGGCTGTAAAGCTGAAGATATTGTTGATGTTGCCTGTATTTGCAGTTTAAGATCAAGTTAACATTTTAATCAAGGAGACAAGTATGCCTCATGTATCACAACGCCTGGCAAATGTGTGCGAATCACAAACGGTTGCTTTAAACAGTTTAATGGCTAAAATGCGCCGCGAGGGCAAAGATGTCGTTGCCCTGGGCGCCGGAGAACCGGATTTTGACACACCCGATTTTATCAAAGAAGAAGCTATTGCTGCCATTCGGCAAGGATTTACAAAATATACTCCCGCTGACGGAATTCTGGAATTACGCGAAGCGGTGTGTAACTGGTTGAAAGAAGAATATGGCGCTGATTACCAGGCAAATGAAGTCATTATCACCAATGGCGCCAAACATGCGGTTTATGAGGGCATACTTGCGGTCGTCGATCCCGGTGAAGAAGTGTTGCTGCCGGCGCCTTACTGGGTGAGCTACCCGGAACAGATCAAAATGGCCGGCGGCGTGGAAAAGATACTGGATACCAAAAAAGAAGACGGGTATAAAATAACCCCGCAGCAGTTGGAAAAGGCTATTACTAAAAAAACCCGGCTGCTGATCCTGAATTCTCCCAGTAATCCTTCAGGAGCGGTATACAGCGAAGAAGAACTGGCCGGGTTGGTAGCGGTCATTAAAAAAACCGGTATTTATGTTCTTTCCGATGAAATTTATGATACGATTATCTATGACGGGAAAAAGTATACCAGTATGATCAAATTTAAGGAAATCCGCGACCAGTTGCTGCTGGTTAACGGCGTTTCCAAAAGTTTTGCCATGACCGGCTGGCGTATCGGCTACCTGGCGGCGCACAAGGATATTGTCAATGCCGTGAAAAGGTACCAGGGACACAGTACGTCGAATCCAACCTCGGTTTCACAAAAAGCGGCGCTGGCGGGATTGCTGGGTAAAAAGGATTTTCTCGCTGTTATGAACAAGGCGTTTACCGAACGCCGTAACTATGTACACCAACGCTTAACCGCCATTCCGGGCGTTACCTGTATGCTGCCGCAAGGCGCCTTTTATGCCTTTCCGGATTTTTCTTTTTATTACGGAAAGAAAGGCATTAAAGGCTCCAATGATCTGTGCAGTTATTTACTGGAACAGTTCAACGTGGCTTTAGTACCGGGTATGGCGTTTGGCATGGAAAATAATACACGTTTATCATTTGCGACTTCGATGCAGGCGCTGGTTAAAGCCCTGGATCGCATAGAAAACGGATTAAAGTCGCTATTATGAGTCTGGAGTGATGTAATGCCAACGTACGAGTACCAATGCAAGTCCTGTGGTTATCGGTTTGAAAAAATGCAAAGTATAACGGCCGAACCGGTTAAAAAATGTCCGGTCTGCGGTCAGAATGAAGTTACACGATTGATCAGCGGGGGAAACGGACTGATATTCAAAGGTTCCGGATTTTATATAACGGATTACAAGAATAACAATGCTTCTCCGGCTAATGCTAAAAGTAAATCAACACCGGCGTCGACGGAAAGCACTGTAAAGAAAGATGAAAAGACTGATAAAGCCTGAAAGTTACACGGTTTTATCAGGTCAATATGCAGGAGGCGGCCCTGCCGCCTCTGCGGTTCTTTAATAGATGGATAAAAGACCAGATCTGGTTGAATCCCCCGGTTAATGCTTAAAAAATGGTAAATTATGCAGGATTTTGGTCTCAATAACAACATTCGGGTCGGCGCCAAATTATTACATGTGCAGACCAGTTTTTCGTACACTACCGGTTTGATCGCTACGAGCGTTTTTGAAGGGGGAAAGCTTTTACAACTGCGCGAGTATAGCCTGCCGCAGAACCTGGTGAACGAGCGCTATGAAAATGAAGTCAAGTCATTTCACAATGATGTGATCTCGGACCTGGAATTTACCTGGTTGATCAGTAAAAAGCTGGACCGGGTCGATAACATTGCCGCGCGAAAAAAGCTGGGCATGTTTTTTTTGAACAAGGGGATGTATGAAGATGCGCGGGCGCAGTTTTTATTTATCCGCAAACAGAGCGATGATAAACAGCCCTGTAACTATGAACTGGGCATGATATGCTACCATACCCAGGATTATGAGCAGGCCCTGGAATTTTTAAAAAATGCCATTATTGATTTTCCCCGTTATGCAGATGTTCACCTGCTGCTGGCTAAAACCTATTTCGAACAGAAAGAATACAAGTTTGCAGTCAACCATTTACGGAACGCTATCAATATCAATAGCCGTTACCACGAAGCATATTTTACCTATGCCCTGGTATTGCTGCAAAGTGTGATCGATGCACCCAATTATTCACGGCTGAATAAACCGCAGGAACGCCTGCATGAAGCGCTGGATTATCTGAACCAGGCACTCAGTTTATCGCCGGAATATGACAAGCAGATCGTTGAAGATGTGTTGATAACATTCAATCAGCCCGACAAGCTGCCTGACGCGGTGCAACGTCTGCGCCAGGAACTGGATCGGGTACTCAAAAGCCGCAAAAAAAATATTGACGATAACGAGTTTTACCTCAAATTTATGTTTGCCGGTCTGGATAAAGATCCCGAAGCCATGGATTTGCTGATCATGAAAATTGAAAGAGAGCTGATCGCACATCCGGACTGGGCTGACCTGCATTACAACCTGGGTAAGGTATACCTGGCAAAGGCCTGGTATACGCTGGCAAAAACCACCGAAGCCTTCCAGGAGGCATTGAACCGCAATCCCCGTTTTGAAATCGCCAAAACCACCGCCGACCAATTGACCGTCGCCGGTAAAGACTTGACAGCGCTGCTGAAAAAGATCCTGGAATAAGTTACCTGTTTTGTCAAGACCTGGAACAAGGGGCCGCATGACCCCTTTAGATCGTGAGGCTGTATCAAAAGCCTTTGTTGTTCGGGTTTTACAGGAAATGTGCACCAGGGAAAGTGTTGCACACCTTTCCGCAAATTCCATAAAAACAAAGCCATATTCCAATGTATAGATTGAAAGATTTTAGCGAAAAATTTCGCAGGTGTACTACACTTTCCCGATCATACCTTTTGATACAGCCCCACGGAAAAAAGACCGAGGCTGTGCCCCTGTAATAAAAATCAAAGGTAAAGCCCTTCCGGATTCATTTACCTGAGTACAACCTCGGCGCCATCTCTGCCAATTAATACAGTCGATGGGGGCTTGCCCGGTCTCTGCTTTATGCTGATCTTATGACTGTAACAAATTCTGTTTAATATAAAAGATACTTTATTAGCGCCGGGCAAGACCCCATCCTACCAATAATTTGCAAAACAGGGTTTCGTATCCAATTTCCGCTCCAAACCGGAGTTTGGAGCGGAAAAGCCTGGGCTCCCGGACAGCCTGACATCCCCAGGACGAGCAGGGAGGCCCCGGGGCGAGGGGAGGTCATTGCCATGACATTTATGTCGTGGTTAAATAAAATAAAGAATAATGACTTTAGTCAAATCTGTCAATGAGGCTAAAGCCATTTAATAATTATATTTATCCACGATCTAAAGATCGTGGCAATGATCTTTATAGATATTATTTGAGAGGCCCGAGCCTGGCCCCGGCGCGATCTGAGTTGTGCCCAACCGGCCTGATCGACGACCGGTGCGTACCAGCTCGGAGCGGGGATGCTCCCCGCTTCGCACACTAGTACAGGACATACTGTCCAGCCGGGCCGCAGGCCCGGTTTGTGTGCATGAATTTTTATGCGGGACGGGATGTCCCGCTTTATTTGGCGTCCTGGGGAACATCCCCAGGACGAGCAGATTCGAAACAGAGTTTCGTATCCAACTACCGCTCCAAACCGGAGTTTTGCGCGGAAAAGCCTAAGCTCCCGGGCATCCTGACATCCCCAGGACGAGCAGGGAGGCCCCGGCGCGATCTGAGTTGTGCCCGACCGGCCTGATCGACGACCGGTGCGTGTTTAGATCGTTCCTAGCCAAGCCCCAGGACGGGCGAGTACTGTTTTGATGACAAAACGACCTTCACTACCGAGCTTTCGCGTCAAAATAAGTAATCGGTAAAAACATAAATCGTGTTATTATAGAGTCTGAACAAGATAATCAGATGTGCAGTATAATAATTTCGCCGGAATGTGACGGCGGGCATTGTTAATTTGATACAATTGAATTACTTTTACGCATGTAAAGTCAAAATACCAACGCTAATAAAAATAGCAGGTTAGCACGCAAAATATTTTGGCACCAAGTTTGCGTAAAAGAGTATAATAAAATGCAAACCCGAACCCGACAGGACGCATAATGACAAAAAAATTAGCCAAAAAAAAAGTTCAAAAAAAGGGGTGCAAAATAAATTTATTGCTGGATTTTATGTATTGTTTTCATTAACTTTAAACCTTAAAGTAATGGTTTAAGCAACTTTTGTTATGAGGATTAAAATTATCATGAAATTGAATAAAATACTACCGGTTGTGCTGCTGAGCCTGTTTTTGGTAAAAAGTGTTCTATCACAGCAACTGGTGTCCGTTTCTGCGACACAATTACAACCCGGCCACCAGGCGGGTTACAAATTTGTAATCAACACAAGCCAGGTTGTCAGTCCAACTGCATCGTTTGCAATCATTTTTCCACAGCAATTTTTTCTGGAGCGCGCCAGCCTGTGCGGTTCCAAAACCCTGAACGGCGGCCTGACCATGCAGGTGAACCAGGACACGGTGCGAATTCAACGTTCCGGTTTGGGAACGGAACAACCGGCCGGCGAGATCGATCTGTTTGTCGGTTCTATCGTCAATCCCGATGATATGGAAGCCGATTATGAATTCCAAATCTATCATTATGAAAACAACCGCCAGGTTTCCGCCATGCGCAAACCGGGCCGCGTGGTATTAATTCAATAACCTGCAAGAGTGATAGCGACTATGATAAAGGGTGTTATTTTGCATAAAATGAAAATGATTTATGTGGCGGCTTTGTTGTTGTTAGCTGCCGTTCCGGCATTTGCCCTGCCCCTCACCAACATTACGATTGTACCGGATGATGAAACCTATGGCGAGCAGGCGGTTTATTCCTTTACTTTTACATTAGCAACACCACTTCCTAGAGATGGTAAAATAGCTTTTACATTTCCATCACAGTTTAATTTGGTATATCTATCCCAAGTTAGTTCTACCACTCCTCTATTTGGTGGATTTACCGATTCTCCCCGTATTGAAAACGACGGATTAGGTAACCAAGAAGTTAAAGTTGACAGGGATGGTAGCGGAGAGGACAAGCCGGTAGGAACCATTATTAATATCCGATTAGGTATGATTACTAATCCACTTAGTCCCTCTGCTATTGATAATATTACAATTGAAACCCGTACAACTGGTGGAGTATCGCTGGATCAGGGTTCCGCCCATGTCGATCTCGATGGCCCCATTGTCAGCTTTACCCTGTCCAATCCGGCCGGTATTGTTGCCGGCACGCCGTTCAATTTGAGCGTCAGCAATGCGGTGGACGGCAACGGTGATCCGGCCAGCGGCGTGATCCGCGTTGCGGCCACCTCCGGCGGCGGCGAAGCCCCCAACGGCCAGGATGCGGTTCTGCAGGATATTACTGTGACCAACGGTTCCGGCACGGCTTCGCAAACCATGTATAAAGCGGAAACCGGCGTGGTCCTCACCGGCACGCTTTCCACCAATAGTTCTGTCACCGATGCAACCACGGCGTTTACGGTCAGTCCCGCCGCGTTGAATGAATTTACCTTGAGCAATGTGCCGGCCAGCATAACCGCCGGTTCCACGTTTAACGCCGTGCAGGTTACGGCGCTGGATGATTATGAAAATATTGTAACCGGCTATAACGGCTCGGTTTGGTTCAGCACCACGGCCACCAGTTATACCTTGCCCAATTTGCAAAGCAGTCCCTATACCTTTGTTCCGGCCACCGACCAGGGCCGGCATACTTTTAACGGCTTTATTCTGCGCACAGCCGGCAACCAGACGATCACCGTAACCAACGGCTCGCTGCCGACAACCTCCGGCGTCATCCAGGTGAATGCCGGGCCGCTGGCGTCCTATAATTTTACCGCCAATCCCACACCCAACGTAACCGCCGGTGTTTCTGTGCGATTGACGGTGAGCAATGCTTTTGACGCCGCCGGTAATGCGCTGAGCGTGCCGATCAATGTCTCCTTTGTGGATGGCGGGCTGCACGCTTCGCCAGGCGGACAAACCCCGGCGCTGTCACCGGTTATCAACCTGGTGAACGGCACGGGTTATACTGATGTCATATTATTTAACCGGGAAAATAACCTGCAAATTCAGGCCACCTACGGCTCGCTGGCCGCGCGGGTAGTTACTTTAAACGTGGCGCCCGGTAATCTCAGCCGTTTTACTATCAGCGGTTATCCGGCTACTACCGTAAGCGGCGCCGCTTTCACCAATCCGATTGTTGTTACCGCTATCGATGTGTTCGGTAATACCAAAACCAATTACAGCGGCACCATGCGGTTCGGCTCCAGCGACGCCAATGCCAGCTATCCAACCACCCCGGCGCTGGTCAGCGGCACCGGCTCTTTTGCCGGCAGCGGCTTTACCCTGCGAACCATCGGCAACCAGCAATTAACGGTGCGCGACCTCGATACCGACATTATCAGCAGTTCGGATGCGATCCAGGTCACTGCGGGCGCATTAATAGATTTTATATTTTCCGTGTCACCGACGCCAAACGTAGTGGCCGGCGCTGCACTGCGCTTGACCATAACAAACGCCGTGGATGCCGGCGGCAACCCGATGAGCATCCCCATCAATCTGTCCTTTGTCGATGGCGGCGCGCACAGTTCTCCCAACGGCCAAACCCCGGTGCTGCCCCCGGTGTTGAACGTCAGCAACGGCACGGGCTATACGGATATTGTTTTATACAACAGTGAAAGCGTGCAAATCCGCGCTCAGAGCGGCGGTATTACGGAAACGCAAACCATCAATGTTGTTCCCGGCGTTATAGACCGGTTCGGCATTACCGGCTATCCTGCAACCACCATGAGCGGTTCTGTATTTCCGGCCCCGGTGGTGGTAACCGCCTATGATGTGTATGGCAACCAAAAAACCAACTATACCGGCGCGGTGCGGTTTTCCGCCGCCGCCGATCCATTGGCGATTTTACCCGGAGATGCGTTGCTGCCGCTGGGTACACAAACTTTTAACGGCAACAGTTTTATATTAAATACCATCGGCAATCAGCAAATCACCGTAGCGGATTTGAGCGGCAGCGGTGTTACGACCTCGACCAACTATATCCAGGTGCAGAATCCTGCCATTGAAATTACCGGAATCACGGCTTCACAACCGACAGTAACCATCAACCAGAGCACCTCGTGGACTATTCAGGTAGGTGTACGTAATTCAAGTGCATCGACCGTTACCCTGTCCTCAAACCAGGCAAACACTTACATAAAATTTATGCGCGGCGCCAACGATTACACCTCGCAATATACCATCAGTGACCCCACCGGCACATTTGTGGTAACCGCCGGAAATACCACTACCCTGACGTACACAATCACTCAAACCGGGTTTACACCCGGCGTGCTGGATATTTTTGCGCGGGTAGCCACCACTACCGGCGGGTATACCAATTCCATGGTGGATGAAGTGTATGGCGGCATCGAAGTGCAAAACCCTGAAAGTTTGCAAATAGTTTCCATTACTCCGTCCCAGTCCACAGTAACCTCAGGAGATAATACCCACCCCTGGCAAACAGTCGTGGCCGTAAAAAATAATGGCGGCAGCGCCGTGCAGCTCAACTTTAACACCAGTTCTCTGAACTCGGCAGCGATAACCAGCTATCAAAAACCTGCCGCTTTCCAGGATGGCTCCACCTCCCTGGCGGCAAATGAAACCAAGAATATTATTTATACGATAACCCAGAATGCGCCGACCACAGGGTTGTATAATATTACCGCCACCCTGGCTTATACGCTTACCAATACCGGCGAGAACAAATCCAACCCGGCTTCGGGCAGCGGGTCGGTGACGGTGCAAACCCCCTCGAACCTGGATATAACGAGCATTACCCTTTCGCAGCCCAGCGTTAACCGCAGCAGCGTTGCGCCATGGACGATTACCGTAGGCGTGCGCAACACCGGCGGCGCCAGCGTGGATCTGGATTTAAGCCAGGCCAATACCTGGGTGAGAATGTATAACGGCGCTACCTTGATCACCGGATTTACTCTGGTATCGCCGACAGAACTGGAAGATGCAGGGACAACCACTCTGGCCGGCGGTGTGGCCGATGCGCTGGTATTCCAGGTAACGCAAACAACTTCAAGTACCGGCACATTCAGTGTGCTGGCGCGGGTCAGCGGTACTGAACCCAACCGCGCCCTGGCGGTCTCCGACCAGACCGCGGCCGGCGACGGCATTTCCACCACCGTACAGGTACAATATGCCTCGGTAATTTCCTATGTACAGGAAAGTGTGCAGCCGACCACCGTATTCCCCGGTAAAGCGGTGGAATTTGTGGTTACCGTTACCAATACCGGCGGCGCCACCCTGAACCTGAATACCACGCAAACGACGATCAGCTTTAATGACGCCTCCCAGGGCGGCACCAATAACTTTTCCGCAGCGCTCGATGCCGCTTATAATACCAGCATACCCACCGGCACAACCGAATTGCACTTTTTAAGCAAAAATGTCCCCAGCGCCTTTAAAACCGGCAGTTATGCGCCGCAAGTTACCCTTAACGGTTCGGAAAATGGCGAGAGTAAAGTACAGCAGCTCAACCTCAGCCCGGATGTCGTTAGGGTAGGCGCTCCAGGCGACCTGGCTATTAATGCCATTACTTCCAGCGCCACTACCGTATCCAAAGGCCAAACCAATCCCTGGTATGTGGATATCGATGTAACCAATCATGACGTCAGCACCATGCGGCTGCAAAGCGTAGCGCTGACCTTTAACTATAATACTCAGAACGTCACCAGTAAATTTACGATCACTTATCCGAATATTTTTACCACCAGCGGCAACAATACCCTGGCCAGCGGCGCCAGCGACAGGCTGCGGGTAACAATAACCGGCGTAGCCAATGACGCTCCCGGCGGCCTGGTGCTGATCTCGGCGGAAGTGAATACAGTGGATCAGAATGACACCCAGCGGACTTTTAGCGACCAGTTGTTCAACGCCGCCCAGGTGACCTGCCAAAGCCGTTCCGATGTACAAATTAATAATATTTACGCCAGCCAAACCACCGTCACCAGGGGACAAACGAGCCCTTGGTACGTTTATGTAAAAATGAAAAACAATGGCGAAAGCCGGGTCCGGCTGCGTTCCGGCAGCTATCTCTCTTTCAGCCGCGACAACTCTTATTTCACCGTAACCAGCCCAACGGTATTTTTAGGCAGCAACAATGCGGAACTGGCCGGCGGCGCTACCGATAGTGTTCGTTTTACCATTACCCAGGTTAACCCCGCTATTGCCCTTGGTAACTTTACCCTGGTCGGCACGATATTATACGAAGAAATCAATACCCTGGCCCAGCTTTCCAAGCAAAGTTCTTATATATCGGCCCGTATTCAGGAAAATGCCGCTATCCGGTTGGATGCTTTGCAAACCTCATTAAAATCCGGTTCCGCCGTCAATGTCAACCAGGAATTTTATATCAAAGCCCAGGTGACCAATCCGCGCGTCAACACCGGCGATATGGTAAAACAAGTGACCCTGAATTTTTCTTCAACTGCCGGGTTTACTTTCCCGAACGGGTCTACGCTGGTAATGAACAATATCGATGCCGGGCAATCCCAGGTATCTGCAACCGGGATACTGGTGCGCGCTACCAATCTTGCCAATGTTCAGGATGTAATAACCGCCAATATCAGTGCGGCTGTAGCCCGCAACACCAACGCTTCCGCCGATGTTCTGTCACCGATTGATAATAATATTGAATTTACCACCCAGAATCCCGCTAACTTTGTGCTGGAGCGGGTAATCGCCCAGGAAGACACCATTGTTTCCGGCACCCTGGCGCCGTGGACGATCAAAGTAGCGATTGCCAACACCGGTCAGGGCGCGCTGCTGCTCAAACGCCCGCAGGATAGCGATGTAACCATCAACCGCGAAGGATATATTATCAAAGCGCCAACGGTGTGGAGCGATTCGCTGCTGACCGGAGGCGAGCGCGACACCCTGGTGTACACTGTAACCAACACCCCATCGGCCAGCGGTATATTTACAATTACCGCCACCATTCAGGCCTCCGATTATAATGATGCCACCATCGAACCGGAAGCTAAAATCGGCCAGGCCCAGGTATTCTTTACGCAAACTTCAGCGGTTGGCATAACCATGACCTATATGGATCCGGCCTCGCCAAATGTCGATGCGGAAGGGATCGGCCATGTTAATGTCGGTCAGCAGTTCCAGGTGCGGGTTAGAATTGAAAACAAAGCCGCACAGGCCCTCGATTCGGTGCGGGTGAAAATTAACGGCACCGGCGCACTGGCTAGTGGTGAAATTGTCATTACCAATGTCGGCCTGGGTGAAGAAAAGGAAGGACTTTTCACTATTACGGCCGGCAATACCCAGAACCTGCTCGGCGAGACGTTGACCGCGGCTATTGTGCATGCCTGGGGCCAGGACGGCACACAGTCGAAAATAGCGCCGCCGCAGGATAATACCGTTGTTATCAAAGTCTATAATCCCGCCCGGCTGCAGATCATCAGCACCCGTAATCTGGGCGCTAATCCGGCCAAGCGGGTAAGCCAGGGACAGAATTTCCCAGTAGAAGTGCAGGTCTTTAATCCCGGCTCCGAAGCCGCCAAAGAATGCCGCGTTACCCTGGCCGCTTCCAATGTGCAGTTGGCTACGGTGCTGGAATCGCCGGTTACCATACCCGGAACGATTGCCGGCGGAGATACCGGTATTGCGCTGTTTAATGTTAAAGCCGGCAACAGTCCCGCTACCGGCCAGGTGAATTTGTATGCAGCGCTGCACGACGCCAAGGGAGTTAACAGCAATCAAACCCCGCAATTCCTGGCTGCAGGCGATAGCGACACCACTTTTGCCATACTGGAGCGGGGCGCGCAACTGGCCATTACCAGCGTGGACGCTGATGTGGAAAACAATGAAATCGTCGCCAATTATAGCCAGAACCCCTGGAACCTGAATATTGAGATCAGAAATAACGGCGACGCCAGTGTAGAAATAATCAATCCATCGGCACAGGACATCAAAGTCAAAGTCGATGGTGTGCCGGACAATACCTATGATATTCGTCCCCCGGTCAAATTGAAACATTCAGGCGATTTGATTTTACGCGCCGGACAAACCGATACCCTGGCATATAGTATAGCCGAAAACGGCGAGATCGCCGGCAATGCGGTTTTTACTGCTCTTGTTCATGGCCGCGATATTAATATTGGCGCTGCCAGTTCAATTACAGTTACCGATTCAACCGAGGTTTATGTGATCTCGGAAGCGGTGGTACAGATCGTGGAAACCACCATTAATAGTAATGCGCATGATGCGGAAGGCAAGGGCCTGGTCAATCGCGGCCAGCAGTTTACAGTTCAGGTTCTGGTACGAACCGGACAACTACTGGGCGTGGATTCGGTGTATGTGGAACTGACCTCAAACGGCAATAGCATGACCGGCGCCCGCCAGGCATTCATTAAAAATATTAACCGCGACTCGGAAGTAACCGCATCCTTTACCATGACGGCCGATAGCAACTGGCCGGAAAGCCTGGGCGAAAAAGAAGAATTATTTTCAGCCAGAGTAGTGTCCGCCTTGTCGCAAAACAGCCAGTTACCGGCGCGTATCCGTCCTCCGGATAAGGAAGCAAACGCACGGGCGTATTTACGCATTCAAAAACCCGCCAGCATCAGTCTGGATTTGCAGTTTACCAATCCGCTGGACAGCGTAGTTACTCTGAACCAGGAAATCAATGTAGTTGCCGTGGTTACCAATAACGGCAAAGCCCAGACGGAATTCGGCCTGGTCGAGTTAACGCCGCCGGATGGCTTCCAGGTAAAAACAACCGGTGGGTTATTTACTACCCAGCCGTTACAACAGCAATTTAACCTGGGCGATGGCGAATTGTCGCGGAGTATCCCCTTTATTTTAAAGGCGCCGGCGGTCAATTCCTCACGAAAAAAGATCCGCGCTGCAATGGTGCAAATTCCGCTCGATCGTAATTCGCAAACCCTGGCAGCGGTAACGCAACGGGCCGATTCGATCTATGCGCGCACTTCCAGTTCTTCGCTGACCATTTACAGTTTCGATATTCAGAAACCGCAGGGCGCCAAAGATTACACATTGTCCACCAATCAGGCGTTGACCCTGCAGGCGATCATAATCTCTACCCCCAACCTGCAAGACCGCAAAGTTACCCTGCAGTTCCCGGATAATTTACCCGGCGATGTGGCTTATGTCCTGAATAATAGCCCCGCTGAGGTCGAGGTAACCGACAGTCCGGATACCATTACCTGGCAAATCAATGCTCCTTCAGAAAAATTTACCGGCGTACACAAGTTTTACCTGGAGGCCGGGGCCCTAGAAGCCGGAAAAGCCATCACTTCTGTGGATAGTGTGACGATTAACCAGGTTGTGGAACGGGCAAATATCGGAATAGAATTTTTTGAAGCCGTTAACGAAGCCGGGTCGATTAAATATGAACGGGAAGCCCATTTTTCCAAAGATCAGTCAAATATTACCTTGCGCGCCCGCATTAAAAACCAGGGTGAAGCCCAGATTACCGGAACAGGCAAAGTACGACTCGATCTTGATGAAAGCGGCCTCACCCTCACCTCGCAATATACAGGTTTACTGGAACAATCATTCAACCAGGAGACCCAGGATATTGTGTGGGTTGTCAATGCCGGTTCGTTGAGCAAAGATGGTAAAGAGATCACTGTAACCATTACCCAAACCCCGGTCGATGAAAATACCAATGAAGCGGCAAAAACGGTTGAGGACGCCGGCAAAGGCAGCATGAGAGTTTATATTTCCGACCAGGGCAAAGTTAGAGTATTAAATGATCAGGCGGAAATAACCTATCCCACCGGCGCCATAGATAATATTGTTTCGACCGAGCAGCAATTCACAGTCAAAGCGGTGATTAATTCGGAAAATGTTGACCCAAACCGCATCACCGCCTGGCTGGAAGCTCCCGATTATTTCCTGGTGACGCAAAGAATTCAAAGCGTGCCGCTGGGCTTTAACCGTGAAGTTACCTGGAATGTAACAGCGCCGTCGGAACCATCCCTGTTCTCCGATACGTTACTTGTCAAGGTATCCGGTTATGATATTAACTCCGGCCTAGCCGACACCCATCAATCCAAAATTTTACAGGTAACCACGCGGCAAAAGACCGCATATATTATAGAGCCCAAAATAACCTATCCGGACAGTTTCCAGGAGAGCGTCTCCACCAGCCAGGCTTTTTCACTCACCGGCACAATTTTACATACCGGCGCGCCCTATTTAAAGTCCGATAGCTTTATCGTTTCGATAAGCTCGCCGAAAGAGTTCACCCGCCTGGATAATAAACAGCAGGTCTATCGCTGGAGCCAATTCTCGGCAGGGCAGCATCCCACCTGGCGGTTTACCGCGCCTTCTACAAAACCTGCCGGTATTGAATTTTCAAACTTTACCGTCAGTTTACTGGAAGTGCCGCGCGATGAAAATTCGTATCAGAAAGGCCAGGTTCGCGAAGATTCAGTTACCCACAAAATCTCGGTCGTCGACCGGGCGCTGGTAAAATTTGACGCTTATCTGCTGGGACAATTTGCCGCCGACACCGGCAGCGTACGGTTGGGCAGCGAATTTAACGTGGTGCTGAAACTCACCAATCTTGGTTTTGCCCGGTTTATTGATAATTACCAGATTAAAGTTCATTTACCGGCCAATTACACTTCTGCCGATTCGGTAAAACGCGGCACAATTACCGATGGCTTGGTCGATTCCCTGGTGTGGAAGATCAAAGCGCCCAAAACCTATAATTCCAGCCTGGATATTATCAGTTTTACATTGATCGATCCGCCGAATGATCAGTATGCCCATGCCGATGCGGCGGTGTACAACCAGCAGGTTACAGTAAAAATTCAACTGGAAACCGGTAAGTTGATCGTTGAAAACTATCCGGTTCGCAATAATAATGTGGTATTAAAAGGCGGCGTCAATGTGCCGGTCATGGGCCTGGTGTTCCGTAATAAAGATATTTCCAGTATCGCCAACAGCCACGTTACCAAAATGTTCTTTACCTTCAAGAACCGGGAAGGCGAGAGAATCGACCCGGCAACAGTGGTCGGCCGGATTACCGCGGTTAAACATTCCAATTACGCGACCATTTATGCATCCCGGAGCGCCGCAAATTTCGCTACGACCGATAAACCCGGGCAGATCATGCTTAATTTCAATGAAGCCGGCTCGCAACTGATAACTGTTCAAAACACGGAACGCGATACGGTTGATATCGTAGTCGATATTCTCAATATGGAAACTACAGATTTCAAGATAACCCTGTCCGACAGCTTGCCGGTCGTGGCGGTAGACGACAATAACCAATTGCTCGACCTGGCAAATGCCAATGGCGACCCCATGAGCTATGTCGATATTGAATCGAGCCTGGCCGTGATTGTTGAAAAAGAAGCTGTCAAGTCATTTTATAATTATCCCAATCCGTTTGGCCGCAGCGACAAGCCGACCACGAGTTTTATTTATTATCTCGAAGCCGATTCCGACATTAAATTGCAAATCTTTACGCTGACCGGTGACCTGGTAAGGCAATGGGATTTCACCAAAACCGACCCGGAAGGCGCCGCCGGTTTGCACCAGGGTGAAATATCCTGGGATGGTCGCAACGGCAAGGAGCAGCTGGTGATGAACGGCGTGTATCTGGCGTATTTGTCAATTTCAGGCGGCAAAACGGCGACAACAAAAATAGCGGTTGTAAAATAACAGGTAATATGGATTATGTGCAGAATTAAAATAGAGAGTAAGGCTGTGAATAGATCAATTCAAATACCGGTATTAACATTTTTCATACTCGCACTGCTTTGTCTGGCGGGAAATGCCCCGGCCCAGCAAGAAAACAATGATGGATACGGAGGTATAACGGATATTTTTGATTTTCCGGTCGGAGCGCGGGCTATGGCGCTGGGCGGCGCTTATGTTTCCGTAGTCGATGATCCGTATGCCCTGTACTGGAATCCGGCGGCTTTGGAAAATGTCGAACGGATCGGCATTGGCATTTACCATACCAACCTGCCTTCGTTAACGAATTATGATTATTTTTCGTTCCTGTATCCCAGTCTCACCTTTGGCACCATATCCGCCGGAATTTTGCGAATAGGCACGAGTGATATACATAATGTAGATGATATCGGATCGATCACCGGCGAAACCAATTTCAGCAAAACATTATTCATGTTCGGTTACGGATTCCGGCCGCGGCCGTGGTTCTATATGGGAACCAATTTTAAAATTGAACGCACCAGCCTGCCTAACTATGAAAACGCCGGCAACCTCACCGAATCGGCGCTGGGCGCCGACCTGGGTATTTTAATTAAACCCTCCAGTCAAAGCGGGTTTTTTCATGGTTTTGCCATCGGTATGAATATTCAAAACTTTTTACAACGTTCGCAGCGGGCTTTTACAGTTCAGGATAAAACCCCGCGCAATTATTTGTTTGGCCTGTCGAAAACATTTGGCAACGACCTAGGTAACAATCATTTCCTTTTCGCCTATCAAATGGATATTAACCAGGAAAACGAAACCGTACCCAATTATTATCATTTTGGTTTTGAATACGATTTTAAAAAGACATTGTTTTTGAGAACAGGATATGATTATCGCGGTGAGCAGGGCGATGGGGATAACGGAAAAATGACCTACGGTATGGGTGTGGGAATGTTTGGCGTGCAGCTCGATTATTCCTACTGGACGCCGCGTTACGACGCCCTCAGCGGCAGCCACCGCATTTCCCTGGTTTATAATATCGGCAAAACCCGCAAGGAAAGAATGGATCAACTGCAGGCAGCCGAACTGGAACGCATCAATGAACAGGTGAGACAGCAGCAGCTCTATGAACGGCGGGAAACCATTATTAAAGGCCAGGAACAGGCGCAACTGTTTTATGATAACGGCGATTACCCCCGCGCTTATACGGCTATCAACCGCGTGCTGGCCCTGGACGAGACCGGCAGAGATACGGAATTTACCAAAGCCCGAAGTTTGTTAAATGATATAAATACTGCTATTGAAAAACAACGTGAAGCTGAATTAGATAAAAAGATCAGCCGTACCCAGGAAGAAGCTGAATTAAAACGTAAAGAACAGCTTATCCGCGAGCATTATGATAAAGCCATGGCTTATTTTGAAACCGAGGATTATACGGATGCTATGCGTGAATGCGACCAGGCTTTACAAATTGATCCCAACAGCGCTTTGATCCTCGACCTGCGTAAAACAGTAGATGAGGACCTGCGCAAAAAGATCAGTACGCTGGTAATCCGCGCCAGATCTTTGGAAACCAGCGGCCGGCAATATGAATCCATACAATTATACAACCAGGCGCGCCAGCTGGCCAAAGGCAATGAACAATTTCAGGGTATGATCTCCGGTCAGCTCAATAAACTGGAACGCAACCTGAACCGGGATGAAACCATACGCAGCGCGGTTATATATGAAAATGATCAGAACTGGGCCAAAGCCGCCGAATTATACAAAGAAGCGCTGAAATTCGATCCGAAAAATGAATCGTTACAGCAAAAATATAATGATATGTTCGCCCGCGCCAATGCCACTTCGGGCATGTTAACCGGCAAGGCAAAAGAATTGTATTCTCTTGGTTATAAAGCGTTTAATAACGGTGATTACGACGAGGCATTGAGATATTACGAACAGGCACGTGAATTGCAACCTTTGAACAAAACCTTGCTCCGCGCTATTGATGTGGCTAAGGAACGAAAACAAGCCAGACAATCGGCGGGTTCGGGCAAATAGAAAAGGACGAGCTTTGTTTAAAAGCGCTATAAAAGAACAGTTGCAGGTTCCTGCTGATGTCGATCACCTTGGGCATCTGCGGGACTTTGTTACCCGGATAGGGAAAAAGCATGGTTTTTCGGAACGCAGCGTTAATGCTTTCAAATTATCCATTGATGAAGCTGCAACCAATATAATCAAACATGCCTACCGGGATTGGGATGGCGATATTATCATTCGCGCCCTGGTTCGCAAGAACAGCCTGACCTTTATTCTGATCGATAAAGGCAAGTATTTTGATCCCCGCCAGGTTAAAGACCCGGATTTGAAAAAGTATGTCGATATAGGTAAAAAGGGGGGGTTGGGCATTTTTATGATGCGTCGCCTGCTGGATCGCATCGATTACCGTAAAACCGAAGTCGGTAATGAATTATGGCTGACCAAAAACCGCGAAGAAAAGAAACGGGGAAAAATATCCGTAGCCGCAATACCCATCGGCATGAAGGCCCGTTACTGGCTGATCAGCATGGCCTTTTTTACAGCGCTGATGGTAATGACTTTTATGTACTTTTTTTTAAAACAAGATGATAAAGTTTTATCGGAATATATTGAGAACGGCAAAAGGGCTTGTTCCGTTCTGGCCAATGATATTGCTAAAAATTTAACGGATACGAATGATATTAATGATGAAGTATTGAATGAGTTGATCACAAACGGCAGCCAGGACCTGGTGGTTTTAAATAAAGCCAACACTTCCGTCAATACGCTATTAAAATCTGAACATAGCGATATTTTATTTAATGCTCTTGTTATAGATAATATACAGAATATTTTGGCCATTGCGTACGAAGATTCGTTTTACCGGGTGCTGGGAAATTATGAAGTGCCCGGCAAAAAAAAGAAAATTCAGGAAAATGTTTACCAGTATCGCCTCAAATCCGGCGCCGGTGTTATCGACGTCGAATGGCCGGTGCAGGATGACAGCGGCAGAACCCTGTGTACCAGCCATTTTTTAATGGATTATAACAAGATCAGTAAAGATACGACCGCCGCCCGTAGTAATTATTTACGGTTATTGCTACTGATCTGGATACTGGTAGCCGCCAGTTTGTTCCTGCTTATTTACCTGCTGATGAACCCGTTCCGGCGTTTGCAGGAATGGGTCAAGGACCTGGGCCAGCCGGGGATTGCGGAAGAACTGGATATCGACACGTCAACCGAAGTGGGAGAAATAGCCAAGGCATTCAGCGATATTACCATGAAACTGCGCGATTCCCAGGCTAACCAGGTGGAGCAGGAGCGTTTGCAAAAAGAAATGCAGGTGGCCCAGGAGATTCAACAAACCCTGTTGCCCGCCAATGTCCCCGAAGTGGAAGGCTATGAAATTGCCTCATATTATGCCGCCGCCAAAGAAGTGGGCGGCGATTATTTTGATTTTGTCGAAGTCGATAGCGATACCCTGGGCATTGTTGTTGCCGATGTATCCGGCAAGGGAGTGCCGGGCTCCCTGGTAATGACCATGATCCGCACGGCACTGCGCACCGAAGCGCGAGGCATCAAAGACGCCGCCGAAGTGCTGACCCGTGTCAATGACTTTGTTGTTAACGATATGAAAAAGGGAATGTTTGTAACCCTCTTTTATGTAATTATCGATTCTAAAAAGCGGCGGATCAATTTTGCCAGCGCCGGTCACAACCCGATGATCTTGTACCGACCCAGTCAGCAAAAGACCTATTATTTGAATCCGCGCGGGTTTCCTATTGGCATCTCGCTGCCGGAGAAGGATTTATTCAAGCGTTCTCTGCAATCGGACACCCTGGCATTAGCAGAAGATGATATATTACTGGTCTATACCGACGGCATTACCGAAGCTATGAATGCCCGGCGGGAAATGTTCGGCGAAGAGCGGTTTTTAAATGTCATTCGGGATTCCGGCACATTAAAGGCTGAAGAATTTATTGAAAAGCTACAAAAAGAAATCAATTCTTTTACCGAAGGCAGTCCGCAAAATGATGACATCACCCTGGTCGCGATCAAGGAACAAACCTCGGTTGAAAAAATTGAGTTGAAACGGGCAAAGAATGTTTTTAACCATATCCAGCAGGGTATGCCGCTTAAAGAGGCCTGTAAACTGGAGAGAATTTCAACTTATTCTTATTATCATAAATATAAAGAAAAGTTTGAAAAAGAAGGCCTGGAGAGCTATGTTATCGAACAGCCGTCCGAAGATCTGGAATTCAAACATCTCAGTATTGAGGAGAAAGCCAAAATATTTGATGTAATCCGGCGTTTTCCGGATTATGGTGCCAAACGCATCAGTGAAGAATTAAACACAGAACATTATAATTTTACGGTCATATCTCCCGCCCGAATTTATGATGAACTGGTCAATTCCCGGTTGAATACCAAAAAACTCAGGGATGCTTTTGTATTACGTGGAACCAGGAAAAAACGCTTAAAAACCCCCGGCACTCCGCTGCTGACTATTGACGGTCAGGTCATTGTTGATAAACAACACTATATAGAATCAACTCCCGAGCCGAAAGCAGAGAAACCTGCGGAGCCGGCGCCAATAAATGAACAAATAGCCGAAACCCAACCTGTCAAAAAATCTTTACGTTTTCGGGTTAAAAAACAGGAAAAAGAAGCGCCGCCGGAAATTCAGGAACCGGCATTTGCAGCAGAAGAACTTGACGAGCAAGAAATTCCTTCAAGTGTCCGTTCGCTGGTTACTCATGAGGAACAGGACAAGGTAGTAGACACCCTGGCGTTAATGGAAGAAACACCAGAAGCCCCGGTTACAAAGACTCCGCAAATAGAAACGCCGGGACCGCAATCCAGCGAAGCGGCAGGAATATATGACCTGGAAGCGGTTATAGACGCCGATGCGTTTACCGATTTATTGTTTAATGAAGATAAGGTACTGCAAACCGGTTTGAGTCCGATTGCAGATACCGTTACGGAAATTGATACCCCGGAATTTAATGTACTAGACCAAATAGCAGAACCACAGGTAGTGGAACCGGACAGTGAATACCCGAAAGCGATGAATGAACAGGAAGAACCGGAACTACAAACACTCAGCGAAAAAGCGGTTAGTGCAGCTCCGGAAGATACCCTGCAAGATCTTTCTTCCGCTGTGGCAATTGAGGATATCCCTGCCGAAAAGGAAGAAGAATTTATAGATTATTTAGAACTGGATTTCTCCCATAAAGAACCATTGAAAATGGAACACTATTCTCAGCCCGCCGAAACGATAAGTGACCGGGAAGAACCGATTGTTCCTGCTGCCGAACCGTATATAAAGGAAGACGACGATCTGTTTGCTTTTGATGAGCTTACTTTTGCCGGAACCGAAGAAAAAATCGAGCTTCCTGATGAACCGGCTCCAATCCAGGCGGTTATACAAAAAGATGATATAAAAACAGATTTTTCTGTTTTCGAAGAAATTGAAGAACCTGCTCAAAGTGAAACTCTGGCTGAACAAGAGGCCATTGACGATTCTATTGACGACATGGACCTGGTTGGTACAAAAACCAAATTCCGCCTCATCGAAGAGGAAGAAATCGAACTTGCTGATATTATGAATACCAGCGGGGATATGATTCAGATATCCGAAGCGGATGCCAAAATGGCTTTTAGCGATGAAGATATTGAAGATATTAATGTAATTTCCGAAACCGGTTTGTACGAGTCTCCTGCCAATAACCCGGAACCGTTTACCGAGTTTGTCAGCCTGGATCAGGTCGGCAAAGAACCGGTCAATCGCATTTCCGGTTCCAAGGGGGAAGCAAAACCCTTAGAACTGGTCAATGAACAATTTGATTTTTCAATTCCGTTTGATGATATCTGGGAAATCAAGGAAGTACATACCGGACAAACAATAACCGATACGTTAGAATTTCTGGATCAGGACAAGTTATCGTTTGAAGAATTGATCGATATGGTTGGTGGACAAAAACGGGAATCGGATAACCGGCAGCCGGCGCCCAAAGGACAAAGCGCATCACTTCCCAAACCTGACATCAATCAACAAAAAGAAACCTTGTTACGGGACAAGTTAATTACCCGTGCAGTCAAACTCTAT
The DNA here is from genome assembly GCA_029561455.1 of bacterium. Classification (GTDB taxonomy): domain Bacteria; phylum Zhuqueibacterota; class Zhuqueibacteria; order Residuimicrobiales; family Krinioviventaceae; genus Fontivivens. Next base: position 232,282 of record JAKQIY010000041.1, read on the forward strand.
AGCAAAGAAAATTATAATGAAGCAATCAAGATATTCTGTAATTTACTGGCAGCATATCCGAATGATGTTTCTATACATGGCTATTTGGGAAATGCTTATTTCCGTAACAAAAATTATCCCCAGGCAATCATAGAATACGAAACAGTTTTAAAACTGGACTCTTCCAATCCTCAGGCCTGTGAAAACCTTGGCGTTGTTTACGCAAATCAGGGAAATTTAAGTAAAGCTATAGAGCAATGGGAAAAATTGCTATCATTAACACCAGATCGCGAAGATATAAATAAAAGTATTAAAAGAGCTAAAAAGTATCTTGTTAAAAGTTAGCACAAAACAGTAACTCTGATAAACAGTAACCGGACAGGCATTTTATAAAAATGTCTGGAAAGGGAAAAAAAGGTTAAATTATTATTGACATTTTTAGGATTAACCGCTATATTTTGCAATAAAAAATGGGATAAAAGTTGTTGTAATAGTAAAAAATTATTGACCTTAATGATCAAAGAATTGTTGATATAAACAGGTGTTGGTTTACGGTTCAAACCTGTTATAAAAACAAGATAATACGGAGAAAGTATTAAAAATGGAAGGTATTCACTTGTCAGTAGAAAAAGCAGGTTCCCAGGACAGTATTTCAATTATCAAGGTAGGCGGTTATATTGATACCACTACATCTTCCGAGTTGGAGCAAGCTTTAAATAATTTGATCAAGGCAGGTTCCTGTTTATTGATAATAGATCTGGGAAACGTTGATTATGTCAGTAGCGCCGGATGGGGTATTTTTATCAGTGAAATAAAAGGAATCCGTGAAAAAGGCGGCGATCTAAAGCTGGTCAACATGGTACCTGAAGTTTATGAGGTTTTTGAATTACTTGAATTCCATCATATTTTAAAAGCATTTGATACGGTCGAGCAGGCAATTGCCGATTTTGAAAGACCCGGTTCCGGGAAACATCTTGAACCTAAAAAAGAAATCAAAATACAAAAACCCAAAGAAACCCCCAGAGTGGAACCGGTTGTAAAAGAAGAATCACAAAAAACCGTTCACGCTGCAAATTTATCAATTGATGAAAAAATCAAAAAAATAATTGCTGCCGATCCGGATATATCTTCAATTCAAATTGTAAAATTACTCAACACCCCGGAATATGGATATGTAAAAATTGGCTGGTTTGGTCTGCGCCGCTCTTTGAAACGTCTGGATCTGGACAATAAAAAGAAGCGTAAATGGCATTCAATTACCTATAATGGTTAATTAAAAATATCGGGGAATTTGTAATATCAAACAGTAACTGACCAGGTATCCCGCCTGTTAGCGAATAAAGACTGATTATTATGTTTATAGATTATGCAAAAATATATGTCAAGGCCGGAGATGGAGGAGATGGTTGCATAGCTTTCCGGCGGGAGAAATATGTGCCCAAGGGCGGGCCTAGCGGCGGCGATGGCGGCTATGGCGGCAATATTGTAATTACCGCCAGCAAACATATTCATACCCTGCTGGATTTCCGCTATAACCATGAATACAAGGCCGAACGCGGTCAGCATGGGATGGGATCCAACATGACCGGCAAAACCGGTAGTGATTGCATCGTCAAAGTTCCGGTTGGCACATTGATTATCGATGCCGATAGCGGCGAACCGCTTGCCGATATGGTGGATGATCAGCAATCCGTTATTATCGCAGCAGGCGGCAAGGGAGGGCGCGGCAATACCCATTTTAAAAGCGCCACGAATCAGGCGCCCCGGATATGCGAGGAAGGGGTTAAAGGCGAGGAAAAAAATCTGGTCCTTGAATTGAAACTGATTGCGGATGTCGGTTTGGTGGGTATGCCTAACGCTGGGAAATCTACCCTGCTTTCCCGGATTTCAGCAGCGCGTCCCAAAATTGCCGATTATCCGTTCACTACATTAAAACCGCAGCTTGGCATTGTCAAGGTACGGGAACAGCAAAGTTTTGTCGCTGCCGATATACCGGGTTTGATCGAGGGCGCACATTTAGGCAAAGGACTAGGTACACAGTTCTTACGGCATATAGAACGTACCAAACTGTTGCTGATAATGCTGGATGCCTGTTCCGAAAACCTGTTAGCCGATTATCACACCCTTATTAATGAACTCGACTCTTATGGCAATGGACTGGAATCAAAACCCCGTATAATTGTTTATACAAAAAGTGATTTGTTGACCAATGGTTTTAAAGGCTTGAGTAAAAGGACAATCAAAAATACCAGAACATTATTGATTTCAGCGATCACCGGCGAGAACCTGGCCGAATTAAAGCAGCTTCTCTGGGAAGAATTACACAACACAACATAACAGAAGGTTGTCGACCTTTGCAACATTTTAACCGCGCCACGCTTTTACAGTTATGTACTGTACCGGGTATTGGTTCAAAAAAAGTGTGCACATTGCTAGCCCGGTTTAAAACTCCGGAAGCTGTTTTAGCCGCTTCTTTTCGTGAACTGATGGAAATTGAAGGCATAAGCAAAGCGCTGGCAACCGCGGTAAAAAATCACCATAATGATGTCTTTGTACAACAGCAGCTTGAACTTGTCGAAAAAACCCAGGCTAAACTAGTGTCATATTGGGATAAACAGTACCCGCCGCTGCTCAAAAAGATCGATGACCCGCCGGTAATTCTTTTTGTCCGGGGAGAAGTGTATAAGGAAAATGAAAAATGTCTTGCGTTGGTTGGCACACGCAGCCCCAGCACTTATGGCAAACTGATCACAGAACAATTCAGCCGGGAATTGACCCGAAATCATATAACCGTGGTGAGCGGTCTGGCCCGCGGAATTGACACTATAGCCCATCAAACGGTAGTCGTTATGGAGGGCCGTACCATTGCTGTGCTGGGGTCAGGAGTGGATATGATCTACCCCGCTGAAAATGAACGGCTGGCGGAAAAAATAGTTTCACAGGGAGCGGTAGTATCGGAATTTCCAATGGGCGCCAAACCGGAAGCGGTCTATTTTCCACGCCGCAACCGCATTATTTCCGGGCTGTGCACGGCAACGCTGGTCATCGAAGCCGGGCAAAAAAGCGGCGCGTTGATCACTACCGATAAAGCTCTTGAACAAGGCCGCGATGTCTTTGTCGTTCCAGGCAATATAAATAATCCCAAAAGCGCCGGGTGTAACCTGCTTATTCAGCAGGGCGCAAAACTGGTTAGTTGTATTGAAGATATTCTGGAAGAATTCAGTGTCGATAGCCGGACTGCGCAAACAGCGCAAACCGAATTAGCAATGGTTGATTTGTCGCGTCATGAAGAACAAGTATTCAACCTGTTGTCCAATGAACCCATGCATATCGACCAGATCTCGGCACAGGGAGGATTACCGGTCTCCCAGACGTTAAGTATACTTTTGTCGCTCGAATTGAAAAATCTGGTCAAACAGATAATTGGTAAACATTTTATCAGGGCATTATAAGTACTATTACTAAAGTTACAGTTAAAGTCGTTATTAACAAAAAATTGATTGACTTACAGCATAAAATTTTGTAAATTTTAAATCTTAGGGAGGGCTAGTCCTAACTGGTAAGGCAGCGGTCTTGAAAACCGCCGCGCTCACGCGCATGGGAGTTCGAGTCTCCCGCCCTCCGCCAGCATAAAGCAAGACTAACCCGGAGAGATGCCAGAGTGGCTGAATGGGGCGGCCTGCTAAGCCGTTGTAGAAGGTTACTTCTACCCAGGGTTCGAATCCCTGTCTCTCCGCTCAATTTATAGTAGATGAAAAGAATGAGACTGGAATTAAAAAGATTTGAAATTTGGTCGGTAGTCAAAATCGTTTTTTTGATTTCTTTAATCATTGGCTTCATTATCAGCTTGCTTTATGCCGGTTTTTTTGTGGTCATGGGCACATTCATCGGCGCAATCGGCGGCGAGGATTTGACCCCCATGATGCCATCCAGCGGCCTGGTTTATATTATGATACTCGTGTTCGGCACTATGGGAATTGCAGTTGCTTATACGATCGGGGCGGTTGTTTTTATATCAATTTATAATCTCTTCTCCCGGTTTACCGGCGGTATTGTGGTCAATGCTGACAAACTGGAAACCAAAGAAACAAAAAACCCTTCATCTTATATTGTTGAGAAGGAACTCGCGTAATTGTGAAAGTCAGAACCAGATTTGCTCCCAGTCCCACAGGTTTTGTTCACATTGGTGGACTGCGTACCGCTCTTTATAATTACCTGTTTGCTAAAAAACATGCCGGAACATTTATTTTACGTATTGAAGATACCGACCGGACGCGGTTTGTTGAAGGCGCTACTGAGAATTTGCTCAGCGTTATCGAATGGGCGGGTCTCACTCCCGATGAAGGCCCGGCCGGCGGGGGTCGGTTTGCGCCCTATTACCAGTCGCAGCGGACTGAAATCTATGTAAGATTTGCGCAGCAATTGTTAGATAAAGGTTTTGCCTATTATGCTTTCGATACTCCGGAAGACATTGAAGCCTTGCGCAAAAAGGCGCAGGAAAACGGCGGGCAACCCCCAAAATACGATTATCAAACCCGTGGCCAAATGCGCAACAGTTTAACCATGAGCGCTGCTCAGGTTAAAGACGCCCTGGCCGCCGGGGTTCCGCATGTTATCCGCTTGAAAATACCATCGGAGCGTGTTTTTGAGGTAAACGATCTCATCCGCGGTGCGGTAACTTTTCACAGTTCCCAGGTTGACGACCAGGTATTGCTAAAATCGGACGGCTACCCCACCTATCACCTCGCTAATGTGGTTGACGACCATTTAATGGAAATTACTCATGTGATACGCGGTGAAGAGTGGCTGAGCAGTGTTCCCAAACATTTGTATCTTTATGAATGTTTCGGCTGGCAAGCCCCCCAAATGGCGCATTTGCCCTTGATCTTTAATCCCGATGGCTCAAAAATGAGCAAGCGGGATATTACATCACTCACAGCGCTGCCTGCCGGCAAGGTTGACCCGGATGTTGCTTCGTATATCAAAAAAGGTTATGAAAAAGAAGCGATCATCAATTACATAGCCCTTTTAGGCTGGAATCCCGGCGAGGGCGATGAGCGCCAGGTTTTTACCCTGGCTGAGTTAGTAAATGAATTTTCGCTGGAGCGGGTCAATAAATCGGCGGCGATCTTTGATTTAAAAAAGCTGGACTGGCTGAATGCCCAGCATATTATGCGGCGGAATATTGACGAATTAACCGACCAGGTAATTCAGGATTTACAGACGCAGCAACATGAAATTCCCGCCCGTAAATATTTAAAGCAAGTTGTGGAATTGATGCAACCGCGGCTACCGTTCCGTACGCAGTTTTATGATCTGTCGGTATATTTTTTCAAAGACCCGGAACAATACGATCCTGAGGTCGTAAAAAAAAGATGGAAAGAGGATTCGATAAAATTAATCCTTGAATTTGTCACAGAAAGTGCTAAATTAGAGGTATATGAAAAAACAGCGATAGAACATACCCTCCATACTATCGCTGAAAGAGAACAGGTTGGTTTGGGACGCATTATCCATCCGATCCGATTGGCAGTGTCGGGTACGGGTGCAGGTCCCGGGCTATATGAAATGCTTGAAGTATTGGGCAAAGAGACGGTGATCAGGCGGCTCCAGACCGCAGTAAAAAAGATACCGGCTTTAATATAATATGAGACACTGGGGTGTCGTCCAGCGGCAGGACACGTGACTCTGGATCATGGAACCGGGGTTCAAATCCCTGCACCCCAGCTTTTTAAATACGCTCTTGCAATCAGACCAGGAGCGTTTTTAATTTATACACATCGGGGAAAATATTTTTTATTGCAAAAGTAGATTTTTATATCTAATTTGCACAGCAGGGAAACGTTTCATTTAAGAATTATATATAATCAAAATTTACTGGAGGCAAGATGAATTTCTTTACAAAAATGTTTTTATTCCTGATTATATCCGCTTTTATTACCGGCAGTATTTACGCAGATGTTCAGACAGTTACCGTACAGGATGATACCATCAAGGCCCCGGATGTTACAGCCCCGGTTGTCGACGCTATCGGTACTGACGCCTGCTGGCAGGATGTGCCTTGGCAGAGCATCGACCAGGTATGGATTCAATATGGCGTGCCTGTTGAAGCCGATGATTACAGCGGTCGTTTTAAAGTGGTGTGGTCTTCGCAAACCAATTTATTGTATTTTTTGGTAGAAGTAACTGATGATGTTTCCGTAGGCGGTTACCGCCGCGGCGGTCAAACGGCGGATAACTATCATTACGATCTGCTCGAAGTCTTTATCGATGAAGATTGTTCCGGTGGTCTGCATATCTTTGACGGCACTCCCCAGGGCGGACAGGGCACCAATGCCGAAAACGCTTTTTCATATCATATCTATGCCGATTTCCCTGAAGAAGGACAAGTGAACAATACCTGCGATGTTGGCGATACGGACGGCACCCGCTGGGGTGATAACTGGTCGCCACAATACGCCGACCATTTCCCGGAATTTGCTATTCGCAAGGACGGAACCCTGGTTACCCGCGAATTTTCTCTTATCGTCAATAATGATACCTTTGAAGTAGACAATAAAGAAAATGCCCGTGTAAGTTTGGCTGTAGGTAAGGTTATGGGTCTTTCCCTGGCGGTGTGCGATAATGACGGTATCGACGAAGAACCCAAAACCCGTGATAATTTTTTTGGTTCCGTATGGGTAGAAGCTGCCCATTATAACGATCACTGGATGAATGCCGATGATTATGGCCGCATTAAACTGGTTGCCGGTTCAGCTTCGGGTGTTGGCGATGAATCATTGGCCAATCCGTCTTCTTTCCGGGTGCAGGCATTACCCAATTCCGGGGAAATACTACTTAATATGACCAACGACTATTTTGGCCGCGTCCCCGTCAACATTTACAATATATTGGGTCAGCAAGTATATCAAAGCAGCCTGTACAAATCGCAGCAAACCCTGCATGAGGGGCTCTCCATGCCCAACCTGTCACGCGGAGTTTATTTCATTACCGCCGCAATTGCCGATCAACGCTATTCGCAAAAGTTGATGTGGATGTTTTAACATTTTCTATCAAGCCGGAAGTTATAAAAATAGCTTCCGGCTTTTTTAATCCACGGAGAATTTCATATTATTAATTTCTACAAATTTATCCATTAACTGCCTTACCTGAAAAAATTTAATCCCTTGTAATGCTTTTATGTAAAAAAAATTCAACAAAGCAACATTCGTTAATCAAAAGCCAGCTTTTTTATAAGGATTAACATAACAAGTCAAGAGTGTTGATATAGTTGAAATAAAACTAAAACAAAATTTCATGAAACTCTGATAGTGAATTGAAATAAGTGCAGAAAATTTCCGGTTATTTTGCAAAGTATATAATCTTTGTATTGACTTGAATTATATTTATTGTAAATTGTTTTGAAAAAGCACTAGATTAATTTTTGGAGCATTTATGGACAGCAAAGAAACTGTTTTACAAGCCATGAAAAAAGCCGGCCAGCCGGTGAGCGCCGGTCAAATCGCTGAAATATCCGGGCTGGATCGCAAGGAAGTGGATAAAGTAATGAAAACCCTGCAAAAAGAAGAAAAGATCGTCTCTCCACGCCGCTGTTTCTGGGAACCCAAATAATATCTTCCTTATTTTAAGGGATGGATTGTAAGAAAACTAATTCATCCCTTTTTTATGTCAATATCATATAACACTTTATGAAACTCTTTTTTTTTCATGAAATTTATTGTATATTCTAGTTTTAATATATATTTATTTTCATCAGCCGGTTGTTTACTGGCAGGGAAAATTTTTCTAAAATAATCATTTTATATAGAGGCAAATATGTCGGAACCCGAAATACCAGATAACAACGCAGCTACGGAAAACAGCGGCAAAGTAACTACCGCTCCACCCCATTTTATTCGCTATATAATCCAGGACGATATAAAAACCAACAAATGGGAAGGACGGGTCATCACCCGGTTTCCACCCGAACCTAATGGCTACCTGCATATCGGTCACGCCAAAGCGATCTGTCTCAGTTTCGGCATGGCGGAAGAGTTTGGCGGCACCTGTCATTTGCGGTTCGATGATACAAATCCCGTTAAAGAAGAACAGGAATATATCGATTCCATTAAAACAGATGTAAAATGGCTGGGATTCGACTGGGGCCAACATGAATATTATGCTTCCGACTATTTTGACCAGTTATATGAATATGCCGTCCAGTTGATCAAACTGGGTAAAGCATACGTGTGCGACCTGACCGCCGAGCAGATGCGCGAGTACCGCGGCACTCTTACCGAGCCCGGCAAAGCAAGCCCCAATCGTAACCGTTCTGTGGAAGAAAACCTGGAGTTGTTTACCCGTATGAAAAACGGCGAGTTCCCCGATGGCAGCATGGTGCTGCGGGCTAAAATTGATATGAATTCGCCCAACGTCACTATGCGCGATCCGGTTATTTACCGGATTTTGCATGCCTCGCATCACCGCACCGGCAACAAGTGGTGTATTTATCCCATGTATGATTTTACCCACTGCCTGTCCGATTCCATCGAGCGCATTACCCATTCCCTGTGTACCCTGGAATTTGAAGATCATCGACCCTTATACGATTGGGTGCTTGATGAACTGGGTGTTTATCATCCGCAGCAAATAGAGTTTGCCCGATTGAATTTGACATTTGCCATTATGAGCAAACGCAAATTGTTGTTGCTGGTAAAAGAGAAACACGTTCGCGGCTGGGATGATCCACGCATGCCTACCATCTCCGGGTTCCGGCGTCGTGGCTACACCCCTTCAGCAATCCGCACCTTTGCCGAACGCATCGGCGTGGCCAAACGGGACAGTATGGTCGATTCCGGCCTGCTTGAGTTTTGTATTCGCGAGGAGCTCAACCTCACTGCCCCGCGGGTAATGGGTGTGCTGCGACCGCTCAAGGTGATTATTGACAATTACCCGGAAGACCAGATTGAAGAAATGGAAGCGATCAATAACCCTGAAGATGAGTCTATGGGCACCCGCAAGCTGCCTTTTACCCGCGAGTTATATATTGAACAGACCGATTTCATGGAAGACCCGCCCAAAAAATATTACCGCCTTGCCCCGGGACAAGAAGTGCGTTTACGCTATGCCTATTATATTACCTGCAAAGAGGTAGTGAAGGATAAAGATGGCAATGTTGTGGAATTGCATTGTACCTATGATCCTGACTCGCGCGGCGGCGGCACCCCGGATGGCCGCAAAGTTAAAGGCACCATACACTGGGTTTCAGCAGCGCACGCTGTAAAGGCAGAAGTAAGGTTATATGAAAACCTCCTCACCGTGCCCGATTATGCTGCAGAGGAGGGCGATAAAGATTTTCTTGAATTTTTGAACCCGAATTCCCTGGAAATAATTGATAATGCACTGCTTGAACCGACTTTGGAAAAAGTTAGAACCGGCCACCGCTTCCAGTTTGAAAGGCATGGTTATTTTTATGTGGACCCGGATACGACCGACGCCAAACCGGTATTCAACCGGATTGTTACCCTGCGCGATTCGTGGGGAAAAATGGTGCAGCAAAATAAGCACGACTAAAAATATTATAAAAACTCTATTATCAAGCCGGATGGTTATTTTTAATCCGGCTTTTTTATTTTACAAGATATATAGAGTACGTATGTATTATAGTCATACCGGCTCAGTTTTTTACCGGCAGTTTTATCTTTTGTTTTTGCGCATCGGGGTTTTGCCGGTAAAACAAGGCCGTATGTCCAACTGAGCCGGCTAGTACACAAGCGCATTTTTCCACTATTTGTTCATTCAAGGTCTTGCGTTCTTCCTTGAATTCCAGGTATTTAATTTTTATCAGTTCATGATCAGCCAGGGCTTCATCAATTGAATGAAGCACTGCGTCGCTTAACCCGCTTTTACCGATATAAACTACCGGGTTGAGGGTATTAGCCAAAGCCCGGAGATGTCGTTTTTGAAATCCTGTTAATGCCTGCATAATTTAAATTCTTTCCTCAAGTTGCAATTAATTAGCCGCTTTTATCAGACCTTCGCACAGCCAGTTGGCTACGGCCTGGCGGTTGTTTTCTATAACCAGCCGATCCTGATCGAGGGGGTTTTTTATATTTCCCAGTTCGATATATACAGCGGTTGGCAGTGTATTGCGCAGCATATATAAATCCCTGGCAATCACCTTACCGCCATACCCTCGTCCCGGTTGATGTGTGGAATACTTTTCTTTAACTGTTTTATACAAAGTTGTGGCCAGTTTTTTTCCGGCGACATCGCCGGTTTTATAATAATAAAAAATATCAATCCTTTTAGAAAAGGAACGGGAATCGACATGAATGACCACAAGGTAGTTTTTATTACTACCGGTGTTGTTTTGTCCATATAAAGTGTTAACGATTGCGGCGCGTTTTTCCAGCCTGGGGATCAGCTCATAGGGGATTGTCTGATTGCCATAATATTTTTCGTCGCTGTCTTTTTTTAGATACGCCTGGTCACGTATGCCGTCATTAGAGTCCTGGACGATCATATATACTTTGGCGCCGTGTTCCATTAACCGTTTTGCCAGCCGCAGGGTAATATCGTATGCATATTCATCTTCGCACATTTTTATCCCGGCGCGGGTGCCGACAGCGCCCGGATCGGGCCCGCCATGCCCGGCATCCAGATAATAGACACATCCCTGCAAGCGGCTATCTTTTTTTTCCAGTACCTTATGAGCGCTGCCAAAAATCGGGAATGTTGTTGAAGGTTCGGGTTTGTTTTTTACCTGTACCGGGGTAGTTAAAACCGGCTGCTTTTGGTCCGGCAAATTTTCAGCCATAAAAAAAGGCACCCACAAAACCATATCTCTGGTATACAATTCTGCTTTCAGTCCGGCCCTGGTAATTGCTTTGTTATAATTTTCTATTTCTTTGGCATGACGATAATTATCATAGTCCAGAGAAGAGCGGATGGTTTTACCATCAAAAGCATATTTTAAAATTGGTAATTTGTAAAGCTTGCCGATGATCATGGCTGATTTATCATTGGACGAAAGGTTGTTGATTTCCTTGAATTTGTTAATATATTCCGTGGTGGTTGGTAACTGGTAACGGCGTAACAGAGAGTAAATACCATCTCCTTTAACAGGTTTAACCTGAACGAAAGAATTTCCAGCCAGCAGCGGGGGAAAAAGTAAAAGTATTAAAAAAACACCAATGGATTTCATTCGCAAATGACAAGTTACCAATAATTATTTCCAGTCATTCCTGTGAGGGATTTGTTATTTCATTATTTTTCAATATCAAATAAGAAAGATAAAAATTATCGTAATGATCAGACCGTCAACTCCGGTTATTCCTGTTTTAATATTCTTTTAACCGCCTGCTCCAGTTCTTCACGGGACGCCGGTTTGAGCAGGTAATAATACAAGGTATCTTTTTGGCTTTCTTCCAGCAGGTCTTTTTCCGAATGAGCGCTCAGGTATAATATTGGAGTCGGGCATCTTTTACTGATTTCCGCAGCTGCTTCTACACCGTTCATAGCTCCGTCGAGAATAATGTCCATAATAACCAGATCAGGTTTATTTTTTTCAACGTGGTCTAAAGCCGCTTCACCGCTGCTTACAATACCAGCTACCTCGTACCCACCCAGTTCAAGTTTCAATTTCAAATCAACCGCAATAATCGCTTCATCTTCAACAATTAATATTTTTTGCTTGGTCATAATCATCCTCCGGCGCGGTTATCAGTTAACCGGCTCTGCAAGAACTATCAATATTAATTTTTATTTCCAAATATAATAATATTTATTTATATCAAACAATCAATTATTCTTTTTTCGTAGTAAAATTACCCAATCTTTTTCCGGTTCGGCTGGTGGAGCGCCTGGTTGTATCAATGTGTTTTGTTGAACGGAAACCGTTGTCATCCCTTGCAAATCACCGCCGGTTCGGGGATTGAACCAGGCCATGTCATATTCTCCTTTGGCGATAAGCAGGCCGCTGCTTTCATTACCAGGAAGATATACAGTGTATATTTCTCCCGGTTTGGCAAAACACCAGGCATTTTTGTTGGTGAGTAAATCATCGCCACATTCCATTTCCCAAAACGGCAGATTATTTATGAAAAAGTCAAGCGCTATCCGTGTCATATCCCACAAATGATCGCGCGAACGCCAGTCTTCGCAATTCAGATCATTATGCGGCAGAGAATAGCCAAAGTACCATTCACAGCCGCTGCCGCCAGCCATCAGGTTACCCCACAATGTATAGCGACGCACATCATCGTGCCAGTAATCATTACTGTCCGGTTGGACCCCGATATTCCAGGGGCCAATTTCATCCAGGCAAACAAACCAGGGACGACCGGCTGCGGAGGATTTCTCCAGCCATTTTACAGTTTCGGAATGGGTATCCTTCATATCAGCCATTTGCAGGGACGCGCCGTCAAAAGAATCCAGTCCCAGCAGCGCCGGGTAAACTCTATCATATTGCCCCGGATGAGTATGGATCACTACCGGATGGCGGTAGGGATCGTTGCGCTCGAAATATTCGGCAAAGGCTATACGCTGACTGTCGGTATTGGTGTTTTCTTCACCGAGATTCCAAACCAGCGCGGAATGATAGCTGAAACGGGCAATCAATTCGCGATAATACAAACTTCGCTGCGGCCCCATTTCGCCTTCATCCAGCAGAGAATCATTTTCGGTTTCCTGGGTAACAACATGTAACAGCAAGCCCAGTTTATCCATGTGCGAAAAGACAATATCCCATTGCGCCAGTTTGCTGCAATCGAAACGATAGCGTTCATTTTCATTCGTCCAGGGCCATACATCCTTGCCGTCGCCGGCGACGTTCATAGTCAAAAAATAGACTGAATTCATGCCCTTGCCGGCCAGGTAATTGAGAGCGCCGATAATGTTTTTTCCCTGGTTTTTATGCCATACCGGGTCGCCCGGCTTCCAGTCGCCCGCATGAGGCGCATACTTGTGACTTGCATTTGGTGTACCATCAAATTCATAATAGGCGAGAAAATTTTCCGGGCTGTCGGCGCCGCCTTTAAGAAAATATTCACCGCTTTCCGCAAAGCGTAAGTAATGGTTTTCAGAACAGAGCAGCATACCCCTGGCGCGATAATCAGAACCGGTTTTATCGGACTCTAACACGGTAATTGTTCCTGTTTTACCATCCAGAGCCACCGGTTCCCCGGCGGCAGGGTCGGGATCAACGGCAACGCCGACCCCGGTGCGGAAAGAAACGCTGTATTCCCATAGTCCGCTGGTATCGGCAATAAAATGAACCCGCCATTTATTACCGGCGCTGGCGCCGGTTTCGGCGGCGTTCCCATCGGCGGCAAAATAGCCGGGTACGGTTATCGCCCGGTTGCCGTTGGTAAAGGTAACATCCAGGCGATAATTCATAAAGGGATTGTCGTCCGCCGTTTCACTTAATGAAGGACCCCTGAAAGTAATGGTTACAGGATGCCACTTTATCAATTCGCCCTCAATAGTTACAGATTGAAAACGGGAGCAGCCGGCACACACAATCATCAGCAAAAATAAAAGTCTTTTCATAGGATTCTTTCAATTTTAAGTTGAAAACATCAAGACAACAGGGTCTTTTCTAGAAAGTAAAGACACTTTTTTTCAAATCCATTACACTCTTTTCAGTTTTATTAAATGGTTTTATATGCACGCGGTATTGGTACTCCTGCGGATAGGTCCGGTATTGCGGCCTGGTGGCTACCGGAGTGCCGCCAACACCGGTTACTTTATGATCGATATTGACAATAATGCCCTCAGCTGTTTGTAACTGGAATGCATAAATAGCCCGGTCAATATTTTTGTAATGGGTAGCGCTGACATTCATCTCCGGTTCGGCTATAAAAGCAAGGCCGTTACCTTCCGCATTTGTGAATGAGGCCCAGCGCACATCGGTTTTATTACCATGATCCTGCGGTACCAGGTAGGGTGTATATTGTTCCTGAACCGAACCGCCATAAACGCCAATTTTGGCGCCGGTCTTGCGATCCGGATAGGTCTCGAACGGGCCACGGCCATACCATTCAAAATGATCATATTGATTGTCGAGTTGTAATTGCAAACCGACTTTGGGCAGCCATGAGACTTCAAGGTTGCCGAAGGGAATAACATGATGATCAAGAAGAATATCGCCACTGTTAAGAACCTGGTAGAGGTAAACATTCTCAAATCCTTCGGCGCTGCCCGGCGCCTGCGACAGGGTTTTAACCTGGATGTTTATTTGGGTATCGCTAACCCGGTTTACGGCAAAATCAACCAGGGTGTGTTCAATTTTATCCAGACCAATCCGATACCAGTCTTTGTTTTCCGCTTTGCCCCAGTCAGACCATTCGTTTAAAATGTATGGCCGATAGACATTTAACGCCGGTCCTTGTTTCAGCAGTTCGGCATTTCTGAACCGCAATGATCTGAGAACCCCGGTTTTTTTATCAAAAGTATAACTGAAATCATTGGCGGACAAGATCACGGAATTTTCCTGATCCTGCATATCAAGGGGAATGGCTGGTAGCCAGGCTGACTCGCCGGTCGCTTTTACCGGCAGTTTAAACTGTTCAAAAGTAATTTCGTGCCCACTATCCGCCCACAGGGTTTTTTCTTTGAGTTTAAATTGTAACAGCAGCCAGTATTCCGTACCGGCTTGCGGCGCCGGCAAGGTAAAAGGAACTAGTACATCCTGTGAAGAACGTGGGGGAATGTTCAGGTCAAGCGCCCCGTTTTGCACTACCTGGTCATCGGCAGACAGCGACCAGGTTACAGCCACTTCCTGCAGGTTGGTGAAATCATAATAGTTGATTATTTTAACCTGCCCTTTTAGTAAATCCACCGCCTGCACCTGGATGGGCGCATGACTCTTTTTCATTTGCCAGGCTTCCGGTTGCATTTTCCTGTCGGCAAAAATGACCCCGTTTATACAAAATGGACTGATGCCGTAACTGAGATACTTTTCGCCGCTGGTAAATTCATCAAAATTCAACCATAGTACGGCATCACCGGAAGAGCTGTTTAACGACTCTCGGGAAAAATCTTCTATCGCCAGAGCGCGGCGATATACCCGCACCCGATCAATGATACTATTGGATAGCCAGCCGGGGTATTGCTCATTCTGAGTTTCTGCATTGCGGCCAATACAGACCGGAAAATAGTTATTACTGATGTTCCCACTGCATTTGGTTACGGCCAGGGTCTTGCCGTCCAGGTACAATTTTAATTCCTGGCCATTATAAATTCCGGCCACATGATGCCAGTTGTATTTCCAGTCGTGTGGCAGATAAGCGCGGGCAGAAAATTTTTTGCCTGCAAAGATATAAAACTCTAGTGTGTCTTTGGCGGTTTGTTGCAGACCGTAGGCTGTTTCGCCTTTGGTAACGATTGGATTGGAACTCTCCCACTGGCGCGGGTACACCCAGGCTTCAAGAGTGAGTTGGTTACCGGTTATGTCCAGAGAGGGGTCGCGGTAAATTTCTACCCAGTCGTCGATACCGCTTAAATCGACGGCCTTGCCGAGTTTACCGTTTACAACCTGCGGCCGACCCATGAGAACACCGTTATTGCCATATTGCGAGCGGTCACGGGTGGTTTCCAGGTCTACATAGAGACCCTGGTCAACCCAATCCCAAATAAACCCGCCTTGCAGGTTTGGATATTGCCGGAACAAGCTCCAATACTCATCAAAATGACCGAGACTGTTACCCATCGCATGAGCATATTCGCCTGACACTATCGACAGCTTACTTTCCAGGGCGGCTTTGCGCAGCTCGGAGGGATTGTAATAACGCGGCCCCCAGATATCTACAAATGGTGCCCAGCCACTCGGCCAGTTGTTTTGATGCATAAGAAACCGTGCAGGATCGAATTGTTTCACCCAGTCCGCCATAGCGTAATGCACAGAGCCCAGTCCACATTCATTGCCGGTGCTCCACATAACAATAGAAGGATGGTTCTTGTCGCGCTGGATCATGCGCGTCCAGCGATCCATAAAAGGGGTTAGTAAACCGGGAGCATCCGGATACCAGTTTTCACTATAATGACATTCCGCATTCACTTCATCCTGTACATAAATACCATATTCATCGCACAGGTCGTACCAGGCGTTGTTATTGGGATAGTGGCTGGTACGCACGGCATTAACGTTCAGTTGTTTCATTAAAGTAACATCCTGGCGCATGGTTTCCAGCGGCACAGCGCGTCCGAAATCCGGGTGGTGCTCGTGACGGTTAACGCCCATAAAGTCAACGGCAACCCCGTTAATTAATACGGTATTGCCTTTAACTTCACATTTACGAAAACCAACTTTATCGGTAACAACTTCAAGAGTATGTTCGTCCTGATCTTTTAAAGACATGACCAGTTTATACAAATTGGGTTTTTCCGCCGACCATTTCAGGGGATTTTTAACAACACTTTCAAGTACTATTGGCAGAGTATAGCAGCGATTAAAAGATGCAGAATTTTTAAATTCCGCAACCGCCTGGTTGTTTTGATCATATAAAGCCGCTTCGATACTGTATTTACCGATATGATTGCCGGATTTGTTTTGCAGCTCAGCCTCTATACGTAACCGGCCGTCCTGGTAGTTTTCATCCAGGTCGGTTTTAATAAAGAAATCTCGTATATGTACGACCGGAGTGCAAAACAGGTAAACATTACGATAAATACCGGAAAAGCGCCACATATCCTGGTCTTCAAGGTAACTGCCGTCGCACCAGCGAATGACCTCGACGGCTAGGATATTTTCACCGGGAAGCACAAACTTGCTGATGTCATATTCCGCCGGGGTCATACCGTCCTGATCGTAACCGATATATTGGCCGTTAACCCAAACAAATGAGGCCGATTGCACACCTTCAAAATGCAGGTACACCGGCAGGCCGGTCCAGTGTTCAGGCACGGTAAACGTGGTGCGGTAACAACCGGTGGGATTAATATCATCGGGAACATTGGGTGGATCATAGGGATAGAGTTCCATTGGAATATTGCGATATATAATATGGTCATAACCCTGGGTTTGCCAAACCGATGGTACATCGATATACGGCCATTTCGACACATCAAAATACCGGGTATAAAAATTATCCGGAACCTCTTGCGGGTTGGCGGCCAAATGAAAACTCCATAAACCGTTCAGGGATTTATAATATGGGGAATTTTCCCAGTTATCTTCCAGGGCAGCGGTCGTTGTTGGATAGGGAACGAACGGCACATGGGTTGCTTCCTGGTTTTCAGCAACCATTGCCGGGTTTTCGATATATTTGTTAATATCGTATATTTTTTGCGCCGGGGACAATGAGGGAATAATTAAAAGCAGTATAAGCAGAACTGATAAAACGTAACGCATGAACAACCTCCGAAATATGTGAATCTCTTTTCCGGGAACATGAACAGGACGCGTAGGGGTTTATTAACCGAAATGCCTTGAGAATACCCGGAATATATTAGTATAAATATAACATGTAAACCGGCAATAATCAAGATGAAAGAAAGCGGTATTTTTGTGTTGCGCATTTAGTATTCACCCCTTGTTGTCATTTCGGGGAGCGGAACGACGGGAAATCCTAATAACAGCAAGCTGGTAGATTTTTTGTAGGATGGGGTCTTGACCGGCGCAAAAGAATGTAACCTAAATCATGAACAGAATTTGTAAAAGGTATATGATCAGAATAGAGCAATATCCGGGCAAGCCCCCCATCGAATAATACGTACATCTGTTTAAAAGATGGGAGCTTGACCTTCGCAAAGGAGAATATGTGCAATTTGAGACGTTGATATTATTATGGATAATGTTTGAGAACCTGCAATAATCGGTCAAGACCCCATCCTACGCGAGGGTGTAAAATAAAAAGTGCTACGTAGCTGGTTTACAGTGCGTAGCACATAAATCAATCCCCTGCAAAAAGAGCCCGATGATACGGCTTTTGTTTCCGCAGCATCGGGCTATATTAAAACTTGTTATTCCAAATAAGCAGGTGAACCGGTAACTTCCAATTCGGCGCTGACAACTTGAGTAGTAGCGGCGCCGGGGAGGTCGGGTTGCTTGCCGCCAATGGAAATTTTAAATTTGCCCGGTTCTTCAACGCGTTTGTTTTCCGCATCGATAATGGAAAGCTGGGCCGGGGTAAGCGTAAAGGTCACCGGTTTACTTTCGCCGGGTTTTAAAGCGATCCGGTCAAAACCCTGCAGGGAACGTACCGGTACGGGAACAGAGGCTTGCAAGTCGGACACATACAACTGCACCACTTCTTCACCGGCCATTTTCCCGGTATTTTTCACTGTGGCCGTAACCGTTACCGGCTGACCGGCTTCAATGCTGGCGGGAACGGTCAAATTGCTATATTCAAAAGTAGTATAGGACATACCATGTCCGAACGCATAAAGCGCATCACCGGTAAAGTAACGATAGGTCTGGCTGGTCATGTTATAATCCGTAAAGGCTGGCAGCTGATTAACCGATTTGTAGAACGTTACCGGTAGCCGTCCGCCCGGATTATAATCGCCAAACAATACATCGGCAATAGCCGTACCCGCCGCCTGACCCGGATACCAAGCTTCGACGATTGCGGGTATATTATCATTCGCCCAGTTTACCGATACAGCGCTGCCGTTCAACAGTACCAGCACCATGGGTTTACCGAGGCGGTTCAGGGTTTGCATCAGTTTTTCCTGGATGGGAGGTATGTCCAAAGTCAAACGGTCGCCGCCTTCAAACCCGGCTACTTTGACTTTCATTTCTTCGCCTTCAAGACGCGGGGACAAGCCCATGAATAGCACGATGACTTCCGCTTGTTTGGCCGCTTCAATAGCTTCTTTTTCAAAGTCATAACCCGGCACCGCCCAAAGCAGTCTCATGCTGGCGTCGCCGGAAACTTCAAAATATTCCACTTTGATCTTGTAAGACTGACCGGCAACCAGGTCGATGTTTTCGTAGGTTTTGCTGGGATGATGAATGTCAAAGAAATTGCAGAAAGGCGCGTCGTTGATAAAGATCCGGAAGCCGTTAAAGCCTTCGCCGCCAACCGCATAAGTGCCGGTAACCGGGGCAACGAACTCGCCACTCCAGCGAACCGAGAAATTATCATCATCGAGGCCTTCAACCGGGGCGGTTTCCCACCAGTAAAAATCGACTTTTGGGTCGATCCGGGTTACCAGCGGGTCACCCTGGAATTCACGGTTATTAAAGTATTCCGCTTTCAGTCCCGGTTTCTTTTCACCGTTTTCTTCAGTAAACAGAGCGGATTCGGGAATGGTGGTAAAGACCGGCAGGCCTTCCGCCCATTCGCAGCCAAGGGCGTAATGGACTTGAGTCTCTGCCGATACTTTATCTTTAATTCCCTGTAAAGGTGATACCGGGGCAACCGGAACGCCGTTATAATTGGCCAGTAGCACTTCAACATCATCGGCATTCGGGCCGATAACGGCAATAGATTTGAGATTTTTCTTTAACGGCAGGATGTTATTGTCATTCTTTAATAATACAATGGATTTACGCGCCGTTTCAAGAGCCAGAGTGCGGTGCGCCGGGCAGTCTACAACATCGTAAGGAATTTTACTATACGGCACCAGTTCTTCAGGATCGAACATGCCCAGTTTAATACGGGCGGTAAACAAACGTTTCACGGCCACGTCGATTTCAGCTTCAGTAATATATCCTTTGGCAACAGCTTCAACCAGGTAAGGATATTGGTTGCCGCAATTAAGATCGCAGCCGGACTTGACCGCCAGGGCGGCAGCTTCCGGAGAACTATTAACGACTTTATGATTTTGCCAAATATCAAAAATAGCTCCGCAGTCGGAAACGACATAACCCTGAAAACCCCACTGGTCGCGCAGGATTTGTGTTAACAGGAAATTGCTGCCGCAGCAAGCTTCACCCATATAACGATTATAGGCACACATCACCGAATAGGCATGCGATTGCATGATACTGGTGCGGAAATGCGGCAGATAAGTTTCCTGAAAATCACGCTCGCTGATACGGGCGTCAAAAGTATGGCGTTCCGGTTCCGGTCCGCTATGGACAACAAAATGTTTGGCAGTAGCAACCACTTTGAGGTATTTGGGGTGATTGCCCTGCAAACCGTTGATAAATTGTACCGCCATGTTGCCGGTCAGGTAAGGATCTTCGCCATAGGTTTCCATACCACGGCCCCAGCGGGGATCGCGAAAAATGTTGATATTGGGAGACCAAAAGGTTAATCCCTGGTAAATTCCCCGCTTGCCTTTACGCAGGTATTCATGGTGCTTGGCGCGGGCTTCATCGGAAATAGCCGTCGCTACTTTTAACATATTCTCGCTATCCCAGGTAGCGGCCATACCGATAGCCTGGGGGAATACGGTAGCCTTGCCGGATCTGGCAACACCGTGCAGACACTCATTCCACCAATTATATTCAGGAATATCCAGTGTATCTATAGCCGGTGCGGCGTTGACCATTTGCGAAACTTTTTGTTCCAGGGTCATCCGGCTCACCAGGTCGTCAACCCGTTCTTCAACTGATAATGTGGGATTTTTATAAGCCGGCAGTTTGCTATAATCCGGTTTTTGTGCGCAGCTTTGCATTCCCAAAAAAACTAAAATACCGGCAACAAGAATGATGATCCGGCCTGTACATTTTTTCAACATTTCCTGACCTCCTTTTTTGTTATAAACTGTTCAGGGAACAGGTGAATTATTATTACTATTTCATTCAGTCTCTCTGTTTGCCCTGAAATTATTTCCAAGAAAAAAATGAATTCATTAAAGCCTTTAACCTGAAACTGAAAAAATAAAGAAAAGCTGTTAATAAAATATATTACAACACAACAGTATATTTCATGGAAGCAAGAAAACAATGGTTACTTAAAAAGAACTGGTTTTTGTAACCAGACGAAAAATCATTAAAACGTTAAAGCCCGCACAAGCGGGCTTTATTTATTCTAAACCTTTAATAATATGAAACCCAAAATCGGTTTCCACAACATCGCTGATTTTATCTTTTTTCAATTTGAAAGCAACATCTTCAAACGGTTGAACCATATCGCCGCGTTTGAATTTTCCCAGGACACCGCCATTAGCCTTGCTTGGGCAATCGGAATAGGTTCTGGCCAGTTCGGCAAAATCTGCGCCGGCTTTGACCTGTGTAAGCAGGGAATCTGCCAGGGCTTGAGCTTCTTCTTTGGTGCGGGTTATAGTATCAAAGGCATTTTTCGAGCCTTGATACATAATCAGGATATGTGCTACATTGGCTTCGGTTTTTTCTTTTTGCGCACAACCGGCAATAACCGCCAACATAACTACAGTAGTTAATAATAATGAAATTAATGTGACTTTTTTTAACATTTTTATTACTCCATTTTAATTGTGGTTTTTACCTTATAATGTAATAAATCCGCTTATTCAATACAATAATTTCTTGTAAAATGCTGTAAAAAATGGCGCCGAATAAAATTTTAAAAAAACTGCTATGAAGTTGAATTAAATAATATTTTTTTTCTGTTACATTTTAACAGACAATTCGGAACGACGGATCCTGGATTTAATTTAAAAACAGAATTTTGTTCCACTAAATTGTAATAATGGTAAATGATCAAACCTTATATGCGGGAGAAAACTTGAAAAAGACGGTTTTGCTTGTTTGCTTGTTATTTACTTCCGTCGCATTATCTGCCGACTACCAGGTTAATAAAGATAGAGAGAACCAGGTAATATTTAATTCCGATGCCCCGGGAGCAAAAATTCAGGGCATAACCGACGCTATTGACGGGTATGTTTCCTGGAATGATCAGAATCCCTTGGCACAAAGTGAGTTATATTTTGAAGTCGATTTGAACACACTCGATACCGGTAATAAAATTCGAAACCGGCAGATGTGGGAGTCATTTCTGGAAACGGACAAGTACCGGTATGCTTTTTTTCGCGGCGTCATTCAAGCGCTGGATACTTTGATTACCGACAGATCGTACCGGGTTACGATCAATGGAATGCTGAATGTGCATGGTGTGGAAAGGCCTTATAAAATAGAAGGGATCGTAAACAAAGAAAGCGATGCGTTGCAGGTGGAAAGTTTTTTTGAACTGGTTTTACCGGAACACAAAATTACAGTGCCGCGAATTTTATTCATAAAATTAAGTCCGATTTTGCAAATTGAAATAACCCTGTTTTTAAAACCACAGTCGCAATAAAGCAACTGCCGGTAAATTTGTCGGGTAAATTTAAAGAGAAATTTAAAATAAACGGAGGAGTTATGAAACGCCTTTTTGTAATGCTCATGAGTATCCTGACGGTATTGTTTTTAATGGAGATATCCATGGCGCGCAGCTTCAGAGTTGACCAGATACCCAATGGTTCCAAATTCGGGTGTACGAACTGTCATACCGGCTATGGCGGGCCACGCAACACATTTGGCACGCAGATATTCAATAATTATATGGATGCTAAAAACAGTTCCGGCAATGTGTTGTGGGGTCCGGCCCTGGCCGCCGAGAATGCCGACCTTGACGCCGCCACCAATGGACAGGAATTACAAGACCCTGACGGCGCCTGGAGGATTGGCGATCCTGCACCCGGTGAGTTATCGCTGGTTTCCAATCCCGGCAACCCGGCCAGTACTACCGCAATTTATGAAACCACCGGTACGCTGCCGCAGACCATTATATTACAACAAAACTATCCCAATCCTTTTAATCCGGAAACCACTATCCGCTTTTTCTCCCCGCAACCCGGACATGTTCTGCTGCAAATATTCAATACCGGCGGGCAATTGGTAAGCACTCTGGTGAATGGATATATCCCAACCGGCGAGCATCAGGTAATCTGGACAGGACAGGATGAAAACGGTAATACCCCGGTTTCGGGAATTTACCTGTATCGTTTGACCGGTAACGGTTTTACCGAAACGCGGCAGATGTTGTATTTAAAATAAGGGAATAAGCAGGAATAGTGATTTGAACAGGCGTTAACTGACAGCTGACAGCTTAAAACTGTCAGCTATTTATAATCCCCACCCGCCGCTGACCAGAATTTCCGTGCCGGTTACGTACCCTGCAGCATCACTCAGCAGGTACAACACGGCCCCGGCCAGGTCATCGGCGGTACCGGGGCGGTTCATCGGCACCATACGGCTTTGCTGGCGCACCTGTTCGTCATCCAGGCTGCCGTTGTTCATCAACCCCGGCGCCACCACATTTACAGTTATACCATGCGCCGCTTCATTGAGCGCCAGGGATTTGGAGAGGATATGCACCCCGGTTTTGGCGATAGCATACGGCAGCACATGAATAAAAGCATGGTTACCTGCATTGCCGAGGCCAATATTGATGATCCGGCCAAAATTCTGTTTACGCATGAACGGTAAAACTGCCTTGCAACAATAAAAGCAACTGTTGAGGTTGCTGTCCAGCATGGCGTGCCAGTCTTTAACATCCAGCTTGTCGAATTCTTTATAAATGAAATCACCGACATTATTGATCAAAAAATCAATTCTACCCCATTCATTGATAATATTGGTAACCATTGTGCGCACCTGCGGCCATTCGCGCACATCCGCACATTGCGCCATAGCGCGGCGGCCCTTGCCGAGTATTTCGCCAACCGTATCTTCCGCCGCTTTGTGATGCTGCCGGTAATTGACAACCACATTAACGCCGTTATCGGCCAGCCCCAAAGCAATGCCCTTGCCTAGCCCCCGCGAAGCCCCGGTAACCAGGGCGTTTTTTCCTGCCAATCCGTTCATTTTGGTAATAAAATCCTCATAGTTGTGCCTTTGCCTACATGGGTTTCTTTAATAAACAGCTTGCCTTTATGATATTCTTCGACAATACGCTGCGCCAGGTTCAGGCCCAGACCCCAGCCGCGTTGTTTGGTGCTGTATCCGGCTTTGAAAATATCGCGCCGGCCGCGCGGAGTAATGCCGGTGCCGTTATCGCGAATATCGATAAATATCTTGCCGTTGTCCGGCACAGCGCCGCTGCATATTTCAATTATGCCTTTTTTCCCGCGCACCGCATCGATGGCATTTTTCACCAGGTTTTCCACAGCCCATTCAAACAGATCGCGGTTGAGGGCAACCGGCGGCAATTCGGCATAGTTTTCCACCAGTTTGATCTCTTTGCCGGCCTGGGGTAGACGGCGGTGAAAGTATTTAACTATATCGGCAAGAATAAGATTGATCTCCTGTTCCTTTAATTGCGGCTGCGAACCAATTTGCGAAAACCGCGCCGCCACTTTTTCCAGCCGGGTAATATCCGATTCCATCTCTTTTGCCACCAGGGCAACGTTATCGGGATTGTTATAGCCGGTTTTCAACAGTTCCTGCCAGCCCATCAGCGATGAGATCGGCGTGCCTAACTGGTGCGCCGTTTCTTTGGCCATCCCAACCCAAATAAAACGCTGCTCGCTCTTTTTAATACTGCTAAAACCAAAAAAGGCAATAAGAACCAGCAGCCCGATGGCGCTCAGCGATATATAGGGCAGCGCCAGCAATTGCAGGATCATTTTGGAATCGCCATAATATAAATAATTCAGCACTGTACCGTTATAGGTTATGACCACCGGTTCGTTTTCCATGCCCATTTTGGTCATGATATTGCGGACTTTTTTAAGCGCTTCGGGCGAGCCGTCGGAATCGGCAATGTGAATACCTTTCCATGTGGTAGGATTTTTTTCCGCATCGGTGAGGATGAGCGGAAAATTGGTGCGCTGGGTAATGTTTTCAAACAGCCAGCCCAGCGCCGCCGGATCGAGTTGGTCGGAAGCGATACGCTTGATGGTGGTTGCATAAAATTCCACGATCTGTTTCGATTCCTTGCGCAGTTGATTAACGATATGCTGGGTATACATGCTGATGCCAAGGATTACAGCAATAATGACCACAAAAAAGAGGCCCCGTAATGTGCCGGAGAAGCGGTATAAGGTTTGACGCAGCGCCATAAGATTTTCCAGTGTTGTAGCCGAGTTGGATTTATAATATCATTATATTGTCTGACAACAGCTCGGTTATGTTTTAATAATACCCCTAATTAATTAATTTTGCAGAATTATCAAGCTTTCCGGGAAAGCAATAAATAATACGTTATATTCATGGTATTTTGTTAGAACAAGGGGTAGCTACCCCTTGTTCTAATCGATATTACAATTTATACAAACTTTTAATATTTAAACAGCGTTACTGCTTTTTTTCCGGCTTTTCCTCCACATCGCATAACCGGTAGAGCCCAAAATAGCCAGTAAAATGATCAGGGTCACCAGGCTTATCCACAGACCCAGCTTGAACGAAGCCGGGGCAAATTTAAATTCGATGGTATGGGAGCCGGGTTCCAGAAAGATGGAGCGTAAAACATAGTTGGTTTTATAGATATGGGTCTCGATGCCGTCTATATATGCCTTCCAGCCGGAAGGATAATAGATTTCACTCAACACCATGATCGCCGGTTTGTTGACCTGGGCGCTGATCGTAATGTGATGGATATCATAGTCGGTGATTGTGGCGGTCGTGTTACTGTCTACCGCGGCTACTGTAAAGGGCGGGTATTCTTCGAGAATAGCTACCTGGCCGGGATCAAAAGTTTCACTTTTCATGCGATCAAAAATACTGCGTCGTCCGGTCAGCACTTCTACCGTGTCGGCAAAAAACACCCGAGGCAGTACATTGAGGTTTTCATATACAAAAGCGCTGATCTTTTGACCGCCGTACATAACCGCATAACTGTACGCCATTTTATAATCCAGATCAGGAATCGGCGCGCCCAGCGATAGCAGGTATTTGACATTCAGCATGTTCAAAACGTTATTGGAAAGCGGTCCGCCATACAGGGTTTCTTCGAGGAACTCCTGGTAGATGCGCAGCTTGGCGGCGCTGTAACCGTTTATATTGCTGATAAAGTGATACATGTACCAGTTGGCGCTTTTGTCATCGCGGAGCGGCAGGATACGGTATAAACTTTTATCGGCTTTTAAAAATTTGGTGGTTGGCGTATCGGCAAAATAGGTTTTTTCATCTACCGCCGGCTGGGGTTGTATCAGCTTGAAATCAATAAACCACAGGTCGATGACCACCAGGGCGGTAAAAGCAATGACAATAACCTGTGCGGACAATTTGTTTTTAAGGAACTGAAAAACCAGAACACTACCCAGTCCGGCAAGTAGCAGAGCTTTAAAGCTGTCGCCGGCGGCCATTTCCCAGGCGCGCTCGCGCATGGCAATATCCATATTGTTGCTGCCGCTGGTGATCAAATCCATAAAAACATTTTTACCCAGCAAAACAAACAAGGCAAAAACGCCGATAACCCCCAGGAATATGGCCATATACCGTTTGAGAATTTTTTCCGGGGATTTTTGTTTTTTGGATGCTTCCGCTTTTTGGTGGTATTCCAGCAGAGCGTTCAGACCATATCCCGCTAAAATGACCATACAAATATCCAGCAGAATATGGATCATACTGGGAATACGGAATTTGTTAAAAAACGGCAATAGTTTGAACATGGGTGTATACAACAAGGGAAAATGCTTGCCGAAGGAAACCAGCAGGGAGATCAACGCTGTAGCGCCGAACAGCCAGGTAAAGCGGTCGCGGCGCAGAATAAACGCCAGCCCGGCCAGCAGCAGGATCAACACACTAAAATAAAGCGGGTAATCGGTGAACGGCATTTTTCCCCAATAGGTTTGGCCGCCGAAACCCATAAAGGACGGAATAATGAAAGTGATCATTTCCAGCGGGTGGAACGACCAGTCCGTTGCGTAATTAAAATCCAGTCCGTCGCCGGCGGAAGCGCCGCGAATCGAATATCTTTGATAATCGAACACCGACACATAGAGGACTGAAGACAACAGTGCGCCAACGGCAATGACACCGAATAACAAACCGACGGGAGCGAGAATGTCGCCGATCTTTTTACTACGGCGATAATCAGTCACTATTTTAAAGAGTAAATAAATACCGAGCAAGAGATAGGTGTAATAACAAACCTGCACATGCGCCCGAATAAGCTGGTAGCCGATAGTCAGAGCCGTGAGGCTGAAATAAAACGCATTGCGTTTTTCAAATAGTCGTTCGGTCAATAAAAAGATCAGGGGGATCAACATCAGGGACAGGAATTTGGTGTTATGCCCATAAGCGGTAAAAGCAATAAACTGCGGCATAAAAATGACCGCAAGCCCGGCAAACATGGCAACCAACGGGGTTACCTTGTGATTGCGCAGCAGCAGGTACATCAGCACGGCGAACAATATATAATTGATCAGAATAAAAACAAAATTGGTATCCGGAATCAGCGGCTGCAAAACTTTAAGAATGGTTCTGACCGGCGAATCGATGATATTAATGCGCGGCGCGCTTAACAGGCTGGCATACGACGGCATACCACCAAAAATATAGGGGCACCAGAGCGGAAAGATATTCCGGTCAAAAGCGTCTTTGACAAACGGTTTAAAGGATTGCGATGTCATTTTGTCCGGCGAGAGCAGAACTTTGCCGTCAAACAGGATCGGGAAATAAAAGATCGCCAGCAATAGAAACGCCGCCAGCGCAGTTACCATCAGCGGATGACGCCGGAAAAAGTTTTCTTTACCGGCTGCGACCGGAGCGGTGGGTTTTTTCATCTTTTTATTAGCCACATTGACCTCTCTTGTTCAGGTTGTTATAACAGTTAAAAAATTTATTACCGGTTGCACCGGCGTTAACCGAAATGACATGGGGGAATAGAATATAATTATATTTTGAAAAAAAGAAAACAGAATATCGGTCTTTTTCCGGATTTATCGCAACAGGCATAAGGGTTGAAAGAACAATACCGGTTGTGAAACAATAACTTTTTTTATGACATTTCCTTGGAGAAAGTATAAGAATTTTATTTATCTTACTCAACTGTTTTTAATGCTTTTTTGCCTGGGATGAAAATCATTTAGAAAAAAATAACTATCAATATCTATAAACTTTCAAATCATATATTGATTAAAAGATGACTAATTATAACCACTATAATAACAGTCGTTTAAAAAATTTCTCTACGATTTTTACGACTCTGCGATGAAATGAAAAGAAAAAAACCGCCGAGAACGCTGTGATCGCAGAGGAGAAGGGGTATTATTGTTCCAGGTTTTTTTATTAATAAATTATGTTAACACTATTAGTGTTCTTTTTCCCCTTTTTTTTAATGGGGCAATCAATAAATGCACCTGCTAAAAATCAGAGTCAACAAGTAATAAATTTTTATTGGGAAAAATAATCTCGCTTTTTAATTTTAAAAAGCTAAAAAATTTCTTATCTTACAGGAAATTATTCAGGAGTTATTTGTTTGCAAACACCATTTCAGTACGATAAAGTATCCAGGAAAAAATATTTTTGGGATACCCTGCAATTAGGCTCAGGCACGGCGATTTCGCAACTGATATTGATCTTTTCCATACCGGTGTTGTCGCGTATTTACACCCCGGATGATTTTGGTATTGCCGCCTTGTTCAGTTCGATTGTAATGATTTTATCAGGCATTTCCGCATTGCGGTATGAACTGGCTATCTTGCTGCCGGAAGATGAAAATGACGGCTATATTATATTTATCATGCAATCGCTCATCACCCTGGTTTTTGGCGTGATCTGCGGCGTTATTTTTTGGCTGGGTAAAGCGCCCATCGCTCACTGGTTAAAAGCCCCGGAGATTGAACCTTATTTATGGCTGAGCAGTCCGGCCATTATTTTTTTTGGATTATTGAACGGCCTGAATTTATGGAACAGCCGGTTAAAAAAGTATCGGCTGATATCTGCCGGCAAAGTAGCCGGCAGCGGCGCTACCGCCGGTATTCAATTATTGTTTGGAATACTCGGCTCCGTTTCCCCGGCGGGATTGATCAACGGCACGATCTGGGGCAAGGTTGCCGAATGTCTCACCCAGTGTTTTCCGTTGTTGGATAAGCAACAGCGCTTTCGTAAAAAAATGACCTGGCGGGATATGCGGGCACTGGCGGCAAGATATAACAAATTTCCCAAATTCTATTGCCCTTCCACGCTGATCAACAATTTATCCTGGAACATCCCCGGATTCTTTTTAAATTATTACTTTTCCCCGGCAATTGTCGGTTTTTATGCGCAGGGTGACCGGCTGATCCGTACACCCATGAATATGATCAGTCAAACCATATCACAGGTATTTTTTCAGCGCGGCGCGGAAGCCCATCGCAACGGCACTATGCACATATTATTCATCGAAACCGTGCAAATGCTCACCAGGATGGGATTGTTGCCGATTTTAGTATTGACCGTTGCGGGTAAAGAATTGTTCAGCGTCATTCTCGGCAGCCAGTGGGCAATTGCCGGAGTTTATGCCCAAATCCTGGCCCTGTTTACCTTTTTCCGCTTTTTGTCTTCCCCCATGACCCACATTTTCAGTATTGTGGAAAAGCAGGAAAATTCTTTAAAATTCAACATCATCAACCTGGTTATTCGCATATTTGCCCTGGCGCTGGGCGGAATTATGCAAAACCCGATCATTACGCTGCTGTTATTTTCCATCTCAGGAACTCTTACTTATGGCTGGTTACTGATCTGGCTGGGCAGAGACGCCGGAGTAAGGTTGAAACGTTTGCTGCAAGAGTTTGTAAGATTTGACTTGGTAGTTACTTTTTTTCTAAGCGGGCTGGTTTTGTTTCTCAAGTTGTCGGGCTGGTGTAACGAGTTTGTACTGGTCGTAGTGTGCGCTTTGGTCATAGGACTGTATTATCTCTATTTATTGCTACGTTATAAAAGTTTGTTAAGCTCCGGTCATAATGTTCAAAACGAAAAGTAAGAATTTATTTTCAGGATGAATATGAAAACAAAAATAACCCTGGTTGGCGCGCGTCTGTCGCTTAATTTTGGCGGGCCCTCTTTGCTGGCGGCTACCAAAACCGTGCTCGATGCGTATTTTGATAACGCCGAATACACGCTGATCATTCCTTACAAAACCATAGCACTCGACCAGCAACTTGCTCCTCAGTATGGAGTATCGGTTCTGCCGTTCCGTCCCAAAATCTGGACGATTCCAATGGTAATAGTAAAACGCTGGTTACGGCTGCTGGCAGGTCCGGCGGATCAAAAGGCAATTATCCGTAACCTGGCGGCTGCCGATGTGGTTATCGATATTTGGGGCATCATGCATGCCGATTCGCTGCACAATACCTTTATGTTCCGGCTGTTGGTTGGCCTGCATTTGTGGATGGCAAAATTCCTCGGTAAACCGGTCATCAAGTACACCACCGCCCTGGGGCCATTTGAGCAAAAGTGGAACCGGTTGTTTGCCCGCTTTTACCTGGGCAGGAACACCGATCTTGTACTGGTGCGCGACAATACCAGCTTTGCCAGCCTGGAAAAATTACAACTCGGCACCCCGGCTTTTGTTATTCCCGATACGGCTTTTTTATTGCCGGCGCAGGACAGCGCCATATCTGCAGAAATAGCGCAGACAAGCCGCAACAAACCGGTGGTTTGCCTGTCCGTCAGTTACCAGGCGCGCAACCGGGAAAAATCGGCCGGAGCATATACCGCGTCGATGGCTCATCTGATCCGCCATATCACAACGGACTACCAGGCACAAGTGGTTTTGTTGCCCAATGAATTATCTTCCAGCCCGGACGATGATATTAAAGTCGGCCGGCACATTCTGGAACAGCTTGGCGAAACCGATTGCCGGCTGATCGATACAGAAAAACTGACCGCCGCAGAGATCAAGGGCATTATCCGCGAGTGCAGCCTGGTTGTGGCGGCTCGCTACCATACCATCGTCGCCGCGTTATCGCTGGGAATTCCCACCCTGGCGATTGCCTGGCATCATAAATACCGCGAAGTTTTGGGATTGTTTGCCCAGGAAGAGTGGTTGTGTAATATCGATGAATTAAGCGATACGGATTTGACGGCCAGGTTTGACGCCCTGTGGCAGCAGCAGGAAAAAAGCCGCGTCAAGATTGCTCATTACCTGCCGCAGGTTAAAGAAAGTATCATGCAGGGCGGACAATTGGTACAGGAGCTTTTGAATAAATCGGCGCGGCGCTGACAACCGGTTAATGATCACAATTTTTTCATTACGGAAGCAAGAATATTCGCCAGTTCGCCGGTGAGCACGCGGCGTTCAAAGCGGTCATGCTTTGTGGTGTTCCATGAGACAGCCCCCCCGGCGCAGGCGGCAACCATAGCTGCCAGGGCTTGTTTAATTTCTTCCACCCGCTTGGGATGCGCTATCAGTCCCAGCTTGTATTGTCTGATCAAATCGGCGGCATTACCCTCCGGCGCTAACGCCAGAATCGGCAGCCCGGCGCCAATATATTCAAACAGCTTGCCGGTTAAAATACCGGCATTCTCCGGGGCGTCGTCGATGATGAGCAGAGCTATATTGCTGCCAAGGAGATGTTGTAAACTTGCGGTATGAGTGACGTAGGGGACGCGCTCGATGATGCTGTTGACAGGTGATTCCTGCATTCGCCTGATAATCGCCTCACCGATTCTGCCGACAAATAACAGCCTTATTTTATTCAACAGGGGAGAGTCTTCCTTGTGCAATTCTTCCAGGGCGCGCAAAAGGTATTCAGGGTTACGGTTGCCATACAGCGACCCGGAATAAATGATGGTTATTTTATCGTGTTTGGGGGCGGGAGTTACCCCGGCAAAATCCTCAGCATCATAGCCGTTATACAGCAACTGCCAGCGATCATCGCGGTAACGCGGATTTCTGCTCAACAGGTCTTCTTTAACGCCGGGAGTTACACTGAGCAGCCGTGAAGCGCGGGCCAAAACAGCGGCTTCCATGCGCCGTTCCAGGGTGCGCGACAGTTTGGGCCGCCACTGGGGAGTAGACAGCCAGCCGATCCACGAATCGCGAAAATCGGCTACCCAGGGAATACCGTACAGTTTATGCAGAGACAAGCCAATCAGGTGGGTGGTATAGGGCGGCGCAGTGGAGAGGATGACGTCGATATTTTCAGAGGCAATGATCTTTTTGCCCATATCAACAGCAAACGGCAGCCAGCCGATACGGGCATCCGGAACAAATAAAGCCGAACGCACCCATTCTGCAACCCGTTCCGATAATTTGTGTTTATCCTGCTCGTCCAGTGTCAACGTGGCAATATCGGTGGATTCGTTTGCCTGCCGGCCGGTGAATTTGCGGTACAACCGGTAAGGTTCTATGATGCGGGAGCGATAAATATGCACATTGTTGGGAATTTCCTGCAGCAGGGTTTGATCGTAGGCGGGATAATCGGCATTGGCGGCGGTGAGCACTACCGGTTCCCAGCCGAACTCGCGCAGGTATTTGACAAATTTCAGGGGACGCTGCACCCCGGAGCCGCCGGAAGGCGGGAAATAATAGGTAATAAGTAAAACCTTGTGTCGCTTGCCGGTCATGTCGGGTTGTTCCGGTTAGGGTTTTGAATTACGGTGAAGAGTGATCATTTATTATCTGACGGCGGTTGATCCCACCCCAGTTTGCTTTTGATCTGGTAGGTATCGTTTTCATGGCGGACGGAGATGATCATTTCGCCGATCAGTCCCAGGGAGAAAAACTGCATACCGACGATGATGAGCAGCACGCCCAGGAACAGCAATGGGCGGTTGCTGAGGTACTGGTGCAGGAATAGCCGCTGGATGACCAGAACCAGGGAAATAACCGCGCCGGCCAGAAAGGTTAATACTCCAAAGCCGCCGAAAAAATGCAGGGGCCGTTTTTTGTATTTGGTCAAAAAAGTAACGGTCAGCAGGTCAAACGCGCCGCGGGTAAAACGCGCCATGCCGAATTTCGATTGCCCGTGTTTGCGCTGATGATGTTTAACCGGCATTTCCGTTACCCGAAAGCCGTTATGATGCGCCAGCACCGGCAGGTAGCGGTGCATTTCGCCATAAACCTGAAAACTTTTCACCACATCGCTGCGATAGGCTTTCAGTCCGCAATTAAAATCATGCAGCCGTATACCGCTAAATAACGAGGTAAAATAATTATATATTTTTGAAGTATTGCGTTTGATAAAGGGGTCATGGCGAACCTTTTTCCAACCCGAAACCAGGTCGTAGCCCTGTTCGAGTTTGGCAATGAGATGTGGAATCTCTTCGGGGTCGTCCTGCAAATCGGCGTCCATGGTTACCACAAACCGGCCCGCGGCATGTTCGAATCCCGCCGCCAGCGCCGCAGATTTACCGTAATTTTTGCGGAATTGCAGCATTTTTACCTGGGGATTACCGGCTGCCAGGCGGTGAATGACGGCTGCGGACTGATCGGTAGAGCCGTCATCGACAAATATGAGCTCAAAGCTATACCCCGCGTTGTGCATTACACCGGCAATTTTATCATGCAGTTCCTGCAACGATTGCTCTTCATTCAGCAGCGGGACTATAATGGAAATGTCGACAGGTCTTGTGCTCAGGCTTTCGGACATGTATTCGTTACCCATTTTTATAAATTTACTTTTAAAGCGCTATCGGGAATTTTGATATAAAAATCATTTCCGGACAGCTTTTTGTTTATTTTCAACTGCGTGTAAAAAAGCGATAATGATTCTTTGGCCAGAGGTCTTTGCAACCTGATCGTATGCGGAATGGTAACGCCATTGATCTTTTTAAAACGGCCATATTCGTGAACAGCCACCAAACGGGACTGCGGATCACGGATTTCCAGCTTTTTCACCAAGCCGTTTCCCCGCTCCAGGTAATAGGTGCAGGCGAGCGAGTCGATCATTCCTGTTATTATGATATTATCGCCTTCATGGTGCATGTTCGGATCCCGCATGTTGGGCAGAATTTCCGCTCCGGCGCATAATTGCATCAACTTGTCAAAAGTGATCTCGATGTCGAATAATGGCGCTTTGTGTAATGAATCCACCGCGCCGGTATAGCAGATATTTTCCATAGGGGCATAAATAAAATAATTTTGCCGGTCGGCGAAAAAGATGCCCACATCCAGGCCCAGCGCAGCTTCAATTTTAAAATAAAGGGAATCGGGACGTTTCATTTTTACGCGGGTTTCAGCGCTGTACGATTGCCCGGCGGACTGAACTGTCAATTGCGCCTGGCCTTCCAGCGTTTCAAGATGACTGAAATTGGTGCGGGATATTTTATAAACGGTAACCCAGTTTAACTCACTATCCGACAGGTGCGGTTTGTTTGATACTCCGGCGCAGTCAAATAATACAAAAAGCGGTAAAAGGAGTAATAATACCAGGGGCTTTTTTTTTTCAACCGTCATTTTTTCGATTGCCCGAGTTTTTCCAAAATATGGGTGCGCTGGCCGTCCAGTTCCAGGGATTTTTTCCAGTTTTTTTCAGCATTAAGCTGGTCACCTTTTTTATAATAGATATCTCCCAGGTGTTCCAACACATCCGGGGAATCTTTATCTATAGCAAGCGATTTTTCAATATAGTGAATAGCCTGATCATAATCGCCCAGTTTGTAATAGATCCAGCCCATGGTGTCCAGGTAGGGGCCGTTATCGGGTTCTGCCTGCAGCGCTATTTTGGAATGTTCCAGCGCTTTTTCCAGGTTAATCCCCCGCACCGAAAGGTGATAAGCGTAATTGTTGTTGATGACCGGGCTTTCTGGACTGAGGGATAATATCTTTAAATAGAGCGGTTCCGATTTGTCGAATTCCTTCAATTCATCAAAAGCGCCGGCCAGGGCTAAAATTGACTGAATATTGTCCGGTTCTTTTTCACTGGATTTTTCAAAATACTCTATAGCCTGGGCAAATTTTCTTTGCCGGCTGAGGATCGACCCGGCGTAGTAATTAAGGCCGGGGTCGTCGGGAAAGTCTTGCAGGGAGGTTTTAAAATTATCGAGGGCCAGATCGAGGCTATCCATTTGAATATAATTAATACCGCGTAAAATCCATAAATGAGTCAAATCCTGGCGCAGTTCCAGGGTTTTATCAAAGCATTCAGCAGCTAATGGATGCTGGCCGGTTAGAAAATAATAACGGCCGAGGGTAATCGGCACCCGCCAGTCATCACTCTGGGTATCCATAAGCGGTTTGAAATAATCGATAGCTTCAAGAGAATCGCCCTGCGCCATCAGTATATTGGCAATTTCAATACGAGAACTGACATAGGTAGAATCATTATCTTGCAGAGGCAGGTACAAATCGACCGCTTTTTTCCATTCTTGTCGTTGTAAATAGAGGTTCTTCAATCCCTGGCGAACAGTTGAAAACATGCTGTTCTTTTGCAACGCTTCAGTATAAAGCTGCTCGATTGCCAGGGTATCTTTTTTCATTTGCAACAGCGAAGCCAGGGCAAGGTACGAGTTCTCGCGCAGCGGGAAACTTTTTATAGCGTTTTGAAAAACTGTAATAGCGCCGGTGGTATCGCCCTTTTCAAAATAGAAATTACCCAGTAAAAGTTGATTGGCCAGATTATCCGGGTTTTTTTGTAACAGTGAACTGAAATAATTGATCGCCTCATCCCACGATTGGTTTTTTTCATACCAGGTGCGTAACTCGGCGCGGATGTCCCCGAAATTATCATCATATTCAAGAGCTTTTTTATACCATGATATCGCTTTTAACGTATCGCCTTTGGCTTTGGCTGTTGCAGCCAGCGCCAGGTATATTTCTTCCTCTTCCGGGTATTGTTTGTATAGTCCCATATAGACTTGCTCAGCCTGCAGCAGAGCCCGGCTTTGCAGGAACAGGTAACCGATGCGCAGGCAAAAATCCGGGTCATCCAGGCCGTTTTGCAGCATGGACTGGTAGGAAGCGAGCGCTTGTTCATAGTTTTTTACAACAATTTGCAGCGAAGTAAGGTAATATAGATGTTCAAGATTACCGGGTTCAATTTTGACAATATTTTTATAAACCTGCATGGCCCGGTAATAATCATTTTGTTTTTCATAGCAGGCCGCCAGCAGGATCAGGGCATCGAGGTTTTCGGGGTCGAGGTTAAGTACTTTGTTGATGATCTTGATGCTGGTTTTTTCTTCTCCCAGGTAATAATAATTTTCCGCCATAGCCAGAAAAATACCGGGTGAAGATGAATCAAATTCCGCCGCCTGGTGATATTTTAACAGCGCTTCTTTGTTCATGCCGACCAGGTTGGCGATTGTTCCATCGATTACCATATCCAGGGCTTCCTGGTTATAGGTTGCTTTCAGGGGTTTTTCTTTAACCAGGGCGTGGTTACTGCCGCAGCCGGTCAGCCATAATGCAGTAGTAAATAATATTATATAGAGACAATTTTTCATAACTACCTGTTTGATTAAAATTTACAGAGGCTAATATATCGTTTTTTTCCTATAATCACAAGCAAAAAGTACCCGTCTGTTATGAAAATGCTTGAACTTGACTATATAAATCAATACTTTATAATTCCTGATCCATGAGCCGGATCACGCACATTATATCTTTATAACCGTAAAAAAGTTCCTGTAAACATGGAGGCTATATGAAAACTTTAAAATGGTTTATCCCGGCGCTGGCTATTATGACCCTGGTCGGTTGTATTATTTTTTTATCGCAACCCCTGTTGTCGGAACCACAAGACGAAGAAACGACCGAGGTCGTTGAAGAAACCCCGGTTTATGATGATCTTGCAGTACTCTATTACTATGGCAATGGCGATACCCGCATCCATACCTGGATCAATACCGGCAGCAGCTCTTTTACCTATTCCGGTTCCAACGGCTGGTTTAGCACTAAAAAAGGCGGTTATGAAGGCAATAAACTGCTGCATAGTGTAGCCGGGGACTGGAACGGCGATGGTTATGCCGATCTGGCCGGATTCTATGATTATGGGCAAGGCATCACCCGCATTCATGTGTGGTTGAACGAGGGCGGTACGACTTTTGACTACCAGGATTCAAAAGGCTGGTGGGAAAGCACCCGCGGCTATGATGCTAAAAGCATTGTCTCGGCATCGGCTGGCGATTATAACGGCGACGGCATGGATGATATTGCAGCTTTTTATGATTACGGCAATGGCGAAATCCGCATCCATGTATGGCTGAGTAATGGCGCAGACCGGTTCAAATATGAAGATTCGCGGGGCTGGTGGGCAACCAAAGGTTACCCGGCAACCGGCATTGTTAATTCATTTTCCGGAGATTTTGGAGATTAACCTGTACGAGCTGCCAGAATTTTTAAAATAATGATTTTATTTTAAAATTTACAGGTTGGAATATAAAGAACTTTAGTTTTAATAAAAAAGGTGATTTTTGGAAACTAACAACAACCAGCAATTCGAGCAATTCAGCCGCTGCAAAGCGATTGTGTGTGATCTGGACGGCACTTTATACCTTGATAATATTCCCTTTGCCGCCTCTTTTCCGTTTTTGGAAAAAATTATCCGGTCCGGGCGCAAACTGTTCTATTTTACTAATAACAGTTCCCGTTCCCGCGCTACTTATTTACAAAAACTGGCCAAGATCGGCTTTCCGGTGAAAGACGATTATATGATAACATCAACAGACTGTGCGGAAAGTTATTTACGCCGGCACAGCCTGTGCCCGGATATTTATCTGGTCGGCAATAGCGATCTGAAACATGATTTTGAAGCGCGAAATTTTCATTGTCTTTCCGAAGAGGAGGCATTACAGGGGGCGCCGGCCGCGGTAGTATTGGGTTTTGATACGGAATTGACCTATAAAAAGATCCAGACCTGTTATGATCTGATTCTACGTGGTATTCCCTACATTGCTACCCACGCCGACCTGTTATGCCCTGTGACCAAAGACACGTTTAAACCTGATGTCGGTTCTTTTATATCCATGTTTGATACGGCAACCGGCGGAAAACGACCGGTAGTAGTAGGCAAACCGCATAAAGAAGCGGTGGAAGCGATCAGCGAAAAAGCCGGATGCCCGCCCCATGAGATAGCATTTATCGGCGATCGCTTGTATACGGATATTCGCATGGCGCAAAATTTTGATATGACCGGTGTGTTGGTGCTAAGCGGTGAAACCAGCCGGGAGATGCTGGCCCAGTCTCCCGACCGGCCCAAAATTGTGGTTGAAAGTGTGGCGGATTTAATTGCCTGGCTTTGATGGCTTTTTATTTTCAAAATTCATGGCATTGATAACAATGGCTTTGCCGTCTAACCAATAATCTACCGCAGACCACAACGTAATGAGCGACGCAATAAAAATAAGTTGTGTAGCCAGAGGAATATCAAGCCATATAGTAAAGGGCGTTGCTATCAGTCCCAATTTTTGAAAAAAGAGGATTACCAGCACACCCAGAATGCTGAGAGCTTGACCCCATGCCTTAATTTTTCCGCTTTTACGGGCAGCTACAACCACACCCTCTTTCATGGAGAAAACCCGGACTACCGAAACCAGTACATCACGATAAAAGAAAACCGCAATGATCCATACCGGCGCCAGACCGGAACTGAGAAAGCAAAGATAGATAGTAAACCGGGCAATGCTGTCGGCAAACGGATCCATCAGTTTACCAAAATCACTGACCTGGTTGCTGCGCCGGGCTAAAGGCCCGTCGAGGAGATCGGTTATTTCAAAAACTCCAAACAGAAACATACATACAATTAAAGACCATACCGTATCGAGCCAGTAAAACAATAAAAAAAACGGTGAACCGGCTATACGAATCAAAGTTAATGTGTTTGGTTTCATCATAGAATATCTTTATTTTTGTTGACAGATTGTCCGGTTTTTTAATGCTGCAATTGCCTGGAAAAACCCTGGCTTTACAGTAACCGGTTTTATCTAACTAAATTAACAAAAATAAAGGGAATCATCAAGCTATTTTAAAATTAATAGAATATAAATTAGGATATTATTTAAAAAAATGAAAACCGGGCGGTTTTTTTACGTATGAGTATGCCGTATGATCGTTGAAAATATATTTCTTCCGCAACCTGCACTGATACCATTAGCAAAGAATTAAAAGCCCCGGTTGTGAATAGAACCAGGGAAAAGGTGTATAACTGGAAAGACCCGATTGTTTAGCCCACTCGACAACGAATTTATTAATTAATTCTACCGGAAATAATAAAGGAGGCAATGTGGCCATTTTAAAGCTGAAGCAAATCTCAAAAGCGTATGAAGAAGTTCATGCGGTGAAAGAGTTGTCCTTTTCTGTGGATAAGGGACAGATTTTCGGATTACTGGGCCCCAATGGCGCCGGCAAAACCACGACGATTCGTATGATCATGGATATTATCAAGCCTGATAGCGGGACGATAGAAATTGCCGGCAAGCTAAATTCAGGGCAACAGCGCGACAAGATCGGCTATTTACCTGAGGAACGCGGCCTGTATAAGAAGATGAAAGTTATCGATACCATCACTTTTTTCGGTGAGATCAAGAGCAAACCGGCCAGGCAAACTCAAGCCGCAGCCGTGCAATGGCTGGAAAAGCTGGAATTACTGGAATGGCGCGATAAAAAAGTTGAGGAACTCTCCAAAGGAATGCAGCAAAAATTACAATTCATCTGTACAATCATCCATAACCCGGAACTGATCATTCTCGATGAACCGTTTTCCGGCCTCGACCCGGTCAATACCAATCTGCTCAAAGATGTCATGCTGGATTTAAAAAATACCGGAGCCACAATTATTTTTTCCACCCATTTGATGGAGCAGGTAGAAAAACTGTGCGAGAACATTTGTTTGATCAACAAAGGCGCCAGCATTTTGCAGGGTTCTCTCAAGGAAATTAAAAAAGGCTTTGGGTCAAACCGCATCCGTATGCAGTATGAAGGAGCGGCTGAATTTCTCAAAGATCAGTCCCTGGTTGCTCAATACGATGATTATGGTCAGTATGTTGAAATCAAACCGGCGGACAATGTATCGCCTCAGCAGCTTTTAAAATACGCTATCGACCGGGTAAATGTCCTCGAGTTCAAAGTATCCGAACCGTCTTTAAATGAAATTTTTATTAAAGCCGTTAAAAATTAAGGAGAGTGATTGTGAACAAGACTATTGCTTTAATAAAACGGGAGTACCTGCTGCAGGTAAAGTCCAAGGGCTTTATTATCGGCACCCTGTTATTGCCGTTGTTTATCCTGTTTGTTTCTTTTGTTCCCGCCTTTCTGGCAAACATGGAAGTAGAAAAGAAGGCCAATATCGCTGTTATTGATACGACCGGTAAAATCTATACACCCCTGTCCGTTGCTTTGCAGGAATCCCGCAAAGATAAACAGGGCAATTCATTATACAATGTTGAACAGGTAACCTGGAGCGGCGACAGCCTGGGTATAAAGAAAGAAGAGTTGAATGCGCGGGTTCAAAACGGGGAGCTGTTTGCTTATATTGAAGTGACGGATAGCGTGTTCATAAAAAACAGTTTTGCGGTATATTCCAAAAATATTACAAATTTTGATTTTTATTCACGGGTGGAAAGGTTAATGTCCGATGCAGTAAAAGCGATTCGCATGAATGAGAGCGGCCTGGACCCCGAGTTGGTGAATAAATTATCCCAATGGGTCAAAGTGCAGACCTTCCAGGTGGATGAAAAGGGCGCTAGTGAAGCCAGCGGCATGGCTGCTTATGGACTGAGCTATGTCATGGTCTTTATACTCTATTTTGCGCTTATTATGTATGGCGCCTATGTTATGCAAGGAGTGATTGAAGATAAAAGCAGCCGGGTAATGGAAGTGATCCTCTCTTCGGTCAAGCCGTATCAACTTATGGCTGGTAAAATTATCGGCATCGGCGCTACCGGCCTGACCCAGTTTTTCATCTGGATTCTTTCAACCGTGCTGGTTACCACGTTTGGTTTGGTCATAGCCCAGCAGTTTGCCCCGGGAATTTCCGAACTGGCCATTCCCTCGCTTTCTATCTGGACCTACCTGGCTTTTATCGCTTATTTCCTGCTCGGTTTCTTTTTATATGCCACCCTGTATGCCGGGCTGGGCAGCATGGTCAATTCCAGCAGCGAAGCGCAAAGTGTACAATGGCCGGTGATGATGCTTATTGTAGTGGCTTTTTTGTTAATGTTTGCAATAATAAAAACCCCGGATAGTACCCTGGCGGTCGTTCTGTCGCTCATTCCGTTCTTTACGCCGCTGCTTATGTTTATGCGGATCATGCTTAATGCCGTGCCGTTATACCAGGTGATCCTCAGCATTATCATCACCCTGTTGACAATAGGCGCGTCCATTTGGGTCAGCGGCAAAATCTTCCGCGTCGGCATTTTAATGTATGGCAAACGCCCGACCTTACCGGAACTGTTGAAATGGATTAAATACTAGTTTGTAACTTCAGGCCGTTTTAACACCTGGTTAAAACGGCTTTAAAATTACATATCGTTGTGGATTTTATATGAGTAAACATACCATGCAGCCGACTATCCGGCGATTGAGCGGGCGGAGTGAGGCCGAATATTGCGCCCGGTTAATGGCTGCTTCCGAACCCTGGATCACCCTGCGCCGCAATTATGAAGAAAGCTTGCAGCATGTTACCGATCCGGGCAAAGAAGTTTATTGCGCAGTAATCACTGATGAATTGGCAGGATTTATGATCTTGCAAATGCAGGGCGCTTTTACGGGTTATATTCAAACTATTTGTATAGCCCCGGAATGGCGGAGAAAAGGACTGGGCCGCCAGATGATAGCTTTTGCCGAACGGCGTATCTTTAAAGACAAACCTAATGTTTTTATGTGTGTTTCCTCGTTCAACCCTGATGCCCTGCGATTGTATAACCGGCTGGGATATGAAACTATCGGGGAATTAAAAGATTATATTGTTGCCGGTCATGCGGAAATTTTATTACGTAAAACCATTGCGCCCTTAAATAGTTTCAAACCTGATGCCGCTCAAACACCCACATAAATTATTTAATAAACGACCGGTGCTAGCAGGAGAATAAAATTCACCCGGTTTTGATGGCTTGTTTGCAA
Source organism: bacterium (assembly GCA_029561455.1). GTDB lineage: Bacteria > Zhuqueibacterota > Zhuqueibacteria > Residuimicrobiales > Krinioviventaceae > Fontivivens. The sequence goes on from JAKQIY010000041.1 coordinate 274,026, forward strand.
AACAAAGACTAACCGATTATTACATTGATTATCCTGTCCGGCGCAAAAATTTTTATAATATACCAGGTTTTTCAATCCTTTTGAAATACTGAACAGCGATATAGGAAGCAATAACTGATTTGAGCAATTCACCGGGTACAAACAACAGCAAACCGGAAAACACTACCTTTTGCAAAGAAATCGCGGCGCCGGAAAAGCACTCAAGAGAGATAAACAACCAAAATGTGCCAATCACTAAAATTACTATGGCAGTCAGTACGTTTATCCATAAGAAAAAGTGTAATGATTTTTTCAGGTTAAACTGCCGGTTCAGGACGGCGGCCAGCCAGGCGGCTAACGGCAAACTCAGCAAATAACCAAAAGAGGGTTGCAGCACATAAGCCAACCCGCCGCCAAGGGCAAAGACCGGCAACCCGGCCAGACCCAACAGCAGGTAAGCGGCCTGGCAGGTAAACGCATACCGCGGCGGCAGAATAGCGCCCGCCAGGATAGTAAAGAACGTTTGCAGGGTGACCGGCACCGGCGGTAGCGGAATTTTTATAAACGCCCCGGCGGCCGTCAGGGCCGTGAATAATCCGGCATAAATTATTTTTACGGTTTTATTTGCCAACATAAACAGTTTGTCCGTTTTTAGAGTCTAAAGTAATAAAAGCAGTTAATTTAAACAAATCAATTTTGCGCTTGCTTTTTCAAGCGGAGCTATATATATTCGCACGGAACCAGTTATGAATTTATCACAATCACAAGCAGGTATTTATATTCCCGGAACAAAGAACTTGATACATATTTTTCAAAAAGCAGCACTTGTAACGGCTTGTTTCGTGGGCCTGTTATTTATAACCGCAACCCCGGCGGGCGCCCAGGTTGAACAGATCAAGATCATCGCAACCTTTGCACTCGATTATACCGGACAAACCACAACCATTCCATACAGTATTATTCCGCATAAACAACTTGCCCGCCCCAGGATCGGCCTGGCGCTGAGCGGCGGCGGTTTACGCGGGGTATCGCAAATTGGCGTTCTCAAAGCCCTGGAAGAAGCGAATATACCGATTGATTGTATTGTCGGCACCAGTATTGGCGCGGTGGTGGGCGGATTATATGCTTCCGGTTATTCTCCTGAGGAGATTTGGAAAATTACCAACAGTTTCGACTGGAGCAGTGTGTTGAATGATACGCCGGAACGTTCTTCTTTGTTTTTAGGCGAAAAACAAAAGCGGGGACGCGCCCTGGTGCAGTTTCGTATGGAGAATTTTAAGCCGATATTGCCGGAAGCTTTGATACAGGGTCAGAACCTGGGAGATTTTTTAACTAAAATTATTCTCAATGCGCCTTATCATGGGCAAGATTTTACAACTCTAAGAACCCCTTTGCGTATTATTGCCACCGATATTTTATCGGGCAATAAAGTTATTATTGAAAATGGCGATCTGGCGGAACGAATGCGTTCTTCCATTGCCATACCATTGTTGTTTAATCCGGTAGAAAATGCGGAACAATTGCTGGTGGATGGCGGAGTGCTCGACAATATCCCGGTAAGCGAAACACGCAATTTCGGCGCCGATATTGTGATAGCCGTGAATACAACCTCTCCCCTGCGCAGCCGGGAAGAACTCCAATCTCCCTGGGAAATAGCCGACCAGGTGACCACGATCATGCAGCAGCAAAAGAATGAGGAACAACTGGCCGGCGCCGATGTGGTAATCTCCTTTGCCGATATGCTGGGTAGTTCCACTAATCAGGAGAAAATCGATTCCCTGTACCTGGCCGGTCAGGAACGGACCAGAGCCAGGCTGGATACAATTCGCTCGTTATGCAGGACAAGTAAGGGGGAAGAAGAAAACGATTTTTATTTTGTGGAAAGAATCCAGGCGGATACGACGCTTAACCCTGAACTAGTTTCAATTATAAATACCCGTGGGGCGCGCCGCATCGCCGGTAAGGAAATCCGCTCGACCCTGGAAAAGATCTACAAAACCGGAGATTTTGAGGATGTGGTTGCCAGGATAATTCAGGTTGGCGATACGTTGACCCTGCAATACCAGATGACCCTTAATCCCCGGCTGGATCAGGTTTTATTTATCGGGCAGACCATCTTTGCGGATTCGGTTTTGCTGGAAAAATTTACACCCCTGTTGGGCAAGCCGATCAATCGCTATACGACTGCGGCCGCTTTACGGGCAACTTTGCAGCTGTTCCGAAAAAAGGGGTATTCGCTTGCCGAAATCCAGAAAATTGATTATTCTCCGCATTTACGCCGGGCGGTGATCTATTTTACTGAAGGGAAGATCAATTCCATCAGCTTTTCCGGTAATAAAAAGACCAGAGATTTTGTCATTGCCAATGAATTTAACCTTAAACCCGGTAATGTGTTTCGCTCCGATCTGGCGCAAAAAGGAATAAATAATATTTATGGCACCGGTTTGTTCAATTCGGCGGCGCTAAACATTTCCGGTGATAAAGACGGTTATGCGTTGAGCATACATTTGCAGGAAAAGAGTTCCAGTGTCGTCCGCTATGGTATTCGCTATGATAACGAGCGGTGGGGCAGGTCTTTCCTGGAGTGGGCGGATGAGAACCTGTTTGGTATGGGCAACGATTTGACATTACACGGCCAATATGGCTCGCGTGATCGCATCATTTCCGCAGCTTACCGGGCCGACCGGATTTTTAATACTTTTTTAACCGCGCAAATCGACCTGCATCAGAATCAAAATAAATATTTTGCCTGGGAAAAGAGCATTAAAATTGGCGAATACAACCGCCAGGCGACCGGAGTTATTTTCAGCGTTGGTCAGCATATAGAAAGGGTTGGAACGATCTCTGCTTTAATGCGCCTGGAAGAGATCGACATCATCAAGCTGGCCGGTAAAGGTTTTGATGAAGGCGCTTTACGTATTAATACGATCGGGATTAATTCCATTGTCGATACGCGCAACCAGGTGCCATTCCCGACTAGCGGTAAATATCACCGTTTTGAATATGAAGTTTCGACCGGGAAATTTTTGGGGAATGATATTTCGTTTTTCAAGGTGCAAAATTATCTTTCCACCTATTTTACCATGCTGAAACGGTTTACTTTTAGTCCCAGGCTGTTTTGGGGCACATCGGACCTGACAACGCCATTTTCAGAACAGTTCAAACTGGGCGGGGGAGAATCATTTTACGGCCTTGAAGAAGCGCAACTGCAGGGGCGGCATGTCTTCCAGGTAAGTATGGAAGCCCGCTCGTTTATCAGCAAATTGTGGTTGTTTGATACCTATCTGGCGTTACGGTATGATTTCGGGGCGGTGTGGAAAAGTGAGTTGGTCATAGAGTCACAGGACTTTATAAATGGAAAGGGCCTTGCGGTATATGTGAAAACACCTATAGGCCCATTCTCTGTTGCTTACGGCCGGACTAGCGCCCGTGACGAAAGAATATATTTATCTGCAGGGTATAATTTCTAAGTTATTTATTTTTTTTATCTTGTTCCAGGTTCCAGCGTACCCAGTCGGTATTTTCATCGCTATCCGTAGCGGCAAAGTTACCGGAATAAGAAACCTGCCCGTTTTTATCGATTGTCACTTTTTGCATACTTTTAACGATCAGCGCCCATTCTTCCATAGAAACTTCGCGGGGGCCGGGAATTTCGTGCGGGCCTTCAATCTGGTAAGGTACGATTGATTGGGGAACCACCGTACTCAAATCCGGCGCATTGGTGATGATCACTTCGCCCTTGTATACTTTGAGTTCTGACGCAGAATCGGCGCCCACGCTCATTCGCAGGGTGGTGCCGGTGATTGCTGCAGCGGCAATTGGGGTGTTGATCGAAAAAGTCATATTTTCCGATTTTTCAGCTACGTTTGCCCACAAATCGCCTTCCTGTAGCAGCATCTGGGTTTCGCGTTTTTGATCTTTGGTTTCTTCATACAGTTTTAAAATATCGATAGTGGTCTTGGGCGCAAGGCGAATCTTGTCCAGCCGGGCCAGTTCCAGTTCGGCGCGGGACTGGGCAAAGGTGCGCACCCGCTCGCCGCCGTTTACTTCAGTATTGGTTGCAACATTAGTCCATTCAACTTCCGCCAGCTTTTGTTTTTTTGCAGATCCTTCTACGCGCGTAACCAGACCGCGTTGTTGATCTGTATTGACAGCCATACTCAGGCCGATCAACAGGATCGTTGTTGCCAGGCTGGCCAGTCCAATCATCATCAGTTTATTTTTAAACATAGTCCCACTCCTTTACAAATTTGTCACTTTTTTGTTTGCGCAATTGAAACGATTTTTTCGATTTCATCTTTTTGCGCTACATTAACCAGGGGCATGCCTTTGGTGGCTCGCCCCATTTTTTTTATTAACTTGGCTTTTTGTCTTTTTATCTTGCCTTTTTTGGTTATAAAATATATTTGTTCAGTATCATTAACTTCCTGGATGGCGACAATTTTCCCGGTCTTGTCCGAGAGCAGATAATTTCTTATCCCTTTACCCCCCCGGCCAATAACGCTGTATTCGGCCAGGTCGCTCTTTTTACCAAACCCCAGACCGGTAATAGATAATAACATAGCTTTGGGGTTTTGGATGGTTATCATGCCGACTACAACATCATTTTCCTCTAGAGTTATTCCCTTGACGCCGCCGGCGGTTATGCCCATATCATCGCGCAGTTCGTTGCCGGGGAAGCGAATGGCCTGGCCGTTCGCTGTGCCGATCATCACTTCGGCATCTTTGTGGTCGAGAGCCACGGCGGCCAGCCGGTCTTTATCCTTCAGCGGCATGGCTACTGCCGATCCTTCGCGCAGCTTGGAAAGGACGCCCAGCGATGATTTCTTGATCAATCCTTCGCAGGTTACAAAATAGAGGTATTTGTTTTCATCAAACTTGTCCAGTTCAAACACATGCAAGATTTTTTCATCTTTACCCAGGTGGATCAGTTTTTCCAGGGAAGAACCGCTGTCGCCATTATTATCCAGCGGAACAAAGCTGGTGCGCAGCGGGTAAACTTTACCGGCGTTGCTGAATACCAGCAGGTAATGGCTGTTGGCCGATTTAAAGGAATATTCAATGAATTCCGCTTCACCGGCGGCCTCTATTTTTTCTTCTACCGCTTTTTTATCGGTCAGTGAAAATCTGCGGATCGTGCCGGTATTGGTGATGATGATCTGCGTTTCATCTTCTTTCATCAATTCCTGGATGGTTTTTTTGCTGCCCTTGCCGATGATCTGCGTACGGCGCGGGTCGCCATACCGCTCTTTAAGAGTGAGCAGTTCTTCCTTGACCAACTGCATCCGCCGCGGTTTGCTGGCCAGCAGGGATTTTAGTTTTTCAATCAGTTTAATAACTTCCAGGTATTCCATTTCAATTTTTTTACGTTCCAGGCCGGTGAGCCGCTGCAAACGCATATCGAGAATCGCCTGCGCCTGGATCTCGGATAGTTTGAAATTTTTCATCAGGCCGCGCCGCGCCGTATCCACATCTTTGGATTTTTTAATCAGGGCAATGATCGCATCGATATTATCGAGGGCAATTTTTAATCCTTCCAGAATGTGGGCGCGTTTTTCAGCTTTATCCAATTCAAAACGGGTACGGCGCAATATCACATCGTGACGGAATTCCAGGAATTCCGTCAGCAATTCTTTCATGTTCAGAATTTTGGGCTCGCCTTTTACCAGCGCCAGCAAAATTACGCCAAAAGTGGATTGCATTTGTGTATGGGTGAACAGATCTTTGATGATTTTATCGGCAGAAGCCTCTTTACGCAGTTCAAAGACCACGCGCATGCCTTCACGATCCGATTCATCGCGGATTTCCTGAATACCGTCGATCTTTTTTTCGCGTACCAGGGCGGCAACTTTTTCCAGCAACGCGCTTTTATTGACCTGGTAAGGAATTTCCGTTACAACAATTCGCTCGCGCGAGGCGCCCATATCTTCGACATGCACACGGGCCTGGACAATTAAGCGGCCGCGGCCGGTATTAAAATAGGCTTCAATTTCTTCATCACCCATTATCACCGCGCCGGTGGGGAAATCTGGACCCTTCATATAATCCAGCAGTCCGGCTGGTTTTAGCGACGGTTTATCGATCAAGGCGGCCAGGGCATCGACCACTTCATTCAGGTTGTGCGGCGGGATATTGGTGGCCATGCCTACGGCAATGCCTGAAGCGCCGTTGACCACCAGCCCCGGCAGCAGCGACGGCATTACCGAGGGTTCTTTTAAAGAGTCATCAAAGTTTGGAACAAAATCTACCGTGTCTTTTTCAATATCGCGGATCACTTCTTCGGCAATGGCAGACAACCGGGCTTCGGTATAACGCATAGCCGCTGCAGAATCGCCATCGATGGAGCCAAAGTTACCCTGGCCGTCCACCAGGGGGTAGCGCAGGGAAAAGTCCTGCTCCATTCGCACCATCGTATCGTACACCGCCCGGTCGCCATGCGGGTGATATTTACCCAACACTTCACCTACAATACGGGCGCTTTTTTTATAGGCGGAGGTGGGACGCAGCCCCAGTTCGAGCATTCCGAACAATACCCGCCGATGCGCCGGTTTCAGGCCGTCGCGGACATCCGGCAGGGCGCGTGATACAATTACGGACATTGCATAATCAATGTACGAATTACGCATTTCTTCTTCTATATAGACCGGCTGAATATTTTTATCTGTTAAATCTGGCATTGTGAACAAGACCTCGGTTATAATTTATACATCCAGGTTCCGTACGTATTTGGCGTTTTCTTCGATAAATTTGCGGCGCGGTTCCACATTATCACCCATCAACATGGAAAAGATAAAATCCGCTTCAAAAGCTTCTTCTATAGTGACCTGCAGCAGGGTGCGTTGTTCCGGGTCCATTGTCGTTTTCCAGAGTTGATCAGGATTCATTTCACCCAACCCTTTATAACGCTGGATGTCGAGTTTATCTGTATCAGACTTTTTGTTTTTTTTCATAAACTCTTCCAGTTCTTCATCATCATAAATATAAGCGTAATCCTTGCCGGCCTTGACCCGGTACAAGGGCGGCTGGGCAATATACAAGTGACCCTTTTCCACCAGTTCGCGCATGTGGCGGAAGAAAAAGGTCAGCAGCAGGGTACGAATATGGGCGCCGTCAACATCCGCATCGGTCATAATTATGATCTTTTCATAGCGCAGCCGGTCGAGTTGAAAATCATCCCGTCCGATGCCCGTGCCCAGTGATGCTACAATAATGCGTATTTCTTCATTAGAGAGCATTTTATCGACCCGGGCTTTTTCAACATTTAAAATTTTACCGCGCAGGGGTAAAATTGCCTGAAAGCGCCGGTTACGACCCTGTTTGGCGCTGCCGCCGGCCGAGTCGCCTTCGACAATGAAAATTTCGGTTTTTTCCGGGCCGCGCGCTGAACAGTCCGCCAGCTTGCCGGGCAGGCCTTCGCTTTCCAGCATGGTTTTGCGCCGGGTCAGCTCTTTAGCTTTACGGGCCGCTTCGCGCGACAAGGCGGAAGACCTGCATTTATCAATTATTTTACGGGCAATGGTTGAATTTTGTTCTAGCTGCTCGGTGAGGGCTTCATTGACAATCGATTCCACCAAGCCGCGCACTTCGCTGTTGCCCAATTTGGTTTTGGTTTGCCCTTCAAACTGAGGTTCCGGGTGTTTAATGCTGACAATAGCGGTTAGCCCCTCGCGCACATCTTCGCCGGTGAGGGTAGGATCGCCATTTTTCAGCAATTTTGCTTTCATGGCAAAATTGTTCAAACTGCGGGTCAACGCGGTTTTGAACCCGATCAAATGGGTGCCGCCTTCGATGGTATGGATATTATTAACATAAGAATAGAGATTTTCTGTATAGGAATCGTTGTAAGCCAGGGCAATTTCAACCGAGATATGATCTTTTTCTGCGGCAAAATAAATAGGCTTTTTGTTTATGGTTTCCCGGTTCTGGTCGAGATATTCAATAAAAGAAACCAATCCGCCTTTGTAACGGAATTTTTCATTGCGGTCGGTTTTTTCATCGGTAATGGAAATTTTCAGATCCTTGTTCAGAAACGCCAGTTCGCGCAGGCGTTCGGAGAGAATCTCAAAACTGAATTTATTCTTTTTAAAAATGGTCTTGTCGGGCAAAAAGGTCACTTTGGTACCGGTCGACTTGCGGGAACCAACCACACGCACCGGCGAAACCGGCGCGCCGATATTATACTCCTGCCGGTACACTTTACCGTCGCGGGCGACTTCAACCTTGAGCCATTCGGACAAGGCATTAACCACAGAAATGCCCACGCCATGCAGACCGCCGGATACTTTGTAGGCTTTTTTGTCGAATTTACCGCCGGCATGCAGCACCGTCATGACTACTTCAAGAGCCGATTTATTCATTTCCTTGTGAATATCCACCGGAATGCCGCGGCCGTTATCGTATACGGAAACGCTGTCATCCTTGTGCATGATCACTTCAATTTCCGTACAATAACCGCCCAGCGCTTCGTCGATGCTGTTATCCACAGCTTCATAAACCAGGTGATGCAGGCCGCGTATGGAGATATCACCTATGTACATGGCCGGTCGTTTGCGAACCGCATCAAGTCCTTTCAGAACCTGAATTTGAGTCGCGTCGTATACTTCTTCTTTCTTTACTGCCATTGTCTTCTTTTAGTTTTATTGAAATCGTATATCGGTTATCAGACCATTGCCATATTTTTCTGTTATTTTAGTTAAAATATGGGGCTTTTGAAATAATAATTCTGTGCGCCAGGTCATGCTTTTTACTTTTACATAGAGAATGTCGTCTCTCACTCTGAGGGCGTCGGTAAATTGGGCAATATTTTCTCCAACCAGTTCAGGCCAGGAAGCGATCAAATCGTATTGTTTGATCTTTTTCTCCACCCCTATATCCTGTAACAAGTTGTGCAGGGTTTCTCCTATCAAGGTTGGTCTGTGGTTCATATTATGCCCTGGATACCTGCCCTGATTTTACCAAAAATGTATTATAGCTTTTATCCTTAAAGCCAATGTTTTTTATAGTCGTCATATCGAGAGAGGTGCCGGTGATAATAGTTTGCCCTGCTTTTGCAAACAACTCCATAACACGGGCGCTGCGCTCAATGTCTAATTCTGCAAACAAATCGTCAAACAGCAGGATAGGATCGGTTTGAGTTTTCTTTTTTAAAAACACTGTTTCTGCGGCTTTCAAACTCACCAGGGCGCTTTTATGCTCGCCCCGGGAGCCGTATTTACGCAAGTCGTTGCCGGAAATGGTAAAGACAAATTCATCGCGGTGTGGCCCAACCAGCGCCGCCCCCCGCCGGATTTCATTATTCATGGCCGCTTTAACCATGGTGGTAAAAGTAGCTGCCAGGTTTTGCCCGGTTTTCACCGGCACACTCGGCTGATAGTGGACTTGCAGGGTAAAATCGGCAGCGGTAATTGTTTTGTAACTAGCCGCCAGGTAACTGTTTATTTCCTCGATCATGTGCATGCGCGCCTGCATAATATTGACGCCGGTATTAATCAACTGGCAGTTCCAAATTTCCAGTTGGTCGCGCAACGCGGCCGGGTCTTTGGGAAGGGAAAGCAAAAATTTGTTTTTTTGCTTTAAAATCCGTTCATATTTTTTCAGCTCATCCAGGTACAATGCAGAACTTTGCGAAAGCATTATGTTAAAAAATTTCCGTCGTTGCGCCGGCGGACCTGAGGTAATTACATGGTCTTCTGCAGAGAGGATCACGATAGGGAATTTCCCCACCAATTTTGAAAATTGCGTTACAAGTTTACCGTCAACCTTGATCTTTTTACCCAGCGACCGGGTGTAATAAACTGCAACCCGGTTGGTAATATCGGCATCATTCATAAACACGCCGTCGAACGAATAGGTGTCGCCATCAAACGGCGCCAGTTCCGCTTCGTCATGGGTGCGAAAACTTTTTGCCAGGCACAGAATATAAATTGTTTCAATTAAATTCGTTTTACCCTGGGCGTTATCTCCAAAAATTAAATTTATGTCTTGCGTAAAGTCGAGGCTGATATTTTGTAAATTACGAAATATATGAATATCCAATTTATGAATGTACATGTGTTACTCTTGTTCAACATCACCTTCGGCAGTCTCTTCTTCATTTCCTGCGGGTTCTTCATTGATCCGAATAGGCATAATTAACATGAGCATGCTTTCATCCGCATCCTGGTTTTCCGGGTAAACGATGGCGGCGCTGCCGCCGTCTTTCAGTTCAAAAACCACTTGTTCCTGGTCGATGTGACGCAATATATCCAACAGGTAAGTGGAATTATAGCCGATCTGCATCCATTCATCGGTAAAGGTGGCCGGAATGACTTCTTTAGCTTCCGCGCCAAATTCAATATCTTCAGAATGAATAGTAACTTCAGCGGGGGTGATAACAAAACGCACCTGGTTGGTGAGGGAACTGGAAAAGATCGAAACCCGGCGCAGTGTAGAAATCAGTAATTCCCGGTTGACGTATAATTTTTTATCATTATCTTTTGGGATAACCCGTTCATAGTTGGGGAATGAGCCGTTGATCAGTTTGGAATAAATAACCGCCGCGGCAAATTCAAACTGAATATGATCCTCCCCAACCTGCACTTTGAGGCTTTCTTCGGAATTTAAAATGCGCATCATTAAATTGAGCGCTTTGGTGGGGATAATAATATTCAGCGGCGCATTGTCTGGGGCGCTGAATTTCCGCGACACAATGCGGGACAAACGATGCCCGTCGGTGCCAACAAAACTGACTTCCGTCGGCGACAGGGTCATGTTTATACCGGTGAGGGCCGGACGTAATTCATCGTTAGACACCGCAAAAATGGTTTTATCTGTCATGCGGGACAAGAGCTTGCTGTCAATATCGAACGACACATCGCCTTCTTCAATGTTGATCCTGGGGAAATCTTCCCGCGGCTGAGTAGCTAATTTATATAAGCCTTTTTCGGTTTTAATGACAATTTTGTCGCCCATGTCGGAATAAATATTCAGAGGCACATCCGGCAATTCGCGGACAATTTCCAGTAATAATTTGGCGGGGATGGCTACGGAGCCATTTTCTTCGGCTTTAACCGGCAGTGAAATGGTCACAGATACTTCCAGATCGGTTCCTGTCAACCGTAATTGTTGATTTTCCAGTTCAAGTAAAATACAGGTAAGTACGGAAATCGTAGTTTTTTGTGGAACAACACCAACCACTTTATGCAGAGCTTCATAAAATTCTGCTTTGGAAATGGTAAAGTTCATTCGTGCCTCCTTAAAAATTATCCAGCAAACAAGTTCCTAAAGATAGAAAAAACCTGATAATATTACAAGCAAAAATATATGTTGTATAACATTTAAATGCCGGTTATAATTGCGCTATTTCAATTTTGTTTTTGATTGTATCGACATGTTCACGCAATTTGTTGTCGGATTTAAGGCTTTCTTCGGTGCTGGTAATGGCATGGATCACGGTGCTGTGATCCCGACCGCCGAAATGCAAGCCTATCGTTTTGAGCGAACTTTCGGTCATCAGTTTACATAAATACATTGCCAGTTGCCGCGCCTGGACAATTTCCTTTTTTCTGGTTTTGGCGCGCAGCATATCATCGGGAAAACCGAAATACTCCGCGGTGGTTTGTTGAATGAATTCAATGCTGATAGCTTTAATTTTGGGAATACAAACATCTTTGAGCAGATTTTTGGCCAGTTCCAGGGTAATATCCTGACCGTTGAGCGAAGAATAGGCCAACAGCCGGATGAGCGCGCCTTCCAGTTCCCGTACGTTGCTGGTGACATGGGTGGCGATAAAATGATAAATTTCCATCGGCAAATCCAGGCCGTTCTCCTCGGCCTTTTTTTGCAAAATTGCCTGCCTGGTTTCCAGTTCCGGAAGCTGAATGTCGACGACCAGGCCCCACTGGAATCGGGAAATTAATCGTTCTTCTATGCCTTTCAGCTCTTTGGGGGGTTTGTCCGAGGACAGGACTATTTGTTTGCCTTTTTGATGCAGGGTATTAAATGTATGGAAAAATTCTTCCTGGGTGCGCTCTTTGTTGCCAAAGAATTGAATGTCATCGACAATTAACAGATCGACATTACGGTAAAGACTGCTGAATTCAGTGGTTTTGTTTTTCTGGATCGAGTTGATAAAATCCATGGTAAACCGCTCGCTATCCACATAAAGCACCCGGCTGGTGTTGGTGTTGGATTTACAATAGTTGCCAATAGCCTGAATGAGATGGGTTTTACCCAGGCCAACGCCGCCATAAACAACCAGCGGATTAAAGGTGGTTTTGCCGGGGGATTTGCTAACTGCCAAAGAAGCCGCTTTGGCAAATTTATTACAATCGCCTTCTACAAAACTGTCAAAGGTAAAACGATCGCTGAGGTTATCGTGTCCGTTTGTGCCTTTGGCCGGGGCCGGTTTCTTCATGGAGGGTAACTGCACAGCGGGAGTAGTGGAATCCATTATAACGGAATAGACCAGCTTGCAATCGTTGCCTAATACCTGGGAAACAGCATTATTGATCACTTTGCTGTAATGCTGTTCCAGCCATTCATAAAAAAACTGGCTTGGCACCTGTATTGTGAGAGAGTTCTTTTCCAGTTTGAATGGTTTGATTGGTTTGAACCAGGTTGAAAAGCTGTTGGAGTTGACATTTTCCTTGATCAGCTTTAATATTTTCTCCCAGGTTTCATAAATCTGTCCTTGCATACACCATCCCGTGAATTAATATAATAAACGTTTCTTAATTTTTAATCTATATATAGCAGTAAAATATTTTTTATATACCAGAACAAAAGAGAAACAGGCTTTTCCACAATTTTTTCAAGTTATCCACAGGCGCGATAAAGATGTGTCATAATATGAAGATAGAAAAAACAATAATTTATTTCGTTGCATAACAAGTTATCCACATTTCCATGGTTGATGGGAAGGTCTGGGTTTTTCCGCATCAACATCGCCGTCAAGTTATCCACATGTTATTTATTGCTCCCCCATAATTAAAAATAATCAAATATGGGGGCAATATCAAGATGAAAAACACATTTTTTTATTTTATGTTGAAAATAAAAATACGGAAGAATGAAATACTGTCAAGTTAAGTTCTGTTTTATTATATAAATAAAACAGGAAATTTTAAAAATAATCAAAAAACCAGTTAAAAAAATAAACTTCTTGTAAGTATGATAAAAAAGTATTAAATTATTGTCTTTGTATTTTAAAAATATGTTCACCTGTCATTATTATTGAAATAGAGAAACTTATGATCAAAGATCTTGAAAAGATGCGCAATATCGGTATCAGCGCACATATTGATTCCGGTAAAACAACCCTGACGGAAAGAATTTTATTCTTTACCAATAAAATACATGCCATTCATGAAGTGCGCGGCAAGGATGGCGTTGGCGCCACCATGGATTCCATGGAACTCGAACGGGAACGCGGGATCACTATTTCTTCCGCATCAACCAATGTGGAATGGAAAAAACATTCGATAAATATCATCGATACACCCGGACATGTGGATTTTACCGTTGAAGTAGAACGATCATTGCGGGTTCTGGATGGCGCTATTCTGGTGCTTTGTTCCGTTGGCGGTGTACAGTCCCAATCAATAACCGTTGACCGGCAAATGACCCGATACAAAGTACCCAGAATTGCTTTTGTAAACAAGTGTGACCGGATGGGCGCTGATCCCGAAAAAGTTACCCGGCAGTTACGTGACAAATTGAATCATAATGCGGTTTTAATGCAATACCCCATCGGCCTTGAAGATAAGCATGAAGGCGTAATCGACCTTATCCGGATGAAAGCTTATTATTTTGAAGGCCACGACGGGATGACCGTGCGTGAAGCGGAAATACCGGAATCCTTACTGGAAAAAGCCAAAGTAAAGCGCGATATTATGCTGGATACGGTGTCCATGTTCAGCGATGACTTGATGGAAGCCTACCTGGAAGATCGGGTAACACCGGAATTAATCTATCCGGCTGTACGCAAAGGCACCCTGGCTTTGGAATTGACCCCGGTGTTTCTCGGTTCAGCCTTTAAGAACAAAGGGGTTCAACTTTTGCTGGATGCGGTGGTTCAATACCTGCCTTCTCCCACAGAAGTAACCAATAGCGCTCTTGATTTGAGTAACAATGAAGAACAGGTGCAATTAACGGCAACAGTCGACCTGCCTCTGGTTTTGCTGGCGTTCAAGCTGGATGATACCCGTTTTGGGCAATTGACTTATGTGCGGATTTACCAGGGCTGTTTAAAAAAGGGCGATGAACTGATCAACCGGCGTAACGGTCGTAAAGTACGGGTTGGCCGCCTCATTCGTATGCACGCGGATGAAATGGAAGATATAACCGATGCCGGCCCCGGCGATATAGTTGCCATGTTCGGCATAGATTGCGCCTCGGGTGATACATTTACTTCACCGGATGTCAATTATTCAATGACGTCGATGTATGTGCCGACGCCGGTAATTTCGCTTTCGATTGTGCCCAAAGATAATAAATCGCTGGAAAATATGAGCAAGGCAATCAACCGGTTCTGCAAGGAAGACCCTACATTTCAGTCCTTTGTCGACCCGGAAACCAATGATACAATTATCCGCGGCATGGGCGAGCTGCACCTGGATGTGTATATTGAACGTATGCGCCGTGAGTACAATGTGGAGCTGGTAACCGGCCCGCCGCAGGTAGCATACCGAGAAAGTATCATGCAGCCCGGAACCTTTAATTATACACATAGAAAGCAGACCGGCGGCGCCGGCCAGTATGCGCGGGTTGCGGGGAGTATGGAGCCCTGCCATGAGAGCACTTTTGAGTTTGTCGATGATATTAAAGGTGGAGTGATACCAAACGAGTATATCCCTTCGTGTAAAAAGGGATTTGAAATAGCTATGGAAAAAGGCCCGCTGACCGGTTTCCCGATTGTGAATATTAAAATGACGATCAACGACGGGGCTTATCACCCGGTCGATTCATCCGATATGGCGTTTCAAACGGCGGGATTATCAGCATTTCGTGAAGTGTATTTAAAATGTAAACCCATGATTTTGGAACCCATAATGCGCGTGGGAGTGGAGAGCCCCTCCGAGTATCAAGGCGCAATATTAGGCACGATCAACCAACGGCGTGGAATTATCCACAGCGCCACCGAAGACGGCAGTTTTACTGTGATTGAAGCAGAGGTGCCGCTGGCGGAAATGTTCGGTTATTCAACGGTTTTACGTTCTTCCACCCAGGGCAAGGCGGAATTTACCATGGAATTTTCCCGCTATTCCAAAGTACCGGAATCCCTTGCTGAAGAATTGAAAAAACAATTTGCTGAAAAGCAGAAAAAACTGAGATAAACAGTTGTTTTTTGTCTTTTGCAGGATTATATTTGCAATAGACCGGAGCGAACAGGAACCGGTATCAATATAGAACTGGTAGTGAAAAAAACCTGTTATTTAACAGGTGATGAGGAAAAGGTAAAAAGCGGTTCGGGTGTTACCCGGTAACCGGTACAGGAAAAGAGAGTATTCAACAGATTATGAGGCATGTGCATGCAAAAAGCAGAATTAATTAAAAAAAGTCCGATACGTGTGCTGGAGAGCGGTATAAATGGTGGATTGGGAAAAGGGAATCTGGGCGTTTTTACAGCGCGCAAAGGCGTTGGAAAAACCGCCAGCCTGGTGCATATCGCCACCGACACAATGCTGCAGGAACGTAAAGTATTGCATATTTCTTTTGCCGATGATCCCCAACATTTGGAAAACTGGTACAAACAGGTTTTTCTGGAATTGGCCAAACAATATAAATTGATAGACTCAAAAAGTGTATATGACGCTTTGCTGACCCAAAGGCTGATTTTGCATTTCAAGAAAAAGGATATTACATTTACCCAGATACGCGAAAATTATAAGCAGATAACACAAAGCACTTCTTTTACACCGCAGACAATTTTTGTCGACGGTTTTCCCTTTGAAAATGCCGAACCCGCCCAGTTACAGGAATGGAAACAATTTGCCGCCGAGGCGCAAGTGGAAATTTGGTTTTCGGCGACCCTGCACCGCGAGGATCTGCAGCTTGATGAAAAGGATGTGCCGGCCCCGGTAAATAAATTTTATGAGCTGTGGTCGGTGATCATTATGCTGAGCCCCAAAGAAGATTTTATTGATTTTAATTTGCTTAAAGCGCATAACACCGGAAAACCGGAGCGGTTACGCCTTAAACTCGATCCGCAGACTATGCTGATCGCCAATAATCGTGTTTGATAATAGCGATGCAGTAATTTTTATGGGGAAGGGCATCCGGAAACGGAACGAGTGTGGGGGCAAAATTTTTACATTTTATTAATTCCGGGTGTATTTTTTCAAGCCCACCAGTGGGAATGATTTTTTCAAAAATATCAGTGGAGTCCACCTGGGGTACGGGACTGCTATAGAGAAAAGACTGTGATTCCGAACCTGTCCAGACATTTACTGTATTTGTGGCGAGGTGGGCTACACTTTGTTGTGTACTGACCAGAAAATGTCGCCTCGATATGTCCGTCCCACCAAACGGGACGGACTACCCGACGACCGGTTTTCCCGTCAAACCCTATCATTGCCACGATCTTCAGGTCGTGGGACAAATAAAGCAAAAACAGGGCTTTAGCCTAAACAAATATTTGACTAAAGTCAATTTTTAGTAGTTTTTATTATCCACGTCATAAATGATGTGGCAATGAATTGTTCCTCACCCCGGACGGTCAATAGCGCCGGGTTTCTCAATCCGGTCAGCCGACAGGATTGGGCGCGCACCCGCAGAAAAAATATTGTTCAAAACAAGGGGCAAAAGCCCCTTGTTCCAGGGTAAGAAATCCCGGCGCGCTTTGTTCAAGCTATTAAAACTTTTGTTGCAAAACAAACAGCTTTTCGGCAAATTCCTTGCCCATATCGATATAGCCCTGGGCGTTATAATGATAGGGATCGGAATAACCGTAATTATCCGTGCCGGTTGCCAGTGCGGCATAGCCGTCGTGCGCTACATAATCGGCCTGGCACTGGCGGACAATATCGCAGTACTTCCACACGTTTCTGCCGTTCTTGCCGGAATCGGAAATGCGGCCGATGATGACCGGCAGGTCATCCCGGCGCAGGGCCGCGCGGATCAAGTCCATCAGGCGTTTTAAATGTGCTTCATAACGCCGGGCAATTTCTTCCGAAAAGGCCGAGTCGCTTTCACCCTGCATCCACAATATACCGGCCGGGATCAGGGTATCGGTTTCGCCATCGCCGTCAATATCGGCAACGGCAAAAGCGTTGCGCAGGGTCGCTAAAAAGTGGTCATACTGGTTAATACCGCCTTTTTGCCGATAGTCCGGTTCCCAGCAGCCCCATTGTCCTGTTGCCAGAGAATCGATCGACGAGCCGCCGCGGGCGTATTTGATGATCGCGATATTGGCCGTAGAATCCAGTTCCAGCATCCGCCGTGCGAAAGAGAGCTCCAGGCCGATTTTGTTGCCATATTTGTTGGTTACACCATCGGAGCGAAAGCCGCCGCCGTGCCCCGGTTTTAATTCCGTCCACAGTCCCCGGCCGTCAACCGGCGTGCCATCCAGACCGGTGTTGCCCTGATAGATCATCACCCCTTTGACGGGGCCCTGCAACTCTGCCGGCAAGTCGGCAATCCGCCCCTGGCCTTCGGCATTGGACTGCCCGCCGAGATAGTAGACCTTGTAGGTCTTGGCCGATAGAGTAATGAATGATGACAATAAAAAGACCAACAACAGCACAAATATTTTTTTACACACAACCGCCTCCTGTTTTTAAATTATAAAAGATACTGACCCCTAACTGACAACCAAAGTGCATAACGACAACCCCGGCGTTCCTGACCACAATTCTGTTTTACTGGGCAGGGATTTTTTATACTCTTATATCCTGCGAGGTTTTGTTTTCACTCTATTAAAACATCCCCGGAGAGTGTTGCCATCGGCAAGCCGACAGTGTGATGAACCGTCGGCCTGCCGGATTATTGCTTTTTATCGCAGTAAAACTACTTTATTGACTTTGGTAACCGAACCCGCTTTAAAGATAACCAGGTAAGCGCCGCTGGCAATTTTATTGCCGGCGTCATTAACGCCGTTCCAGCGAATATCCCATGAACCTGCCTGGACCTTTTGGCCGTCAATCAATGTTGCCACGGTACGGCCAAGAATATCAACGATAAACAGGTCGACAGTAGCATCCTGGGCCAAATCGTACCTTATCGTAGTTTCGGGATTGAATGGATTTGGATAGGACGGCAGCAAATCCGTAGTTTTGGGGATAACCACATTTACCCTTACAACAGCGCTCTGTTTTAATGATTTTACACCTTGTTTGTTTACATCATACAAACGATAGGTATAAGTTTTATCGGACTGGACGTAGCTGTCTGTATAGGAATAATTCTGCCGCACGGTTGTGTTGCCCTTGCCTTTCAAAGCGTCATCGGTTTTATAGCTGGCTGCCACAACCCAGGAATTATTCCCTTCCACCTGTTTTTCAAGGATATAACCAAGGTTATCGGTTTCGCTTTCTGTTGACCATTGTAACACTATACCCTGGGGTGTGCTGGTAGCGGTAAAGGAAGAGAGTTCCACCGGCAGCGAATAGTCACCGGGATTGCTATATGTAGCAAAAGCATCAATATTGTGCTGAGCCCAGGGATCGGCAGTATCGATGCGGTTAACAATAGTATGATTTTCATCGGCAGTGCGCCATTGTAAACCGGCCGTGCCGCTAGGAGTGGTTATATTGGTGATCTTTATCTGGCCGATCAACGTACCGTTACCGCTGGTACCGATAACTTGCATACGGTCATTGAACTGAGTTTGATTGCTGAACGGCGCTTTGGAAATATTGAGAATGACCCGGTTGGTTGCCACAATACTGGCATCCATCGTATACCAGGTAAATATTCTGGATTCCGCCGTTACCATCGAAGCGTCGGGGGTTGTGAAATTACCGCTGTTAAAGGTGAGAACAAAATCGCTGTCGCCGAGGTAAATATCGGTGGTGCCGGTTCTGAGCATATAAATATCAAAAATAAAATCGGTTCCGCTCACCTGCTGGTTTTGGATGGACAGGGTAAAATCATATTCCGCGGCAAAGCAAGTTACCGCAAGCACTATTAATATCAGGAGCACTAATTTTTTCATATCTCGGTTTCCTTTGTTTATTCAGGGTTATTGAATATTTGTAGAGATATTGCGATTATTCCAGGATGCGGTGCGGTCGTTAGCGTCAACCGTGCCGGAAAGATCGCAATCGCTGTCCTCGTATCCGGTAACATTGCGGTCGTTCCAGGTGTTGGCCCGGTCGGTGGCGTCAACGGTTCCGGAGGCATCGCTGTCACCGGAGTACATTCCATATACCCCGGTTTCCAGAAGCGCCGCTTCGTTGGCACGGTATTTATCCAGGCCGGTGGTGAAATCATATTGGGTAGTACTGCCGGTCGACAAGGCATGGGTTTCATCGCTCATAACCGCAACGTGATTACGATGCTGAACGACAATATAATAATTACCGGCGTCAACATCCAGGGGAATGTTACCGGTGGTGCCGTTATCGGCTACAATCCGTCCGTCTTTGTTCAAAAAAGCGCTGTGTGAAACTACCGCGGCGCCGTCAATCGTGGTGCGCAACTGTACCAGCACCCAATCGGTCACATCCGTGGGAACGGAGGAGACGGTTCTGGCATCCTGACTGTAGGGGGATGTCGCTGGAATATAGGAACTATTAAGCGCTGTGGTCATTTCATTGCTAACCGTATTATAAGGCCCCTGCAGAAACAGTTTGGCTGCCAGCAACACATTTTCATCCGAAGCGACTACAGGACGAATGCGAAAATCACCGCCGCCCCAGGCAAACCAGCCGCTGCCGGTATCGACCGATGAACGGTTGTCGACGGAACCATTATCATAAAAAATATAAAAATCGGTGCCCGAAGTAAAATAGGCAACTACGTGATAGTTTGTTGCCGCCGTAACATTCACCCCGGTAGCTGTCAAGTCGATATAGTTCCAGCTATAAGGCAGGATTTCAGTTTGGCTGAAAGCAACCGTGCTGCCCAGTTTAGCGTTCGGCAGGCCGGCATTATCCGACCACACCTCTACATAGAGCGGACCGGTCATGGTATAACCGACATGCGGGTGAATAAACACCCCGGTGACATTCCCGCTGATCGCGGGGGTAAATTTAACTGCGATTTTAACATTAGCCCCAATAGATGTGGCGTTAGTACTACTCCAGCCGTCATAGGCCAGTATTTCCCGGTCAAGAGTAGTGCCGGAATCCTGCAGTTTGGCGGCGGCTTTAAAAATATCGAGCTTGCCGTAGCCCCAGCCATAGTCCGGCAAAGAGCCACCGGTATAGGAATCGGTTGCCGCTGTACTGGTGATCAGGGATTTGGCTTCACTAGCGGTCAAAAAGGGATTGGCTTCCAGCAACAACGCCACGGCGCCGGCAACTACAGGACAGGACATGCTGGTGCCCTGGTTCAAATGATGCTGGCTGCCCGGAGCTACTCTTGATGCTGCCGGCGTATAATCCTGTGATAAGGAAGAAAAAATACCCATACCGGGGCCGGTAATATCCGGCTTTTGCACATCATCGCGGCGGGGACCAATACTGCTAAAGCCCGCAAGATCGTCCGAGGTTTCCGTACCTGTGTAACTGTAGCCGCTGACAGCCGAGTTCGACCATCGCCAGCGACTGGTATAAGCGCCTACGGTAATTGCATCGGAGGCGGTACCCGGATCGCCCACTGTATAGTTTGAATTTGCGCCGGTGATGTTAACGGTCATCGTTTTGGTAAATAACCAGCCGTGGTAATCAAGCGCCGATGCGGTATTGTTGGTCAGAGTAAGCACCCACGTGCCGCTGGCCGGTTCATCGGTGGCGGTTACATCAGATACATAGACATAGTTCCTTCTGTCGCCATTCGTATAACCGCCATCGGCATTATTGTAACAGTAAATTGACCCGTCGGTTGTGGTCGGATAGGTGCCGCTTTCACCACTGTTGACGGTGAACGGGGCCAGGTTGGGGGAATCTACCGTAAATGAAACATCGGTAAAATCGTCATACCAGATATCGACGCCGAAATAATCATTGTTATTACTGGCATTGGGTGTATAAGAGGGAACAGAGATCGTAACGTTGGTACTGCCGCTGCCGGGCACGGTTCCGGAAATATGGATGAGATCGCTGCCTTCATTGCCGGCGGAAATGACCGCAACCCGTCCGGCGCCGGCAAAATTATCGACGGCCACTTCTTTGGCGCCGGTGCCGTCATGGGCAGATGAATGACCGCCCAGGCTCATATTCACGACCACCGGTTTATTCAATGTTTCCGACATTTTTTGGGCCCAGGTTAACGCATTGATCGTATTGTTTGACGGGAAAGACCCGTTGCCGGCTTTGACCACAATAATATCGGCTTGCGGGGCAATACCGGCAAAACTTTTTGTTGAATACGCGGCGCCGTTGCCGGCGGCGGAACCGGCTACATGGGTGCCGTGACCGTTGGTATCGGTTTCCCGCACAAAGCCGGCGGGAGAGCCGTCAATTTCGTTTTCAATATCGGCCTGGGAATATTCAACTCCATAATTGAGCCCGGCAAAATTTACTCCGTCCCGATCTTCCGGGGTCACTTCACTGCCGGTTTTGGTCAGGGTTTGATCCCAGATATAAAGGATCCGACTCTGGGTGTTGTCGGAGGGATCGCGAAAATCCGGGTGTTCCCAATCGATGCCGGTATCGACAATGCAAACCAGCACGCCGCTGCCTTTGAATTCCGTGTTGTTCAGGTAGCTGTTATGGAGCAGGTCGGCGCCGATCTCGCCGGCGGCAACATCGTTATTGGGATAACATACCGAGCCGATGGTGATATAGAGCGTCTCGGTAAGCCGGGCGACATCGATCATTTGCAGTGGGGACAGATGGGCGGTAACAAAGCCGGGAATGACCGAGTTGACCGGCACCCCGGCGTTTTTAAGCGCGTTGGGATTGTCGGTGCGGATAATTACCCCATAAGCGACAGCGCCGTCATCATTCACGGTAACAGAGGTGTTTTGCGCAAGAAAGCTGTTTGTTTCAGCGCCGGTGGAGCGAAGTTGCGCTGTTGTTTTGTTTTTAAACAAGTCATGCAGACGTGGATCGATGCGCTGTAATTCGTTTTGCGACATGACCGTAATCGGGTTATCCTGATCTTTAAAACCAGACAGGCTCAGGAAAACAAGAAATGCAAGGAAAAGGAAAAGTAGTTTTCTAATCATAGGAACCTCCAGTGCTGAAAATTTTTAGTAGATGGCACGATTTTCCTAATAAAGGAAATGAAAGCATTATTTTAAGGTTATGGGGTAAAATTTTGCCGGAACAGATACTCTCTTTTAACCGACGGTTATTTCCCCGTAAAAATTTTTGTCAACTCTGAATTTTTGGTTAACCTTTTATATAATTTGTTTGTAATTTATAAATATTCAAGTAATAAACAAGAAAAATTTGGTTCTAACTGCTTTTCAGTGGGTATTTTACCGGGTGAACCATTGTTAAAATTATAAAAGGCTCAATATAAAGACCTGAAAAGAATTTTTTTTCTCCCCTCTGCGACCTCCGGGGACTCTGCGGTTTAATTCATAAATTTTACCGCAGAGGTCGCAAAGAGCGCGGAGAAAAGCATTCAAAAAATTGTTATTTAAAGGTTTATTGATGGCAGTTTATTCTTAATAAAGATTAGTTTAAAAACAAATTATATGGATAGCAGGTAAAATTTTTCTTCAAACACAAGTTTAATGTTTTCATTTTTATTCAACGTAAAGTTGCTTTAACCAGGTCTTTATAACGGATATAACAGTATTCTTGTTCTTAAAATAGTGGGACAATTACTCACTATTAACAATATAATGCCAAAATACGGTTGTTACCGGTTTTATCAAAAAACCAACGGCACCAGCATTTTTGATTTTTGCATATAGTCCCGATAGGAGGCGCCAAATTTTTGCAGATCGTCTCGTTCCTCGGCGCGGGCGGTTAAGTAAACCGCCGCCGTGGTCAATACCAGAACCAGCGCATTGACCGGCGTGATCTGTTTGAAAAAAATGCCCAAAGCCAGGAACAACAACGAACTGTACATGGGGTGGCGGATATAACGGTATATTCCCTGCACGACCAGGGTGGTGGTGTGCTCAAAATTATTATCTATTGACTTGCCGATTTTACGCAGCAACCGGTAACCGGCAATGACAATAATAATAGAAATGATTAAAAAGAACCAGGAAAGCAGGTGCAGGGGCGAGAATGGCTCTTTGAACCAAACCCCGGTGTTCAGTAAAATGCCGATAACGGTCAGTTCAAAAGCAAAAAAGCGATAAAATCCATAAGAACGGGGATGTAACAGGTAGCGCCGCGAGAAGACGAGCAAGAACACAGTCGCACAAATCAGAATGATGATTTTAATCATAGTAACCCTCCGCGTGTGTAAATTTGAGACTTGGAAATTTATGGAAGTAGCGATTTCTAGTTGTAAAAGAGCTCTTACAACCACCGCTTACCACACCCGGCAAACCAGGCCTTTTAAATATTCGCCTTCGGGGAAATTAAGCGCTATCGGGTGGTCGCCGGCTTGTCCCAACTGGCGAATAATGTGCACATCACGACCGGAATCGAGAGTCGCCCCGGCTATTATTTTCTGAAACAAGTCCCGGCCGATATGCCCGGAACAGGAAAAAGTGAACAGAATACCGCCCGGACGCAGCAGTTTGAGCGCCAGCAGGTTGATATCCTTGTAAGCGCGCGCTGCTTTATCCATTTGCCGCTCGGACTGGGCAAACTTGGGTGGATCGAGGATAATCACGTCGAATTCCTGCCGGGAATCGCGGCACGTGCGCAGGTAAGTAAAAACATCGGCTTCGCGGAGGGTTGTCCGCTCTGCGGCAAAACCGTTCAGTTGCACGTTGCGGCGCAGCAGTTCCAGCGCCGGTGCGGAAGAATCGATATTGGTAACCTGCGCGGCGCCGCCGTACAAGGCCCACAGACCAAAACCGCCGGTATAGCTAAAGCAGTTCAACACCTGTTTTCCCTTGCAGAATTCGGCCAGGGCGGCGCGGTTTTCACGCTGATCCAGGTAAAAACCGGTTTTATGGCCGTTGCTCACATCCACCAGAAAACGGAGCGGGCCTTCCTGAATCTCCAGCGTTTCCGGGGGAGCGCTTCCCCACAGCAGGCCGCATTTGCTTTCCAGACCTTCGCGGGCGCGCACCTCGGCGTCCGAGCGTTCATAGATACCGGCAATATCCGGTAGCAATTCATGCAGTAACTGGATAATGGACTCTTGCCAGTACACCACCCCGGCGGCCAGGAACTGGCAGACCAGGAATTCGTTATACCTGTCCACGATCAGGCCGGGCAGGCCATCGGCTTCGGCGTTGACCAGGCGGCAGGCGGACGCCGCCCCGGAGGCGAGGATTTCCCTGCGGCAGCTAATAGACCGGTCAAGTTTTGCTTTCAGGAAACCGGCATTAATGGCATCATCGGGGTTAAAAGACCATACCCGCAGGCGGATTTGCGAGTGCGGCGACCAGGCGCCGCGCGCCAGCCATTCGTTTTTAGCGGACAAGATATCCACAGTCTCGCCAAAACCGGGTTCGCCCTCGCTGCGGGCGATGGCCCCGGAGAATATCCACGGGTGACGGCGCTTGACGATATGTTCGTGTTGCGGTTTGAGGATAATTTTCATACTGTAATATACGAAAAAAAATGATAGATTGACATGGATTAATTGATTTGATACAAATTGAAATAAAAAATCAATACAATTCAGGAACCGAGCGTACCGGTTTTGCCTGCAGGCGGGCTTTACTTGCGGGTAAAATCGGGATTATAACTATCCGGCTCTGGTATATATTAACAAATAAATTGACTCTGGCGCTGATGTTTACTATATTCGCCATATTTATATCCCAGGCTACCCGGCAGCGCCGGGGCGCTATCCGTCGGAGCGAAACTGTGGCTCCGATCCCGCCCTGGGCCGCTGGTACGTACCCGACCCCGCCGGGCAGGGTACTAGTCCGTATATGTATTGCAGCAACAACCCACTTATTGTTCGTAGTACCGCCTTCAGGCGGGTTTTTCTTCCGGCTAAAGCCGGGACTACAAACAACCCCGTCTCTGCCCACAATCCGATATTACAGTTATCATGTTTAACAAATAATTAATTTGACTCCCGCGCCGGTCTTTATTATATTGGTCATCGATGGTTTGCAGCAAGGCATTTACCGGCATGTGTCAAATATAATACCCGTTTGCCTTGTTCTTTAAGCGGTTCGCGGCGCTGCCGAGACCGGAAATTTTAAATGAATCTCGTTTAAGCCGGAAGAATTTTAAGCCATTGCTGTAACAGTTTTCACACAATTCATAGACATAGATTCAGGTAATTACAGGAAAAACGATGCTTATCAAAAACCGACATACACAATTTCAATTAACTCTGCCGGAATGGCTGGGACAATATATTCAGGATCAAGACCCCATCATGCCGGATATGGAAAAACGCATGCAATTTGTCATCAGCCTGGCGCGACTGAACATCGAGCACAACAGCGGCGGGCCGTTCGGCGCGGCGGTGTTCGATATGAGCGCCAACCGGCTGATCGCCGCGGGGGTGAACCTGGTGGTTACCGGCAATTCTTCCGTTTGGCATGCGGAAATCGTCGCCATGATCCTGGCGCAGCAGGCAATCGGGCATTTTAATTTTAAAAAGCAGGACGCCCCGGCCTGTGAACTGGTTACCAGTACCGAGCCCTGCGCCATGTGTATGGGCGCCATTCCCTGGGCGGGCATTACGCAACTGGTGTGCGGCGCGCGCGACAAGGACGCCCGCGGCATCGGTTTTGACGAAGGCGCCAAAGTGAAACACTGGCAAAAAGCGCTGCGCAAACGCAATATCACCGTCATCCGCGATGTGTGCCGCGACCAGGCGGTGCAGGTGCTGGAGCTTTACAACCAGCATAATGGAATGATCTACAACGGGTAAGCCCGGAGAAATGGCGCTCTAAAAAAATTCTTGTTCTGAACTCTATTTTTCTTATATTCATTATCCTGCATTCGTTGAATTGATTAATAAAGGAAATGACTATGGAACAATTGAACCGACGCAAGTTTTTGGGAATGACCGCCGCCGCCTCCACATTTATGATCGTGCCGCGCCATGTGCTGGGTGGGCCAAAATTTGTCGCCCCCAGCGACAAGGTGAACATCGCCGGTATCGGCGTGGGCGGACAAGGCTGGGCCGATTTACGGGCCGTAAGAGAACAAAACAATATTGTCGCCCTGTGCGATGTGGACTGGAACCGGGCTGCCGAAGCGTTCCAAAGATTCCCAAAAGCCGCTAAATACAAAGATTTCCGGGTTATGCTGGAAAAACAAAAAGATATCGACGCCGTTATTGTCGCGACGCCCGATCACGTTCATGCCGTAGCAACCATGGCGGCGATTCAGGCCGGCAAACATGTGTATACGGAAAAACCGCTGACCTATACGATCAAAGAGGCGCAGATGCTGCTTGAAGCGGCGCGTACCACCGGCGTGGCAACCATGATGGGCAACCAGGGTCACGCTATGGAAGAGGCGCGGCTGCTGTGCGAATGGATTTGGGACGGCGCGATCGGCCCCATCCGCGAAGTACACGCCTGGACGCCGCACCCGGTGTGGCCGCAGGGCATGGACAAACCCACAGATATACCGCCGGTTCCCGATACTCTGGACTGGGACTTGTGGCTCGGCCCGGCGCCGTATCGGCCGTACCATCCCGCTTATTTACCCATGCTGTGGCGCGGCTGGTGGGATTTCGGCACCGGCGGGCTCGGCGATATGGGCTGCCATATTTTCGATCCCATTGTCTGGGCGCTCAAACTGGGTCAACCCGAATCCGTTGAAGCCAGCGCGTCTATTTTTGTCCGCGAAGCGCTGAACTGGGACAAGGTACGCAATACCGAAAGTTACCCGCAGGCTTCGATCGTGTATTACCATTTTCCGGCGCGCGGCGATATGCCGCCGGTCAAACTCACCTGGTACGACGGCGGCCTGATGCCGGAAACCCCGGTGGAACTGGAACCCGGCCGCAGAATGGGCGATCAGTTTGGCGGCGTCTTGTACATCGGCGAAAAGGGCAAAATATTGACCGGGTCGCACGGCGCCCGCGGTGTGCGCATTATTCCCGAAACGAAAATGCAGGAATACCAGCGTCCGCCCAAAACCCTGCCGCGTTCAGTGGGTCATCACCAGGAATGGATCGAGGCCTGCAAAGGCGGCGCGCCGGGCGGCACTAACTTTGAGTATTCCGTACCGCTAACCGAGATGGTGCTGCTGGGCAATATTGCCCTGCGAACCGGCAAAAGACTGCAATGGGATGGCGTAAATAAACGTTTTACCAATGACGAGGATGCCAACCAATACCTGCACCGGGAATACCGGCAAGGGTGGACGTTGTAAGAGTTATTATAATTATAAATTTAAGGATTCATCAATTTAATTAAAAATGCTATTGAGTTTTATAATTACTTAAATCTAATAATAACACAATAGTTAATTAAATTCTAAGAAATAAAACTTACCAAGTTTTTGTTGTTTTTTACAAAAGGAATTTATAACTTTATAATATAAAAGAAATATTTAGTGACTTCCCAATATTATTATATACTTTACTACAATTGCATATTATTAAAGGCATTATTTTTGCAGCTTGTTTTTTTGTTATGAATTATGCATATACAATTAAACAATTTATTAAAAATAATTAATTTTATGTAAGAAATGTACGTATTTTATAGTAATATCTATGTAACAAAATTTAAAAAAGTACATATAAATAATAAAAAATAAATATTCAGACAATAAATTTCTTATGGCAGAGCATAATCTTATTTATAATAAGAATTTAGATGAAATTACTTCTTCGATTGTTTTTTTGACTGATGAAATCGGTGTTTATCATTATAATAAATTAACATATTTATTTGAATATTTTTTTATAAAAAATTTCGGTTTCAGATATACAAAAGAAAAATTTTTAAAATACCCACATGGACCAGTTATTTCAAATTATAAAAATCAAATTCATCGATTATATAAAAATGGTATTATAAATGTAAATTGTGATGAATTAAATAAAAAGAGAACAGTCGATGATTATTTATATAAAAAAATTATTATTTCAAAAACAGATTTAACTATAAGTAATATAATAACTAATAGTGAAATTTTTAATTTTATTGAAATGATAATTGAAAAATTTGCTAGACTCACTACTGATGAATTAGAAAATATAATATATCAAACAACCCCAATAAAAAATTATCTTACCTTACAAGAGAATAATTATAGAAAAAAAATTGGAGGTTATATATTCCCAGATTGCATTAGATTAAAGGATTATAAAGATATTGTTGTGAAAGGAAGAGAACTTGCTTTGAAACATTCACTAAAATATCCCCAAATTGATATTGAATTGCATAAAGACCTAGCAATAGAGTTAGCTTATATGAGCAATTTGAGACCAAAATTATGTGCATTCTAAAACAGCAATTATTATCAAAATACCCTCCACAACCTCGAGAAGTTTGGCAAGTCGATGATCTTGAATTAAGGTTAGAAGATCCAAGTAGAAAAAATAAATATAAAAGGCCAGTATTAATTTTATCTTGTAAAGAACTATTAAAACCTGGTATAACTATAATAAATGTAATCCCTTTTGCTACTATAAAATCAGGTTATTCTTTTGATAAATTTACAATACCAATTAAAAATGGATTTATTGGTCCAAGTAATAATTTTAAAGTAAATAATACATCTGCTGCTCTAATTAGATTTTATCAACCTATTGATATTAAATTTTTTGTTGAAAAGTGTGGAGAATTATCTGAAGAGATATATTATGCAATTAGAAGAAGTTTGTGTGAAAATGTGATAGGTCAAAAAATAAATGATTATAATTTTAAAATAAACTAAAGTAAAAGGGGAAAATATGATTTTAAATGATAAACAAATTTATGAAGCTGTTCAAAACAATGATATTATTATTAAACCATTTGATGAAAAACAAATACAGGGCGCAACTTATGACTTTAGAGTCGGTGAACAAGGAGCTACTACTACTACTAAAAAACTTGTAAATATAAAGGAAAATGGTTATATAATAATAAGTCCTGGGGATTTTGGTGTTATTACTGTATTAGAAGAAATAAAACTTAGTCTTCAATTTTGTGGCAGATTCGGTTTACGATCTAAATATGCACGAAAAGGGCTATTAGCAACAACTGGCCCTCAAATTGATCCAGGTTATCATGGAAGATTAATTATTGGTGTTACTAATCTTACTCCTAAGCCAATAACATTATCTTATAAGGATGATTTTGTTACTTTAGAGTTTCATCGTTTAGAGCAACCATCTTCCAAACCATATATCGGTCCATTTCAAAATAAATTAGAATTAGGTGCAGAGGAAATTGAATTTATTACTGAATCTAATGGTATGGCATTATCTGAAGTATTAACAACATTGCGCTCTTTAAGTGAAAATGTCGGTGCTTTATCTAAAGATGTAAAAAATTTAAAGTGGATACTTCCATTAATAGTAGGTTTTGGAATTACTATAATAGCAATATTAGTTGCAATTAAGTAGTTATTATCCTTAAAGTAATCATATAAAGTTAAGTTAAAATTTTATGCCCCACCAACCCGACTGGGATTTTTATAATGTCGAAATGGATGACAAATCCGCTTCGGTGATGCTGGACCTAGCGTTGGCGCGCGTTGCTCCCATAGCGGATAAACCCCGTATGTTATGGATACGGGTAACACTTTTACAGCCGGATGCCGATGGGTTAGTGCAAAAAGAGGAACTGGATCGGCTGGTCGAACTGGAACAGGATATTGTCGCCCGCATCAGTCAAAATCTCGAGGGAGTACTGGCCGGGAAAGTTACCGCTGCGGGAATACGGGATTTTTACTTTTATTGCAGCAGCAGTGGTGATTTTGATTCTACGTTTACTGAAATAAAAAAACATCATCAGGAATACGAGTTTGCCGGCGACGCCAATTCCGACCCGGAGTGGCGGATTTTCTGGCAAGTGTTGTATCCTTCCGAAACATATATGCATATCATCCAGAACCGGCGGATTTTACGCAAGCTAAAAGAGTACGGCGACAAGCATACCAAACCGCGCAAGGTGGATCACTGGTTCTATTTTCAAAACGATATGGATGTGCAAAAATTTGTCACCCGTGTGGAACAACGCGGCTTTTTTATGGAAGGTAGCCAAGTCCTGCCAATCAAACCGGATTACCCCATCCAGGTCAATGTTTCCCGCGTGGACAATGTGAATGAGGATTATATCAATCAACTGACGGACAGCTTGCTGCAACTCGCTGAAGAATGCAACGGCCATTATGACGGCTGGGAGACGGTGGTGGTTAAGGGGTGATTCTATCAACAGTAATTTAGCCCCGGATCACCTGTTGAACCGGGGCCGATAGAAATAATTATACTATCTTTTCAATAATTTCCCCGGATTTGACATCTTTGAGAATGTGCTTGGTGCGGCCATCGGGCATTTTTTCTTCCTTGACCAGGGTGTACTTGCCATCAATTAAAGTTTTGCCGGATTTATCCCGTTGCGCATGGTCGCCGCCGCGCCAGATATCGAGCTTGACCGGTTCCCAGGCCCGCGATTTAGCGGACTTGTAGCAGGCGTCGATAATAGCGTTGATGACATAGCCGTCATAAAAGGTCTCCATCGGCTGGCGGCCTTTATCCAGGGCGTCGAAAACATCGATAAACATGTGAGTATAGCCCAGTTCGTTCACTTCATCGCCCACCGGGAACAGCCAGCCGGTATCGCCCTCGGCTTTTTCCGCCACATAGCCGCCCTGGCCGACGTTGGTGAACATCTGCAAGCCGGTTCGTAAAAAATGATCCATCCAGATTGTGCCTTCGGTGCCGGCGACTTCATCGCGCAAATCCATACCGCCGCGAAACGCCCAGCTTACTTCCAACTGTCCCATCGAGCCGTTCTCAAAGCGGATCAGGGCAATGCCGTGATCTTCGGCGTCGATATTATGCACCAGGGTATCGGCCCAGCACATCACTTCCACCGGCTTTATATCTTTGCCGATAAAGCAGCGGATTATTTCGGCGCAGTGGCAGCCCATATCTATAATAGCGCCGCCGCCGGCCTTGTCCATATCCCAAAACCAGGCGCTGTGCGGGCCGGGATGGGTTTCGCGCGAGCGCACCCACAGTACTCTTCCCAGCGCGCCGTTCTTGACAGAGTCGAGGGATTTGAGGGTCTTGGGGGTATAAACCAGGTCTTCCAGATATGCGGCATAGACGCCGGCTTTTTCTACCGCTAATAACATTTCTTTGGCTTCCGCCGCGTTGCGACCCAGCGGCTTGGTGCAAAGGATGTTCTTTTTAGCCTGCGCGGCCATCAGGACTGCTTCTTTATGTAAATGGTTGGGAATGCCGATCAGCACCGTATCCGTATCCGGATCGTTGATGGCTTTTCCCAGGTCGGTCGTCCAGGAAGGAATGTCCCAGTCCGCCGCAAATTTTTGCGCCCGTTCCTGTGAGCGGGAATAGACTGTATGAACGCGGTCGCGGCTGCGGAATTTGTGCAGGGTAAGAGTGTAAAACATACCGATCAAGCCGGTGCCCAGCAGGGTAATGTTGTGAGAGTGTGTCATGGCTTCTCCCGGAGATAGAGGTTTGGGGATCCAGGTAAATGATTTTTGAGAAATATGCGGTTTTTAGGGGAAATATGCAAACAAATTAATTTTAAGAAAGCGATTATTTCCTGGCAAACAGAAACGCTTCCTGGGGAAAGAAAGTTTTCACAGCAATACAGTCCAGGCTGTGCTGCCGGGCATAAGCGATAACTTCCTGCGCAGTTCGGGAGATAATAGTAGAACCGCCAATTTTACGACCGGTAGTAAATGCGCCGGCGGGAGAACTGGTCACCAGCAGATAGCCGCCGTGTTGCAGAACTGCTGAACATTCGGAAAAGAATGCAGAAATATCTGCAAGGTATTCCAGCAGACCAATAGCCATAACATAAGCACAGGAGCGGGGACGCAGCGGCAGGGCGGTTGCGCCGGCAACCACAACCGGAACCTGGCGTTTTGTATGGGTCAACCGGGCCATTTTGTAACTGGCATCGAGGCCGAACATGGTCAACCCCGGCGGCGCCAGGGGCAATGATTCGCCGCTTCCACAACCCAAATCGAGCCCCAGTCCGGTTTGCGGTGGTATTTTTGCCAGTAATTCCAGGATGTTCCGGCGTTCCCGTTTATGTATATAACTTAACGGCCAGGGCTTACGGAACAGATGGTAAAGAGGGGCTTTCAGATTCCACAAATTCACAATTTCTCCCTTGCAAGGAAATGGGAAGGGTAATTACAGAAACAGCGGCACATGCTGAAATTTCTCCACATCGACCAAGCCTTTATCAGTTAGTTTGAGTTTGGGAATGACCGGCAGCGCCATAAAGGCCAGGGTCATGAGCGGATCATCGGCAGTAACGCCCAACGAGCGAGCTGCTTGGATGAGAGCTTTGGTTTTTATACTAACCTCTTCCAATGGCTGGTTGGACATGAGCCCGGCGATGGGCAGTTCCAGCGTTTCGAGTACCTGGCCGTCGTTGACAATGGCTATGCCACCGCCCATTTTATTGATGGTAGTAACCGCTTTAAAAATATCGTGATCATGTATGCCGGTAACAATTATATTATGGCTGTCATGGGCAATGGATGACGCTATAGCGCCGCGTTTCAAGCCAAAACCCCTGAGCAGCCCTTTGCCAATCTTGCCGGAGGCGCGGTGTCGTTCCAGCACGTAGAGCCGCAAGATGTCTCTTTGCGGATCGGATACGACCAGGCCATTTTCCCTGGTGCAATCCATTTCCAGCAATTCGGTCGTGATCTGGTGCGGCATAATGCCGATAACCCGGCAGCGGTCGCCCTGCGCGGGGATATTGAATTCATCGCCCTCCAGCCATTTGATATTGACCGAACTGCGCACCGGATATTCCGGTTTGGCCGGAACCTCGTATATAGCCGCGCCGTCTTGCGCAACCAGCGCGCCGTTCTTGTACACCTGGCGGATATTAAAATCCTGCCAGTTATCAAACACCACCATATCCGCAGTTTTGCCGGGAGCGATAGCGCCCAGCTTGCGTAAACCGAAATATTCGGCAGTATTGTAACCGGCCATACGGATTGCAATATAGGGATCGAGGCCTGTTTGCAGGGCGGTTTTGACCATGAAGTTGATATGTCCCTGTTCGAGGATGTCGTTGGGGTGGCGGTCGTCGGTGCAGAAAAAACAAAAGCGTTCATTTTCATGGTTAATTAACGGCAACAGGTCAAGCAGGTTTTTGCTGCCCGAGCCTTCGCGGATCATGATGGACATGCCCAGCCGCAGCTTTTCGCGCGCCTCGTTTACTGTAGTACATTCATGATCCGATGCAACTCCCGCAGCTATATAGGCGTTGAGATCCATACCGGTCATTCCCGGGGCGTGGCCGTCTATACGTTTATCGCCGCTGATTTTAAGCTTGTCCAGCACTTCTTTATCGTTATCAAGCACGCCAGGGTAATTCATCATTTCTCCCAGCCCCAGCACCCATTTTTCGCGCAGGAACGGGAAAATATCAAACGCCCGCAGTTCGGACCCGGCGGTTTCCAACGGAGAAGCAGGAACACACGACGACATCATGAAAAAGACATTGAGGGGATTATACTTGCTGGAATCCATCATATAACGGATACCCTCGTAGCCCAGCACATTGGCTATTTCATGCGGATCGGCAACCACGGAGGTGGTGCCCAGCGGCACCACGGCGCGGGCAAATTGCGGCACTTCCACCATCGAGCTTTCAATATGCACATGACCGTCGATAAACCCGGGGGCCAGGTACATACCGCGCAAATTCACCTGGTTTTTGCTCTTGTAACCAGAACCCAGGCCGACAATTGTATCGCCCAGAATAGCGACATCGGTTTCGATTGTTTCACAGGTATAAACATTGATCACCCGGGCGTTGTGCAGAACCAGGTCGCAGGTTACCCGGCCGGTGGCGGCATCGATAATATCGCTTAATAACTGTACTTTTTTATTGTATTGCGAAGGACTCATAAAACAAACACTTTTATCAAGACATTTTCCTGATTATTGCATCGAGCAAGGCGTTCAGCTTTTCGCCCGCTAAATGGGCCATATCCGTCACTTCCTGATGGGTCAGTTTACCGGCAGCCAGTCCCGTCGCCATGTTGGTGATCAGTGATATACCCAGAGTGCGGATATGCCGCTGATTGGCGACAATGACTTCCGGTACGGTGGACATGGATACGGCATCGCCGCCCAGTTTGCGCAACATGCGTACCTCGGCAGCGGTTTCGTAACTGGGGCCGGTTACCCAACAAAACACTCCCCGCTGCAACTGTATTCCCTTTTCGGCGGCGGCGGACAAGGCAATTTCCTGTAAAGCAGAATCATAGGGTTCGGACATATCGGGGAACCACGGCCCAAGCAGGTTTTCCGGCCGGCCGATAAGGGGATTGCCAAAACCAAAATTGATATGATCACGGATCAGCATCATATCCCCGGGCCGAAAATCGGGATTCAACCCGCCACAGGCGGTAGTTACAATAAGCGTCTTGATTCCAAGTCCGGCTAAAAGGTGCACCGGGTAAGAAACTTGTTCCAGGGTGTATCCTTCATAGTAATGCACCCGGCCCTGGATACATATTACCGGGATGTGGTTTTTATTGCCGATACGCCAGGCGCCGGCATGGCCCGGCACAGTGGAGACCGGGTAATGAGGAATATCACCGGCGGCAATCGTCACGGTATTCTCAAGGTAATCGGCAAAAGCTCCCATTCCGGAGCCCAAAATAACGGCGATTTCCGGTTGTAAGGGTATCAGAGGACGAATATATTCGAGAGATTCTTGGACTTTGTTTTTCAGTAACATATTAAATAATCAATCCTGCAATTGTTGCGGTTAACCACGACGCCAAGGCGCCGCCGCACATGGCGCGAAAAGCTACGCGGGCAATATCGGGTCTGCGATTGGGCGCCAATGCGCTGATACCGCCGATCTGGATACCGATGGAGGCAAAGTTGGCAAACCCGCACAAGGCATAGGTGGCAATGATAACCGAGCGGTTAGAGAGATCGCCCACATTGATGTGTTTGACCAGTTCAACATAGGCGAGCATTTCATTGAGGGAAATTTTTATACCCATAAGATTCCCTACGGCAGCTGCTTCTCCCCAGGGCACGCCCATAGCAAAAGCCAGGGGTGCGAATAAAGCGCCGAACAGGGTTTTTAAACTGCCGGGGAAAAATCCGGAATATTCGCCGGTTATTGCATTGATAGCGCCGCCCAGCAGCCGGCCATCGATCATGCGGTCAAAAAAGCCAAAAAACGAGTTGACCAGCGCGATGAGGGCGGTAAAGGCTATCAGCATGGCGCCAACGTTTACGGCCAGTTTCAGGCCGTCGGTTATTCCCTGGGTGAGGGCGTCGAGCAGGTTATCGGCGCGTTTAATATCCGGCATGGTCACATCGCCGGCAGTTTGGGAAAGTTTTGTCTCCGGCAACAATAGCTTGGCCATAACCAGGGCAGCCGGGGCGGACATGACGCTGGCGGTGATGAGGTGACCGGCATCGACACCTAAACCAATGTACCCGCCCAGCACGCTGCCGGCAATGGTGGCAAAACCGCCCACCATTACCGCATGGATTTCTGATTCCGTCATATCGTTGAGAAAAGGTTTGATAAGCAGCGGCGCTTCGGTTTGGCCGACAAAAATATTTGCCGAACAGGACAAGGTCTCTGCACCCGACGTACCCATAGTCCATTTCATGAATTTTGCCATCATTTTTACGACCGCCTGCATAATACCATAATAATAAAGAATGGACATGATGGCGGAAAAATAGATGATGATCGGCAGCACCGTAAATGCAAACTGAAAGCCGTATTGGCTGAAATAGGCGGAATCCGCCAGGTTACCGAATAAAAACATACTGCCCTTGTCGGCAAATTTTAAAAATTTTGTGACCAGATCGGAAAACCAGGCGAATACCTGTTTACCATAAATACCGCGCTGCACCAACACTCCCAGAACAGCCGGCAATGTTGCCGCAAACAGGTATTTACTCCAGGCGCCTTTTTTGAAAAGCCGAAAAGTAATTATACCAACCGAAATAAAGGTAATAAGGAATAAGGCCGTTTCTGCTTTGTCCATATAATAAAAAGCGGCGCTTGCCAGCAGCGCCGCGCTCAACAGCAAGATTCCTCTGGTTACTGTTTGCAACCGAGTTTTATTTTCAAGTAACTGTGGCGAAAAAATATATAAAAGTATCAGGTACGACAGGATCAGCATACCGACCCAGGAAAGAACGGATTCACTCAAAATAATTGCCGCAAATAAAAATTGTAACGCCACACCCCAGACAAGTACACGGGATTTTACTATTCTGCGGTTTTGAGAAAACAGCCAGGCTAACGCCGGCAATAAAACAATCCCAGTCAGTCCAAATAATTTCATAAGTTGTTATTATCTCCTTCAGGTGTGGAATTATTATAAATTTCATGACAATGACGACAACGCGCTTCATATAACTCGGACGAACCTACCACAACCCGGTTGGGATCCTGAATCAAACGCTGGGTACGGTTGGCCGGAGCGCCGCATTTGACGCAAATAGCCAGGGTTTTGGTAATATATTCAGCCACCGCCAGTAACTGCGGAATAGGTTCAAAAGGCTTGCCCCGATAATCCTGATCCAGACCGGCCACGATCACCCGTTTGCCGTGATTTGCCAGTTCCTGGCACACATCGACCAGGGCGTTGTCAAAGAACTGGGCTTCGTCAATGCCGACCACATCGGCGTTTTTAGCCAGCGCCAATATTTCTTTGGCCGAACCGACCGGAATGGAAGATTTCTTTTGTTCATTATGCGAAACGATCTGATCCAGAGAAAACCGGGTGTCGATTTTGGGTTTAAAGGTGATAACTCTAAGGCGGGCGATTTCCGCTCTTTTCAGCCGCCGGATCAGCTCTTCGGTTTTACCGCTGAACATGCTGCCGCAAATAACTTCGATCCAGCCGGATCCTGTGGGGGCGATACTTAACATGGAATGCTCCTGTAAAGATTTATTTTTTAAATAACCAAAGCAGCAACGACACTAGTACCGATAAAACAATACACGTAACAACCGGAAAATACACAGTGGTGGAGCCCTTTTTGTAAACAATATCGCCCGGCAGCCGACCCAAATGAATACCGAAACGATTCAGGATTAGAACCACAATTCCGGCCAGGGCAATGGCCAGACCGGCATAAACCATAATTTTGCCAATGTTTGGCATGGTTACCTCAATGTACTGATCTGTTCAAGAATAGTTGTAAAAGCGGCCTGGTCAAAATTTTCGCCGTTCACGATAACATCCGCCTTGTTTTTGTATGGGAAGACATGATTGTTAAGCATTGGCCGCACGCTGTTCATATATTGTTCGATTACGGATTCCACAGTTCGCCCTCTTTCTTTGGTATCGCGCTGCAGGCGGCGAATGAAACATATATCCGGCGGCGTGTCGATGTAAATTTTATAGTCAAACAAATCCAATAGCGGGGGATAGGCAAACAACAGAACCCCTTCGATAAAGATAAACGGAGCTGGATTTACAATTTCAGTTTGCGCAGTACGGTCATGTATGGAATAATCATAAACCGGACGAGCGATTGCAATACCGTTTTGCAGATTTTGTAAATGACTGTGTAACAGGGCAAAATCAAGCGCAGCGGGATGATCATAGTTTTGTTTTACCCGTTCGGCCATGGGCAGATGAGTTTGTTTTTTATAATAGGAATCAATACAAAGCGCGGTAGCCGCGCTATTCAATCCGGCAAGGAATTTGGCAGCGTAATAGCTTTTACCCGCCCCGGATGCGCCGGCAATACCGATAAGCAGGTTGTTATATCGGGTTTCGATCATATAATCCTGTATTCAGCAAAATTTCAATAAAGTGAATTTGAACAATTTTTCATTTGGAAACAAGCAGAATTTGCAGGATCAGCCACCAGGTTTTTATGCCTGAAAAAATTTTGGTAGGATGGGGTCTTGCCCGGTGCAAAACAATATCTTGAATGAGGACAGAATTTATTAAAGCAAAGGATCGGAATCAAGCAATGTCCGGGCAAGCCCCCATCGAACGTTGAGAGTAGTAATTCAAGCGGGTTCCCAATCGGGAGATTGGGAACCAGAAGCTAATTTTTTCTTTTAACCGTAGAGGGTGCAGTGAACACACAGAAATGATTTTATGATTGCAGACAAATTACCAACGGTATCAGACGTATGCTTAATAACTATAAAGATTATGAGAAATAGAACCTGGAAGGAGAGTTTTGATTTATTTTAAACTCGGGTGATAAAAAAGTGAAATAAAAAAATCCGGGATTGTGGTCCCGGATTTTAAGGTATTGATGAAAAGTGTAAATCCGTTATTAAAACGGTAAATCGTCGGAATCGTTTTGATCCGGTTCGTTAAATTGTGGTTCTGACGGCAGCGGCGGCGCTTCCGGGGCAGAATTATCATCACGGGAGCCGCGGCTTTCCAAAAGTTGAATACTATCGGCCTGGATTTCTGTCGTATATCTTTTAACCCCGTCTTTATCCTGCCAGGAGCGATTGACAACGCGTCCTTCAACGTAAACCCGGTGACCCTTTTTAGCGTACTTTTCGATCATTTCCGCCTGTTTGCGCCACAGAATGACCCGGTGCCATTCCGTATTTTCATTCATAGCGCCATCCTGACCTTTCCAGGATGTGTTGGTGGCAATGGACAGATTACATACTGCAATACCCGAAGCAGTGTATTTCAATTCCGGGTCCTGACCCAGTCTGCCGATCAGCATCACCTTGTTCAGCGTACCTTTACTATCGTAAGCCATGTATACCCCTCATTTTTAGTGAGTAACTTGTGGTTTATCAAAATAATTTTAGCGAATATTTGCCAAAGAGTCAAGGCATTTTTAAAAGAGGTGAGGGGTTTTTTTGAGAGAATATTAAATTACGTTGTTACTAACTTGATATTTAGAACAAGGATCTGTAGCCGCCGGGTGACGATTTATGCGCGAAAAAGTACAGCCCAACTCGCCGCAAATCCGGCACATACCCGGTCAGGTTAAAAGTTACAGGATTTTCTTTAAAGCAGACCCATACCCCAGGTGGACCACACTAATATTCTACCGGGCCACAGGCACAACCTACAGGCTAAACCCCGTCAGGGGTGGAATGTTTATAGCAAACAAATAAAAAACTCGCAACCCCGTTAGGGGTGGAACCTGGCAGCACAATCATCGCTCATCTCGATACGTCCCG
>JAKQIY010000044.1 GCA_029561455.1 bacterium
ATTAATATTTCTTCAGAAATTTTTGTAGACATAGTATCCTCCAAATTAAATGTAATGCTGGAAGATACAAAATAATATATGTAATGTCAAGTGAATTATGCAACATACATTATTTTTTTCTTAAAATGTCCAATGTCGAGGCCACGTCATTTATGACGTGGTAAATATAATTATATTGAACTGACTTTAGTCTAACAATAATTTAGGCTAAAGCCCTGTTTTTGCATTATTTACTCCACGACCTGAAGGTCGTGGCAATGCCGGAATTTGTTTATCCGGCTGATCGCGCCGGGGCTTGGCTCCGATACGTTACTAATGGCAGGGCTGTGTCCTGGGTCGATCATTGGGTCATCACGGTACGTCTCGATACGTCCGGTCTCGTCAGGCTTGGCTGGATTACTCGACGACCGGGATTTGGCAGAGTCGAGCTATACTGGTGCGGGCAGTTTATTTTTCGGGGGCGCAGCCCCCGATGCTTGTCCGACCCGGGGCACAACCCAGGGTCGATCATATGAAAGGGCGACCCAGCGGGTCGCCCTTACCGGAACCTCAATATAATAAAACAGATTATTAATATTTGTTAATCAGGCAATTGTTTTGTAAATTTTACTTAAAGGTTTAAATTTAACCGACATGGCAAGCCGGTAACATTTTGGCAGGTTTAACATCAGGCGCTTTTTAGTATGAATCGCGGAATAAACATGTTACGGCCGTGCAAATGGAATCTTTTTTAAATAAACGGGAGAGAGGCAAAATGCAAAACAAAAATCTGTATTTACTACTGTTCTTGTCATTTTTAATCAGCATTACCGGCTGTTCGAAACAAACTACTCCACAAAATACGACCGTCACTTCACCGTCCGGCAATATTCTGGTCGCTTTTCAACTCGATAAAAACGGTGCGCCGGTATACCTTGTGAATTATAAGGACAAAGCCGTTATCGATACTTCCTCACTGGGATTCGAATTCAAAGACCAGGCGCCGATGGCCAATGGTTTCAAATTGATAGGAGCGGCTAACACGTCATTTGCAGAAACCTGGGAAATGCCCTGGGGCGAGCAACGGGTGGTCAACAATAATTATAATGAATTGATTGTGAGATTGCAGGAGATCAATGCTCCCAAACGAAAATTAAATATTTATTTCCGGGCGCATGATGACGGCATCGGTTTCCGCTACGAATTTCCGCAACAAAAAGGCGTCGACAGTTTGATCATCATGGATGAAAATACCCAATTTAAACTGACTGCCGATCATACTGTGTGGTGGTGCCCAGGGGACTGGGATAGTTATGAGCATCCGTACTATACCACCCGGTTTTCCGCAATTGACGCCCAGAAAATGAACGGCAGCGCCCTGGTTAACACATCTTGCATACCTGAAAATGCCGTTAATACCCCTGTAACCATGCGTACCGACAACGGATTGTATCTCAGTTTCCATGAAGCTGACCTGCTGGATTATGCCGGAATTACCCTCAAAATAAATCCGGTGAGTTTATCCATGACGAGCGCGCTGGTGGGTTCGGAACGATTGGGGTACAAGGTCAAGCGGGCGCTGCCTTTTAAAACACCCTGGCGTACCATACAAATTAGTGAATCGGCTAAGGACTTGATTACCTCCAGGTTGATTCTCAATCTCAATGAACCCAACAAGATTGGCGACGTTAGCTGGGTCAAACCCCAAAAGTACGTGGGTGTGTGGTGGGAAATGCATATCGACAAAGCCACCTGGGATATGGCCAGCGGCAGACACGGCGCGACCACAGCTAATGCCAAAAGATATATCGATTTTGCAGCGGCGAACAATATTGGCGGTGTATTGGTCGAAGGCTGGAATACCGGCTGGGAGCACTGGGTCGGTTTTGAGGATCGGGAAGGTGTGTTTGATTTTGTAACGCCATATCCTGATTACGATCTGCCTGAAGTAGTGCGTTATGCCAAAGAAAAGGGTGTGGATATCATTATGCACCACGAGACCTCTTCTGCTCCGCGTACCTATGAACAACAACTGGAAAAAGCCTATACTCTTATGCAAAGTCTGGGCATCCATGCCGTCAAGACAGGCTATGTCGGTAAAATCATCCCCAATGGCGAACACCATCACAGCCAATGGATGGTGCGGCATTATCAAAAAGTTTACGAAACGGCAGCAAAATACCAGATTGCTGTAGACGTGCATGAACCTATAATGGATACCGGAACTCGCAGGACATATCCCAATGCCATATCCCGGGAAGGTTTGCGGGGTCAGGAGTATAACGCCTGGTCTGCCGATGGCGGTAACCTGCCCGAACACATTTCCATTGTTGCCTTTACCAGAATGCTGGCCGGTCCGATTGATTTTACCCCCGGCGTTTTTGATATTGCTATTGCCAGCAAGCCCAATAACCAGGTAAATACCACCCTGGCGCAGCAATTGGCGCTTTATGTGGTTATTTACAGTCCCATTCAAATGGCGTGTGATCTGCCGGAGAATTATGAGGGACAGCCCGCTTTCCAGTTCATCAGGGATGTTGGTGTGGACTGGGAGCAGACGGTAGTGTTGAATGGCGAGGTTGGTGATTTTGTAACTATAGCCAGGGAAGAAAGAGGCACCGGCAACTGGTTTATTGGCAGCGTTACGGATGAGAACAAACGGGATATTGAAGTCATTTTTAATTTCTTGCCGGCAGGTGTCAATTACCAGGCTAAAATATACCAGGATGGCCCCAGGGCTCATTACCGTGATAATCCACGGGACATAAAAATTGAAGAAATGATAGTTACGAATGAAACGGTAAAAATATTTACCCTGGCCCCCGGCGGCGGGTTGGCGATCAGTTTAAAGACTGTAAAATAAGAGTTTGGTGTTAGAGAATAAGAGTCTATTACACAAATATTAATCGCGCCGGGGCTTGGCCCCTGGACGAGCAATAATTCTGCAAAGCGAAAAAGGCCGGACAATATGTGAGGTTTTAATGTGCGGACCGGGGATCATCCCCGGTCTGAGCTGCAGAATGTAAAAGCCAGGTTGTTAGCGCTCGCTTGCCGGTTGCTCTGATTCAACAAGAGTTGGAGAGCAGTCCCTTTATGAACTGTAGGCCGCCGCAGACGGCATCGAATAGTTTTATTGCTATTATAAAATATATAGCTGCCTGTTTCAATAATCACATTTTAATGCTGAGGGTCGTATGAAAAAGTGTACCGGCATGTGTAAATTGGTATTGGTTATACTGGTAATGATTTTTGCTACCACAACTTTAGCGCAAACACACTATTATGATAGAACCCGTGCAGGTTTTTTGGTTTTTCATCCCATTAAAACTGATGCGCAGGGTAAAATTGTATCCTGGGTTGGCGCTGAACCAGGGCAGGCGTTTGATTTTGTTATTAACGCGGTCTGGAGTTTTTGGGATACTATGCGTACCGATATGAACGGCCTGCCGTATTATATGAACCACCAGGTTTGGCGGCCCGGCATTAACGACCGGCGCGGCATCGGCGGGGATCAGTTGGCTATGGCGTTGTCTGCCTGGCGGCTGCTTTACCAATATAGCGGCAATGAAAAGGTCAAGGAGAATATGAAATTCATTGCCGATTATTATTTATCCCATTCTCTTTCGCCCACGGATGCAGTCTGGCCGAATATTCCTTTTCCCTATAATTGCCTGATCTATTCCGGCCGCTATGACGGCGACATGGTCATTGGCCAGGGCTACACCCAGCCGGATAAAGCCGGTGCCTTTGGCGATGAACAGGTGGATATGTTTAAAATGACCGGCAATCAGGGTTATATCAATGCCGCCATAAAAATTGCCAATACCCTGGCCAAACATACCGAGCTGGGAGATAATGACTTTTCCCCACTACCATTCAAAGTGAACGCCCTGACCGGAGAAGTTGGTGTATTAAAAAGAAATTATGGCGATCATGATGTAACCGGTTTATCATCGTATACTACCAATTGGGTGGGAACCTTGCAGCTTTTTGAAAAACTGATCGATCTGAATCTGGGGGAGGTTGAGCAGTATGAACAGGCCCGTTCTATTATTCTGGACTGGATGCAAGAATTCCCTTTGCAAACCAATAAATGGGGACCGTTTTTTGAGGATATCCCCGGCTGGTCCGATACGCAGATCAACGCTGTTACCTTTGCCCGTTATATGATGGAGAACAAGATAATATTCCCGGACTGGGAAAAGCAGGTCGCCGGTATTTTCGCCTGGGTTTATGAAAAGCTGGGAAATAAGGACTGGGCCAAGTATGGCGTGGTTGTTGTTAATGAGCAGACTGCCTATCAAACCCCCGGCAACAGTCATTCATCGCGGCAGGCGGCGGCGGAATTAATGTATGATGCCCTGAGCGGCAAGAATAACTATACT
Source organism: bacterium (assembly GCA_029561455.1). Classification (GTDB taxonomy): domain Bacteria; phylum Zhuqueibacterota; class Zhuqueibacteria; order Residuimicrobiales; family Krinioviventaceae; genus Fontivivens. The sequence continues at coordinate 4,365 of JAKQIY010000044.1, forward strand.
GAAAACGCTATCCGGCAGTTATTGTGGGCGACCTATATGGTCGATAATGACGGCAAGAATTGCTATCCCCGCGACGAGGTATGGCTGACCGATGGTTATGGCGACTATGTGCGGCATTTTTTACGGGCGATGGCGGTTAAACCTGAACTTGCACCCGCCAACGCCAACCATATTTTGCATTCAACCTCGGTCATCAGCCAGGCGGATTATGCGCCAAATTTCAACAAGACCCTGGCGCAGGATATTCACGGCGTCGATATTAGCAAGGCGCTGATTTTTTACCGGACGTTTGATAATGCGGGAACAGAGACCCTCAGGCTGACGGCAAAACCGGCCCAGGTGTTGTTAAATTACAAACCGGCGCCGGAATTGCCGGACCCGTCCGCGCAGGGATGGTCATGGCGGCCCCTGGGTAACGGCGGGGTGTTGACGGTCATTCGCGCCGATGCGAATAATGTGATTGTTGCAAAATAAGCATATCCCGAAAATATCGGCGCCGGAGCAGGAATATTCCTTTTGCAGGCGGCAGTTACATGGAGACAATTAAAAAAGGTCAGGATTCAAGCCGGTAACTGCCGGAGAAAGCAGAGTGAGTATGAATAACCCTACAAAGATATTCGTTAACCTGCCGGTGCAGGATTTACTCAAGTCGGTACAGTTTTTCAGCGAGCTTGGTTTCACTTTTAATCCACAGTTTACCGATGAAAATGCCGCCTGTATGGTGGTAAATAATGATATTTACGCCATGCTGTTGACGGAAAAGTTTTTTCGGTCTTTTACCAATAAAGAGATACCGGATACGACCAGGAGTTCTGAAGTCATTCTGGCCTTGTCGGTTGAAAGCCGGGCAAAGGTCGATGATCTGGTCAATAAAGCGTTTGCCGCCGGAGCTGAAAAATATAATGAGCCGAGCGACAACGGCTGGATGTATGGTTGGAGTTTTCAGGATTTGGATCATCATTTGTGGGAAGTGTTTTCTATGGATATGAAGGCGGCTTCTCAAAAGCAAGAGTGATGGATTATCCGGCAGCCGGTGTTACAGCATACCAATTTATTGAAAAATGTGGTGTGGTTGGTCCTGAAATTGAGAATAATCCGGTGTTATATCTTGGTCTTTTCCTGACAAGATTGGCATAGCCGGTTAATTAGAAGCCAGAGTTTGCAGCATTGCCATGTATTCATAAGCGTTCAGGATATGGATTTCGGCCTGGTCATAGTCTTTTTTATTACGAGTGATAAAATATTCGAGTCCATTTTGTTTCGCGCAATGATACTGTACAGCATCTTCAAAATCAGGAAAAGATGAATTAAGCGCTAATTCGATTGTGCGGACGTCGACAGGAAGAATTTGCAGCAATGTTTTTAAATAATTGAGGTAGGTCCTTGTTTGTTCACCGGAAACCTGTTTTCTTAATAAATAATGAATGTTGACAAAAACAATTACAGATGTAAATCCTTTAATTTTATTACTTTCGAGCAATGAGAAAAGCGCAGCGGCAGACTGGTAAAATGGTTCTCTGTTCGCCAGAACATCGAGAATGATGTCCGAATCAATGAATACATGGTGTTTCACTTGTATTTTTCCAAAAGTCTTGCAGCTTTTTCCCGTTTGAGATCAAAGTCAGGATCAAGTTTGATGACGCCGGATAGTTTTTTTACTACAGGCGTTAGTTCGCTTTTTTTGTCAGCTTCCGTATCCGATAAAAATGCAAAGTATTTTTCTACCAGCGCAGATAAACTCGTTTTTTGTTTGGCAGCATATTCCTTTGCTTTATTGATATGTTCTTTATCGAGTTTTAAAGTCAATTTCGTATCCATATTGCCTCTATAAAAAATACGTATTAATATAAAGTCCTGGTACGTAATACGCAACCACTTTTTTCGTATTTTAAAACCGATTGTACTTGCTGTTAAAATACTGTTTTTACCAAACAAATAAAGTGAAAGGTCATAAATCTGTGTGATCACCGGCAGGTTTGCAAGTAAATCTACTTCGGTTATACAATCCTTAAATATAAAATTTCAGGGGAAAATTTTGTAATCAGGTAATTGATTTTAATCCTGATATTGTATATATTTCCACGGGTTATGACAAGGAACAGAATTCCCTGCACTTTGATAAGGTAAAAGTTTGGATCCAGGTGGTTTTCAGTGGGTAATTTAACCGGTTGGCTGTTATCTTTAAAAGATTTCAGTATAGCTGTCGAGAATAATCATCCTTATTTTACCGATAGTAATTTATTATCAAAAAAACCCGAATTGACCTAACTTTACAGTAAACATATTCTTTGAAGCTGATTTTTAATAATTATAATCTTATGTGAATTTGAGAACTATCCCCTACAAACAATCTAGAGTCTCTTTTATATTAGCTTAATAATTCTATGCGGGCAAAGATATAATCCAGCGTTTCTTCTTTGATGATGAGGCGGTAAAAATCGGTTTGGCCGAGCCGTTCGGGCTGGTGAACGTTATATTCATTATATTTCTGGTTTTTATTACCATTGAACCAGTAGACGAGAAAAATCTTGCCTTGTGAGATTTCAAGGGCAGTGATACCTCTTTTGCCAACGCCGCAGCCGGAGTTGAACAGGCAGGGAACCAGCATGTTGCTGTTGTACAAACTGCTGCGCAAGCCTAATTTGGGATTTTTATTATTAAAATAGAGCATTTCCTCTTTTAAAAGAGCGATTTTGTTTTTGATTTCTGCTTTACCCTGTATGCTGGCAGTTGTGTATACACGGCATAATTTTTCTATTTCAAATTTTATAGTATCGACTTTGGATAGCGACTCAAAGAGCGGGCGATGAGTATGCCCGATTATGGAAATCAATTTAAATTTACTGGAAAAACGATAGGCGTTACTCTCGACCTGGAATTTTTTTTTGCTGTCATAAGCGGTTGAGTAGTTATTTATACCAAGAGGTTTAATAATAAAGCGAACGATATAACCAAATAAGGTATTATATTTTTCTAAAAAGTGGTGAGCCTGGTGACCATGATACAGGAAAAGGTTATACTGTTGATAATTGAGTTTGACTGCCTGGTGAATCTTTAGTGGGTAGCGTTTGTTTATAAAAACAAGGTTGTAATCATGGTTGCCAATTATTTTAATTAGTTTATTTGCAGCCTGAAATTTTTTGAATAAAGAATATACTTTTTTCCAGCGGGTAATTATAGAATGCAAGGTGAATTTTTGCAAGTCTTCAATATCCCCATTCAGTACCAGGTTAAATTCTTTTTTCCAGTAAAATGATTTGAGGATCTTTTTAAATAATTTGGCATTTTTAGCAAAATCATCTTTGCCGCCGCCGTCGCCCAAATGCAGATCACTGAAAATCACATAGCTATCCTCATTATGCAAAGGGATTTCCGGGGTTTTAGTGAACAGATCGTAAAGGTTTTTTTCAAATTTGCTTTTTTGTTCCATAAGCCAGGTCCTGGAATATTTTTTGTGAAAAAGTTTATAAATTCATTATAGCATGTAAAAAAAAACAATTAATTTATCCAATATTACTCATTCTTTCAACTGGATTTAATTGAAATATTTGACAACGTCTATCTATGGATTATTTTTTCTGATAATTGTAGTAAAGTGGGATATTAACTGGAGAAAATAATGTTTCTTTTTTCCATTAGTAACAAATATTGTCACTTACGAAATTGTAATTAGTGTCTTTTATGTAATTAAAAAACCCGGAGAATACATGCTCCGGAGAACAACTTTTTGCATTGTTTGTAAGTAAAATAGATTTATGAGTTTAGATTTCCTGATTTGAGTATGATGATATGGAAAGTGGTATTGTTTTTGCATAAAAAGCTTTGCCTTTATATGGAACCGGTTCATATTGTGGTTGAAATTTGATAGCTGTAAAGTTACTGTATATTAAATGAATATGTAAGATAATATGTTTTTTGGTGGGGAATTTTACAAAGCAAGAAAAGAGTTATTATGATGAACATATTTTTCAGTACTATATACAAATTGTTGTATAATTTATATATAAATTTGGGTGTATATTAATATTAAAGGGTTGAAATGACATATTGGCAATGGTTTGGTTACAAGATTTATTTTAAAAGTAATATTTTCATTTTATCATGCCTGTTAATAGTTCAAATTAATAGAGTAAGCGCAAAAAATATTAATCTATCGCTCGATCCGGAACCCAACCGGATCAATGCAGTTCGGTTCGACCCCTCTTATTATTACAATTCTCCATTAAAAATTGAACAAATGGCAGCAGAACTGACCGATCAATGGAAAAGGCATGGCATTAATACAATATATTTTAAAGCATACGATCCTCTTTATGGAGCAAAATATAAAACCACATATACGCTTAATACAGTAGCTGATTATGGTAAACTCGATTTATTAAAATATATCCTCAAAGCTGCGCATGAAAAGGATATGCAGGTTATTGCCTGGATTCCGGCGTTTCTGCATAAAGCTGCCTGGGAAAAACACCCGGAATGGCGTATTAAAAACCAGGATGGAAGCGATTACCAACTCACATCGGATAATTATCCTCTCTGTCCGGCAACCCCGGCAGTAAGAACGTGGTGGCTCGGTTTTATCCGTGACTTGATGAAAAATTATAAAGACCTTGACGGTATTGATATTGCCGAACCGATCATTACCTGGAACGGTAATCACTGTTATTGTGATTATTGCCGGGGTTCACAGAGTACTCCGACGATCTCTGCTGATGGTCTTAATGAAACTATAACGCAAACGGTCGGCTTGATTCATTCTTATAAAAAAATTGCCAGTATTACCACTGTAGCTAGTATTCATGATAATGGTTCCATAATGTCACCCCGCGAACAGATGAGTAAGACCGGTTTTGATCTGAACAGAATTTTAGATAATGAATTTAGGCCCGATTGGCTGAATGTTGAATTGATGTGGCAGCAATGGGCTAGTTTGCATAATAATGATGTTGTATTTACCCCGGAATGGATTCGCAGCGCTGCTTATACTGTACTACAGCAAATTGATTCCAGAAGCAACGCCATAGCCCATGTGGAAATTACATCTTTTCCCGGTGTTCGTGTGAATGCAGAATTGCTTTCGCAAACCATAATAAATGCCAAAGAAAGTGGTTTTGAGAATATTGATGTTTATGATACCCATTTACTGGATTCCCTGCGCGCCTGGAGCGATATTGCTCCGGCGCTGGATTATGTACCACAAAAGAGAATCCTGGTGCTTTGTGACGGCAGGGGAGAAAATGACGCCCGACAGGTTGCCAGCTTGTTGAGCCATTTTAAAACCAGCGTAGAACTGCATTTTTTAAATGATAAAGACGACAATTTTTATATACCATTGGATAGTATAGATGTGGTATTTTTTGTGGGGGTTGATCCGGCATTCACCATACCGGCCGGGGTTTTGCGTGACCTCCGCCAGTACCGGGGTACAATATGTTGGGTCCATTATGGGATTGACCAGTATCTGGGTAATTCGACTGCTAATCGTTACCGGTTTACCTATATACAAACAGCAAATGATTCCCTGGTTACTCGTGTCAACTACAAGGGATACGAACTGCCCAGAATCGATCCAACTTATGATGTGATATCGGTCAGTGATTCATCCCGCTGCAAAATTATGGCAGAAATGACCGACGGCACCCGTGTTCTACCTTACGTTGTACATTGCGGTAATTTATGGTATTTTGCAGACTTGCCGACAGCTTTTGTAACGGAAGGCGGGAGTTATATTGTGTTATGCGATCTGCTGCATGAAATAGTTCGAGAGGATCATAAACCTAAAAAGCTGGCCATGGTCAGGATAGAAGATATTAGTCCGTTATCCGATATTGACGCCATGAAAAGTGTAGCCAGGTACCTTAAATCGCAGGATGCACTATTTTCCGTTTCCCTGGTACCCTATTACCTCGATCCGGAATCCAATACCGCGGCAACACTATCGGATATTCCGAAATTTGTGCAGGCAATCAATTTCATGCAAAAATCTGGCGGAACTGTGGTAATGCATGGTTCCACGCACCAATTCCGTGGCGAGACCACTGCGGATTATGAGTTTTGGGATGGAATGACCTCCAGGCCATTGTTTGCCGATTCCCGCGAATATGTCCGCCAGAAAATTGAAACCGGTTTAAACGAATTGAGGAAAAACGGCTTGTATCCGTTAGTGTGGGAAACACCTCACTATGCCGCCTCACAGCTCGATTACCCGGTGATCAATACTTTTTTCAGCACCGCGTATGAACGCCGCCAGACCGTGGATTTACACGGTTCCGACCAGCTATTACCCTATATGATCTATCGACACACTTCAGGCGGCAAGGTCATTCCGGAGAATCTTGGTTATATCCCCCTGGAGTCGCCTGATCCCGGCCCCATGCTGCAAGCGGCGCGCAACAACTTGGCAATTCGCGATGGGGTGGCCAGCTTTTTCTTTCATGTATTTGTCGATCATACGGCCCTGAAAAAGATCGTTCCCGGACTCAAACAAATGGGCTATACCTTTACCTCGCCGTGTTATACTAATAACCGGGTTCGGGATAATAATTTTAATGTCATCAGCGGTCAGGGCGAGGTCGATCTCAGTCTCGATGGCGAATATTATCATGAGTTTTATGTGGATGAAAACGGAGTGACCAGGAATGAAAGTTATTCCGATTCTCTGCTCTATGGTGTTGTACAGAAACAGGTTACTATACCGCAAGGCAGTTACTTTGTAGCTGAAAAAGTAGCCGACCGGCCGGCATCATGGTGGCGAAAGACTATAAACAAGATAACTCCCTCTGTACCGTCTTTATCCAATACTGTTTTTACCGCCAACAACCAGTCACTGATGGATGCTGACGTATTACCGGTGCGGGCGGCTGTGGTTTTAGACAGCAGCGTTACCGGTGTTCCAGGCAGAGATCAATATAATTTTCTTAATGCCCTGGCGAGTGTGGGTATTGATGCTCAACCGATCAATATAACTGCTTTTTTAGAAATACCCAGGAATATCAATTTATTAATTATCCCGCAGGCGGCGGCCCGGAATTTAAGTGAGCATCAGAATTTGTTTGTTATACATGCTTTGCAAAACGGCTTGAATATTATCCTCGAAAAACAATCGCTGTTGAGCAATAATATCGGAATGGAATACACCGGTGAATATACTATTGTCAAAAAGATACGTGATGAATATTATCCGCAAGTGGAAATGAACTGGAAGATTTCCGATTCATTGCAAGCGTTCTCCATGAGTGTCGATTATGAAACCTATTACAGTGATGTTGATTCCGAATGGCCGGTAATTATTGGTGGCGAATATGGGGATGGAAATTATCTGTATCTGGGAACATTTTTCGATCCGGGTACGAATGAAGGGTATGGCCGATTTCCATATTTCATTGACTTGTTGAAGAGGCATTTTAACTTTGCACCAACCATCCGGCGTAACAGTGTTGAAATTTATTTTGAGCCGGGCGACCGTGAAGATATTAGTGTTGAAGATTTGATAAAAATATGGCGCAATAATGGGGTGCGGCGTATTTATGTTTCCGGATGGCATTTTTACGCCAATTATACTTATGATTATGAACGGCTCATCGAACTGGCCCATGAAAACGCCATGCTGGTCTATATTTGGCTTGAACTGCCGCATGTGACTGATGGCTTTTGGGAGCAGCATCCCGAATGGCGGGAAAAGACCGCCACCGGCCGAGACGCGCAAATCGACTGGCGTAAAAACATGGCCCTGGAAATTAAAGCCTGCAAGCAGGCAGTGTTTGCCGAATTAGACTCGGTTTTAAGCCGTTATGACTGGGATGGGATTAATTTCGCTGAATTGTATTATGAATCTCCAAAGGGATTTGAACAACCGGAAAACATGACGCCTTTTAATGACGCAGCACGAAAAATGTTTGCCGATGAATATGGTTTTGATCCCCTTTCTTTATTTGATAAAAAATCCAAATTTTACTGGAAATTAAACCAGACAGCGGTGGACAAGTTTTGGTTATTCCGGGAAAACCGCATCATACAATTGCACAAGGATTTTCTTGAATTCCTGTATCAATTAAAAGAACAGCAGAAAAAGGATTGGGAGATCATGCTGACCACAGTGGATAATGTTTTTTCACCGGACGTGGGTCAGGGTATAGCTATCAATACGAGGCGGCTGCTGGAATTAGCCGGTACCTATCCATTTACCTTACAAATAGAAGATCCTTTGCCTTTGTGGTCCTTGGGGCCGGAGAGGTATGTAAAAATATTGCAGGCTTATGCTCCGCTTGTGAAAGCCAGTTCACTGGTTCTCGATATTAACGTTGTGCCGATCCGCGATATGGATATTACCCTGGCGCCGACCAGGCAACCCACCGGGTTAGAATTATACAATCTGACAAGGGCCGCCAGTGGCATACTTAACCGTGTAGCTATCTATTCTGAAGCCAGTCTATACGAGATAGATTTCCCGGTTATTCCTTATGTGCTAGCCGGCCCGGCCCGTGAACGGCTAACAAATGAGGCATGGGAAGTGGAAACCCCGTTTACCGTTAATGCCTTGCTGGATGCCGATGCTCATAAAGATATACTGGTAAATGGCGTTATTTGGCCGGCATATTATCGCGGTCGGGTCATCATTCCGCCCGGACACCATAAAATACAACCTGTATATGGTACCAGCCGATTTGTTAAACGTTTCAAATCCAATACGCGGCTGGTGGATATATCCGGAGAATTGCTTGCCGCCGCTTCCATTTCACGCGGCCTCGAACTGGAATATGAATCCAATACTCCCAATATCGTTATTCTGACGGAAGAACCCCGCGAGGTTTACCTGGATGATACGCATTTTGTTGTTAAAGCATTACACGGTGAACAGGGGTATTCCATCCGCTTACCGGCGGGCAGGCATAATGTTAAATTTTATACCCAAAGCAAAGGCACACAGAGTCTCAAATATGCAAGTATGGTCATCTCCGGGTTTATAGTCATTCTCGGAGCTTTGGCCGGTATAGTACTGTCTTCATTATATATAAAAAGCTCAGTTCGACGCCGGAAATGATTGCAACAGATTAAAGGAGAACATTTTGCCCTTTTCACATGCCGTTCTGGATTTATTGTTTCTTGTCAGTGTTTCTATTACCTGGTTGATGATCGTTTACCAGCTATTTTTAACAATTGCGGGATACCGGTATCGTTCCAGTGTGAATGTGGAACAACAGGTTATTAACAGCCGTGAACTGAAACCGAAACCGGTTTCGATCATGATCCCGGCGCGCAATGAAGCGCTGGTTATTGAAAAGACCCTGGACCGCATATCCCGTCTGGATTATCCTGCTGAATTGATTCAAGTCGTCGTTATCAATGATGCTTCGACCGACAACACAGCGGAACTGGTGCAAAACCGGGCCGACAAGGATATGCGCATTAAACTGGTAACATTACCCGGCGATACCGGGCATGGCAAAGCATACGCGCTAAACCAGGGTTTGCAGTATTGTTCCCATGAAATTATTGCCATTTACGATGCGGACAATAATCCCCAGCCGGATTCGATCAAAATTCTGGTGCAATATCTTCAGAATGATCCTGAACTGGCGGCGGTTATCGGCAAGTTCCGCACGATCAACCGTAATAAAAACTGGCTGACACGCTTTATAAATATAGAAACGATGGCCTTTCAGTGGATTTTACAGGCTGGACGATTTCAGGCTTCCAGGGTGGCTATTTTGCCGGGAACGAATTATGTGATCCGTAAAACCGTGTTATTAGAGTGTGGCGGGTGGGACGAAAAAGCCATAACTGAAGATTCGGAAATCAGCGTTCGTATTTATGAAAAGGGCTATAAAATTAAGTTTGTGCCGTTAAGCGTCACCTGGGAGCAGGAGCCGGAAAAACTGGCGGTTTGGGTGCGGCAGCGTACCCGCTGGGTACGGGGAAATAACTATGTGTTACGCAAGTTTGCTCCGGCTACATTCAAATTTAAAAGCAAATTCTTACTTATGGAATTCTTTTACTTGTTTGCGTTGTATTATTTATTCCTGTTGGCTATTGTCTTGTCGCATTCGCTATTTATTTTAAGCAGTCTTGGTGTTGTGGCATTAAATGTTCCCGGCCCTTATTTTGGAGTATGGGTGTCTGCGTTCGTATTGTTTGTATTAGAAATTATTATAGTTTTATCTTATGAAGCGGAAGATTCGGGACTCAATATCCTCTATACGATTTTTATGTACTTTACTTATTGCCAGTTATGGCTGTATGTGGTTTTCAAAGCGATTATTCTGGACGCACGCCGGCACCAGGTAGGGGTGTGGGATAAAACCGAAAGATTTTTGGTTGTGGAAACGGAGAAGGAACACGTATCATAAAGAGAACTGGATTCTATATGCAAGCATGGAGCAATACCGAAAGAAAGGTATTAACCGGAATTATATTTCAATTATTGTTGTATTCTGTAGTTTTTGCAGATATAAATGTTGGCAAAAAATTATTTGCTGAATGTTATGATGAAACTATCAATTTTCAGCGGGAAGGAGACAATACAATTACATCAGCCCAGGTATTGGAAGGTGTAAGATTGACTTTTCCCAAAATAACAACAATGGACATCTATTTAAAACAACGCTATGGCAGCGATGCCAACCGGGATTACTGGAATAATCGCACCGAGTTGATGCTGGGAGCGCGGGCGCGGTTTTTTTCCAAGATCTACCTGGCTCTGTTCTATGAATATATCCGGGGATTTTATGTGAGTCGCAAGAACAGCGCATATCCGAATCCTTATGGCGACAGATACGAGGATGTCCGTTGGGGCTTGCTTTTTTGGCATGGTTTTGATAATGAGGAAGAACATAGCTGGAAAGAGCATATACCCTTGAGTTTATGGGATGAAATTTATGCGGATGCCATTTTTTATCAGCGTGACCGGCATAATTTTATATCTTATACCAATATTCGCGCCGGCAGCCGTTTGTTGCGGGTATATAAAACTGTATTTGATCCCTATTTTGTCTCTTATTATGGTATTGATAAAAATGGGGATTTTTGGAATAACAAAATTGATAATGGATTTGGATTCCGTATAAAGCCATGGGCAGACCTGGAATTAAGCCTGTTTGTGGAATATTTGTATGGCACTTTTATTATGCGGCAAGGTGATTACGAGAATCCTTATGCGAAAAATTATTATGACAGACGTATGGGGATTTTATTCTGGTACGGACTTGGTTTTTAATAGTATTAGTTATGAAAGGAGAAATAAAATGATAAAAAATTTCCGGCATATTTTACTAGTTACCGTGGGGTTATTCTTTAGTATAACCGCAATAACATTTGCCGATACTGCAGTTATCTGGTCTTATTTTACAGATTGGTATGTCAATTCGGTTGCTGTAATTCCAGACCTGAATAAAAATGGCTGCGATGATGTGCTGGCCGGGGTTTCGGATAATAAAGTTTATTGTATCGACGGAGGCAGCGCTGTTGACGGTTCTTTGTTATGGTCCGCTTCTGTTAGCGCCGATGTGTGGGATGTAGCCGCAATTACCGATGTAAATAGCGATGGCAGGGATGATTGCCTGGCCGGAGCTGCGGATAATAATGTTTATTGCTTTTCAGGAAGTCCCGCTGACGGCGGGTTGCAACTCTGGTCTTATGCCGGCGGAGGTGATTTTTTCAGTGTAATTTCAATTAATGATATAAATAGTGATGGTTGGGTAGAATGTATTGCCGGTTGTACCGATAATTATGTTTATTGTATTTCCGGCGGCAGTTCCGGTACCGGTCAACTTTTATGGAGTTTTGCCGCCGGTGACGGTATTAAAGATGTTGCCAATGCCGGTGATGTGAATAATGACGGTTATGATGATGTATTTGCAGTTTCTTATGATGATTATGTTTATTGTATTTCTGGCAAATTATCCGTTAGCGGCAGCCGGCAATTATGGCGATATAGTTCCGGGGATGTCCGTGTTGTTGCCACTATTAATGATGTGAACAGTGACGGTAAAAAGGATTGCCTGGCCGGAGGAATGAATGACCAGGTGTTGTGTCTTTCGGGGAGCGGTGGAGCGTTGTTATGGTCTTTTTCCGCCGGTTCGAATATTAATTGCATTACCTCTATTAATGATATCAATTCCGATAACAAACAGGAATGCGCTTTGGGTTCGGCAGACAACAAAGTTTACCTGCTCTCCGGCAGCAATGGTGCCAAAATTTGGGAAAAGTCTTACGATGGTGACGTGTGGAGCGTCGCTGCCGTTGGTGATGTTGATGGCGACAGCAAACCGGATTGTTTGGTTGGAACGGGTGATGATAAACTGGAATGCCTGAGTGGAGATTCCAAGGATACACCTACAGTGATCTGGTCGCAGAGTTTTGCCGGCTCGGTAAAATCAGTTGCGGTTCTTGATGATGTGAATGGGAATGGTGTTCAGGATGTAGTAGCCGGTTCGATGGACTTTTATGTCAAGGCATTTGAAGGAAATGCCTCGGTTACGCCGGTGGAATTACAAAGTTTTACCGCCAAGATAACCGGGAATGATGTTGTATTACAATGGGAAACCGCCAGTGAAACCAATAATTACGGCTTCCAGGTGCAACGTTCCAGCAATAATTTTGATTATGTTACCATACAGTTTATACCCGGTAACGGCACCAAGGCCTCCCGGCAAAAATTTGAATTTATGGATACCAACCTGCAGCCGAATAAATATTATTACCGGCTGATGCAAATAGATAGCGACGGCACAGTTGCATTACTGGATACTTTAGAGGTATCGATCCATTCGCCGGAAAAATTTGCCCTTTATGCCAATTATCCCAACCCTTTCAATGCCGGAACCACCATTGAGTATTCTATACCTGGCAACGAGCATGTCGAAATTGTTATATGTAATATAATCGGTAGACATATTGCAACACTATACGACGGGCCGGGGCAGGCTGGGTTACATCGTATTACCTGGGACGGTAAAGATCGAAATCGGTTACCGGTTGCCAGCGGTATATATCTCTGTATGATAAAGTACGCCGACCAGGTTAAAACCATAGCCGTTACGCTGCTAAAATAAACATTGAATAAGGAATTGATATTTGGCTGGTAATTATAATAAAGTAATGGTCGTGTTCGGCACACGACCGGAGGCAATAAAAATGGCGCCAGTGGTGATGGAACTGCAACAACGTCCGGGTATTGAACCGGTCATTGTCGCCACGTCACAACACCGCGAAATGTTGCAGCAGGTGCTGGAATTGTTCGCAATTACCCCGGATTATGATCTGGATATTATGCAACCAAATCAAACATTAACCCAAATCGTCGAACGCGCCATGCGGGGCTTTCAGCAAGTGTTTAGCCAAGTGCGACCCGATCTGATTTTGGTGCAGGGGGATACGACTACGGCATTTATTGGCGCATTAGCCGGGTTTTATGAAGGTATAGCGGTCGGCCATGTTGAGGCAGGGTTGCGCACCGGCGATATTTACTCTCCTTATCCCGAAGAGGCGAATCGGAAAATGATCAGTGTGATTGCCACTCATCATTTTGCGCCAACTGAAGGTAATAAAGCAAACCTGCTTCATGAGGGCGCCGATCCTGCAGATGTTCAGATAACCGGCAATACCGGCATAGACGCCCTGCTCTATGTATTAAAATTTAAAGTATCCAACGGTTTTGCCGGACAATTTTGTCCGCCGGGGCACAGGTTGATCCTGGTAACAGCGCACCGGCGCGAGAATTTTGGCGAGCCGATCCGCAACATTTGCCGGGCAATTCTGGATATTACTGCAAAACATCCGGATGTTGAAATTGTTTATCCGGTACATTTGAATAATAATATTCAACAGCCGGTTTATTCACTGCTTGGGGGACAGGAGCGTATCCATCTGATAAAACCGGTAAATTATGGAGAAATTGCCTCCTTGATTAATGCATCATACCTGGTCCTTACCGATTCCGGGGGATTGCAGGAAGAGGCGCCTGCGGTCGGCAAGCCGGTGGTTGTGATGCGCACCGAAACGGAACGTCCTGAAGCCATTACCGCGGGCACTGCTGTGATTGCCGGAGTCGAGACCGGGGCCATTTTTGCGCGGGTCAATGAATTACTCGTCGATTCGCAGGTTTATCAGCGGATGGCCCGGGCTGTTAATCCTTATGGGGATGGTCATGCGGCGCAAAGGATAGTGGATTTTATTGTTGCGGTTTGATTTTTTGAATTTTATTAATAAACGGATTAGTATTTGGTTTGTTTACAGGACAACTAACATTATATAGTATACATACGGATAAAATACTTGGCAGTGTAATACAGAGATTATCAATCCACTCTTGATAGATCACAATACATATTTTGTTGTTTATATTATATCAATCGATATATGAATAGAGGAATTTTTATGCGTAATTCCGGAGTTTTAATAATTTTATTTTTGGTAACCGGATCGATAGCCAGGTCACAGCATGCACCGTTAACCTTTTCTGCCCCCTGGACATCTCCATACCATGTTGATGCGGCCAGCAAATTCCATTTTGTCAATGATGAGGGAACCCATTTGTTTATACTCAACAAAACCGCCTGGGCCTATTTCGCGTGTAAAAATCCAGAACAGGTTTTACAGCGGGCTGTTGATCAGGGTGTCAATGTCATCCGCGTTGCTTTGGAAGGAAGACCATATTATAAACAATTAGGGCTGGATATGTGGCCCTGGGGTGGAAACAGGGAAAATCCGCTTTGGCACGAGTTCAACCAGGATTACTGGCAGCAAGTGGAAGACCGGATACGTCTGGCCGGGGAATATGGTGTGGGATTGGACCTGGTGTTGTATTTTACATTATTCCCGGATGCTGCAGACACTGTTAATCAGCGGGCTTATTGGCAATATACCTTAACACGGCTGGCAAAATATAGTAATATTCTGATCTGGGAAATTGCCAACGAGTACATTGAAAATGAGCTTTTTCAGGATACTGCCGGATATTACCTGCAATTGCATGACCCATTCAATCGCCCGGTATGCAGTTCGGACGGGACGACGGATGATGCTGTGTGGCCTGATAAAAGCTGGATGGATGTAGCCGTCAACCATTCCTGCACTTCCTCAACCGACGCCTATCCGCTGGATAAATGGTATTTAGCGGTAGCGCAAAATACCCGCGCGCATGGCAAACCGGCGTTCTGTAATGAATCCGGGCGGGAGAAGCGGCATAAAAATGATGATGGAGTTCACCGCCGCAAGCAAGGGTGGTTGTGGTGTTCCGCCGGTTGTTACTGGACCTGGCATAGTTGGGATGGCTGTGAAGGGATAGATGATATTGATTATTATACTCCAGGTCAGGAGTTCCTTAAACCTATGGCCGATTATTTCCGCGCTATGCCTTTTTACCGGTTGGCGCCAAATTATACAGTGGTAACGATAGATTCCACACAGTTGGTCAGTGTAACGCTGGCTGATGCCGGGCGTAACCTGATTTCTGCTTATGTTTGCAGTAAAACTAGCGGCGACATGGTGACCGGTGTTGTCGCTGCGCTGCGATTACCGGACGGGGAGTACCTCGTAAAATTTAAAAGCCCGGTAAACCTGGCAGTTGTAGAAGAGAAGCAAGTTATTTCATCCGGTTTGAAGAAAATAAATATGTTGGCGTTACCCGCTTTTAAGGACGACCTGATAATTAGAATAGAAAAAGTGTTATCCGCAGAAAAAACAAAAATCCCCGGAACAGAATAGCAAAAAAGGGCCGTAAAAGTATAATGGTGGTTAAAAGCGCTGCCCGGAATTTTTGATGGTAATAAAAGAACGGTAAAGATATAATCAGGAGCAGAGTTGTACGCCAAAATCGCGTAAAGCCTGGGCCTGGGCCAGCAGGTTTTCCACCGGGGTGCCGTCCGGGATTTCGCAGCCGGCCATGCTGATGCAGGTGGCGCCGCCCTGCTGCATACATTGCAGCGTCGCCTGGCGGACGCTTGCCGGTGAACTTTGCAGCATCACCGCTACCGGGTCAAAGTTCCCGCAAATTGCCGGATAGCCGCCATACAGTGCGGCGGCTTGGCCAAAATCCACCATCCAGTCCAGGTCGATAATATCAGCGCCGCTCTGCACCATTTCGTTCAAAATCAACGAGGTATTGCCGCAAATATGCAGGCGCGGAATGGCGCCCATTTCCTTAACTGCCGCAAAGATGCGCTGCTGGTACGGCAGGGCAAATTCGCGGTACAGCGCCGGAGAGATTTGCGACACAACCGAATCGCCCAGGCCGATGATATTCGCCCCGGCCTGAACCTGGGCGCGGGCAAAATTGATCGCTACAGTAACGCACAATTCCAGCAATTCTTTGACCCATTGCGGTCTTTCGTACAGATCCATCATTAAAGCGCTAACACCGCGCAGATCCGCGGCTTCGGCCAGCGCGCCTTCCACCCAGCCCATTACCGGCATAGTATCGCCAGCCTGTTCCCGGAAACGGGTTATAGCTTGCAGCCTGTCGGTCATGCGTTTGCCGTCTTCCGGTTTTACAAGAGTCATCTTTAATAGATCTGTTTCATTTTGCAACAGGGGAATTTTGCACACCGGCAGGCCGTCATAAGGGAATTCAATCTGCGCGCCCAAATCCGCCGCTTCGCGGTAAGGATCGGAAATTGCCTGCAAAATATCAAGAGCAAACGCTTCGGCCACTGCAAAATTAGCGTCACACAATACCCGGTAGTCGAGGTAATAGCGGGACAATGGCTGCTTGATATAATGAGCGGCAAAGGTCATCATAATATTAAAGTTGGGGGGACGATCAACCGGTTCGCCCCGCAGCCGCTTTTGCACGCGTTGTATAGCATTCATAACAACAGACCACTGGTTTTATTTATAATTGATAACAGTTTCAACCAAGGCGCAGTAATTTCTGGCCGGGATATAATCGGAAATTGAATTGCCGGAGCCGATTGCCAAACCACCCTTGTCGCCGGCAATCCGCAACAGGTTGGTCACCCGTTTACGGACATCGGCAGTGGTTTTTTTCGCCATAAAGTTCATATCAATGCCGCCCATTATACCGATCCGGTCTCCCCAGCAGGTATAAGCCTCTTCAACCGGAAAGATGTTATCTTCGAAGGAATGTTTGGCGTCGAATTTCATATCGTCGGTTATATCCGGCAGCACTTGTTCCAGGTTGCCGCAGGAGTGGAGAATGACCGGTTTGCCGGCCTGGTGACAGAGTTCCACCAATTTTTTATACCATGGGAAAATATAGGCGCGCAGGGCGTCGGGACTGAGCATGGTTTGGGTCTTGAACCCCCAGTCATCATTGGCCAACAAGGCGCCGACGGCGTCATATTGCAGGCAGTTTTGGTAAAATTGCAGAATACGGGAACCGACATTGTTAAATATTTCTCCGGCCAGTTCCGGGTCTTCGAACAGCATGATGCACAGGTTTTCAAAACCGACAATGTTGATCACAGTTTCCAGCACTCCCTCATAACCGCTAACGATCAGCTTCATGCCGGCAGGTAATTCGGCGGCAATTTTGTGCAGCGCCGAATAATCACCAGACAGTGGATCGGGCCAGTTATAGTCGGCAAAACCGGCGCGGTCGGTGATCATGGCGCCATCATTCAATGATTTTGAGGCTTTTTTATGAACGTTTGCAGTCGGGAAGATCATGGCGCGCAAGTGCCAGCCGCCAATGACGGCATAATCGTACCCGGCATTATAAAAACCCCGGGTCAGAAAGCGGCACCAGCCCAGCGCGTCGTCCTGCGGCGGTATCGGCAGGCCGCTGATCCTGGAGATGAATTTATCATTTATTATGAACTCGAATAAAGTGGGGCGAGAGGGACGTTGCCGCCGGCATATTGATAAAATATTCCCGAAATCCGGCTTTCTGTTCAGATCTTGTATCTTTTTTACCAGTTTTTCCAGGATGACCAAATCAGGCATTCAATAATTCACTTTATGTTGATAATGCAGCTCATCAGGTTTTGATTTTTCTATAAATACACTGTTTATCATCGCACAAGTTACAGGCATAGCCGCGGCGTTTGACATCCGGGCCTATACCGATAATGCCGCTAACAGATTTTATCGGTATCATCAGGGCGGTTTCGGTCAGCCGGATGCCGCAATAACCCGGCGGCAGCAGGGAAAAAAGTAAATGCTGTTCCGCAACCGGCCAGTTGCAATATCCGGGACTGTAGCGGTTGGTTATTCCCAAACCCAGTTCGCGCATTTGCGCTTCAAGATAATTGTGGGTTTGTTCAACAGCCTGTTCCACCGCTTCAGAGGCTACGGCATCGACAATATAGCCTTTGAGGTAATCGCCGTTATCGATCAGTTGCCGCGACCAGTTTTCCATGCCGGGGCCGATAGTACAGAGAAATACTGCCACAGCGACAGCTTTTTTCATTTGCACGGTAATAATTTTTTCCGTCCTGAAATCGAGTCCGCCAAAATGCAGAGTTTTATAATCCGGCTCGGCCAAAAGATCATTAAATATTTTATAGCCACTGGCCGGTTCCATCCGGCGCCGGGATTCACTAATTATTTTGTCGATCATATCATCGATGTGCCGGTCGGAGTGGTTGAGCGGATAGCCAATTCCAACCCGGATGATGGCTGGGTCTATAACCAGCTTTTCAAGTAGTGGTTGAATAGAGACCAATTCTTCAACCGGTAAGGCGCTCGTCTCCGTCATACTTTTTTATACTGTTTTACAGCCAGTTTGAGTTGTTGAATGTGTTCCGGTCCTGTACCGCAGCAGCCACCGATAATATTAGCTCCGGCCTGAATTAACTGCGGAACCAGAGCGGCCATTTCCTGCGGGGTTTCCGGAAAGACGGTTTTACCGTCCTGAAGGAGCGGTTTGCCGGCATTGGCGTGTACCAATATGGGAATATCGCGGTTGGCAGTACGGAGTTCCCGGACGATTTCAACCATGCGGCTCATCCCGTTACCGCAATTGGTACCGATGATATCTACACCCAGTTTTTGCGTCATTTCCAGCATTTGGCGGGGAGAAACGCCCATCATAGTACGGTAATCGCCGTTTATAGTTCTTTCAAAGGTGAATGTACAAACAATTTCCAGATCGGTATTTTCTTTGACGGCTCTGATGGCCTGTTCGGCTTCATCCAGCGCCGACATGGTTTCGATACAGACGGCATCGACGCCGCCATCGTAAAGCCCCTGCGCCTGAATTTTAAAGCCTTCATATAATTCCTGTTCGGTTACATCGCCCATCATCAGGATGACCCCGGTAGGGCCTATGGAGCCGAGAACAAAATAATCCTTTCCGGCAGCCCGCCGCGATATGGCGGCAGCCGCTTTATTGATCTCGTACACCTTATCCGACAGGTTATAATGCTGTAATTTAAAGGGGTTGGCGCCAAAGCTGTTGGTGAGCACCATGTCGGCTCCGGCCTGAATGTATTGATGTGGAATATCTTCCACCAGTTCGGGATGCGTCAGGTTCCATGATTCCGGGCATTCGCCGGACTGCAAGCCTTTTTTATGTAAAAACGTACCCCAGGCGCCGTCTGAAACCAATATGCGGCCGGTTTTGAGTATATCGGTGATTTTTTTCATATTATTCCCAGCTTGGTAACATAACAACCGGCTCGTACCCGGTGATTATCAGTATTAAAAGTAAATTTATGGAAAAAGTTTATTTGGCTGATCAGTACCAATGAACAACCGGTTATTTGAAATATAGGAAATGATTAGCAGTTTTCAAAATACTTATGTAAAAACCTGGATAAAAAATTATTTTTAACCAAGTACTTTGGCCTGGGGAGTGAACCCGCGTTCGTCAAACAAGTCAAACATCTTTTCCAGCACCTCCGGTTTTGATTGCATGTCGCCGATCCAGAAATACATGCTGGTATTATGCTGCATACAATCAAGCATATAGTGCAGCATATCGGCTTCGTCGGAAAAATCTCCCCATTTGCGTGTATCTTCAGTTAGATGCATTCCGGCGCAAAGGTGCGGAGCCAGCACCGCCCGTCCGGAAAATTCACGGATAATTATTTTTGCATCCACAGAATTACCGGGATTCCAGTTATATGCCCGGATATTGGGAATTTTTTTAATATTTTCAAAATACTCTTCCCGCCAGGTGCAGGAATGATAAAACAGCGGGCCACAGGCTTGCGCGATTTTTATCACCCAAGGCAGACTGAACTGTTCGTGCATCGCAGGAGACAGCAGTGAAAGAGTATCATCAGAACATAAGGTGCCTTCATTATTATTCCAGATATATGGGAATTGTGTGCCATTCAATCTGTTACCGCAGATTTTACGCATCTCATTGATAAAACGAATGATAAAGCTGGTAATATCCTGAAGCAGCGCTTGTATCGGTTCAGGATTGAGCAGTAATGCCGTGTACAGACCAGAGCCACAAATCACTTCGGCAATGCCCAGCGGGGACTGGATATCGACGGCGCGGATTTGTTCATTATCTTTTAAACCGGTCATCAGCTTTTGCATGGCGCACAGCAACTCACCGCTTTTACCTTCCCAAACATCATTGTTCGGCAAGGGTAAAGACGACCGGTTAAGTAAATCCTCTTCAGTAAACAAAGGCTCTGCCCATTCCTTGCCATCCTCCATGATAATAGTACGGCATCCCACTGCCAGGGGAAAAATGCAGGTACTGTTTCCCGGCACTTGAACCGCTGATTGTGGTGACCAGTCCCATATCGCCAGCTTGTTCAGTTTATTACTGCTCGAAGAAATGCCATTCAGCGAGTAAAAACAATTTTTTTCCGCGGGATGGGTAAAAGCGTGCAGCAACATATCTTGCATTTGCATGTTTATCCGGGACTGGTCAGCTTTTGTTATCATTTCCGTATTGTCCATATTCTCGCCATGCCTCAATCATTGCCATGAAATTTTCTTTATGCGTTTGCGGTTGTATTACATTGGATGCGCCTAGTACAAAACCGCCGCCCGGTTTGTTCAATTGCAGTAAGCGGCTTGTTTCCTCAAATACCTGTTCAGGCGCGCCTTGCAGAAACAGACCGCAATCCACATTTCCGCACAGGCACACCTTATTTAACGCTTGTTTTTTTACATTCGCAAGCTCTATTCCGGCAACGGGGTCGAGCGCCTGGAGGGCCATAATCCCGCTCGACAGCAGTTCAGCAAGGCAGGGCATGATATTACCATCCGAATGTAAAATGGGAAATGCCTGTAATTTTTTAATTTCCCCGGCCCAGCGCCGCAGCCAGGGCAGAATGAACTCCTGCATTTGCTGAGGGTTAAAATAGGGACCCCGGTTATCGGCCAGATCCGAGGCAGTGATAAAGCCTTCCACTCCGGCATCCCGCAGTCTTTTCGCATTTTCCAGGCCCTGGCTATAACAATCTTGCGCTTGACTGGCAATTTTCTCAGGCTCTTCCAGCATTTGTATGGAAAAGGATAGATAATTGTCAGCGCCGGGCATAGCCAGTACCCCGCCGGTGATAGCCATGAGCAGCACGTCGTTATGTGCTATATTATACAATAATTTCGCCTGTTGTATGCGTTTCTGCGGCGGCAGCCAGAACCAGGCTGGTGCACCGGGCGCTATTTCCCAGTAGCCGCCAGGAATGGTCAGCGCTGCAAATTTATATTCACTGCTAACCCAATACATAATTTCTGCATTAGTATGCAGTGCCCGTTCCTGCTCTTTACGGGTTAGTTTGGTAAACTCTGTACCCAAGATTACCCGTTGGTCACTGAATCTATCCCAAAGATGAAATTCCAGTTCCCACAACGGCACTGCGCCCTGCGGCTGACGGCAATGCAGGGCATCTAGAATGTCAGTTAATGGTGAACTCAAATCAGGCGACATAACTGTTTAGTAATTTCACTGCCGCCTGCGGATCAGGAGCATAACCATCGGCATGGATCTTGTTGGCAAAATCCTGGGTCAGAGGCGCGCCGCCAACCAGCACTTTGGTGGCAGGGTACTTGGCTTTGATGGCCTGAATGGATTTTTCCATATTGACCATGGTGGTCGTGAGCAAGGCGCTCATACCGACGATGGCGTTCGGATGCTGAGCTATAGCTGCCAAATATTTATCGGTGGAGACATCCACGCCCAGGTCGATCACTTCCCAGCCGTTGCCTTCAACCACCATGCTCACCAGTTTTTTGCCAATGTCGTGTAAATCGCCGGCAACGGTGCCGATGATGAATTTGCCTTTGCGCTGCACACTGCCGGACTGGAAGAAGGGCTTTAAATGCACCATGACTGCGTTCATTGCCTTGGCGGACATGAGCAGTTCCGGCACGAATGCTTCATTCTTTGCAAATTTTTCACCGATGCTCTGCATGCCCTGCATACAAGCGCCGAGGATCCGGTTGGCATCGATCCCGGCTTCGATAGCCTGTTTGGCCAGTTCATCGGCGCCATCCTGTTCGCGTAAATCCGGGGGGTACGGCGAGGTTTTATTGGTTTTGCCCCGTTCAATACATATAGCTAGTTTCACGATTATCTCGTCCATGTGGTTTCCTTTCGTACGTTGTTATATATGAAAAAATGATAATGATTGTCTGAATTCCGCATTATCCAGTCCGGGGCCGAGTGCGATCAGTTCGGTTTGCCCGGAATAGTCCGTTATTATTTCTATGGTCGTTCTACCAAAGCATGATTGTACAGCCGCCATTTTTCCATCATCTAATTTAACAAATCCTTTTAAACGATGGATTTTATTTTCTGCGGACCGGACAAATTTTTCCAGCGTTTCCCGCGAAACCGGCCGGGTATGGCGGTAGACCACCGAGCCGATGTCCGGACGGGGACCGGACTGTTCATTTACAGGCAGTTGCGCCGCATTGCGCCCCGGTTCCGTATATTCGGCCAATTGCCCGGCAAAAGGAATGTCGCAAAATTGGGTGACGCGGATGTCGGCAAACGGGTTCAGTTCCCTGATCCTGTTGTGGATTGCTGGTTCATTACAGTTCCCCAGATCCGTTTTGTTGATGAGCACGGTGTCGGCAATGCGCACCTGGTGTATGACCCGTGTAATATTTCGCGCGTATTTAAGGAAATTCACTGCGTCCACCACACACCAGATATGCGCCAGATACAGTCGGTTTTTCAGAGACTCCGCTTCCAGCAATTGTCCAATCGCAATGGGATCGGCCAGACCGGTGGCTTCCAGGATGATGGCGTCAAACGATTGCGATTGTACCAGTTCCGTAAGTTGTTTTATAAAATCGCCCAGCAGGCACACACAGAAAACCGAACCTTTATTGATTTCCACAATTGTAAAGGATTTGCCGGTGCGCTGCAATTCACGGCTGTCGGCATGGCCGGTAGAAAATTCATTCTGGATGACCGCGATTTTTTTCGTATCCGCATAAGAATCGATAAACCGTTTCAGCAGGGTGGTTTTGCCGCTGCCCAGAAAACCGGTGATGAGGAAAAAAGGCACGCTGCTCATAACAGATCCTTTACCCATTCTTTAATGAGCAGCGCCGGGGGGATTTTTGCTTCGGACCTGATCTTGTAAATTGCCGTAACAATCGCCGGGGTGCGGCTAACGCCAAACGAGGCAATTTCTTTATTATCGGTAATTTCCACGACCGGCACGTCTGCGCCCAGTTCCCGGATAGCTTTATCAACTTCAGGCCGGAGTTTTAGTATTTCTTCACTGGTGCGACCCAGGATAAACACCGAACCCTTGCGTATCCTGATCTTGTGATATAATTTTTCATTGATCCGGTTTTGAATGGCCTGGATCAATTCCTGCTTGCCGGGAATACGGGAGACAAAGGTGATCTTGCCGTCTATACAGATGGTGGGAATGTTTTTAACCATCAGGGCGGTCATGAACTGGATGGATTCCTGGTGTTTGATCTTGTGTTCGTGCCATTCGACAATTGCCTCGAAATGCGGGGCAACCTGTTTGACCGCTTCCACCATGTACTGGCAGGGGGCGCAGGATTCGGAATCCAGGGTAATAATATCTATGATTACTTTATCCGCCACGCCATAGTCGCTCATATCGGGCACTGCTTCGGCGGAGGGTTGTTTTTCCAGGGTTATAATAACCTGCTGTTGATAAGGATTGTGCAGCAGGTTGGTTACCGCTTTTAGATTGGCGGGCGGCGTAGCGTAGGGCAGGTCGCAGCCGGGCGCCAGGATAAAGCCGGTATTGCCGGCAATTTGCAGGCATTCCATGGCGTTACGCTGCGCATCGGTCTCGTCGCCCAGCAACAGGGTAATGGTAAGCTGCAGATTGCCGCCAAAGCTGATGCCCTGGCGGGCGCAAATATCGCGGACATAATCGAGTGGTATATTTTCATCAATGGAGACATTGTCCGGTTTGCATTCGGCCATAGCCTGAATGATATGCCGGGCGTGGCCGCAGACGAAGAATGATCCCAGCCTTTTCAATTTTTTAATGTGGCGGAATATCTCCGCAGCCGGCCCGGCAACAAACTGGCGGAACTGTTCTTCGCTGATCTGGCTGGTGAGGGGATCGACCACGGCGATCACATCGCAGCCGGCGTCGCTATAGTATTTGGTTATTGCCATACATACATCGCGGCAAAAGTCGATCAGGCGCTGCACGGCTTCCGGATCTTCGTACATGTGCATAAACAGATCAGTGCCGGCCAGGTGCATAGCCAGGGTAAAGGGTCCGGTGACGGCGCCGTACAGGGCAATGTCCGGGAACTCGGCACGGATGGTTTGAGCGGCGCCGAGCATAATCGGCAGGCGACCTTCAGATGGTAGAGGAATATGCAGATCCTGTAAGGATTTACCTTCCGCCAGGGGATGGCTGGCGACCGCCGGGGGATTCTCATCGGCCCACACCAAGTTGCAGCCGAGAATTTCGGCCTCGATTTGCAGATCAAAGGCGACCGGAATGCCGTCCGGCCGGTAGCTGCGAATGGCGGCACGGATACCGTTTTCTATATGCTGCCGGTTGGTGAGATAGTCACGGGCGCTAACGTTGATGAGGGCGCCGCCGTGGCAGCCGACAAAAGGCACCCAAGGAACCCGTTCCACCGGGCGACGCTGCATGGCTGCTGTAACTAGTTGTTTACCGGTCATATAAGAACTCCTGATAATTTATAATTTATTTGAAACAGAGTTTCAGGGCCAATTTCCTATCCAAACTGGAGTTTGAACGGGAGAGAAGGGAATGTGTAGCACACCTTTCTGCAAATTCCATAAAAACAAAGTGATATTCCAATGTATAGATTGAAAACTTATAGCGAACAATTTTCGTAGGTGTACTACACATTCCCGTTCTATACCTTTTGATACAGCCTTGTTATTGTGCGCCCTGGGGAACATCCCCAGGGCGAGCTTGACGCTATGCCCTTATACATTGCATAATCATCATTACGTCTCCCTGATTACCAGGTCCGGTTGAATGACATACTGGCAATAGCGGGTATCGCGGCCCTGCAAATGCTGGTCGATAATATCGGCGGTGCGGGCGGCCATGTCCCGGCAATGGCAGTCGATGGATGTGATGCCCGGCGTGAAATATTGCGCCAGTTCGGTATTGCCATAGCTGATGATGGAAATATCGTCCGGAATAAGGAAATTCCATTGCTGCAAGCGGCCAATGACGCGGATCGCGTCGGCGTCGTCGCTGCACAGGATGCCGGTAATATGGCGCTGTAATAAAAACTCGCGGCTCAGGGTTTGCAGGTTGTCCAGCACCATGGCCTGGCGTTCGGGCGTCTCCTGGCCGACAAAACTTTTAAAAGTCTCTTCCATCAGTTCCTGCACCATATTGCGCCCCGCCCACAGGCTGTTTTTTATAAATACCAGGTTGCCGGGATTTTTACCAGTCAGGTAGTGAACGGCGCGTTTGACGCCGAGATCGTAGCTTTGAATGGTATAGGTAAAATACGAGCCGGTCATAGTGTGGTCGAGCAGGGTGACGACCGTGCCGCCGGAGACCAGGTTGCGGTAGAACCCCGCGGTGCGGGTTTCGTCAAAAGTGGGAATGACAATGACGGCCTCATAGCGCTGCCGGATCATGGAACCGACCAGGCGGATCTCCTCGCGCCAGTTATTATAATCGATATAATGTTCCAGTTTTTTATCGGCCAGCGAGGCGAATTCGTGCAGGTACCCCAGCAGGCTGTCGATTTGCGCGGAAAAGAACGGCACGACCACACCCCACAGTTGCTGGCGGGGGCCGAGGTCGGCGACAAACGATCCCTTGCCGGCTTTTTTAACAATGAGTTTTTCCGCAGCCAGCTTTTGCAGCACCAGCTTGGCGGTTTCGCGGGATACGTTAAAGCGATCCATCATGAGAGTAATGGAATCGATACGCGCGCCGGGCGGTGATTGCTGGGTGAGGATAGCCTGGCGGTAATATTCAACCAATTGCCGGTAAAGAGGAATGTGTTGCGGTTCGTTTTCCATAATACACCAATATAATAAAAAATGACGCAGGGAACAAGTAAAAAAATACATCACATCACATCACAGTTGGATTGTCTGAACAATTACCGCCTCTACCTGTTCGGCAACGGGGTAATTGTCCTATGGAAATGGCGTGTTGACCAGGTTTATTCGAGGCGTACCAGTTTGAGCGAGGTTCTGTACAGGGCAATGCCGGAATCAACCACACCGTCGCGGGATATAGTATTTAAAATGGATACCCACAGGGAATCTTCCCGGGTATAATAAGAGTATAACGCGCTGCCGCCGACAAATTCCGGGGTTTTGGCGACCAGCGGCCTGGTGGTAAAAGTGGAATCCGTTTGCTCATAGGTACCGGAGTTGACGATAATGGTGTTGAAATCAGCAATTTTTTCTTCGTCGGTGGGGCTCCAAATGGTTTGCGAATCCTGGCGGGGTTCGCGGCCGGGCGTCCAGATCATGCTGTAATGCTTTTGTGTAAAGATGAACAGGCTGGGCTGGAGTTCGTAATAGGCTTCGTCAACATCCGGGCCGACGGTAGCGATTTCCGTAACCTTCCAGGCGCCTAGCAGCGACGGCGCGGCGTTTTCCTGGATTCGCTGGCAGCCGGTTAGCAGGACAAAACAAATGATTAACAACGACAAAACAGTATAATATGTTTTCATTGCGAGTTCCTTTTAAGGTTAAGGTTGGTTGGCAGGTATCAGCTATCATCCTTCAGCTAATAAATTAAAGTATTGAAAATGGGGGATAATAGCAAGGGGTTTTGTTGAATAGTTATCAGTTGGCAGCTAACAGTTATAAGTTATCAGCTATCGGCGATCAGTTGTTTGTGAGGCCAGAGTTGTGGAAAGGGGCAATGAGGAGAGGCAGAAAAAACCGGATTTAATTTTTATCTTTCCCTTGTGACCTTTGTGTTAAAGCTTTAATATAATTTTCTTTACCGGTATATTGTAAACAGTAAAAGAAAATAATTAAAACAAAGAACGCAAAGGAATCACAAAGGACACAAGGGAAAAAGCAGGCAGGTGATCATTATAATAATTTTCTTTATCGACACTCCTTTTTTTAATGAGGCAAAGCCCCTTAAAAATTTTCATTTTATCCTGTCCACAACCCGCATTTTAACCAGCCATAAATAACCTTCATTATCAATATCAAAGAAATACAGGTAACCATTTTTGTACTTGAAATTTCCAACTTTTACATGTGTTTTTATTGGAATGCGCATCAGATACTCGCCATAAGAATCAAAAATATCAAAAGCGTAAAAATAGGTACTTTTTTCATCTGTATTTTTTTTTATACCTTTGAATGATTCATTGCTTAAAACCCATAATCGCTCTTTATCATCATTAAAAAGACCACGAATGCTTGAAGAATTAATTATAATTGGATTGTTTTTAAGCACTTTATATTTTACTTTATCTTTTGTATAAAGCTTCTCATGTCTTTGGGCATACTTCTCATCTAGTTTGTATTGTTGAACACTCTTTACGGGGGGGGTAAAATCACGACTAATAACTTTGAGCAATGCACCCGAATTGTTATAGAAAAAAACTTGATAATCATAAGGATAAGGAATTACTGCAATGGTATTATTTTTGTTTTCACACCAGGAAATTTCAGTATGCATACGATCATCTTGTTTTCGCATTTTGTCTGCATTAAGATCCGCATCTTTTTTAGAATGGACATAAACTTGCCGGGAGACCTTGTTTTGTAAATCATACCAAAATAATGCTTGAAAACTTTCCTTATTCATATAGTCATAATATTGAGCTTCAAGCCAAAGATTCCCATCAACACATCGTGCATTATGAACCATCCTGGATTCCATTAAAATTTTTCCTTTGTCTTCATTAGTATTGGCAGTATTGACATTTAATGGAGTTTCGGCACCCAGTAAAATATCTTCATTGTCGATAAAAGTCCCATCGTAAGTAAAATAATTAAAGCGATTATAAGGTCTGACAATCCTGCTGTCAATTATCATTAATTTATCATTTGATAAACTTACAATTGACTCATTAAAGTCAAATTCACCCGGGCCATTGCCTTGTGAACCAAACTTTTCTTCCATTTTCCTGTTTGGGCTAAAAATTTTCACATCATGTTCAAGCATATCTGTAACCAGTATGCGGCCGACATCATCCACATCAATACATGTCGGGTTATTAAAAATAAAGCCGGGGTCTTCGCCGCCGATGCGCCATTCTTCTTTTAATTCTATGGTCGGCTGGCTAAATTTGGGGGTTTTGGTATTGTGTATGTAGGTTATACCGTCTACTACTTTTACAGTAGCAGCAAATACATTATTCATTAGCCCGGTTATAAAAAGCAGGCAGGTGATCATTATAATAATTTTTTTCATCGACACTCCTTTTTTTAATGAGGCAAAGCCCCTTAAAAATTTTCATTTTATCCTGTCCACAACCCGTATTTTAACCAACCATTTAAATCCTGCATCATCAATATCAAAGAAATAAAGGAAACCATTTTTGTACTTGAAATTATCTGCTCTTATATGTGTTTTTATTGGCATACGCATCAGGTACTCGCCATGAGAATCAAAAATATCAAAAGCTGAAAAAAAGTCAATATTTTCATTTACATTTTTTCTTTTTCCTGTGAACGATTCATTGGTTAACACCCATAACCGCTCTTCATTATCATAAAAAAGACCGCGAGTATTATCATAATCATTCTTTATGATTGAATTGTTTTTAAGCACGTTAAAGTTTATTTTTTTTTTATTTTTATAAAGCTCTATCGTGGCTTGGGCATTATGTAGGTCTCTTCCGTATTGATTTTTACTTTTCAAAGGGAGAGTAAAATCACGACTAAGAACATTAAGTAAAGAACCCGAATTATTATAAATGTAAACCCGATAATCATAGAGGTCCGGAATAACTGTAATGGTATTGTTTTTATTTTCACACCATACAATTTCTGTTTGCATACGATCATCTATTTTTTGCATCATATCCTCGTTAAGATATGGATTTTTCTGGGAAAAGACATAAACTTGCCGGGAGGCTTTGTTTTGCAAGTCATACAAAAAAATTGCCCGACATCTTTCTTTATCAGTATAGTTAGTATAATGAACCCGAAGCCAAAGATTTCCATCAACTAACCGTGCATCATAAACCATCCTGGTTTCCGCTGAAGTTATTTTATAGTCTTCATATTTATCTTTTCCTTTTACAGGAGACCATGTACCCAGTAAAATATCTTCATTCCTAAAAAAAGTTCCATCGTAAGCAAAATAGTTAAAGCGATTATAAGGTTGTGCAATTCCACTATCAATTACCAACAATTTTTCTTTTGCTAAACTAACAATTGGAAAATTAAACATAAATTCACCCGGTCCATTGCCTTTCCTACCAAACTTTTTTTCGAATTTCCCGGTCGGGCTAAATATTTTTATATCTTTTTCAAGTATATCTACAACTAGTATACGGCCGTCCTCATCTACATCAATACATGATGGACTATTAAAAATAAAACCGGGGTCTTCGCCGCCGATGCGCCATTCTTCTTTTAATTCTATAGTCGGTTCGCTAAATTTGGGTGTTTCGGTATTGTGTATGTAGGTTACGCCATCGACTGTCTTTACGGTAGCAGCAAATACATTATTCATTAGCCCGGTTATAAAAAGCAGGCAGGTGATCAGTAATAAGCGCTTCATTAAAATTCCTTTCTATGTACCGGTCTTAGATCAATAAAACTGGAATTATAATAATGAAAATGAAAAACTCATTTTTCAGAGACGAAACAAAAGTCCCTGGTAGAGAATGATCCCTTTTTTTGTGTTAATGTTCATCCTGAAATCTTGTCATGTCGAGCCAGGCGGGGAATCTTGTTATGATAATATGTCAACATAGCACAATTCCTCATCGCTTCACTCCTCGGAATGACAACAAAAGGATTTTAAATTAACATTAAATGGTAATTCCGCTTTTAGAGGGCTATATATTACAACCTCAAATATTATCTTTCCAAACAAGGAACAATTTCTTGCTTTGGAAAAACATTAACGGAACACAAAAAATGAATTGCACAGGTCGGTATCAATTGCCGACTTAAAAAATATGAAAATGTGTAACCAAAATACCCACCACTACCCACAATTGGTACCTTTAAACTCCAATTTGGTTAAAAATAAATATTCAATTTGCTAAAGTCAAGAAAAACAATTTAACAAAAAAAATACCGATATATCGTGAACGAGTCCGAAAAAAACTCTTGACATTGTCGTATAAAACTGTAATTTTAATCTATTCATGCCCGGTTATTGTGGGTAACAAAAAAGATTTACTTGAATATCTTATATGGAAACCCGGCTTGAATAATTTATGGATAAATTATCGTTCCGTTTGATATGCTTTGGGAAATTTGAATATTTGCAGTTTACTGCATTTGGGCGTTTTAGGTTTATAATTTCTAATGTTTTACCTGTTATTTTTGGTTTTTTATTGCGTGAGCAGTAATGAATTAAAGCAAAGAAAAATGAATTTTTATTTGCCAAATAATTTAATCAAAACCAAGCGCTTCTTTCTTTAAAAGCTCGGTTTAAGATTAACTGATTTTCAAAATTCTTTATATACTAGCGGAGCAAAATCATGAAACGGGGTCTGTGGTTTTTTATTCCATTACTAATTTATTCATGTTCGCCTCGTGAAGAGGCTGAACAATCGGTTTCAGGTTTAGAAGCGGCCCAAACCAGTGTCAGGATCGACAGCGCCTTTACGGGAACGCTGATCATGCAGGCGTCCGCATCGGGCTTGTGCCGCGCGGTAGAGTCTTTTTCCGTGCGCCCGCGGGTAACGGGGATTGTCAAACGCTGCCCGGTTAAAGACGGGCAGTTTGTACAGAAAGAGGAGGTTTTGCTGGAACTGGCGGCTGACGAGTATAAAAACCAATATGAGCAGGTACGGGCCTCTTTTATGAAAACGAGCATAGATTACGGCCGGATGCGCGGCGAGCGGGTGAGCGGCGCCAAAAGCAATTTACTGGATCTGGAACAGGCAAAGGAAAATTATGAAAAAGCTGCCCGATCCGGCGATGAACTGGAAATTGTGTGGTCGACTGCCGAATATGAAGTAGCCAAAATGTTTAGCAATCCCAACAAAGAGCAAATGCTGGCGTTTCAGAGCGGGCTGTTGCAATCTTATTATCAATTGAAAAAAGCGGAATTTGATTATAATAACTGTATCATCAAAGCGCCGTTTAGCGGCGTTATCGGCGGCGTGAGCATT
This sequence comes from bacterium, assembly GCA_029561455.1. Classification (GTDB taxonomy): domain Bacteria; phylum Zhuqueibacterota; class Zhuqueibacteria; order Residuimicrobiales; family Krinioviventaceae; genus Fontivivens. Next base: position 35,976 of record JAKQIY010000044.1, read on the forward strand.
CAGGCCGGCGACCCGGTGTCGCCCGGTACAGAGTGTTTTCAACTGCTCAACCTGGACCAGGTAATTGTTGAGGTGGGCTTGTTAGAGTCTGAAATAAATACGGTAAAACCGGGAAACGACGCCCGGGTTTCCTTAACCGCGGTTCCTCAAACATTTACCAGTAAAGTGCAATCCGTTAGTCCTATTGTTGACCGAAAAAACCGCACCTGCGCGGTGCAAATTCTTGTTAATAATCCACAACGTATTATCAAGGATGGCATGTATGCCTCGGTAAAGATCGACGCCGATAAATATAGCAATTTACTGCTGGTACCCAAAGAGGCTATACTGGAACGGGATAACGGTAAACTATTATTTATTGTTCGCGAAGAAAGGGCGGTTTGGTGCTATGTGGAGACCGGCCGGGAAAACGGCCAATATGTAGAGATCTGTTCATCCAAATTTGATTTAAAACCGGGCGAGCCGGTTATTATCGACGGCCATTTTACCCTGGCTCACGATGCTCAGGTAAAAATCACTCAAGAATAGACGCAAGTGGGGAGTAAATCCATGCAAAACAATCATTCTTTTAGAATCTGTCTATGAATCTATCGCATTTTGCTGTAAAACGGCCGGTGGCGGCCATAATGATCTTTTTAGCGTTAACGTTGTTGGGACTCACCTCCGCGCGGAGGTTAGCTGTTGATCTGCTGCCGGACTTGTCCTACCCGGTATTTGCGGTTCGAACAGATTGCAGCGGTATGGCGCCGCTAGATATCGAAAACCGGGTAACCCGCCAGGTTGAAGAGGCGGTTAGCAGTGTTCCCGGGATTATTAAATTAACATCTACCTCATCCGACGAGGTTTCCGTGGTTACGGTCGAGTTCGCCTGGGGAACGGATATGAATTTTGCCGCTTTGCATGTTCGTGAAAAGCTGGATCAACAAGCGGCAGGTTTGCCGGAACAAGCGGAACGGCCGACAATCGTCAAGCTCGATCCTTCGGCGGAACCGGTTATTGTTTTAGCGGTCAGTTCCTCGTCCCTGCTAAACACAAAACGACTGGCGGAGAATATCATCAAACGTCGTTTGGAGCAGATTGAGGGCGTGGCTGCGGCCCAGGTAACCGGCGGTGTGGAACGGGAAATACATATCGACGTGGATATGGAACGAGCCGCCGGCCTGAACATATCGATGGATGAAATCGCCCGGGCATTGAACAATGCCAATTACTCCTTCCCCGGCGGCACCATTCGCAAAGGACGGTTTCGTTATTCATTGCGCACGCTTGGCGAATATCAATCGCTCGATGATATTCGCAATGTTGTGGTTGCGGATAAAGCCAACGGCGCGCTTGTGCATTTAAAGCAGATCGCTCAAGTTACGGACGGTATAGCCGAGCGGACGGGGCTGGTACGCCTGGATCAAAAAGAGGCGGTCGGGATTCTCATCGTAAAAGAGGCCGGGGCGAACACCGTGGCTGTTTCAAAACTGGTGAAAAGTGTTCTAAAGGAATTAGCGGCGCAATACCCGGAATTGAGTATATCTGAAATCTACAACCAGGCTAACTTTATTTCAATGGCTTTGTCCAACGTTAAACAAGCCATTATCTTCGGTAGTGTTCTAGCCGTAGTGATATTGTTTCTGTTCTTGCCAAATGTTCGTTCGCCCCTGGTTATTGGAACCTCAATTCCGGTTTCAGTAATAACGGGTTTTATCCTGTTTGACATTTTTCACGTCCAACTCAACATCATGTCGTTAGGCGGGTTGGCGCTTGGCGTTGGTTTGCTGGTTGATAATTCCATTATCGTTCTTGAAAATATTTTTCGTCTCAAAGAGAGCGGTATGGATAAATTTAAAGCCGCCTGGCAGGGCGCTTACGAAGTGGCCATGCCGCTGCTCGCCTCCACATTGACCACTATCGCCGTTTTTTTGCCCATTACCTATATTGAAGGCGTGGCCGGACGACTGTTTCGCGATCTGGCGTTTGCAGTGTCGTGCTCGCTTTTAGCGTCGCTGCTCGTTGCCTTAACGCTGGTTCCGGTTTTGGCCAACCTGCTGTTATCCCGTAAACTTGTGAACATAAAAATTTTTGAAAAACAACTGGATAAAGTTTTCAACATTTATGAAACTGGATTAAACAAAGTCCTGGCAAAGCCAAAACGTACGTTAGTCTATGCGGGGCTTTTGTTATTATTAAGCATGCTTGCTTTTGCCGGTGTAAAGCAAGAACTTATGCCGTCAACCCCATCATCGGCTATTATAGCGGAACTACAGTTGCCCAAGGGCGCGTCGCTGGAATGGGTCACGGAAGCCACGGCCCAGCTTGAACAAAAATTTTCCGAATATAAATATGTTAGCGGCGTTTTTTCCCAGGTCGGTTTAGCCAGGTACGGGGCGGAATCCGCCACAGATCAAGCCGGGTTGGAAAACAGTCGTTTACGGGTGCAGTTTATAAAAGGCGCTCCAATTGAACATATATTGACGGACGTCAAGTCTTCGCTCATTCTGCCGCCGGGCGCGGAGCTTGCCTTTAAACCGGAAGAAAACCTGGTTGGGCAGCTTTTTAGCTTGAACGATGGCGATATTGAAATTTCAGTGAGCGGCGCGGATTTGATAAAGATCAATTCAATTTTAGAATCTGTCAAGCCCTTAATTGAACAAACTGCCGGTATTAAAAGCGTGTGGAGTAATTACAGCCAGGGCATGCCAGAAATACGCTTAACCATAGACCAGGAAATGGCCGGACACTATGGCGTTTCGATTTCAACAATCGCTGATATTATTGAAAAAAACATTAACGGGGTGTTACTTGAGCCGTTAAACGAATTCGATCGTAAAACAACCATTCGTTTGCGGGCGGAGTATTTACAAACCGACGATCAATTGGCAACATTACTAGAACGAACCGTATTGGCAGATTCGACCGCCATTCCTTTAAAAACATTGATCCATATAGAAAATGGCCGTTCGCCCTCCCGGATTAAACGCGTCAGCCAGGCGCGTCAATTATCCCTTTTTGCGGATAGTGATGGCCGCTCTGTCAAGCCTGTTATTGCAAAATTACAAGATAAAATGAGTGATATTGATTTGCCGACAGGATATGAACTTCACATCGGCGGGGTTGCTGAAGAAATGAAAAAGACTTTTCGGGACTTGATATTCGCCCTGGTTTTGTCCATCGCCCTGGTATACATGATTTTGGCGGGGCAGTTTGAATCACTGCGGCATCCTTTCCTTATTATTTTATCCATACCCATGGCATTGATCGGCGTGGTCTGGGCTTTGTTGCTAACCGGCGTCAGTCTTAATATTCTTTCATTTATCGGCGTCATTGTGCTGGTAGGAATTTCGGTAAACGATGCCATCGTTAAAATCGATTTTATTAATCAACGACGCAAAGAGGGGCTGGAGCTTTTGCCGGCTATTTTAAATGCCGGGAAAATGCGGTTCAGGCCAATTGTTATGACCAGCGTAACCACAATTTTGGGCATGGCGCCGTTAGCGCTATCGCTTGGTCCGGGTGGATTAATAGGCAAACCCCTGGCCGTTGCGATTATGGGCGGTTTATTTTCTTCAACCGTTCTTACCCTGATCGTCATACCAGTGTTGTATTATTTATTTGAAAAAAAGCGCGCCGGGTTATGAAAATTTTAGAACACATAACCGGGCGGCCTGTTGCCGTCAGTATGGTTTTCCTGGTCATTCTAACGACCGGTATTGTGTCCTTTTTTCACCTGCCGCTTGAATTAATGCCGGGGGCGGAATTCCCGGAGTTATCCGTACAAACTACCTGGCCGCAGGCATCGCCGGAAACCGTTGAAGCGTTTGTAACTTCACCCATTGAAGGTGTGTGCAATACATTGTCCGGTATGCGCACTGTTTCAAGTATATCAAGATATGGCAGTTCAATCGTTACCGTAAAATTTAATCGTGATACGAATATGAATTTTGCGGCGCTGGAATTGAATGAAAAACTGGCAACCATTCGACAAAATCTTCCCTATAGCGTCTTGACACCGCAAATCATTAAATACGTCCCAAAAGAATTTTCAACCGGCGCCTTTATTACCTACCATATTTGCGGCGATATGCCGTTATCCGATTTACGTTTTTATGCATTGGATAAAATTCGCGGCCCGTTAATGGGCGTTCCCGGAATAGCTTCGGCCGAAGTGCAGGGCGGCGTCGATCCTGTTGTCGAGATCGAGCTTGACCCTCAAGCCTGCACAGCTTTTGGAATTAGTACCTATCAAATCCACCAGGCATTGACCGAGGCGTCCGACACCCGGGGCCTGGGAATTATACAACAACAGGGTATGCGGTTTAGTATTTGTATGAACCACCAACTTGACACATTATATGATATTGAAAATGTGCTCGTCATTAACAATCAATCCCGGCAAATAAAAATTAAAGATATAGCCGTGGTGAAAATGGGCAGTTCGATCCCGCATAACCTGAAACGAATCAACGCCAAACCTGCTGTTGTTGTTAATGTGTACAAAGAGCCCGGCGCCAATGCAATACATACCGCCGACGGTGTTTTTGCCAAAATGGCGGTGTTGCAAAAATCTTTTCCGCCGGGAATGAATGTGTTCAAGGTAAACGATCAAAGCGAGCAAATAAGAGCCGAATTGCGCGACATAACTTCGCGGGCGCTGTATTCGCTGGCGGTGGTTTTTATCATCCTGCTGCTGTTTTTGCGGCAATTATCCTCGCCTGTGATTATTTTATCCACTATATTTTTCGCAGTTCTCATGTGCATAAACCTGTTTTATGCCTGTGGAGTAACTTTAAACATGTTGACCCTGGCCGGTCTGGCCCTGGGCTTTGGCATGCTGGTGGACAATTCGGTTGTTGTATTGGATAATATTTTTCGCTGCCGTCAATCCGGGCTGTCGCCGCACCGCGCCTCGGTAGAGGGCGTACGGGAGGTCATCATGCCGGTGATGGCTTGCACTCTGACCACTATTGCCGCGTTGGGGCCGTTTTTGTATATGACCGGTGAAAGCAGAATATTTTATATTCCCTTTGTGCAGGCTGTGGTTTTTTCGCTGGCGGCATCCGTTATTGTTGCCTTTACATTTACCCCGGCTTTAACCGCCCAATTATTAACCTGGTCGCCCCCCAAAGCAGTTCAGCAACAAGAACGATATATAGACATTTATGCCCGAATTCTTGTAATTTTCATCAGGCATAAAATTATTATTTTGTCGATATTGGTTTTAATTGCCGGGCTGAGCGGCTGGGCATTTGTTAAATACGTAGAACGTGGTGAAATTTTAGGTGGTTCATTTCGGGAACGGTTGTCGGTAAGAATTCAATTTCCTAAAGGAACGGAACTGGAATTTATTGATAAAACCGCAAGTATGTTTGAACAGGAAGCCCTGAAGGATACAGTGACCGAAATGGTAACCTGTGACATTTACGAACAAAGCGCCAACATTGATATATTATTTCCCCTGGAGATCGAGCAATCTATTTATCCCTACATGCTGCATGAAAAGCTTGTCGCAAAAGCGACAAGCGTAGGCGGGGCGCAAATCACTATTAACGGTTTTGGCGAGGGCTTTAGCGGCGGCGGTATTGGAAAAGTATCATCATTCCGTATCAAAGTGTTGGGATATAATTATAAAAAGGTAAAAGAATACGCCGAAATGGTCGGTGCGCGTCTTGGCCGTCATGCTCGTGTTGATGAGATAAATACCAATGCCAATCGTTGGTTTTTACCTAATGATACCTGGGAGATGACATTGACGCCCGACCGCGAAAAACTTGATCTGAATAGAATATCTGTGTTTAACGCCCTGGCGCAAATTCAACCGCATTTGCGGGAAAATACCAGCCAGCAAACGGTTATATTGGGCGGTAAAGAAGAACTGCTATTAATCAAAAATAAAGGAGCTGCTTATTTTGATGTGAATGCTTTGAATGATTTACATTTACAAAATAAGAATTACAGCCCGGTACGCTCTGCGGATATTATAGATATTGTCCAAAAACCGGTATTAACATTAATTGACCGCGAAAACCAGCAGTATCAAAGAGGCATTTCTTTTGAATTTCATGGACCAGGCAATATAGGCGAAAAGCTTATAGACGACATAATCAAAACCACGCAATTACCGCCGGGTTTTTCAATTGAAAATGATCCGCCTTTTGGAGCAATAACAGAAGAAGAAAATAAACAAATTTATATTGTTATTAGCTTGTCTTTATTATTGGTCTATATGACAACCGCTATTTTGTTTGAATCGCTTGTGCGTCCCTTTGTTGTAATGTTAACCGTGCCATTGGGTTTAATTGGAGTATTTATAACCTACCTCATTTTGGATAGAAATTTTGATCGCGGCGCCTATATCGGCTTGGTGCTGCTGGGAGGAATTGTTGTTAACAATTCTATTTTATTGGTCGCACACATTCAACATCTGGAAAAGAGCGGTTTATCTAAATTAGAAGCCGTAATCCAGGGCGCTCAGCATCGCATTCGCCCGATTTTAATGACCTCGGCGACGACAATTTTCGGGCTCTTGCCGCTTATCATTGAAAGCAGCGAGAAAACTCTGTGGAGTTCACTTGCCCTTACAACGATGGGCGGTCTTACAAGTTCAACAGCGCTGGTTTTATTGATAACGCCGCTGTTGTATATTATTTTTATTAAAAGCAGATCATTATAGATTATTATTTTGCAGGATAGTATTGTTTTAATATCCCAGACGGCACAAGGATATGGTTCCCGGGGCGTGCCGGCGGGTTGTCGTGATTCTGGCGTTAAATTGAGAATGTCAATGTGAGAAGTGAGGCGTGAAACGCCTAAAGCTATCAGTTTACAGTTATCAGTTCTCAGTAAACAGCTTTCAGCCGTTTACATGTTGACTGTATGGACAGCGTGGACGAGATTGTGTGTTTAGCCCTGGTTTCAGGTTTTCCGGTAAAAGCGGTTTCTACCTAAAAACTGAGGGTGTCCGGGATTTCAAAACATCGGACAGGCAATAAAGCCGGGATTCTCACCCCGGCAACCTGTGTTCGGGCTTGCGGCCCGGCAGCGTTTCAGTGTGGTCCACCTGGGGTAAGAGTCTGTTACAGAGAAAATTCTTTGAATTCGAACCTGGTCGGTCATTTGCCGTATTTGCGGCGAGGTGGGCTACCCTTTTACATACGTGGCATGATTGTACCAAAACAAATTAAAAAATGTCAGGAAAGATTAAAAATTTTCATATTTCCAGTTGAATTTTTAACAAATTTTTACTATAATAGGTTTGTATAAAGTTTGGCGTAACCACGATGAACGATACAAACCCAAAAGAAGAAATTCCACTCAGTCATTTACTTGACTACTGTACGAACCCTTCTTCCCCCCACTGGAATTACGGCTGGAATGTATTTATCAGACGTTATAAAAGTACCATCACCGGCATTATTATTAACCGTTGCCATTCCTGGCGGCTGGAAACGTTAAAGAAGCAGTTCCCGGAAATTGTTAATGATATTTTATCCCGTATTTTTATCTTATTAATACAGAACGATTATGCCTTGTTGAAAAGATTTCAGGCCAGAGATAACCATTACCAGTTTGTAGCTTATTTAGTGACAATATGCGACCGGATAACGCGCAGTTATATCCTGGAATTCTTTCGTGATTCTTTCCCGGACCGGCAGAAGCAACTGGCCCGCTTGTACCTGCAAGAGATTGAGGGTGATCAGGGTTGGGAATTATATGAGCAACTGGTTGGAGCCTTGCGCGGCGCTGCCGGTATCCGCAAAAAAAACAATGAACGGGATATTCATTTATTTATGATGTATATATGGGGTGATTTTTCAACAAAAAGTGTGCAGCAGCACAAGTTTTATTCGGGAATGGGTGAGCGGGTGCTTGATTTGGTCATTAGCAGAATGCGACAAGTCTTGAAAAATTGTAAATTTTTACCTTTGAGTTGAGAGTTTTTCAGATTTGAAACCCACTTTATAATAGAAAAATGAAGGTGGTTTTTATAATGAGTGATATATTATAAATACCATATTCACAAGCTTGTGGTAAATTATGCAACATAATTCATGTTCAATCGGCCGGGTATTGGCGCATATCAATTTTGATGACCGAAACAATGGTAGCAGTGGAATTGCCGGGAGTTACTCTGGTGAACCGGAATTCCATAATATAAAGTCCCGGTATATTCAATTGAACAGTACGCCGGATTTACCGCTTGAAATTATAAGAACCATACCGCAGCGTTGCTGCTTTTCGGATGATGCTTTTCTTGATAAAAACGCAGATTTTTTTATTGCTTATTATATATTAAGTGAAACCGGCAAGATAAATATAGCCACCGAGGGGCGGCTGGTAAAACATTTAAATGATTGTTACTGGTGTTTTATTACTTTTAATCAATTCATCAGGGATTATCATTTAACCCTTTTGCAATTACAAGGGGGGAATAAATGACCGAGAAAAAAATAATCATAACACAGCACATTACTGCTAACTATATAAATGGTAATTTGTCCGAACAGGAATATCGTGACCTGGAGAAATTGCGCGGCATTGATCCGCAGGTGGAATTGCTGTTTACCATGGTCGATCAATGTATGGCCAGGAGTGGAAAGCGTGTTAAACCGCTCTCAACTTTGGGATGCAGCGCCTCCGCATTGCTCGATATGTTGTTGCCGGAAATATCCGGCGGCTATTGCAGCGCCCGCAATGCCCGGTTGTTCCTGGCAGCTATAATACAATCAGCTGATTTTTATAACCTGCTGTACCGTAAACTAGATTCATATAGCAGCGCGCAAACCGATAAAACAACCTTGCCGGAATTTGTCCCGCTTAGCGATGCAGAATTGTTCAAGCTGGTAAAGGACAATGCTCCGCAACCCGGCTTGTCGGTGGTTGGGAGGCTTGCAAGAAAAGTTAAGGAAATTATCGGGCTGATAAAAACCGGGCCGGATCTTTATCGTTTGGCTTTTGCATCATTACTGATCATAATCATTGCATCCGGCAGTTACTTTTATCTGGCCGGACGAAATGAAAATGTTGTCTATAACAGTTATTTTAATAAACAAAAATCCCCATATATATTTACCGACAGTTCGTTGCGGGGCGGGGGAAAGGATTTGCCAGGCAATCCGGCTTTTTATGCGCTGCTTGGCGAGTTTAAAATGGGTATCAGTTATTATTTAACCGGTGACTATGATGAAGCGTTACAAATCTTTAACCGGGTGTTGGTTGTATGCGGTTCGCAACAGACCAGAATTGACAGTGAGCAATACCGGGTGTTGCTACGTGATACTTATTTCTATGCCGGGTTAAGCAGTATGGCCCTTGCCGGGGAAAAGCAGGGCGCCAGGAATCGTTTTATGCAGCAAGCCATTGTCTATCTAAACAGTGCGAATCATTTAGTTGCGGACTATAAACTGAAAGGAGGCGACCGGGAATTATTTTTTGCAGGACTGGCGTTAAGCCAGGTGGGAGAAAATGAACTGGCCAGGCAATCTCTGGAGGCCATTCCGGATACCAGTTCATATACTAACGATTGCCAAAAACTCTTGCAACATCTCAAATCCAGATAATCAATTTTTAAAAACAGGGGTCAGTATGGACAATATCATTATTGTATTGTTAGTGGCTATTTTTGTGCTTGTACTTGGCCAGTTGTTCATGATTATCGGCATGAACAAAAAAATTAATATTTTAAAGAAAAATCTTGGTGTGGATGGGTATGATGAGAAAGATCCTCCCCCGCCTCCGCCGCCACCGCCACCGCCAACCGGTCCAAAATAGCTAACATGGTTTTTAACTTATTTGAAAACTCTGATCCGATAATCTAAAATTGGATCAGAGTTTTTTAATTTTCACCCTTTTTTCCCCCGCCTCTTTTTTTATTGGTTTTATCTCCGGATTCGGTTATATTAAAGAAAATCATAAAAATAATCCGGTGCGGCTGTGTATTGTTTTTATATACATATACTGCTGTTTTTATACCTGGCGAATATCGTATTGCCGGTAAAAGCAAACGTCGGCGGGGATAGCCCGGCGGCATGGTCGCAATTTCTGGAATCTCTGCCGGCCAGGAGCGACCAGGAACAACTCCTCCTGCTCAAAAGATATTTACAAAAGCATCCCGATTGTGAGCGGGTGTATTTTAAAATATTAAATCTCTACCGGGGGAAAAATGATGTGAGGGGCGCCGAACAATTTTTTGAAAATAAATGTCTGAAACCTGAATGCCGTCATAACAGTTACTGGGCGCTTGCCAACCTCTATGCAAAAGAGAAAAATTTTAGTAAAGCATTGTCCGCTTTTCATATTGCCTTGCGCGATGATATACCACAAGCGGAATTGTATAAAGACTATATTAAGTTTCTCAGCTTTTCAAAAGTGCAACCCGGCGCCGCCGACACACTTTTTATAGTGGAATTGGCGGCTGTACACCGGTCTCTGTTTTATGCCTGCCGTGATTATTACACTAAAAAATTCAACCCGGCCATTGTTAAATTGCAGTTATTGATGCAAACAACAATGGATAAAAAGCCCATTTTATACATGCTTGGCTATTCTCTGGTAGAATCGGGACGTTACGCACAGGCAGATTCTGTCATTTCCGCCGGACTTGCACTTGCTCAACAAGAACAGGATCAGGAGTATGTTATAAAGTTTACCTGTTTGTCGGGCTATCGTTATCTGGTCCAAAAAAATTACCAAAATGCTGAAACTGATTTATGCGCCGCCCTGGAACAGGCGAACAAACTGGAGAGTGTTGATTTTCTTGATTTGATTAATGAAAGTCTGGCGACGCTTTATTATTCACAGCAAGATTATGCTGCTGCCAGCATATATTATGAACATGCTTTGATTGCGGATTCACTTTTTGATATTAGAGAAAATACCGGGATTTTTTATTATTTCCTGGCAAATTCCCGATATATGATGCGCCAATTTTCTCAAGCCCTGAATTGTTTGGAGAACAGTCAAAGGTATATTCAACAAGCTGATAATAAAGCGCTGCTTTTCAATATTCATCTTTTTAAAAGAAGTATATATGATGCCTTGCTGCAATATGAAATGTCTGAAAGCGAATATAATAAAGCAGTAACATTGGCAGAAAAGGAAAATTTACTTACCCCGGAGCTATCCAGTCAACTGGCGTCTATCCGGGCGGGTTATTGTTTGAACAATGGGGAATATGCCCGGGGGAGAGATATGTATCTGCAAGTTATTCCACATTATAGCGAAAGGAAGGACAGTTCTAACCTGGCTAATGGCCTGGCTCAGATCGGCTGGAGTTGGTGGAAGCAAAAAGAGCATAATAAAGCCGCTGATTATTACCGTCAGGCTTGCAAATGCGCGCCAAAGAATGATCCGACAAATGCGGCCTGGTATCATCTTAAAGCCGCCGAAAACGAGGCTTTATGTGGCAAGTATGATAATGCACTTGCCGGGATTGATTCAATAATACAGCAGGGGCAAGCAGTCGGGAATATATATTTGTTGCGGAACGCTTATTTACGTAAGGGCCGGGTCTATGAATGGACCGGTAATTTTGATCAGGCTATATTGAATTACATGTTGGCTATTCCTTATATCGAATCATACCGGGAAGCGCTTAAAGAAGAGGAATTTCGCATTGGTTATTTTTCGGACAATTACCAGGTTTACCGGGGCCTGGTGCGGTGTTATTACGCTCGTTACCTGCAATCGGCCGATCCTGCCGAACTTGATAGTCTCTATTTGTATGAAGAAATGCAACGCGGGCGGGCGTTAAAAGATATTATTCAGGAAAAGCAGAAAAGACCTGGAACGGGCGCTGAAAATCCTGCTTTCAGCGAAGCATGTGTGAATTTGCAACAAAAGCAACGCGAGATGCGCTTGCGGGCCGGGGTTTCGCATTCGGATGAGCAATGGGATCGGTTGATGAGCGAGTTGGAGGCCGCCAGGTATGAATTGATTGTCCGCAAAATACATGCGCCGGATTCGCTGGAATATGACCGGGCAAAAAACCAGCAAAACTCTTTACTTTCACTTGAGCATTTGCAAAACAACCTGCGCCGGCATAATTGTGGACTGATCATGTATCACCTCGACGATAGCAGCTCTTTTGCGTTGGTAGCGACTCTGGATACAGCCGGTGTGGTTCCCCTCTCTGTTGACGCGGACACTTTACAACAAATGGTTATGCAGCTTGTAATCCCATTACGCGAATCAGACGAATTGACCATTTCTGAAATCCCATTCAATGCGCGCCTGGCCTATCGTCTTTATACATTATTGTTCCAGCCAATTGCAGAGCGATATGATTTGCCTGAGCGATTATTTATTGTGCCGGATGGTGCGCTTTTAAACCTGCCTTTTGAATTACTTTTACATCAAGCCCCGGAGAAACCGGTATATACCCCGGCAGATCCCCCGGTTTATGCCGGGTATTTCTTGCAACAAAAGCATGCTTTTTTTTATAGCCCAACCAGTGCGGTTTTTAGGGAAAAGAAATTTACTAGGCCGGGCAGAAAAGCAATGTTGATTGTTGCCAATCCTTATACAAGTATGGCAGAAAATGCTGATAAAATGCTACAGTTCCGCGCCCGTACCGGCTGGCGTTTCGAGCCTTTACCGTTTGCCGATATTGAAGGGCAGCGTATTAAAGAGTTATCCCCCGGCGCCCGGTTGTTCAACCGCGACAAGGCGATAGAGGATGTGGTATTTCAGCAAGCCGGGCAGTATAATATTATGCATTTTGCTACCCATGCCTTTGTTGATACCAGTTTTGATGCTTTTTCCGGGTTGATCCTGTCGGCGGGGGAGGATTCTACCCGGGATGGTATTATTATGGGATATGAAATAAAGTCCATGCAGTTGGATTGTGACCTGGTGACGTTGAGCGCCTGCGAGACCGGTCGGGGCAAGGTTGTACAAGCCGAGGGGGTGCTCGGCCTGCCGCGGTTGTTCCTTGGCGCCGGAGCCCGTGCTGTGCTGATTTCGCACTGGAAGGTGGATGATCGTTTTACATCGCAGCTTATGCCTGAATTCTATCGTTTGTATTTACAGGAAAAGATGACCCGCGCCGATGCGCTGGCCTGCGCCCGGCGTAACTTGCTTGCAACTGATGGTGATGCAGATGGACTTTATTATCAGCACCCGTTTTTCTGGGCGGCTTTTACGCTCTATGGCGATCCGGGGCCGGCGACGACCAACCCAATGCCGGTAGTGGCGCTGGCTGGGGGAGTATTGGGTATTATTACTGGGCTGTGTTGGTTTTTTAAAAAGAAGAAAAAATAGTGAAAAAATAGATAACATTTGCATTTCTCTAAAAATAATTTATATTACCTGAACAAGATTTGACCATTGCTGTAAGATGATATTATTTCGATATATGGTGCAGTTTTGAAAAATGGAAATCGGTTAAGAAGGAAGGCAAAGCAGGTTAGTAATTAATATATCCCCTGTTGTGAAAAGTTTTATCCTACCGGAATTATCCGTAAAACTATTCTTAACTTTCTACCATAGTTACTTGTTTTTTCATTACCACTATCGTCATTTTTTTGAACAACTCAACATCAGACCCTGGTATTGTATGCAACGGTTTAGTATTCATTTTATAATATTATGGTTATTTTTTGCCGGTTCTCTTTTCTCCGCTGTATCAATTCCCAAAGAAAATTCCAACGCTTCCTGGTATCAATTCCTTAATAAAATTTCCGGAAAACCATACCTGGAACAACTTGGAGCGCTTGAAAAGTATATGGCGTGCTACCCCGAATCTGAAATGGTTTTTCACAAAATACTAAATACATATTTGTCCACAAAGGATTTACAGGGCGCAGAACAATTTTTTTTGAAAGCTGCAATGAAACCGGAATGCCGGTTTTATAGTCAATGGATGCTTGCTAATTTATACTTTAAACAAAAAAGATATAACGAAGCGTTTGCTGCGTTCCATATCGCCCTGGAATGTAAAGCCCCGCCGGTAAGATTATGTAATGATTATTGGAAATTTCTTTATTATTCACCGATACAACCCACGGCAAAAGATACTCTGTTTGTTGCCGAGTATGAAAAAAATACCCGGGATGTATTTTATATTTATCGGGATTTTTGGCAATCGAATTATGCCGAAACAGTAAATAAGATACTCCATATTGAAAAAAAGGTAATAGAAAAAGAACCACTATTATATACTCTTGGTTATAGTTTGATAAAATTAAAAAAATACGACCAGGCGGATTCCATCATCCAGGTTGGTCTTGAATACGCTCAAAATGATCAGAATTGTGTTTATAAAATCAAATTTCTTTTTTTATGGGGATTTCTTTATTACAACAAATCTGACTATAACAAAGCAATAAAATTCTTTCATTCTGCATTTGATTTAGGAAATGCTATTAATGTGCCTGAATACTTGACTTTTGTTTATGAATATTTAGGAGCATTATATTTTTATAAACAAGAATTTATTCCTTCCCAGGATTTTTACCAAAGAGCCAGGGATGCTTATATTCTATATCAAGATTTTGATAATTCTGATTTTTGTAACTATAGAATTGCATGGTTAAAATTTAAGCGAGGACTATATTCACAGGCTTTGAATGATTTGGAGCAGTTAGAATTAAATGTAATAAAAAATGATAATAAAAATCTATTGGCGAACATAATCCATTTAAAAATTTTTATCTATGATTCTCTATATCAAAATGAAATGGCAGAGCGTGAATGCCAAAAATTGCTTGCATTAACGGCAAAAGGGAATTTTCTCGATGAATATATGACAACTCAATTATCAGGTATACATGCAAATATATTCTACAAACGTGGTGAGTATAAAAAAGGGCGAACTGTATTATGGCATTTAATTAACCAGTTAGCACAAAAAAATGAATATGCATGCCGCGCATGGTGCATGGCATTAATTGGATATAGTTATAATAAACAACAGGAATTTGAAAAAGCCGAATATTATTTCAGGCAAGCAAATATGCTCTCGGCAAAAACAAATGAGAAATATCAGACCAATTATTATCTTTTATCTGTAATTGAAAATTCAGGTTTGTGTGGTAAATACTTTTCTGCATTAAGCACTGCCGATACTGTTATTCAAGCTGGTTTGGATTTAGATAACCCTTTTTTATTACAAAATGCTTATTGGCGGAAGGGACAAATTTACGAGAAAATTTCCAATTATAATAAAGCAATAAAAAACTATCAAAAGGCAATTTATTATACAGAAACATCGCGTGACGGAATAACGGTGGACGAGTTACGTATCGGGTATTTTCTGGCCAATTACAAAATATATCGCGGTCTGACCAGATGTTTCTATAATCGTTATCTGGAAACGGCAAATCCGGCCGACCTGGATAGTTTGTTTTATTATGAGGAAATGCAACGCGGCCGTTCATTCAAAGATAAAATCCTGGAGCCAAAGAACAGTCAAATATCGGAAAATGATAACACGGTTTACCAGGAGGCGTGCCGATATTTACAAGGGAAACAGCGCGACTTGCGCAGGCAGGCAGGAACTCCATATTCCAATGAACAATGGGACCTTTTAATGAGTGAACTTGAAGCCGCCAAGTATCAAGTCATTGCTCAAAAGATGAGTTCACCGGATTCATTGCATACCATGCATTTACGCCCCAGTTTTTCTGTATTCAGTCTCAATATGCTGCAACGTAATCTGGACAAGAATGATTGCGGATTGATTATGTATCATATCGACGAACAATGTTCATTTGCTCTGGTAGCGACTAAAGATACTGTCGGTGTGATTGCGTTAGCCGTTCACCCGGATTCGTTGCGTGAAATAGTTGATGCGCTTGTGGTGCCGATGCAGGAAGTAAATGATTTGACTATTTCAGAAATACCGTTTCGAGCCGGCCTTGCTTATCGTTTATGTAGTCTATTATATCAACCGGTAGCAGAACGGTTTGTTTTACCGGAACGTCTGCTCATTATTCCGGAGGGCGCGCTGTCATGTTTGCCTTTTGAAATACTATTACAACAAAAACCGGATAAATCTATTTATACACCAACTGATGCACCTGTATATGCACAAAACTTTTTACAACAGAAGCATGCTTTTTTTTACAGTCCAACCAGCGCTGTTTTTAGGGGGAAAAAGCTATCGTTCCCCGGTCGGAAATCAATGCTGATTTTGGCAAATCCCCAAAATCCTGCTAATGAGTTAACCGATAATGTACGTGCATTACGTACCCGCACCGGCTGGAGTTTTGCTCCCTTGCCCTTTGCCGACCATGAAGGCCGGAGTATTAAGAAAATTGTCCGTAATGCTCAACTCATTAAACATGAGCAGGCGGATGAACAGGCATTTTTAAAGCGAGCCTGGCAATACAATATTGTGCATTTTGCTACCCATGCCTTTGTCGATACCAGTTTTGATGCGTTTTCTGGGTTGATATTATCAACAGGTAACGATAGTACTGATGATGGCATTCTGATGGGATATGAAATAAAATCAATAAAGCTAGATTGTGACCTGGTAACGCTCAGCGCGTGTGAGACGGGACGCGGGAAAAATGTTGTCGCAGAAGGTGTACTGGGTTTACCGCGCTTATTTCTCAGCGCCGGCGCCTGTGCTGCATTGGTTTCGCACTGGAAAGTGGATGACCGTTTTACTTCTTTGTTAATGCCGGAATTTTACCGTTATTACCTGCAAAAGAAGATGACCCGCGCCGATGCGCTGGCCTGCGCCCGGCGTAACTTGCTTGCAACTGCTGACAATGCGAATGGTCTTTATTATCAACACCCGTTTTTCTGGGCGGCTTTTACGCTGTATGGCGATCCGGGGCCGGCAACGACCAACCCCATGTCGGTAGCAGTACTGGCAGGAGGAGTACTTTTACTCGTTATTGTTGCCGGTGGATACAGATATAATAAAAAGCGACAGTCAGGGAATTCCTGACAGTATAATATCAGTTTATATTTTCTCGTTCCTTATCTCCCGATCAGAAACGAGAGTGATCAGGAATCTCTTTTCCCTTTCAAGCAGTTATTTTATTTATAATAAGGACTTTGCATTTCAAAGCATCGTGGTTATCACTTTACTATCAAATTACTATAAAACC
The DNA here is from genome assembly GCA_029561455.1 of bacterium. GTDB lineage: Bacteria > Zhuqueibacterota > Zhuqueibacteria > Residuimicrobiales > Krinioviventaceae > Fontivivens. Next base: position 53,024 of record JAKQIY010000044.1, read on the forward strand.
TTGGAAGGGGTGAAGCATTTTTACAAAGATATTTTTAACTATTTGAAAAATTCTGGAACAAATGCTTCACCTCTACAAAAGTCATTTTTTAATCAAGCTCCAAATCTCTGTATAATAAAAAACAATTCCTCTTCATACAGTCTCGGGAGATTGGAAAACAGAAGCTAATTAGGAATAATTGAAGTTTTTTTATCAAGGGGTAGGTATAAGGGTAAACGATTGTTGTTTATTTTTACCGGTAATTTTTTTATATTAACAAAATTCTGTAAATAAATATATTTGCCGGTCTATGAAGTAATACCCCGGCAAAATTTTGATTGATAGAGAAAGGGAAATCCGGTGAAAATAGCATTTTTAACAGGCGGTGGAGACTGTGCGGGGATCAATTCGGCAATAGCCCGGGCAATAATTCAGGGCGCTGGCAAATACAATGATACTTTTATTGGAGTGAAAAAGGCATTCGAAGGTTTGGCCGCCGATGAGGTCGAAGATTCCGTGTTGCCGCTGGATGCGAACGATGCACTACGGATTTTCGATTCGCCCAGTACAATACTGGGGTCGTCTCGTTTTGCGCCGTTCAGCGATAAAAACAAATCCTGGGCGCCGGACAAGATGCTGCGCAACTTGAACAAACTGGGCGTTGATGCAATTATTGCCACCGGCGGCAATGATACAGTGAGCACAGCGCTGGGAATGCACAAGATCAAGTTCCCCATTGTTGCAATTCCCAAGAGCATTGATAATGATATCAGTTGTACGGACTGGATGCTGGGTGCGCATACAGCAATTGATTTTGCCGTTAAAGCATTTAAAAGTACCTCCGTCTCTGCGGAAACCCATGCGCGAATGTCGGTTAATGAAGTAATGGGTCGCAAAGCCGGCTGGCTGGCGTTTTTTGCCGGTGTCGGCAGCGGCGCCGATATTATTTTGGTGCCGGAAAAGAATTTCAGTCTATCTGCGCTCATGACGCGGGTCCGGGAGTTGAATGATAAACGGGGATATGTCAACCTGGTTGTTTCGGAAGGTGTTAATTTTAACCAAAGCGACCCGATTTTTAAAAAAGCCGTGGCGGCAAATTCTGCCGATGATACCTTGCGGGCTATGCTTACGGAACAACCGGAAATTGATCCGCACGGCAATATGAAACTGGGCGGAGTGGGTATCATTATTCAGCGTTTTATTGCGCAGGAGTTGGGAGTCGGTCTAAGCCGGGTACGGCAGTCCAACGTCGGTTTTAGTTTACGCGGCCTGGCGCCGAACGCCTTTGATATTAATCTTGGCCAGCGATTCGGACGCAGCGCAGTAAACCTGTTGCACGAAAAGAAATCGGGTTTGATGGTGGGAGTGCGCGGTATGGAGATCATCACCGTCCCTATGGCCGATGCGCTACCGCAGTTTACTTTGAATGCTATCAATGATGAAGAATTGCGGGATTTGGGCGTGTTTTTTTAAGTAACACATAAAACCTGTGCCGGTGAACCGGCAGAGTAAAGTGTACTTTAGCAGGAGTGGTAATTATGGAAGAGATGAATCCTTCACAACCACAACAGCAGCAAAGCAAGTATGTAAACGCTTTATGGGGCGGTTTGTTTATCGGCGCAGTAACCGGTATTCCATTGTTGAACCTGGTGAATTGCGCCTGTTGTTCAGGCATCATGGCCGGGGGGATGTTGACCATTTATTTGTACCGCAACAATCTTAAAGACGGCCGGTCGGTGAGTCTTTCTGAAGGCGCAATGATGGGTTTGGTAGCCGGTTTGATCGGCGCTTTTGCCGGCGGAGTATTAAACGCCGTGTTTGGCGCCATGAGCCGTGATTTGATCGAATTGCTGTCAACGCATATTAATGATTTGGATATCAGTCCGTTACTGGAAGAGTTCAGCACTGCGGCGGTGGCACGCGGTTTTTTCCTGTTGAATATTTTAGGTAATTTTGTGCTCGATTGTATCTTTGGCACCATTGGCGGCATAATCGGCGCTGCGGTTTTTGGCAAGGCTAAAATGGTATAACAGGCTGCATCTATGCAGGAATCTATTGAAAAATATCTGCAGGGTAAATCCGTTCCGGTATCCGCAATTGAGGTAGTGGAACAGGTGCTGAAAATCAAAACCGGCAATGCGGATACGGCAACGATGCTTTTGCAAGGTATTGTCAAGGACAGTAGTCAGATCTATATAACCGGCGCCGGAATGCTGGCATTACGTAGCAAAGCCGAACCTGTACAATTGGCAAAGCAGCCGGTATGCTTGTGTATGATAGTACCGGCGCGAACCCCATCATTCTTCAGTGGGGCCGTTTTGTTCTGCGCCCGGTTCACTGACGATAAGGAAGAAAGCCGGATTACACTGTCAAGTCATGAATTTAACGGGGTAAATAACAATCCGGTTGTGGAATTACGTTTCCGACAGTTGGTGGAAATGATTGGTAACTGTCCCCTGGTTTTTGATGGTTTTGGTAACCAGATTTCGACCTTGCGCAAAGTTATTGCGCAGACAACTGGCCGGCGTCGGGAGGTTCCGGTAATCTCCTTGTACCGATTGACAAAAAGGCTGTATCCGGGAAGCGCAATACAAAATGCGGCGCAGCTTTCCATTGTGTTGGGAGAAAAAGCATATACCGACGCAGCTCCGGAGCTGCAATTTAGTGCATTTATTGAGCAATTCAAAAATATATGGCTACATTGCCGGAACCAGGGGTATGCCGGGATAGATGATCTCATCAACCTGCAAAGCGGTGATAAAGTTAAGATAGACTATAAAGGCTATGCCTTTGATGAATTGTTTTTAGCCGGTCTGCCGGAATCTGCCGGTGTTTATGTAATGAAAAACGCGGCGGGACAGGTGATCTATGTGGGTAAATCAAAAAATTTACGCCGCCGGCTGCATTCTTATTTTCTGGAAATGGAAGAACCAGGGAAAAAGCTGGAAATGATCCGCGAACAGGTTTATGAAATAAACATTACCTTGACAGGTTCAGAGTTGGAAGCATTACTGCTGGAACAACAGTTGATTGAAGAGTATCATCCGCAGATCAACAAGCAGGTTACAGTACATGAACGCGATAACAGAACCGCACCCTTGTATGAGCGGATTTTGTTGTTGCCGGGAGTGGAGCCAGATATGATCCGCTTGTATTTAATTAAACCGGGCCGTGATTATGAATGTATTGATTATAAAACCGACGGCTCAGGTCCCGAGGAATTCCGCCGCCGGGCACAATTATTTTTTACCGGCGGTGCAACGCCTGATGCCGACAAACGGCTTGCTATTCTTGCCAGTTGGTTATGTCGAAATGAAGAACAAGTAAATAGTATAGATATGCGCAAGTATGCAGATTTACAACAAGTAGAGAAATTGATAAACGACTATGCGGTCAGCATGCAAGTTGACAAGCGCAGGATTATTCATTATTAAAGGATGTTGCCGGGATCACAGTCAGGTAATTATTGACAGGAATGTGCCTGGGAAAAACGTTGTTTATAAAAGAAAAAGGTGAGGATATGACAACTTTTATAAGCCCCTTTGTGGAAACCAACAAACCCTGGATTATCCGTAAGGTGATAGCAGATTATTTTCACGCCCGTAATATTTTTTCCAAACTGTCTCAGGATTACCATTCCGGCAAGGAACTGCCCTTTGAAAAAATGAAGCAATTTTCCGAGTTGTTATATACAGCGAAAGAAGATCTGCATCTGGTTTTTAAGCGCCTGATAGACCCACAACATGGCGAGTTTGAAAAAGCAGCCAAGTATACACCCAATACGGATGAAATCGAATTTATGAACAATGTCGGTTTACTATTCCACAAAGCGACAGTAGCGCGGGAAATCAAGTATATGCTGGAATTTTATAAAACTGATACAGAGGATTACGCGCAATTAAAAGTACTTTTAGATAATTACGTGGAAAAGATGCGGGTGTTGTTCAGTGAAGGGATTAGACAGATCAAATTGTTGTTGCGGGATTACAAAAATAACCTGGTTGTGATGCTTTACCTGGTGGAAAATGAAAAGTATGTAACAACCGCAACTGAACAAAGCCTTGCCGGTTTGCTCAAAGAAATAGAGGGTAATAATGAAATAGATAAAAAGTTGATCCAGATCGGCAAGTATTGTATTCAGAGCGGCTGGCCGGAACGCGCTTATACAATTTTCAGTAAAGCCATAGAGTATAATCCCAATAATAGCGAGGCAAAAAAGTATATGGCGCCAAGTCTGTTTTAGGATGAAGGAATTAGTAAAAATACCCTTTTAAAATCAGTTGATTTCTTGACAAAAATGTTTTATCTTAAAAATCGAAAAACTCAATTAAATATCTAGTGGAGGATTTAAAATGGCAATTAAAGAACAAATGCAGGGAGATGTTGCAGTAATTGAATTAAAGGGGAAATTAATGGGCGGGCCAGAAACATCAGGGATTCATACCAAAGTCAAAGAACTGGTGAATAATGGTGTGAAAAAGGTAGTTATAGATTTAGGTAAAGTGACCTGGATGAACAGTACCGGTCTTGGCGCTTTAATGGGCTCCATGACAACATTGCGGAATGCCGGCGGCGATTTAAAACTGGCCCGGGTTACTGAAAAAGTTAAAAGTTTGTTTATGATCACAAAATTGATCACAATTTTTGATACATTAGACAGCGTGGAAGATGCCATAAAAGCATTTAAATAGAAAACATTACTATTACCGCATCCCTCCACCGAGAATTATGATATTGGAAGGAGCGCTTATGAATTATGTAAATAAATGCGCCATTAAATTATTGTTTTCAGTAGTAGTTTTTTTTACAAGTTTATTTTTATTTCAGGCGCATCTTATAGCCGCCGCAAACCGGCAATTTGAACCGATAGTGGTTACCGGTGATTCTCTCACAAATTTGTTGACCAGCAATACAGCCAACCTGGTTGTTTATTCTTATAATGCCGGATCAGATACCTGGACTGTCACCGCTTCCCAGGTTGATGAAAAGGGTGATGATAACAAGTACCTTTTTTCAGGTCTTAATAATGTACTATCACCCAAAGACGAACTGGTATTCCTGGATCAGCAGCGCGGCGACAGGGCTCCTGCCAACAAGTGGATCAGTGATGTCAGTTCCCGGGCGTATTCCAGGTATGAGATCAAGGTAACCGATCCATATTATGGAAACAATGGATATTTTTATGTCTATCGCACCGACGATCCGGGGGGGCATCCGGCTACTGCCGATATGATAACTGCCAATAGCAGCGCCGACGATATTACCAGTTCCTTTTATACTTTAGGCTTTGAAAGTAATAAGGGATTGATGTCGAATGTTATTATACCTACGACAGGAGGCGGTACGAACGTCGATTTTCTGGAACGGATGAAACTGCGGTTGAATGGTACTATTGATTTGAGTGTAGTCGGTGGGATTGGTTCTATGGACGTCAAGATCAATGAACAGGATCATTTGAAAAAAGACGGCGCGCCTGAATTTGTTGATGGTAAGGTGAGAGTGTTACGTAACTGGAAAGCCAAGTTTGAATATAAAATTAGTCTTGGTTTAACGACGGTTACCTATCCGATTCCTTTTACCCTGATATTCAAGTTTTATCCAAATTCTTCTACCATGGTTATGCCAAAAACTATAGTACTGCCAAATGGTTTTACGGCTTCGTTATTCCGGTTGTCGTTTGACTTGAATACCAACGCCAACCTGATGAAATTATTTGCTTCCACAGAAGGTTTTGCAGCTGCATGGCCAAATGGAGCAATAATTGATGCAAAAAATGATGCCGGGGTACCGCGTCTTTTCCTGCCGCGTTATGGCTGGAACTGGTGGATGCAGACCGGCTCACAGGGAACATTGTTGACAGAGATGTTGATTTCAAATGTCGGCAATAACCAGTATTTATATTATATCGATGCAGCTTCCGGAACGAATGACGGCACGCCGGATACCGGCGATGGCAAGTCCTGGGGGGATACGGGTGTGAAATATATGAATAATATCTCCCCCGGCGATACCCTGAATTTCGGTTTAAAATTTTATTTTGCCGGCGCCAATTTACCTGTAGACAGCGCCGAGGTATTCCGGCAATACAGCATGCTGCCGTTAGTCATAACCAGTGATGCGCAGAGTTATGATGTAACCGCACCGGCTATTGTATCTGATTTACGTATCTCCAATGTTAACAATAATTCGGTGACATTAGCCTGGACAACCCCCGGAGACGACGGCGTCGGTGGTGGGAACGCCAAATATTATATTTTTCGCTTTAGTACACAAGAACCAAATGCAGACATCAATACCTGGTGGCGAAATGCGGTTAATGTGGAATCTTTACCTGTGCCTGGTACACCCGGCGCAACCCAGACAATTACGATTAGCGGTTTAAATCCAAACGAGACCTATTATTTCCGCATGCGCACCGGCGATGAAGTGCCCAACTGGGCAGGGCTTTCCAATGTAGCCACCACAGTTACCACCCCGGTAGAACTGGCCGGGTTTACAGCCAAGCAGCAGGAAAAGTATATCACCCTGTTGTGGCGGACTGTTAGCGAAACCAATAATCTGGGTTTTGATGTTGAGCGCCGAACAGACCTGGAAAATGAATGGAGTAAACTGGCATTTATTAAAGGCGCGGGCACTACGACTGTCGGCAAAAGCTATACCTTCCGCGACGATATTCAAAGCGGCGGGGTGGTAAAATACCGCCTGCGGCAGCTTGACACGGACGGCACGGCTACGCTGAGCCCGGAAATTGCGATTACCGTTGCTGCACCGGAAAAGTTTGTCTTACACCAGAATTACCCGAATCCATTTAATCCCGATACGTGGATAGAGTTTGAGATACCGGAAAATAACGGCGAGAATACCGAATTGTCTGTTTATGATCTGTTGGGACGTAAAGTGAGGAGTTTAGTCTCCGGCATGGTAAAGCCGGGTTATTATAAAGTAGAATGGAACGGCCTGGATGACAATGGCCGGGAAGTCGCTTCCGGCGCCTATTTTTACATGCTCGTAAGCGGTGAAAATAAAGCTATTTGTAAAATGCTTAAAATGAAATAAGTATGATCCCCGGATCGGAAATTATAAATATTCCGATCCGGGCTTTTCTTTGAAAAGAACCTCATACAATAGTTTTTAAAACCTTGAATTTTATTAACAGGTCGCGCAATGTCCCCATGGTCGCCACGAACCGGAGATTCTAAAGATTATTCATCAGAAGTAGCTTTGGCCAGTTTTGTTGTTATTGCCTCAAAACAGAGTGTAGTATTAAACTGGGTAACAGCGCATGAGCTTGGCAATATCGGTTTCTCTATAGAGCGCCGGTTTATAGAAGATGAAAACTGGTTGCAAATTGGTTTTATTTCGGGACAGGGCAAGCATTTTACTCAGCACGAATACAACTATGAAGATCATCCGGGCAAGACCGGGTTGATCTCATACCGATTGCGGCAGACCAGCGCCGACGGTTCGTATAATTACAGCCGTCCGGTGAGCGTATCTATAAAAAAGAATGATATTTTTACATTATTCCAGAATTATCCCAATCCATTTATCGAATCGACCAGTATTTCTTTTCAGTTACCAGAAGATGTTAAGAACAATGTTCTGTTAAAAATACAGAATATGTTAAATGAAGATGTACGAAAGTTGTATGATAAACCGGCTGTGCCGGGATATTATAATATCGAATGGAACAGTTTGAATGAAAAAGGTCAGGCTGTTAGTCCGGGAGTATATAATTGCATTCTGGAAACTGATGCAGGCTATATGAGCAAAAAAATTGTCAAAATCAGTTTTAAACCCCCAAAGGAATAAGTTATTTACAGTATTTTTAATTACCTTTAACTCCCCTTAGTAAAATCCCCGTTCCTGGTAGACACCTCTGAATTGTTAAAAAACTTAAAACGGGTACGTAAATTGCGTATTTATGTTAGACTGATAATGGTGAAAAATAACTGTAACGTAAACGTATAAATTACAACAGGTAGTGGCAGATGGTGAAAAGCAGGCTCAGCAAAATTTGTTTTATCTTGATACAGTTATTGTTAATTGTATCATCCGGTTTACATGCACGAACAGTAAGTAAGGAGACACATACATCGAGCATTGCGGTGTATGATATTTTAGAGATCACCTTGACTGTAACCAGCCCGGCAACCGGCAATCCTTTTACCGGGACAACCGTTACCGCCGTATTTACTACGCCATACGGACAAAAAACCGTCAAGGGGTTCTGTAATTCCGCGACCGGCAGCCAATACCTGGTGCGTTTCTGTCCTGAACAAGCCGGTTCTTACAGTTATCAAATAACCTTCCAGGATGCTTTGGGCAGCCAACAGTTCTCCGGCAGTTTTTCGGCAACAACGAGCGGCGAGAAACACGGGTTTATAATTGCCGACCCGGAATATCCCACACGATTTAAGTACAAGAACGGCGGGCATCCTTTCATTTGTTCTAAAACCGCCTGGTTAATTGCAGGAACAAGCGCAGCAACCTACCAACCATTTTTCGATAAAATGGTAACCAACACTTTGAATTGTATCCGTTTTGGATTGGAATTTGATTATTCATCCAAGTCTCCCTATATTGATGTTTGGCCATTTGGCGGTAGCCGGACGTCGCCGGATTATACCCGCTTCAATGTTGATTTCTGGAAAAAAGTCGATGATATAATCCGCTATGCCGCCGAGCGGGATATATATGGTGAAGCGGTGCTGTTTTCCAGTCTGCGCACAACACTGGCGTGGAATCATACACAACGTTACCTTGATTATATGCTGGCGAGGTTAGCTTGTTATCCTTCCATTATTTTATTTCAAATCAATAATGAGTTCAATGATACCGATCCTGATATTCCGATAGATAGTAAAGACTTTTTGGTTCAGGTGGCAAATTATATTCACCAGAACGATCCTTATGGGCATTTGGTAGCCCCGGCGCGCCGCAGCACCGAAGATGCCGCCTGGGGAGGTGAAGATTGGGTAGATGTTGCTATAAATCATTGGGCCCGGGCGAATGATCACGGTTTGAATAAAATTAATACCATAGCAAATCGTATAACCGGTTATAACAAACCGGGCTGGTGCGATGAAACCGCGCGCGAAAACCGGCATACCAATAACTGTGGTATTCACCGGCGCAAGCAATACTGGACCTGGAATTTAGCCGGGGCTTACTGGGCCTATCATTCCGAGGATGGCTGCGAAGGAATATTAGACCTCAGTTATAATGGGCCCGGTAGCGAGTATTTGCAATATATTCGCCCGTTTTGGGAAAAGACTGAATTTTGGAAGATGCGGCCCAATAATGCCCTTATCACCAATAATCCGTCGTCCTTGTATGAACGCTGCATTGCTTCGGATAAAGAAATTGTTATTTATATGTGCAACGGGCCGGACAATACTCAGTCTCTGTCCGTTATTCCGGATGCGATTACCAATTCGGCCACAATCAAAGTGCAGCTTGGCGCCGGCACGTTTACGGCTGAATTTTATAATCCCTCGAACGGAACCTATTATACGGCATATAAACAAACCGGCATCGAGGGAGGTAAAGCGGTTACGCTGACGTTCCCCACTTTTAATCAGGACCTGGTGTTGTATATCAAACGCGACCAGGTTATCGTCTCGCCGGTCGCCAATTTTTCCGCAACGCCGACCTTCGGTTACGCGCCGTTGGCGGTGCAGTTTACCAATCTTTCCACCGACGCCGCTACTTACGACTGGGATTTTGGCGACGGGTCGGTGCACAGCGCCCAAACGAATCCGCAGCATAGCTATAATACACCCGGCAGTTACCAGGTTACGCTTACCGCCACCGGTGAAGGCGGAACCGATACCGAGATCAAGAGCGGCTATATAGTAGTGAATTATCAACCTCCGGCGGCGGATTTTTCGGCAACGCCGCTGACCGGCAAAGCGCCGTTGACGGTGCAGTTTACCAATCTTTCCACCAACGCAACGACTTTTGACTGGAATTTTGGCGATGGCTCGGCACATGTTGCCACAGTTAATCCCCAGCATGTTTATAATGCCCCGGGCAGTTACCAGGTAACCCTGGTTGCCACCGGAGCCGGGGGAACGGATACGGAAGTCAAGAACAGTTATATTTATATCGATGGCTATAGCGAATTGACCGCCCCAACCGCATTGACGGCAGCGAAAGCGGGCGTCAATAATCTGACTTTGACATGGACGGCGGTCACCGGGGCCACCGGGTATAATATTTATCGCTCCTTGGCGGCAGATTTTATTGCGGATAAGGTGTCCGGCAGTAACCGTGCAGCGCAAAACATTCAGGACGGCAATTCAACACAGACCGGTATACAATGGACGGATACAGGGAATGTAACGGGTAATATTGCAGCCAATTATTTTTACCGGGTAACGGCGCTGCGCGGGACTGAGGAGAGCGCCGTTTCAGCAGTCATAGGCGAGTTTGAATATGAATTGAAAACCACGACAAAAACCGACTATAATGATATAGCCCTTCCGGTGATGCCGGCCGGTATTGCTACCGCCGCCGATTTAATGGCGCTGGCGCCGAACTGCAATTCCATTGCGCGCTGGTCTACCGATGTGCAGAATTATGAACAATATGTGCCGGGAGTAAGTATCAGCAACTTTGCCCTGCAACCCGGCTATCCCTATTATGTGAATGTTACGGCGAACGGCATTATAACGTTAATCGGCGAACCGGTTTACCCGCAATTTCAGTTACACACCACAACTCTGACCGATTTTAATGAAATTATGCTGCCCTTTGATAAAGCTGTTGTCAATAAAGCCTCGGCGCTGGTTACCGATATTGCAAATTGCAACAGCGTGGCGCGCTGGAATACGGATACGCAGGGTTATGAGCAGTATGTGCCGGAATTGCCTTTTACGGACTTTGATGTCCGTGCCGGGTACCCGTATTATGTCAATGTTACCGGCAACTCGACCTGGCCGGAACGCGGCAGTTTAAAAAATGTTTTGACGATTGTAACTCAACCGGCGATCATGGCTTGCCGGGCACCGCACCTGGTTTATGGCGAGATTGGCGGCATGAAGGTGAGTAGTTTTAGCGCCGCCATTGCTGCGCGGCCCGATGATATTTTAAGGCATGATTCGCCGGGCTGCCGCCTGGATGAGAATTACCTGCTGGTGCAAACGGCGGGATTCAGATCGAACTGGACGCCGGGAGAAACGCTTATCATCACCCTGTATGGGCAGAATGGCGAAGCGCTGGCGGTAGTTGAACAGCGGCTTTCCGGCGCTGCTTTTGATAACGCCGGAACGATACAGGCGCAAAAACAGCCGGAGCGCTTTGACCTGGCGCAGAATTACCCGAACCCGTTCAACCCGGAAACGACTATAAAATTTTCCATACCGGAACGGGCGCAGATCAGCATTAAAGTGTATAACACCAGCGGGCAATTAATACGAACGCTGAGCGATGACATAAAAGAGGCCGGCGAATACCGGGTGGTGTGGAATGGCCGGGATGATCCCGGAACCCCGGTTGCCAGCGGCGCTTATATTGTGGCCATGCAGTCCGCCGGATTCAAGAAAGCAATCAAGGCGGTTTTATTGAAATAAGCGGCCGGTTCGGCCGTCAGTAATAAACCGGCTAACTGCTTGTATAAGCAAGAAGCGAGAATGAAATATATAAAAGTTAAAAAAATATTTAATAACTATATGCAAATTACCATGATTGCTGTATTATATACGGAATTACTCATAAACAATAACGCGGTATTAATGGAGATATTGTATCAAATATGTTAAAGGAACGGAGCATGTTTTTGAGCGCAGGGATCAAGTTCGGAGCAAAAGAATGCTTAAAATGCGGCATGGTACTACAACAAGTCAGGTTCTTATTGTTCTATAATCATTTTTTGTGTAAATTAACAGATTTGCATGATTTTTTTAAATTAAGTAATAAGCATGAATTGAGCATACAAGATATAAAGTAATGTACAGGATGTCAGGTATCTCACTTAATTTTAAGCCTGAAAGGGTATGGCAATACAATAAAGCGGATAATGTGTAATATGCAGCAATAGAATTAAAAGTTCAATTTTTTTATTTTTTCTCGTTTTTTTTTTCGCAAATTAACCGGTTTGCCATATTATAAACAGGCCAAGAAATGAACAGGAATTGACAACACAGGAATTGGAATGAGATTAAATATTATGAAGTATGTAGCAACATTTATTTTAATATTTCTGTTGGCGATGAACGCCATCGGCGCAACTCCACCGACGCATACCAATGTGTTGTATTCGGATGACCTGTATGATAACAGCGGCTCCGGGGTTGGCACCATGGTGAACAGCGGCGGGACTTTTCTGGCGGGCCAGGGCTGGCGGGCAACGACTTCAAGCAGCCAGTTAAAGATCACCCTGCCGGCGAATTTACCGGCCGAGGGCACGTTAAAGGTGGATGTTACCAATTTCAACCCGGCCACGCAAAATGTTGCCGATAAACAAAACATTGTCAATCTGTATTCTCGTGCGATTGGCTCAGTTGATGGCGCCAATCCGGCGGGTACCACAGCCAACCTGCGCACCGGTACAAGTTATTCCGACGGTGCAGGTATGGCGGGATTCAAGCTGTTGGCCGCTGCTGAGTGGGTGGTTAACGGCCGCCAGGAAGAGCGGACCATGCAAAACGCTACCTGGAGTACCAGCGCCACGTATGAATTTAAAATTGTCTGGACCCAGTCCAACATCTTTTTCCTGTTCAACGGGGTAAAAAAGGTTGAACTGATTTTTACAAACCCAGAAGAACCTTTCCGTTACATTTTTCTGGGTCGTGATAACCAGTATTCCACCGGCCAGCCGGGGCCGATCTATTCCAACCTGACGATTTTAACCACCGGCGGCACTCCACCCCCGCCAACCGAAGGCCTGAGCTTTACCAATATTACTTATGCGGCCGGCGTGGAAGGATTAAAAGCCGTGGAAAAGACCACGGATGATCCTGCCGATATAAAAACCTTTGGGCACGGCGTCAGCTTTGGCGATTTCGACCGGAATGGCTTTTATGATTTTATCTATACCAACGCCGGGGCGCTGGCCATGACGGATATTTTATATTTGAACCAGGGCGATAATACTTTTATCAATTCGTCGGCGGCCTGCGGTGTTAATGATATTGGTCATACGCACTGTATCCTGAATGCGGACTGGAATAATGACGGTTACCTGGATCTGTTCTATTCCAACCAGCCGGTCTATATCGGCGAGGCTTCGGGGCGGAACCGGATGTACCGTAATAACGGCAGCGGTGTGTTTACTGAAATAACGACCACCTGCGGTTTGTCTGCTGAAAAGAGTTACAGCCGCGGCTCGGTGGCGGTTGATATGAATAATGACGGCTGGCTGGACTTGTTTGTATTGAACTGGGGTTCTACCGCCGATACTTATAATACAATAAATGAAGTATACCTGAATGACGGCGACGGCACCTTTACGCGGGTGCACAACGGCTGCGACGGCCCCACCAATGACCCGGTCACCTATGGCCGGCAGGGCGCTACCGCGGCGGATATCGATAACGACGGCGACCAGGATATATATATGTGCCGGCGCGGCAAGCCCAACTGGCTGTTCATTAATGACGGCAGCGGCAATTATACGGAAGGAGCGGCGGCGCGCGGCATCGCCTGCACTGACGGAGTGCGGCACCATGGCGCTACTTTTGTGGATATAGATACCGACGGCGACCTGGACCTGTTCGTGATGCCCTACGGCACGCCGGGCGTGGCGCTGCCTTTGATGAGAGCTTTTATTAATAACGGCAACGGTTATTTTACCGACCGGACAACCACTTATAATATCCCAATCAGTGGATATTCAATTTTATTTGGCGATGTGGATAACGACGCCGACCTGGACCTGTTCATGCAGCGCAACAGCGAGCAGGATCCCGGCACGACCACAAAATTGTATTTGAATGACGGCGATGGCAACCTGACCTATAGCAGTCAACCGGCGCTGGAAGTGGACGCCGGGGATGTGCGCGGCGGCGCCATGGGCGATATCGATAATGACGGCGACCTGGATATCTATATGGCCTGTTCGCGCGGTGATAATAATTTTCTGTTCCGCAATGATCTGAATTCCGATAATCATTACGTGCGGGTGTTGTGTGTGGGCCCGGGCGGCGATTACGGTGGTTTCGGTTCCAAAGTATCGATATATCAGCCGGGTCACCTGGGAGATAATAATTATCTGCTCGGCTATCAGGAATCGGTTTCCAACTATTCGTACCTGTGTCAGAACCAGACCGCGCTGCATTTTGGGCTCGGCGCATATACCACGTGCGATATTCGCGTTGTGCTGACCGACGGTTCGGCGCATGATTATACCAATGTACAAGCCGACACCGAACTGAACATGGGCGGCTCCGCCAATGTAGGCGCGCCTGAGATCAGTGGCGCAACTATAAATGCACAAAACCGGCTGACTTTGACCTGGGGCGCTGTGGATGGCGCGACCGGCTATAATGTGTACCGGGGTACCACAGCGAATTTTGAAGCGGATGTGAACGGCGGCAGCAACCGGGTTGCTTCGGCAGTTAGCGATGGCGACGCCGGGACCGACGGCGTACAATGGACCGATACGGGGGTGACGGTGGGCAATCCTGCGGTTAATTACTTTTATCGTGTAACCGCAATTAAAAATACCGGGCAAGGCCCGCTTTCGGAGTGCTTTGGCAAGTTTGATTACAACCTGGTGACGACGACAACTACGGACTTTAATGAAATAGCTTTATCCCTGCATAACAGCGCAATTGCCACCGCTGCCGATATGATGAACACGATCCCGTATTGCAACTCGGTGGCGAAATGGAATGCCGCCACCCAGGGATATGACCAGTATGTGCCCGGGTTGGATTTCACCAATTTTAACGTGGTCGACGGCTATCCCTATTATGTGAATGTGACCGCCGGCAGTGTGTTTACCCTCACCGGCGTGGTTACCGATCCTTCCTTTACCCTGGTCACTACAGCAACGACCGATTTTAACGAAGTAATGTTGCCTTTGGATAAAACAACTTTGACCACTGCGGTCGACCTGTTGAACGATATTGCTTATTGTAATTCCGTGGCCAAATGGAATGCGACATCTCAGGGTTACACCCAGTATGTACCCGGCCTGGATTTTACCAATTTTGCGATTGCGACCGGGTATCCCTATTATGTGAATGTGACGCAGGGCAGTGTGTGGCCGGGAACGGCGCTGGCGAAAAGAACCGGTCCGGGCGAACCGGCAACAATTGTTACTCTTCCGAACCGGGTTCCGCACCTGGTGTACGGCAAAATCAACACTACGGGAGATATTAGCGATGTACGCTTTACAGTTAAAAACGAGTCCGGCGCTGCCATGCTGGTCTCCGGAGAAACACCGGGTTGTGATATAAAGGATAATTACTGGTATGCACAACTGGGCAATAGTGAAAGCGGCTGGCAGGCCGGCGACGAAGTTACGATCGAGTTTTATGATGAAGCAGGAAACGACCTGGGAAGGACAAGTTTAACCCTGTCATTCAATCCGGCCGATTGCGCCGACATGAATGTTTCAGATGTAAAACGAGCGAAACGATTTGAATTATATAATAATTATCCCAATCCATTCAACCCGGAAACGACTATAAAATTTTCATTGCCCGAAGCGGGGCATGTGCAAGCGGAAATTGTTGATATTTCCGGGCGGAGCGTTAAATCGCTGGTGAACGGCAATAAAAGTCCTGGAATGCACGCAGTCGTATGGGATGGCCGCGATAATGCGGGCGCACCCGTTGCAACCGGCGTCTATTTTTACGTGATGCAGTATAAAGAGAAAATATTAAAGAACAAGCTGTTATTGATAAAATAGAGTATTAACGTAGTAAAATTGTGGTATCTTATCCCATTTTAGAGGAGAGAGTAAAAAAATGCGTTTAATTTTATCAGGTAAAACAATGCACAAAGCATACAGGCAAGTAATGTTATTGCTGTTGTCTGTCGCTTTATTCTTTTTAGCGCAACCGGGCAGAGCGGTAACTGCCGATGACATAGAGTTCATTGCCACCTATACCCTGGATAGTTCGGTAGAAGCGTACAGTCCGTGGGCAGCGGTTAACCCGGTGGACAAGTCCCTGCACGTATTCTGGTGCCGGGGCGGGAACATATACCACAAATACCGCACTTTTGCCGGGGTGTGGTCGTCGACCGAACAGATACCGGACGGTGGTTATAATGTATACAGCCTGGATGACGAGCCGAACGAGACCAATCCCAAACCGCACCGTAACATATCGGCGGAATTTGACGCCGACGGCAACATCCATTTCGCCTTTGCGGAGATCAATTACGGGTTGTATTATATGAAGCGCACCGGCACGACGTGGAGCACGCCGACGCTTGCCTATTTAAACACCCAGCACATGTGTAATATAAGTATTACCAAATTGAACAACCGTATTTTTATTGCTTATGAAAAAGGCCCGGTAGACCGTTCCTATTGTGTCGAGGGCAACGGCACCGGTACCTCATGGGGTACCCCGATATTAATGGGCGACGCCGGCGAGTTTTGTTATGTTACTCACAGCCCGGCCGGGTATGCATATTTTTGGTCGCGCGGTTACGGCCTGGCCGATAATACCGCCAGGAATGTTACTTTTGCCTATTTATCGGGCACGGCGGCCTGGACTATTGTAACCGGCGTCTCCAATATTGTTGCGCCTTACCAGGGCGGCGCCGGGCCCCACATGACGGTGGCTAACGGCCGGATCTTTATGGCCTGGCCATTATTAACAGAATTTGAAGATAAAGAAAGAAAAGCCTGCCTTCTTTGCGCTTCTGCCCTTGAACCAGGAACAAGCTGGACGCCCATTTACCCAACAAATCCCGACACTTTGTTTTTTGCCAACACCGGCGATCCGTTCCCGCGCATGGCAACCTACAGCGACGGCACCCCCATACTGATAACTTCGCGCCGTTCCACAGATGTGAATACAACCGGCGCCCGGTTTGTATTGTGGACCGGCACTGAATGGACCGACGAACATGATGTGCCGTGGGAAAATACCTATTCCGATATAGCCTGCGACGGCGAAACAGCCTGGATGATCCACCTGGAACTGAGCACCGCCCGTCCCTGGTGGAAAGGCCCGATCAAAATAACCGGATTAAAAAATACGGCTTTGAATCAGACACCGCCCGATGCGCCGGTTCTGGAATCGGCAACTGTAGTAAGCACAACCCAGATTAAGTTGAGTTTCCCGGCGGTGGCCAACGCCACTTCCTATAATGTTTATCGCGGCACGACCGCCAATTTCACGCCGGATAAAACCACCGGCACCAACCGTATCGCCACCCACATTACCGATCAGGATGCCGGTACGGCCGGAGTACAATGGACCGATACCGCCAGCGGGGCGGGTAATGCGTCAACCAACCATTTTTACGCCGTTACGGCAGTAGGCTCGAGTGAGAGCAATGCTTCCAATATTCTGGGCGAGTTTGATTACAGCCTGATCACAACGGCAACTACGGATTTTAATGAAATAGCCATTCCTCTTGTTAACTCTGGTATCGTGAAAGCAAGTGATCTGCAAAATACAATACCTTATTGTAATTCAGTGGCCAAATGGACCGCTTCCATGCAGGGTTATGAGCAATATGTGCCGGGTTTGGCATTTACGGATTTTAATGTACAGACCGGTTACCCTTATTATGTTAATGTGACTGCCGCATCCGTGTTTACCTTTACCGGGGCAGCGTCGAATCCGCAATTTACCCTGATTACTACGGCAACGACATCTTTCAATGATCTGATGTTACCGTTGCAAAAAACCGCAATTACCACCGCGGCGGGATTAATGGCGGATATATCCCATTGCAACAGCGTGGCAAAATGGAGCGCCGGTATACAGGGGTATGAACAGTATATACCGGGATTAGAGTTTACCAATTTTGCAACCCAGGCAGGGTATCCCTATTATGTAAATGTTACCTCCGGCAGCACCTGGCCGGCTTCAGCTTTACTGAAAAACACTGTTTTAGCTGAAAAAAGCCCGGCAGCGGCGCCAACCCGCGGCGTTCCGCATGTGGTTTATGGCAATATCCCCGTTAACAGTCAGGTTACCGGTTTCCGCGCCGTCTTATCCGGACGGAGCGGTGAGCAGTTGACCGAAACATCGACGGGCTGCCAAATCCATGGTTCCGTGTTTGTAGTACAGGCCGGTAATTTCAACCAGGGCTGGGCAGTTGGCGATAATATGACGATAGAATTTATCGACAGAACCGGCGCAGTTATCGGCACAACGCAAGCCGTATTGACTGCTAACGCTTTCGATCAGGTCGCCGCAGTGAATCTGACCGCTGCCACTATTCCCCAGGAATTTGCCCTGCAGCAGAATTATCCCAATCCCTTTAACCCGGAAACAATGATCCAATACAGCATTCCCAAACAAGCCCGCGTACGGTTGGATGTGTTCAACCCGACCGGCCAGCATATCCGCACCCTGGTCGATGAAGACAAAGCGGCCGGCGCATACCAGATGGTATGGAACGGGCGCAATGACGCAGGATTGAACGTCTCATCCGGCACGTATTTTTATGTATTAAAGTGCGGCGATATGGAAAAGCGCATGAAAGCCGTGCTGGTACGTTAATAAGGAATGATCAACAGGTAATACTATGAAAAAGCAATTAATATATTTGATAATAACGGCGGCGATTTGCGCCGTATTTGCCGGTAACGCCACTGTAAACGCTGGAATACCCCATGCCGTGTACGGTACAGTGCAGTACCCGGACTCGACCAAACCGTCGATAATTACGTGGAATGCTTATATAACCGGCAACCCGGGCGAGGTGTTAACTTACACCAGTCCGTCATTGTACGACAGCCTGTCCGGCAGCTTTTTATTGCAATGCGCCGGATTTGCAGCCTGGACCGCCGGCGATACCGTGCATATTGATTTTACCGATACTCAGAATGCCTCCGGCTCGGTGGATGTGATACTGACTTTTAATCCCGCCGATTATGCCGGGGTTATCGATCTGCAGGAAGCGACCGGCATTCGTTTTGATGAAGAAGAATTACCGGCGGAGATCGAGTTATACCAGAATTATCCCAACCCGTTCAATCCGCAGACCATTATTTCCTTCCGCATTGAAAAACCGCAATATGTAACCCTGCGGGTGTACAATGCGGCGGGACAGCTGGTCAAGACGCTGGTGAATGAAATGACCTGGTACGGACGGCATAATATTGTCTGGAACGGCAAGGATGAGAATGAACGGCAAGTTTCGACCGGTATGTATTTGTATGTATTGCAGGGCGAAGAATTCAAACTGCAACAGAAAGCGATCTTAAAACGATAACTGAAATGAATGTGGATTGACTCTAAATTCAAGAGGCTAAACGTGAAAAACATAAAACTATTTTTAATAACACTTGTCCTGACCGTAGTGTATTTGATTTCGCCGGGGATTACGTTGGCCGGCACGCCGCATACGGTTGGAGGAGTTTTGCAATATTCCGATACCACCCATCCGACCACGGCGACCTGGACGGCCTATATCACCGCGCGTCCCGGCGAGGTGCTGACTCAGAGTTCGCCCGGTTCGCTGTATTATGGCAGCAGCAGCGGCGGATTTCAGATCCAGTGCGCGGCATTTACCACGCAATGGGCGGCGGGCGAAACTCTGCACGCCGAATTCAGCGATGGCGCCGGTGCTACGGCAACAATAAATGTAACATTGACTAATAATCCAGGTGAAAATGCCGGTACTGTTACTCTGACCAGCACTCCACGGCAGATCACCATAGCTACCAGTCCTACCGGGCTGCAATTTACTGCGGACGGCAGCACTTATACTGCCCCGCAGACCTTTACCTGGGAACAGGGTTCCTCGCATACAATAAATGTAACCTCACCGCAGAGCGGCGCTACCGGCACCCGCTATGCCTATAGTTCCTGGAGCGACGGCGGCGCGCAGAGTCACAGCTATACCGTGCCGGGTTCCAATGCCACAGTAACGGCAAGTTTTACGACCCAGTATTATTTGGACCTGGTTTCCGATTATGGTAATCCCCAGGGCGAGGGCTGGTACAATAGCGGCGCCAATGCACAGTTCTCTGTAACCACCCCGTCAGCAGGCGGCACGGGAACTCAATATGTGTTTGTGGACTGGACCGGCAGCGGCACAGGTTCGTATTCCGGCTCGCAAGTGACCAATACGGTGACCATGAACAATCCGATCACCGAAACAGCCGACTGGAAGACGCAATATTATTTGACCACGGCCGTCAACCCAACCGCGGGCGGGTCGATTACGCCCACCCCCACCGGGCCCTGGCATGATTCCGGTACTTCCGTATCGATCAACGCCAATGCCAACAGCGGTTATGAGTGGGCCGGCTGGAGCGGCGATTTAAGCGGCACGACCAGGCCTTCTTCGGTAACCATGAACGCCCCCAAGAGCGTTACCGCCAATTTCGGGCACCAGGTGGATATTACCGTTACCACCAGTCCTGCCGGGCGTTCGTTTACAGTAGACGGCACGTCTTATACATCGCAGCAAACTTTTACCTGGGTGGAAAACAGTCAGCATACTATAGCAACAACGGCAACCCAGTCCGGCGGCGCGGGCACGCAGTATGTATTTACCTCGTGGTCACCAAGCGGCAGCACCAATGCCAGCATGACCTATACGGTACCGTCTTCAAACCAGACGGTGACCGGTAATTTTAAAACCCAGTACCAGCTTACGGTAACCTCGACCAAAGGCTCGCCAACCGGCGCAGGCTGGTATGATGCCGGTGTTACGGCGCAATTCAGCGTAACCACCCCGGTTTCGGGCGGCACCGGCATTCAGGATGTGTTCACCGGCTGGACCGGCAGCGGCACAGGCTCGTATACCGGCACGCAGGTGACCAATAATGTTACCATGAATAATCCGATCACCGAAACCGCCGCCTGGAAGACCCAGTATTATCTGACGGTTACTTCGGCGCACGGTTCGCCGCAGGGACAAGGCTGGTACGATGCCGGAACCAATGCGACCTTTTCAGTAACTTCGCCGGATGTACAGGGTACTACCCGATATACTTTGCAAAATTGGAGCGGCGATTATACCGGCAGCGCCACCAGTTACACCCTGGCTATGGGCGGGCCGCGCACAGTCACGGCAGCCTGGACCACCCAATATTATCTGACCACCGCCGAGAATCCGAATGCCGGCGGCGATATGACCCCGGCGCCTCCCGGCGGCTGGTACAACGCCAACGCGGTGGTTTCCCTGAATACAACGGTCAATGCCGGTTACCAGTGGAAGAACTGGAGCGGCGATATGACCGGCACGACCAAGCCTGTCGATATTACCATGACCGGGCCGAAAAGTGTGACCGCCAATTATGAACAAATTTCTCAGATCACGATCAATACCAATATGGCGGGATTTTCGTTCTCGGTCGACGGCACCACCTATACCAGCGAACAGACTTTTACCTGGGTGGTGGGCAGCACGCATAGTTTAACCACAACCACACCGCAGACCAGCGGCGTTTTAACCTATGTCTTTACATCGTGGAGCGACGGCGGCGCGCGCACCCATACTTATACCACCCCGGCCAGCAACCAGACCGTGACTGCTACATTTACCGAACGGCGCGAAGCGACTTTAACCATGGCGCAAAATGTGACGACGTGGGGAACCGTAACTCCGTCGCTCGGCAATCATGTATATACCATTGGCGATGTTGTGTCGATAACCGCCACCCCGGCGACCGGTTTCCGGTTCAAATACTGGAGTGGCGATGTCGCCAGCCCGACCAATCCCAATACGACAGTGACCATTGACGGCGATAAAACTGTAACTGCCGTATTTGGCAAATTAGAGTTTACCCTGACCATGGTAGCCGATCCCCCGGCCGGCGGAGTGCTGGATCCGATAGTTGGCGACCATACCTATAATACCAATTCGCAGGTGCAATTAAGCGCCACTCCCAATAGCGGTTATCGGTTCAAATCATGGTCCGGCAATGTGAATGATTCCACCAGCGCCGCCTCTTTTATAACAATTGTAAAAGATGAAACGGTAACGGCAAAATTCGAACTTGAGCAAAGTACCCTCACCATCAGTGTCAATCCGGTGGGTACGGGTTCAACCACGCCGATGATCGGCGTACACAGTTATAACACCGGCACAACGGTAAACCTGACCGCCACCCCGATCAGCGGCTACCGGTTTGTGAATTGGACCGGCGATGTGGCGAATCCCAACAGCGCCAGCACCAGCATTGTGATGAACAGCAACAAAGCCATCACCGCCAATTTTGAGGCGGATAGCTACACCCTGACCATGGCCGTCAATCCGGCTAACAGCGGTACGACCACCCCGGCAGTGGGCGCACATAGTTACCCGGCCGGACAGGCAGTATCGGTCACGGCAACTCCCCAGGCCGGTTACCAGTTTGCCGGTTGGGTGGGCAATGTTGCGCAGCCAAACCAGGCATCCACCACGGTAACCATGAACCAGAACCAGAATGTTACGGCCAATTTTATCAGCCTGGGTACGGTGCGGATCACCACCAACCCGGAAGGACTGCGCCTAGTTGTTGATGGCACTGCATACCAGTCCCCCAAAGATTTTAGCTGGACCAGCGGGACAACGCATACAATCGGCATCGATTCGACGACCCAGTATCATGGCGCCGGCAGCCGGTTTATTTACCAGAACTGGAGCGACGGCGGGGCGACCAGCCACCAGATCACAGTAAATGGAGTTTCCGTATACACTGCAACTTTTAATACGCAATATTATTTAACTACTGCTAATAACCCCGCCGATGGCGGCGCTATAACCCCGGCAGCGCCCGGTAACTGGTATGATAAAAACGCCACAGTCGCGGTGAGCGCTGTTGCCAATACGGCAGCGGGCTACCGGTTCACCGGCTGGAGCGGGAATTTGAGCGGAACAACCAATCCCACCAGCATTATTATGGATGCGGCCAAAACGGTGACCGCGCAATACGGCCGGCTGTTGGCAATTGTTGTCAATACCCAGCCGGAGGGATTATCGTTAACGGTGGACGGGGTAAAATATACATCCCCGGCCAGTTTTAACTGGGAACACAATTCCATACACTCTATAGCTGCGGATACACTGAAAAGCGGCGGCACCCATACCCGTTATTTCTTTGCCAACTGGAGCGATAATAAAACGCGCCAGCATAATGTTACAGTAGTGACGGACAGTACTTTTACCGCGCACTATACAACCCAGTATTACCTGACCACTTCGGTCAATCCTGAAGATGGCGGCGAGATCGTTCCGGCGGCTCCGGGCGCATGGTTCAACCAGAACAGCAATGTCGCGGTGCAGGCCATAGCCAACAGCGGCGGCGGGTATGTGTTCGCTAACTGGATTGGCGCGCTGACCGGCAATACCAACCCGGCGTCGCTGTTGATGGATGCGCCGAAATCGATCATGGCGAACTTTACCTCCAGCGACCTGGCCATGCCCTACCTGTTTTATGTTTATCCGGGCGACAGCCTCGATTTTGTGCCGCGTGATTCTGAAATCCAGTTCAAGATCAGGGATGACGGCGCCGGCATTAACCTGGCCACGCTGTATTTCAGCGTTAACGCTACTGTTGTCATACGCAACGGCATCGATCAAACCGGTGGACTGGCAACGATCAATCATACCGGCAATACCTGCACGGTAATTTATGATCCGGCGGAGAATTTCCCGGCAAGCAGCAATGTCATTATGAATATACGGTGCGACGATCTGTCGCCGCTGGTCAATAAAATGGACGAGTTGGTGACCTTCCGCACCGCCGCGGCCGCAGCTCAATATACAAAGAGCGATACTCTGGGTGTAGAAGGCGGCGCCATGTATGACGATTCCACCGGCATAGCATTGTATATACCGGAAAATGCCTTGACCGATCCGACAATTCTGACAATAAGTATTATCGATACATATCCTGAATTACCGGCGGATAAAAAAGGCCTGCCACTGGCCGTACATTTTGGACCGGCCGGGCTGCAATTTGCCGATTCAGTAACCATAACTATACCCTATAACCAGGCGATCCTGGACAGCGCCGGTGTAACCGACCCGATGCTGTTAAAGGTGTATTATTATTCCATGACCGACGGTGAGTGGATCACTTTGAAAGTGGTTGGCGCCGATGACAATAATATTTACGTCAAGGTTAAAGAATTCTGTTACATGGTGTACGGAAAGAAGTTTGTAACATTATCCAAACCAATGCGCCCGGCGGGACCGACGCAACTGGCGATCAATACCTTGTACGGGTATGAAACTTCCAAGGTCACCTCTACACTTGGTCATGCGGTGGAATACCGTTTTGACTGGGGCGACGGCAAAAAGTCATCCTGGTCCAGCGATTTTACCGGCGCGCATAAATGGACTGAAGCTGGTGATTATGATATCGTCGCATACGCCAGATCGAAAGTGGATACATTAAATTATATTACTTCCGATCCTCTGACAGTTTCCGTTTCCGCGACCGGCATTGAAGACGGCAAGGCTCTGCCCACAGAATTCAAAGTGGCGCAGAACTATCCAAACCCGTTCAACCCGGAAACCACCATCAAATACCAGGTACCGAAGAGCGTTCATGTCAGCATGAATATCTATAACATCAACGGCCAGAAGATTCGCACCCTGGTGAATGAAGAAAAACAGGCCGGTTACTACTCGGTAATTTGGAACGGTAAAAACGATAGCGGCGTGGCTGTGGCCAGCGGCATCTATATTATGCAGATCCAAGCTGGCGATTATATGAAAGTTATAAGGATGTCGTTTTTAAAATAACGGCATAGTATAAAGTAATATATAATGAGTCCGGGGTAATACCCCGGATTTCAGCATACAGATAAAGGGCCCCTGTTTAACCAGCAGGGGCTTTTCTGGAATGAAAAGCCGGATTATATAAACCGCAACCGTTTCAATTTGCTAACGGTGCAATACGACAGGCGCCGGCAAAAACTATTACGGTAATAATGAGGCCAGAGAAGGCTATAAATGTATAAACAATTAAAAAAATTTACTGATTATACATAGACAACCCTGTATACCCGCACTTTTTTAGTTCCTTAATCCCTGAATATTCAGGAATCGACTTTTTTTCGTTCTGGTGGAGAAAATTATGAAAATCCCGAGAATGTTATATATACGAATATTTATAGCGTTGTGTATACTTGCTGCATTTTCAGATAGTAACAGTCAAGTTATAAAAATCATGCCGGTAGGCGATTCAATAACCCGTGGTGAATATGATGGAGCTTCGGCCGGCTTACGAAAACAACTCTATCAGCGGTTGACAGCCGCAGGTTTTAGCTTTGATTTTGTCGGCGACTATGGAACCGCGCCTTATGAGGGGCATTTCCTGGATCAGCGCAAGATCGATGATTTTTACCCGGAAAATCTGTTGGTTTGGCATAATTGCGATATGGATATTACCGGACCTATGAATACGTACAAACCGAATATTGCACTGGTTTTTTTAGGTACCAATAATATCAACCGCCAACCCAGCTTGAAAGCCACACCTTATGCAATAAATAATGTCATTCAGAATACCAAATCCGGCGAAATGGCAACGCTGGTGAATTATTTATTAAAATGGCATAACGGCGATTATGGCACACATTTGAATTATATTATTGTCAGCCTGATATCGCCAACAGAAGACAGTACGGATCACAAGACCAAGGGCGAGTTGATTGAATTGATTATGGAATACAATCGCCTGATCGATGATTTTCGCAATGGAACGGTGACCGGCCATGCCGAACCGGTTTATCTTTGCGATCAATTTTCGTTTTTACAGGCCGATCCTTACCTCTTTTCCACGAGCAGTTCATCATTAGACCCCATGTATGATAATCAGCATCCCAAAAAAGCGGCATTGTATAAAATGGGTGATAATTATTTTGATCTGCTTAATTTTCTTATCAACAATCAAAAAAGATGGTTCACCGATATAACCTGGGACGCTAATACAGCCGGTTACCCGGATCGTTATTTTGCCTACAAGGGCGTTTCGATAGCGGATATATCGGGCGACGGTCGGGATGATATTTATATAAGCAGGTCATCTTCCATCGCGCCGGGAGCACGGGATTATTTATTTAAAAATAGTGCCGCTTTGCCGTTTACGGAAAGCGCAGCAACATTTCACATCAGCGATACCAACCCCAGTTGGGGAATGGTGTTTGCAGATATTGATAATGACGGCGATTATGATCTGTTTAACGGCAATTACGGGGCGCGCAACCGGTTGTACAAAAATCTGAATAATAGCGATTTTGAGGATATAACTACAACCGCCGGTATTGCCAACTTGAACCGGTCAACAACGTCCGTACTCGCTTTTGATTGCGAAAATGACGGCGATATGGATCTATTTGCTTTAAACTCTGAAACGGTCAACGAGTTTTATCTGAATAACGGCAGCGGAGTTTTTACCCAAACAACGCGCGGTTTGGAGGATGTGACTGAAGCGGGTAAATATAGCATGTCCGCCTCGGCCGCCGACTATGACAACGATGGTGATGTTGATGTGTTGGCGGTAAAAAGAAAAACAAATAATAAATTATGGAAAAATAATGGGTCCGGGAGTTTTACGGATGGCGCTGTTGCAGCAGGTGTTACCCTGGATTATACCAAGTACGACGCCAACGGCGCCAACTGGGCTGATTTTGATAATGACGGCGACCTGGACCTGATCATTAGCGCCATGAAGGCCGGCAGCCTGGCCAGTCCCTTGTTGCAAATTTTTAAAAATAACGGCAGCGGGGTATTGCAAAATGTATCCGCGCAGGTCAATATCGGCATGAGCGGGTATACTGTTCTGGTGGGCGATTTTGACAATGACGGGCTGCAGGATATTATAACTACCAATGACCTCACTTACGCCGAGTTGTATTTGAACAAAGGCAACTGGGTATTCCAGAAGCAAACCGATAGCGGGGCGGAGATCTATGCCGGAGACATCCGCGGCGGCGCGGTGTTTGATTATGATAATGACGGCGATTTGGATTTTGTCGTCGCCCGGGCCGATGCTTTTAATGTTTTTATGTGTAATAATCTGTATAACAGTAATCATTATTTACGCGTAAAGGCTTTTGGGCCTAATAATAATATTGGCGGATTCGGCACCAAAATATGGGTCTATCAACCCGGACATAATGGCGATAATAATTATTTGTTAGGTTACCGGGAAGTCATATCCGGCTCCGGTCACATATCACAATATTCACCGATCCAGCATTTCGGTTTGGGATCACATAGCACCTGTGATGTACGCGCCCGGTTTACCGATGGCACTGAAAATACCTATTACAGTGTTGCTGTTGATCGTCTGTTGATTGTTAACAACATATCTGCTCTGAATGCTCCTGAAATTACCGGAGCAAGTATAAACGGTCAAAAGCATTTGACCCTGACCTGGGATGCAGTTCCCGGGGCAACCGGATACAACGTGTACCGCGGCGCAACTGCGATATTTGTGCCGGATTTAGCCGGGGGCAGCAACCGGGTTGCAACGGCTATTACTGATAATGATCCCGGCGCAACAGGCGTTCAATGGGTAGACAACGGTGTTGTTACAGGCAATGCAAACGATAATCACTTTTACCAGGTTGCTTCGGTAAACAATGCCGGCGAAGGACAGCTTTCACAGGTTTTTGGTGAATTTAATTATGATCTGGTCACTACCGAAACTACAGATTTTAATGAAATAGCGCTGGCGCTGCACCATAACAATATAAATACTGCCAATGATTTGATGAACATTGTACCCAACTGTAACTCGGTGGCGCAATGGGATGCGGCGATGCAGGGGTATGAGCAATATATCCCCGGACTCGAGTTTACCAATTTTAGTGTATTGGACGGTTATCCCTATTATATCAATGTAACAACCGGCAGTGTATTTACCCTGTGCGGTACGGTAACCAATCCGATTTTTAATTTTATTACTACTGTGACGACTGATTTTAATGAAGTTATGCTGCCTTTGAATAAAATCAACATTACCTCAGCGCATGATTTGATGAGTGATATATCAAGTTGTAATGGCGTTGCCAAATGGAAAGTTGATATGCAGGGATACCTGCAATATGTTCCGGGTTTGGAATTTACTAATTTTTCCACAATCCCCGGTTATCCATATTATGTGAATGTCACTGAAAGCACTACCTGGCCGACCAGTGGATTGTTAAAAAGTATTAATGAACGGGCAGCAACAGCGAAAGTAAATTTACCAACTGGCGCTCCCCATGCGGTTTATGGTAATATCGCGACGAATGCCGGAATTACCGGTTTTTCCGCACGGATCATTGGTAAAGAAATCGATGTATTAAATCAAACCTCTCCGGGCTGCCGGTTGCAAAATTCGATCTTTGTTATACAAACCGGTAGCTTTAAAAAAGGCTGGAAGCCCGGCGACAAGCTGGCGGTGGAATTCCTGGGCTCCGATGGCAAGGTAATTGGCACAACCCAGGTGGTATTATCGGCTGATGCCTTTGACCGGTCGACTGATATATCTGTAAATGCCAGCCCGGTTCCGGCCGAATTCCGGTTATTGCAAAATTACCCGAACCCGTTCAACCCGGAAACCACCATTGCATTTGAATTGCCTACTGATGCCGATGTAACGCTGCAGGTGTTCAATACTTCAGGTCAGCATATACGCACTTTGATGGATGGAAAAAAGACCGCAGGTGTGCATAAGGTGAGATGGGACGGCAGAAATGACGCCGGGTTCACTGTAACTTCCGGCGCGTACTTTATGATACTGCGTAACGGCTCTGAAGAGAAAAAGATCAAGACTCTGTTACTCCGATAAAGTCAAATAATGGAATAATAAGATTTAAACGAATGTATAAACAATATTAAATAAAAAATAAAGAAACTGATAAAAACGCGAGGGTAATTGTGAAATCGAGTATATTAAAGAAATATATCATTTGTATTTTTTTAGCGGGCTTGATCAATCTTTCAAGCGGGGTGTATGCTGGTGTGACCCATGTGGTTTATGGTGAATTGCAATATTCCGGCGGCGGGCATCCGGCCAGCGCGACCTGGAATGCCTTTATAACTACCCGCCCGGGAGAAGTGTTGCATGAGAATTCCACCAGTTCTTTATATAATGCCCCGACTGGGAATTTTATCATCGATTGCTGGGCGTTCCCGACCAATTGGCAAGCCGGGGATATATTGCATGTCGATTTTAATGACGGCAGCGGTTCAACCGGTACTGTCGAGATTACATTGACAAATGACCCCCAACAGTATGCTGGGGTGGTGTCCCTGGGTGGAGTGACCCGTCAGATTACCCTTACCACAAATCCGGCTGGATTGCAGTTCACAGCCGACGGCGCTGTGTTTACTGGACCCCACACTTTTACCTGGGGGCAGGGTTCCGTGCATACTGTGGATGTGACGACGCCGCAATCTACCGGCATATCAGGTTTGATCTATGATTTTACATCCTGGAGCGACGCCGGCGCCAAATCCCATAATTACACCGTGCCGGGCAGCAATCAAACCCTGACGGCAAACTTTAACAGCCAGGCTGCATATCCCAGCACACCGCATATTGTAGGTGGATTTCTGGCTTATAGCAACGGTACGCATCCGGTCAACCCAACCTGGACTGCCTATATAACAGCCCGGCCCGGCGAAATAATTACCCAGGATTTTCCCGGTTCAAATTATGATGGCGCTACCACCGGCGGTTTTCTGATCCAGTGCGCGGCATTCAGCCAATGGGCCGAAGGTGAAATTTTACACGCTGACTTTAGCGACGGACTGGGATACACAGCATTTATTGATATTCCCTTAACGACCAATCCCGGTGATATGGCCGGCACCGTGGTGTTGACACAGGTCGTAAACCCACAGATCACAATTACCACCACTCCGGCGGGTTTACAATTTGTTGCCGACGGTACTGTTTATACAGCACCGTATACATTCACCTGGGAAGCAGGGTCCACGCATAGTGTGGATGTGACCTCGCCCCAGGCATCTGTACAGCCGGGCACGCAATATGTGTTTGCTTCGTGGAGTGATAGCGGGGCAAAAGCGCATAATTATGTAACGCCCGGCAGCGATCAAGTCTTAACGATTACATTTGCAACGCAATATTATCTGACAATAAGTTCGGTGTATGGCAATCCCCAGGGCGGGGGATGGTATAACAGCGGCGTTAGCGCGCAGTTTGGGGTAACGTCGCCGGTCAATGGTGCGGCAGGTACACAATATGTTTTTACCGGCTGGATTGGCAGCGGCGCCGGCTCATATAGCGGCGTTCAAATTGTCAATTCGATCATTATGAATAATCCGGTCACTGAAACTGCCGGCTGGAAGACCCAATACCAGTTGACTACCACCGTCAACCCTGCAGGAAGCGGGACAGTTACTCCCAACCTGGCCGGGCCCTGGTACGACGCCGGAGTGGTCGTGTCGCTTACCGCTACACCTGGCAGCGGCTATGTGTGGGCCGGGTGGAGCGGCGGCTTGTCCGGCAATGTCAACCCGGCAAACCTGTTGATGGATGCCGCCAAGGCTGTTACGGCGAATTTTACTGTCAGCAGTTCTGCCGGACCTGAACTGGTTTATTTTTACCC
This sequence comes from bacterium, assembly GCA_029561455.1. Lineage (GTDB taxonomy): Bacteria > Zhuqueibacterota > Zhuqueibacteria > Residuimicrobiales > Krinioviventaceae > Fontivivens. Next base: position 83,659 of record JAKQIY010000044.1, read on the forward strand.
GGGAGATAGCACTTATTCTGTGCCCCGGAATACGGAATTTCAGTTCAAGGTAGAGGATGAAACAGAAGGTGTAAATATTGCCACTCTGAACTTTACTGTTAACGGCGTCAAGATCATAGAAAATGGCGCGGCAGTATCCGGTATGGATGCTACCCTGACGCCATCCGATAAAGCATGTACGGTATATTTCAAGCCGGCAAGCGATTTTGATGCGAACACCTGGATAGCCTGCACTATGCAGTGCCGTGATTTGGCTACACCTGCCAATGCAATGAATACAACGGTGCAGTTTTATACCGGTCCCGGCAGCATGATCTATGCTTATTCCGATACGCTCGATACAAGTGGTGGAATTATGTTAGATGATTCCACACAATTTGCATTGTACCTGCCCTGGTATGCGTTGAACGAGGCGACGATTCTGACTATGGCTGTTGTTAATGATTATCCTGATTTGCCGGCGGACAAACAAGGGCAGAAACCCGGCATGTATTTTGGCCCGGCGGGATTGCAGTTTGCCGATTCCGTGACGATCACCATTCCCTTTACCCCGGGAATACTGGAGAAAGCCGGTGTAACACAAGGCGAGGATTTACCAATATATTATTATTCCATGACCACCGGAAAATGGTCGACCCTGCGGTTGTTCGATCCGAATCATTGGATTGTGTATGCCAATGTTGCCGAGTTTGGTTACCTGGTATACGGGCAAAAGGTTGAAACGCTGTCCAGGCCGGGGCGTCCGGAGGGGCAAACCGATCTGAGAGTGAATACCCTGTATGGTTTTGAAACGACTGCGGCGCACTCTTCTCTGGGACATGCTCTGGAATACCGGTTTGGCTGGGGCGATGGCTCTTTTACCGACTGGTCGTCCGGACTTGTAGCTGCGCATAAATGGACGGAAAAAGGGAATTTCGGGATTGTCGCTTTTGCGCGTTCTAAAGCAGATACATTCACAGTTACCAGTTCGGATACGCTGCATGTTATCGTGCGTGATCCGGATGCAGTGGCGGAAGAGACGGAATTGCCGGCCGAGTTCCGGGTGGAGCAGAATTATCCAAATCCGTTCAACCCTAAAACTATGATCCGCTATCAGCTACCCGCAGGAGCGCATGTGACAATGGAAATATATAATATCAGCGGCCAAAAGATTCGTACCCTGGTCGATGAAGAGCAGGCTGCCGGGTATCATGCGGCGATTTGGGACGGCCACAATGACGCCGGGATGGCGGTTGCGGCAGGGTTGTATTTCATGCAGATACGGGCGGGAGGTAATATGAATACGATCAGGATGGCGTTGTTGAAATAAGGATATTTTAAGAGTAATATAAAATAAAAGCCCCGGTTGTTAAAGCCGGGGCTTTTTTAATTTATAAAGGTTGGAACAAGGGGCTTTTGCCCCTTGTTATGCTAGTGTTAACGTAGCTAGCAAAGGCAGTGGACAGCATGGTCTGGTTGGACAAAGTTTTATGCTATTTTTAAGGATATTATTATAGAAAAAAATGCCGGGCCCCAAGCCCGACCTGCAAACGACATTCTGCATCCCACTAGTTTACACTTGCCCCAGCGTCCATTTTACGATAATCGCAATAAATATTCCATAGCCAAAGCTCATCAGCGTGCCGATGATGATATATTCGGCGGTCATCTTGTCCATGCGGTTGCGCACCTCGTTATAGCGCAGAATGGATTTGGCGGCCATTAAAAAGCCGATGCCGCCAGCTTCGCCGGTCATATAGAACAGCAGAATTAACGCCCTTTCGAGTTGACCGATGAGCATGGCGCCGTTTTTCAATCCTGCGAAAACCGGGGGAGATTCGGGAAGCGGCTGCATGGCGGCGCCGAGTTCTTTTTCCATCGGTTCCAGTAAAAAGCCGATGAGAAAGCCGCCGACGCGGGTGATAAAGATGACGCCGGAGAGCAGGATCAGGGCCTTTACGTAAGCGGAACCGAACATAATGATCCAGTAACCCGGGGTTGGAAAAGAGACGGCGATAATGAGCCGCGCCAGTATAATGATAATGACAAAATGAGCGATTTGATCGAGGACAAAAGGGACAACGCCGTTTTTCTTTAGCCTGGATTTGATGAGATCGATCAGGGTATGGCTGATAAATATTATAACGGGAATGAGCCAGGCTTTCCACAGACCGCATAATAACCAGCTTAACAGGGCAATGAGCCCGGTATGGCGGAAGAGTATCCAGATATTATGTTTGTTCTCTACCTCTTTTTTAGTCTGGATGATAAAATCACCCAGCAGATGCGCGGCGAGCAGCGCAATACATAAATCCCGGAAGAACAAGTTCATCTCTCTCCTTTCACAGGATCGGGGCGCAGCCGGCAGGAGAGGAACGATGAAAATGGACAGGGGCCGGTTGACCCGTCGGGTTTGAAAAACAATTATTTATTTGCCCGAAATATAATACCAAAATTACTATAATTCAAACATTTTTTTCCTGTGTTGGTGATAATTGTTGTTTTTACACCGGGGCGTTAAATAAAAAAAAGAAATGTTGACTAGATGGACAAGTGTGGACGGGCTTTATGATTAGACTGCAGGTCGGGCCTGCGGCCCGGCAGGACAACATGTCCTGCATTATTTTGCGCCCTGGGGAGCATCCCCAGGGCGAGCGAAAACAGGGAACATCTCCGGTCCGAGATGAGACCGGTTTAGGATAAATCCCATTATTGCCACGACCTTCAGGTCGTGGAAAAAATAAAGAAAAAACAGGGCTTTAGCCTAAATTTATATTTGATTAAAGTCAATTCTGAATAGTTTTATTAATCCACGTCATAAATGACGTGGCAATGCGCAAAAAAGATTCCTTCTCGCTGTGCTCGTCGGAATGACAAAAGCGAAATGGTCATCGGGTAGTCCCGCTCTCATCCTGAATTTGATCACACCGGGGCTTGGCTCTGGTGCGATTAAATGGGCTGTGCCCATCCACCACAAAAGGGCACAGCCCTTTATTATTGTGCGACCCAGGGCTCAACCCTGGGTCGATCATATAAAAGAAATGTTGACTAGATGGACAAGTGTGGATGGGCTTGATGTTTAGACTGTAGGTCGGGCCTGTGGCCCGGCAGGACAACATGTCCTGCTTTATTTTACGCCCTGGGGAGCATCCCCAGGGCGAGCGGATAATTCTATAAATAATAACTATTTGCGAAACATAGTTTCGCATCCAGATTACGCTCCAAACAGGAGTTTGGAACGGAGAAATATGGGTTCCCGGACGGCCTGGGATTCCCAAGGCGAGCAGAGGTTTGGCGTGATATGAATCTTTACCTCACCAGCGCCATTTTACCGACGGCAACAAAAGGCCCGGCCTGCAAGCGATACAGGTACACACCCGCGGCTGCCGGATGGCCTGCTGCATCCAAGCCGTTCCACGAGGCCTGGTATACGCCCGCTTGCTGCTGTTCCTGCACCAGGCGGGTTACTCTTTGTCCCATAATATTATACACTTCCAGTGTAACCTGGGCGGCGGCTGGCAGCGTGTACCCGATGACAGTGGTTGGATTGAAGGGATTGGGATAGTTCTGCGCCAGGTTAAAGGCTACAGGCTGCTGCGCTGGCGGCGTATTGCGTATATCCGTTATCACCGGTTTGGCGAGGCGCACATCGGTGTAGATATGGTATTCGCCGGCTGCCAGGCTGATGTTGGCCGCCGTGTCGGTTACCTCAAGCGAATCACCGGAGAAATAGTCGTACCAACGACCGGTGTGGTAAAAGTTGGGCATAACTGTGCCTTCGCTGACGCCAAAATTACCAAAGATTACTACATCCATAGATTCGTGTTCGATCTTGATCTTTTTGACCGATCCGGCCACGGATAAAACATAGGAACTGCTGTTGAACGCCTCGTGCTGCGTTTTCAGATTAATGAGCGCGGCAAACACATCATACAGGGCGCGGCGCTCGGTAATATTGAAATAATCCCAGCGGATGGGCTTTTCGCCGGTGCGGTCGTTATAATCAATAGAGTAATCATAACCCAGTTCGCCAAACTGCCACAGCATTTTGGGACCGGGTATAGTAAAGAAAAACGCTGCTGCCATCGCCACCCGATCCAGGGCGGTTGGTAACTCCTGAATATCATAATTACCGCTGCCGTTGCCATATTGCAGGTTTTTATACATCAGGCGCTCTTCATCGTGACTTTCCATATAGGAAACGAGGTGCGGCACGCTCCAGCCGCGTTGCTTGTACGAAGCGCCGGAAAGATCGGATTTGCCGTCTTCATGATAGCCCATCGCGGCTTCACTGTATTTCGAATTCATATTGCCCCACAGCAGAAAACCGTATTCTGCCAGTTCTTTTTCTTCGGTGTTGTTGGTGAGGTGTTCGAGGATGAGATAGGTCGCCGGATTGGTTTCCCAGGCGCGGTCGGCAAGGCGTTTGAGAATGGCAATACGCGCCGCGTCATAATACCAGCCGTTGCCGGGCGTGTTGGTAAAGCCTTTGGTAAAATCGAGCCTGTAGCCGTCCACTTTATATTCGCTGACCCAGTAATGCAGCACGCTATCGACAAAGGCTTGCGTAGCCGGGCTCTCGTGGTCAAAGTCGTAGCCCCAGTAATAATCCGGGTTGGGAGAAACTTCATTGAACCAGGGGCTGGCCGACAGGTCATCGGCGTACAGCCGCACCAATGAACATTGCCCGTAAGCATGGTTCAGCACAATATCCTGAATAACCGCCATGTCGCGCTGATGGGCGGCGTCGATAAAGCGTTTCAGGTCATCTTTGGGGCCATAATACTTGTCCGGCGCAAAATAATATGAAGGATTGTAACCCCAGCTTGAATTGCCCTCGAATTCATTAACCGGCATCAGTTCGATGGCGTTGACGCCGAGGTTTTGCAAGTAATTCAGGGTGTCGATAAGGGCGGCGTAGCTGTGTTCGGCAATAAAATCACGCACGAGTAGTTCATAGATGACCAGTTGCTGTAGCGGCGGTTTTTGGAAATCAGTCACCTCCCATGGATAAGGGGTCTGCGCGGTTTGCAATACAGCGGCAATTTCGGTGGTTTTATCCGCAGGATATGGCATGAGATCGGGATAGATATCCGCGGTAATGCCACCATCATTCCAGGGATCGAGCGTTTTATCGGTATAAGGATCGGCAATGCGCAGTACGCCGTCGACAAGATACTGAAAGGCGTATTCTTTGCCTGGCTGGAGATTATTGATGATCAGCCACCAGCGTTCATTATCCGGAGTGCGGCGCATAAAATAACTGGTATCCGCTTCCCAATCGTTGAAATCACCTATGACATAGATAAAATCTTTGAGCGGGGCATGCAACTGCAAAATGACCTGGGTGTTACCAGTGTAATTGATGCCGTCGCGCGTTCCCGCCGGGGCCTCTGAGTTAATGATCTGCGGATTAACCAGAAAATAAGTGGAAATCGACTTGGTGGCACCGGTGGCGTCTTTAGCAGTTATTACCAGCCGCTTTTTGCCGTAATCATCGGCATGAATGGTATAGCGCAATGTATCGTCGGCTACGCCCAGTATCCGCTCGCCGTTTATGTGCAGAATGAGACTATCCGTATTGGAACCGACCGCGACCAGAGGTATTTCGTCTTGCAATTCCGCAAAAATCGGCATGGAGGACGGAGAAATCAGCGCGACGTTCATGCCCTGCTCGTACACCGGCAAATAAATATCGCTGCCGTCCGCTTCACGACCGGTCAAATTGCTGGCGGCGTTGCGGAACACAAAAGCGAGGTTGAAAATTTTAACGGCTTCCGGCACGCCGTAATAACTACGGATGTGATATTTGATGCGCCACTTGTTGTTGCCGAGCGACTCTAACCGGGTTTCGGGAGTATTGACGCCCCAGTTGGTTTTCACATACTGCCAGTCCGTTAAACTGGAGCTTTGGTCGGTAATCACCCCGGTATGGGCATATACTTCGGTCGCGCCGACCAGTCCGCCGTTGCCCTGGGTGGCGTCGTAGATGATGGTGATGGTATCGTCGGCGGTGGGGAACAGCGGCGACCAGGTGAGGATTTGCGCGGTTAATGGTTGAATGAAGAATAGTAATGCAATAATAATATTTTTTATTTTCATAATAAGGCACCCTGAAAGTTAGTATTGTATGATATTATAATCAATTCCGTCAATATAACAAACAAATATTTTGGAAAAAGAATTGCGGGGGGAGATTTGATATAGCAGTTCAAGTAAATAAAGAAAAATTATCCACGGATAAATGCAGAAGAGAATTTTGGTAGGGGCGTCCCGGTGGGACGCCCTTTGCAGTAGCGAAACGAAAGACTGAAAAAATAATGCGATCAGATAGGACAAAACAGTGATTTGATGCAAGCGGATTCTCTATCAGGAGATTGTGAACCGGAAGAAAGAAAATTACATTTAAAACATAATTGTCAATCCCCCGGAATACTGGTCTCCTTTATTAAAATTAGGCGCACCACTACCCCTTTGATAAAGACAATCAATAGATAGTTTACTTGGTTTAATCACTATACGGAACTTTGCCTCCATATGGTAATAAAATTCTTGATTAACGATGTCAAACCAACCAGTTCCCTTTGGTACTATTTCAAAAAAATTCATAAAAGAAAATCCATAAACTAATTCTGCCTTTACACGAGCAGTTAGCATATCTGGTTTTTCTTTTGTTTTATAATTTTCTTCAATTTCGTGTATAGTACTATCAGAATTATTTTTATTGTCAAATTTGTATCCACCTTGAAGGAAAAGCCCCATATTTCTATTTAATGATAAACCAAACCGTGACTGTGATTTTAAATCAATTTTTTTTCGAGGGCCAATAGGCGTCCATCCAATTTCTAACAGGGATATTGGATTCTTAAACTCTAAATCTGTTTCTATACCAGCAGAAAATGGAAATATATTTATCCAATGTCTTATATAATCTGGTTCCCCATCCTCGTCAATAGGGGGTGTGAGCATCCAAAAACCGGAAGCTTTAGCTAAAAGACTTTCAAAAGCATCATCACTTCCCTTTTGAATTTCAAAATACGGGCCTAAATACCCTACACCCTTTTTATTAATAAAATAGCGTTCCATGTTTAAAGTAGGAATGATTTCTGCTATCATTCCTACTGCTTTTTCCTCTGATTCGGTAAGTATTGAATTAAATGTAATTTTCCCATCAATATTTTTAGAATTATTTTCTTTTGCCCATATATTACTTGGAGCAATAATTATCAAGATGGAAAAAAGCAATAAAACAAGTAACAATTTCATACAAATACCTCCAGCGATAATTTGATAATTGTTAAATGCGATAAATTAACGGGCCAGTTACCTACGTTTAGTTTAATTCCCAATTTATAACATGTGTTATATACAGATGCTTGGAACAACCTATCAGCTTGAATATTTGTAATTGTGAATCCTAAAAGTGCTTTTCCCAGATCAATATTATTAACAATAACTACAACATCAGGATACCGCGCTGCCTGACTGGAATGGATGATTTGATTAACAGCTTGAATTTCCATTGGGTTAAGATTGGCAGGATTGCACCATGCTGCAAGTTGTTTCCGCATAACACGTCGCACTTCTTCGAGTTGAAAATTTGCTTTCAGTGCTGGCATAATTTTCTCCTTTTAAAATCAGTCAATTTTACTTGTTTAAAAACAAGATTATTTATTAAAATTAAATTCGAATTGTAATAATTTTATTGGAGAACAAACAAAATACCATTAAATAGAAAATAAGTTTTAATTGAAATTCAATCCGCCGAGTAATATCTATCCTATCCTTAGAATATTAAAAATTAATACATTTCTACAATAAATGCAATAAAAATTATATGAAATTGTAGTTATTGCCATTCATTTTTTTTATAGGTGCAAATTTTAACTAATTAATGAAATAACTAATTATCTTTTCTCTCATACTCAGGAGACTGTGAAAACGCTTTAAAAATTAATGTTAAATTTGCAAATACTTTCAAAAAACATATACCAGATTGAAAGAACTAATCTAAGATTTGATTCAAGTGGTTTCGTAATCAGGAGATTGGGTGCCAGAAGAAATTTAAAAGGATGATTGGTAAATTCCCGGCTGGATTGTTCAGACCGTCACGGGTTCGGCAAATAAATCCAGCAACTTCATGAGCGAGGCGGAGCGGCTGCCGATGTTCTTGCGGCGGTTTTCGAGAAATGAAAAGCGGTACGGCGACCGGCTTTCAAGCATATCTCGGTAAGCAGGAGTGGTATAGCGCAAGGCGCGACCGGCGGCATCTACCGTTAACGCCACTGCGGTATTGCTGAGGATCTTCTTCATCGGTTCGGTTTTGCCGTTGGCGCCGAAACAATCGATAAATTCCATTACCCTGATGCCAAAATGCAGGGTTTTGTTGATCAGTTCATCCAGTGGAGTATGACCGTTTTCTTGTGTAAAAATGGTTAACAGTCCTGCCTGCTTATCGTCATTCACATCCTGCAAATCATCGACAAACTGCAAAAAGGCGCCATAGCCGAACATGAATTCCTGCTGTTCGCGGGTGAGATTGCCGGCGATAAGGTAGCCGTCCGCCACTACCGACGTACCGCCTTTTTCGAGGCTAATGCCGGTAACATCCACATTTTGCGCCGTGCCGTTATGATGCAACAGGGCGAGGCTCTTTATTTGCGCCAGGTGAATGGCGATGAGACTTTCGTACACCTGCGGGTATTTGCGGCGATCCCATTGTTGTTCGATCATTCCGATGAGAGCAAATATTTTCTGTTCATAATTATTGGCGGCGTGCACTCGTTCGCCGTTAATGCGGCGGCCAAACCGTTCGTTGAATTTGCTTTTTACAATAACGGAAACGGCAGGGTCGTCCAGGTAATTATCCGTATAGGGATAAAGCAAGCTATAGGCGAGAATGGAAGGCGTCAGTTTTACTTCCAGTCCCATAAAATATTGCAGGCCGTTCATGGCCCACACATTGCGGGCGGCCTGGTAAATGTCTTTTGGGTCGATAGCAGGATCGAATTTTCTGGCCTGGGCGACAAAATCCGCTGCGGATTGGGTGGCGGCGGGGGAAAAGATTATGTCGAGTTGCTGGCGGTCGAAACCCAGCAAGGAACCGGCCATTTCGCGCAGGTTGGCAAAAAAACGCTGCCGGGCCATCCGGCTTTCGGCGCCGGTTGTTGCCGGAAGTTGGTTAACCTCGTCGATTTTGGTGATGAACTGTTCGAGTCCCGCTTCGCGCTGCTGTTGTTCGGCGGGAGTGAATGAGCGGGTCCAAACCGGCGGGTGCGAAGGGCACACCCGCCAGATCATGGAGTAGAGGTCAAGGAGTTCTTGTGTTCTGCTATACATTGGGTCTTTCAATTGGGTTTTTCTGGATATACGGGCAGGCAGGGGATTTGTTACAAAGAAAAATGTAGCGCTGAAAAAAAATGAGGAATAGTGATTTGTAACTAAAACCGGGTTAGGAGCGGAGGGTAATCACCGCTTAGTTTCAAGCAGTAGTTTTATTTTAAAATGATCTTTGCATTACAAAGCAGAAATTTTATACAAGCAGGTACCCAATCAGGAGATTGGGTACCAGAAGCAAATAAGAACAAAAGTTGGGGTAAGGCCCCTACCTACGAGTCTACAATAATCAGTAAATCAACCACAAACAGTATTAATCCTGAAATTTGAAAACCTGTTTGATATTTATTATTTTTTGAATATCTTTATTATCACAGGTTTATAATTAGAATACAGGATCGATTGAAAAACTTTGCAGGTACTTTTTTCAATTGAAGAGGAAGGTATTTCGATTAACTGAACCATTGATAAAGAGGGAGAAAATACTTTAATGGCGCGAGTGATCATTGGTATTCATGGACTGGGGAACAACCCGCCGCAAGACTATGTATACAAATGGTGGTTAGAGTCTATTTATGAAGGATTCCGGGTCGCAGGTTATCGCCTGCCGTGGTTTAAATTCAAGCTGGTATTCTGGACCGATGTGCTGCACAGAGAATTGCTGGATCCGAATGAAAAGAATACCAAGAGTCCCCGTTACCTGGAAGAACCTTATATACCCGGCACGGTCTTTAAACCGGCCAAGCCGGGCTGGTTCCGGCAAAAAGCCCTGGATGTACTGGAAAGCCGAATGGATAAAATCTTTTTAAAAAAAGACATGACCATGAAGTTCACTTCCTTTACCGATAAAATACTGCGGGATTTTTTTCAGGACCTTGACGCCTATTACAAGGCCAAAGATGTGTCGGTAAACGACAGCGAGGTTAGAAGCGCCCAGGAGGTGATACGGCAAAGGTTGTTGAAAGAGTTAAAAAAGCACCGGCGGCACAGAATTTTGTTGATCGGTCATTCTATGGGCTCGATCATTGCGTATGACGTGTTAACGCGCGGCGAACGCGGTATAAAGGTGCATACGCTGTTGACCATCGGCTCGCCGCTGGGATTGCCGGTAGTGAGGGGCAACATTGCCAGGGAGCAAAAACTGAATAATAATTATGTGACCGCCCTGAAAACTCCCCCGGCAGTTAAAAAGCACTGGTTCAACCTTGCGGATCTAAAGGACAAGGTGGCGATCAATTATAACCTGGCCAATAATTATGGTGAAAATGAACATCATGTGCATGTGGTGGACAAGATCATCGAAAATAATTACAGTTACCAGGGCAAGGCCAATCCGCATAAATCTTATGGTTACCTGCGCGCGCCGGAGACCTCGGCGTTATTATATGAATTTCTAACGCGCGACCGCAGCCAACTGGCGTTGTGGTTAAATCACCAGCGGTATGTGCTACACAAAAAACTGCAAGACCGGTTCGCAAAAACACCGCCGGTTGTAAATGTAACACCGGAACCTGCGCCGGCGGCGCCGCCGCCGCCACCGCCTGTCAAAACGATGAAAAATCAAAAACGGAACGAGTTTTTATAAATAATGTTCAAATCATTACAATCACATATTCGTTATATGTTAGCCGGGTTATCCGGCGTTATGACCGGCCTGGCCTTTTATGGCTCGCCGTTTAGCTGGCTGGAATGGCTGGCGCTGGTTCCCCTGTTTTTTGCCATTAATAATACCAAACCCGGCAAAGCCCTGGCGACGGGATTATTAACCGGGTTGAGTACCGGATTGGTTTTTTTCCTGTGGGTTTTTCCGGTTGCCAGCCGGTTTATGGGACGAGCTTCCATTTTGAGTTTTATTTTTTACCTGACATTATCTCTTTTTTATGCCGCACTACCGGCCTGTTTTTCATTTTTATTCACCTGGTATAAAAAGGTCTTATCCGATAACTTTATTATCCTGCAGCATATATTTGTTGCCGGCGGACTATGGATTGGGTTGGAATGGCTGCATTGCCTGGTATTTACAGGAATTCCCTGTACCTTATTATACCCGGTGTATAGTCAATGTCCCATTCCGGCGCTGCTACAACCGGCGGCAGTAACCGGCGGCGCCGGGATCAGTTTTATTATTGTGGCATTTAATTATTTGATTTTTATTGCTTTATTGCGCAAGAAGGCATGGTATGTAGTTACCGGGGGCATCATTTTTGCATTATTAACCGGTTACGGCGTTATTTGTATGAAAATGTGGCATGATCGTCCCGCCGGAACACCGGTTAAGGTATGTATTCTGCAGGAGAATATTGTCGCAGAAGCGCGCTGGAATGATGCTACGGCCGATTCACTGGCAAATATATTTATTTCGCTGAACCGGCAGGCAGCGGCGATGAAACCGGATTTGATCTTGTGGTCGGAAACGGCAATTCCATGGACGTTTCGGCCGGATGACGATCTGTTAAATGCAGCGTTGCAGATTTCGGCGCCCGGCGGCGCCCGGCATGTACTCGGCATGTTAACGGCGGCGACGGATAATGCGGAAAATGTGTATAATTCGGCCTATTATATTGAACCGGACGGACGGGTTACCGGGATAACCCACAAAGTGCAAATGCTATCGTTCGTTGAAAAGCCCTTGCTGGACTGGAGTATTTTAAGTAAACTGCGTATGCCGGTATATCGCATGGGTTTGCAAAAGAACCTGCTGGCCGGCAAACGCCGCAGTCTGCTGCGCACGGCATTCGGGCAGGCCGGGGTGATCATCTGTAATGAAACTCTGACCGGCGAACCGGCGCGGGATGTGTGCGGCCAAGGCGCCACCTTTTTGCTTGCTATGAGCAATGACGCCTGGTTTTTGGATCGCAATATACCGCGTTTTCATTTCGACTATACCGTATTGCGCGCCATAGAAAACCGGCGTGATATTGCTGTGAGCAGCAATGGTGGTTTTGCGGGATTTATTGATGCTTCAGGTAAAGTAGTGCACAGGCGGCAATCCCGCGAACCGCAATGTATTTACGGCACGATCCAGCCGCGTTATAAACTCACCTTCTACACCCGATATGGCGATGTATTGGTGTATATGTGTCTGACAGCTTTATTTGGATATTATATTTATTGTGGAATCCTGAAAAGGAGGCAAGTATGAAAAATCTATTATTTATCACACTTATTGTGGGTGTCCTGGCCGGCCAGGTTTTTAGTTATACTTACCAGGGGCATTACCGCTGGCGCAATGATGATGGCAGCGAGGCGACCGCAACCTGGAAGGCTAATGAAAATACGACTACAACCGCCATAAAAAACACGAATATACGATTAAGAATGGAATTAATCAGGGATTCAGAAGCCGGTAATCAGACCCTGTCCTTGTTTTATGGAACGGAAACCGATTCGATAAATGAGACCTGGAAAAAAATAACCACCGACGGCGCAACCAATCATTTTATACTTTGCAGTACCGATAACTATGCCCAGCATGATGTGGCGCAGAACCGGTTAACCGATACTCCCGGCTACCCCCACAATTGGGGCTTTTGTAATGAATTAAATGATCAGAATGTTTATGCAATTACCGCCAGTACAGGAATGGAAGTAGAGTTCTGCCTGCAACCGACCAACAATGCACAATTGGATACGGTTTATTTTTTTAGCATACGTTATAATACCGGGCTAAATCTTGATGGTTATCAACATGTTCCCAAACTTACCGTCCTCGATAATCCCCTGCCTGTGGAACTGAGCGCCTTTACGGCAACGGCGCTGGGCAGCCAGGTAAAACTGGACTGGATCACAGAAACGGAAACGGATAACCTGGGTTTCCTTTTGCAACGTAAATTGAGCGGACAGGATACCTGGCAGGAAATTGCCAATTATAATACCGACAAGCGCTTGCAGGGCCAGGGAACTGTTGCTGTGCAAACCCGTTATTCCTATTTGGATGATCCAGGCGTGCAGGGCGAGTTGTACTACCGGCTGGCTAATGTGCATAAAGACGGCACAGTGGAATGGCATCAGGCGGTTGCTGTGTCTCTAGAGGCAAGTTTACCGGCGGCATTTACCCTTGAACCGGCGTATCCTAATCCCTTCAATCCCGGCACGACTATAAAATACCTGCTGGCAAAGGATTCCGAAGTTGATTTGGCAGTCTTTGATTTGCTGGGCCGACAGGTGCGGACGCTGGTCAATGACATTCAGCAGCCGGCTGGGACCTACCAGGCGGCCTGGGATGGTTATAGTGATAACGGAGAACGCCTGGCGAGCGGCATCTATTTTGTACAGTTCAAGGCAGGCGGTCAGCGCTTTATGCAACGGGTGACGCTGGTGAGATAAAATTTAGAAGTCTGTGCTGTTTCAAAAGATATAGAATGGGCAAGTGACCCAGGTTACAAGTTTGAGTAATAAATACCATTCATGTCATTCCGAGGAGCGAAGCGACGAGGAATCTTTCATGCTTAACATATTGTAAAAACAAGATTTCTCGCTTCGCTCGAAATGACAAGTATGGTTTGAGCGCTTGGCAAATTAAATGACTTTTCTCAAATTGGAGTTTTGATACAGCCCCGTTTTTGCGTTTTAGACTTGACTAATTGAGAATTTTACGGTATAATTAAAAAAATGTAATTATCACATTACCGGAAACTCAATTATGGCGCATCATACCCTAAAGAACGGTTATTCCCAACTGGTAACCCGGTTGAACCGCTTTCCGCAAGGCGCTCCGCCTTCCGAACTTTTATGTAAAATTTTAAAAATTTTGGTTAGTGAAAAAGAAGCGGGATTGGTGGCTTTGCTGCCGATCAAGCCTTTTACCGCGGCCAAAGCTGCGCAGGTTTGGAAAATTTCTTTAACGGAGGCACAAAAGAACCTCGATGAACTGGCCGGGCGCGCTGTTTTACTGGATACGGAACAGAATGGCGAATTGATATATGTGTTGCCGCCGCCGATGGCCGGATTCTTTGAATTTTCGATGATGCGGCTGCGCAATGATGTCGATCAAAAGGCGCTGGCAGAATTGTACTATCAATACCTCAATGTGGAAGAAGACTTTATCCGCGATCTGTTTGCCAATGGTGAAACCCAACTGGGCCGCGCCTTTGTGCATGAACCAGCGCTTACCGATGAAAATGCGCTGCACGTGCTGGATTATGAACGCGCATCGGAGGTGATCAAAACCGCCACGCATATCGGTATCGGTATGTGCTATTGCCGGCATAAAATGTCGCATGTTGGCGAGGCTTGCGATGCGCCGATGGATATATGTATGACTTTTAACGGTTCTGCGTCTTCGCTGGTCAAACATGGCTATGCCCGACAGGTAGATGTTGCCGAGGGATTGGATTTATTGCAACAGGCTTATGACCATAACCTGGTGCAGTTTGGTGAAAATGTGCGCCAGAGCGTGAATTTTATCTGCAACTGCTGCGGTTGCTGCTGCGAGGCCATGATCGCGGCGCGGCGTTTTGCGGTGATGAATCCGATCCACACCACCAATTTTTTGCCGGAAATTGATGCGGAGAAATGCAACGGCTGCGGCAAGTGCGTGAGCGCTTGCCCGGTGGAGGCCATGACGCTGGTTTCGGCGAATTATGCGCGACAGCCGAACCGGAAAACCGCGCGGCTGAATGAGGAAATTTGTCTTGGATGCGGCGTGTGCGTGAGGGTATGTAGTAAGAAAGCATTGCATTTACAGTCCCGCCCCAAACGGGTGATAACCCCGTTGAACGGTGCCCACAAGGCAGTGATGATGGCCATTGAACGCGGCAAGCTGCAAAATTTGATCTTTGACAACCAGGCGTTATTCAGTCATCGGGCTATGGCTGCCATACTGGGGGTGATATTGAAATTACCGCCGCTCAAACAGGCAATGGCGAGCGAGCAGATGAAATCGCGTTATATGGAGGCGTTGATTCGCAGGATGAAGAATTGAGTTGGGAGTTATCAGTTATCAGCTTTCAGTTATTAACATGTGGTTATTGATATAAATTACGGCCTGGTTAATGAGAATAAAGTTATAATTTGTTGTGGTCGGCTTGGACAAGATGGACCAGGTTACCCGGCTATACATTTCCAACCCGACACGCTTTCCTGTGTTGAGTCCATGAAATAAAAAATGACAAATTGTATTATTATTCAGGAATATTTTGCATAAAATTCCGTTATTATTTTAAATTAACTTGGGTATTTATCGTGACAATTGCTGGTGAGAATTAAATATGATCGAATGGTTTACAAGTTTACAACCTATTATGCAAGCCCTGTTGGCAACCCTGTTCACCTGGTTCATGACAGCAGCGGGATCGGGAGTTGTGTTCTTTTTCAAAAGCATCAATCGCCGGGTGCTGGACGGGATGCTGGGTTTTGCGGCCGGTGTAATGATCGCCGCCAGTTTTTGGTCCCTGCTGGCGCCGGCAATAGAAATGGCGGAAGCAGAGTACGGCGGGGCGCCGGCCTGGGTTCCGGCGGTGATTGGCTTTTTGCTGGGTGGCGCTTTTCTGTGGGGCATCGACAAGACCTTACCGCATTTGCATTTAGGTCTGCAAACCAAAGATGCCGAAGGTATAAAAACACACTGGCAGCGCAGCATATTACTGGTGCTGGCGATAACCCTGCACAACTTTCCGGAGGGCCTGGCGGTGGGCGTAGCATTCGGCGCGGTGAGCGCGGGGCTGCCGGAAGCATCGTTGGCCGGAGCGGCGGCGCTGGCGATCGGCATAGGGATTCAGAATTTCCCGGAAGGCGCGGCTGTGTCTGTGCCGCTGCGCCGTGAAGGCTTGTCGCGTTTCAAGAGTTTCTGGTATGGACAGATGTCCGGCATTGTGGAACCGATTGCCGGGGTGATTGGCGCCGGGGCGGTGATTTTAATGCGGCCGATTTTGCCGTATGCATTGTCCTTTGCCGCCGGCGCTATGATCTATGTAGTGGTTGAAGAACTGATCCCGGAATCCCAGCAGGACAAGGAAACGGATATTTCCACCATCGGCGCAATGCTCGGTTTTGCGGTAATGATGATGCTGGACGTGGCGTTGGGTTAATAATGGAAAGGGTGGTTAATTTATTGAATGGTGAGGGAAAAGAATGAGAATTTTAGATAACAGTATTTCCATCGGCCTGAAACAGCTTTTAAACAGCCAGATCGAGCGGTTTGGCAAGGTGGAAAAACTGGATTTTAATTCCGGTAAACGGCAGTTGGAACTGATCCTGGATTTGCGCGGCGAAAAAGACCCGGTGGAAGTGGTGATAACGGATTTTAAACTGATCAAGGAAGCGGAAAAAACCTTCATTCAGATCAACAAGCTCCATACTTCCAAAGTATGGGTCAATATTTTGTGGACGGACTGGATCAGGCAGTACCGGTTTGAGGTGCCGCAGCAGTATGCGGCAGTGGTGAAATTTTTGTTGTGAGGGGGGATACATTTTTGAGAGCGCTGGAATTCGTGAGCCAGGGTAGAAATTCGGTAAAAGGGGTCAAGTGGACGGCATGGACCAGGTGGACGTGTTTTTTGTTATTTTTGGCATTCAAATGTCATTTTCCAACTCATAATAAAGGCTGGGAGAGAGGGCTTTCCGGCGGAGCCGGGTTAAGTTGTTCCAAGCCAGAGGCTTGGAACCAGGTAGCCAGGTATAGGAACCTGTTTTGCAAATTCCAATCAGGAAAGCAATTCCTCATCTTCCTCATCATCAACAACTATTTGCTCAGTTAATTGCAGCAAACTACTTGATTCCGCTTCCGGGAGTTTTTCGACATCAGACAATTTCTTTTCCATAGCGCGGGTTCTTTTGCCGGTTTCGTCAACAGTGCGTGAGGCGGTAGCCAGTTGGCTTTTTAATTTTTCCAGAACCAGGCCATACTTGCCGAATTCGGTTTTAACCGCGCCGAGGATTTTCCATACCTCGCTCGATCTTTTCTCGATGGCCAGGGTTTTGAATCCCATCCGCAAACTGCTGAGAATGGCCGCCAGGGTAGTGGGCCCGGCGACAACCACATGGTATACCCGCAATAATTCGTCTACGAGTCCCGGACTTTTCAGAACTTCGGCATACAGTCCTTCCGTAGGCAGGAACATAATGCCGAAATCGGTGGTGTGCGGGGGATTGAGATACTTTTCCTGTATATCGTTGGCGCCGGTTTTGACATTGCGCACCAGCGCGGTTTGAAAGAGTTTGATTTCGTCGATATTGCCCGCATCCAGTGCATCGACAAGCCGTTGATAGTTTTCCTGGGGGAATTTGGCGTCGATGGGCAGGTACACACATTCATCCTTGTCCAGCGAAGGGCCGGGCAGCTTGACCGCATATTCCACCACTTCGCGTGAGCCCTCTTTGGTCTTGACGTTCTGTGCATATTGATCGGGCGACAGGATTTCTTCCAGGATAGCGCCCAACTGGATTTCGCCAAAGGTGCCGCGGGTTTTGACGTTGGTCAGCACTTTTTTCAAATCACCGACTCCGGAAGCCAGGTTGCGCATTTCACCGAGGCCGCTTTGCACCGCCTCAAGCTGCTGACTGACCAGTTTAAAGCTTTCGCCGAGGCGTTTTTCCAGGGTGGTGTGTAATTTTTCATCCACGGTTTTGCGCATTTCTTCCAGTCTGGCTTCGTTGCTGTCCTGCAATTGTTTGAGTTTGGCGTCCATGGTTTCACGAAGCTTGTCCAGCCTGGCTTCATTAGTCGCCGTAAGATGTTTGGTTTCCTGGGCAATGGAATCCAGCGAGGATTTCTGGCTTATACCGATCTGGGTGACGGTGCTTACCAGGGTTTTGGTGACCTGGTTTTGCGAGTTCATGAACTCTTCCCGCAAACGGTGGGCGCCTTTGTTGGTCTCTTCACGGGACTGGTATAATTCCTCACGCAGGGCTTTTAAGGTGTTTTGCTCCGTTGTTTCAATAGCGCGGGATAATTGGGAAATTTTGATTACCACAAACGCAATGACGCCGATGACGGCTATTTGTAGTAACAAGGATATGATTTGCATGAGAGCGGGCATGGTTTCCTCTGGTTAGTAATATTTTATTTTAATCCTTCTACAATCCAATCCGGAGTTGTAGAATTTGGGAGCTAACCTCTATGGGAGGCGGGTGAATTGCAACAACGGGATAGAATCCCGTTTCTAATTTTGGGCCCTGGATTATGAAATCCAGGGCCATCTTAAGTCCTCTTTTTTTACCGGTTTACCGGCCTAACCTGACTATTAAAATTGGGGAGGTTCTGAATGCTCTTTTTCATTCAGTTTTGTTTTCATTTCTTGTTTTTTCTTCCATTTAAGAAAAGCATTGACCCGCTTGGTATTGTTAAAAGTAACCGAGTTGGTTGACCAGTATTCACCTCTCAATAAAAAACTCAGAACTTTTTTACTTTCGTTTAAATTTTCTCTTGAAACTTGACCTGGATACAACAGATACAGGTATTCAAGACGTTCATTATAATATTTAACTTTTATTGTATAAGTATCTTTAGGATAATCCGTAAACTCGTAAGGGAATGTTGCGATTTTAGGGTATTTAACAATTGAATAAGGAGGGATGATAATCAGGGTAGAGCTATCTGGATATGGTTGGTTAAAAGAGCTATCATTACCTGAAATACAATAATGACAATACATATTTTCTCCTTTGCTGTTATAAACAACAACAAAGAAATTGAACCAAAGTTCTACTGATTCGGAAATATACAAGGGTAAACTGGTTTTGTTTTTTAATTCAAGTTGTAAAAGTAAAGCATTTCTTTTTATTTTCTTTTTTATTTTAATTTCAAAAATATCCTGATATTTGGCAATTTCCTGCAGTTGCTGATGGTACTGTTCGCATTCCGGGAACTCTTCGAGATCGACTCCGTACTCTCTTATAATATAATCCTTATTAAAGATCGTGGTATCGGATTTGATTTTTATTGTATCGCAAAGGACGTTGTAACCTATCATTCTTATTGTAATAATATGTATTCCTGTCGGTAGATTATTGATTGAGAAATAACCCTCTATATTCGATGATGTTATATAACGTACTGAATCCAGATCTATTCCCACACCTATAAGTGGTTCTAATGAATCATACTCTAATACTCGGCCGATTATTTCGGCAGCGGGGGATTGGGAAACCGTGCAGAACAAAATCAAAAAGAGTAACTTTTTCATGTGATTGCTCCTTTAAATAACCGACCCTACAAAAAGATCGGCTCCAATGAAGAACAATGATTAAGGAGAATTCCAATTTTATCTAGCTAATCTTTAATCGGTAAAAATCCCTGCTTATCGAGCATAGCCATAATACCCCTTAAAAGATAATTATTGGTAAATTGCAACATGTACAGACGCGGACTTTTTGCATCTGCCATTATTAATTTTTGTTCCTTCAACTTTTTGATAGTCCGGGAAATAATTGAGGGATGTTTTTCCGGAATAATTTGCTCAATATCTGCCGCTTTAAATATTTGTTTTGTCACCGCCATTTTCAGAATTTTGGCTTCAATCGGTGTTATTTGTTTTCGTTCAAGGCTAAAGTTTATTGCCGGAACAAGTATTTCTTCTGATAAAAAAGAGTAATCCAGCAGTTTATCAATTTTTATAATTTCATTTTTAATGCCTTCCAACACATATTCACACCAGGCCAACAGATCTTTTGCGGCCCCGGTATCAGCCTTGGATAGCAAGTAATAATATTTATTACGATCAGAACAAAAAACAGCAGTTGGATTAATGATTCGAGCCTGGTTAACACGGAATCCCTGTTTAACCATCATGGCATAAGTAAGCAAGCGAACAGTCCGGCCATTGCCGTTGTCAAAGGGATGTATCCAGGCAAAACGGTGATGGGCAAGGGCTGTTTTTAATAAATCATATTTTGGGCTGTCATCGGCATTTATGAATCGAAATAATTCATCCATATAAGGTGCAACAATATCCGGCGGGATATGGGACGCTCCGGTTATACGAACAGGAGTAATACGATAATCGCCCGGAGTGGTGCTGCCTTCCTGTTTAAGATTGTTAACAACCAGTTTATGCAATTCACTTACAAGCAAACGATTGATTGAGGTGCTTTCAATATTTTCGTCAATGAAGGCAAGCGCATGTTCCATGTTGACAATTTCAGCGATCTGCTCGTGTTTCCCGGCAGGGATATTGTTTTCTATTTTCGATTCCACTAATTCAGCGATAGTCGTGCGATTACCTTCGATACGCGCCGAACCGATACTCTCCAGCATGTGGAACAGGCTTTTAATTTGAAAAAAAGTATGCGGTGGCGTAGAGCCAGACAGTGTTTTTTTACGGAGATGATCCAACTCTATGATTAAATCTGTCAGATGGGAATTGAATTCCGGTTGGACCAGAGTCAAGTCATAATGAGAAAAATTTTTTTGCATTATTTGACAAACACTTTTTAATTATTTGACATTGTATTAATTTAAATCCATTAAAAATAAATATTTAAAAAATTTATACTTGAAAATTATTTGACATATAATAATACATGATTTGAAAGTAAATGTCAACTGTTTTTTGCATTATCGGCATTGATTTTCAATCGAATGTTAAATATTAAATTCCATATTATACTTTAAAGCTCTAAAGTATAATATAGAGTTTTATAATGTAATTTGTCGCTGTAAATTACATTATAATGTATTGTATTGCAATCCGGGATGCGAATATTAACTGAGTAACAGGGCATTTTGTAATAATTTATCCTTTGGTTAGGTGAATTCATTTTCTGCTCTCAATTATATTGAAACAAAGTTAAGCCCAATGTTCCTCCAAACCGGAGTTTGGGAGGGAGGAATATCCTGCCCGATCTGAGTACTAGAAAATTTTAAGGATTTTGTTTCTTTTTTTAATTTTATAATCTCGGTTATAGAAATTAGCCCTGTCGTTGATTGTGTCAATTTTACGAATAGTCTTTTTAATCGAATTCAAATCAGGTTTTAACTTTCCGAACCTGTCATACACTATACCCGATTTTATGGACAGTGTGGAATAGACAACTTCTACGAATATAAATTTATTATCGAGCACATCATCGCCTGGATAAGTATGAGCTTCTGATTCTAAATACTTTTTAACATCAGGATCTGAACTGTGTAAAAGCTCCTTTATATTTTCTAACGGTTTTCTTGTCAGAAAGAAAATATATTTTTCCCCAATCACAAAATGTACAGTTTCAAGACTGCTGCCTACATTAAACCCACCTTCTCTTTTTAGTAACACTTGCTCAGGTTGATTTGGATACAAATCATTCCCAAGCAAAACTTCATTTACTTGAATTGTAAATGTTGTTTTGAAAAAAGCTGGAAAAGTTTTTTTTTGCCAATCAAATTTTGTTGTATCATATTCAACTTTAATCACACTTCCAACAATAACCAAATCGGAAAATAGTGAATTTTCCTGAAAATTGAATGCTCCAGCTAATTGATAAGATAATCCATATAAATCAACCCCGATCTTTTTAAATTGTTTATAAGCATTTATGTTTACCTTGTAACGATAAAGTCTATCCAAAGAATTTTCATTTAAACCAATCATCTTTTCTTTTTCATAATAGTCGTTTTTGAGTGTTTTGTAGGTGGTATCATTATTAACCTGACAGAACAGGAATGTCTGTCCGGCAACTAGGCAGAGCAGAAAAAGTAAGATTACTTTAGATTTCATGTTGCACCCTCCTGATTTGAATAGTTTTAGTTTTGCAGCGCCTACCTTTTTAAATATAATTGAAGGTTTTCAATTTTATTGAAACAGAGTTTCTATCACAATGTCCCTCCCAAACTGGAGTTGGGGAGGGAGGGGGGCTCTGCTGGATTTTGGGATGGAGGGGTTCCAGCAACCCGGTGAAGCTGGGCTAAGGGGTTCCAAGTCTGAGACTTGAAAAAAAATGCAAAAATGGTGGGATAGAATCCCACTCTATCTTTCGGAACTTTTTTGTCGGGCCACAGGCCCGACCTACAAAGATATGGGCGTCCCACCGGGACGCCTCTACGAGATTATTTTGCTTATACCGCAAACGTATTCAAATGGCTACTGTGAATGACCTGGCCGATGATGCGAACCTCTTCGGCGCTTTTGATAATGGGGCGGTACTTGGGCGAGGCGGAAAACAACATGACCTTGTCGCCTTCGCGCTGAAAGATTTTCACCAGGATATCGCCGTTATCATCGGTGGCAATTACAATGGCACCGTTCTTGAGCGTGTGGGCATCGGAGACCGGCGCGACGAACAGCAGATCGCCATCGTTAATGCCGGCAAGCTGCATACTATCACCGCGGGCGCGCACCGTAAACCGCACCGAAGGATGCACTCCCGGAAAGATTTTCGTATAACTGACAATATTCTCGGAATATGATGCCTGCCCCAAACCTGCCCCCGCTTTCACCTCGTAATGCGGCACCTCGCGGATATAATTCTCGCTCGGCATTCTGGTGGTTTTATAACCATCGAGAGGCGGCACGTTATCGGTAGATGGTAACTCGCGGGAAAAAATGATGTTTTCGCCCTCGATACGCACACTGCGGCCTGTGCCCTCGGCAATTTTACGGAGCGTGGAACGTTGCACATTCGTCGATTGGCCGGAGAGAATTTTCTTCAGCCCCGGCGTAGTGAGACCGGTTTTAGCGGCCAGTTCCTCGATGCTGAGCAGATCTTCATCGAGGATCTTTTGGATTTCAATAGCTATGGTAGTTTTCATAATCCTAATATACAAAAATAAACATATAAAAACAACTATTAATTTTTATCAACAAATAAAAATTCTTCTTGACTTTGTCAGAAATTAGTTTATATTTGTTTTATAACAAATCAAAACAAATAACAACTATAATTAACTATGATGAATAAAATCCCACAACCCTAACCCTTGCATTAATAACGTGAGTAATCGCTAACCGGAACACCGAAGGCAACGAAAATCACCACACTGCAAGATATAAAAATTCTCCACACCAGTCAACATAAATCTTGACAACGGGGAAACGGGGATAATAATCATCATAAGAGAGGGGTATTTATGAATTACATCAACACACACAACCTGGGCAGGGAACAATGGCTCGCCCTGCGGCGCGGCGGACTGGGCGGCTCGGATGTCGCCGCCGTATTGGGATTATCGCCATATCGTACCGCGCTGGATGTTTACCTGGAAAAAACCGGGGAAAAGCAGCCTGCTGCGGATAACCGGCGTATGCAGGCGGGACGACTGTTGGAAGACACCGTCGCCAACTGGTGGGCGCTGCACCATGGCGCCCGCATCCGTCGTGATCACAAAATCCGCTTTCATCCCCGTTACAAATGCCTGTTCGGCAACATCGACCGGCTCATCGTTGCCAATGACAAGCGAGGGCCCGGCGTGCTGGAAGTCAAAACCACCTCCGGGTACGTTTATAAACAATGGCAGGAAAGCGGATTGCCGCCGGACACCCATTGCCAGATCATGCACTATCTCAACGTTACCGGGCATCGCTGGGGACGAGTCGCCATACTCGTGGACGGCTATGATCTGCACGACATTGCCGTCGAATACAACACCGCATTTATCCGGCAAATGACCGAAAGGCTGCTGGACTTTTGGCACAACAACATCGGCAAACATCAGCCGCCGCAGCCGGTCAACGAAAACGATTTAAAACAACTGTGGCCCAAAGCAGACGCCGACAAAATCATCCAGGCAGACGCAACAGCCCTGCAAACCATCGACAAACTGGTCGATGTCACCGCCCGGCTTGCCGACCTATCCGATACCAAAAAAGAACTGGAACTGCAAATCAAACTGCTGCTCAAAGACGCAACAGTCCTGGCCGCCGGGGACACAACATTGGCAACCTGGAAACAGAACCGGGATGGAATGAAATTCGACATCAACAAATTCAGAACTGAACATCCGGCGTTATACCAGAACTATACGGAAATGAGTCCCGGCAGCAGGCGCTTTTTGCTAAAATGCGGGCAGGAACAGAGCATAGAAAATAACTAACGTGAAACATAATAATATAAATATGGGGAAGACCATGAAAATCATCAGACAAAATAACGGCGGATTATATTTCCGCCTCGAAAGAATGGATCGGCGCGTTTGCACCTATCGCACCTTTATACAAATCATCAAAGACCAGCCGCAATGCGTCTATCGTCCGGCGGAAATGGACGAGCGGCCGGGAGAAAGCGACAACCGCTGGTGCTGGGTACCGCCGCTGACCGTGCCCCTGTTCGAGCGGGCCAAAAAGCGATTTATCGACGATTACTTGGAAAGCGACCGGATCGTGCGGGAAATTGCCTGTGGAATAGAGGCTTAAACAGGAAGGAAAGGGAAGAACCAATGACACCGGATAAACAAACTCTCAACAAAGCCCGGCTGCTCAAGCGCATCGCCGAACTGTACCTGTACGAAAACCGCACCCAGACGGACATGGCCGCCACCCTCGGCGTCAGTCGCACGACTATCGGCAGGTACCTGGGTGAACTGCGCGACGCCTGGCAGAAATCCGCATTAATGGATTTTGACGAAGCCAGGAAGCGGGAACTGGCAAAAATTGAACAACTGGAGACGGAATACTGGGCCTCGTGGAAACAATCGCTAGGCGGGGAAGAACGAGAAGCGAATACGTCGTTGGCGGATAGCGAGGATTGTGAACAACGCAGAGAGCGGCAGGCCGCCGGGAATCCCCGTTATTTACAGGGCGTGCAGTGGTGCATCGACAAGCGTTGTGAAATACTGGGAATCAACGCCGCTAAAAAAGTAGAAAGCGGAGTACAAGTCACATTTTCCGAACTGGTGAAGGGAGTTTATGCAGATCACAGAGCAGGATAAGGAACTGTTTGCCTCTTACAGCAGTGACTGGAACCGGTTTATCCGCGACATTTTGGGAATACGGCTGGACCGGCAGCAGCGCCGTATCATCCGCGCGGTGCAGGAAAACCGGCGGGTTTCGGTGCGTTCCGGGCACGCCAGGGGCAAGGATTTCACCGCGGCGGTGGCGTCGTTGTGCTTTTTGTACCTCCACTATCCCGCCAAAGTCATCAATACCGCGCCGACGCGGCGGCAGGTGCTGTCCATTATGATGACAGAAATCGCCCGGCTGCACAAAAACGCGCGGCTGCCGCTGGGTGGACAGCTTACCTCTACACGCATCAAATTCCCCGGCGAGCCGGACTGGTTCCTGGAAGGCTTCAAGGCCGGGGATAAAGCGGTGGAAGCGTGGACCGGCTATCACAGTCCCAACATTATGGTGGTGGTTACCGAGGCCAGCGGCCTGGCGCAGGAGACTTTTGAGGCAATAGAGGGACTGCTCACCGGCAACTCGCGGCTGCTGTTGATATTCAACCCGGTGCGCACCGCCGGGGAAGCGTTCCAGAGCGCTAAAAGTCCCGCGTATACCAGGTTTCGGCTCAGCAGTCTGGATGCGGTGAATGTGCGGGCCAAACGTACGCTGATCCCCGGTCAGGTGGATTACACCTGGGTGGCGGAAAAAGTGGACAAGTGGTGCCGCATCATCAAAGCGCCGGATTGCGACCCGGGTTTATGTGATTTTTGCTTTGATGGATTATGGCGCCGGCCCAACGACCTGTTTCGCGTCAAAGTATTGGGCGAGTTTCCGCGTGAGGCCGAAGGCCAACTCATTCCGCTGGCCTGGGTGGAAGCGGCGCAGCAGCGCTGGGAGGCCTGGCGCACCCATAAAAAGCGTATCGGCTTTCTAAAACTGGGGGTGGACGTCGCCGGGATGGGCAGGGACAGTTCCTGCCTGGTGTGGCGGTACGGACAAATCATCGAGCGGCTGGAAACATACAGCAAGGCGGGTCACATGCAGTTAGCCGGAATGATCCGCAACGAACTGCGCGTGGAAGAGGACTGCGCGTTTATCGACACCATCGGCGAGGGCGCGGGCATCTATGCGCGGCTGGTGGAACAAGAGTTGAACGTGGCCGGTGTGAAAGGCTCGGAAAGCGCGGAAGGATTGAGCGATGTAACCGGGGAACGCAGCTTTGCTAACATGCGCGCCTGGCTGCACTGGGCTCTGCGGGACGCCCTGGACCCTTCCCTGCATGGCGACCTGGCCCTGCCGCCGGATGATACTTTGACGCAGGAACTGACCGAGCCGCAGTATACCGTCCAGTCCAGCGGTAAGATCATCATCGAGGCAAAGGAGAATATCATAGCCAGGTTGGGGCGGTCGCCGGATCGGTTGGACGCGCTGTTGAATACCTTTTCGCCGCGTTCCGGGCGAGAATGGCTGAACACATCATGGATTGGGGAAGGGAGGTAGAAATGCCGAAACGGGAAAGCACCAACAAACGTCACGAAACGCTGCGGCGCACGATATATGACCGGGCGAAGAAATTGTGGAATGCGGGGATTCGCGATTATGTCAAGCAGGCCTGCCTGGATATGTCGAAACAAACCGGCTATGCTGCGACGACGCTGGAAGATATCTATTACGGTCGGCACTAAAAGAAAAGACCGCCTGAACAACCTTCAATTCGGGCGGCCTTTCCGGAGGAGGGCATAAATGTAACTCTATTAAATTGAACGAGGGGATTTGTACGGGGTTCCATTTTTTTTAATTGCTTTTGGAGAAAAATTATGAATTATGATAGGCTGTTTTGTTCTATAAAAAAGCACGAGGGCAAGAATAACCGCATGTACCGCGATGGTGAGGGGATATTGACTATTGGCTATGGGCATAATCTGGAAACCGGCGAGCTGCGCGATGAGGCGATAGAGCTGATCTTGCAGCATGATGTGGAAGCAGCGGAGCAGGCGGTGCGCAGCGAATTGCCGTATTTTGACGAGCTATCCGACCTGCGCCGGGAGACGCTGGTGGAGATGGTGTTCAACCTGGGACTACCCCGGTTTTTGGGATTTAAGAAAATGCTGGCGGCGCTGGAGGTGCGGGATTATGCCGCAGCCGCCCGGGAGATGCTGGACAGCAAATGGGCGCGGCAGGTGGGTAAACGTGCTAAAACGCTGGCCAGGCAGATGCGGAGGGGGGTGTAGAGACAGGTCCATCAATCGTAGAGACAGGTCTATCAATCGTAGAGACAGGTCTGAGACCTGTCTCTACACCTATCCTGTTTCATTCAAATCATCTTTATGCCAATTAACAGGATTGTTTTTGATATATTCCCGGATTCTGCACAATTCATCATGATTGCGAATAATATGATCATGAAATCGTGTTTGCCAGATTGAATTGGCGCACCCCGGATCCAATTTATTTATGCGCCGCGCCGAAAATGATTTTAATGCCCGAATAAATTCAGATAATCCGTGGGTTGTGTTTTTTTTGTTTGTATTTGTTGTAGAGACAGGTCTATCTGTAGAGACAGGTCCATCAATCGTAGAGACAGGTCCATCAATCGTAGAGACAGGTCTGAGACCTGTCTCTACAAATTTATCCCCAACCCCAATATTATTGGGATGGTCATTATCAATAATACAGATTATGCCATGAATATGATTTGGCATAACGATAAATTCATCCAATACCAGATTGGGATAATGGTTTGGCAGATCGTACCAGCAATCCCACACAATTTTACCGGCAGCATTGATTGATAATTGGTTGTTTATTATTTCCCCAAATATATTGATCCTGTTTTTGGAGCATACGGTAAAAAAATAATATCCCGGGGAGGAATAATCCCAATTTTTCAACCTAGTTGATTCAATACGGTATTTGTTGCGGTATAATGTCATTGGATTAATTCCCCATTTTGGGTAAACATTTTTTTTTTTTTGTGTTGTTTTGTTTTGTAGAGACAGGTCTGTTTTGGTAGAGACAGGTCTGAGACCTGTCTCTACGCGAATAATATTAATTTCATATAATACAACCCAGCCCGGGAAAACCCCATATCAGATTTTGATTAATGATATAATTAAAATAATTTCACAGCAATATACAAGAAAAAAATGTGCTATTAATAAAATATTCAAGAATCCGCCTTCCCAATTTAACAGATTGTGATTGTAATATATTTAGCAATAAGGTGCGCGCCCTGCTGCACGAGCGGCGTATACCTACAATACAAGTCCAAATTTTTTGATTTAATCCCGGATTGTTTATATGGGCCGTGTTCGGGTTTTTAATTTTATTTCCAATTAAATGAAATGTTAGTATTACCTGTTTTTGTTTTAGAGATACAAAATATTGGGCGTTATAATTGACAGCTACCTGGGTAATTGCATCGACTCTGAATTGCATTACGCCTGATCCAGTTTCAAAAATGTGTGGTAAAAAACAGTAAAATATTAAATGGAGGGCGTATGAAGAGCCAATTTATATGTGCGGGATGTTTATTCGTTATCATGTTTTTATTGATTCCTGTGTATGGGCAACAGCAATGGCCAATGGTCAATGCCTGCCGTGAACGGACTTCGTGGGCTGCGGAGGAAGATGTACTTTTTCCGCCCCTTAGTAAAGATTTAGAGTATGTCGGTAGAAAATATAGTCACACGAATTCCCTACGTGGTACGATCATAACCTGGTTGTTAGTATTAATTATGATCATGCTATTATTATCTCCTGGAATACAGAGACCACGGATACATTATGGGCAGAAAATTTTACAGATATATCGGGAAATATTGATTTTTCCCCGGCGCAAAACGATTCAATGGTATTTGTCGGGGGGCAAAACGGCCTGGCGTTGTATGCCCTGAGCCGGACGACCGGGCAACTTTTATGGTCAAAACCTTGTGGTAGCTTATTAGGACGCAATCCCATTCCCGATGGAGACCGATTATATATAGTCAAGGACAGTTTGCTCTGCCTGAATGGCCATAATGGTGCCACGATCTGGAGTTATCCTTTTACAGGTACAGCAACTCCGGCAGTGGATGATAGTTATTGCTATTTATGTGGTAAAAACAGAATCAGAGCTTTTCATAAAATGACCGGTGCATTACTATGGGAACGCTATAATAATATTGGTAGTTATGCAACATTAATGGTCGATGAGACTAGAGTTTATTCAGTCTCGCAAGATTCCCTGGTGGCGAGGAACAAACAAACCGGCGCAATCGAATGGGGATACCAGGTGGCCGGAGCCGAGTTTCCAGACCTGGTAGTTGGTGGCGCTGCAGTTTGCGATAGTTTTGTTTGTTTTATAATATGGGAAAACATTGATGGATTTGGGCAGCTATATACGCTCAATAAAGCGGATGGTTCTTTACGCTGGAATCATACATTCCCGCAATCGGGGTTATATGCACCGACTATCGCCAACAATGTAGTCTATATCACAACATGGAGGGAGATGGAATTATGGGGATTTGATCTGAAAAACGGAGATAGCCTTTTTTATGATAATTCGCAGTCTTATAATGGACAAATCATTGTCGCCAATCATACTCTTTATGCGGGTACACAACGTGGAGTAATAACTTTTGTCAGTGCTGAAAACAAAGTAGATAATAAAAAAACAGCCATGGCGCACTCTTTTGTACAATGGCAAAACTATCCCAATCCCTTTAATCCTGCGACAACTATAACTTTTGAATTGCCGGATCGGGCCAATGTGGAAGTTGTTATTTTTGATGTAACCGGTCGAAAGGTGCGAACCCTGCTGCACGAGCGGCGCGGCAGCGGCGAGCACATAATAAACTGGGACGGCCGCGATGATGCCGGTGTGCCGGTCAGCAGCGGCGTGTACCTGTGCAAATTGAGCACAGATAAAGGCTATAGCGAAACAAAAAAGATGACGCTGGTAAAATAATTAAACCGGAAAAACATCCGGCGCGATCGATAGCAGTAGAGACAGGTCTATCTGTAGAGACAGGTCTGGTTGTAGAGACAGGTCTGAGACCTGTCTCTACCAGATTGCCCTTTATTTGGAAACAAAGAAATACACAAATTTTGTTAAAATAATGTTGCATAATCGGGATAAATTATTATATTTCTATAATGATGGGATTAAATCCTGAGTATAATATCATAATCATTCTTTTGGGGAGGATTTATGAACAAGTCCTTGATATTTATTGCATTCATTAGCAGTCTGCTTTTAATTCATTTAAATTTAATTGCCCAGACAGAGCGGCTTGTAGACGATGACAGCCGTTACGGCGCTATTGCCAGGGATTATTTACAAAAACCCGGCAAATATGATGGGCAGAACTCGATACAGGGTTTGGGGGAGGGAACCTGGGATTTAAAGTTTACCGAGAGGAATATTTCCGGGGATACTAGCTTTGGACGTAGTGTGGCTTGTGTTGGGGACGTAAATGGCGACGGATATAATGATGTACTTGTTGGAGCATGTAGTTACAATGATTATTTCGGCAGAGCCTATTTATATTATGGTGGTGCAGTCATGGATACTGTTGCTGATCTCGTTATGACTGGTGAAATACCTGAAGGACAATTTGGTATTAGTGTCGCTGGAGCAGGGGATGTGAATAAGGATGGTTTTGCTGATATGGTAATAACGACTGATATAGCATTAACGACTGATTGGGCTAGATTTGTTTATATTTATTATGGTGGGCCGAGCCTGGATAACATTGCTGATTTGGTATTAACTCAAGAAGAAGAACCATATTTTGGTACTCAGGTCGCTGGAGCTGGGGATGTAAATGGTGATGGATTTGATGATGTGATGGTTGCGGCTATGGAGTATGATAATGAAACAGGGCATGTTTTTTTCTATTTTGGTAGCGTTACAATGGACAGTTCGGTAGACTTGGTTCTCTCCGGGGATACTACCCAAGATGGTTACGCTACAATTATTAATGGAGTTGGTGATGTGAATAATGATGGGTATGCTGATGTAATGGTTGGAGCTTATTTGATGAATAATAGTACAGGGCGTGCATATTTATATTATGGCGGACCTGATATGGATGCTTCTGCAGATGTGATATTCAATGGAAAACATGAAAAAGATTCTTACGGTGGGAGTGTTACCGGAATTGGTGATATAAATGAGGATGGGTATGATGATATACTGGTTGGCGCTTGTGGATATAATATGAATAATGGACAAGTTTATTTATATTATGGGGGGACATCCATGGATACAACGGCTGATATTATCCTTTCTGGAGAAACGGGGCATTATAATTTTGGCGCTAATGTCGCTGGCGCAGGAGATGTGAACAATGATGGTTTTGCTGATATATTAGTCGGATATCGTTTTAAAGACGAAATTAATCTTTATTTGGGTGGGAATTTCATTGATAACGTACCCAACGCCGTTTTTTATGGAATTACAATCGGTAGGGGTTTTGGAAGATGTACTGAAAACAGTCATGATTTGAACAATGACGGTTTTGCAGATGTTTTGACCGGTTCTTTTTCATATTATAGTAGGGGTCATGTTGATATATTTTATGGTAGTTTAGTAATTGATACTCAAGTAGACTGTATTCTCAAGGGTGAAGCTGTAAAAAATGAATTCGGTTATTGTGTCACAGGCGCCGGAGATGTTAATGGTGACGGGTATAAAGATGTGCTGATAGGAGCTTGGGCATATAACGGTAATGCCGGCCGGGCATACTTGTATTATGGTGGACAAAGTATGGATACTGTTGCTGATGTTATTATAACAGGTGACAAAAGTGGTAATAAATTTGGTTTTAGTGTGTCGGGAGCAGGTGACGTAAATGGAGATGGATTTGATGATATATTGGTTGGAGCGCCTCTCTGGAGTGAGGAGTATGATCAAACCGGACGTGTGTACTTGTATTACGGGGGTGCACAAATGGATTCTAGTGCAGATATTATTATGACAGGTGATAAATGTGAATATAGTGAATGTGAACGTTATCAGGATGGTTTTGGTTACACTCTTGCAGGAGCAGGAGATGTTAATGGTGATGGATATGCAGATTTTCTTGTAGGTAACAGTATTTTTAGTGATTTTGGAACCAAGGTTGTTCTGTTTTATGGTGGGCCAGATAAGGATAATATTGCTGATTTTATTTTAACAGGTGAAAGAAAAGACAGCGAGTATGGATATGAGAGTATTGCCGGAGTAGGAGATGTGAATGGAGATGGATTTGATGATATTTTAATTGGGGCAAAAGAATATGGGTATGTTGATAATATAAAAGGTTATGGTGAGTTTGTCATGTATGGTCGGGCATATCTTTATTATGGAAGTGGAACATTTGATTCGGTTGCGGATGTTATTTTTACCGGGCAAACACCATGGGAGCAATTTGGCAGTCGGGTTGCCGGGGCAGGTGATGTGAATAATGATGGTTATGCGGATTTACTGGTAAGATCTGCCAGATTACCTGCGGTTTTTTTATTTTTAGGCGGTACCGAAATGGATAATATAGCTGATGTGACCTTGCCCGGTGAACAATATGGAGGAAATTCACACTTTGGATTCAGTATGACAGGTGTTGGGGATGTGAATTATGATTGCTATGATGATGTTCTGGTAAGCGCCTATGGTACTGAAACTTCATCAGGTCAGTTATTGCTTTATTATGGCAACGTAGTTATGGATAGTATTCCGGATGAAATAATTTATGGAGAAAAGGATAATAAATTAGGGTATAGTGTTGCAAGGACAGGTGATGTTAATGGAGATGGTAGTAGTGATTTTATTGTAGGCGCCCCGATGATTGGCAGGTATTATTATAGAGAGCAAAATAATGATTTTGGAAAAGTTACGGAAATAGGTGATTATTACAACGGTGCGGCTTATCTCTATTTCGGCAGCAGGTCTACCGGAATAGCCGAACCTGGCACGACCCCGGTGGGTTTTCCAAAAACAGTACAATTGCAGAACAACTATCCCAATCCTTTCAATCCCGCAACAACTATAACTTTTGAACTAACTGAATGGGCCAATGTGGAAATTGCTATTTTTGATATTACCGGCAGGACTGTGAAAACCCTGCTGCACGAGCGGCGCGGCAACGGCGAGCATAATATTAGCTGGGACGGCCGCGATGACGCCGGTCTACCGGTGAGCAGCGGTGTGTACCTGTGCAAATTAAGCACGGATAGAGGCTATACCGAGACGAAAAAGATGACGTTGGTGAAATAGAATTGCCGGACACATGTACGGTTTTATCGGGCGCACGGGTAAATATCCGGTGCGATCAGATTCCGGCCGAATGGCGCGAACCCTGTTGCACAGGCGTGATTAAGGTGAACGCATTTTTTTTATTTTTTGACGTCGAGACAGGTCTATTTTTAGAAACAGGTTCATCTGTAGAGACAGGTCTGAGACCTGTCTCTACAGATAGACCTTTCTCTACTTTAATAATTACCTGAAACAACCTGTCCAAATAAAAAAAGCTGTTTTATTGAAAAAAAATTTGTATAATAAGGTTGATTTACTTAATCGTTTGAGTAGATTGTAATATATTTTCAGTATTAACAATATCTTAGATATTTTTTAGTGAGCGTAAATAATTCATTTACTATTCATTTGTTAACAGGAGTTCCCATGAAAAGCAAAACCTTTCTATTAAGTCTGTGTTTGTTGCTGCTGGCAGCAGCCGGGCAAACCTTTGCCCAGTTACTGGCTGCGCCGCAAGTCGATGCAGAGCGGCGGGTAACCTTTAAAATTCAAGCGCCGGATGCAAAGGATGTGCGCGTCATTAATTTGAGCGATTCCGCAGCGATGGGCGCTAAAGAATATGTGCTGGTCAAAGGCGCTGATGGCGTGTGGAGCGGCGTTACCAATCCCTGCCGCCCTGGTTTTCATTACTATGAGTTGAGTATCGACGGCTTTCGTTGCTCCGATCCCGCCAGTCAGGCTTATTTTGGCTGGGGCAAATGGTGCAGCGGCCTGGAAGTGCCAGGTGAGGGACTGGATTTTTACCGGGCGCAGAATACGCCACGCGGGGAGGTGCGTTTTCACTGGTACTTTTCAAAAACTACGGGCGCGCTACGTAAATGCCTGATCTATACACCGCCTGATTATGACAAGAATTTAACAACCCGCTACCCGGTATTATACCTGCAACATGGCGCCGGTGAAAGCGAACTGGGTTGGACCATGCAGGGCAAGGTGAATGTCATCCTGGATAATCTCATTGCCGCCGGTAAAGCCAAGCCTATGCTGATCGTTATGGATAACGGCTATGCCGCAAAAGCGGGAGCGGAGAATCCGCACCGGCCGCGGGGTGAAGATAATGCTTTTGCCGATCTGGTCGTTAAAGAGTTGGTGCCGATGATCGATGCAAATTATCGCACATTGAATGACCGGAACAACCGGGCTATTGCCGGCTTGTCGATGGGCGCAGGACAGGCGTTGAATATCGGCCTCAGTAATCCGGATTTGTTCGCATCAGTCGGGGCATTCAGCGGCGGGTTGTGGCGGTTCGATATCAACACCTCGTTTAATGGTCTATTCAAGGATGCAGCCAAATTCAATGAAACCTACCGCCTGTTCTGGTTCGGCTGCGGCGACCTGGACGGCGGTTTTGCCGGCATGCAGACTTTTCATAATGCCCTGGAAAAGCAAGGCATAAAACACATCTGGTTCCCGGGGCCCGGTTCGCATGAATGGCAGGTGTGGCGGCAGCATATATATGAATTTGCCCAGGTTTTATTCAGGTAATATATTGACACTAGAATAATTTACCGCAAAAAAATTATCGGACCAATACTGCGATTTAAAATTTTTGATGTAGAAACCGGTATGGATATAAAATTCGTACCGGTTTTTTATTTCATTTAAAATTGGAATATATGCGAAAATCGTGAAAATCTTTTACTTGAGAGACTTAACTGGATTAAAATATGAATAAGTAATTGTTATAACTTTTGTATGCAATAAGAATATGTTTATAAACCGCCGAAGCATGGAAAAAATGTTGAGCCTGGTTATTGTAATGCCGGCAGGGAGTAAAGATTTTAATAAAAGATGAGTAGTTAACCTTCAGGGCACACTGGCGCTTTCCTGGATGGAATTGAACAGAAGAACACTTCCGGAGTATATTAATGGGTAATGAAAAATTACCGGAAAAAGACCAAGTTGTTGAATTGGAAACACTACGCAAACGAGTTTTCGAACTCGAAGCAGCGGATAAAGTACATAAAAAGAGGGAGCAAGAACTTGTAACTGAGCGTGATCAGTTGCAAAAATACCTTGATATTGCCGGGGTGATCATCATTTTTATAAACCGGGATGGGAATATTGAATTGATCAACCAAATGGGCTGTTCGATTCTGGGATATAGCTATGAAGAGTTACTCGGAAAAGACTGGTTCAGCAATTTTATTCCACCTCAACAGCAAACAAGTGTATTAGCGGTTTTTCATAAAATAATGAAAGGCGATATTCTACCTGTTGAGTATTATGAAAATTCTATTGTTAATAAACAGGGTGAGGAAAGAATAATAGCCTGGCATAACACGTTATTAAAAGACAGCGACGGCAATATTATCGGCACATTGAGCTCCGGTGAAGATATAACCGAAAAGAAATTAGCTGAAGATGCCTGGCGGGAAAGCGAAGCTAAATATCGCCGGCTGCATGAGACTATGGTAGATGCTTTTGTCAGCATTGACCTGAACGGTTATATCCGGGAATACAATCGTTCCTATCAACTCATGTTGGGTTATTCGGTCGATGAACTCTATAAATTGACCTATAATGATATAACGCCGGAAAAATGGCATGTTACGGAAAGCCAAATAATAAAAGATGAAATCATGCAGCGAGGGTATTCCAATGTTTATGAAAAGGAATACCGGCGCAAGGACGGAACGATTTTCCCGGTAGAAATACGTTCATTTCTGATCAGGGATCGAAATAGCAAACCAGCAGGAATTTGGGCAATTGTACGGGATATCACTGAAAGAAAACACGCCGAGAATGAACGCAAGGCTTATATCCAGTTCCTGGAAAGCCTGGAAAAAATCGACCGTTCGCTGCATACAACCACGAATTTGAACAATTTATTGCAAGATGTCCTTGATGTTGTGCTATCAATATTCAAGTGTGACCGTGCCTGGCTATTATTTCCCTGCGACCCCGCATCGCCAACGTGGAGTATACCAATGGAACGATACACTGCAGAATATCCCAGCGTTATAGCAAATGGACAGGAAATGCCCATGCCCCCAGGTTTGGTGGGCCTGATTAAAATGGCATTAGCTTCCCCGACGCCGATTAAAGTAACTACTGACAGTTGCTCCCCGATTCTGGCAGCAGAAATGGCAAAACATCATATAGTTGCGCAGATGGCAATGGTAATTTATCCGGCAGTTGGAAAACCCTGGTTATTTGGCCTCCATCAGTGTTCCGGACCCCGTAACTGGACTCACCAGGATGAACTGTTGTTCCAGGAGATTGGGAGACGTATCAGCAGTTCACTGACGATTTATCTCACATTCCGCAGTCTGCATGAAAGTGAAACGCGATTCCGCAGCGTTTTTGAATATTCCGCTGCCGGCATGATATTGCTAGATAAGTATCATTTTATTATGGAAACGAACCTGGCGGCTACACAAATACTTGGTTATACCCGTGAAGAATTAGTATCAAAGAGTATTCGTGATATAACTTATCCCGAGGATATTCAAAAAACAATGATTAATTTATCACGGTTGTGGTCGGGCGAAGTTAATAATTACACCCTGGTAAAGCGATACCTGGATAATAAAGGCCAAATTGTCTGGTGTGAGATTGTTGTTTCTTCGATCTATGATGCTGATGGCATAGTAATATATGCTATGGGTCAGCTCATGGATATTACGGAACGCAAAAAGGCGGAAGAAGAGATCAACCGGCTGGCACGGTTCCCGGGCGAGAATCCTTACCCGGTGATGAGGATCGACAAAAACGGGATAATTTTATATGCAAACAATTCAAGCGTGCCCCTGTTAAGACACTGGAATTGTAAAGTTGGCTCCCGCCTGCCCGGCGAATTATGTCGGATTGTAAAAGAAATTGCCGGAACAAGTATCAGGAAGGATGTGGAGATAGACGCCGAAGGGCGCAAATATTCTTTAACATTTACACCAATTGCCAACGAGGATTATACCAACATATATGGTCTCGACGTAACCCAGCGCAACCTGGCAATGGAAGCGCTCAGGGAAAGCGAACATTTGTTACTGCAATCGCAAAAGATAGCGCGCATCGGGCATTATACCTTTGATGCAGTAAACGGCACCTGGACCAGTTCTGTTACCCTGGATGAAATTTTTGGCATCGATGAGAATTTTCCAAAAGAAACCGAGGGATGGGCAAACATATTACACCCGGATTACCGCGATGAGATGATCCACTACCTGGCAAACAAGGTAGTAAAGGAACATCATTATTTTGACCGGGAGTACAAGATCGTGCGGATCAATGACCGGCAGGAACGCTGGATGCATGGCCTGGGCCGGCTGGAGTTTAATGACAAGGGGGAAACGTTGAAAATGATCGGTACAATACAGGATATTACGGAACGTAAGCTGGCGGAATTGCAGGTGCAAAAAGACTTGCAGGAAAAAAATTTATTACTCAAAGAGATACACCACCGGGTTAAGAATAATTTGCAGATAATATGCAGTTTGTTGACATTACAAGCCGCCAATATGAAGAATGAAGAAGCAAAAATAGCCAGCGAGATCAGTAAGAACCGAATTTATTCAATGGCCCTGGTGCATGAGCAATTATACCAATCCCATGATTTTTCCAGCATCCGCATTAAAAATTTTATTACTAACCTGGTGCGGGAGCTTGGCAATGTTTACCAGATACATCCCAGGATAAAAATAAACACCACAATTTCAGACATAACATTGGGAATAGACTATGCCATTCCCTGCGGATTGATATTGAATGAACTGATCACAAATGCCATAAAACATGCTTTTCCCCGGAATCGCAAAGGATTGATAACCTTACGGTTTACCAGATACCGGAACAAGAATTATATCTTGAAGATCAGTGATAATGGAGTGGGTTTGCCGAAATCTTTAAATATGGCGGAAGCAGATTCACTTGGCCTGCGCATGGTCAGTCTTTTGGTTGAACAACTTGAAGGCGTTATTGAAACCCAGAATAAAGATGGCGTTTCAATTGTTATACGTTTTAAGGAATAAAGATATGAATCCAATAAAAATATTAATAGTAGAAGATGAGTTTCTGGTTGCCAGTGAATTGCGTATTATCTTGCAGTCACAGGGGTTCAGGACAATTTATGTAGCTGCGACCGGTGAGAAGGCAATAGACATCGCATTCAGCAGTCAACCGGATGTTGTATTGATGGATATTATATTAAAAGGGGATATCGACGGGATAGAAACCGCTAACCGGATACGCAGCAAGCTGGATATACCAATTATTTATATTTCCGGCAACAGTAACATGAAATGCGATGAGCGCCTGTTGGCCAGTCAGCCGTTTGCATTTCTGGAAAAGCCGGTGCCAGACAGCAGGTTACACAAAGTGTTGGTGCAGGCCGTAGGGCCGTTGTGAAGAAATGTGGTAAAATGGTTCCAGACAATATTATTACTGCACAGTAATTCCAGCTTTTTTGACTACCGGAGAATCCTGCCGTATTTTTGTTTAACTCGTTTCTAACTTGAATAAACCAGTGGCGCGAGAGTATTTTCAATTGAAAGTTATTACTCGTCGTGGTCCACTATTATGCTTGTTTGGGTTCATTATTACCATGTTTATTGAGTAGAACAGCTAACCAAGTCATGATTCCGGTTACGTATACCTGTTTTATACCTGCTTTGGCGCCGGTTGAGATATAGTTACTAGAATAAATACTTTGCTAATCGATAGATAAGGCCGTGTTTATTAACAGGCAGCCCCTAGATTTTAACAGCGGCTGCCAGTATTTGTTTTGCCCGGTCGACCATATTGGGATACAAATCGGCGGGAACGGCCGGTTTGCCGAGTTTTTTAAAAACCATATGTCTTGCGCACTGGCTGCTATCACCCTGGCAATAAGTTCTTTTGTAAATAGCGCCTAGTCCCTGGTTATCTTTCATCTTGTCGTTAAAGAACGGACACCCTGCAAGGCATTCACAATCTGCCATTGGTAACCTCCTTTAGAATACATGTTTTCCAGATAAAAGTTCAAGCCCTATTGAAATATAATAACAATAAATATCCCGGTCCTGATTCCAAATTGGCAATTTTTTTTACAATTTATAGGAAAAGATTCTACGTCACATTGTTCCCCGGAATGACAAGTAAAAAGGGGGATACTGTGGGGGCATTCGGTCTGGGTATTGGGTATGATTGTGGACGGTATGGACAATGTGGTCTGTAGTTTGAAATGATTGCCTGATTTGAGGAACGGCAACAGAGTCTTCGTGAGCGGGTTCCATCGCTAACCGGAGCTTGTGAACGATTAAATTGTGGGGCAACCGCGAGGGTTGCCCCGGTTTTTATTATTTTACAAGCGTCATGCGTTTGGTTGCGGAATAGCCTTTGTCCGTGCTGAATTTGCACAAGTACACGCCGCTGCCAACCGGTGCGCCGCTGTTGTTACGTCCGTCCCAGGTGAGGCGGTGTTGGCCGCCGGGGCGCGATTCGTGCAGCAGGGCGCGCACGGTGCGACCGGAAATATCATAGATCACAATATCAACCACGGCCCGTTCCGGCAGTTCGAATTCTATGGTGGTGGCAGGATTGAAGGGGTTGGGGTAGGTGGCCCATTGTACGTATAATTGTGGTTGTTGCGGTTCATTTTCTTGAACAGCGGTTTCATCATTGGCAAAAACAATGGTGCTTGTGGATGTACCGGCAAATAATTTATTATTAGCAACAATCGGCTGCCCAAAAAAATGATAAGAACTATTAAAAAATAGTTCGGCGCCGGTGTGCAGATCAAACCCCCATAACTCGGCATCGGAAAATGCCACAACATAGACAACATTGTTGGCAATAACAGGTCCATAGGCCCCTTCCTTGGAGAAGGTATGCTTCCATAGCAAAGAGCCATCGGTTATATTAAGAGTATATAATTCGCCTAATCCACCGCTGTTAGCCCAAATAGTAAAACAAACATAATCATTACATACAGCGGCTCCACCTTCTATAAGAGATGGCAAAAAACCTCCGGCTACCCGGTAACCCCATTCAATATTCCCGGTTGTCTTGTCACGTGCTACCAGGGAATCGTTAGACATAGTGTAAACTCTATTTTCAGTGACCATTAAAGTTGTATAGTTCTCTTGAATATTTTCATGTTCCCATTTTTTAATACCGGTCAATTTATTAAAAGCCACAACTTTAAAATCACCAGCCAGATAACAACAACTGTCGTCCACCGCCGGAGTAACAAAAGCTTGAGACGGGTAGCTCCAAATTGTTGATCCATCGGCAATATTCAGACAATAGAGACTGTCTACAACCAGGTAAAGCCTGTCATCATCAATAATAACATTACGGGCATATAAACTTCCTATGGCTTTGAACCATTTAATGTTACCGTTCGTGCGATCCAGGGCATACAAACCGGTTCCGCCCTGGCCCCCGGCAAAGACCATCGAGTCATTTTGCGCACCGGCAAAACTGACGCTTCCCACTGTCCCGGGAACAGGAAAAGTCCACAGTGTATCGCCAGTTACATCATTCCAGGCAACAAACAGATTGGGTTCATGTTCGATACTAACCATTAATGTGTTATTATACCAGGTTGGCAATTCATTATATTCTGCAGCGACTCCGATATATTGAGCCACTTGCTTTAATGGGGGATGTAAAATGTTTTCATCTGCGGCCCATGAAGTGCGTTCACGACAGGAGTTAAGCATCGGCCATTGCTGCTGGCTGATTAAAGGTGCAAATGAAGCAACGACAAAAATTAAAATGATAATTACTATGAATTGGTTTTTCATATTCCCTCCGCCAGGTTAGTATGAAATTGTATGATAAATAATTGTAATTTTTTAAATTATTGGGCGTATTTGAAGATTGGCAGAACAGAATGTATTGCCTGGTTCCCTGATGTACTATTACGCCCGGGATTAATCATTTCTAAAACAAAAAGGTATATTACTACATTTCAAAAAAATGTTACCTGGTAGTTGATAATAGCATAATTAAAGTTGGGAGGAGGAAAATTGGGGGCAACCGCGAGGGTTGCCCCTTCCGGTTGGGTATAACCCCGGCGCTATCTTTTGTTTGTTGTTTCGCCACTAACGTGGCTTGTTTTGAGGTTGATGATTTTCTAGAAACATTTCGACCCTAACGGGGCTTTTTTCTCACTGGATTGTATTTAAATGTAGGCAGCATGAAATTTAAAATCCATTGAAAAGTTTATTATATTTTAATCTGTATATACAAGCCATAATTGTTATGCCGGAGAGTGAAGTGACGAGGAATCTTGAATAGCTGATATTTTGAAAAATAAGATTTCTCGATTTGCTCGAAATGACAAGTTTGTGGTGGGTGTTTTTTGTATAACCCTGGTGCGATCATGTAGAATTACAGGGCAACCGCGAGGGTTGCCCCGGCTGTTATTATTTTACCAGCGTCATGCGTTTGGTTGCGGAATAGCCTTTGTCCGTGCTAAAGCGGCACAGGTACACGCCGCTGCCGACCGGCGCGCCGCTGTCGTTGCGGCCGTCCCAGGTGAGGCGGTGTTGACCGCCGGGGCGCGATTCGTGCAGCAGGATGCGCACAGTGCGGCCGGAAATATCATAGATCACAATATCAACCGCGGCCCGTTCTAGCAGTTCGAATTCTATGGTGGTAGCGGGATTGAAGGGATTGGGGTAGTTGTTTTGCAATTGAGTCCGGTTTGGAAAGGACATAGTGTTGGTTGCCGGTTCGTTTATGTCAAGCTTACGGTTACCAAAGTAGAGATAGGTCGCGCCATTATACGTATTACCAGAATTGGGAGCGCCAACAATAAAATCGCTTGTTCCATCGCCATTCACATCGCCGGCAGCGGTAACGCAAATACCATATTCATCTCCGGATGATTCACCCCTTAATTTTTTGTCAACTATATCATCCATGCTCGCGCCCCCCAGGTGGATATTTATGTAACTTGAAGGGTCAAAATCAAAAAGGTAGCCAATTGCTATATCGGTATAACCATCGTCATTTATATCGCCGACACTACTTATTGAAGAGTTGAAATAATCATCTGTTACAGGTAAATTATTATTTTTATTATTTAATTTGACGATATCACTGCCTTGATCATTATTGGCCCAAACTATCGGTATGGGTAAAGTAACATCAACCTGGGTATCCATAGCCGGGTCCCCATAAAATATCAATACTTTATAATGGTTAATAATCATTACATCGCCATAGCCGTCGCCATTCATATCGCCGACACCGGCAGAAGTGGAACCCAGACCACTATATGCCTCTATCAGGTGTATATCCACTATATTATCCATTGAATTGCCGCCAAAATAGATATATGCATTATAGCAGTCAAAGACCATAATATCATTATAGCCGTCACCGTTTACATCATCTATACCTGCAACATAGTTTGCGAAACAATTATTAAATTCCTGCTTGCTAAAAACCAGGTCGGGAATATTATCCATGTTGGGACCGCCAAAGTACAAATAAGCCATTTCCGTACCCTCATAGCGTGTAAAGCTGATGAGTACATCATCAAAGCCATCGCCATTAACATCGCCGACCCGGGCGATATCAATACCAAAGGCGTTGATATCGCTGTGAATGGTAAATGTGAGATCGATGGCAGTATCCATGTTTTGTCCACCGTAAAATAAATAGAGCCTGGTAGTGTCCTGGTTTATTTTTTCATCGCCAATGATAACATCGTCAAAACCGTCGCCGTTAACATCGCCAACACCGGCAATACAGGTAACATACAATTCCGAATATGCTTCACCCCTGAGAATAATATCCGCCTGGGTATCCATTTCGGAACCGCCATAGTAGAGATAAACCCTGCCGGTTACATTCATAAAGACATCGGCACAATTCCGGGTACATGCAAGATCGAGGGGATAATCATGTGCGGCGCCGACCAGGACATCATCATAACCGTCGCCATTTACATCGCCGGCCCCGGCAAGTCGAATGCCAAAATTATTGTTGGTAGTTTCGCCGTTCAACTCAAGGTCGCAAATGAGTTCTATACTATCGCTGCCATAATAAAGACGTACCTGACCTGTGAGAGTGTTAAATAAATTTAAGCCAATGAGTATATCCGAATAGCCATCGCTATTTATATCACCTGCGCAAGACAGGTTCGCATTGTAATAATCCAGTTTATCTTGTCCTGCCACAGCTCTGTCGGCGATAGTATCTACCACATCCCCCCCTAAATATAAATTGACTTTACCAGTATGGTAATATCCCATTGAACTGACCAGAAAATCGTCATAACCATCGCCGTTCATATCACCCGCTCCGGTTAGACAAGCGCCAAACTCAATTTGCCCATCTGGACCAGGCAAGACCAGATCGGCAATTGCATCCTGATTAACATTACCAAAATACAGGTATACAATGCCGGCTTGTTGATTTGCGCCACTTGCTCCTATGGCAATATCGGCATAGCCATCATTATTTACATCGCCGATACCTGCTATGCTGCAGCCAAAACAATTGTTAGCTTCTGCCTCCGACATGATCGCATCGGCGGCATTGTTCATAGCAGCAGAACCAAAAAACAAATACACCGGGCCTGAACCTGTATGCTCATCGGCAGCGGCGATTATAATGTCGTCATAGCCGTCATTATTTACATCCCCGGCGGGCGCCATGCAGCTGCCAAAATTATTAACTATGGCTTCGCCATTAAAAACCAGGTCCTCATTGGCATCCATAACTGCGCCACCGTAATACAAATACACAAAACCTTTTTCCGTAACAAAATTTGTAAAACCGGCCAACACATCTGCAAAGCCGTCGCCATTCACATCTCCGGCGCTGCTTACAATACCACTAAAATTACAATTTTCCGGTATTTGATTAAGGATTAAATCCTCTGTGTTGTCCATTGACTGGCCTCCA
Source organism: bacterium (assembly GCA_029561455.1). GTDB lineage: Bacteria > Zhuqueibacterota > Zhuqueibacteria > Residuimicrobiales > Krinioviventaceae > Fontivivens. The sequence continues at coordinate 127,831 of JAKQIY010000044.1, forward strand.
AAAAATAGATAGACCTTGTTAGATACTTCCGTACCGATGATAACATCATCATAGCCGTCACCATTGACATCGCCGGCGCCGGCTGCCGTGCTGCCGAACAGTTCATGGTAACCATCGCCTTTAAAGATCACATCTGCGGATGTATTTAGCCTAGCGCCGCCATAATACAAAAATACCCGACCCGCTCCTGAATCATACCATTCGGCGGCGACAATAAAGTCATCATAGCCATCGCCATTGACATCACCGGCGCTGGCAACACTATTGCCGAATTGAGTATCCCCGGAGATATTGGGTTCGGTGAATTTCAAGTCCCAGGCCCCCACGGTTGTGTTTTCTAAAGTATTGATGGTTTGTGACCCAAGAGACCAGGGCAGGCAAAGTATTAACACCAAACAATAGCTAATGATTGCGGTGAAGAATAAGGATTTAATCATAAATCCTCCCCAAATAATAATGATTTAGTTCTTGTACAGTTCTCTCGAACTGTGTAAGATAGTAATTATTTTTGTTTTTAAAAATGGTTTGTAAATAAAAATTTTGCAAAGAGTATGCCGATAATTTTGTAATGTTTAATTTCAGATTATACAATATGTTGTTGTTTCAGCTACGGTTTAAAAGGTATGCAAAATTTTCGCGGGCAAGCAAAATTTGCGTGGTGGAGATGCCTGTTATAGACTGTGTGGATTGCCTGGATAGAGAAAAGTTGTTTCGCCACTAACGTGGCTTGTTTTGGTACTGTGTATTATCTAGAAACATTTCACCCCTAACGGGGTTTTTTCTCCCTGGATTGTATTAAAAGGTTTGGCAACATGAGTTTTAAGCCAAAAGAATTCTTGATACAGCCCCGGCGCGTTATTAGATAGTGGGAAATTGGGGGCAACCGCGAGGGTTGCCCGTACTGGAATTAGTATTGTCTAAATGATGATGCATAAAAAAGGGTTGTGGCTTTTTTAATAGCTGGGCAAGCCCCGGCGTGATCTTGTGTGGTCGAGCCTGCGGCTCGATACATCGCATAAAAGCGATGCACTCCTTTTATACGGAGTTTATTTATATTTTCATACAGTCTGAGAACCCTGGTGCGATCATGTAGAATTACAGGGCAACCGCGAGGGTTGCCCCGGCTGTTATTATTTTACAAGCGTCATGCGTTTGGTTGCGGAATAGCCTTTGTCCGTGCTGAATTTGCACAAGTACACGCCGCTGCCGACCGGTGCGCCGCTGTCGTTACGTCCGTCCCAGGTGAGGCGGTGTTGGCCGCCGGGGCGCGATTCGTGCAGCAGGGCGCGCACAGTTCGGCCGGAAATATCATAGATCACAATTTCAACAATGGCCCGCTCCGGCAAGTCGAATTCAATGGTTGTAGTGGGATTGAAGGGGTTGGGGTAGTTGTTTTGTAATTGAGCCTTGTTAGGTTGGGACATTGTGATAGGGTTAGTATCGTTTATGGCTGTTGTGGAATGACCATAGTATAAATACATGGCGCCATTATAATAGTCTCCGTTATGAGGCGCGCCGATGATAAAATCGCTGATGCCGTCGCTATTAACATCTCTGGCAGCAGCGACACAGTAGCCAAACTTGTCTCCTTTGGCTTCACCGACCAGTATTTCATCCGGCACATTATCCATTTCCTCGCCGCCATAGTAAAGATAAGCCCTGCCAGTATCAAGGGTATCCTCATCCGCGCCAATCAGCACATCAGCAAAACCATCATTATTCACATCGCCAATGCCGGTAACAGAATTCCCGAAGCGACTGAATTGAGAATCTCCTGTAAAAATTACATCAGCAACACTATCCATATTTGCCCCGCCAAAGTATAAATAAGCGCGACCGGAACTTGTAAGATAATGATATGTATAAGTTCCGGCCAGAATATCATCATAACCATCCCCGTTTACATCGCCAGCCCCGGCAATGGTGCAACTGAAGGAGGAATAGTTACTTTCTGTAAATACCAGAGCTGGCGTGGAATTTAATGTCAGACCACCAAAATAAAGATTTACACTAGAGGAATAATTTCCATTATTCTCCGAAGCGATAAGAATATCATCATAACCGTCTTTATTTACATCACCCGCGCCGGCCACGCGTTTGCCAAATTTTTGACGTGTGGTTTTTTCCCCATCCAGGGTGAAATCTGCAATGGAATCCATTGTAACACCACCAAAATATAAATAAACACGCCCGGTAAAATCATTATAATGAGAATTTCCAACAAGCAGATCGCTATAACCATCGTTATTAATATCCCCGGCATTGGCAAAACTGCTGCAAAATTTGTAATAATTTTCTTGCCTGGTCAATTTAATATCCGCCACGGTATCCGGTTCTGCAGCTCCGAAAAACAGAAAAGCTTGTCCGGTATCATTTATGTAATCATTAGTGCCGATTATATAGTCTGAAAAATTATCTCCATTTAAATCGCCAGCACCAGCGACCTGGCTACCCCAGATAATTTCTCTGGCAATTGCCGAAAAGGATATATCCGCATTTGTATTGTTGTTTTGTCCCCCATAATAGAGATAGGCGCGACCATCTCTATCATTATAGCCGGGTGCCCCTGCCAACAGATCATCATATCCATCACCATTATTATCACCAATGCCGCTTATACTATAAGCGAAACAGTTATTACTTGGTTTATCGGTCAGAACTACATCGGCAAAAATATCAGTTATTCTGCCGCCGTAATATATGTATAAGGGACCGCCACCACCTGTATACTCTTGCCCTCCGGCTAGCAGATCATTATAACCGTCATTATTTACATCACCGACGCCACAAAGGCACCGGCTGAATAAACAACCGGCTTTTTTCCCGAAAAACACAATATCGGGATTGTTATCCAACTCCGGGCCACCGTGATACAGGTAAGCCCGTCCGGTATTCTGGTCGTAACCGGGAGCCCCGATCAAAAAATCGTTATAACCATCGTTATTCACATCTCCGGCGCCGGTTACACTGCTGCCGAATTGAATGTCAGCAACATTTCTGGAAAAGGACATGTCGGGAATGGAATCCATTACTGCTCCGCCCAGATAAAGCAAAGCCCGGCCGGATCTGTCATTATAACCTGATTCACCTACCAATAAATCATCGTAACCATCCTGGTTTATATCCCCAAGAGCGGCAACGCTACTGCCAAAGTATGTTTCAAAACGACGGCTCCCTTTTAATACAATATCTGATTCTCCATCCAATGCTGTTCCCCCGTATAATATATAAACTATACTGCGGCTAAAATTGTAAGAGGGTTCACTAATCATAATATCGTCATACCCATCATTATTTAGATCACCGGCCCAGGTAAGAGAAGATGTGTGGTAATCTAAATCTTTGTCATTTTCGAGGTCAAGGATCATATCCACAGTAGTATCCATTTCCGCACTGCCATAGTAAATATAAAGCTGGTCTGGTAAGTTGCTGCGTGGCATGGCAACCAGTATATCATCATAGCCATCATTGTTCACATCGCCGCCACCGTTTATATAAGTACCAAATTCATCGAAATGTTTTTTACCATACATGACAACATCCGGTTTATTATCCATATACGGTCCGCCGAGATGAATATAAAAATGACTTTTTTCAAAATTTAACGGCATCGTCCCAATTAAAAAATCGTTGTACCCGTCTTTATTTAAATCGCCGACCGCGGCAATTGAACAGCCGAGACGTTCACGTGTTTTGCCATAAAATATGACATCGGCAACCGTGTCCATCGGAGAACCGCCATAATAAAGGAAAACCCTGCCACAGTAAAAATCGTACCTTTGCGCGCTAACCAGGATATCATCAAAATCGTCGCCATTAACATCACCGACGTTTATTGCATCGTAACCGAATTGGGTATCATTGCTGATATTGGATTCTGTAAATTTTACATCCCATTGGCCGGTTGAGAACCCCGGGGTTGTATATGATTGGGCGAACAAGGGGCTTGAAAATAGTGTTAGCAATACTGATAAATTATACAGTACTAAAACAATGAAAACCTTTTTCATAATAACTCCCCAAATGAATGTTTTTTTAGATCATTGTTTACCGTTTCCCCGTATTGTTTCCGTATAATGTTTATTAAGAAAATATTTTTAGTTTAGGGCATGAATGCTTAACTTAGAGTAATAAGAGGAGAAAGATCATGCCCAAGAACAAGTATTCGTCAAGTTTTAAAGTACACACCGTCATAGAAG
>JAKQIY010000059.1 GCA_029561455.1 bacterium
AGTTCCCGACATATCACCCCTACGGGGTTAGATTGTGCTGAGATGGCTCTCTTTCTACAAACATTTCACCGCTTCGCGGTTATTTTAAAGTCAATTAAATGAAATTAACCCCCGGTAGGGGGTGATATGTTTATAGAATAATACATAAATACAAGCTCAAACCCCGTAGGGGTGGCATGTTTGAAACCGAATCCATAAAGTGTCCGGTAGTGAGTAATTTTTAATATTAATTATATCCACATGGGATTTTTTTTCAAGCCTTTATGTGTTATAGCTTGAGATAAAATCATTAATACTTTCCACTGTAAGCTCTATATGATAGAATTCTTCTTTTTTAATTTCTTTGCTCCAAATGAATTGCTTTATTGGCGTCGCATATTATGGTCAAGCCAGTTTTATCCCCAAGATAAACAAAAAAAATTACAATGGCAGTTGTTTTCCCGAATATTGGATATTTGCTTTAAAAATGTTCCCTTTTATCAGCAATTATTTGAAGAAATGGGGATTAAACGCTCCGATTTCAAGTCACTCGATGACCTGGTGAAAATTCCTATACTGTCACGGGAAACACTTTTATATAACAAAGACCAGTTCAAAGCCCTTGATTTCAAAAAACACAGACCACAATCAATTCGAACTACCGGCACTACCGGCGCTTCACTGGATGTTTATTGGGATATTCACTCCAATATCATGGAATTGCTTTGCCAGTACCGCCATTTTTCCTGGGCCGGTTATCGTTTAGGTAATTCGTTCCTGGATATTCGCAGTGTTCTGTTGAACGACCCAAAAGGGTATCACTGGAACTGGAAGTGCCGTGGCCTGGAATTTTCTTCAGATATAATCGACTCAACCAACATTGATCGATATGCGGATTTGTTGCGAAAATACAAGATCAAACTCTGGCGCGGTTACCCGGAATCGATTTACTATTTTTGTCACCTTTTAGATATTGCTGGCATCAACGATGTTAAACCGGCATGTATCATCAGTGTTTCCGTTACAGTCCTCGATTTCCATCGACATTTCATTGAAGCCTGGGCCGGCGTTCCCCTGTGCGACAATTATGGTATGGATGAACATGTGGCGCTCATCACCCAATGCCCGCAAGGCGGTTATCACATTGCTTCAGAATATGGAATTGTAGAAATATTAAAACCAGACAATACACATGCCGCACCAGGAGAAGAAGGACGGATTATAGCCACCGGATTACACAATAAAGCCTTTCCCCTGCTCCGCTATGATACCAATGATTATGCCATTGCTTCGAACCGTGTTTGCCCGTGCGGGAGAACCCTCCCTTTGATCGAACGGTTGACTGGGCGAATCAACGATTTCATTATGGATGCGCGCGGTCAATGGCTGTCCGCACCGTCCTGGCCTATGTATTTGGTCAACGGCATTAAAAAAGCCCAGCTTGTACAGGAACACCAATACCTGATTAACCTTTATATTGTCCCCATGGATCCTGCCTTAAAACGTGATGATCAAATCCTTATCGACACTTTTAAAGAACGCTATGGACAATCGGTTGAAATTAAAATATTTTATGTCGATGAAGTGCCTTTCCCCCGGTACGGACAAAAATATAAATTTGCCCATAGTAAGATAAAGCAGGAGATATGATGCAGGTGACCCGGTTATTAGTGGTCAGCCATCTGCTTTCAGCTAAACATTCAGGAATGAGCAAATGATAAGGAAACCAGGATAAAAATACAAGTGAGAGAGGAAATGTTTAAGTGATGTATTATCGGAGTTTTTCAATTATTTTCCTCTAATTGTCTTTTCCTGATAGCTGACAGCTGAGAACTGACCGCTTTTTAACTAATAGCTGAAAATTATTGCAAATTTCCCTTACTTTATTTAACTTGAAAAAAAATTAACTGGAAAGATTAAACGGTATGAAGCGCCGGGGTTGTCTTCACATTACTGTTTTACTCCTCTGCTGCCTGAGTATATCCGTAACGGCTCAGACAACGGTTTCAGGCTATATCTTTTGGGTACAGGATCTTGATCCGGTACAATCCTGCATAATTACTGCCTTTGATTTAAATAACAACATAATTGCCACAACAGCTACGGATTCCGCAGGTCAATTTTCCATTTCTTTCACTACCGATATAAAAGAACTATTAAAACCTGATCGATACTCGCTGCCGCAAAACTATCCGAATCCTTTTCACCAACGCACCTTTTTAGATTTAGGCAAAATGGCTGCCGCAGGTCCGCTGGATATTTCTGTTTATAACATTTTGGGGCAGTTGGTCACCCAATTTTCATTAGCCCATTTGCAATACGAATTAGAATTGGATTTGGGTAACAGCCCGGCAGGTCTCTACTTTGTTCACTTGCAATCACCGCATTCGAGCGCAGTCCTGAAAATGCTTAAACTTGAAAGTACAGCCAGTTTCAGTCAGAAAAACACACCGGCAATGTCACAAACATCCCTAGAGCGAAATAGTAACTATAACTCCCGGATACAATTACTGTTTTCGCATCCACAAGCATGGACCCGCCGGGATACTTTGAACCTGACGGATTTGCAAAATAATTACTTTACGGTTTTATGGAAAACCCCGACAATACAAACCCAGGTTCAGGAACAAATGAATAATATCAATTTAACCTATACCATTGGTGGATATGGTTATTGCAGGGCAATGATTGTTATTAACGGCACGGCTAAGGATACAAGATATTTTCCCCTGCCGCAGGCAATGACATATTCACTGCCGCTAAGTTCCTACATACCGGGAGTATTGCCGGTAGAATTGATCATTTATCAAAATCCCTATCAAAAAGGGGAACAGAGCATCAGTTTTCAAAATACAGTTACCATATCTCCCCGGTGTACATTAGTAATTAATAACAATGATCTGTATACAGCTCTACGTCACGTAAACCTCTTGCTTTTTGCCAACCAGGCCGACTCCATGAAGATAGGCAACGACGTCGGATTGACAGCAAGTGATTGGGAGCCCTTTACAACACAAAAGGAATGGATATTACCGGCCGGGCCGGGACCGAAAATTGTCTGCATGCAAACCAAAACGATTCAGGGAGAAATTACACCGGTCGCTGCCGATACTATTCTTATAGAACCTCTGATACCTTCTTTGCATATAAACAATGATGCACAATACACCCAAACTCAGGACGTTGTACTGTCTGTCGGCCAAAATGGTTCGACAACCAATGTGCAACAAAAAATTGCTGAAGACCTGGCCTCACCTAACACTATATGGACTCCTTTTACAGCAACCTTACCCTGGCGGCTTTCGCCGGGTGACGGGAATAAAGTTATCTATTTGCAATTAATGAATGATTTTGAAATTGAATCCGCGATTATTGCCGATAGCATTTTACTGGACACAACTCCCCCTGTTGCCGCCTTTTCAGTAGAACCGGATACGGGACTGGTGAATGAAACCCTGTTTACTTTTGATCCCGCGCTTACATTCGATAATATCTGCGCCGGTCAGGATTTACAGGCACGCTGGGATTGGGAAAACGACGGCCTGTACGATACCTTCTGGTCGCCGTTGTCTTCCATACAGCGGGTCTATACAACCGGCGGAGGATTAAAAAACATCAAATTACAGGTCAAAGACCAGGCCGGATGGCAAAATACCGTTTTAATGCCCATTTATGTCAATACCAAACCGGTACCGGAGTTTCACTGGCAGCGGGATTCTCAGGATTCCCTAAAAGTAACCTTTAACGCCTCAGAATCCTTCGATTTTGAGGATGACGCCGCATTACAATTTCAATGGGACTTTAGCGGCGACGGCGCCCCGGAAACCGGCTGGTTAAATTCTCCGGTAACCGCCTTTACTTTTCCGGCATTTGCATCCTGGAATACCCTGCTGGCAGTAAAAGATAGCGCCGGGTACATTCAGACCCTGGAAAGGACCATACTCAATCCTTTCCGCTTAATAATGAGCGCTATAACCTCCTGGGTCGATCCGCTGTGGATTCAGTACCATTATTGCCGCACTCAAAGTATTTACCTGGCCGAAGAGATTGGCGCAGGAATAACGATCAATAAAATTGCCCTGCATGTTGCCGAAGCGCCGGCCATCACACTGCATGATTTAACCATCCGCATAAAGCATACCGGCGAGGATATTTTCAGTAATGATAATTTTGATAATACCGCGCTACAAACAGTCTTCACCGGCAACGCCGTTTTAACCGGCCCGGACTGGTATGAATTTGTTTTCACTGCTCCTTTCAAATATAACGGTACGGATAATCTTTTAGTAGATATATCTTTTAATAATCCGGCGACATATAACCAAACTGCCGCCTTGTATTCGGAATTTCGCGGCTACCGGGCTGTACATGTTCATGGTGACTCTCCGAACGATACCTACAATAAATACCGCACTTCTTATGTGCCGCAAATAAAACTCTATTATTATTCACAGGGAGAATAAAGTGCCGCGTCGCATCGTGCTTTTGCATATTTTATTTATAACTGCTTATGCTTATACCCAGGATGCCTGGTATCCGGTTAATCCGCTACCCCTATCAGCATTGATGGATGTACAAATCCTAAATGCCAATACAGTGATTGCCTGTGGCGACTATGGCATAATGCTAAAAACCACAGACGGCGGTCAATCCTGGCGCTATATTGGTACAGGCTTGTCCAATCTTATTGTTTACAGTTTATGTTTTGTGAATGCCAATACCGGCTGGGCAACAGGTACAATGGGATACGATCAGTATATATTCAAGACATCGGATGGCGGAATAACATGGCAACCTCAATACCACATGACAGACACAAGCAGTCCCATGTTGTATTCTATTTATTTTATCGATTCCCAAACCGGCTACGCCGCCGGCAATGGCGGTGTAATCATGCGCACAAGCAATGGCGGTACAACTTGGGAATCCATATATGTAAACAGTCCCGTAACTTTTCAGGTCATTTATTTTATCAATAATTTGACCGGTTTCGTCGCCGGTGATGGCATGGTTTTGAAAACCACTAACGGCGGCGATACCTGGCGGGCAGTTTACAATGGTAACTGGGGTTATATCAAAGATATGTGCTTTGCCGATCCACAGCATGGCTGGCTGGTTGGCGCCAACAAGATCATGGCGACCACTGACGGCGGTGAAACCTGGATCGATCAGTACGAAACTTTTTATTACACGATTGAATTGAATGGCATCGCCTGTTATGATGTCAATCATGTCTGGGCGGTTGGCGGGCGTGGACTGGTCATATTTTCCGATGACGGCGGCGCCGATTGGAATGAGCAGGCGCCGTTTGGCAGTTCTGAAGATCTATATGCAGTGGAATTTTACAATGCAAACATCGGTTGGGCTGTTGGGGCCAAACAAATAATGAAATCCGAAAATGGCGGACAAACCTGGGTCTCGCAAAACAGCGCTTTGAAAGACGACCTGATGGATATACAATTTGTCACTCCCCAGCTAGGTTGGGCGGCAGGGTATAACGGTTTAATGATAAAAACGGAAAATGGCGGTCTCTCCTGGCAGCAGCTACCTACAGATTATCCGGCGAAACTGTTCACGGCCATTCATTTTACCGACGCCGATCACGGCTGGGCGGTTGGCCGCAAAGATTGGGGTTTTGTTATCGCCCGCACCGAAAACGGCGGTCAAACCTGGACGGAAAAGACCAGCGAACTGACCCTGTTTTTATGGGATGTGTTTTTCATTGATGCACAAACCGGCTGGACCGTCGGCGAAAACGGCGTAGTGCTGAAAACCACCGATGGCGGAGATACCTGGGATCAGATTGAGCTTAATCCAACTGCCACTTTTTCAAGAATTCAATTCCTAAATGCCAATACCGGCTGGCTGCTCTGTTCAGGGTTTCCCGGTCAATTATACAGAACCGATGATGGCGGCGCTACCTGGACGCCGCAGCAAATAGCAGATTACAATCACTCTTTTACGGATTTTTATTTTGTCAATGCAGATAAGGGCTGGGCGGTCACCAACGGAGGGGAAATCCGCATTACCAATGACGGCGGTACAACCTGGAGCCAAATTTCACAATATAGTGGTGATGACTTTATCCGCATTTGCTTTACTGATCCGGTCAATGGCTGGCTGATGGATGACGCCGGCGGCATTTACCGACTGGTACACGGCGGCTCAAAATGGGTCCGCCAGGTGACAAAAGCCGCGATCGAACTGAAAAACTTTTGCTTTGTCGATCAATACACCGGCTGGGCGGTCGGCAACCAGGGTTGTATTCTTAAAACCACCACCGGGGGACTGACAGTAGAGGATCCCCCCTGGCTAATGTCTGCAAGTTCCGTCACCGCCAAAGAGGATTCACAGTTTACCTATACATCCGACGCCCTGCATTACCCCGGACGTTCCGTGTCTTTTACTTATACAAACCTGCCGGCCTGGCTCGCGCCAACTGAAACCGGTGTGGCGGGAATTCCGCCCAATTGGGTAGCACAGGCGGAATTCCTGGTAGAATCAAGTGACGGAAACGGCAGCGATACGATGACTGTACATATAAATGTGGAAATGCTCAATGATCCGCCGGAATTTTCCTCGCCTGCCCAGGATACTGCTTATTATAATACTCTGTTCACATATTCCGCTCAAGCAAAAGATCCGGAAGGCGATAGTCTGGAATACTTTTTCCAAAATTATCCAAACTGGCTGATACCATCTGCATCAAGCATCACCGGCATTCCGTCGTTAACCGATACCGATACCAGTTTTACAGTTATTACAACCGACCAGTTTTTTTTCGATACCCTGCAGGTTTCGGTTCATATTACTGATAAACCCACCGGCATTGCAACTGACAAATCTAATAGTACTATCATTCCTAATAAATTCCAGTTATATTGTAATTACCCCAATCCCTTTAACCAGAGCACAACCATCCGTTTTGGTTTACCGGTGACCGCGCGAACCCGTATTGTTGTTTATGATATACAGGGACAGGAAGTGGCGGCGCTTGAAGATCAACTAATCCCTGCCGGTTATCATCAGCGCCAATGGCAGGCGGATCATGTTGCCTCCGGTGTATACATCATTGTTGTTACAGCAGGAGATTTTCGCGGTGTGCAAAAATGTTTGCTCCTGAAATAAAGTTCCGCAACAATGCCGGGTAAACAATTTTATCTCCGGCTTTTTATTCACTTACATATTGCATGTCTTTTACTGATAGCTGACAACTGAAAACTTTCTTTACACATTCAACTATTTCCTGTTGTTAACTGATAGCTGACAACTGACAACTTTATTATGTTTAATCTTGCAGATTTAAAGTAAAATTACTAATTTGTCATGCTCCGTTCGAATAATTATTTACATTTCTCATACATCTTTGGAGGTTCGATGAAAAACTTATACGCAGGAATAGACAGTTCCACGCAGGGTACCAAATTACTGGTTATTGATATTGATGCCGCCAAGGTTGTCCATGTCGATGCTGTAAATTATGATAACGACTTGCCGAAATATAAAACCCGTAACGGCGTTTTACAGGGCCAGGCCGAAGGCGTTTCCGAATCCGATCCCATGATGTGGATCGAAGCGCTGGAAGTGTTGTTCGCCCGTTTGCAGAAATCGGCTATACCGCAACAGAATATCAAAGCGATCTCGGTATCCGGTCAGCAGCATGGTCTGGTAACGCTGGATGCAAAGGGTAACCTGACCCGTAAAACCAGTAAACTGTGGAACGATTTCAGCACCCAGGAAGAATGCGACCTGCTCACCAAAGCGGTTGGCGGTTTGGATAATATGGTAAAAGAAGTTGGCAACAGCCAGCGCACCGGCTATACCGCCGCCAAAATATTCCACATGGCGCGCCATGAAAAAGAAGCCTTTGCCAAAACGACTACCTGTTTCCTGGTGCATAACTTTGTCAACTGGTACCTCACCGGCGGTGTGAACGGCGGTGTGCGGGTTATGGAACCCGGCGATACCTCCGGCATGGCCTTGTGGAATCCCAAGAACGGTAAATGGTCTGAAAAAGTCATGAATGCCATTTCCCCGGAACTGAAAAATAAAATCCCGTCTTTGCAGCCCTCCGATAAAAGCATCGGCCTGATCGGCAAAGACCTGGCGGCAAAATTCGGCTTTGATCCGGCCTGCAAGATCGACGCCGGTACCGGCGACAATATGTACGGCGCGGTTGGCACCGGCAACGTGGTGCCCGGCATCGTCACTGTCAGTCTGGGCACCAGCGGCACGGCCTACACCTTTTTAAAAGAACCGTACATCGACCCCACCGGCGAGATTGCGGCATTTTGTGACAGCACCGGCCATTACCTGCCGTTGTTATGCGTCTCCAACCTGGCCAATGGTTACAATGCCATTCTGGCCCAGTATAAGATGAGTCACGCTGAATTTGTCGAGGTTGTCAAAACCGTGCCGGTCGGCAACGAAGGCCGGGTACTGCTGCCCTGGTACATGGGCGAACGCACCCCGGACGTACCCCAAGCCAGTCCCGTTTACTTTGGCTTTGGCCTGGATGATTTTACCAAACCGATCCTCTCCCGCGCGGTGCTGGAAGGCCATGTGCTGAACCTGTATGACGGCTTCCGCAAAATGCCGGTAAAACCGACAGAAATCCGTCTCACTGGCGGCTTGGCGCAGTCCGAAGCCTGGGTGCAAACCATAGCGGATGTATTTGCCGCCGAAGCGGTGCCGGTCGAAGGTGAGGGTGCGGCGCTCGGCGCAGCCCTGCACGCCGCCTGGGTGCATCAAAAAGAGAGCGGCAATCAAGTCACCCTGGAACAGGTTGTAGCGCCGTTTGTGGTATTGAATGAAAAACGCCGCAGAAAACCCATTCCTGCCAATGTCGCGGTTATGGATAAACAAAAAGCAATTTTCCACGCCCTCAGCGAACGGGTGCGCGGCGTTGCCATGCAAGGCAACCCCTTTGCGTTGCGCGCGGGAATGATAAAGTAAGTTACTTTCACATAATTAAAATTGTATTTAAAGGGCAGAGTTCACCTCTGCCCTTTTTTGTTTACCTTATTCCCGCGCTTTATTCCTGGCTTTCTCGGTTCAAAAAATCCCCCAAACTACTATTAAAGAACAGGTTTTAATACTACCTGAATTTCTAAATTGAGAGAAAAAATGGAATTTTGACTAGTAAAAAATGATGAGCAGGGTCCAACTGTTGTCGCTCTAAATTATGAAAATGTTTAATATCTTATTATTCAATAATTTATCACTATAGAGGGATTCTGCCCATCCTACATGGTTCTAATAAAAAAAATCATTGTCAAAACTTTTTCATTTAAGAAATTTAGGTACTAGACAAATTTTAATCTCTAAATGTTGGCAACTGTTAGCTGATAACTGAGAGCTGTCAACTAATAGCTGACAACTGATAACTGAAAACTTGTTTTCAGACATTTTCGTATTTTTTTTTATAATCAGCCCTCTTTTGAGAAATAATTGTTGCACCAGACCTGAAAAATTTTTATAATAGATTTATTTAAAAATGAGAAAAACATGACAGTCAGTATGATCCTCAGTTTTCGACCAAACTGCTTTAAATTTACCAACTATATTTATTATCGGGCCTGACCACACCTCGGTTATTAAAATCCTGCTGTCTCGTTATTAATATTATACATATAATCTTGAATAATCCGGTAAATTATTAAAATTTATCATAGAATTAGTATATCAAGTAAGGAGATTATCAAATGTCTGAATTTGTTGCCAACCTCATGGCAGAAGTTAAAGCCAAAAATCCCAACGAAAAAGAATTTTTGCAGGCTGTAGAAGAAGTTGCTGAATCTATTGCCATAGTATATGAACGTTACCCGGAATACCGTTCGGCGAAAATCCTGGAGCGGATCATTGAACCGGAACGGGTTATCATGTTCCGCGTTCCCTGGCAGGATGACCAGGGTGAAATCCACATCAACCGCGGCTTTCGCATTCAAATGAACAGCGCCATAGGTCCCTATAAAGGCGGTCTGCGCTTTCACCCCTCAGTTAATCTTAGTATTTTGAAATTTTTAGCCTTTGAACAGGTGTTTAAGAATAGCCTGACCTCGCTGCCAATGGGCGGCGCCAAAGGCGGTTCAGATTTTGATCCCAAAGGCAAGTCTGATAATGAAGTTATGCGTTTCTGCCAGAGTTTTATGAACGAATTGAACCGGCACATCGGCCCGAACACCGATGTTCCTGCCGGCGATATTGGCGTAGGCGGTCGCGAAATCGGTTTCCTGTTCGGCCAGTATAAAAAACTGCGCAATGAATTTACCGGCGTGTTGACCGGCAAAGGATTGAGCTGGGGCGGCTCGCTCATTCGCCCTGAAGCCACCGGTTACGGCTCTGTTTACTTTGCTTCCGAAATGCTGACCACCCGCAACCAAACCCTGCAAGGTAAAACCTGCCTGGTTTCCGGTTCAGGTAACGTTGCCCAGTATACGGTTGAAAAGATCATTGCGTTGGGCGGCAAAGTTGTTACCCTGTCCGATTCTAGTGGCTATATCTATGATGATCAGGGAATCAATCGTGAAAAGCTGGACTTTGTTATCCAGTTAAAAAACATTCGCCGTGGCAGGATCCAGGAATATGTTGAAAAATATAAAAACGCGGTTTATACACCGGTCAATCCGGCCGATGATTTCAATCCACTGTGGAACCACAAAGCCGATTGCGCTTTCCCCAGCGCGACCCAGAATGAAATTAACGGCAAGGATGCCAAAAACATGCTGAGGAATGGCGTTTATGTGGTCAGCGAAGGCGCCAATATGCCCACTTCTCTTGAAGGCGTAAAACAGTTCCTGGACGCCGGTATTCTGTATGCTCCCGGCAAAGCGGCCAATGCCGGCGGCGTTGCTGTATCCGGTCTCGAAATGTCGCAAAATTCCATGCGCCTGCCCTGGACCCGCGAAGAAGTCGACGCCCGCTTACAGATGATCATGAAATCGATCCACAAAACCTGTGTAGAAAACGCTGATAAATTCGGCACCCCCGGCAATTATGTCAATGGCGCCAACATCGGCGGATTCCTTAAAGTTGCCAATGCCATGATGGATCAGGGTCTGCTATAAACCGACAACCGCAACACCTGTAATAAAAAGGACCCCCTTTTTATGTCCAGTGCAATTAAAAAAGTGCTGCCCCATGCCGACCCCCTGTGGGTCGAGCATGGGTACGGCACCCGCTTTCAGGGATTCCAAAACCTGATGCGCCTGCGCATCAGGGATATTTTACTGGTTTCAAGTCTCTACGATCTCTATGTCTTTGAAGAAGACGGCCGCCTTTATGAACTCATCCGCGAAAAATACCAGGGGCTGAATCTCAGCCATGCCCCGGAACTGACGCGCGTTTCCAGCGGCGTTGAAGCTCTGGCATTGATCAAAGAGGAACGACGCTTTGATATGATCCTTACCACCCTGCATATTGAAGACATGCGGGTCTCTACCTTTGCCAAAAAAATTAAAGAAGCCAACATTTCTGTGCCGGTTGTATTGCTGGCTTTTGATAACCGCGAATTATCCGATTTATTGCTGCACCAGGATTCTTCGGTGTTCGACCAGATATTTATCTGGCAGGGCGATTTCCGTTTGTTGCTGGCGATCATCAAACACCTTGAAGATAAAATGAATGTCGACCACGATTCACACCTGGTCGGAGTACAATCCATCATTGTTATAGAAGATAATGTACGTTACTATTCTTCATTTTTGCCCATTATATATCTTGAAACCATGCGCCAATCGCAGCGCCTGATCTCGGAAGGCATCAATCTTTCCCATAAACAATTGCGGCAGCGGGCCCGTCCAAAAATTTTGCTGTGCAAAACCTGGGAAGAAGCCAAAGACTATTTTGACAAGTACAAAGATACCATCCTGGGCATCATTTCCGATATTGAATTCCCCCATAACGGTAAAGTCGACTCACAGGCGGGTTTGGAATTCGCCCGCTATGTTTTAAGCGTCCATTCGGATATACCGGTGCTGTTGAATTCCACCAATCTTGAAAATGAAAAAAAGGCCCGCGAAATCGGCGCTTCGTTTTTACTGAAAAATTCCCCTACTCTGCTGCATGATTTGCAAAATTTCATGATGAACAATCTCAGCTTTGGCGATTTTATATTTCGCACCAAAGAAGGCGTGGAAGTCGGCAGAGCTACGGACCTGTTGTCGCTTGAGGAACAACTCAAGACTATTCCCGAAGAAAGCATTCAATATCATGCGGAAAGAAACCACTTTTCCAACTGGCTCAAAGCCCGCACCGAATTCTGGCTGGCCCATCAATTGCGGCCGCGCAGTATTGCCGATTTTCCCAGCATTGAAGATATTCGCCAGGACCTCATGTCCTCGCTGCAGGAATACCGCAAACTGCGCCAGCAGGGTATTATTACTGATTTTAAAAAAGAATCATTCGATCCATATAGCAGCATGTCGCGTATTGGCGGCGGTTCGCTGGGAGGCAAGGCGCGCGGCCTCAGCTTTGTCAACATTTTGATCAATAACTATAATGTTCAGGATCAGTTCGAAGGTGTAAAAATATACATTCCCCCGGCAATTGTTATCGGCACAGATATATTCGATGATTTTATGAAAGAGAATGACCTGCACTATTTTGCTCTCTATTCTGCAGACGATAATGCCATAATGCAAAAATTCCTGCGCACCGATAATTTCCCGGATGAAATACTTGACGAACTGGCCGCGTTTCTCGATTTGATTCATACTCCGCTGGCTATCCGTTCCTCCAGCTTGCTGGAAGATTCACATAACCAGCCTTTTGCCGGGGTATATCACACGTATATGCTGCCAAACAGCAATCCCAACCCTCAAGTGCGGTTAAATGAACTGGTGCAAACGGTAAAAAAAGTTTATGCATCCACATTTTTACAGTCGGCTAAAAATTATATCCGGGCGACCTCGTATCGCCTGGAAGAAGAAAAAATGGCAGTCATCATCCAAAGTATGATCGGCTCTCCTCACAATAACCGTTTTTACCCGGACTTTGCCGGCGTGGCCCGTTCCTACAACTTTTACCCGGTAGCGCCGCAAAAATCCACCGACGGTATAGTCTCTGCGGCCCTTGGTCTGGGTAAAACAGTGGTTGAAGGCGGTATGGCGGCCCGTTTTTGTCCCAAATATCCAACCAGGGTTGATCCCTTTAACGCGCCTAAATATTTGCTAAAAAATTCACAAATGGAATTTTTTGCCCTCGACCTGACCGCCCAGGCGGAATATACCAATGTACGCGATGATTGCTTTGTAAAAAAATACCCCCTCTCCGTGGCCGAAGAGGACGGAACGCTGTTCCAGTTGGCATCAACATATTCTTCCGAAAATGACGCGATTTATGACGGCACCTCCAAAAACGGAATGCGCCTTATCACCCTGGCGCCGTTACTAAAATTTAAAACTTTTCCGCTCCCGGAAATCCTTGAACTGCTGCTCGATATGGGCGGCTGGGGAATGGGCACCCCGGTGGAAATTGAATTTGCCGTTAACCTTTCCGTTCCCAAAGGCAAGCCCAAAGAATTCGGCATATTGCAAATGCGCCCGATGGTTTTGAACCGTGAACTGGAAGTAATGAATATCGATCACTTTAAGCCTGAACAACTGGTTTGCAAAAGCTCCCAGGTTATGGGCAACGGCGTTATGGAAGACATTTATGATATTGTTATGGTTGACCGTGATCTGTTTGACCGGGCGCAAAGCCGGCTGGTCGCCCAGGAAGTAAGCCGTTTGAATGCCAAGCTGATTAGCGAAAACCGTCCTTATTTGTTGATAGGAGTCGGCAGGTGGGGCAGCCTCGATCCCTGGCTGGGCATTCCGGTGCGCTGGGATCAAATAGCCGGCGCGCGGGTCATCATCGAATCCGATTTCAAGGATTTCAGCGTGCTGCCCTCGCAGGGCTCGCACTTTTTCCAAAACCTCAATTCCTTTATGGTCGGCTATTTTACCGTCCGTTCCGAGATGACAAATGATTTTGTGGACTGGGATTGGCTTAAAAATCAACAAACTATCGAGGTGTTGCAATACACCAAACATATCCGTATTGATAAACCATGCATCATAAAAATGAATGGTCACGAAAGCAGTGGAATAATTCTAAAACCGGAGCATAATATTGACAGATAAAGACCAAATACCGGATACCTGTCCACATTGTGGCCGGCAATTAAGCCCCTGGGAACAGGTGCTGCTGCGAGTCGACAGGGCATTGATGTGCAAAGGGTGTTGGTACAGAATATTTCTGGATGCGTTCGATCCGCCCACACCTCCAAACTTTGAACACAAAACCTCACAGGATGAGAATAATTAATGGAATCGTATAATTCTTTCCATGTCGCCCAAAAACAGGTGCAGGAAGCGGCAAAAATCCTCAACCTGGGGCAGGCAGCCACAGAATTGCTGTTATGGCCGCAGCGGGAATTTAAATTTACCCTGCCGGTAAAAATGGATAATGGCAAAACCAGAATTTTTCACGCCTGGCGTATTCAATACAATTTTGCGCGCGGACCCGCCAAAGGCGGGATTCGCTTTCATCCGGATGAAACCGTCGATACCATCCGCGCCCTGGCATCGTGGATGACCTGGAAAACCGCGGTCGTCGACCTGCCGCTGGGCGGCGGTAAAGGCGGTGTAGTTTGCGATCCACGCAATATGTCCGACCGGGAACTGGAAAACATATCCCGCGCCTATATCCGCGCCGCTTTTCCATACCTGGGCATAGATCGCGATGTTCCGGCGCCGGATGTATATACCAATCCGCAAACCATGGCTTGGATGATGGATGAATATGAAACGCTCTTGCAGCGCCATCACCCCGGCGTGATGACCGATAAACCCCAACAGCTTGGCGGCACCGAAGGCCGGCGCGACGCTACCGCCCGTGGCGGCGTCATCACGGTTCGCGAAGCCTGCCGCTGCCTGGCTATCGATCCCACCGGCGACTTTGCTATTCAGGGGTTCGGCAATGCCGGACAAAGAGCAGCCCTGCTGCATAACGAAATATTGGGCGGCGGCCGGCTGGTCGGCGTCTGTGATTCGCGCGGCGGCATTTATAATCCAAACGGCTTTAACGTCAAAGAACTGGTCACCCACAAATTGAAAACCGGCACAGTGGCGGGCTTTCCCGGCGCCTCAAGTGTTCCGCGCGATTCGATCCTGGAAATGAATGTCGATATTCTCTACCCCGCGGCGCTGGAAAACTCGATCACCCTTGCCAATGCCGATAAAATCAAAGCCAAAATTATTTGCGAACTGGCTAACGGCCCAACCTCGCCGGAAGCGGATATTATTCTCAATAAAAAAGGCATCCACGTTATACCGGATATCCTGGCCAGCGCCGGCGGCGTCACCGTTTCTTACCTGGAAATGGTGCAAAACTCTTGCCTGGATTACTGGAGCGAAGAAACCGTTCACCAGCGCCTCGATAAAAAAATATCGACAGCTTATCACACGGTCATGGAAGCGGTTAAAGAAAAAAAAGTCCATCCCCGCCTGGCGGCGACGATCGTTGGCGTAGCCAGGGTTGCCGAAGCCTGCGACCTGCGCGGCTGGGTGTAGATATTATTGTTCAATAGTCCTGGCCGCGGTTTCGGATTTATTATTTACCCAATCGCTATCATCCGGTCCACCGCTTGTTTGGCGCGCCGGCGGATATCCTCCGGCACATCGATCACATAGCGGTTATACAACAACGAATCCCTGGTTTGCTCCAGCGTTATTTCATTCATGTGCGGACAACGAATGCTGCACAACCGCAGCATTTCCTTGTGTGGATTGGCGGCGGCGATATTATCGCCCATGCTGCATTCGGTCAGCAGCAGGTAACGCGGCGCTTGCGTGGTTTCTACATATTTGATCATTCCGGTCGTGCTTCCCGAATAATCGGCTGCATCGATAACCTCCGGCTTGCATTCCAGGTGGGCCAAAACGACCACATCGGGGAATTGCCTGCGCACATTAATAATATCTTCAACTGTGAACTTTTCGTGCACTTCGCATTTGCCGCTCCAGCCGATCATCCGGTATTCCACGCCTTCGCCACTGTTTTTCAGTTTGGCGGGATTTTTGGTCGGCAAGATGATCTGCTTGCCGGTTTCTTTGGCAATATTTTTGGCCATAAATTCGTCCGGCAAAAAAATTATGGTTTGGTCGTTAAATGACTCGACAACCTGTTTAGCGTTGCCGGATGTGCAGCAGATGTCGCTTTCCGCTTTAACGTCTGCATAAGTATTTACATACGTAACCACCGGCACGCCGGGGTATTGCTTGCGCAGTTCGCGAACATCCGCTGCCGTAATGCTCTCCGCCAGCGAACAGCCGCCTTTAGGCGAAGGCAGCAGCACAGTTTTTTCGGGATTGAGGATCTTGGCGGTCTCGGCCATAAAACGCACCCCGCAAAATACAATAATATCTTTATCGGTTCTGGCGGCTTCACGGGCCAGGCCCAGGGAATCGCCGGTGTAATCGGGCACCGAATAATAGAGCGCCGGTTCCATATAATTATGCCCCAATATAACCGCGTTTTTTTCCTGCTTCAGCCGGTTGACCTCGACAGCCAGTTCCGCTTTATAACGTAATTCCGCTTCGGGAACGATTTTACCCAGTCTTTCAACCATGATCTTAAACATATCGTCAACGGTTTGCGCATTAAATGCCATATTATTCACCTTTTATCTTCAATGAGCCAATTTTCAAACTTTTACTTTCATATAAAATACAAATTACACTGTTAAAAATCAAGCACACCGGTTATAACAACCCGATAGAGCGGTATAATCCGGCAAATAAAGCATTGATTTCAAGGTCGGTCGCCTGAAAAGCAGTGGTCATCGGGTAGTCCCGTTGCTTTACCTTTCGGGACATATCGAGATGAACCGGGGAAAAAATTAATTGGTATCAGGTCCTGTCCCCTCGATACGACCCGTCCCGCCATGCGGGACGGCTCTACTCGGGGACCGGCTTTTTCGAAATAGGTGGCAGTCGTTGGGGAAATCCCGGTCGTCGAGTAGGGCCGAAAACGGATTACGGAAAAGAACAAATACAGAATTCATGCAAAGAAATTAAACTCGGTGCGCTTACGGCCCTTATTGAGACGTACCGAAAAAACGCAAGGGCTTTATTGTAGTAGGCAGCCCTGTCCCCTCGATACGAGCCGTCCCGCCATACGGGTGCGGCTCTACTCGTGGACCGGCTTTTTCGAAACAGGTGGCGGTCGTTGGGGAAATCCCGGTCGTCGAGTAGGGCCGAAAACCGATTACGGAAAAGAACAAATACAGAATTCATGCAAAGAAATTAAACTCGGTGCGCTTACGGCCCGTATCGTGACGTACCGAAAAAACGCAAGGGCTTTATTGTAGTAGGCAGTCCCGTCCCCTTGATACGACCCGTCCCGCCATGCGGGACGGCTCTACTCTGGGATCGGCTGTTTCAAAAACATGCACTGGTCCTCGGCCAAGCCCCGGCACGACCAAATTTCAAAAATATTTCTCCACCGGGAATTTTTTCTGTTGTATTTTGTTGATAAATTTTTTAGATTTAACCGTACAAATATTAATTTATTTGGAATTTCTCTACCATGTGGATAAAAAAATATAACACTCTTCATCAAACCTCTCCAGCACGGGCTAAGGCTATCCCAATGACCGGATTATATTCTTTTATCAACATCCTGCACATTCTTGCCATTTCTATTTCGCTATTTCTATCGCTAGTTGCGCTACGAATTATCGTGGTAAACAACTGATCCCTGACCTCTCTAGTACTTTATTATTTTTATAAATCCCGAGGTCAGAACTCCTCGGGAGTGGAATTATTTTAACAATTTGAAAGGATACAAAATGAAATCAGATGCCGTAAAAAAAGGACCGGAACGCGCGCCGCACCGCAGCCTGCTCCGGGCAACCGGAGTTAAAAATAGCGACTTTGACAAACCTTTTATCGGAATATGTAATTCCTATACCGATCTCATTCCGGGACACGTGCATCTTCAGGAATTTGGCCGCAAGGTAAAAGAAATAGTTCGTAACGCCGGCGGCGTGCCCTTTGAATTCAATACTATCGGTGTGGATGACGGCATTGCTATGGGTCACAAGGGTATGAATTACAGTCTGCCCTCCCGCGAGTTGATTGCCGATTGCGTGGAAACCATGGCTATGGCGCATTGCCTCGACGCCCTCGTATGCATTCCCAATTGCGACAAGATCATCCCCGGCATGATGATGGCCGCCGTACGTCTGAACATTCCCACAATTTTTATATCCGGCGGCCCCATGAAAAAAGGCGTCGATTCCAAAGGCAACAGCATAAACCTGATCTCGGTTTTCGAAGCGGTCGGTCAATATTCCGCCGGCAACATGACCGATGCGGAACTGCTGGATCTTGAAGAACATGCTTGTCCCGGCTGCGGTAGTTGTTCCGGTATGTTCACCGCCAACAGCATGAACTGCCTGTGCGAAGCCCTGGGCCTGGCCCTGCCCGGCAACGGCACTATTCTCGCAGTTGACCCGAAACGGGATCAACTCATTGCCCAAATCGGCGAGCGGATCATGGATATGCTGAAAAAAGATTTAAAGCCCCTGGATATATTGACCCGCGATACCTTTATGAACGCCCTCGCCCTCGATCTGGCCATGGGCGGTTCTTCAAATACCATTCTGCATACTTTGGCGGTTGCCTCGGAATGCGGCATAGCACTTGACCTGAGGGAGATCAACGACCTGGCGGCCCGGGTTCCTTACCTATGTAAAGTTGCCCCGGCCACCACCGCTGTACATATCGAGGATGTCGACCGCGCCGGCGGCATTTCCGCCATCCTGGCGGAACTGACCCGCATCCCCGGCTTGCTGAAACTGGACCGCCCGACCGTTACCGGCAAAACCCTGGGCGAAAACATAAAATCGGCGCAGAGCCTGGATAAAGAAGTCATTCGTCCTTTGGAAAATCCTTATTCGCAAACCGGCGGACTGGCGATTTTATTCGGTAATCTTGCCCCGCAGGGCAGCGTCATCAAAACCGGCGCTGTGGCCCCGGAAATGTGGGATCACACCGGTCCCGCCAATGTGTTCGACAGTGAAGAAGATGCCATCAAAGCGATTATGGCGGGACAAATCAATAAAGGTGATGTCATTGTTATCCGCTATGAAGGCCCCAAAGGCGGCCCGGGTATGCGCGAAATGCTCTCCCCCACCTCGGCGGTTATGGGTCGCGGGCTGGGTAGCTCCGTTGCCCTCATCACCGACGGGCGGTTCTCCGGCGGCACCCGCGGCGCCTGCATCGGCCATGTCAGTCCCGAAGCCGCGGCTAAAGGCCCTATTGCCGCAATGCGTAATGGTGATATGATCCACATCGACATAAAAAACCGTGTTCTGGAAGTAAAGCTGGACGATAAGGAAATAGCGGCGCGTCTGGCGGCCTTGCCGGAATTTTCACCCCGGTTCAAAACCGGCTGGCTGGCGCGCTATACGCGATTTGTTACCTCGGCTAATACCGGCGCTGTTTTAAAAGTATAACTATTATTTTTTTGGTGAACACTAATTTTATAAAGATAAAATATAAACTATGGAAGCAGCATCAATTAAAAAAATGACGGGCGCGGAAATCTTTTTTGAAGCCCTGCGCCGTGAAGGTGTGGAGATCATTTTTGGCTACCCTGGCGGCGCCGTGTTGCATATCTATGACAAGTTGTATTCCGTTGATTTTCTAAAACACATCCTGGTTCGGCACGAACAGGGCGCCACGCACATGGCGGAAGGATATGCCAAAGCTACCGGCAAGCCGGGCGTAGTGCTGGTAACCTCCGGCCCGGGCGCCACCAATACGGTAACCGGCATCGCCGATGCCTATATGGATTCGGTTCCGCTGGTAGTCATCACCGGCCAGGTATCCAGTCATCTCATCGGCAACGATGCGTTTCAGGAAGCGGATACGACCGGCATCACCCGTTCCATTACCAAATGGAACAGCCTGGTAACAGATATAAAAGATCTGGCGCCAATACTGCGCAAAGCATTTTATATCGCCACAACCGGACGACCCGGCCCGGTG
Source organism: bacterium (assembly GCA_029561455.1). GTDB lineage: Bacteria > Zhuqueibacterota > Zhuqueibacteria > Residuimicrobiales > Krinioviventaceae > Fontivivens. Next base: position 20,019 of record JAKQIY010000059.1, read on the forward strand.
GTTATCGACCTGTGCAAAGATGTAGTAACCAGTACCGGTATTTTTAATTATCCTGAAAACCTGGAAATTCGCAGTTACAAACCGCAAACCGACGGCCATCCGGTGATGATCAAAAATGCTGTGGATGCGATTAAAAAAGCCAAGAAACCATTGATTTACGCCGGCGGCGGCGTGATCAATTCCAATGCAGAAAAACTTTTAACAGAGTTTGCCCGTAAAACCGGCATACCTGTTACCTTGACCCTGCACGGTTTGGGCGCTTTTCCGGGTTCGGACGAACGGTTCCTGGGTATGCTGGGTATGCACGGTACATATACCGCCAACCAGGCGGTGAATGAATGCGATTGCCTGATTGCCATTGGCGCGCGCTTTGACGACCGGGTTACCGGTAAAGTGGATACTTTTGCCGCCAAAGCGGTTAAAATCCACATCGATATCGACCCAGCTTCCATCAACAAAAATGTCAAGGTGAATTACCCGGTTGTCGGCCTGGTTTCTAACATTTTAGAAAGCATGCTCCCGCAATTTACCGATAAACTGCCCCTGGATGACTGGTGGCGGCAAATCAATAAATGGCGGCAGGCGTGTCCCCTGGAAACGCCGCCCAATGACGGTAAACTGCGCCCGCAAGCCATCATTAAAAAGCTGTCCGAAATAACCGGCGGCAACGCCGTGGTGGTCAGTGATGTCGGCCAGAACCAGATGTGGACGGCTCAATACTTTCAGTTTGACAACCCGCGCTCGCATATTACTTCAGGCGGACTGGGTACGATGGGCTTTTCAGTTCCGGCGGCAATCGGCGCGGCGTTTGGCGTTAAAGACCGACCGGTCATCTCTATTTCCGGCGACGGCGGTTTTCAAATGAATATCCAAGAGTTGATAACGGCCGCCTATTATAAAGTACCGGTCAAGTTTTTGATCTTTAATAACGGCTATCTCGGTATGGTGCGCCAGTGGCAGGAACTGTTTCACGAATCGCGCTATTCATATACCGATTTGTCGCACAGCAATCCCGATTTTGTCAAGGTGGCCGAGGGCATGGGCTGCGCTGCCCGGCGCGTTACTGTTGCCGCAGATGTCGATGCCGCCCTGGAGTGGTGTTTTGCGCATAATGATGGCCCGGTTGTGATTGAATTTGTTACAGTTAAAGAAGATATGGTTTTCCCCATGGTTCCATCCGGCAAGGCGGTCAATGAAATGATCCTGAAACGGCTGGATCCTGAGCAAATTGAACTTTAAAATTTATGAGGGTATAAAATATGTCAGATTCTGCAAAAACATTATTCGAAAAAGTATGGAACGATCATATAGTTGTTACCGAACCGGGAGCTCCGTCGGTATTGTATATCGACCTGCACCTGGTGCATGAAGTTACTTCGCCGCAGGCATTCCAGGGCTTGCGGGAACGCGGCATCAAAGTCCGCCGTCCCGGTCAAACTGTGGGAACTATGGATCACTCGATCCCGACGACCGATCCTTCCATCCCCATCAGCGATCCCCTGGCAGCGGCGCAGATTGCGCAAATGACAGCTAACTGCAAACAGTTTGGTGTTCCCCTGCACGATATGCACAGCGCCACCCGCGGTATTGTCCATGTCATCGGCCCGGAGCTTGGCTTTACCCAGCCGGGCATGACCATCGTCTGCGGCGATAGCCATACGGCAACTCATGGCGCTTTCGGCGCGCTGGCGTTCGGCATCGGCACCAGCGAGGTGGAACATGTACTGGCTACGCAAACCCTGCTGCAGAGCAAACCGAAAACTATGAATGTTAAAGTAGAGGGAACCCTGCGTCAGGGCGTTTCCGCTAAAGATATAATTCTGGCTCTTATTGCCAAAATCGGCACCGGCGGCGGCACCGCCCATGTCATCGAATACACCGGCAGCGCCATCCGCGCGCTGGACATGGAAGCGCGTATGACCGTGTGCAATATGAGCATCGAGGGCGGCGCCCGCGCCGGCATGATCGCCCCGGATGATATTACCTTTAATTACCTGGCCGGCCGAAAATATGCACCGCAAGGCGCGGCCTGGGAAGCCGCTGTAGCCAAATGGCGCACCCTGCCTTCCGACCCCGGCGCTAAATACGATACGGTGGTGGAACTGGACGCCAATTCCCTGGCACCCATGATCACTTTCGGCACCACTCCCGGTATGGGAATGCCGGTTGACGGTATTATCCCCGATCCGGGAAAAATTGCCGATGTCAACCAGCGTCACGCCCTGGAAAAAGCCCTGACCTATATGGGTCTTGCCCCGGCCAAACCGCTGCTGGGCCAAAAACTGGATGTAGTATTCATCGGCAGCTGCACCAACGGCCGTATCAACGACCTGCGCGCCGCTGCGGCAATCCTCAAGGGCCGTAAAGTTTCTGCAAATACGCGGGTGATGGTTGTGCCCGGTTCGCAGTTGGTGAAAAATCAGGCCGAGGCTGAAGGACTGGATGTTATATTCAAAGCCGCCGGCGCGGAATGGCGCGAAGCCGGGTGCAGCATGTGTATTGCCATGAACGGCGACGAATTGCGACCGGGACAATACGCGGTCAGCACCAGCAACCGTAACTTTGAAGGCCGCCAGGGCAAAGGCGGACGTACCTTTTTAGCCAGCCCTCTCACCGCTGCCGCTTCAGCAATTGCCGGCGCCGTAGCCGATGTACGTAAATTATTCTAACCGATAACCAGGAAATGAGGAATATATGGAAGCGTTTAAAAAATTAACTAGCCGGTTTGTCGCCATGCCGGTGAATGATATAGATACCGATCAGATCATGCCTGCCCGCTTTTTAAAGGTTACGGACAAGGCCGGGCTGGGGAAAAATGTGTTTTGTGACTGGCGTTATAATGAGGACGGTTCGCCGAAACCGGACTTTATTCTGAACAAACCGGAAGTGCAGGGCGTGAAAATCCTGGTTGCCGGCGATAATTTCGGCTGCGGCTCCAGTCGCGAACATGCGCCGTGGGGTCTGACGGGTTTCGGCTTTAGAGTCGTTATCAGTACCGGTTTTGCTGATATTTTTCGCAATAACAGTATGAAAAACGGCCTGCTTCCGCTGATTGTGGACGCCGCAACCCAGCAAAAACTGTTCGATCTGGCGAAAAAAGAACCTAAAGCCGAATTAACTGTCGATCTGGCCGCGCAAACTTTAACCCTGCCGGATGGGACAAAGGTATCGTTCCCCATCGACGCCTTTAACAAGACCTGCCTGCTGGAAGGCATCGACCAGCTCGGCTATTTGCAGAAATTTGCCCCGGCTGTGCAGGAATACGAGAAATCCCATCCTGCCCGCATCAACTCGCTGGGATAATATAAAAAGCAAGATCGCCCTGGATTTCCAAATCCAGGGCTTTTTTTAACAAATTCCATTACCGAATTTGTAGGTTTGGATTGGTCTAGTCCCCCTAGCCGGTAGGGGCGTCCCGGTGGGACGCCCTGTAAATAATTCAATTTTATCATTCAGGACAGTACAGTGTTTGCAGACCCGGCTTTAGCCGGTTCCAGATCATCCCAAGGCTGTGCACTTTTGTGGTGGATGGGCACAGCCCATCCATTTTATACGCACCGGGGCCAGGCCCCTGCGAGACCGGACGTATCGAGACGCGCGCCCAAGTAAAAGGATCTGCGGGCGTTATAGAATCGTCCCCTTGGCACGTCCCGGCAAACATACTTTACCAGCACGAAACCACGTCACAATCATACTTACTCACTCTCCCAAAAAATAACTGGATTATATAAAAAAAGTTTTTTACTTTGCAAATTATACTTTTCAACCAATTGATTATCATAACTTTCAGGAGTCTGAATGTTCAAAAATCATCCGCGCGGACTTGTGGTGCTGTTCTTTACCGAAATGTGGGAACGCTTTGGCTATTACCTGCTGCTGGGCATTTTCACCCTGTACATGATCGATACGCAGGCCGGCGGACTGGGACTGAGCCTGGCTTCTGCCGCCGATATTTACGGCACCTATCTGGCGCTGGTCTATCTCGCTCCCTTTGTCGGCGGCCTGCTGGCCGACCGCATTCTCGGTTACCGCCGCGCCATCATCATCGGTGGCCTGCTGATGGGTACCGGCTATATCACCCTGGCGCTGCCGGGCATGACCGCATTCTGGATAGCCCTGTTCCTGATTATTATTGGTAACGGTTTTTTCAAACCCAACATCTCTACCCTGGTCGGCAACCTGTATACGGATGACAAGTATAAACCCTTAAAAGATACCGGTTACAATATTTTCTATATGGGAATAAACATCGGCTCATTTATTTGTAATTTTGTCGCTGCCTATTTGCGCAACCATTACGGCTGGGGCTATGCCTTTGCCGCCGCCGGAATTGGTTTATACATCGGCGTGATTATATTCATTTTCGGGAAAAAACACGTCGCTCTTGCCGATGTGCGCAAACCCGTACAAAAAGAAGATATGTCACTGGGTAAAATCGGCGCGGTGGTATTTTTACCGGCGCTGCTGGTCGGCGCAATCGGCTGGTTTTTACCCGGCAATCTGTTCGGTTCGGACTCGACCGATGCCTTTTTATTTTCCAGCATACCCATTGTGTTATTCTATCTTTCCCTGTGGCTGCGCGCCTCAAAAGAAGACAAAGCGCCGATTGGCGCGCTGCTGGCAATTTTTGCGGTTGTGGTCGTATTTTGGGGTATCTTTCACCAGAACGGTTCGGCGCTGACCATTTGGGCGGAAAGTTATACCCATCGTGAATTGCCGGCAGCGGTGCAGCCGGCCGCTCAGGCCTTTGGCATGGTGCAGGAAGTGGATACCACACCCCGCGAAGTGCCCAGGCTGGATGTATATGGCAAACCCGTCATAGACGCCGACAACCATGTTGTTACCACAATGGGGCCGCATCCCTATTTCAACAACCTGGACAAAGCGCAATGGCCGGTCGAAGGTAAAAGCCTCAAACTGATCTCCACCGAAATATTCCAATCGGTTAATCCGTTTTTTGTAGTGGCGTTAACGCCGCTGGTGGTGGTGTTTTTCGGCTTTTTACGCAAAAAAGGCAAGGAACCTTCCACCCCTGTCAAGATCGGCAGCGGCCTTTTCATTACAGCGATCTCTACACTAGTCATGATTGCCGCGGTATTTGCATCGCAGAACGGCCTGACTAAATGTTCGCCCTGGTGGCTGATCTCTTCCTATGCGCTGATCACTGTGGGCGAATTGTTCCTCAGCCCCATGGGGCTGTCGCTGGTTTCCAAGCTCAGCCCGCCGCGCATTACCGCATTAATGATGGGCGGCTGGTTTTTGGCTACTTCAATAGGCAACAAGCTGTCGGGCATCCTTTCCAGCCTGTGGGAACAGTACGATCACAAGGCCATCTTTTTCAGCATCAATTTTGCCGGAGCCTTACTGGCAACCCTGGCAATTCTGGTCATGCTCAAGTGGCTCAAAAAAGTAGTTAAAGAACATACGGAAGGTCATTAATACATGACTGAAGGAACGGGATTATTCATTTCCCCTGTTCCTGTAATTGTGTCTTAAATTGCCGGGATGCGGTTTCTCCTGAAAACGAAAACCTTGCATAAAGATTTTTTCATGCTTAACTTTAGTGATAGATATAGATCTTATATACAGTATATTTTGGTAATAATTTTTTAATAATATGACTTTTTAAAGAAACAGACATTATATGGACTATCTGGCAAATCCTCAACGTTACACAACCATGCGTTACAATCGCTGCGGTAAAAGCGGCCTAAAACTGCCGGCGGTTTCGCTGGGTCTGTGGCACAATTTCGGCGGTGTGGATGTTTACGAAACCGGCCGGGCTATTTTGCGCCGCGCTTTTGACCTGGGCGTTACCCATTTCGATCTGGCCAACAATTATGGGCCGCCGCCCGGCTCTGCAGAAGAAATGCTCGGCAAGGCATTAAAACAGGATTTTGCGCCCTATCGCGATGAAATGATCATTTCCACCAAAGCCGGTTATACCATGTGGGACGGCCCTTATGGCGACTGGGGTTCAAAAAAATACCTCGTCGCCAGTCTCGATGCCAGCCTGCGCCGTATGGGTCTGGATTATGTGGATATTTTTTATTCCCACCGCTTTGACCCGGAAACCCCACTGGAAGAAACTATGGAAGCATTGGATTTGATCCGCCGCCAGGGCAAAGCTTTGTATGTCGGCATCTCCAATTACCGGCCCGATCAAACCGAACAAGCTCTGAAAATCCTCAACCAGCTCGGCAGCCGCTGTCTCATTCACCAGGCCAAATATTCTATGTATGAACGCTGGGTAGAGAACGGCTTGCTGGATATTCTCGGTCGTGAAGGCATTGGCTTGATCGCATTCTCGCCGCTGGCGCAGGGGTTGCTAACCAACCGCTACCTCGCCGGCGTACCGGAAGACTCACGCGCCGCCAAACCGCACGGTTTTTTACAAAAAGCGGATATTACCGAAGCAAAGTTGAAACAGATCCGCGCTTTGCATGATATTGCCCAACAGCGCGGCCAGTCACTGGCGCAAATGGCTCTGGCCTGGCTGTTAAAAGATGCGCGAGTGACATCAGTCCTGATCGGCGCCAGCAGCGTTGCGCAGCTTGAAGATAACCTGCGCAGCCTTGACCGCCTGGATTTTTCACAGCAGGAATTAACCACAATAGAAAATATTCTAGCCGAAAAATAAGTCAATAATTATGGAAAATGTAACCGACCTGTTTGCGCCTAGACTTTTAAAAGTACAAAAGTCTTTTATTCGCGAAATACTCAAAGTTGCCGCCAATCCGGAGATTATCTCCTTTGCCGGCGGCTTGCCCAACCCGGATGTGTTCCCGGTGCGGGAAATTCAAATCTCCTGCGATGAGGTGCTGCGCCGGGACGGCTATGAAGCCCTGCAATACAGCACTACCGAAGGCTACCTGCCGCTGCGGGAATATATAGCCGCCGAATATAACGCCGGTTATGATCTGCATATCAAACCAGAAAATATACTGATCACCAACGGCTCGCAACAGGGTCTGGATCTGATCAGTAAAGTTTTTATTGATAAAGACGATAAAGTGCTTATCGAAAAGCCGGGCTACCTGGGCGCCATTCAGGCGCTATCCATATACCAGCCTGAATTTATCGGTATTACCCTGAATAATGACGGCGTAGCGCCGCAGGAACTGGCAGAAATTTTAAATAATAATGCGATAAAGCTGTTTTACACCGTGCCGAATTTTCAAAATCCGTCGGGAGTCACATATTCGTATAATGTGCGGGAAAAAGTAGCTGCGCAGGTGGCGAAACATAATATAATTTTGGTAGAAGATAATCCTTATGGCGCGTTGCGGTTCAGCGGCAGCGATCAGCCGCCGTTCAGAAAATGGCTCGGCCCGCAATCCATTATGCTCGGCACTTTTTCAAAAACAGTAGTCCCATCATTCCGGCTGGGCTGGATATGCGCCGACCATGATATTATGGAAAAGGCCCTGGTCGCCAAACAGGGCGCCGACCTGCATACCAATTACTTTTGTCAAAAGGTCGTCCATTATTTTCTCACTCATTTCGATATGCAGGCCCACATCGAGAAAACCAAACAGGCTTATAAAAAACAATGTGATGCTATGATCGGCGCGATCGAGAATTATTTCCCGAAAGGAGTTACATTTACCAAACCGGAAGGCGGTATGTTTATTTGGGTAACGCTGCCGAGAAAAATTCCATCGCTAAAGTTGCTGGAACTGGCCCTGCAGGATAAAGTCGCTTTTGTCCCCGGTAATCCCTTTTATATAGACGGCGGCGGCGGCAATTCACTGCGCCTGAATTACTCCAATTCTAATCCCGATCAAATTGAAATCGGCATCAAAAAACTGGCGCTGGCCATGAAAAAGTTAATGGAAGAGTAGCACATTGCTGAGGAAAAAAATTTCTTGCATCATATAAAAAAATAAATTATAATTGTACTCTCAGAGAGACGGGTATTTGTATACCTGGAGTAAAAAATCACCATTATTTTAATCCGCGAAATAATGTTTTCCCTCGCCATATAGAAAACATTCACAGCTTTGAACAAAAGGAGTCTGGTATGAGTAGTAAAAAACAATCACTCAAGGAAAAATTATTTAATACCTGCCCTAAAACCGGCAGAATTAAATCTGTAAAAATAAATGGCCCCTGGGCGGCATTATTGTTCCCGATCATTGGTCTGGTATCGATGGTTTGGTTTCTGTTCCGCGTTCTGCCCAAACCATCGCGTTTAAGTTACCCTTGTATGCGGGTTGCCGCGCCGGTTGCTTCCGGCTTTGTCGTGTACATGCTCGGTTTGATTACCTCGGCGGTTGCATTCCATAAAGCCAGAAAAAATTTCCGCAATTCCGGTTATGTGCTGGCGGCTTTGTTACTGGTAGTTGCCCTGGTCAGTTCGGTATTACTGTCGCAGAATCCCAAACGCCCCGTCTATGCCAGCACAGCGATTTTGGGAGATCAAACCCCCAATAATCCAATGGGCACGCCCAAAGGAATTTTCCCGGGTCGGGTGGTTTGGGCCTGGAATCCGGAATCTACTAATGAAAACTGCACACTGTCTTCAAAAAACAATGATGGCTGGTTCATGCCGAACAATAATAATATGCCGGTAATTGAAAAAATGCTTTCTGATGTTTTGCAATCCCTCACTGGCACAACCACCAATCAGGCTGCCTGGGAAGCAATTTTTAAATTTTATAATAATAATCATGGTAAAGGAGATGTAACTTACCAGGAAGGTGAAGAAATTTTTATAAAAATTAACGCTACCAGTGCATGGAGCGGCAATTTCAGCAATTCCGATCTGTCCAAGTCCAAAAATAACTACTATTCGGTAGCAGAAACCAACCCGTATGTTGTGTTGGCGGTTTTCCGGCACCTGGTCAATGTAGTTGGCGTTCCCCAGGATAAAATCTATGTCGGCGACCCGATGAAACACATTTACAAACATATTTACGACCTGTGGCATGGTGAATTTCCGAATATCCATTATCTGGATTATTCTTTCAGCTCCCTGGGCCGGGAAAAGGTTGTTAAAAGCACCAATCCGTTGATCTTTTATGCCGACAAGGGTGAAATACTCAATACCGGTTCATGGAATGATCCGTTTGGCGGCGATCCAATTTACAATGACCGCTTGTATACGGTTTTTCAGAATATTGATTATTTGTTGAATATTCCATGTATGAAAGGTCACAAACGCGCTGGTATTACCATGTTTGCTAAAAATCATTTCGGTTCTCATACCCGCGATGGCGCTTCTCATCTCCATAATGGACTGGTAAATCCGACTGAAAACGATCCGTTCCGCGAAGGTTACGGAATGTATCGTGTATTGGTCGATATAATGGGTCATGAATTGCTGGGCGGAAAAAACCTCGTGTTTATTATGGACGCTTTGTACGCCGGTTCCGAAGCTGTCGATCCACCCAACAAATGGACTTCAGCGCCTTTCAATAATGATTGGTGTTCTTCCATTTTTGCTTCCCTGGACAATGTAGCTATTGAATCAGTTGGTTATGATTTTCTTAAAGCTGAATATACCGAAGACAAGCAATGGTCCTATCCACAAATGGAGGGAGTAGATGATTATCTGCACCAGGCTGCGGATAGCAATAACTGGCCAGCCGGCATCACCTATGATCCGGAAGGCGATGGCACCCCCATCTCCAGCCTCGGTGTGCATGAACACTGGAACAATGCTGCGGACAAACAATACAGCCGCAACCTCGGCACCGGTCAGGGCATTGAACTGATTAAAATTGACTATACCACCTCGGTTCATAAAGATGAAAACGCCGGCATGGTTACAGATTATAAATTGTACAGCAATTATCCAAACCCGTTCAATCCGCAGACCACCATCCGTTTTGATGTCGCGGCTCCGGCGCATGTCGAATTAAATGTATACAACACTCTAGGTCAAAAAGTCGCATCGCTGGTTAACAATGAATACCAGACAGGCTCTTTTACCGCCACCTGGAACGGAACCTGGGATAACGGCTCCCCGGCGGCTTCGGGCGTATACATTTACCGGCTTGTCGTAAACGGCGCCGAACATAACTACAGTCAGGCGCAACAAATGCTGCTGGTAAAGTAATTTGCAGAATGAATTGTAATAAAGGATAAGAACATGAAATTTTGCAAAATTTTGCTTACCTGGTTTATATTGACAGCGATCAACGCAACGGCGAGCGATTGGACCACTTACGACAGCATGAAAACTGCGCTGATCAGTAATCACGTCAAGTCGATCTATATCGATGACCAGGGCGTAAAATGGTTCGCTACTGCCAAAGGGTTGTGCCGCTTTGACGGTAGCCAATGGAAATCATTTTCCAATGTTTTACATCCGGCATCCTTTAATATCAATGATCTGGCTCCGGATAAAAAACAAGCCATAACAACCCTGTGGGGCGCCACCGAAAACGGCGCCCTGAAATTCCAGTACAATGCGGATGGTTCCACAAACCAGGAGTATCTCACACCTGACGAAACCCCTATTGCAGCAGCGCATATATCCGCGGTGTGTCTGGATAAATTCGATGCCCTGTGGTTTGGACACAATAGCGGAGTTTCCGGGCTGGTCGAATCACAATGGACCCAGTTTCCCCAGGAATATTTAACATGGTATCCCTTTAGCGCCGTAACCTGCATAGCTTCCGGGAACGACAGCGTAAAATATGTCGGCACCCTGGGCGGTGGGGTCGGCAGGATCATCTGGGAAGGCGTGGATGCGGTGACTACAGCTTCACCGTTTGACAAGGACTGGACCGGTATGCTATCGGAGAACAATAATATTTTTGCCATCCATGTTCTGGATAATAACGACCAATGGTTTGGTTCCGATGCCGGCTGTGCTTTTCATGATACCACCGAAACCAAAGGCGGCTGGACCCATTATAATCGTGAAGATTACGGTCTGGTTTGCGACACCGTTCTGTGTATCGCGGAAGGCAAGAACAAACATATGTGGTTCGGCACAGCGCGCGGCGTTTCGCGGTGGAATGGCTGGACCTTTAAAAACTATACTACCGCCGATGGCCTGGTCGATAATTATATTAACGATGTGGCCGTTGACGTGGACGGATCGCTGTGGTTTGCCACCAATAAAGGCATTTCGCATTTTACAGGCCAAAACACTGCGGTATCCCCATCAAAACCGGCTGCCACAAATGACAACTATCGGTTATTGTCGAACTATCCGAATCCGTTCAACCCATCGACTACTATTTCCTACCAGGTTACTTTTCCGGCGCATGTTCGCATCGATATTTATAATGTGAACGGCCAACTGGTGCAGGTTTTGGTTGATTCCCGGCACACATCCGGTAATTACCAGGCGCAATGGAACGGCACATTATACAATAACAGGCCTGCCGATTCCGGCGTTTACTATGCCAGAATAACCCTTGCCGGCAAAGAGCAAACCCTCTGCGGTTCGCATAAAATGTTATTGTTGAAATAGCTGTAACATTTACATATTATTCATTTAAAGCGGCTTTCGGGCCGCTTTATTATTTCCAGGGGAAAAAAGTTGGATTTGTTGGAAATTTATTGTATAATAATTAATTTCTAAAATGAGCAATTCCTTATCAATTATGAATTTTATAAAATAATGGCTGGACATTGCCCATCGTTGCTTTATTGTAAAAATTCTGTTCTCTTAATCCCAATTTAAAATTCAGGTATTATTATTTGTCATGAAATTTCAATTGAAACAGAGTTTCAAAAGTAAATTCCCGGCCAAACTGGAGTTTGGCTGGGAGATGGCCCACTCCTTCCCAAGCTCCGGAGGCTCTGTCAAAAGGTTTTAAAAGTCATTTTGCTCGTACCTGGTAGTTGCTCGGAATCAAACGGAACCGGAGTACAGTCCCTTTATGGACTGTGGACTGCCGCAGGCAGTCTTAGTGTTTTTATTAGTTACGAAAATACATATATTTGCGTAATATGAAGATGATATGTAATAATCAGTAAAGTTTTCATTTTTCAGACAATATTCGGACCTCCGGTCCGACACATCGCATAAAGGCGATGCACTCCACTTTTTTAGTAATTTTTTTTGTTTTCACACGGTCTCTCCAGTTTGGGAAGGACATTGTCAACAAAAACACTATTTCTTGAGTATCATGTACTTGAATGATTATCAATAGTAATCCTGAATAGTATCAAAACATAAAAATAATTAATCAGGGGCGTCGTATGTCGCAACCCATTTTTAAATTTTGCTCCTTTGCAGAGGATTTAACCGGTAAAATTCTGCTGGAACAGCCCGGTGAAAAGACCGTGTTTATCTTTCCCAATGAACGCAGTAAAAAAGCCGCCATGCACAAATTCCAACAGTTGTGGGAATTTTCCGATACCCGCTTTATCACTATGGAAGAGCTCAAAGAACAGCTATTTATCTCTACCCTTCCGGTATTACGCGAAGAAAAAAGGACCCTGGCTTTTTTCGATTCTCTCACCCCAAATGACCGGCGCCATTTCAAAATTAACAACTATTTCCAGTCCATTGAACTGGCCAATAATTGCTTTAACCTGTGGCAGGAATTTAATGAAGAATGCGCCGCCGCCAAAGCGGAAACTGCTTTGCTTAACGAAAACCTCGCCAATACCGACTGGCAGATTCTTACCTGGCAGCGTTTGCAAGCTATTAAACAGCAATACAGCCGCCATATCAACAGCATTGGTTTTGACGATCCCGTATTTGTCTACCACCAGGCAAACCTCAACGATTCCTTTCTGCAACACTATGAACGTTTCGTTTTTGCCAATCAATTTTATTACACTACCCTGGAAAAAACAATTATCGAACGCCTGGGAGCGCTTGAAAAAATCATTGTCATTTATTACCAACTCCCGGAACGGCTGGTCAATAAACAAGACCTGTCCATTCAACCCTTTCAATTGCCCGATCTGCTGCCGGAAATGCAGACCGAATCTATACACATTTTTACCGGTCACAATGATTTTACCATGATGGTTGCCCTGGCCCGGCAAATGGAAGAACAGCGTCCCGGGCAAATTGTAAATATCGGCTTTAATAAAAATCCATGGTCCCGTTTTCTCTCTCCCGATCAGTTCGCTCTTGGCAATTCCAAAACCTTTACCTCCTGTTCGATTTACCGGTTTTTTACCGCGCTATACCAAATGGTGGACGGTTTGCTATGGGAATCACAGGGAAAAAAATTATTGCTGCCCTTGCAAAACCTGCTCAACAGTGTATTATGTGAAGATTTTTTCTTTTATTTCAGCGGCGGGCAATCTGCTGCCGAACAGCAAACAAGCCATGAAGCAACTTTAAAATACCTGTATACCCTGATCGATCTTGAATATAAATATACCGATCTGCGCCTGGAATATTTTCACCAGATCCATCCTTCCCCGGCGTTAACCTGCTTGACAAACATGCTGCAATTCGTTCAGGACTTTATACAGGTGAATACGATCCGGGACTTGATTACCCGGTTCGACGCCACCGCCGGGGGAATCGATCTGAAAAAAATTTTACTACCACAAGAATTGCACAACACCAACATCATAGAGGTGTTTTATGCCATGCTGGCCGATTTTGTTTCAAGTGAAGAAATAGGTCTAGCCGGCAACTGGCAGCATTATTTTCCTACCAATAATCCTTTTTTAAAAAATCTCCAAACTGCCGGAGGACTGCTGCGCCTGTTCCTGGATTATATGAAGCCGAAAACCTTTTTGCCCCTCCAACGCAACAAGGCGCAGCGCACCGAGATCGCTTCATTGCTGGATACCCGTAACCTGTCGTTCCCGGCGGTGGCAATTTTAAATGTAACCGAAGGGAAAATCCCCCAGTCTCGTCAGGCCCAGTTCCTGTTCACCGACAGACAACGCAAGCTGTTGGGACTAAAAACTTTTGAAGATATCCGGCTGCGGGATAAATATTATTTCTTCCGCCTGGCGCTCACTTCACGCCAGGTCAGTTTATATACGCAAATCAACAATGAAAAGAATGTCGAGGTCAGTTCTTTTATTGAAGAATTACTTTTATATTTTCCTCAAGACAAACTGTCAGTCACCGACGTTCGGGAAACCGCCTGCCGCGCCGTTTACCGGCAGATATTCACCGATAACAATTACCGTGTAAATGACAAGCTAATTTATCAGCCCGATTTTTATCGTCTGCCCTGTAATATTCAAACCGATTTCTCTCCATCCGGGCTGCTGCTGACCTTTACTTCCTGTAAAGATCTGCAAACCAATCCCTTTATTTTCTATATCCGCCACATAGCCGGACTCGATGAATGGCAAAAGCAGGTCGCCAACGACCTGTCGCCCCGGCTGCTCGGTAATCTTACGCATGATATTCTCAGTCAAATCTGGCAAACGTTGAACGAACAGGGCCGGCAGCTATCCGGGTTTGGTTTTTCCCCGCAAGATCAAACTCTCATTCAAAATGCCGCTGTCAAAACCCTGAGCCGTCCCAAATACTATTTTAGCCTGCTGCATGACCATACCCAGGTCTATTTTGAAAAAATTCTTTTGCAGGTCTTGCTCGAAGGCATTACCGGATTCTTTCACTATTTACAGCAATTCATTACCGGTCCAACCCGACCCGAAATTATTCCGGAACAGGAACGTTCGTCACAAGCAGAACGGCTGTATAAAACCCTTATTCCCGCAGCAGGAAATGCGTTACATATACCGGTAAAAATCCGCGGTCGCGCCGATCTGCGTATTGTTTTCAAAGATGAAAGATACCTGATCTTTGATTATAAAACCGGTAATTTCGCCAAAGAACAACTCATCATCTATGAATTGTTTTACTACCTGCTTGACCGGCCGGAATTGCTGGATCGCATTGAATCCTGGTTCTACCAGGTCATTAAAAATGAATCATCCGGTTTGGTCAAGTGGTACAAAAAAATCGGCAAGGAACAATTAATTGCAACATTTATTGCTGAGATCAGGGATTCCCTGGATGATCTGGTGGTAAACGGGTATCGGTTACCGGAACAAAAAAGCAAACTGAACGATTTACCGGAGATTACCCGCAAAGATCTGTTTTTAACCAAATCACTTCAACCGGCAACTCTCAGGGAGCAAGCGAATGGATAATAAAATAATCAAAGCCAGCGCCGGAACCGGCAAAACCTACCGGTTATCGCTTGAATATATCGGCCTGCTGTTAAAATACCATCAATATGATCTGTCCTACCAGGAGATACTGGTAATCACTTTTACCAAAAAAGCCACCGCCGAGATCAGGGAACGTATTTTTGCCCATTTGCAGGCTATTGTGCATAACAAACCTGAAGCGGCGGAATTGTGCAGCAACCTTGAAAGCTCTCTTGGTATGCAAATAACTCCGGCTATGCGCCAGGTATTGGAAAAGTATTATCATGAAATGCTGCTGAATAAAAACCTGGTCAAGATCAACACAATCGATTCGTTTATAAATGAAATTTTTAAAACGATCATAGCCCCTTACCTGGGTATAACCGATTATAAAATTGACGATAATATCCCTGCACAGGTTTATGCGGAAATTTTCAGAGCCCTGCTCGAAGATGAAAAAAACAGCACAGTCTTTTATTCTTTTTTCCGGCGGGCCACCCGAAAAAAAATCACGGATTATGAAAACCTGCTGCGGTCCCTGCTCGACAAACGCTGGATTTTTGATTTGATCGAAAAAAGCGCCGCCGCCCCGGCTTCGCCGCAAATGCTTGAAACGAATGCTGAAAAAAACCTGGTTGAATTTAAAAAAGCCATGACGTCGCTTTTGCAAAGATTCCAGGCGCGGGTGATGGTCGATTACCCGGCTATGCCGGCGGCCGATATGTTCAAAGCCGGTTTCTTTGGCGATCATTTCTCCCAATTCGACTCGCTGCAAACGCTTGATCTGGCCGGCGAACTGGATAAATTATTGACTCCTGAAAATTTGCACAAACATAGCGGGAATATTCTGGCGGGCGATTATTTCTGGCATGGCGGCAAAGTGTTCAGAAAAAAAGATAACAAAGAATTCGGCGCCGAATTGAGCGCAGAATATTCCGCTGCAAAAAAATACCTGGCCGATTATATATTCTATGCCGAACTGCTGCCGGAAACCGCAGAAATTAACACCATAGCCCGGCTGGTCTATAACAAATACGATGAAATCAAATTCCGTGACAAGATATTCACCCACAATGATATATCCTACTATTGCTTTCACTATCTTTACGACCCGGAATTATCGCTGATCGATGATAATTTTGTTACCAACGCCTTTTATGAATACCTCTCGGCCTCGATTCGCTTTGTGTTGATCGATGAATTTCAGGACACGGGCATGATTCAGTTCAAAATCCTGCTGCCGATCATCAATGAAGTAACCAGCGGTATCGGCGCTCAAGATTATGGCGGGGTGATCATCGTCGGCGATGAAAAGCAATCTATTTACGGCTGGCGCGGCGGCGAGCGCGAACTGTTGCTGAAAATGCCCGGCCTGCTGCCCGATAACCGGCAACTGTCGCTCGATACGTCCTATCGTAGCGCCCCGGTTCTGATCGATTTCATCAACGAGGTTTTTACCAATCCCTTGTTACAAAGCAGGTTGACCGATCTGTTTTGGCCTTATGAAAAGATCAGGGCGGCAAAAAAAGCCGCTAATGCCTGTATTCAGGTACACGCCAAAAATTTTTATACGCCGCGCGATGCTGAAAACGGCTCCGCCCACTCCCGCCAGCAGTATCGTGATTTTGTCCAGGAGATGTTGCTGCCGCTGCTCCGCGAAAAATCAATAGATGTGCACAAAACCGCTATCCTGGCCCGCAAAAACAGCGATTTAAAGAACATTGCCGCCATTCTCAATGAAATGGGAATCGACTATATTCTGGAATCTTCCGGCTCGGTGTTGGCGCATCGCGCTATAAAACCATTGTTTTACCTGTTGAACTATTTTGTGTACCAGGACCTGGCCGATCTGGTAAAATTCTTCCGCTCCGACCTGGTATTGATGCCGCCGGAGGAACTCAAAGTTATTCTTGATTTTCATCGCCGGCGCAAATCGGATAACTATACCGTAAATGAACTATTCACTGCGCTGCAGGATATTCCGGCGGTGGAAAAACTACATACTTTTATTAATTCCCTCTGTTCCGGCAAAGATCAGGAATTGCCGGCGTTCTCCCGGTTTGATCCGCTCGTCCTGGTTAGCGCAGTTATTAAAGAATATAATGTGCCTAAGCTTTTCAGCCAGGAAAATGATCTGGTTAATATTAACCTGTTCCTGGAAATTGTCGCCGAACTGCTGGTAGCCAACCATAATTATCCCAAAACCCTGCAAGGTCTGCTGGATTATTGCCGGGATAATGCCGCAAGCGAACGTTTTCAGCAACTGGGCCTCGACCAGGTTGACGCCATCACCCTGCTCACGATTCACAAAGCCAAAGGTCTGGAATTCGATTCGGTTTTATTATACTGGGATCTTGCAGCCGGGTTTGGCGGCCCCTTGAACGATATTAATGTTCATCTGCACTATCGGGAAGATTTCACCGGTCTGGCGGCTCATGTCATCAACTTAAACTATGAACACATTATGCAATGGTGCAGCTTTAGCGATCTGAAAACCGCTTCGCAAAACCGGCTGGTCATTGAAGAACTCAACAATATCTATGTGGCACTCACCAGGGCAAAATATAATCTGTATATGTTCTTTGCCTTTAAGAAAAAAGACGGACTGGAATTGCTGCGTCAGGAACTGCAAAAGGAAGAACCACCGGAAATCGATCAATTCCTGCTGTTTTCTGTTCTCGATATTTTTGCTGCTCAAAACGCCCTGCACACCAGTACAAATGACGAGTGTCATGGCATGATCGGCGCACCGGCACGGCTCGATGAACTCGCCGCACCGCCAGCCCGGCAGGATTATACCTTTATTAAAAAATACCTGGATTTTGCTCTGACACACTATCCTTCCGTAGAAATAAAAAGTAAAGAAATAACCGAATATCCTGATTATACAAGTGTATATATAAAGAGCAGGGATATTGATAAAGGAAACATTATTCATTATTTCTTGTCTTTTATCAGGTTCGGTACGGAACAGGAACTTGCCCTGGCAAAAATACAAACCATAAATTATTATGGTAATTTACTACCGGTTGCAGAAATTGCAGCGCTGCTGGATCGGGTTACTACTTTTATTGATAATAACCGGCCCCTGCTGTTTGCCGCCAAATGGCAGCAAATCTATACCGAGATCACCTTATTTAACGATTCCGGCGAGCAATTCCGCCTTGACCGGCTTATGATCGATAAACAAAACCACGATATATTAATCATCGACTATAAAACCGGTGGGCGTCACGAGCAACAGCAAATGGATGAGTATATCCGGCTGGTAAAAAATCTTCCGGTTGTTATGCAAAAAAACTATAAAGTGTTAGGAAAATTTGTTGAAATACCATTATATTAATATTATCCTAATTACCATCTTTTTTAGTTTTTTGCAAATCAATGTCAAGGAGCATGGCACATGCTGAAAGAAAATTTTGTAAAGGCTATTGAATCGGGCATTAAAAAGAACTGGAATTTACCGGCTTTGTCGAATTACGAGGAAGGTTCCCTGAGTTATGAAAAAGTCGCGGGAAAAATTTGCTGGATGCATTACATTTTCAAAAAAACCGGGCTTAAAAAGGGAGATAAAGTTGCTGTTATAGGCAAAAACTCTACCAACTGGGCGCTCACCTATATTTCCACTATTACCTACGGCGCTGTCATTGTACCTATTTTACCGGATTTCAAGCCGGATGACATTCATCATATCATCAATCATTCCGATACGGTACTGTTTTTTGCCGCCGAATCCATTTTCGATACTCTCGATGAAAGCAAAATGCCGCAACTGGATGCAGTCTTTGCCCTGGAAAATTTCCGCTTGCTTTACCATAAAAAGAAAGACCTGGTAAACAAACTGGAAAACTCGGAACGAGATTATTTAAAAGACTATCCCCAGTTTTCCGTTGACTCGATCTCGTTCCCCGAAGTTAAGAACAACCAGCTTGCCGCAATTGTTTATACGTCAGGTACAACCGGTTTCTCCAAAGGAGTTATGCTGCCCCACAACAGCCTGATGGGAAACATTAAATATGCCCAGATACATTTACCGCTTAAATCCGGCGAAAAAGTCCTTTCTTTTATGCCGTTGGCTCATTCTTATGGCTGCGCATTTGAATTTTTATATCCATTCTGCATGGGCTGCCATATCACTTTTTTGGGTAAAATACCTTCTCCCAAAATAATTGTCAAAGCCTTTCAGGATATCAGACCACACCTGGTTTTATCCGTGCCGCTCATCATTGAAAAGATCTATAAAAAGCAGATCAAACCGGCTTTGAGTAAAGGCCCGGCAAAAATTATGATCAAACTGCCGATATTAAAAAATGTCGTCCTTAAAAAAGTGTATGACAAACTGGTTAACGCCTTTGGTGGCAATTTTTATGAAGTCGTTATCGGCGGAGCGGCTTTAAATAAAGAGGTGGAATCGTTCCTGACCATGATCAAATTCCCGTTTACCGTCGGCTACGGTATGACCGAATTTGGGCCGTTGATCAGTTATGCTACCTGGAAAACCACCCGCATTGGCTCGGTTGGGCAGATTGTAGATGATATGGAAGTAAAAATTGATTCCAGCGACCCACAAAGAATCGTCGGAGAAATCCTGGTGCGCGGCGAACATATCATGGATGGTTATTATAAAAACAAACAAGCCACAGAAGAAACTATCGACAAAGACGGCTGGCTGCATACCGGCGACCTGGGCCTGCTCGATAAAGACAACTTTATTTATATAAAGGGCCGCAGTAAAAACATGATTCTTGGCCCATCCGGGCAAAACATCTATCCCGAAGAAATCGAAGCGAAATTGAACAATATGCCTTATGTTTCGGAATCACTGGTTTTGGAAAAGAATGGGCAACTGGTAGCCTTGATTTACCCTGATATGGAAATGGTCGATGCTGAAAAATTGTCCGAGTCGAGTCTGAATAACATTTTAGAGCAGAACCGTAAATTATTGAATTCCCAATTGGCTGCTTATTTGAATATCTCCCAGTTTGAGGTTTACCCGGAAGAATTTGAAAAAACGCCGACGAAAAAAATTAAAAGATTTTTGTATTCAAAATAATTCATCATATAATAAACAGAGGAGGGAAACATGTTTGGCATTCAAATCTGGCTGATCTGGTTCATACTGGCGGCGCTATTTATTGTTGGCGAAATGCTGACGGCCGGATTCTTTATTCTATGGTTCGGCATAGGCGCCGGCGCTGCCGGAGTATGCGCCGTGCTTGGCCTGGGACCGGCATGGCAATGGCTGGCTTTTATTGTCACATCCGGCGTGCTGGTGCTGATTTCCAGGAAATTCGCCAATAAAGTTACCAAAGAACAACCACCGGGCATCGGCGCTGATCGCTACATTGGAAAAACCGGACTCGTTTTGGAACCAATCGACAACAAAAAGAACACCGGACGGGTGCGGTTGCTCCAGGAAGAGTGGCGCGCCGAAAGTAACACCGGCGATATTATACCGGCAGATACACGGGTTAGCGTTATCAAAGTAGATGGCGCTCACCTGGTCGTTCAACCCATAAAAGAGGGAGAATAATATGGAAATATTACTTGTTATTATCGCAATTGTGGTCTTTATCGTTGCCGGGCAGGGCTTGAAAATCGTCCGTCCCTGGCAAAAGGGTCTCATCGAAAGATTGGGAAAGTACCAGCGTACTGCTGACAGCGGCCTGACTATAATCATCCCATTTATTGAGACTTTGAAAAAAATTGACGTCCGCGAACAGGTTGTAGATATTCCGCCGCAAGCGGTTATTACCAAAGACAATGTGGTTGTGGAAGTGGATGCGGTTGTTTATTATGAAATTACCGATCCGGTAAAAATGACCTATAATGTCGCTAATTTCTGGCTGGCGGTAACCAAACTGGCGCAAACCAACCTGCGTAACCTCGTCGGCGATATGGCCCTGGATGAATCGTTAACCTCCCGCGAACAGATCAATACCAAACTGCGTGAAATTCTGGATGACGCCACCGACAAGTGGGGCACCAAAGTGACCCGTGTAGAATTGCAAAAAATCGAACCGCCGGTAGATGTTACCGAAGCAATGCACCGCCAGATGAAAGCTGAACGGGAACGCCGCGCCATGATTTTGGAAGCCGAAGGCGCTAAACGCTCCGCCATTCTCAAAGCGGAAGGTCAGGCCGAGGCTATTCAAAAAGTGGCGGACGCCAACAAGTATGAAAAAATTGCCATTGCCGAAGGTGAAAAACAGGCCATCACCCTGGTTTACAATGCTATTCACGAAGGTAAACCGACAAACGACCTGATCGCTATTAAATACCTGGAAGCTTTGGAAAAAATTGCCAACGGCACGGCCACCAAGGTATTTTTACCCATGGAAACTTCAGGTATCCTGGGTAGTATCGGCAGCATTGGCGAACTGTTCAAAGAAAAAATCGGGGAAAAAACCAAATAAAGATGTCTTGAAAATTGCCGGGCTTAATTGTGATGCCCGGCAATCACATACCGTTTTCGGCTTACCGCAGTTTTATTACAGCTAAATATTTTTCATTGGACTATAACAAAAATTTTGTATATTCGTTTACGAAAACAATCGTTCTGGTAATATTACTGAGGTTCCCTTTAATGCGTGTTTTTCTTAAAACCTCGATATTTTTACATATTCTTTTATATTCCACTTGGCTCTTCTCTCTCCCCTGGCTTGATCATGGCTCCTTACAAGTATCAACAATAAATCCCCATTACTTGGCATATAAAGATGGAACACCATTTTTTTGGCTTGGCGATACGGCATGGGAATTATTTCATCGTCTTGATCGTCAAGATGCACTATTTTATTTGCAAAAACGCGCCGAACAGGAATTTAACATCATTCAGGCCGTTACCATAGCTGAATTTAACGGCACTGGAACCCCTAACGTATATGGCGACCTGCCGTTTATTGATAAAGATCCTTTAAAACCAGCTATAACACCGGGTAATAATCCCGATGACGCTGCTGAATACGATTACTTTGATCATATGGATTATATTATCGACCAGGCCGGTAAACTCGGCCTGTACATCGGGCTGCTGCCGTGCTGGGGCGAATATGTTATTCCCCGCGAAGGCCGTGGTATTTTCAATACTCCTGAACAAACATATTCTTACGGCCGCTTTATTGGCGCTCGCTTTGGTAAATATCCCAACCTGATCTGGATACTTGGCGGTGACCGGTTACCCGATGAACGTCCTGATGGTGTAACATTATGGCGCGCCATGGCGGAAGGCATCGCCGATGGTGTTAACGGTGAAAATAACTATAATGGTCAGGCAGATTATTCCACAACCTTAATAACGCATCACTGTTTTAATTCTTCTTCACAATGGTTTCACCAGGACGCATGGATTGATCTGCATAGCTGGGGATCGTACCATGCCGATTTTTATCTCAGTCGGGCATATACTGAAGCAGAACACGATTGGTTATTACCCTCACCCAAGCCAACTCTGAATGCCGAACCGGCCTACGAGGATCATCCATTGAATTACACAGCCGGTACCGGGTATTTTACTGCCTTTGATGTAAGACAAATAGCCTACTGGTCTGTTTTTGCCGGATGCTGCGGACACAGTTATGGAGCGCACCCGGTTTGGCAATTTTATACCCCAAACGGGGAGCCGGGGCTCGTTCGCACAGATTGGAAAAATGCGCTTAACTTTGACGGCGCCAACCAGATCAAATATCTTAAACGATTACTTTTGTCTCGTCCCTTGTTGGAACTGACCCCGGATCAATCTCTCATCCTCGCGGGACAAGCAGAAGGTCCCGGCCATATTCAGGCTATTCGTGGGAATAGTTTTGCTTTTATTTATATTCCCACCGGCGCTGTTACAACTGTTCGAATGGGCGCTATTTCAGGAGATGTTGTTGCTGGTTGGTGGTATAATCCGCGCACCGGCGATTCGGAAATGATTGGTACATTCCCAAATGTGGGATCCCTGATGTTTGATCCCCCCGGATTATCGCCGCAACTGACCTGGCTGCAAACCGGCCGTGGCTGCGATTGGGTGCTGGTTTTGGATGATATAGCGAAAGGATACAACGAACCGGGAAAACAATAAATCAATTTAAAACAGAATAATTTTATATAACCGATACTATTCCCTTTTAATAGCATAACAAACCGTTATGATCAGGTAATCAAATAATATCTTAATGCTGTAAACAGGGCAAGTAAATATAAAGGAGTAATTATGTCGGAACAGATTAAAAACGATTCAGCAAAATCACCCAAAAACATGTCGCGGCGGAATTTTATCACTAATACGGCAACCGCCGCAGCGTTTTCTTTTGCAATTGTTCCATCCACGGTGCTGGGCGGCAAAGATAAAACCGCGCCAAGCGACAAGATCAACGTCGGTATTATCGGTGTGGGCGGGCAGGGTATAAATGACATGCGGCGGCTGCTGGAATTTGAACAAGTGCAGGTGGTCAGCGTCAGCGATCCGGTAGAGAAATGGGATTACAGTAACTGGTGGTATGGAGATTTTGCCGGTCGCGAACCCGCCCGCGAGATCGCCGACGCCTGGTATGCTGAAAAGAAAGGCGTTGGTAAATACCGGGCCTGTACCGCCTATGCCGATTTCCGTGAAATGCTGGATAAAGAGGACCTCGATGCGGTTCTGGTAGCCACCTGCGATCATGTCCACGCCGTAGCCTCGATGGCGGCGCTGCAAAAGGGCAAACATGTCTATTGCGAAAAGCCGCTCACCTGGTCGGTATACGAATCGCGCCGCCTGGCGCAGGTAGCCCGCGAAATGAAAGTCGCCACGCAAATGGGCAACGCCGGTCAGGCTTCTGAAGAAGTTCGGCTGGTAACGGAATTCATTGCCGACGGCGCCATTGGCGATGTGCGACAAGTGCATAACTGGACGGATCGCCCCATTTGGCCGCAGGGACTGGGCTGCCCCAAAGAAGCAGTACCCGTGCCCAAAGAACTGGACTGGAACTTGTGGGTCGGGCCGGCGCCGATGCGCCCCTACCATCCCGATTATATTGCCGTGCGCTGGCGCGGCTGGGCCGATTACGGTACCGGCGTCCTCGGCGATATGGGCTGCCACAGCTTTTTCCCCATTTTCAAAGCTCTCAATCTTGGCCACCCCATCTCGGTTGAAGCCAGCTATTCACAAATAGTTCTGGACGGCCTGGTTAAACCGGGTCTGGATGAAACCTGGCCGGTTGCCTCGATGGTTCATTACGAATTCCCGGCGCGCGGCAATATGCCGCCGGTAACGTTGACCTGGTATGACGGCGGCATCAAACCAATGCGTCCCAATGAGTATGAACAAGGCCGTGAATGGCGCTCCGAAGGCGTGTTGTACGTTGGCGATAAAGGGAAAATGCTGGACGGACGGCTGATCCCGGAAGCCAAAATGCAGGAATACAAAATGCCCCCCAAATCGCTGCCCCGTTCGCCCGGCCATTATGAAGAATGGATCCAGGCTATCCAGGGCGGCGAACCCGCCGGCGCCAATTTCGATTACGCTTCGCTGGTAACCGAAGTGGTGCTGCTTGGCAACATCGCCCTGCGCACCGGTAAAAAATTAATGTGGGATGGCGCCAATATGCGCATTACCAATGACCTGGAAGCCAACATGTTCCTGCATCGCCAGTACCGCAGCGGCTGGACGATCTAAAATCAGGGAATTTTCAACAAATCGGTTTCCGCAGGGACAGGTCGCAACCTGTCCCTGCAAGTTACAATCAATGCTCGGACTGGGGATGTCAGGCTGTCCGGGAACCCAGACTGCTCCGCTCCAAACTCCGGTTTGGAGCGGAAGTTGGTAGCGAAACACTGTTTCGCAAATACCTGTTATTCCAGTTCGCCCTGGGAATCCATCCCAGGGCGAAAAATAATGCAGGACATAGCGTCCTGCCGGGCCGCAGGCCCGTTGTATGCTTTATCGTCCATATTGTCCAATTCGTCCACCACTGGATTATTCTTCAAGGGGCAAAAGCCCCTTGTTCCAGGGTATATAGATTTTACAGAGCCCATGATCGCGCCGGTCACTCCTTCGGAGCGGGTGGCAGGGCAGGATATGTCTCCTGCTAAATACCAGCCGGACGAGCTGCATGGGCGCTCGTTCGAATATCTTCATAGTCATTAACCCTTGAATGAATAATCAACAATTTATCGTTTGAATTGTGATTTTTTTCTTTTATTTTTCATCAGGAAATTGGCTTCAATATATTATTTGTCTAACCTGCATTTTAAAGTTGTGTCACTTTCCCCGGTGTTTATTTTTGTAATTAAAAAATCTGTTATAAATATGAATATGATTGAATAAAGATATTGGAATGAAAATAGAAAAATTTCTATGAGTACCAATCAATGAAAAATCTCACGATCCTGTTGAAATCCGCCGCCGTTCTTCAGTTTCTCATAGTTGGTATATTCCTGCTCACCAACAAAAAAGGTAATCGGTTGGCCAACCGGCTCTTGGCCATTTTCCTGCTCGCCAAGGCTTTCTGCTGGGGTGAAGGCATTTTGGCAGAAGACTGGGAATACATTCTCAGCCATCCATTCCTCCAGGTTTTTGCTCTGAGCACGGACCTGCTGCTGGGGCCATCCTTGTATTTGTATGCTAAATCCCTGATGTATCAGGATTATCGTCTGAAACTTGCCCATTTCCTTCACACGCTTCCATTTTTGCTGTATCTCCTGCTTCTCAGCGGCGCCCTGCTGTTTGCGCCCCCGAAAGGTATTGATTTGCTTTTTTCGAATACATTGCCGACGACCCTTATCTATTCGGCTACCTATCTTCATTTTATCACCTACAGCGTTCTTTGTCTCTTCGACCTTGGTTTTTATAAACGGAAACTCAAATCAGCCTATTCCTCTATCGATGCGTCAAAACTGTCCTGGCTGTTTTTACTGGTTTCGGGATTTATCGTGATCTGGCTGGCCGCCTATATCAACTATCTGGGGATAATTTTCAAGTTCTCTGCAATTATTCCCTGGGAAGTGATCATTTTTCTTGTGTTCCTCTTTGCAAACATTATCGTCTTTAGAGGACTGAAGCAACCTGAATTGTTTTCCGGCATTGTAAACGGATGCACGGATCCTAAATACGCCAAGACTCCACTGTCCGATGAAAAGAAAAAAGTGGTCATCAAAGCCATCACGTCGTGTATGCAGCAGGAAAAACCCTATCTGAATCCCGCAATGACCCTTGACGACTTTTCGCGAATCACCGCCATCCCGGCACACCACATTTCCCAGGTGCTTAACACTGAGCTCAGACGTAATTTTTTCGATTTCGTTAACGGCTACCGGATTGAGGAATGCAAATCCAGCCTGAAGGACAATTCGGATCGTACCGTTCTTCAAGTTCTTTACGAGTCGGGATTCAATTCCAAGGCGTCGTTTCACAGGGCATTTAAAAAACATACTGGCATGACGCCTTCTCAGTTCCGCAATACCCTCTGACATTCAAAGTCCCCTTTTAAAATTTCTCAAAAATAATGGTCTCACCTTTTCGGGTGAGACGACAAATCTATCCGGATTTATTAAATTAAGCCGTTAGAAAATTTTAAAATACTAGAGGTGTAATATGAATGTTATTAACTGTTTTAAACTCTTGTTCATGGTTAAAAGTATGATGTCTAAAGGGCGGGGCTTTGGTCAAAAGATGCGGCTTTCAGCAAAGATTATGGGGCTCGCTGCGCTGATATGGTTTCTCATCCGCGTCATTCCAAAACCCAGCAGGGCGGCGTATCCCTGCCAGAGGACTGCATTTCCCCTGGCTACAGCCTTTGTGATCTGGTTTGCGGGATTAGCTGGTTCTTGCATTTCATTCAAAAAAGCCAAAAGTTATGCCCGGCAATCACGGTACAAGCTGACAGTGGGATTTGCAGTGCTGGCCATTGCATTTTTGGCTTGGTTTGCCATACGCTCCTCAAATATGTCATTTGCCGACATTGTCGCACCCCGGGAAATCGAACTTCAGCAAAACCCAACCACTGGCCCGCTAGTATCGCCCCGCGCTGTGGTATCCATCGTGCGTTCACAAAAAGCAACAGCAATTGAAATTGATTCGCTGGAAATCGAAAGCATGGTACGCCAGGCCGTGGCAATGGCCGGAGGTCTTGACTCGTTGATCAGGGATGGCTATACAGTAGTGCTCAAACCCAATCTGATCGCAACAGCCATCCTGGACGATAATTACTATCCTACGAATGAACTCCTTCCTAAAAAAGTTAACGCCGTAACAACCGACTATCGTGTGATCCAGGCGGTTGTCCACCTGATAAGAGAAAAAAATCCCCATGGCAAAATCTATATCATGGAAGGATCCGGAATCGGCGCAACGCGCGATAACATGAAAAAGATGGGGTGGTTGGATATAACGGGTGTTGACGAATTCATCTGTCTCGATAAAGCCTGTGGTGCGTGGCGTGACAAAACCGCAAAGGAATTGGTAAAAGTTTCTCTTCCAGAGGGGAAAGCGTTATACACAGCCGCCCGCAACGAATATTATCTTAACCGGATTTATCACGAGGCCGATGTCGTCATTAGTCTGCCGGTATTGAAAACCCACAGTAATGCAGCTGTGACCGGCGCGGTCAAGAATGTGGGGATCGGCGCCACACCGATCAACATTTACGGCGCCTCCACCACCCGACAGTGGCGGGTCGATACTATCAATCATGGTGGTGCCAACAATACAAACCTCCACGACTGGATTCATGATTACTACCTGTGCCGCCCGGTCAATTTCGCGGTGATGGATGCCCTGACCGGCATGGAAAACGGCCCTACCCCGGTAAAGTCAGATCCTGTGTCCCTGCGGCGTAAAAACACCCGCTGCATTCTGGCGAGCAGCGACCCTGTTGCCCTGGACGCCATCGAATCACTGATCATCCAGGTTGACCCCATGCGGGTTCGGCACCTGATGAAACTTTACAACGATGGAGCCGGTTGCGCCGATCCCAGATACATCAGGGTTGCCGGCGTCAGAGTCGACCAAATAAAGGATCGTTATTTGAACGCTGGAAACTATGCCTGTTATAATGATTTCAATCCGCCCATCGCAGCAGTGGACAGCTTTAAGTTTGATGGTAACTCGCTGCACCTGGGATTGACTGTGGAGGCTAAAGTAAAAAAAGTTGAAATTGCCGTAGAGGGAACTTTTATCGATCCCATTGTGGTGTCGGATTTCGGGAATTTTACAGTGAACCTTGGCAAGGGTGTATCGGACCCATCATGCGTAAAGGTCTACGTATATGACTCTTACCTGAACTGCACAATTCTGGGACTGGGGACGACCGGTGTACGCGAAACAAAAAATCCGGAGGACTTTATACTTTTGCAGAATTACCCAAATCCATTCAATCCCGTGACCACTATTACTTTTACCCTGTCGGCCAGGGCCAATGTTTCGCTCAAAATATATGACCTGTTGGGCAGGGAGGTAGCAACTCTTTTGGATAAAGAATTACCGGCGGGTAACCATTCACAAGTATGGAATGCAATAAACATCCCCAGCGGTGAATACCTGTGCCGCTTGCAGGCGAATTCGGTTGTGGATACCTGTAAGCTGATTTTAGTACGCTAAATGCTGTTTGTGTACAGTTGTCCTGTCGGGCGTAAGCCTATTCTGCGCGACTTTAACAAAGGCTATAGCCCCTTGTTTCAGAATAAACAGATTTTGGCGGAAAACAGGGCCGTCTCACTGTTTCGCCACTAACGTGGCTTGTTATATATACATTAGTTGGCTAGAAACATTTCACCCCTAAAGTGGTGCGCAGACCGCGCCGGTGTTGTGAAACCCCGGACGATCATTGGATATAGAAAAATTTTGAAATAATTGCTTCGCCCCAAAGAAAAAATCCAAAACAGCCGGTCCCCGAGTAGAGCCGTCCCGTATGGCGGGACGGGTTGTATCAAGGGGTCGGTTCTATTACCCCTGCAATTCCTTTTAATTGAGCGTACGTCTCGATACGTCCGGTCTCGCAGGGCTCAACCGGCCTACTCGACGATCGTTTGTTTTTGGTCCGGACTTTTCAGCTCGCCCTGGGAATCCCATCCCAGGGTGCATAATAATGCAGGTCATGTTGTCCTGTCGGACAACAGATCCGTCGCATGCTTCTCCCTTCTGCCTATATTGGCCAGCTAGTCCACCACCGGGTTATACTTCAAGGGGCAATAGCCCCTTGTTCCAGGGGTTACAGCTTTTGCCGGGCCGCAAGCCTGGCCTACTCACTGTTCGCGATTTACACTCATTTGAGAGAGTTTCAAAGGAAATTTCTATACAACCGGAGTTTGAAGGAAACGAGAATCCCCAACAATTCGAAATGCGTAATTCGTAATTTCTTCATCCCCTCGCTCTTACCTGCCGCGCTTTGCGCTGCTCGATGCGCTGCAGATAACGCTGCTGCGGTGTAATATTATGCCGGCGCTGGTCACTTTCAATCTCTTTAACCTGCGCCAGGGTGATCTGCTCGCGACAAATCGAATAGACCTCAATTTTATTGTGCGGCGCAAAAATCCGCACCGACCGCTGTAAAGATGATCTGGGATACAACCGGACGCTCTTTTCATCGTAACTGCATGTACGGTAATCCTTCCACCAGCCGGTCTTTTCTTCCAGCACTTTGCCTTTTTGCAATATTCGTTGTTTATAGCCGTTTCTGAACAGCGTCCAGTCCTGATCTTTGCCCATCCCGGAAATATATTTCAAAATCGGACTCAACATAAACAAGGCAATATATATTAACGTTGCCGGCACTTTCTTGATCCAGGGTAAAAATTGCTCGCCATAATAAATTCCAAAAACAATCAAAGCTCCAATTACGCCAATTGCTGAAAACAGGAACTTGTTGGAGCGCGGCGGTGAATACTTCCAGGAAGTGATGAAACTGCCCAGGTCGGGCGCTTCAATATCGGTTTTATATTGATCAAAAATACTGTTCATTTTAACCCTTTACACTGCCAAGCGTCAACCCGGATACCAGCCAGCGGCTGAGGAATAAAAACAACACCACTACCGGGATGCTTACGATAACCGCTCCTGCGGAATACAATCCCCACGACACTTCCATGCTGGACTGGAATGTCTTTAGTCCTAACGGTAATGTAAATAAATTTTTGTCCTGGATCAACACCGCCGCCACCAGGTACTCGGACCAGGCGGTCATAAAGGCAAACAACGCCGTTATCACCAGCGCCGGCGCCGCCAATGGCAGAATGATGCGCCAAAAGATGCCAAACTGCGAACAGCCGTCGATGCTGGCCGCTTCTTCGAGACTGTAGGGTATGGTATCGTAATACCCCTTCATTTGCCACACCGTAAATGGCAGGGCGGTGGCCGAATAGGCGATCACCAGACCGATATAATTGTCATAAGCGTGCAGCTTGATAAGCATAATAAAAAGCGGCAGCAGCAGCATGGTCACCGGGAACATTTGCGTGGTAATGATGCCCACCATAGCGGTATCGCGGCCGCGGAATTTATAGCGCGAAAAGGCATACCCCGTTGTCGCCGCCAGCCCCACCCCCACCAGGGTGACCATGGCGGAAACGATCAAACTGTTGGCCATCCATTGTAAAAAAGGCTCCTGTGTAAATAACCGCACATAAGTTTGCAGGGTGGCGTCCTGTGGGATCAGCGCCAGCGATTTGGTCAACAGCCGGTCGCCGGGGCGGATCGAGATAGAAAAAACGCATAACACCGGGTATATGGAAAAAATGGTAAACAAGGTCAACACACAATATGCGCCTATTTTACCGGCAAGCGAAAGTTCACGTGGTTTTCTCATAGTCCTTCACTGTTTAATACACTGCTTCAGTGGCTTTGGTTTTCCTGATAAAGTTCCAGCTAAATAATAACAGTATGATAAATATCACCATAGAAAATGCCGCGGCGTAACCCAGCCGGAAATAGGTAAACCCGGTTTTATAAACATACGAGACTAAAATATGCGTCTTGTCCGATGGTTCGCCGCCGTTACTGACCAGCCACACCACATTAAAATTATTAAACGTCCAGATCACACCCAGGGTGATGGCCGGCACCATGACCGGTTTGAGCAACGGCACGGTAATGGTCTTGAATTTTTGCCACCAGGAAGCGCCGTCGATCTCTGCAGCCTCGTACAATTCATCCGGAATGCTCTGTAACCCGCCAAGGGCAATGATCATCATGAATGGGAAACCCAGCCAGATATTAGTGATGAGACACGCGGAAAAAGCGCCCCACTCGGTGGAAAGCCAGGGAATATGCACCCCGAACCATTTATCCAGCATCAGGCTGATGGCGCCATATTCGGAATTGAACATGCCCCGCCAGGTCAATGCGGTGATATATTGCGGAACCGCCCACGGCAAGATCAACAGGGTACGGAAAAAAGATTTGCCCTTGATATCCTTGTTCAGCAACATAGCCAGAAATACACCGATAGAGACATGGAAAATAAGATTTAGGGCCGTCCATAGCACGGTTTTGAAAAAGTAATACCAGAAATCGGCATTGCTTATCACCTGTTTATAATTGATAATTCCCACCAGCCGCCAGTCCCGGAAATGGCTGAGGCTCATGTTCGAGAACGAGATAACAACGTTATAAATGAACGGGTACAAAACCACCAGCGCCATAATGATCAAAGCCGGCATGGTATATAAATATGCCAGGCGGTTTATTCTTGCTTCGCCAACTCCAGTTGCCATATTACTCCCGGTTCTCCCTGATAAGTTTCATTGCCTGGGCCTGCATATCCCGCGCCGCTTGCTCCGGCGATACCCGGCCCGAAAAAATACCCTGGTAACTGGGGCGCATGGCGTCCCATATCCAGCGCATTTCCGTTACCGGCGACATTTCCTGGCCCACCATGAGTTGATCCAGCGCGCCGCGCACCACCTCATTCTCCGCTACCTGCGGGCTGGTAAAAGCCGCCTTGCGCGACGGGATAGCGCCAGACGATTGTGTAAATCTAAGCTCAATACTATCCGCTGTTACATATTTAACCAGTTCAAGGACCAGGGCCATCTTTTCTTTTTTAATATTTTTATTCAACGAATAACCCAGCGGTGATATTGCCGGGGTCGGCCATAAACCGGTATCATCAATTTTAGGGATCCGCGCAATGCCGATGTCGATACCGTTATCGATATAAGTGCCCCACGCCCAACTGCCGTTAATGATCATTGCCGATAATCCGTCTTTGAACAAAGCATTGGCTATTTCATAATCACATTCGGCCGGAATTATTTTGTGCACCCTGGACAGTTCGTAAATGAACCGCGCCGCCTTTACTACCGCTTCCGTATCCAGTGTAGGTTGATTCTGTTCATTGATGATCCAGCCGCCATAGCCGCCAATAAAAGGCACAACAAAATAGGGCTCGGTAAAATTCCATACCAGGGCATAACGATCCGGCTTGCCGTCGCCGTCTTTATCGACGCTGAATTTTTTGCCCATCGCGAGCAACTCGCTCATGGTCTGCGGCGGTTTGCTGACCAGCTTTTTATTATACACCAGGCATAAATGATTGCCCACCCGATCGCCCAACTGGTACATATGCCCGTTCATCCAGGTGTTGGCGTTAACGGGTTCAACCACAAAGCTGTCAAGGAAATCCTGGGTAAATAAATTTTCCAGCGGCATAATAACATCGAGTTCCACAAACGGGCCAATATTATCGTTGGCGCCCCAAAACAATTCCGGACCGCTGCCGCCCAATGCGGATATAATAAAATTAGTGCGCGCTTGTTCCGGTTCGTAATAGAGTTCATTAAAGGTCCAGCCGGCATGACGGGAGGCAAACTCGCTCAAAGCCTGTTGAAAAACGGTTCGGTCGGTGGGCCGGAAAGAATGCCATATTGTGATACTTTTCGGGTCCTTGCCCGTACAGCCAACCCCAGTTAGCAGGTACATTAAAAGACCAAACGCAAAACATACTAAACTTTTACGCACTCGAGTCCTTTCCTGAATTAAAATTCAGCTATACAAGCGCTTCATGCAAAACACGGCTCAGCTCTTTAATTTTGAACGGCTTGCCGAGAATGCCCGAAAAACCATAATCTTTATAATTGGCCATGACCGGATCGTTGGAATAACCGCTGGCGACGATCGCTTTGACATTCGGATCAATTTCTCGCAGTTTAGAAATGGCCTCTTTACCGCCGATGCCGCCGGGCACAGTTAAATCCATAATGACTACCCGGAACGGATTACCGGCGGACAAAGCTTGCTCGTATAAATTAATAGCATCGGCGCCGTCTTTGGCCAGCTCCACCTCATAGCCGGATACGGTTAAAAAGTTTTCCAATACCGACAAGACCGCGTCTTCATCATCCATGATCAGAATGCGGCCCTTGCCGCGAAACATTTCCTCGTTATTTTCCGCACCCGGCAATTGATAATCGGGCAGGGCCGGCAAGTAAAAAATAAAGGTTGCGCCCTCGCCCAGCCGGGATTCGGCATGGATTAGACCACTATGCTTTTTAATAATTGAATATGCAACTGACAGTCCCAAGCCGCTGCCTTTTTGCTTGGTGGTAAAATAGGGATCAAAAATTTTTTCAATATTTTCCGGAGCAATACCAATGCCGTGATCCTGAATGGAGACTTGAACGTAATTACCGGTGGGCAATGCGGCGTGCGGCATTTTTCTGCTTTCAGGAATATTGGCAGCCCTGACGGTAATATTACCGCCCCTGGCCATAGCCTGGTCGGCATTGATCACCAGGTTGTTAATGACCTGCACTATTTGTCCTTCATCTACCTCCACTGCCCACAGATCATCCTGCAGTTCAAACTCGCATTTCGTTTTGGAACCGCTCAGCGACAATTCAACCGATTCCCGCAGAATATCCTTCAAAGAATTGATCCTCTTAACCGGTTCACCGCCCCTTGAAAAAGTGAGTAACTGCTGGGTGAGGGTTGTCGCTAGCATGGCGCCTTTTTCGATATTACGCAGGTATTTATCGATATTGCCCTTGTTATCGAGCGACATACGGGCGAGTTGGGCGTTGCCAAGGATAACGGATAAGCGGTTATTAAAATCATGTGCAATACCCCCGGCCAATATACCAATGGATTCCAGCTTTTGTGATTTCTGGATTTCATCTTCCACTTTACGACGTTCCGTTAAATCCCGCAGGATCAACAAATAGAATTTTTTAGTATGCCGTTGTAAAGGGGTTATAGTCGCTTCCACAATAATTTTCTGACTGTTCTTGCCGATAATGATCGGTTCAAAAATTGTCGTTTCGCTGTATTCAAGTTCAGAGTATTTAATTTTACCGGTGGCGTTCTGGTATTCCGGCACAATTAAATCGGTGTCCCGCATTTTCAACAACTCTTCTCGGCAATATCCAAACCGTTTGACGGCCTGCAAATTACAATCAATGATCTCCCCTTTATCATTTTCCAGTAAAATTGCATCATTGGCCTGCTCAAACAGGGTGCGGTAATGCTGTTCGCTTTCACGGATGGCCTGTTCGGCTTGTTTTTGCGCAGTGACATCGCGGCACATCAGCAGCAGTTCCCGGATATAGCCCTTTTCGTTTAAAAACAAAAAAGCCTTTTCCTGCACCCATAACGGCCGCCCATCTTTGCGGATTTGCCGGAACTCCCATTCGCTGTTGATGATCTTTTTATCAAAAATGTCGGCCAGATGTTTTTTTACTTTTTCCCGATCATCCGGGTGAAATGTTTCCCAGATCGGCTGACCGGTCAACTCGGTAATAGTATATCCCAGATAATCGGCGCCATATTTATTAACTGTTAAAATAATCCCGTCGCTGTGCACGGAAAAGAAAATATCCGGCGCAAAATCGTAGAGATGCTGGTAGCGCATTTTGGCTTTATTCAGTTCTTCCGTGCGCTGTTGCACCAAAAAATTGAGCAACTCTTTTTCTTTTTTTAACTCATCTTCGGCGTGTTTAATCCGCAGCATGGCTTTAACATGGGCGACAAGCTCCCCTTCCCTGATCGGTTTGGCTAAAAAAGTATCGGCCCCTATCTCCAGCGCTTTGATCTTGCTTTTGGAATCGGTGTTCAGGCCAGTCAAGATAATGATGGGAATATCACGGGTTACGGCATCCTTTTTTAATATCGTACATACCTGAAAGCCGTCCATATCGGGCATGGTAATATCCAGCAAAATAGTATCGGGCAGTTCCGATTTTGCCAGTTCCAACCCCTTTTCCCCCGAACTCGCGGTTATAACTTCGCAACTGTCAATAAATTCATTCAATAAAGCCGCCAGCACTTCAAGGATGTCGGCTTCATCATCTATGACCAATATTTTTATCATTTACAATCCCGGCTTTAATAGACCAGCACTTGTTTAATTATCTTGCTATCAGCCCGATACTGCAACATAATTATTCGCTCTTACATACCGGAAGCGTTTTACACTAATAATATAACCAGCTCAAGTAAAACAATTTTAACACCATTAAAACAAAGTATAAATAAACGGCGCGATTGCCGAGCCTTCTGTAAAGACAAAAATCAAACCCAACAACACCAGGAAAAAGATGATCGGCCCCAGCCACCATTTTTTCCGCACCCGCATAAACAACCATAACTCTTTTAATATACTCAACTTGCCAGACATACACTCTCCGGGTTTATCTTGTTACTTTGCCAGTTTAACAACCAGTTCATCAAAAACCTGCCGGGTAGAGGCGCTCATTGCTGCAATTATGCCTTCTTCACCCTTTTCTATTATAGGCGTACGGGCGGTAAATTGTTCCGCCCAAACAATGCCGGATTGCTCATTTTGTTCCAGTTCAAATAATATAGTAACCAGGGCATAGCGCTGGTTGTTCTCAACGATCTCTTCAAAATTTTTCACAGTACTTTCCAGGGTATAACAAACCCGGTCCGTCGGCGGGTTCAGCGTTACCCTGGTGTACAGTCCGGCATGGTCGAGATGCTCGGCGGCTTTTTGCGTCAGCAGGTCGGCCGGGGTTAATACCCAGCGGCGGTAATTATCGAATTTCACCTCGTAACGTGAAGTTTTATAAATTAATTTATCCTGAAAATAGAGAGGTTCGGATTTAAATTTTTTAATATATAAAACTCCGTTTCCCGCCGCCGATTTACCGTTTTGATAATCGTAATCGATAGTAAAATAACGGGTCTGCGGAATTTGACCACAGGCGCAAACCAGTAATAAAGCCAGTACTGCAAATTTTTTCATGTATTGTAACTCCACTCTGATATTTAAAAACCCGGTTTCGTTTTCAATCACCGGACAATATAATCATAATCAATTTTTAACGTTACCTGCATAATATTGAAATTAAAGAATTAATTCAACAAAAATTTTATTTTAAGGCAATTCCCGTTCCGGTAAAGGGGTTTTCCGCACCAGGTTCCAGGGTTGTTCCTTGATGGACTGGCTGAATATTTCCAGGTTGCGGATAAGTGAATTCAAATGGTTGATCATTTCCGCATACGAATCGCCGTTTTCAGCCATGTGATAATCCATATTTTTTACGACCTTGTTGAGATTATCAACAATTTCATTGCTTTGTGAAACCAGGCTTTCCAGGCCCTGAATACTGTTGGTGATCGAAGAATCATTCTGTGCCAGCAATTGATTAACAGATCCCACCGTCCGATCCAGGTTGGTAATTACTGTATTCAAATTATTCTCAATAGCGCTCAGGTTATTGGCGCTGGTTGTGGAAATTTCCGCCAGGGCCGCCAGGGTTTCTTTAATATTTTCCCGGTTTTGTTTATCCATGATCTGGTTAAGGTTTTTGAGCAATTCATTGGTCTCGTCGGTGATCTGCGTTACCGAGCCGCTCATTTGCGCATAAGCCGTAATATCTTTGGAAGGGATAACATCGCCGGGTGATAACAGGGTGGTATCCGCGGTGCCGGGACTGATTTCAATATAAAAAGAACCCAACAGGCCAACCGTAGTCATAAATGCGCGGCTGTCCACATGCACCGGGGTGCCTTTTTGCACTTCCAAAACTACCTCTATGCCCTGTTCACCATCGGCCGGGGGATTCATGCCGATTACCCGGCCCACTTCCAAACCCGAATAGCGCACCAGCGACCCTTTTTCAATACCGCCCACATACCTAAAACTGGTGCGATATTGATCTTTATCTTCCCACCGGCTCAGGCCGATGATCATCACCAGAAAAGCGATAAAGATCAGGGCGCTGATCATTATAAATAGTCCTGCTTTTAACTCTGTAGATTTGTATTCCATGTTTAAATTCCAGTCCTTACAATATATTTCAATTTATAACGTTCCAACTAAAGATTTGAGATATTTATCCTTATCCACCTCGTCATCATCCGGGCGGCGTTCCAAAAACTGCCGCACAAACGGGTTGTCGCTGGCTTTCATCTCCTGTTTGGTGCCGACAAATAAAAATTCTCCCTGGTGCATCAGGGCAATGCGGTCGGCAATCAAAAAAACCGATTCGAGTTCGTGGGTTACTACTACTATCGTCATTTTAAAGGCTTTTTTAAGTTTTAAAACCAAATGATCAATACCCGCCGCCACAATGGGATCCAGTCCGGCTGACGGTTCATCGCAAAACAGAATTTCCGGGTCCATCGCCAGGGCGCGGGCCAGGGCGGCGCGTTTTTTCATGCCGCCGGAGAGTTCGGAAGGCATAAAATTTTCAAATCCCGCCAGACCGACCAATCCCAGCTTTATGCGGGTCATGATCTTGATCGTTGAATCCGGCTGCGGGGTGTGCTCCTTTAACGGTAACGCGACATTTTCTCCCACCGTCATGGAATTGAACAACGCCGAGCCCTGGAAAAGCATGCCGAGATTTTTTAATATATTATCGCGTTCCTGCTCCGATGCGGTAACCAGGTTTTTATTTTTTATCAGAATATCTCCCTGACTGGGTTTGTTGAGGCCGATCAAATGCCGCAGCAAGGTGCTTTTGCCGCAGCCGGAACGACCGAGGATCACCAGCGTTTCGTATGGGTAAATATCCAGGTTGATGCCCTTTAAAACTTCCCGGTTGCCGTAACGGGTATGTAAATCGCGTATACTGATTATCGGTTCCTGCATAACTTCTCTATAAAGTTGAATAAAATAACATTGTAAACAACAAATCGGCCAGGATGATTAAAAAGATCGACGAGACCACCGACGCGGTAGTGGACTTGCCTACACCTTCGGCGCCGCCGGAGACGCTGAAACCCTGGTAAACGCCGATCTGTGAGATAATGATGGCAAAGAAAAAGCTCTTTACCAGTCCGGTTAGAAAATCTTTCATCAAAATTGCCGAGGCGGTTTGATTAAAATAGGCAATAAAGGGTATTTTTAAATTGACAACCGCTAGCGTCATTCCACCGAGGATGCCCAGCATATCGGCAAGAATGGTGAGGCAGGGCAGCACGATCAGCATGGCCAAGGTTCTGGGCACAACCAGGTAACCCAGGGGATTCATAGCCATAGTCTTCAGAGCGTCGATCTCTTCGGCAACTTTCATGGTGCCGATCTCGGCGGCAATTGCGGAACCGCTGCGCCCGGCGATGACGATGGCGGTGATCAACGGGCCCAGTTCGCGCGTCATGGAGACGCCCACCAGGTCGGCGACATAGATGGTAGCGCCAAATCGCTCCAGTTGATAGGCCGACTGCATGGCGATGATCAACCCGACACAAAAAATAATAATACCGGTAATCGGTACTGAATTGACGCCGATGCGCACAATCTGAATAAAGGTAAGATGCCAGCGAATCTTTTTGCCCCTGAGCGGCCCGATAAAAATCCATACCAGGGTTTGGGCGCAAAGTTGGCAGATACGCGCCAGGTGTACGGCAAATTCA
Organism: bacterium; assembly: GCA_029561455.1. GTDB lineage: Bacteria > Zhuqueibacterota > Zhuqueibacteria > Residuimicrobiales > Krinioviventaceae > Fontivivens. The sequence continues at coordinate 58,846 of JAKQIY010000059.1, forward strand.
ACAAACTGCTGCCCGGCGCGTGAAAAAGTTCTAGTCAGCAAATTCATGCGTCTTTCTTTCCAATGGCGCTGTCCCGATCCGGATAAATAGCAAAAATCTTGTCCAGCCGGGTCAATTCAAATACTTCCTTGACATTGTTCTGCAGGCCGTACAGGGCAAACCGGCCGTTATATTTATTGGACTGCTGCAAGCCCTCGATCAACGTAGCCACCCCGGAGCTATCCATATATTTCACCTGCTCCAGGTTAACCAATATGACCGGCGCTTTATGTTTTACAATTTCAAATATTTTTTTCCGCACATCGGGTGAAGAGTACAAATCCACCTCGCCCTTGATATGTAAAAAAACAATCCCGTTACTTTCTTCAACGTTGATTTCCAGGTTCACAATTCTTTACCTCTTTTGGTAGATTTTTACACATAATTAACTTGTTGCCTTTATCCGTACCGTTAAAAAACTTGACTTTATCCATAACGGTAGTCATTAAATAAACGCCCAGTCCGCCCGGCCGCAGGTCTTCAAGTTTACGCGGTTTGATCTTTTTTACATCGACCGGCGAGCCGTGATCGATGATAACAATTTCCAACTTGCTGCGTCGGATCGTACAGGTAATGATAATCGGCTTGTTGGTTTTATTTTTATACGCATGACGAATAATGTTGGTACAGGCTTCATCCACCGCCAGCACAATTTTGTTGGTATCACTGCTGGAGAAACCGGCGACTTCACATACCTGGGATAATGCCGCCCGCATCATTCTCAACAGGGAGGGATCGCTGTTTATATGAATTTCTATCGACTTGGTCATGCGATTGCTTGGGTATATTTTCCTTTATATTCGGTGTTATTTCAGGAATGCGCTTCAAGCCAGTTAGCGCCCTGGCCCATTTCTACTTTTACCGGCACATCCAGTTTGAGCGCATTTTCCATTTCCTGCTGCACCAGGCGCTGCATATACTCCAGTTCGGTTTTCGGCGTTTCAAAAACCAGTTCGTCGTGCACCTGCATGATCATTTTTGAGGCCAGGCGTTCCGCAGTGAGCCGTTTCTGGATGTTGAGCATTGCCACTTTGATCATATCCGCCGCGCTACCTTGTATAGGGGTGTTGATAGCGGTCCGCTCCGCAAATTCGCGGATCTGCCGGTTATCGCTGTTAATCTCCGGCAGGTAACGCCGCCGGTTCAGCAGGGTCGTTACATAGCCTTTCTCAGCCGCAGTTTTCTTGATATTTTGCATAAACTCATACACGCCGGGATAACTGGCGAAATAAGTTTTGATAAACTCGTCCGCTTCACCGTTTGAAATGCCTAATCGCTGCGCCAATCCGTATGCGCCCATTCCGTACATAATGCCGAAATTGACCTCTTTGGCTTTGCGCCGCTGCTCCGGCGTTACCTCGTTTGGGTTGACATGAAAAACCAGCGCTGCTGTGCGGGTATGTACGTCTTCTTCATTGACAAACGATTGCCGCAGGGTCTTGTCGCCACTCAAATGCGCCATAATGCGCAGTTCGATCTGCGAATAATCAGCGTCCAGGATAATGTGGTCGGCGTCCCTGGTGATAAATGCTTTGCGAATGCGACTGCCGATTTCCGTACGGATCGGAATATTCTGTAAATTCGGGTCGCTGGAAGACAACCGCCCGGTAGCCGCTACGGTTTGATTATACGAGGTATGCACACGCCCGGTCGCCGGGTTGACCAGTTTGGGCAGCGCATCCACATAGGTAGATTTTAACTTGGCCAACTGCCGGTAATCCAGCAATACCGCCGGAAGTTCATGCTGTAATGCCAGTTCTTCCAATACTGATACATCCGTGGAATAACCGGTCTTGGTCTTGCGCGACGTAGGCAGTTTTAACCTTTCAAATAAAATTTCCGCCAGTTGTTTGGGGGACTGGATGTTGAATTCACCGCCGCTTAACCGGTAAATTTTGCTTTCCAGTTGTTTTAATTCACCTTCCAACTCGCGCGACATGGCGGTAAGGTATTTCACATCCAGAGCGACGCCGTTATATTCAACGATCTTTAAAACATCGACCAGCGGCATTTCCACATCGCGAAACAGATCATATAAATTCTGGTCATGCAGTTTGGGCTCGAAAATACCGCGCAGCCGCCAGGTCACATCCGCGTCTTCACAGGCGTATTCGCTTACTTTAGCAACCGGCGCCTGATCCATGGTGATCTGTTTGGTCCCGCTGCCGATCAGCGCCGATGTGGGTATCTTTTTCAAATTCAAAAACGACAAGCTCAATCCATCCAGGTTGTGCTGCCGCAGCGAGGGATTGAGTAAATAGCTGGCGACCATCGTATCAAAATCAAATCCATTGATGCGAAAACCGTGTCGTTCCAATACCAGGATATCATATTTGGCGTTATGCGCGCACTTGATCACTTTATCATCGGCGAAAACCGGCTGTAACGTTTCCCTCACTTTATTCAGGGGCAACACTTTATCTTCATTCATCAAATCGACCGGGCCCCGTACCGGAATATAGTAGGCCGTGCCCGGCTCGCAGGATACGGAAATACCCACCAGGCTCGCCCTGATGGGATCAATATCGGTCGTTTCGGTATCAAAGGCAAAGCTGCCGGATTTAGCCAGCTTGTCCGCCAGTTCCGTTAACGCGGCTTCGCTGTTAGTCAGAATATAATTACGGACAGTTTGCGGTTTTGCGGGCGCAAACCGCTCGGTGAGGGTACGGAATTCCATGTCGCTAAAGAACGCCACCGCTTGTTCCGGATCCGGCGTACCGACCACAAAATCGGTAGGCTTGACCGCTACCGGCACGTTACAATCGATTTCCACCAGTTTCCGTGACAGTTTGGCCAGTTCACCGTTTTCCTGCAGACTGGTGCGCGCCCGGTTATTTTTCACATTGTCGATATTATGCAAAACATTTTCAAAAGTATCGAATTCCTGCAGCAGCAGCAGGGCGGTTTTTGGGCCAATGCCCGGCACGCCGGGAATGTTATCCGAGGTATCGCCGGTGAGGGCCAGGTAATCGATAACCCGGTTTGGCGGCAGGCCGATCTTGTCCTGCACGCCTTTTTCGTCCAGCCATTCCGGTTCTTCACCGGATTTTTTGGGATTGTAGATAATAATATCCGGCGACACCAGTTGCATCAGGTCTTTATCGCCGGTCACGATCACAGTTAATATACTTTCTTTTTCCGCCATCCGCGCCAGGGTGCCGATAATATCGTCCGCTTCGAATCCGGGTTTGGCAATTTTGGGTACCCGTAATATTTCCAGCATTTGCTGGATGCGGGGTAACTGGTCGATCATATCGCCCGGCATTTCGGCGCGCTGCGCCTTGTATTCCGCATACATTTCATGCCGGAAGGTCGGCTCCTTGCTGTCAAACACCACGGCAAAATAGTCCGGCTTTTCACGATCCAGAATATTCAATATGATATTGGTAAAGCCATACACCACGCTGACATTCTCGCCGCGCGAGTTGGTGAGGGGATTGCGCATAAAGGCAAAGTAACTGCGGTACGCCAGCGCCATGCCGTCGATCAAAAACAAGCGGGGCTTTTTTTTGGTTTGGGACATTTCATTTTCCACGTCATCCGGGGTTAATATTTCCCGGCTGTATTCCAGGCGTTGCGCCGGTTAACAATTTTATTGGCACAGCAGGCGCCCTGAGCAAAAGCATGAGTGTTTGAGTTCCAGGCATTCATAGTTTTTTAAACAGCATCATCTTTCGACCGGATTCCGATTATAACATATAATTTATACAAAAATTTCATGTTTTGCAATGGTTTGTTGAATTAGCTGTCAGTTTTCAGCTATCAGCTATCAGTTGGTAGGATGGGGTTCTTTCGACAATTTGCGGATTTTAACTTGCCGCCTCGGATCACGGTATTAGAAATTCATGGCATTACAGCAACCCCATCATTCAGGCAGCGCGTAGGTCGGGCCTGCGGCCCGACAGGAATTTTATAGTGTGGTCCACCTGGGGTATGAGTTTGTTACAAAGGCAATTCTATGAATTCGAACCTGGCTTGATATTTGTCGTATTTGCGGCGAGGTGGGCTACACTTTTGAGGGCAGTCGGTTGAATGGGGTTTTTTGGTTAACTTGCAGTTTCAGATCGTCCGGGGTTTCACAACCCCGGACGGGGAATGCTTTCGGGTTTCCAACCCATTTTCATAATTTAACTGGATTCCAAGTTTTGAAATTCTGGTTCATTTTTAACAGTATGTTATGAATTCCAGTGTGATCAAATATGCTATGAGATAGTAAAAAACATAGTTTACAATACTTGATATGGTTTGCAATATAAGAATACAATTATTAAGTTACATTAATCTAAAGAAATTCCTTCTTTCTCAATAACAAACTCAATATGTAAAAATTTTGCTTTTTCTTTCTTATCACCAATAATAAAATTCCAACGTTTTTCCCAAAAATCAATCATTTTTAAACCACGCTCCAAAATTTCTTTTGCTGTCCAATTTTCATAATTAGCAATTTGATTTTCTGAATAAGAACCATATCTATAGCCTACCATTGATTTAGGTATGCCCTTTTTTACTTCAAAGCTTTCATTTCCAAATGATTGATTTTTTTTCTCTGAAAGAGGAACTAAATTACCTAATGAGTTTTTAAGTAACCTCCTTTCTTTATCTGAATAATATTTAAACTTTTCAGTCCAATAAGATTTTTTGGAGTTTTGTGGGTAAATGTGTTCAATGGTATAATAATCTCTCTTGTCTTCTCCTTCAGACAAGCCATTATCTATAAACTGCTCCCAATTTAATTTTTCTCGATAAGTTTTAGTTCGGTTTTTCAAACTAATTTCATATTCGTATAGGAAATACTTTATTCCAACCCACCTATAAAACCCAGAATTTTTCATATCTGAAATAATTTGTTCTATATTTTCCTTTTTTCCAATAAAAGAGTTAACAATTTCGTCAATTTCTTTAATTATTTTATCAGTTGAAAACTCACCTTTTATAAAAAGATTTATCATGTTGAATAATTTTGTTTGATTAAAGTCAGAAATATAAGCATATCTATTAAGCGTTTGAACAAACAAATATCGTTCCAGAGATTTTAAGAAAGATAATCTCGTTTGTTCTTTCTTTTCTTTTTCATAAATAGTCATTATTAATGGGGCTACTGTTGTTGCGATTGGTGATGGATGTTTATTTAATTTTTCAAGCCAAAATTTTTCTTTTTCAGGTAAGAGACTATGATGGGGATTAAGTAAATGATACCATAGTTTAACCGATTCCTTTAAACTTTGGACATAATTATATATTTTTTCAATTTTTAGTTCATCTTCCAAGGAAACTTCAGGATTTATTACAGCAATGTTTTTGGGTGTGAATACTTGTTCTAATAAATATTCCCCTAGCCATGAATTAGAATTGTTTAAATGTCTTCTAAAGCGAATATCCCTTAGTAAACTCTCTTTTGATTGAATAGCATCACTGAAATATGTTATAAAATGATTGCTAAGGAAAATATCATCATCCAGTATTTTTTCTTTATTTCTACCAAGAAAGTGGTAAATAGATTTCCATCCTTCGTTAATTGAAATGCGAAGTTTTTGTTTCTCAAAATCATCTGTCTTGAATTTTGTTGAAAGATAAATCAACCTATTTTTTAGAAGTTCTAAATGTGATAATGGCTTCCCACGATTATTCATTGTTTCGAATGCAACAAAGACATCAACATCATCTGATATTGAATAAATGTTATAAAGAAAATTTTGTGTTATTTTTTTGTAAAGTCTTTCTATTTGTTCAAAAGAGAGTTTTTTTAAATTTGCTAAAAAATATTTTTTAGCAAATTCAAGATTGTACGTATATATTGTTTCTTGCACAGGTAAAGAACTATCTGTTTTTTCGAGGAAAATATTTGCTTTTAAGAATTCGTAACTAGGATTATCCTTTTCATAACCGAAAAGATAAGACCGTGATATACCTTCATTTTTAGAATCGTAAATAAATTTTTTTTTAATTTCTTCGGTAGAAGTAAAATTTAATCGAGTATTATCAGGCACGCACTCAACAATTGCTTGAATTAGAATTATAGTAGTAGTTAATCTTTGTTGTCCATCAACTACATAATAGGGTGTATAGTTTTTAGAATTAATAATCCACAAATCATCGTACCATTGGTTTACTTGTTTAACCGGTACCTCTTCTAATGTTAGAACGCCAGTGTAATGGTTTTAATCATTTTCTAGTTGAGTAAGATCATTCCAGAAATCTCGCAATTCTTTTTCTGTCCATGCAAAGCCACGTTGATAATCAGGGATTCTAAGGAGACGCTCTGTAAAGATTTTTGATATTGACATAAGTTGTGTTTTCATTTTGTCCTTACTATTATGTTGATTTTTTTAATTAAAAAAGGTCTCACTTTATTAAATAACATTTTTACAAATCACCCTCATATTATTTTTGAAATACAAATATCCTTTGTCTATTAAAGTCTTTTGTTTTATAACTTTAATTGATTTGTTGTAGTAACCTTCTCATATATTTTAGTTTACTAGTACAAAATTTTTCGTTTCACAAAATTAATTAAAAATATCAAAATCTGTATTAAATTTTACATCATATAATATACAAGAAAATCCCGCCGCACCCATGTAATAGAAATCCATATCGATTGTCGATAAAAGTAAGCGAATTTTGCGGAAATATGCAAGAAATATTTTATAAAAGTTATCAGTTTACAGTTATCAGCCGTCAGTCGGGCAGAGTGTCATTGTAGCCCGGTAACTGTTAGTTGCGCTACAATCAACCGCGAATACACACCAATAAACGCTAATAAATATTCGCGTACTTTCAGATCGTCCGGGGTTTCACAACCCCGGACGGGAAATGTCTTTTGGGTTTCTAACCCATCATTATTACTAGACATTACACCAGGGTTAGAAATCCTGTTTTATTCTCCGCACCGGGATATGAATCCCGGCGCGATCACTGCTGTAATATTCATTAACACCAGGTTTTTCACATTGCCTTTAAATATGAAATTTTGTATACTAGGGTCAATAAAACTGGTTTTATTTTAAAATACATTCATGACGACTCCATCTATAGAATTACTGGCCCCGGCGCGCGATCCTGACGCCGGTATTGCCGCGCTCCACTGCGGCGCGGATGCCGTGTACATCGGCGCGCCGCGGTTCGGCGCCCGCGCCCGCGTCGGCAACACCCTGCCGGGCATCGAAAAGCTGCTGCACGAAGCGCATAAATACTGGGCAAAAATCTACGTCACCGTCAATACCCTGCTCACCGACCGCGAATTACCTGAAGCGGTTATACTCATCCGGCAACTCTACGAAATGGGTGTGGACGGTGTCATCATCCAGGATGCCGGCTTGCTGGAATGCGACCTGCCTCCCATCCCCCTTATCGCCAGCACGCAAATGCACAACCACACTCCGGACCGGGTCGCTTTTCTGGAAAAGATCGGCATCCGGCGTGTCATACTGGCGCGGGAACTGAGCCTGGAAGAAATCCGCGCCATCCGCGCAGCTACCACCATTGAACTGGAATTTTTCGTACACGGGGCGTTGTGCGTCAGCTATAGCGGCCAGTGTTATATGAGCTACGCCATTGGCGGACGCAGCGGCAATCGCGGCGAATGCGCCCAACCCTGCCGCCGTAAATACAGCCTGATAGACGCCGACGGCAAAACAATCATCAACGACCGCTACCTGCTGTCGCTGCGGGATTTGAACCTTTCCAACCACCTCGGCGCTCTTCTGGACGCGGGGATCACTTCGTTTAAAATTGAAGGCCGACTAAAAGACGAAAATTATGTCAAAAACGTGGTCAGCGCCTACCGGCGTCTGCTGGATACGGAACTGCAACAACGCCAATGGCGGCGATCTTCTTCAGGAATGAGTGAAATTGATTTTGTCCCCGACCTGGACAAGAACTTTAACCGGGGTTATACGTCTTATTTCCTGTCCGGCCGTTCCAAAGAACTGGCATCACTGGATACACCGAAAATGATTGGGCAACTCTTAGGAAAAGTAACGGCAATGGATGATAATTCATTTACCCTTGAAACCCAGGCCGTTCTCACTGCGGGAGACGGCCTGGCGTTTTTCGACAGTAATAATGAACTTGCCGGAACATTTGTCAATCGTGTTGCCGGCCCGTGGATCTTCCCCGAAAAGATGCAGGGAATTGCCCCGGGAACAATACTCTACCGCAACCGCGACCAGGCATTTCAAAAACAGGTCTCGTCAAGCCGGCCGCGCCGGTATATCCCGGTGACAATACAATGCGCCGCCACTGCGACCGGACTGGCGGTGACGATGACCGATGCCGACGGCACTATGGCAGCAGCCGAACTTGTCGCAGAAAAGGTTCGCTCCGAAAAACCCCAGGCGATGCTCGCTACCCTAGTCAAGCAACTCGGTAAACTGGGGGACAGCGAATTTAAAGCCCAAGTACATATCGACGGGGCGGAACAATACTTTTATACGGTGGCGCAATTGAACGCCCTGCGCCGTGAAGCAGTAGAAAAACTGCGCGCGGAACGCTTGCGCAACCGCCCGGCTATAAAAGGTAACGTATTTAAAAATAACGAACCTTATCCGCAAACCAGGCTGTCTTTTAACGGCAACGTTTTGAACGAACAAGCCGCAGCCTTTTACCGCCGGCATGGCGTAACCGAAATTGAACCGGCGGCGGAAAGCGGACTGGATATGCGCAACCGCAAGGTGATGACAACCAGGTATTGCCTTGCATATCAACTCGGCGTTTGCCCCAAACAAAACCCCAGCGCCGGCTATAAAGAACCACTCTGGCTGGTAGACGAACAGGGGCGCCGTTTTCGCCTGGCTTTTAACTGCCGGGATTGTGTTATGGAGATTTTTGGCTAATACCGGGCCGAACACCTTAAGGGAAAAAAACAAGGAGGAACTTTGTCCTGGATCTATCTGCTCATCGCCGGGATGTTTGAAATTGGCTGGCCGTTGGGCTTGAAACTATCACAAACCACCCCGCATAAAATCATGTGGATAGTTTTCGCTATTCTTGCCATGATTGCCAGCGGCTGGTTTTTGTGGCTGGCGCAAAAAGGTATCCCGATGGGAACAGCTTATGCAGTATGGACCGGCATCGGCGCGGTAGGCGCTTTTGTTCTTGGCGTAGTGATGTTCAAAGACCCGGCCTCAGTCATTCGCATTGTTTCTGTTTCATTTATCATTATTGGTATTATTGGCTTGAAATTATCGCATTCCTAAAAATATCTGCTAAAACAGGAGAAGACTATGCTCGATAACGATGAAAACTACAAGTGGGGAATTTTCTATTATAACCTGCAGGATCGGCGCCTGTTTGTTCCCAAACGCAACAAGCTGCTGGGCTGGACGCTAAATTTTGCCAATCCCTGGGCATATATGATCATTGTCGGCATTATCGCTTTTGCCATACTGATGGAAAAGCTCGGTAACGCGGGGAAATGACAAATACCGGTCAAATGATTTGTTTCGATAAAGAGACCGGCCTGGCGTATCGCCTGCGGCGCACAAACAGACAGGAGGCTCTTGTTTTCATCCACGGCTTTGGCTCGAACCAGGAGCATTTTCGTTTCGCTTTTTCTGCTCCCCCGCTGCTAGAGTTTACCCTCCTTGCCGTTGACCTGGCCGGATTTGGGGCAAGTCCGGTCCCGCCTGGATTTTCGTTTACAATGCACGATCAGGCGCTGCTGGTTCTGAAATTACTCGACACCCTGCAAATTATAAATTTTCATCTCTGCGGCCATTCCATGGGCGGCCTGGTGGTAATGAACATGGCGGAACTGGCGCCGGGACGAACCCTATCGCTTATCAATCTTGAGGGTAATCTCACCCCGGAGGACTGTTTTCTGTCCGGTAAAGTGGCCGCAATGTCATTTACCGAATTCACCACTCATGGCCGGAAGGAACTGGAACGGGGCTTCCGGTTAGCCGGTATGAAAGACCCGGCCATGCGCGACTATGCGGAAACGTTTGCCGCGACAAACAGCAAAGCGCTCTACAAAAGCGCCCTGCATACCGTGCAGGATTCGGCATTACCCCTGGTTGATAAGCTTGGCCGCATTAACAACTCCTGCTATATTTATGGTGATAAAAACCGTACTCTCTTTCCGGCTGAGAAGCTGCTGCATGACAACGGCGTACCGGTCTTTTATATCGAAAACGCCGGTCATGCCATGGCGCTGGAAAATCCCCGGCAATTATACAATACCATCCGGCAATTTATTGACAGCAAACACCCTGGGCTATTTGAGTAAAGTTGACTTTTATTTTCACAGTAAAAGTATCTTTTAACTGGTAACAGAGCAATAATTTTATTATCTTTTCTTAAAAATGAACAGGAAAACATATTATAACTTAAATTTCTAAAAGAACCAGGTAGGATGGGCAGTGTTCCACTACAGTGATAAATTATTGAATAATAAGATATTAAATGTTTTCATGTTCTATACGACAACAGTGGGACACTGCCCATCGTTAGTAATTGTAAAAAATTATATTTCTTCTCTATCAATTTAGAAATTCAGGTATAATTATACAATGGAGTAATTTATGAACGAAACCGGAGTAAAGACGCCTGCACAGATAACGGCTGATTGGCCGGACCTGGAATTTATTGAAAAGATCAAACCGGCAAATATTGCCAGTCACTCTTTTTCAAGTCAGTACGGGTATCTCTGTTACATAGCCTTGTACAAGTTTGCGGCAACCTTTTGCGAAGCGAAAACAGTTCTGGATGCCGCCTGCGGCCTGGGTTTCGGCAGTTATTTACTGGCGCATAAAGCGGCGCAGGTTACAGGCGTGGAAATTGTTGCTCAGGTTATCGATTATGCCAGGAGTAATTATAAAAAAGATAATATGCAATTCATTCATGCGGATGCAACCAGTCTGGATTTTGCCGATCATTCTTTTGATCTGGTCGTTTCGCTTGAAACTTTTGAGCATATACCCCGTGATAAAGCAGGAAAATTTCTTAATGAACTGCAACGGGTATTAAAACCCGGCGGCATACTGGTTCTATCGACACCCAATCATGATGTGTACAGTAAAATCAGCCAAACGCCCGATCATGTCAACGAACTGAATGTTGATGAACTTGAATCTCTTTTGACGCAATATTTTGCCGATTGCCAACCCTATTATCAACGCAAAGGAGTGCTGCAAACCACCGGCAAATATTATGCGTTTGTGAGCAAAGATCGTTTAAAACTACGGCGTTTTATTCCGAACCGGCTGAGAAATTTGATTCGCCGCTTCACAGCTCCACAATTGCAAAAGAATCCGCAGGAAATTTTGCAAGAGGTTCAGGTACACCGGGCAGTAAATAAAGATGATGTCAAAAATGCCGTGGTGCAGATTTGGGTGTGCTCTAAAAAGTAACAGCCGGTTGTTTGCAAGATCATAAAAACTATAATATAATTTCCCCGAAAAAATAAAAAAACCGGGCAAACCTTTAAAAGCTGCCCGGTCTTCACACTATCACACTTTAAACCGACTGTAACTTACCACACTTAAAAATTAATTGCAGCGCCTATCTGATAGATCATCAGGTCGGTGGTGGATTCGCTCAGATCGTAATAAACTTTGCCGTTTTTAATTTCAATCGAACCTTCTTTCAGGTATTCCGCATTACCGCCTACCAGGTAGCGCACACCCAGGTCAACAAAAATGGTATACGGGGAATCATTCTGATTTACGCCTTCGTAGACTTTGATCATCAATCCGCCGCCACCGCCATAACTGGAGGTAAAATCATCCTGGTTGGTGGAACTGGCGATATTATCGTCATCATCCCAACCCTGGTCTTTAACTTCGGTGGTCGTGGAAAGATAACTGAAACCAAACAGACCGTCGAGATAAGGACGTAAAGTACCTTCCTGCGGCTGTACCCGTAACATCAAGTGCCCCTGGAAAATACTGTTGGTGGTGGTAACGTCAACCCACACATCGGGGATCGTCGGACTGAAAGGTTCTTCACGGGTATCGCTGCCATAAATCAGGAATCCCAGCGAGCCCCCCAGAATAAAAGGAGACTGGGGAATGTTGTACCCGAAATGTCCACCCAGACCAATGCCAACGTTATCAACATTTTCTTTAAATTCCGATTGCGGCGCCCCAATCAATAAATTCAGCCCGCCCTGAAAACGGGTTTGCGAAAATACCGACACAACGGATACGAGTAATAAGATAACAACTAACGAACTACGTTTCATGATGCTCTCCTTATTTTAGAACGGGTATACGTTATTAATCCGTTTTTGTTACTCTGCTGGCAATTATTTCGTTGGAAATATAAAATATTATGATAAATTAAGATTTTAGACCGGTGATTTCCATCTAAATAATTTACAAAAAGAAATTCTGATTTGCTATAGAGATAATGAAAAAACGTAATGGTTCGTAAAGATTTTTTCAAGATACAAACCTGGTTCTTTGAATATGTCAATGGCTTTACCTCCGATGACCAGTTTATCCGGCAGAATTATACGTTGAAAAAAGAGCACACATTACGGGTGTGCGACAACATTTTGACTATTGCCGGAGAGTTATCGTTTACATCCGATGAACTGCCGGTTGCAGAAATCTGCGCTTTATTGCACGATATCGGCCGGTTTGAACAATTTCAACAGTACCGCACATTTATGGACGCCAAATCCGTTAATCATGCGGAACTGGGGTTGGAAATTATTTCACGATACCGGGTTCTGGACGACATCGATCCGGTCGAAAAAGCGCAGATCCGCAATGCCGTTGCCTGGCACAACCGGGCTGCCCTGCCGGATAGTCAGGATGCCCGCTCCATTGTTCTGGCTAAAATGCTGCGCGATGCGGACAAACTGGATATCTGGAAAGTGGTAACGGACTATTTTAACGCGAAAAACAAAATAAAAAACGAAGCCATCGAGTTCAGCTTGCCGGATACCCCGGGTTTTACACCGGCAATATATGCAGATCTGTTCAAAAACGGTATTGTAAAAACAGCCCATTTACAAAACCTGAATGATTTTAAATTATTACTGGTGGGTTGGGTTTTTGATTTAAATTATAATATTTCCTTGCAGTTACTCAAGGAGCGCGGTTATTTGGACGCCATCCGCAGTGTATTGCCGCAAAATGAGGAAATAAACAGACTGTTCATCCATGTTAATGATTATATAAATGAAAGGTTGAATTAAAAAAGTACAAAATAAATGGGAACATATTGGTGTTTGTATTGTGAAATAGATGAAGGTCGCCGCAATTCAAATGCTGAATTGTTTATGCCCTGATCAACTAAAGTCACTCAAGGAGGTGAAATGTGAGTTATGGTCAGAGTATACGGAACAAACTTGGAAAATGCTTTAAAGGTTTTTAAAAAGCAGATCCAGCAACAGGGCTTGTTCAGAGAGTTGAAGAAAAGAAGCTTTTACGAAAAACCCTCTGAAAAGAAGAAACGCAAACGCCAGGAAGCCCGTAAAAGAATGGTGAAGGTTACCATGAGTCATTATTAAATAGAGAAAAGGGAACCCCTACAGGTTCCCTTGTTCTTTTTCTGGGGCTTTACTTTTCAATTTTACTTTCAATGCCAATCCGGATTGTTTGTCTGCTCGCGCGAACAGTTCAACCGGCGCCCAGGACGACGCCAAACACGTGTTGCGTTTTAAAAAAATTGCATTATATTATGCAATAATTAACCGGGTTTGCCTGTTAAAACCTAGTGAAATAGATTTTCCGGTAACGGTATTCACCAGTTTGAAAATAATTAAGTGAGGAAGTTATGTTCAATTTTCAGTATTATAATCCGGTCAGAATAGTGTTTGGCAAGGGGGCAATAAAGGAATTATCCGCCCTGGTTGATAAAAGTTCCAAAGTGCTGTTGCTGTACGGCGGCGGTTCGATCAAAAAAAACGGCGTATATGACCAGATCATCGAGGCGCTGCAGGGCGTTCGCCTGGCCGAATTTTCCGGCATCGAACCCAATCCCCAGTACAGCACCTGTATGCAGGCGGTGGAACTGGCGAAACAGGAGCGGATAGATTTTCTGCTGGCGGCCGGCGGCGGTTCGGTCCTGGATGCGGTGAAATTTATTGCCGCCGCCATTAAATTCCCCGGCAAGGAACCCTGGGATATATTAAGCAAAGGCGCTAAAGTGAGCTCGGCGGTGCCGCTGGGCAGCGTTTTAACCCTGCCGGCCACCGGTTCGGAGATGAACACCAACGCCGTTATTTCCCGACAGGAGACCGGCCAAAAACTGGCCATGTCCAGCCGCTATGTGTACCCGGTATTTTCCATTCTCGACCCGGAGACCACCTATTCCCTGCCGGAACGCCAGGTAGCCAACGGCATTGTCGATGCGTTTGTGCATGTGATGGAACAGTACATGACCTACGATGTGAATGCGCCGTTGCAGGATCGCTTTGCCGAATCCATTCTCATGACCCTGGTTGAACAAGGCCACAATGTCATGAAAAATCCAAACGATTATGAAACCCGCGCTAATATCATGTGGGCCGCCACCATGGCGCTGAACGGCCTCATTGCCGTAGGCGTGCCGCAGGACTGGACGACGCACATGATCGGTCACGAACTGACCGCCCTGTTCGGCATCGACCATGCCCGCACCCTGGCGATCGTTATGCCGGCCGTCTGGCAACACCAGCGCGCGGTCAAGGGCCCCAAACTAGCGCAATACGCCCGCCGCGTGTGGGGCGTGCAAACTAAAAATGACGAACAGGCCATCGACGCCGCTATCAGCAAAACCAAAAAGTTTTTTGCCGGACTAAATGTGCCGGTACGCTTGAGCGATGAAAAGCTGACCCCGGAACAATGCCGGCCAGCCGCCGAACAACTGGGTAAACGCAACGTCAGCCTCGGCGAACACGGCGCCATCACCGCCAAAGAAGTGATGGAGATTTTGGAATTGGCGAGGTAAAAGGGAATAGACTTGATATTTACAGGGTGGGTTTTGGCACACCTTATTGTTATCTTTAAGCTTTATATTTGCCAAGGGAAAAGGGTGCGACTGCAGTGATAACCTTAGAAGTAATGATTACCTACCCTAAAATTTTTCTTCAAATACAAAATATTTCTTGCTTTTTTCCGTGAAATTAATTAAATATTGTTGTGGATACGGGGTATTTGTGACCTAGAGATTTGGAGTTTAATTTTTATTATACATATTGTTTTTTAACTATTTGAAATCTATTATTTTCAAATCGAAAAATTTGAGGTATAAATTATATTAAAGAATAAAGTTCAGCTTAATTTTTTCAACCAAGAATAGTGTTTGGAGTAATTTAAATTGAAATATGAAAAAAACTAACCTCATAAAAAAACCACTTAAAGAATTATTTTCTCTGGAGTTATGGAAGATTTTAATTCCTGTGCTAATTGCTACTAGTAGTTGGTTATTTAATGAACGAAGTAAAATTCAGTGGGAACAATATAAGAGAAAAGAAGAAAGCTATATAGCACTAATAAGAAGTGTTCGTGGATTCTATATCTCAACACAAGACGCAAAACTTAGACTAAAATTTCTAGATCAATTAAATATTTGTTGGTTATATGCACCGGATGAAGTTATTGAAAAAGGATATTTATTTTTAGAGACAGTACATAAAGATGCAAAAAAATCTGATCAAGAAAAAGAGACCGCTTTAGGTGAGTTTATGTTGGCAATACGGAAAGACATATTATCGAGACAAATTTTAAATAAAACAAATTTAAAATCATCAAATTTTCAGCATTTAAAGCCAATTGGACAATGATTATTAATAAATAATATTGACAATTTTTCATTAAATTTTCCAAGCTTCAAAATAGTTTTAACCGAAGAAACAGAATAATTTTAATAGTTAGTTGAAAGTAAACATATTATTGATAATTTTAAATATGCTAAACTACTTTGAATTATGGAGTATCTTTATTGAAAATAACTGAATATGAATTTAGAGAATGTTGTTTTAAAACTGTTCCAGAAAACGGAAGAAAGCTCGTCTGGGAAATAACGCACAAATGCACCTTCGGTTGTTCTTATTGCTTCCAGACCAAAAAACGTATGGGGAATCCTTTGCGAATATTACATCCCGCAGACTTTCGTAAAGTAATCCTAAAAATGGAGGGGCTTCGAATTCAGGACGTACTTCTTACTGGAGGTGAGCTTTATTGGGTGCGAGAATCTCTACCCGATGTTTGCGATACACTACGGTCTGCTAATATTTCATTTTCAATATCCACAAATTACATTCATGATATTGATTTTGTTGAATCCCTATTAGAGCTTCATCCTCGTGCATTAAATATAAGTATAGACCCTCAGTCTACTGAAACGCGAGAGAAAGTTGTTCGTCAACTTGAATGTGTTAAACGAATTCTTCATCGATGTGATGAGGAAAATATTCCTGTTAAAGTAACTGGTGTTGTTACATCTGCGTCTTTAATTAATATCGGAACTTATTTATCTGATTTATCTTTACTTGTAAAAGAGCATCCCTCTTTTTCAAGTCTTTACTTTACATATCCGCATGATATAGGCTATATTAAATCAGGTGTTAGAGCTAAAGAAGCCGCTATTCGAAAAAGTTTATTAGATTTAGATGTTCCTTTAGAACTAAATTCTGTAATTCGATTTGTTAATTTTTATCGTTTTAATGCACCACTTCAGTTGTGTCCAGCAGGGACAAGTATTGTTCATATTGAGCCAAACGGAGATGTTTACCCATGTCATCTCTTTGCGAATTTGCCCAAGGATACATTTTTAATGGGTAACATATTGAATGACCATATTACAGACATAGACAAACGCTTATCTGACTTTGGGAGTAGGACAAAGGATGCAATCGAAGAATATAAGCTTACAAATGATTGCAATTCTTGTCGAGTTAAACAAAAATGTGGTGGTGGTTGTCTTGCAGAAGTTGTATCACTTGGTCAACTAATTGAACCTCAATTAGTTTGTAAAAAGATTAGACCCCCGATACATCGCGTACTATTTGAACCAATTACAGATGTTCTACCACTCTCATCATCAAAAACCAAAGATCTATCAAGGGAAGAAAGAATAGCAATAATGCAATATATTACCGATAACCTGAGTAAAGGACATGATTTGGCCCATGGTCTAGATCATGTTGAGAGTGTTGTAAAATATGCAAGATTTATAACTAAAGCTGAAGGTGCGGATTTAAGAACCGTCTCAGTCGCAGCTTTCTTTCATGATTTCGAGCCCCGTCGCCAATTGATATTTGAACAGCATACTGAATACTCTGCACAGACAGCAGTCAAATTTCTTAAAACATTGGGCTTTATGGATGCAGAATTAAATGCCGTATATGAATGTATTGTTAGTTCCTCATACGGTGCTCATGAAATAGGTCTTAAGCCAATCTCCTTAGAGGCAAAATGCGTTCGTGATGCTGATTGGTTGGATGCAATTGGTGCACGAGGAATCGCTCGTGTGTTTGCTTTTGCTGCTGCACATGGTTGTGAAGAACTTGGAAGAGTAGAATGGCCACTTGATCCTCCCCCCAAAAAACGAATGAGTTTAATTGGCCCAGATCCATCTCCAATATATCATTTTTTTTCAAAACTACTTTGGGTAAGCGATCAAATGGCAACTACAACGGGTCGTTCAATAGCAAAAAAAAGACATGAAATGATGCTTTTATTTCTAAGGGCATATAAGGAAGAAATGGACATGTCAACTATGGGTGAGTTAGATGATTTACTTAATGAGGATTGGAGTTTTGTTCCAAGCTCAAATAGAGATTTTTGACTTTTAGTATATCCCGCGTTCAAATAACAAGTTCAACAGTTTTATATGGAACAAGTATTATTAGTGCGTGGCTTTAATGAACTTTTTACATCAAAAACGAAAAATATTATATTTATACTAGACACTATTGATTTTTATTAGGAGTGTATATGTTAAATCTATCTAAATTTTTAAAACCTATTCGAATAAATATTAATAATGTTCTACTTGATCCCAATAATCCAAGATTTTCAGAATTAGGAGAGGAATTAATAGTAGTTCCTGAAGCAAGATATGCTGATGAAAAAGTTCAAGCTAACACTTTTGAAAAAATGAAAGATGATTCCTTCGATGTTAATGAATTAAAAGACACAATAAAAACTATTGGATTTTTACCGGTAGACCGAATTATTGTAAAAAAATGGAATAGTAAAAATGAAAACGATAAATATATAGTTGTAGAAGGTAATAGAAGGATATCAGCCTTAAAGTGGTTAATTGAATTACACCAAATAGGTAAAGAAAATTTTACACCTGAACAGTTGCAAAACTTTTCTCAATTAGATTGTTTATTGTTAGATGATAAACTCGCACCGGCTTCTGCATTTTTGATATTACCTGGTTTAAGGCACGTATCTGGCGTTAAAGAATGGGGGCCTTATCAAAAAGCTAAAGCAATTTTTGTTTTAAGAAAATCTGGTATGTCTCCTCAAGATTCTGCTCAAAGTTTAGGGTTATCCACACGAACAGCAAACCAAGCATATCGTTGTTACTTAGGTCTTGAACAAATGAAAGCTGATGAGGAATTTGGAGAATTTGCAGAACCTCAAATGTATAGCTACTTTGAAGAAGCACTTAAAAGACCAAATGTAAAAAAATGGTTAGGTTGGGATGATTCAAAAGAACAATTTATAAATTTAAGCAATATAAATGAATTTTTTAGTTGGATGGTCTCAACTGAAAATAATAGTCCCAAACTCCCTGAAGCAAAAAGTGTACGTGAATTAGCTCAGTTTTTAGATGATGAAAATGCCTTTAAAATTTTTCGATCACCAGAAGGATCAATAAGTAGAGCTTTAGCTAAATATGAAACTGATCATCCAGAGGATTGGTATCCGAAAATATTAATAGCAACAGACGCATTAAAATCTTTAACACCTGATATGTTAAGAAATATGGATGAAAAAGAGTTAGAAGCATTAAATCAACTACGCAATCGAGTAGATTTAGTATTAGATGATCGAAATAAACTTAAAAAGTGACAAAAATGTCAAAGCCATCATCTCAAATAATTGTTACTTGGATACTCAATGAATTATCAAATGATAAGTGGTTACCTTTAAAAGATATTATTTTTGGTATATTAAAAAAAAATATTCAAAAATGGAGCGATTCAAAAATATCAGATTTAGTAGAAGAAGAGTTAAACCATATTTCTGAGATGCTACGGAATATTTATGCAGATTCAAAATTTAATGGTGAAATCGAATCATTTGAGATAGATAATGAAATAAATCCTTATATAAGATCAGTTAACATACATGTGTCAGAAATAAAAAAAAAGCTGTATTCTATTGATCCAATTCAATTTGAGCATCTTTGTGTTAATTTGTTAGAAAAACTTGGTGCTCAGGCTTCAATAACACCTCAAACAAGGGATGGTGGTATAGATTTCTATGCTTTTGAATTTGCTTTTAATTCAGAAATAATTACACCGAAATATTCAAAAATTGTAGTAATTGGTCAAGCTAAAAGATATGCAGAGAATAACCATGTAACAGAAAAAGTTTTACGTGAATTTATTGGCAGTTCGATACATAAACTTGAGCAATTTAGAAATGATAAAAAAATATGTGCACTTACACCAGTGTTATATGCGTTTTGGACTACTTCAGAAGTTGAATTTCGTGCAAAAAAATATGCACAAGATATGGGTATATGGATTATGAATGGAAGTACTTTTGCGGATTACGTTTTAAAATTTAAATTATTATAGAATGTAACAATAAATTGTTAAACAAATTGAATTTTCATTTGCTAAAATATTTTTAAATCAAACTATAATTTTTATCTATCATTCTACAATCACAGGCCCGCCTCCCCAGGCGGGCTTTTTTTACTTCATATCTACATCCCCTATTTTACCGCAAACACAGCTGTAATCGCTGGGGCAGCGATCAAATCCAGGCCGCGCCGGACGGAAAAAAAGCCGCCAACATCACTTAATAATCACCTTTTGCAATGATCTTTTGTCCGTCGTTATTGACTATTGACATCAGTTCCTGGGTAATACAAATGTAATATATTTGTAATATTTATATTGACAATGATTGCATATTATTTTAATTTACAACAAGTTTATAAAATCCAGGAAATATAAATGAAGGTTCCGCATCCTATACAATATCAGGGCAGTAAAAGAGCGCTGGCCTCTACCATTCTCCGCTATCTTCCTGATAAATTTTCCGGACTAGTAGAGCCTTTTGCCGGAACTGCGGCCATTTCCATAGCCATTGCCATACGGAACCGGTCTAAATCCTATTGGATTAATGATTATAACAAACCACTTGCAGAATTGTTAGAGCTTGTCATAAATTCCCCGGTTGAACTGGCTGATTTTTATAAAAAACTCTGGAATCAACAGCATGATGATTCCCTGGAGCATTATTATCAGGTAAGAGAGGATTTCAACCGCACACGCGATCCCAGGTTATTTCTGTATTTGCTTTCCCGCTGCGTAAAAGGTTCTGTTCGTTACAATAGCGAGGGCCTCTTTAATCAAAGTCCGGATAAAAGACGACACGGAACTCGTCCCGAAACCATGCGGGAAAATATTCTTGGCGTCTCTTATCTTTTAAAAGGAAAAGCAAAAATAACCTCTCTCGATTACAAACAAGTATTGTTGGAAGTAAAAGAAGATGATGTTGTTTATATGGACCCTCCATACCAGGGTGTGTGCGGTGACAGGGATTCCCGCTATTATTCTGGTATAGTCTTTAATGAATTTGTTGCTGCGCTGCAAGATCTCAATGCCCGTAATGTACGCTACGCTGTCAGCTATGACGGACGGACAGGCAACAAGACCTTTGGTGTTCATTTACCGGAGAGTCTCGACCTCACTTTAATTGAACTGGAGGCCGGACGTTCAACGCAAGCTACTTTACTGAATAGAGATGATATTACTATAGAATCATTATACTTGTCGCCTCGCCTTGCAGAGGAAGTTTATGCCTTGCCTCATTTTCATAAACGTCAAAAGACTGAACAACTCGTATTAATGGAGCCCAAAACCGGCTATGCCACACAAATACCCAAAAAAATTTCTTGAACTATGTAACGCTGTTACTGCAAAACGTCCTAAAACTGTCATTGACCATATTTTAAAGTATGGTCATATTACAACAGAAGAAATAAAGGGAAAATATGGGTATAATCATCCACCAAGAGCAATTCGTGATGTCCGTGAGCATGGCATTACGATTGAAACCTATCGGGTAACCGGTTCAGATGGCAGAAAGATAGCTGCTTATCGTTTTGGCGATGTAACCAGTAAACAATTCAGAAAACAATCAGGTCGGACTGGTCTGTCAAAAAAGATTAAAAGTTTTCTCATCGAGAAATATGGATGTAAATGCTTTATTTATCTTGAAAAGATGGGTGAACCGGAATTACAAATCGACCATCGTATTCCTTATGAAGTGGCGGGTGATGTAAAAAATGCTGATCCGGATGAATTTATGTTATTGTCCGGTTCTGCAAATCGGGCAAAATCATGGTCCTGTGAACATTGTGAAAATTGGCAGAATAAAAAAGATAAAGAAATTTGTCTTACCTGTTACTGGGCATACCCGGAGAATTATTCTCATGTGGCTATGCACCCGGTACGTCGTGTTGATTTGATATGGCAAGGCGATGAAATACAACATTATGACAAATTAATGAAAGACGCCAATGATTCGGGACAGACAATTCCGGAATTTATCAAAGAGATAATAGAAAAAGCAATTAACCAATAAAATCAAAACAATAAATCCAGTTGCAAGTCAGTCATAAACACTATGGACGCTCCTCCGAAGCCCTGTTTCATATCTACATCCCAAACTTTCCCGCAACCACACCCGCAACACTCGCGGCGGCGCTAAAACCCAGGGCTTGCAAAATCTAAGTTAGCTCATTCGTAATTCTCAATTCGTAATTGCATTTCTCCATTAGCTCTCAGATTTTTTTGTAACAATTCATTCCCCCCTGCGTATATCGCATTTAGATGGCATAGAGAGCGCTCATATTTTACAATAAATATTTGAACAACGGAGGAACTGATCCAATGAAAAAGGGCAAGTCAAAGAAAAGAATATTCTGGATTGCGGGCGTGATTGTGGTCGTGCTGCTGGTCGGCGCGGTGGCAATGAGCAAGGGCAAGAAAAAAGATACCGGACAAAAAACTGTCCAAGTAGCAAAAGCTGATATTATCGACAAGGCGCTGGCGGTGGGCTCTATCGAGCCGATCAATGAAATCGCCGTGAAATCCAAAGTATCCGGCGTAGTTGGTAAAATGTATGTTGAAGTGGGCGATTTTGTCAATAAAGGCGATATTTTGCTGGAAGTGAACCCCGACCCGACGCCGCTGGAACTGGCGTCCGCTAAACGCAATGTGGAACGGGTAACCATTGAACTGGAAACCCTGAAACGCGAACTGAGTCGGAAAAAAGAACTGCTGGATAAAGGCTTGTTGTCCGACCAGGAATATGAAAACCTGAAACAACAATTTGAACAAGCTGAACTGAGCAAAAAAGTAGCCCAGGAAAGCCTGGACCTGATCGAAAAAGGCAAAGTCAGAATTGCCGATACCAATATTGAAACCGTAGTTAAAGCGCCTATCACCGGTTTTATTCTGGAAAAAAATGTGAACCTGGGCGACCCGGTTGTGCCGCTGACCTCTTACCAGGCCGGTACTGAACTGATGAAAATGGCCAACATGGAAAACCTGATATTCAAAGGCACTGTGGATGAAATCGACGTCGGCAAGATCAAGGAAGGCATGGCGGCGGATCTGCAAGTCGGCGCTCTGCCCGGCAAAAAAGTATCCGGCAGCGTTTACCTGATCTCGTTAAAAGCGCGCAAGCAAGACAACACCACCGTGTTCCCGGTCGAGATATTGATCGACCAGACCGACGGCGCCGTGCTGCGGGCCGGCTTCTCGGCTAATGCCAATATTATCATCGCCAAAAAAGACAGCGTTCTGTCTATACCCGAACGGGTGGTCACCTTCCGTAACGACTCGGCGTTCGTTATGCTGCCGGCGCCAGAAGGCTCGGAAGCCAAGGAACAATACATTCAAACCGGCCTGAGCGACGCGGTTACCATTGAAATCACTTCCGGTTTGGAAGAAGGCCAGGAAGTTCTGGAAAAGAAACCAAAGGAAATCATTTAAAGGATTATAAAATGAGTCCAATCTCAGATACAGTACGCGAAGTGTTTTACTACCTGCGCCAATACAAGTCCAGAACTTTTATGACCATGTTCGGCATCGTCTGGGGGTCGATGACGGTCATCCTGCTGCTGGCCTTTGGCGTGGGTGTGCAAAAATCCATGAGCAAAAACATGCACGGCATGGGCGATGGTGTTGCCATTTTATGGCCCGGTACCACCAGCATCCCTTTTGAAGGATACGGTAAGGAACGCAATATGCGCTTTATTTCTGAAGATGCGGAACTGTTACGCACGGAAATCGGCGAGTTCAGCGCCATCAGCCCGGAATTCATTCGCTATGGCGTACCGGTCCGTAATGCCGACAAGATCAACCAAACCGCCGTTACCGGGGTTATCCCGGAATATGGGCCCATGCGCAATGTAATCGCCGTCGAAGGCGGGCGCTGGTTGAACGATCAGGATATTAAAGAACGGCGCCGGGTATGCTTTTTGGGTTATGAACTGCGCGATCTGCTCTTTGGCGAAGACGCCGATGTGATCGGCCAATATGCATATATCGGCGATACCCCGTTCCTGATCATCGGCGTGCTTAAAAAGAAAACCCAGCCTTCGTCCTACTCTTCACGCGACCAGGATCGCGCTTTTATCCCGTCTACTACATTTATGTCCATATACGGCGCTATCTATGTTAACAATATGGTCTACCAGCTCAAAGACCCGCGTATGAATGAGGTCGTGAAAACGGAAATATATAAAGTGCTGGGCAAAAAATATAAATTCGACGCCAACGACAAGCAAGCGCTGGGTATTTGGGATACCACCGAGCAGGACAAGTTTATTTTCTACTTTACGCTTGGCTTTAAAATCTTTTTAGGCTGTATCGGCGCCATTACGCTGGTAGTCGGCGGCATCGGGCTGGCCAATATCATGTATGTGGTCGTTCAGGAACGCACCAAAGAAATCGGCATTAAAAGATCTATCGGCGCCAAAAGCAAAGATATTATGATGCAATTTATCATCGAAGCGTTTATCATCATCGGTATCAGTGCGGTCATCGGTTTTGCCCTGGCAATTATACTTATAAAACTGATCTCGCTGCTGCCGATAGAAGACTATGTCGGGCACCCGGAATTATCGTTATCCGTTGCCTTTGTATCTATAGCTATTTTGGGAATTATCGGTTTCCTGGCGGGCTACTTTCCCTCCCGCCGCGCTGCAAAATTGAATGTGATTGATTGTTTGCGCTATAAATAAACATTGTAAACAGGCAGATATTTACCAAAACGGGATAATTATATGTACATATTCATGTTATTACGGGAATTCCTGGATGATATTAAAAAGCAGAAAACCAGGGCTTTTTTAACCACTATCGCCATAACCTGGGGTACGTTGGCGGTCATCCTGTTAATGGCGTTTGGCGACGGTCTGGCTTTTCGCATGCAGCAAAGCCTGTTGAACGCCGGCGACAAGATCATCCGGATTTATGGCGGACAGACGACAAAAAAATTCAAAGGTTTGCCGATTGGTCGCGGCGTTAATCTGGTTGAAGAAGACGCCCATATTTTGCTGGAAAGCATACCGGAAATTGTAGCGGTAAACGCTCAACTCGGTAAATGGGTGCGCCTGCGTAATGGCGATAGAAGCGCTTCGACTTTTATGGAAGGCGTTTACCCGGAATTTGAATTTTTACGCCGCACCTATCCCGCCGCCGGCGGTCGCTTTTTAAACCAAAAAGACCTGGTCGAAAAGAAACGAGTGGTATTCCTGGGTGGTGAAATGGCCAAACAATTGTTCGGTACCGAAGACCCCATTGGGAAAATGATAACTATCGACGGCACGCCTTTTACAGTTATCGGCACCATGCCGAAAAAAATGCAAACCTCCATGAATAACGGCCCGGATGATGAACGGGCGATCATCCCGTTTTCCACATTCCAAAGTATGCACGGCTGGCGTTATTTGCATGAATTGATAGTGAAGCCCAGGAATCCGGAAGACAGCGAACAGGTCAAAGCTGAAGTTATGCGGATTATGGGCAAAAAATACCAGTTCGATCCTACAGATGAAAATGCGCTGCCGATGTGGGATTTTATCGAGCAGGAAAAAATTGGTGGCAAAGTTTTCAAAGGCATCAATATATTCCTGGGAGTCATCGGTACCATGACCCTGTTGATTGCCGGCGTCGGTGTTGCCAACATCATGTATGTCGTTGCTAAAGAGCGCACCCAGGAAATTGGCATAAAACGGGCGATTGGCGCCAAAAAACGGCATATTATATTCCAGTTTATCTTTGAATCCCTGTTACTGGCAGGCATAGGTGGCGCGTTAGGATTTTTTATCTCTATGAGCATTATTAAAATGGTATGGATGATGCCGGCCGGAAATGGCGCTATGCAGTTTTTAGGCAGGCCGTTACTCTCCCAGACTGTTGTGGTAACATCTATTTTAATTTTAACATTAATTGGTCTGCTGGCTGGATTATTCCCGGCGCGCAAAGCCGCTAATGTTGATCCTGTTGAAGCGTTACGTTATGAATAAATAATGACAAACATATTATAGCAGCAAGCCCGCCCGGCAATTACCGGACGGGCTTGCTCATTTATGGGAGTTCAGGGGAAAGCTTATTTAACATATAACAGTCGAAGAGTTTGCCGGCAAGTTCCGCTCTCTAGCCTGGCAAGATATAAACCGGTTGGCAATCCACCGGGCTGCCAGGTGAAATGCCAGGTCCCGGCGTTGACCATACCGCTATAAATAATATCGGCCAGTTGGCCGGTAACTGAAAAAATTTTTAATTCAATATAGGCTTTTTTCGGACAATCAACCTGAAAAGTGGTGGCAGGATTGAAAGGATTGGGGTAATTGGGGTACAACCGGAACCGGACCGGTATTTCAGTCGCGTTTTTTTCGCCGGACACGCCAACATCGAGCGGGGTAACAAAAGAAGAGATGGCGCTTGACGTTTCATGCCCATCCAGATCACAGGCGCTGACCTGCCAAAAGTAATTGGCGTCATCTTTCAGGCCGCCCGGCACTGTCCATTCGGTATCCGGCGTAGTATCCTGAAATATCGTTTCAACAAAATCGACGGCGGCGCTCACTTTAACACGATAGTACAAACTGTCGCCGGGGTCTCTGTCATATGCCGCCTGCCAACGTAAAACCGGGCTGCGGTCTTTGACCTTTTCTTTATCCACAGGCGCAAGCAAAACAAAAGCCTCCGGCGCATGGCCGATATATTGGATAGCGCCAAAATCCCAGGTATTATTCAACGGCCGCGCCGCATTGTAAAAATCATTATTAAACCAATTGAGCAGGCTCACCCCGGCGCGCCGGGCGGGCGAACCGGTCATTAAAGCAACGCCGGCGGCGCTGTCCGGTAATGCCAGTCCGCACAACAACTGCGGGTCAACATCCATGGAACCGCTAGCAAACAGCTCATTGCCCCGGTTTTGCCAATAGGCGCGGAAATCGGCAATATTATAAAACACCCGCTGTTCATCAGGAATATCCAGGTCACGGTAATAAATAATCGCCCCGGTTTTGGCGTCAGGTCCGCTGTAATACAGGTTATGATGCAGTACATGAGAATGATCCGCCACATCGGCGATGCTCAATTGGTACCAGGCGTTTCCGGTAAATATGTTATTAATGATCGTTTCATTACGCGCTTCGCGCACTCCTGCAAGAGTGGTAACCACGGCAAGACCGGCTTTGTAACCGGCATACTCGCAATAACCGTTGCCGATAATGGTATTATTCAGCACATAGCAGCCGGAACTGGCGGTAAGGGCAATACCCGGGCCGTCGTTGCCGAAACAGATATTATTATAAATCCAGGTGCTGTCCGCGCCCTGGTCGGCAATGATACCATTGCCGTCGCTCCACCAGTCCCAGCCAGTTTCCCCGGCTGTGCCCTGGCGATTGTTATAACAAAGGTTTTGCCGCACAATATTATCAGGCCCCATACCATGAATGTTAATCCCGCTGCAGCCACCGTGCATCCAGCCATTGGCGAAAGATTTATTGTTTTCAATAACATTACGACGCCCCAGAACGCTGATGCCCCAGGCGCCATTGCCACTGCAGGTATTGCCCGCAACCAGGCACTCTTCACAATTTAACAACGAAATAGCCGAAGCGCCCAGGTTAGATATTTTATTGTTAATAATTTTAACATTATGTATAAAGGCATCTGCGCCATCCACATAAATTCCATGCCCGGCTTTGCCGCCCTGTTGCGGGGTTTTTACCCAGGCGGTATTATAATCGCTTTTATCAACTGTGGCGGGATAGCAGAGATCATAGATCTCGTTACCTTCAATCGTAATATCATTTGTGGAAATGATATTTATGGCTGAATAGCTTTTTACAATCTGGAAAACCGAATTGCCGGGAGTGCCGTATATGATGTTATTGCTTATACTATTCCCGGCGCCGGCCTGGTAAACGCTGAGTTGTTCGGAATGATCGGCTAACAGCGACCAGTTCTCCCTGAATGTATTTCCGTCTACCAGGTTATCTGCTGCTCCCTTTCCCCGGATTGTTAATGTATAATCGCCGTGGTTTTCACTGAACAGGCAGCCGGAAACAGTGGTGGAATGAGTGTTAATTAAAAAACAGGCACTGCCGGAATTTTGCACAAAATCGTTACCGGTTACAATATTGTAACCCGGCGCTATATCCCCCGCGTCGTATTGATCATTCTCGATGCCCACATACAGGGCAATTTTTTCCAGGTATTGAAAAGTATTTTGGGTGATCAGGGTATTGGAGGTTCCGGCGCACCACACCCCGCGGTCGGTTAAATTATTACCCGGCTGCGATTGGGTAAAATTATTACTTTTGATTCTGTTCAGTTCTCCACAATCTTGTAGATAGATATGTGAATCCCACACCCGTTCGCCATTACCGTTGTCCTGAAATTCGCAATCGGAAATTTCATTAAAAAAACTGCTGTTTTTCAAATGAACGGTCGCCGACCCGGCATTATTTTTAAAAACACACCGGGAAACCAGGCAATAATGGGAATTATCGAGCAACAGGGCTTTACGATCCTCCGGGGAATCACGGAATTCCAAGCCGATCAGGTGTATATACGATACGCCGTTGAGGTTAACGGCATAAGAACCGTTCCAGTCGGCCGCAGTGAGTACGGGTTTCTCTTCGGGATAGTTAGTAATTACTATGGGCTGCACATCATTGCCGGAATTAGTGATCATTACCTGTTCAGGGTAATTGCCGGAACGTATTAGAACTGAATCACCGGGCTGAATAACTGATGCGGCTTTGGCAATGGTTTTGAATGGCCCTGCGGGTGCATTTATATCGATCGGCTCCAGGCCATTGTATTGGTCGTCGCCTGATGATTGGGAAACATACCAGGTTATTGCTCGTCCAGTCAGGGGATAGAAACAAACTAATACCAATACAAATAACAGAAAATTTTTCACTTTTACTCTCATTATAGGTTCTTGGCAGGAATAAAGAAACAAAAACTATACCAACAAAATAATTTTAAGAACTGATTTAAATAAAACCGGATGATTCATTAATTTTGAATACTATACCAATTCAGTAACAGAATGGGGTCTTGCCCGGTATAAAGAAAAATATCTTTATTTGGGAAAAAGAGTTGAAAAAATACCAGATTTTAATCAGGATGTCTAGGCCGCAAGCTTCTCCGGGGCTGTATCAAAAGCCCCAATTTACCAAAAATCATTTAAAACATAAAGCATCAAAACAAACTTGTCATTTCGAGCGAAGCGAGAAATCTTGTTTTTACAATATTTTAAATACGAAAGATTCCTCGTCGCTTCGCTCCTCGGAATGACATGAAAGGCTTTTTTACTCAAATTTGTATACTGGTCTACTTTTTGTGGCTCTTGATACAGCCCCGCGTAAGTTGGATGCAAAACTTGGTTACGCAAATAGTTATTAATTATAGTTTTTTGTAGGATGGGGTCTTGCCCGGTATAAAGAAAAATATCTCTATTTTGGAAATAGAGTTGAAAAAAATACCAGATTTCTAATAAAGCAATACCAGGGCAAGCCCCCATCAAATGTTGACTTGTGACTTACAGTCATCCAGACAATGTATTGCATCACACTTACAATAAAAAAATTACCATAATTTTTTATTATAGGTTCCTGTATATGGATAAAAAAATTGTTGAAAATGAAACAAATTTTTATTAACATACGTAAAGTAAATGACTATCAGTCATTTTATTGATTGGTAATTAAAGAATTCAGGAGAGTTAAGTATGGGAATTCAGGAACGACGGGAACGTGAAAAAGAACAGCGTAAAAATGCCATTCTTGATGCGGCGGAACGGGTTTTTTTCTCCAAAGGTGTAACGGCTGCCACGATGGATGATGTTGCCGATGAAGCAGAATTGAGTAAGGGAACTCTATATTTGTATTTTACCAGCAAGCAAGAGTTGTACCTTGGTATTCACCACCGCGGCTTTGACCTGATGGAAAATCTATTCATAAAAGCGGTCAAAAATAAAAAAACCGGTCTGGAAAAGATTAAAGCTGTTGGCGAAGCCTATTTTAAATTTGCCTGTGAGTATCCCGATCATTATAAAGCTATCATGTATTTTGAAAATACCGGTATGGATTTCACTGAACAGAACTTTTTTAGCGATCATCTCAAAAATCATGGACATAAAGTTATGCAATTTGTGGAAAACCTGATTCGCGAAGGCATTCAGGACGGTTCGATCAACAACTCTCTGGATGCGGAAAAACTTGCCTACCTGCTTTGGGGACAAACATCCGGTATTATCCAGATTGTTATGAAAATGAGTAAACATCCCGATTTTGGAACCAGCTTTACACCGCCGGAGTTGTTTAAAGAATTTATGCACATGACAGAAAAAATTATTAAAGCCAAATAAATACTACCAAACAAGAGGGAAATATGAACAAATTAGCAGGCAGACTCCTGATTCCAGTTTTAACAATTGCAATTACTCTGGTGAACTGCAAATCAGGCGGGGAACAATTACCGGTAACCGATCAATTAACAGTAGAAGCCCGGCCGGTTTTGGAAAAAGAAATTTTAACTACCATACATACAAGCGGAATTCTGCAATCTAGCGCGGCAACCAAACTGTCCTTCAAGATCGGCGGCATTGTGGAAAAGATCCTGGTGCGGGAAAGCGAAACTGTTACTAAAGGTCAGACGCTGGCGGAACTGAAAATGACAGAAATAAATGCCCAGGTTGAACATGCCAAAACCGCCCACGATAAAGCGATACGCGATTATGAACGCGCTAAAACATTGTATGACGGCAGTGCGGCATCTTTACAGCAAAAGCAGGACGCCGAATCCGGTTTGCAAATAGCTGTTTCCAACCTGAACATTGCGGAATTTAATTTACGCTATGCTAAAATAACCGCTCCGGAAAACGGTAAAATCCTGAAAAAACTTATGGAAGAGAATGAACTGGTCGATGCCGGGTACCCGGCCCTGGTTTTTGGCTCTACCGATAAAAGCTGGATCATCAAAGCTTACCTGACCGATCAGGATATTATCCGGGTGCATTATGGAGATACAGCCCGCGTCAGGTTCGATGCCTGGCCGGAAAAGTCCTTTAAAGCAGTGGTCAGTGAAATATCCGAAGCGGCCGAAGCTAACAGTGGTTTGTTCAAAGTAGAACTGCGCCTGGTCGATAAACCATCACGATTCATAAGCGGACTGGTTGCCCAGGTCGATATTTTCAACTCTTCGCAACAACGCTGTTTGTTTGTCCCAATCAGCGCGCTGGTTAAAGCCGACAGCGATAGCGGCTATGTTTATATTGTTCAAAACGATACTGCGAACAGTGTGCCGGTAAAAATTATTGCTCTTTATGAAAACGAAATCGCCGTGATGGGATCGCTGCAAAAAGGCGACCAGGTAATAACTGCGGGCGCTCCATATCTGAAAGATGGGGATAGGATTAATGTAGCGCCAACAGAGGTCGCAAAAATGGAGGTTGGCCAATGAATCCTGTCCGGTTCTCGGTTGAAAACCATCATTTTACCATCATGGTGGTTGTTTTGCTTATTTTCTTTGGCCTCTTTTCAATAAAAAAAATGCCCAAGTCGGAAAACCCGGCGGTTGAACCTCCCGGAGTATCAATTATTGTTATTTATCCGGGCGCGACTCCCGATGATATTGAAGAACTGATCTCCTCGCCGATCGAAGAAGCCGTTAATGGCGTGCAGGATGTTGACGATATTTATTCCACCAGCGGCAACGGTTTCAGCTCGATCTGGGTCGAGTTCGATTTCGGGGTGGATATTGATGATGCTTATAATCATGTAACGGAAAAGATCACCAGTATCCGTAACGATCTGCCTGATAATATTACCAGCCTCGAAGTGACCAAGTGGGATCTGGATGCGGTAAACATCATCGAACTGGCGTTAATTTCGGAATCCGCTTCCTATCGTGATCTGGAACGGCAGCTTGAGCTGTTAAAAAAAGAAATCGAGCGTCTCAACGGCATCCGCGATGTCGAAATGCACGCCCTGCCCGAACAGCAAGTGCGAGTTTCCATCAACCTCGAAAAAATGGCGCAGCTGGGCATTCCCCTCGACCGGGTGATCGGTATGATCCAGACTACCAATTCCAGTATCCCCGGCGGTAAAATCGACCTCGGCGGTCGTAATTTCAATATTACGACCGGCGGCTCTTTTGAAAATCTGGACGATATTCGCAATACCCGCATTCCCGCCGGCAATGGCCAAACACTTTATCTGAAGGATATTGCCGCCGTTGCATATACCGACGCCGATATGGAACACCATGCGCGTTTCAACGGCAAACGGGCTGTGCTGCTGACCGCCAATCAAAAAAAGGAAACCGATATTTTTCAGATCATCGATCGCATCAAAGTTAAAGTCGCTGCCTTTGAAAAAGAACTACCCCCGGACATGGAAATCCAAATCGCCTTTAACCAGGCGGAAAGCGTTTCCCATTTTACCAGCGATTTCCTGATGAACTTGCTGGAAGGTATAATCCTTGTCGGTGTGGTCATCTGGTTAGGCATCGGTACCCGCCCCGCGCTGGTGGTTATGCTGACTATCCCCGCCTCTATTTGCATTGCCATGGGATTTCTTCATTCCAGCGGCTATGGCATTCAGCAAATGACCATTGCCGGTCTGGTGATAGCCCTGGGGATGCTGGTAGACAATGCTATCGTAATATGCCAGAATGTAAACCGGCTGATCACGCTTGGTGAAGGTTTGAAAGAAGCCGCCATTCACGGCGCCAGCCAACTGGGCGCTTCGGTCGCCAGCGGCACGGTAACAACCTGCATCGCCTTTATGCCGATCTTGTTGATGAAAGACGTAACCGGTCAATATGTGCGCAGCATGCCGCTCACGGTTATTTATACCTTGCTGGCTTCATTGCTGCTGGCGCTGATTTTTGCGCCTTATTTATGCAGCCGCTTTTTAAAAATTGAACAAGCCGCGCGTAAAGGGAAAATCCAGATATGGATTGAAAAACTTGTAGAGACATCCTATCGTAAAGCCCTGAAAAAAGCCCTGAACAAACCGGGAATAATTATCACAATATCCATAATTGGCTTTTTTATCAGTCTTGGTTTTATTCCTCTCATCGGCGTCAGCATGTTCCCCAAAGCGGACAAGCCAATGTTCTTTATCGATATATCCACGCCTAGCGGCACCAGCCTGGAGACCACCAACAAGGTTGTACTCCGGGTTGAAGATATTTTGTTGAATAAAGATTACCTGCAGCATTATGTCAGCAATATCGGCGGCGATAATCCGCGCCTTTATTACAATGTCATCCCGCAGCAATCCAAATCTAATGTGGGACAAATTTATGTGCAGATCAAAGAAGAATTCAGACAGGACATTCCGCAGATCATCGAACAATTACGCAGCGAATTCCGCTTCGTTCCCGGCGCCAAGATTGAGCTCAAACAACTGGAACAGGGCCATCCTAACGATGCCCCGATTGCTTTTGTCGTAATCGGCAAGGATATTGAAAAGATCAAGCAGTTATCACAACAGGTTGAAAAGATGTTCCATAATACGGCAGGACTGATCAATATCAGGAACCCGATGGATAGCGAAAAAACCGATCTGCGCTTTCGCATAAACCGGGATAAAGCCGCTATGCTGGGGTTAACCCTTGCCGATATCGACATGACCATCAGGGTATGCCTGTCCGGTTATGCCGCTTCTTCTTTCCGCGATTCGGATGGTGATCTTTATGATATTGTGGTGCGCCTGCCCATCAAAGAATCTCCCAAACTGGAAGATTTTGATCGTATCTATATCACTTCGCCGGCAGGAGCAGCTATACCGCTTAGGCAAATAGCCGCAATCGAATTCGATTCCAGTCCGGTAACAATATATCATTATCAACTTGAACGCAGCAACACCATAATGGCCGATGTGCTGCCGGGTTTTTCGGTAGACAAAAAAGCCAATGAACTCATTGAAAAATTGGACGCTTTCGATTGGCCGGCCGGATATTACTATCATGTCAGTGGGGAAAAAGAAGCCCAGGGAGAATCCTTTGGCGGGTTGGGAGCTAACTTTATCATAGCCCTTATCGGTATCTTTGCCACACTGGTGTTGCAATTCAAATCGTTTCGCCAGCCGTTCATTATCTTTACTACCATCCCGCTGGCGATCATCGGGGCGATTCTGGCTTTACTGGCAACCGGCAATTCGTTTTCGTTTACCGCCATGATCGGCTTAACCAGCCTGGCCGGAATCGTTGTCAACAATGCCATTATTCTCGTAGACTATGCTAACGAGCTGCGCCGCGGCGGTATGGAGTTGGAAACGGCCGTGCAGGTTTCCAGCGAAACCCGCTTTATGCCCATCCTGCTCACCGCAACCACGACCATCGGCGGCCTGCTGCCCCTGACTTTGTTCGGCGGTACCATGTGGGGGCCGATGGGTTGGGCGATCATCGGCGGATTGACCACCTCCACCTTCCTCACCCTGTTTGTAACCCCGGTGCTTTATAAATTGTATACCGGAAAAGAAAGCGCACAATCCTGATTCAAGTAAACAGGTTTACCAGCAACGCCGCCGACGGCGACGGCGTTGCTGGTATTAAACAATATTGCCTTGCTAATTAATTACCTGACAATTACCATTTTCCGGGTTTGAGTATCATTCCCGGCCGTTAAACGATAAAAATAAATGCCGCTGGCCAGAGATTGGCTATTGAATGTGACCGTATAACTGCCCGCCGGTTTATTCTGTCTTACCAATACCGACACTTCGCGCCCGGTTCGGTCATAGACTGCCAATGTAACCAAAGCGCATTTCGAAATTTCAAATTGAATTGTGGTAACCGGATTAAACGGATTGGGGTAATTCTGCTGCAAGTTGAACCGCTCCGGTGAAACGTGGTTGTGGATTATGGATTGGGGCTGCCCGGTACGAGCCAGCACCCTGCCGTCCAGTCCCCATGAGGTATCTATGGCCACGCCGAAATGCGCCAGGGCAGTAACAGCCACATCGACAGTTTTGGGCGCCGGGGTATTCTCAAAATCAAGCAGTTCCACACGGGCATCGACCGTCAGCCATTTTGGGTCGGCGCCATACAAAATTCCATGGTCCTGGTTGGAACTATAGTCCGTCACTACTGTATCCTGTTCAGCATCCATTTTCCAATACCCCAATAGTGCGGCATAATCCGGGTGCGCTTCTGTAACCGGACTGAACATCCAGCGGCGCAGGGTGCTATCGGCTAACGCTGCTTTCCAGATCCGGCATTCACTGATGCTGGCATCGGCAAAATTGTCCGATTCCCAGGTTGCGTCCTGGCCGATGCCCAAACCCAGGTTGCTGGTAATATCACCAATATCTGAAATATCGATACCGCCGGTTTTTATACCATCCTGGTACAGGGTCAGCATACTATCCCTGTCAAAAACTGCGGCGATATGGTGCCATACATTGTCATAAACAAGCGGCCCGGAAATTTGCCGGTTCCGGTCACCATCGGCAATATTCACCAGCCAGGTGCCGTTATCCCATTGCAGTATGGCAAAACCGGGATTATTCACAGAAGCGGTGTTTTTATTAGCGATGAGCGCCGGGTAACCGGACCAGCCGGATGATTTCACATTCATTTCAATGGTAAAATCCTGTTCCGCGCCGAACTGGTAGAGAGAGGAATCGGCAATGGCGATATAATCATCCGCGCCGTTCAGTTTTACGCCATAAGGCGGGACTTGCAAGGTGTCCAGTATAAATAAATTGCCGGTCTCTTGCTGCGCTATTCTTACACCGCTGACGCCGATAAAAACCCGCATTTCATTCAGGACACTGCCGCCGTGATGTGAAGCGTTACCGCCGTGATCGGCCAGGGTGAGGATCAGCCAGTTTTCCTGTGAATATGCAGGGCGGTTATGCAGTGCGGCGAGCACATTACCGACCAGGCCGTCGATCTTTTCAATAGCGGCTATATACTGCGGGCTGTCAGGACTGAAATTATCGCTGTGGCCGGCGGCGTCGATCTCCCCAAACTGCACAAAAATGCAGTCATAATTATCATTGTTCAGCAAGTTGATTGTCTCTGCGGCAAGGTCGTCGTCATCGCTTATGCTGCGCACATAATCGGCGTTCGTAGTAACGCCGCTATTGATGCCACCCCAGTATACCAGCGAAGCAATTTTGAAATCGGGATTTATATCCTTTAACCGCTTGAAAAAGTGTGGATATTGTGTATGTCGGCTGTTGGCAAAAGTATTATCGGTTACACCGTGTTTGTCATTCCACACGCCGGTCATGATCGATGACCAGCATGGCCCGCTTTTGGTTGGCGGACGGCTGAGCGCATACCAGCTATACGTGCCGCTTTCCACCAGCGCCCGCATATTCGGCGTCTGCGCCAACAGTAATGCATCGGGACGGCAGCCATCGATGCCCAAAATCAGCAGCTTGGGCGTTTGCTCGTCCCGGCTCAAACCCGGACTGAATAATGTGATTATTAACAAAAAAACCACCAAGATTCCCCGATATATGCTATTGCTCCGCATCCTGATTTTCATCCTAGTTGTTCAACTTTCTGATTTGACTTAATATATAATAACCTGCAATGAAACGCCATATTTTTATTGTGAAATCAGGGTATATCTGTTAATTGCATTGCGTTGGTTTAAATCTGGTTGCATTTTTATAAAACTTTATGTACAATGTAACAATGCTTAAATAATCAACCGTGAACATTATGGAGGAACCCGTTATGATGAAAAAGTTAACCGGTATCATTTTAACCCTGGTGTTATTAACGTCGTTAGTTCGGGCCGATGATAATCCGGCCAATATGCTGTTTATGGATCCCACCCAGCCGATTGAAAAACGGGTGGATGACCTGGTGTCGCGCCTGACGCTGGAAGAAAAAGTATGGCAAATGATGTACACCGCCCGTGCTATTCCGCGTTTGGGCATTCCCGAATACAACTGGTGGAGCGAAGCGCTGCACGGCGTTGGCCGCGCCGGTGAAGCCACCGTATTCCCGCAGGCTATCGGCATGGGCGCGACATTCGATCCCGACCTGCTGTACCAGGTGGCTACCGCCATTTCGGATGAAGCCCGCGCCAAATATGCCGTCGCTTCTGCCGCCGGTAACCGAGCCCAATACCAGGGCCTCACCTTCTGGTCCCCCAACATCAACATTTTCCGCGATCCGCGCTGGGGCCGGGGACAGGAAACCTATGGCGAAGATCCCTTTCTAACATCGCAAATGGGCGTATCTTTTATCAAAGGCTTGCAGGGCTACCATCCCAAGTATTTAAAAGTAGCCGCTTGCGCCAAACATTACGCCGTGCATAGCGGTCCCGAAGGCCTGCGCCATGAATTCGATGCCGTAGTCAATAAACGGGACTTGTGGGATACCTACCTGCCCGCTTTTGAAGCGGCGGTAAAAAAAGGCCATGTAGAAGCCGTGATGGGCGCGTATAACCGCACCCTCGGCGAACCCTGCTGCGCCAATAACCTGCTAATGAAAGAAATCCTGTTCGGTAAATGGGGTTTTACAGGCCATTTTGTATCCGATTGCTGGGCGCTGGTAGATTTTCATGCCGGTCACAAAGTAACCAAAACCCCGGAAGAATCCGCCGCAATGGCGCTGAATATGGGCGTCGATCTGAACTGCGGCAGCACCTACCCCTTCCTCATTAATGCCGTGGCGCAGGGGTTGACTGATGAAAAAACCATCGACAAAAACCTGAAAGAACTATTAACTACGCGCTTTAAACTGGGCGTGTTCGATCCGCCGGCCATGAATCCTTATAATGCCATTTCTGTGGATGTTATCAATAGCCCAACACATCGCAAGTTGGCGCGCCTGGCGGCCACCAAAACCTTTGTGCTGTTGAAAAACAAAAACAACACCCTGCCGCTGCGCAAGGACTTGCCGAACGTTTACGTTATCGGTCCCCTAGCAACCGACATTCAGGCGATGCTGGGTAATTATTACGGACTCAATCCGCAGATTGCCACGGTGCTGGAAGGCGTTATGTCTCAAGTATCCAAAGGCACTGCTGTAACCTATAACCAGGGCGCACTGCTGGATAAAGAGAACCCCAATCCCATTGACTGGTACAGCGGCAACGCGAGCGGCGCCGATGCGACTATTGCTGTAGTCGGGATAAACGGACTCATCGAAGGCGAAGAGGGCGAATCCATTGCCTCGTACCACAAAGGCGACCGCGCCGACCTCGACCTGCCGAAAAGTCAAATTGAACTGCTGAAAAAGCTGCGCAACGCCGCCGGCAGTAAAAAGCTGGTCGTTGTCGTGCTGGGCGGTTCGCCGCTGGCGCTGGGTGAAGTGATGGATTTGGCGGACGCGGTGCTGTTTGCCTGGTACCCCGGCGAAGAAGGCGGTAACGCCGTTGCCGATGTACTGTTCGGCGATGTCGCCCCATCCGGCAAGCTGCCACTCACCTTCCCGAAATCGGTAAAACAGTTGCCGCCTTATGAGGATTACAATATGAAAGGCCGCACCTACCGTTATATGACCGAAGAGCCGCTGTTCCCGTTCGGGTTCGGTCTGAGCTATACCCAATTTGCTTACAGCGATGTGAAACTGGATAAAGCCGCAGTGAATAACGGCGAGTCCGTAACCGCTTCTGTCACAGTGACCAACAAGGGCGCCTGCGCCGCCGAAGAAGTGGTGCAGTTGTACATTACCGACGTCAAAGCCTCGGTAACCGTTCCGCAATACGCCCTCAAAGGTTTTAAACGTATTGCCATGGCCGCCGGTGAAAGCAAAACCGTATCGTTCGCAGTCACTCCGGACCTGATGTCCATTGTCAACGACAATGGCGACAAGATCATCGAAGCCGGCGATTTCAAAGTAACCATCGGTGGTTGCTCACCCGGCCAGCGCGGTGTTGATCTCGGCGCCGCGCCGAGCGTTGCGGCGGTATTTGCGGTGAAGTAAGGGGAAAGATTATAGAATAGATATAAAAAGGCCGCTAATTTTTAGAGCGGCCTTTTTTATTTCTTAATTTTCTACTATCGAAAAAGGGGGAAATCCAAATTTGATTCTATTCATTTACACACTAAAATTTGTAGACTCTTTCCACTTTATATATTATGGTATTTCAGGCTGTCTCAATAAATTCATTTGTTTCCATCGCGTTTCCGCTGCAAGTATTTCCGCACCCGCTCCGCCAAATCCTTGCCGTAATGGTACTCGATGAACAGCAGATTGACCTCTTGTTCATCCAGGTCTTTGTTGGCCCGGGCAATGGCGCGTTTCGATAGCCGCATGGCAGTAAAAGTGAGGGAGCTGATCTGAGCCATTTTTTGCGCCGGAGTTTGCTTGCGTATCAGCTCAATGAGCTTTTCTTCAGCTTGCGGGTGGGTATCAGGTGATTGGGTTTTCATGGCGTAACCATAATTTTGTTCAACCAATCATAGTTTTTTCACAATGTAAAAAGATTATCACTCTATTCAAACCTGCAAATTTAATATAAAATAATCATACTGAAATTCAAATAAATAAATTAATAATCGTCAAATCCAATTTAGCAGGCACAATCCTCATTTATTTATCCGCAGATTACACAGATTCGCGCAGATTAAAAATAAGTCGTTTGTATTGTAACTGACTAGCTCCGAAATTAAGTAACAACGCTCTGCTTTTTCGAGATGCTTTTAAATAATTAATCACTTGTGCTTCTTCGGTTCCGGAAATACCTGACAAGGCTTTCAGTTCAACAATAATTGAATCATAGCAAACAAAATCTGCCTTAAAAAATGTTTTTAATCATTTGCTCTTGTAAAAAATGGGCAATTCTACTTCTCTTTGGTAAGGTATATTTCTATTTTGAAATTCAATTTCCAAAGCTTCCTGGTAAACAGCTTCTAAGAATCCATGCCCCAATTCGCTATGAACCATCATTGCTGCGCCAATTATTGCATAAGTTTCAGGGTCTTTATGGTCTGCATTATTCTGTGATATCTCACACCTCCCTCAATAATAAAACGTTATTATATAATTCTCTTAATGAATAATCTCCTCTTTTTATCCGCAGATTACACAGATTCGCGCAGATCAACAACCAGCGCCTTTTATCTGCGTTAATCTGCGACATCTGCGGACCTCCCTTTCTTTTAAAAAACTAAAAAAAACTGCAACCTGTTGACTTTATCAAAACACCACCCTGATAGTTTCAATCCCTGGTTTTTATCCGCAGATTACGCAGATTCGCGCAGATCAACAACCAGCGCCTTTTATCTGCGTTAATCTGCGACATCTGCGGACCTCCCTTTCTTTTAAAAACTAAAAAAAACTGCAACCTGTTGACTTTATCAAAACACCACCCTGATAGTTTCAATCCCTGGTTTTTATCCGCAGATTACACAAATTCGCGCAGATTAAAAACCTGTATTTTTTCATCTGCGTTAATCTGCGCCATCTGTGGATAAAAAAAACACCTCAATTCTGCGGCACGGGTTTGGGCGGATTGGTGATGATCTCCTCCGGGATGATCAAGCCCACCGATAAAGATAAATAACAATTCTTCATATCAAAAAGATCACCAATTTCTTGCGATGCAAAAGCAAAAGCAGGCTGAATATCAATAATGTTATTGATATTATAGGATAAGCCAAGGACAAATCCAGGTCTGGTACCCCTGTGCCCGGAATCTATAAATTGCTGACCATAAAAAGTTGTTCCTATTCTATTTACATAATGACCCGCATCATCATATTTAAATTTATCTACAGTTGTTGTACTGTTCCAGCCTTTGCTGGTTACATAAACAACTGATTTGATATTATCATCCCATTTATGGCCCTGCATTTCCAGTTGCGCAGCTCTGGCAAAAAACATACCCACACTAGCCTGGAGTGAAAGAATTGTTTTTGGTGTGCGGTTTAATGAAATCCGAATCGAAGGCAATACTTCGATCATGGAACGGTAACCTGTGGCATGATCAAAAGTATAATTGCTTAAATCTAAACGAGTTGCCTCATCAATTTCCGGCAACAGATTATACTGCCTGTTTATATCGCAATGTGTAAAGGCCCACCGGCAGCCGATGGCTATTTTTGAGGATAATGAATAATATGTATAAGCGCCAATGATATAGCCCTTTTCCCACTCTGCTTTATCAGAGCCTAATCCTTTTATACAACCGCCGTTTAAAACAATAAATTTTCGCGAATGGGTCAATAGTCCCTTACCTGCTCTGGCTTTATCTTCCTCCGCTAAACTTGTTTTTGGCTCCTCAGATGTCTGTTTGGATCTGGTAATATATTCAATTTGCATTTTAATTTTTTGAATCGCCACTTCATCCCGCAATAAAAGAGTACTCCGTTCTTGCCCTGTTGCTTTATCCAGGTAATTTATTGCCAGGTAATAATAGCCATCAAGCTGTTTGTAAATTGTAGCAGATTGAAAATCCCGAATATCTGCAAACAAACCGTACTTTTCCCGTTCCTCAAGGTCGATCATATCTCCTACCAGGGGACTGACAATAAAAGGATTATCAAACTGCTGACAATACAAGGATTGATTGGGTAGACTTGATATTATGAACACAAAAAAAATATACAACCGCAAATTTATATTCATCGTTTCCCCTCAATTCTGCGGCATGGGCTTGGGCGGATTGGTGATGATCTCCTCCGGGACGATCAGGCTCAGTGAAACTGACAAGTAACAATTCTTTAAATCAAACATATCCTTAACATCCCGCGAGACAAATGTAAACGTCGGTTGAATATCGACAATGTTTTTGATATTACAGGATAAACCAACAGAACAGCCTGGTTTGGAGCCTTTGCTGCCCATGGCCGCATTATCATCCTCCCATGTTGGCAACCCCCTATATGACCATGGCATACCTGATTCATCATAAATAATTTTATCAACAATTGTACATCTATCCCAGCCTTCTGATGAAATCTTGACTATCGATTTTTCATTTTCCTCCCATTTATGGCCTTTAATCTCAATTTCGGATGCCCGTAGTAAATATAAACCAATACTGTACTGCATGGAAAGAATAGTGTTCCTGGTCCGCAGCATTGCGATGCGAATGGAAGGAAGTACTTCAATCATGGAGCGATAACCTGAGGCAGTGTCAAAAGTATATTTCGATAAATCAATTTTACTTGCACGATCTGCTGCCGGCATTAAATTGTACCTTTCATTGATCGTACATTGCGTAAACGCAAACCGATAACCGATGGCCACTTTATCGGAAAGTGAATAATAATTATATGCCCCCATCGAATAGGCTGATTTCCACTCGGCTCTGTCCGAACCGATACCTGTTAAAAAAGTACTGTTTAAAATGAAAAATCGCCTGGGGTGTTGTAACAGTTCACTGGTGACGCCAACTTTATTTCCCCGGACAATTTTCCCTTTTTTCAACATCATCCCTGGAGGCAACGTTGATGTATTCAGGATTCTGCCAATACCATCAATCTGCAGGCGAAT
Source organism: bacterium (assembly GCA_029561455.1). Lineage (GTDB taxonomy): Bacteria > Zhuqueibacterota > Zhuqueibacteria > Residuimicrobiales > Krinioviventaceae > Fontivivens. The sequence continues at coordinate 100,979 of JAKQIY010000059.1, forward strand.
TTTTTGTATCGCCCGGTTGTCGCGCAATAATAGACTGCTTCGTTCCAGACCGGTTTCTTCTTCACAAACAGTTACTGCCAGGTAATAACGATTATTATGAATTTTATATGCCGAGGCACTCTGAAAGCCCTGCGTCTCCGGAAACAGGTGATACTTGTCCCGCTCCGCCCGGTCGATTTTAGCGCCCACCAGGGGGTGAATGATATATTCCTTGTCAAAATCCTGACCATAACCTGCCCGGCTCTGTATACAGATCAGGATGAACAATCCTAATATTACCACCCGCAAAAATCCGGTCATTGTTGCCCTCCATAATTACAATAAAATCGTCAAAATAAAGCACTTCGCCTAGTTGTAAACATCTGCTCCATTAATTATGTCAAGACTGCTTTGCAAGATAAACCAACGACTGCAACTAAAACCATGTACATGTTGCTGTTCAAGATCACATCTTTTCTTTTAGCGCTTGCCGCGCAGTATTTCGAATAACCTGGCAAAAATATAATATACAGAGCAACGCACACATCCGCCCGGGTTAAATACTCCCCGTGTTCGTAGAACTAGATAATTATTTTTACAGAAAAATGCAAGAAAAAAATTGTATTTTTAAAAAATTCTCGTTAAAAATTAACAGGCAGGCATAATTGATGTAACTTTTATATCTTTAATACCCGGTTCCAAACTACTAGTTCCTGTATTGTTCCTTGCCAATGCTCATTCAGATAAAAGACTATACTGGAAAAACAATTCTACACTCGACACCATGGTTCTTGATAAATTCCAATGTACCGTGCAATTGCATGGTTAAACCCTTTATCAGCCTCATCCCCATCGACTGGGAATTGCTGATATCAAAGTCATCCGGCAAACCAACACCATTATCCCGATAATTAATTGTTACCGAATCACCGGATCGGGATATGTGCAGAGAAATTTGCGGATTGCCGATTCCTTTAAAAGCATGTTTGATTGAATTAGTCATCAGTTCTGAAATGATCAGCGCACAGGGCAGAGATATGTCCGGGGGCAGGGTCAGCGGTTCGATGTTGTAGTGCATTTCTATATCCTGGTGCATAAAATCCTGGATAATAAAACTACACAACTGCTTGATATATACATCCAGCACAGGCGCAGTCGTGCCGCCGGTTTGGTACAATTTTTCGTGGATCAGGGAAATAGTGCGAATCCGGTTCTGAATTTCCATAAGGATATGCTGAATATTCGTCTCATTGTTGATCTCTTTGGACTGGAGATAGATCATACTGATCAACAAGTTAAACTGGTTTTTAATACGGTGATGCACCTCGCGGATTTGCAGATCTTTTTCTGATAATTTTTTCTGTAATTGCTCATAGAACAATAAATACTTTAAATCCGTTTCAATAATATCTTTGAATTGCTGGATCAGTTCAACATAATCATTGGTAAACTGGTTGGTTTTATCGGTCAGCACACAAAAAGTGCCGAACATCTCCCCGTCTTCCCATTGAATAGGCATACCGAGATAAGAACGCATTCCCAAAGGCGCATGGGGATTATTTTTCCAGTATTCCGATTCCCAGGTATCGTTGACCAACATTCCATGCCGTTTCCCGGCAACTGTTTCGCAAAACATACCAATTCCCAGTTTATCGTGGTCATCCTTTTTATATGGATTTCCCGTTGTCTTGCTGGCGATGAATATTTCCAGGTTATCAGGGGTTAGTTTGGTAATCAATCCGGAAGGAACCCGCATAATTTTTGCTGTCAAATCGACAATTTTTTGCCATTTCTCCTGCATCGGCTCGGGTATTTCCGGCTTGCCGGTAGATATGGGGATAATTATTTGCGCAGCTTCATTTTCAACCTTAACCCGCGCATACTTTTGAACTGATTCAGGCATCTTTTTGTCCTCATCATTCGACTTTATTAATTCATTAACAAAAATATTGCAATTTTTATGCCCATTCCTTCATTTATATATGTATAATTTCAAAATTTTCAACAAGTTCAACATTAATCCGGGAGATAAAAACCAATTATCAGTTACCTGCTTTAAAAATGGTTATCTTTATTTTTGTTATTTGTAAATGACCCCAGGCAACCAAATAATCATGTACCATTTACTACCTTTAGACCCTGACATAAACACATGCAAGAAAACCAGGCAACAAAATCCATTCCTTTGAACTTTTTTAAAAAGTTATTTCCCCCCAAAAAAACAAGTGTCCAAAATTAAAATAATTTCGGACACTTGAAATCACCAGTTTACCCCGGTTTTAAGTATTGTAACTTCATAATAACAGCCGCCATCCGGCCCGATTCCGTAACCTGTTTCCAGCGCAGACACAAAACTGTGCGCTTTCTGAAAACGAAGCACTGAACCGGCTAAACCGACCGTCCATACCGGAGTAGCAGGACGTTGGCCATTGTTTAATAGGGTTTCTGTACGATCACCCCAAAGTAAACTAAATGTAGAGAAAATTACCGGTGCCCATCCGCCATGACGCTGATAGCCGAGAGCAAGCCGGGTTGAAATTGCATTACCATTTGCCCATAGCACATCAACATCTGTATTGACAATATAATTCTGCTTGTGGATGACTTGAATACCTGCGCCTACCCCCAATCCACCTGTATTGACGCGATCTGAGGAGTAATAGAGACATTTTTGTTGTATAAAAGGTGTACATGTTAATGGCTGAGCGAAGCCAGCTGTTACGACCGATAGCAGTAATACTAAAAAAATAGTCCTTTTCATTATTGTACCTCCGCGAATAAAGCTACAGCCGCAGTTAAGGCACGGGTATTACGCGCCAAAAAGGTTGGATCAAGAGTTTCCGGTGTGTCGGTTGTTTTGTGATAATGGGGATTGCGGAAATTAGCCGTATCGGTAAGAAAAATCGTCGGCACACCGCGATACCACAACAACCCATGATCGCTGCGCATTAACAATGAGGAGAGGAAATAGGTGCCGTCGCCGGGAGCAATAACGCCAACAAGTTTTGCCAGTTTACTGTTATTGCCAAGCGCTACCATTCTTTGCGTCAATTCTGCGGAATCATTATTACCAATGACCAGCAGAAAATCGCCCTTGTCAGGCAGGGAAATTCCTATGATCTCGTCCTGGCTGCCGGGCTTGTTGCTTGCATAGCCAACCATATCCATAATTATTGCCGCGCTTACATTATCGGCATAACCGGCTTGAACGTAACGGGTACTGCCGATGGAACCGAATTCTTCCAGGTCAAAGGCCACAAAACGGATAGTCCTGGCGAAACTAAAATTACGTACCGCCCGCGCAGCTTCCAGCATTGCGGCCACTGCGGAACCATTATCATCGGCTCCGGCATAATATGCGTCAAGATGACTGCCCACCAACACAACTTCACTCTTGCGCGATGTGCCTGGCCATTCCGCTACAACATTATACGCCGTTTGCGGGCCGGTTCCCAGGGCTATTGTATCCGGGTCGTAACCCATAGCGGAAAATGCCTCCGCAACCAGCTTGACCGATGCATCGCGGGTCAGGTCGCAGGCCGGGAACAACTCTTTTTCTTCAAAACCTTCACAATTGACGGTAACATCCGTTGCCCGTACCTGGGCAAGCTGTTCCACCCAGGGCATAAGATTACCGCTAATAACATCATCAGCAACCCTGGCAGCTTTATCAAAACCGGTTGTGTCGGGAGCATTAGGTGAACAAGCTAAAATTATAGTAACGTATATTATAATAATCCACAAAATAACGTTATGTTTTACAGTAAGAAAGTATTGACTATTTTCTCTTCTCATAGACTTCTCCCAACTGAAATAATGCCAAGTTGAACGCGGGTTGAACGGCCCGTATGTCCCAGTTGTGTACCGATATGTATTTCAAACAGGCTCATTCGCCATTGCTCACCAAGCTTGAAAGAAAGCGGCGCCGAATGACCGGCAATGTAAAAGTGAGAAATATCCCCCTCCATAGCCTGGGTAGTTTCTCTTAAAAGTTTGTTTCCTTCTTTAAAATGCGCGCGATTGGTAACGCCAAACTCAAAACCCATTAACGGCCGCCAGAAACCATATTGTGGAGCGGCCAAAATACGAACAAATCCTTCGCCCAGCGCCGGGTTAAATCCCAAACGAGCGCCCGCCTGCCAATCCCATAATCCGGAAATAGTGCCGCGGCAAGCGGTTTCAACAGCGCTGCTTGTTTGAAATGAAAAAACAGACTGGTATAACATCATCGAAATGCCACTGCTTACTTCGAGTTTGTTTTCCTCATCAATAGCCTGTCCATAAAGCGGTGTTAAGATTCCGATGAGTGTTATGATAATTACGAAAAATCTCATAAACATCCTTTCGGGTTAATTAAAGTACTTTTTTTAAAATTATTGTCGTTCTTTATACTACTCTCGTGAAACAGCTAATTTTAATATTTTATCAGTTGTCAAGGGACTGAACCATTTATAGGAGCGTTCTTCAATCGTATTCTGTGATCCATTTACAATAGCAGCAATTGTAACATTTTCCTGCGGAATATAATACACATGAGCCGAATAACCGATTGCCGTACCCGAATGACCAAAGACATTTCCATATACAGAATACTTTTTTCTCCGCGGCTGTATTAAAAGCCTCAATTTATTCAAGGTCATTTAAAAAGTATACATAACAAACTTGTCCTTTCGAGAAAAGCGAGAAAACTTGTTTTTACAATATTTTAAACAAGAGAGATTCCTCATCACTTTGCTACTCGGAATGACATGAATGATATTTGATACTCAAACTTGTAACCTACTCCGCTTTTTTAGGTTTTTGATACAGCCCCCCAAAAATAACGGCAATTAAATTGCTCATTTATCAAAAATATATACCACAGATCAAATCCACAAATTAAACCCAGTCCGCATTATTTTAATTCAAATGTTACCTTGACTTGACTTTGAGATGATACGGTTTGTGCAAAGTAATCATCACCTATTGACTCATCCAATACAGGTATATCTACGTTACTTGTGCTAACTGGATTGAATGGATTGGGATATTTTGGGGACATATCAAACGCAACCCATATATTACTTTTTTCCTCATTTGGTTGTTTAATCTGGATTTCTTCAACACTAAGGACTTTTCCTACTCCGACTCCCAATGCTGTGGCAATATCTTCGGCTTTTTCACGTGCTTTTTGGGCGGCGGCTATTCTCGCCCGCCTTCTTAAACCTGCTTCGTCTTTTACTGAAAAAATGATTGAATATACACGTTCCACCTTTTTTTCTGCCAAGATATATAGCGCTGTTTTAAGATTATTTAAGCTGTCAACCTTTACCTGGGCAGTAATAATAGTTCTATAATCGTTTCCGGAAGAAAAAAGAGATTTATTGCCATAATTTTCGCCACTAAAAAATTCAGAAGTAGAAATATTCTTTTGATCGATTTGTGCAGCTTTCAGGTCTTGTACCAGGCTTGCCATTTTATCGGTTGCTTGTTCAACTGCGCCCCGAAGTGACGAGCCAACCCCTTTTACCGAAAAAGTTAATGTCGCCTGATCGGCTGGTTCTTTAAGTTCCACGCTGCCGTTAACGGTAATTTGATTTTGCTGAACAGAAACATCTTGCGTCATCCCATTTGTTACCAATAGCAAGAGTGAAAATAAAAAAAACCCAAATAAGTGTTTCATCAACTTGTCCTCCCAATTAAAATAAAAAACTAGCGCAGGGCAGGTCTTTACCTGCCAACAAAAAAATATTTATACTGAGTTAACTTTTATCCCGTAAACCAGGATTTAATCCCTGGCAGCCAGGTCTTTTTATCCCGGCATAACAACCGCTTTATTTCATCGTCACAGTGGTTGCGGCATTACTATCTTTCACAATTCCGGCAACAATCGTTTTCATCTCCTCGTATCTGCCTTGCAGTTCTGCAATAACTTCCTCCTGTTTTTTAATGGTCTTTTCGAGCAGGACAATTCTTTCGGATTGTACTTTTAACTCCTCCACGGCAGATTTTAATTCATCGGTTCGGTTTATTAAACCCTTAACCCCGGCCAGGGTTACGCCATCTATGCAAATAGTGTTTATACCCAGGCTGTCCGTTCCGCCGAGTTGAAAAGCCGCGTAAAAATCCTGCGCCACAGGACCGATATATTTTATCGAAGGGTCGCTGGCCTTATAATTCCATTTGGTAACGGGCATACTTTTTATTCCGGCAAGAAGATTTTCAAAATCAAGTTCCTCAAAATTCTCTTTCTTGTTCCGGTCACAGTAATTACTCCAGCCGCTTTGATTGGGGCGCATATAGACGCCGGACACCGAGTCGATAAAAGAAGACCAGAGTCTGAAACCGCCCGTAAAGCGCATGGTTAATTGATTGTTGCTCGAAGCATAAACTCGCGCAAAGGGTGTATTATCGCCAATTAGAACAGCGCCCTCCTTGCCGTTTGTGGAAAGACCCGCGCCGATACACATAGAATGAACGCCTGTAGCCCAGGCGTCATAACCGATTGCAATGGCATAATCTGCTAATGCCTGGGTATAAGAGCCCAAAGCCAGCGAGTGTTGTCCGGTTGCGTAATTGTTTGTTCCGATTGCGACTGAATATGAACCAGTCGCTCTTGGCCTGTACCCCATAGCAATAGAATACAAAGCAAGTTTTGGGCTGCCGGTGCCGTCGTCATCCCAGTAGTTTGATTCTGCAACACCCGCCCTGAATGCCCCTGTACGCGGATACCACATAAAACGTGCTCCGGCGCCGGGCGCGATAACATCGCCTGAACCTATTGCCCCGGTTGATAATATGCCGTTATAGCCGCCCACTTCAAGCTGGGCGCGTGGATTAGCCTGTTGCAAACCGACCTTGCCGGTTCCTTCTACTTTTAACAGGTTTGTGGTACCGCTGTTTATAACATCAAAACTGCTCGTATTATCTGCCGTTGGCAGTGTTAACGTGGTCGACTGTGAATATAAACTCACAGCAATGAACAAGGACAAAACTGAAAGTAAATAAATTTTCTGCATTTTTATTACTCCTGTATATAATTTTTGCCATGGGAATTGTTTTCAACCGGTAATTTTGCTACCAGGTTTTCAGATATCTTTTTTGGATATTCCTGCAACTAAAAATATACTATTTTTATGTCTTTTTTCATAACAGCAATTTATTTAACAATTTTTCCCAGCAGTTTTTTTATTCTTCAGGGGAAATAGCTGAATAATCTCGCACCCTGAAAACAGCTAACGCATCGCATAAAAGCAAAGCACTCCGGCTGCCGAAGGCATGGAGTGCAATCCCTGAATGGATTGCCGCGATTCGCAGACTCGCTCAACTAGTTGCCAACAGCCAGCGTAGGGTGGCTCTTGACCCACCAAAAAAATGTTGGGCTAAACCCTGCCCTGCCAATTATTCAAACCCGTTCCAGCTTTTCCAGCCAGGCATTAAAGTGCGGACATGCCTGCCTTAATGTTTGCAAGCCAATTTCTTGGGCAATTAACGGCCCATGCAGAGCTTTAGTGTAATCCGTAAATATGCGGATAATTCTTTTAGAAGGCGCGGTATTTACATCATCATTTATATCTTCGGGAGTTGCAAATGCTTTTCTGATTTTCTCTAATTCCTGCCTTGGGCCCGGTTTATCATCAAACTGTTTGTTAATCTCGTTAACATTCGTAAACAGCAATCCCTCGAATTCATGCTTGACCAGGTTGGCGATAAATCGACGATTGTCGATATCCTGTTGTAATGCAGCTTCCAGTCCGGCAAGTTTTTCATTGGAATTATTATACCTGACATCCATCCCCGGAAAATCATTGGGCAGGCCATACAAATCCAGCATGGTCGTACAAAAAGCGGCTTGATCCAGCAGGGAATTCATTATCTCTTTTCTGATTTGTTTATGATAACCATAATTTTTCTCATAGCCCCCTTTGCCTTTTCTTCCCAGACTTCTGTTCGTAGTAATCATTCGGGGATATAAAAAAACATTGCGAACATTATAAAAAGGTTGCAATACTTGTTTTACAAACTTTTCCTCAGTTTCGCCTTCCACAACAATGTATATCCGACTCATTACGGTCGTCCCCCGAAAACATTTTTCTCCCACATTTCACCCAGCGAATAATCCTCCAGCCACATTTTCAGTTCCTCGCCGGCCAGTCTTTTAAAAGTCGATTCGCCGTCGTCATTTCGGTCCACAACAATAATATCCTCCGGTTCGAAATGATCCAGCAACTGCGAAGATTGGGTAGAGATGATCACCTGTGTTTTATGGCTGACGATTTTGACCAGATCGGCAAAGCGGGCCAGGGCATACGGATGCAGTCCCAGTTCCGGCTCGTCCAGTATAATCGTAGCCGGAGGATTGGGCTGCAACAGGGCGGTAACCAGGCAAATGAACCGCAGTGTGCCGTCGGATAAATGCCGCGCCGTAAAGGGAAAATCGGAATTCTTTTGCAGCCATTCGAATTGGATATTATCTTCATTGCCCGGGATCGGGCGTAATTTAAATTCCTGGATGAACGGCGCAACCAGTTTTACAATATCTAGGATTTTATTATAACTTTCAGGATGCTGCTTTTGCATGGCATATAAAAACGCCGCCAGGTTGCCGGCGTCCGGTTGCAATTTTTCATTATTATTAATCGCTTGAATTTTTTTTACATCTGCCAAGTCGCCGGTGTCATGGAAATGATAAACAGTCCATCCTGAAATTGAAGAACAAACATCTTGATTCCATTTTTCATACGGGCCATTAGTTGTAAGGGATTGCAGTTGTGATTCTTCATAACCTATAAGATTAGGTGTAAAGAGTTGATTGTTTTTCGAGTAATAAATTGTTTCAGATTCAATAATAAAACTATCCTTTTCTGTTGGTACCAAATTGAATGAATAACTATGAACATCAAAATAAAGATCAATATAAACTTTTTTAGTCACTTTTGAGCCCATATATACAAATTGTTCCGCCCCACCTTTTTTCTTGATATAGTATTGCAACCTCAACTTGACAATATTATTCAACAGCTCAAAAAACTGCACAAAATTACTTTTCCCGGCGCCATTCGGCCCAACCAGGATACTCAAGTTGTTGAGTTCAAAATCTTCAAGCTTTTTAATTGATTTGAATCCATGTATAGATATTTTTTTAAGTGGATATGCCATTTATTGCCTCGGAGATAAAAGTATAGTTTGTATAAATATATAAAATGTAGGGAAATAAACAATTAAATATTCACAGGAACAGTGAATTTATTATTAAAAGGATAAAATAGGAATGAAAGAAGGAAAATAAAGTTACTTAAACATACTAAAATCAGCCTCAGCTTGTTTTAATTCTTTTATTAAAAATGGACGCTTTATATCTATTTCTTTATATTTAATACTTGCTTGACTATTTAAATTATTCAATAAAGTGATATCTTTACGAATATCTTCTTTCAGTTTAATTTTTAAATCAATCATCTTTTTATTCAATGAATCAATATACTGTTTGGGAATTGGTTTTTTTGGATCATAGACGAATTCTTCTTTACATGTTTCTTTCCAAATAAGTAATATATTACAAAGATTAATACCAAAACCAGGTATTTGAAGAATATCTAACTGGTTTACATCAGCAGCTGTTTCAATCCCATAAGATAAAAGAGTTGCCTTTCGATTTCTACTAATATTATAAATGAATGCATTTGAAAGCATTTTAGTTTCCAAAAAAGAAACCATTTGAATATCATATCGTTTATTTTCCAATATTTGTAGTTCTTTTTTATATTCAGATTCAATATTAATAAATCTATTATAATTATAAAGAAGCTCCTTTTTTGTAGTAGTATATGTTTTGTTATAAGAATTTACTAATTCAACTAAGGTGCTGTAAATAGCTTTATTCTTTTTTTTAGATTCGTTATATCGAGATTCTCTTTTATCACGTTCATTAATATATTCATCTCTATATTTTCCCCTAGAAAATAATTTTAAACCTACAATAAAACCACCAAAAATAAATAAAAAATTTTGAGAAATAAACGCAATAATCAGACTAAAAATTATTGTAACTATTCCAAAAAGAAATGACAACCTTGGAAATTTCATCATTGGAGGAATACTTTTTCCAATTTCAATAACAATCCCATAGGATTCATCTTCCTTAATTATAAAAGGAACTTGTTTGAGTTGGTCAATAGCATTTTTATAAGCCGCAGCATCTTCAATTGAAAGATCAATAAATTGATTGATTGTTTTATAAACAAAAAAGAATACACCAAATTTATTAATAAAAGTACACCAGGGACAAGCCGATAAATGATTTGGATACTTATGATTTTTTTCGTTTCTACAAGTAACAATAGTATTAAGTAATTTATTTAATTCTGATATCCAATATTGCTCTGTTGGTCGGGATTTGTTTTCAGAAGAACTTTTTGAGAATGCTATCTCAAATAGCTCTGCTAACGTTTTTGGAATAAGTGAAATCGGTATTGAACAAGGTGGAGGTTGAATGCCTAAAGATGGCGCATTTCTACTAAAAGCATATAGATAATGTCTTATTAATTCGCCATTATCTAATGAATTAATAGTATTATTCGATGAAAAACCTGCAAAAGGGTGCCTCCCCATAAAAAGAAGTTGAAAAATCAATACTGCAAGTCCAAATAAATCATGATTAGTATTACGTATTAACGAAGTTAAATTTTTCCCTTGCAATTCAGGGGGTGTATAGTGCACTACACCAACTTTACAAATAAAATATTTGTTATCAGTTGAAGGAATTTGATAAGAGTCACAATCTATTAATTTAACTCTAGCATCGTCGCAGACAATAAAATTCTTTTCGTTGACATCGCCAAGAACAATTCCATGAGAATGCAAAGTATAAAATGCATAAACGAGATTTCGTGCAACATAAATTAAGAATTCCCATGTTGCATGTGGTAATAATTGCTTGCGAGATTTAGGGCCATATACTTCATGTAATTCATAGCCTTTAAAGTAAGGGATTAAAATACCTTGGGGTGTTAGAGAATTATTAGTGTAAATTAATGCTTCAGGCCATGATGCTGTATTAGAAAGTTGAATCGTTTTAATTGATATCATGGATCGAAGTTTCTGCTCATGTTCTATACTCAATTTATTGTGGTAAATTTTTGCAACATAATTTGGCATGTTACACACAGTTAAAATATTACCTTCACCACCTCGTCCAATTTGCTTTCCGAGGATAAGATTCCGCCCATCATTTAAATGAAAATTCATTTATTGAAATCTCTCCAAGCAAAAAAGATAGTCTTATCATCATCAGTTCTATTATTCACTTTTTCTGAATTTAAGAACATTCTAAGATTTTCTGTAAGATTTAAATCATCTGATAAATTAAAGAAAGAATTAAAAATTGGTTCAAAAAAACCTTTATGTGGTGCTTTTATAGAAAAATCTAGTATTAAGGATTGAAGTCCATCAGTAAAACCTGCTACTGCAAAAATTGGTTCTGTAACTTTTATAAATTGTAAATATTCAAACATATCAGGTGAAGTAATAAATACAGTTTCATTTGCAAATTCACCTATATGAGGCCACGTGATGGCTTTTGTACCTTCATCTGTTTTAATAACCCAAGCTCCATCGCCAATCTGAAAAAAAACTGATGCTTTGGAAGAAAGGAATGCTACTAATAATGTACAAGAAAATTCTTTTAAATTAATACGATTTTCAGCAGCAATATTAGATAACAATTGAGTTGTCTTTCCAATCATTTCCTTTGCATAAGATACATCAAAGTATGATATATCAATTTTTGACGATAAAATATTACTGATTATATTTTCAACTGCTATTATTGCTCCAAGTTTTGAATGGATTGCACTACCGGCTCCATCTGAAATTCCAATTATTAAAAATTCTTCATCTCCATTATTAAATGTTTTATAATTACAATAATCCTGACAAGATATTGATTTTCTTAAATGTGAAGTACCAATAACTGATGAATATAATTTATGCCACACATTAATCCTCATACTGTAACTTCTGCCCAGCCGGTTGGGCCAGTAGGATTCTCAAGTGGTACAGAATCTCCTGGTTTTGAGCGTGATACTTGTTGCTGGGAATTAGATAACCAGGAAAATAAATCACAAAATCTCAATCCTTTTAATTTCAAAGGTGGTCGTTTTTTTGATAATTGTGATAGTATCTCCATATTTGCATTTTCAACTCCAACAGCAAAAAACATAAAAGCTCGGTTGTTTTCACCATGCATTATTCGTTCTACAGCGTCAGTCCATATAGGTTTATTCATATCAGTAGGCTCGCCATCAGTTATTAGAAAAATCCAGGGTCGAAAATATTTTATACCATTTTGTTGATAATCATGCTTTCTTATATCTAAGAGATTCAATCCCTCAATTAATGCTTGTCCCATAGGGGTTTCTCCTTGTGCTATTAAAGTTGGGGGTACAAACGAATCTGCAGTAGAAAAGTCATTGACGATATTCACTGATCCGCCGAAAGTAACAATTGCAATTTCTACACGTTTTTTTGCAAGTTCATCAGTAACTAATTCTTCCTTATATTTTAAAATTCCATTCTGGAGTTCCTGAATAGGCTGGCCACTCATTGAACCAGACACATCTAATAATAAAATACAAGGACAACGTGGTTCGGGGTTGTCTACAAAAGATGTATCACCGAAAGGGATTTGTTCCATATTGAAATCCTCCAATAATATTATAAGTTTATAATAACTTACTATTGACAAATACATATTAAAACTTTAACAGAATTGTTAAAAATAAAAAAATATTAAGTAAAAAATTCATCTTCCCAAGTCGCATCACTCCATTTTCTCAATAACTATTTACCAAATTTCTTACATATATGCAAGAAATATTTCATTTTTCCCAACAATCAATTTCCCCCTACGGCTGCCGCTTAAACCTGCCAAAATCTGGTTTGCGTTTTTCCAAAAAAGCGTTGCGGCCTTCCTGCGCTTCGTCGGACATGTAGTACAGCATCGTGGCGCAGCCGGCCAGTTCCTGCAAGCCGGCCTGGCCGTCGCAGTCCGCATTGAGCGCCGCTTTTAAGCAGCGGATAGCCGTAGGCGAGTTGGCGAGGATTTCCCGGCACCACTGCACGGTCTCGGCTTCCAGCTTGTCCAGCGGCACGACAATGTTCACCAGTCCCATGTCCAGCGCCTGTTGCGCGTTGTACTGGCGACAGAGAAACCAAATCTCGCGCGCCTTTTTTTGTCCCACAATGCGCGCCATATAACTGGCGCCATAGCCGCCGTCAAACGAGCCGACCTTGGGGCCGGTTTGCCCAAACACGGCGTTCTCCGCCGCAATGGTCAGGTCGCACATCAAATGCAGCACATGGCCGCCGCCAATGGCATAGCCCGCCACCATAGCGATCACCGGCTTGGGACAAGTGCGTATCTGCCGCTGCAAGTCCAGCACGTTCAGGCGGTGTACGCCTTTTTCGTCCTTGTAACCGGAATCGCCGCGGATTTTCTGGTCGCCGCCGGAGCAAAATGCCTTGTCCCCCGCGCCGGTAAGGATAATCACGCCGGTGTCCGGGTCTTCGCGGGCGTCTTCCAGGGCTGTGGACATTTCCTTCACCGTGAGCGGCCGAAAAGCGTTGCGCACCTGTGGGCGGTTGATGGTGATTTTAGCAATACCTTCCGCCTTGTCATATAAAATATCCATAAATTTGCCGGCCGGTTTCCAGTCCACCCTGCTCATATCAGTTACCCTCCGCAGTTAAAAAAGCGCCCAGCGCTTTGGCAAATTTTTTGGGATTCATAAAATGGGCGTTGTGGCTGCACTCTTTGAGCGCCTCGCTACGAAACGCCGGATTGGCTTTCTGCATCTCTTTGAAAATTTCCCGGTATTTCTTGTCATTCTCGCCCGTTATCAGCAGCGTCGGCATGGCAATCTTGCCCAGGTCGTTCCACAGCGGCTCCATCGCACCCTGGCCCATATAGCGCAGGGATTTGGCCAGCAGCAGCGGATTGTTGCCCATGCGGGATTGCAATAATCTTTGAAACTCCGGATGCACCGCCAGGCCGTAAAACATGGGCTGATAGTACCAGCGCAGCAAGAAGGTCTCCATATCGCCGTCCTGATCGAGACCTGCTGCCAGCAATTCATCCGCTGCCCGGCGCTCGCTGCGTTCTTCCGCATCCTTAATTCCGGGTGAGGCAGATTCCAGGGCCAGATGCGAAAATCTGTCCGGATAATTGAGCGCCAGGAGCAGCGCCAGCCGTCCCCCCAGCGAATAGCCCACCAGTGGACATTTGTCAATTTGCAGCTCATCGAGCAGGGCGATGATATTTTGCGCTGTTGCGGCCAAAGTATAATCACTGTCCTCCGCCATAGCCCCGGTCGCGCCATGCCCAGGCAGGTCGATGGTAATTGCGGATAACTGCTTGTCGAGCAAATTAATTACAGACTCCCAATCCCTGCCCGAACCCATAAAGCCGTGCAGGAACACCACCGGCGGTTTCCCGGGGTCGCCGGTTTTTTCATAATGTAATGGGTTTTGTCTAGACGTGATGAATTCCTCCCGTTAAATCAATAATTTTTTGCCGGAGCATATCATGAAACTGATAATTCTCCTGCGTATCGGTGTCTACCTGAATAATGGCGGAACGATGATTCGCCAACGCAGTCTGCCACATTTCCGCAAACTGGTGCATATCGCCGGGTTTATAAAAATCCAGCTCAAACTGTTGGGCTGTATTCTCGAATGAATATTCGTGCGGGGTAGTAAAATATTGTGTAAAAACATCCTGGTATTGCGCTATCGGTAAAAAATTGAAAATACCGCCGCCGTGGTTATTGACCAGCACAATAATGAGCGGCTGGGATAATGATTTAAGCAACATAAGGGAATTCAGATCATGCAGGAACGCCAGGTCGCCGGTCAGCAACACCACCGGCGCATCCAGTCCCGCCGCAAAACCCGTTGCCGAGGCAATTGTACCATCGATGCCGCTGACGCCGCGATTGCAGGCTAATCTCACTGCCGGGCCGGACGGATCGGCAAACATGTCCATGTCCCGCACTGCCATGCTGTTACCGAGAAACAATCCATACTCTGCGGGGATATGCTGCGAAATGAACCGCGCCACGCCCGGTTCGTTCAGTTCAACCCGTTTATCAATATGCTTTCGGAACAGGGTTTCCGCAGAATGCGCCATACCGGTCAGCGCCTTCGTGCGGTTATTCAGCTTGCCGGAATGGAAATATTGCAACAGCGCGTTACAAAACTCCAATGGTGTATAAGGGAACCGTATTGTCACCCGGTGCGCGGGATCGATGCGGTTCGGGTTTCCAGCTACGTGAATATACTGTTCGGGGGTCAGCTTTTCAATGAATTGCAGCAGGGATTTTGAAACCGGCAAACCGCCGAAATGCAGTACTATATCAGCGCGGGCCAGATCCGCAAAAGCGGGATTATACAGCAGCCGGTCATACGCCGGAATGCTCGTCTCTGCCTTGCTGCCAAAGCGCAGTCCGGACAGCACATCCGGGAACAGCGGCCATTTCAAGACTTTGGTCAGCGCTTCGATTGCTCCTTGTTCATACCAACGCACCCGTCCCGCAATAATCAGGCCGTTTTTTGCCTTGTGTATATAATCGGCAATGAATTCAATATCGTCAATGTCAACGGTAGAGTGACCGGTATAATACACCGTCATCTGGTATTCAGGGTATTGCCATTGTTCCAGGTCGCGGAGGTAATCTGCAGAAATTGGTTGAAGCGCCGGGGCCAGCGGCTCGCGGAACATGCAGTTTAGATGTACCGGGCCGGGCGGAAAAGCTATAGAACGGTACACAAACTGGTCTATAGTGGTGAGCACCATGCGCGGGGAGATTTTTTCGTCGGGACAAGGCATATCGAACTGCCAGCGGCAATAGTCGCTGTACAATCCCGGCTGGCGAATTGCCTGGTTGGCGCCGGTGTCGCGCAGTTCCGGGGGACGGTCGGCGGTGAGCAGCAGCATGGGGACAAAATCCTCAGACGCCTCGATCACCGCGGGATAATAATTTGCGGCAGCAGTGCCGGAGGTGCAGATCAGCGCCGCCGGTACACCGCAAGCGCGCGCATAACCCAGCGCATGATACGCCGCGCCGCGTTCATCTATGGCAACAAAGCATTTCGCCTGCGGGTGCCGGACGGCGGCCACCGTCAACGGCGCGGAGCGAGAACCCGGCGAAATTATAAAATAGGTTACCCCGCTACGCACCAGTTCCTCGATAATGAGCGAAGCCCACAGAGTGTTGATGTTTTCGGTGTGTATATTCTTCATTTATTGAAACAACCTGGTAAAGTTCAGCAGTTTGGTTTCATTTTCTTCCCATTCTTTTTGGGGATCGGAACCCCGCACAATGCCCGAACCGGCGAACAGGGACAGGCTTTTACCGGCAATCAACCCGGAGCGGATGGCCACGGCAAACTCGGCCGCATCCTGACCAATCCACCCTACTGGCCCGGCGTACCAGCCGCGTGCAAACGGTTCCAGTTCGGCGATCAACGCCAGTGATTCGGGGCCGGGGAATCCCCCTACCGCCGGGGTGGGATGCAGCCGCGCGATAATATCGCCATCGCCGACAAGTTCGCGCAGCCGTCCTTTGAATAACGTCTGCAAGTGCTGCATATACTGCAATTGCAGCAATTGTTCACTGGATTCGGTCTGCACCATTTCACACAATGGCGCAAGACTCGATCGTATCATATCGCTCACCCAGCGATGCTCGCGCAGGTCTTTATCCGAACTCAGCAGCGCATCGCCCAGTTGCGCATCGGTTACCGGATCGGAACTGCGCGGCCGGGTTCCGGCTACGGCTTCGCTGAACAGGGTGCGGCCGTCGCGGCGATACAGCCGTTCCGGGGTCGCGCCCAGAAACGCCATGTTCGGGAAAAGCTGCAAGCAAAAATGAAAGGAGGCGGGATTGTGCAGGGCCAGCTTTTGCAGCAGGTGTGCGGGGTCAAGCCCCTCCTCAAACTTTAATATCGATTGCCCGGCCAGCACAATTTTTTGCAAAGTACCCTCATCAATATGTTGCAGCGCCGTGGAAACAGATCGTATCCAGCGTTTTTTATTCGGCGTCTGCGTTAATTTCACATAACGGGGCAATTTCTCATTCAATATAATATCAGAAAAATCCAGTTGCTTGAATTCATAAACAATATCTATCAACCGATCATCCGCCTCTCTTCCATGCGGACATTGATAATTGATTGCAAATACAGTCCGTCCTGAAGCCTTGAATAGTTCAAAGCGGGGAATGAGGAAACAATAACGTTGAAATTTTTTCCAGACAACATCCGGAAGACTATTGGGGTGAAATTGTAACCCACCATAATAGCGAATGTGCGGATGCGAAGCAGTCAGGGTACTCTGTAAACCGGCAAACAAACGGGGATAATCCGTTTCCCTGCCGGAAACAATATCCGCCGCGCCGATTCCGGCCATGGCAAAATCGTTTTCGCGGCCGGACCAGTAGGTTTTCACAGCCGCATCCTGCTTGCGCAGCCAGTTTAAAATATCCATTTCCGGCAGCGTCATTTCGACTCGCGCAAAGAGATTACCGACTGTTTCCGTGGTCCGGTTTGCCTGCCAATGCTCTTGCAATTGCTTAATAAATGCTTGCTTTTCCTGCTCTGCTAATATCAATCTGTCCTCGTAATTGGATTATAACCGGTTTTATCTGCGCAATATATCGTGGCAATGCCGAAGGTGAGCGGGTAATAGCGTACTTGTACAAATCCCGCTTTTACCAGCATTGCGGTAAATTTATCGCCGTAAGGAAAGTCCTCGACGGTTTTGTTTAAATAGCTATATGCGGCTTTATCGCCGGACAGCATACCGCCAATACGCGGTAAAACATGTCTGAAATAAAACAAGTACATTTTTTTAATCCACTGGTTGCCGGGCAGGGAAAATTCCAGGATCAGCGCTCGGCCGCCCGGTTTAAGGATGCGCCGCATTTCTCCCAGGGCGTACTCCGGTTTCGGGATATTACGAATGCCAAAGGCGATGGTCACCGCATCGAACCGGTTATCCTGCACCGGCAAATGCAAGGCGTTGCCAGGCAGCAGCGCGATTCTATCCGACAAATGCCGTTCCGCTATTTTCCGACGGCCAATATTAAGCATGTCCACAGCCATATCGACACCCACTGCCCGGCTTACTTGACCATTTCGGCATAGCGTCAGCAACACATCCGCCGTGCCGGTGGCGACATCCAAAATGGCAAGCCCGTCCCGCTCCGGCAGATGCCGAGCCAGCCTTTTACGCCAGGCCACATCGCAACGCAGCGACAGCAGCCGGTTCAGCAGATCATATCTGGCAGCTATGCGGTCAAACATGCGCCAGTTATCGGCTTTGGGTATAGATTTGGATTGAATGGACATATTTCCTGTTTTATTGTTATCAACCCGTTAAAGTAAAGAAAAATTTCATGGATAGCAATAATTTTGAATGACAGATCAACGACGGTAATTCAAATTACTTGATATTTTGCAATAAAAATTGTAGAATGTAATCATTATAATATTACAATTAATACGTTCATTTAATATCTGTTGAGGAGGTTTGGCATGAAAAGAAGAGAATTTATCGCTTCCGGTGTGGCGGCGGGAGTTGGAGCGTTAACCATGGCGTCATCCACACAAGTAACGGCGCAACCGGAGAGCAAGGGGAAATTCAAATTAAAATACGCCCCGCATTTCGGCATGTTCGAAAACCTGGCCGGTAAAGACCCCATCGACCAGTTAAAATTCATTGCCGACGCAGGATTTAGGGCGTTTGAAGATAACGGCATGAAAGACAAGCCGGTGGACTTGCAGGAAAAAATCGCTGCGGCCATGGCCAACCTGAACCTGGAAATGGGCGTATTTGTGGCCACAGCCGATTTTCAGAACGTCAACTTTGCCAGCGCCAAAGCAGATATTCGGGAAGGATTGTTAAAAGCTATGCACGAAGCTGTTCAAGTAGCCAAACGCGTGAACGCCAAATATACTACAGTCGTGCCCGGTTGTTATGACAAGGGCCTGGAATGGGATTATCAAACAGCGAATGTGATCGACAACCTGAAACGCTGTGCGGAAATCCTGGAGCCGGCCGGTATCGTCATGGTGCTGGAACCACTCAATCCCTGGAAGGATCATCCCGGCTTATTCCTCACCAAAGTACCGCAGGCATACATGATCTGCAAAGCGGTCAACAGTCCCTCCTGCAAAATCCTGTTCGACATTTATCACCAGCAGATCACCGAGGGCAACCTCATCCCCAATATGAACAAAGCGTTGAGCGAGATCGGTTATTTCCAGGTAGGCGATAATCCGGGACGCAATGAACCCGGCACCGGCGAAATCAATTATCTTAATGTGTTCAAACATATTAACGCTATCGATAAAACCAAAATCGTCGGCATGGAGCATGGCAACTCCAAACCCGGCAAAGAAGGCGAACAAGCTGTGCTGGACGCTTATCGAAAAATGGATAGTTTTGAGATATAATATTGAACAACCTCGCCCCAAGTCTCATGCTTGGGGCGAAAAACTCAGCCTCCGGCTGTGAAATAGTAAATACGCTGGGTCTACTTACAGTCTCAAAATCGCACCGGGATTCATATCTCAAGTGACAAATGTAGGGGCACCCCTCGCGGATGCCCTTATCCAGAAGCGAGTAGAGGCAGGGGTTTCTTGCCCTGGAACAAGGGGCTTTTGCCCCTTGTCTTTAACGAGCGTGGAAAAGTCTAGTCCACCTCGTCGTAAATATAGCACAAGCCCGTACAGGTTCGTAGAATGCTGCCGGGCCATAGGCCCGACCTACAGATTAAAACCCCGTTAGGGGTGAAATGTTTATAATAAATGGATAAAATAACTCGTAACCCCGTTAGGGGTGGAACCTGGGTAAACAGGAACCAGTTATCTCGATACATCCCGAAAGATAAATCAACGGGACTAGCCGATGACCGTAATGCTTTTGTCATTCCAACGAACGCGGCAAGGAGGAATTGTGACATCGCGCAAGGGGCAAAAGCCCCATGTTCTGAGCAGCATTTTTTCTGCGGGTGCGCGCCCAATCCTGTCGGCTGCCCGGATTGAGGAACCCGGCGCCATTGTCCGTCTGGGGTGAGGAACAATTCATTGCCACGTCATCTATGACGTGGATTACAAAACTTTACAAAATTGACTTTAGTCAAATACTTGTTTAGGCTAAAGTCCTGTTTTTGCTTTAATTGTCCCACGATCTGAAGGTCGTAGCAATGATAGGATTTGTTTATTGATCGGTCGTCGAGTAGGGCCGATGCTACATCTTCCGGCCCGTATTGAGATGACTTGCCCCGGGATGAGCGCTAAAAAAACATCCTGCCGGCTGTCCGAATGATGGGGTATCTGTATTGTTATGAATTCCTTATACCATAATCCGGGACGGCGAGTTCAAATCCGGTAATAGCCGAAAAAACCCCATCCTACACCCTACATTTTCTGGTCAGTACGCAACAAAGTGTAGCCCACCTCGCTGCAAATCCGGCACATGTCCAATCAGGTTCGGAGTCATAGTGTTGCTTTTATAGCAGTCCTGTGCCCCAGGTGGACCACACTGATATTCTGCCAGGCCGCAGGCCCAACCTACAGGCTAAAAATAGTATAATATCCCGAAAGCATTCAGATGCATAGCACATTTCCCCAATTAAGGCGTCAACAAAAAAACCCGACTCACTAAAAGCCGGGCTTTTTGTTATACTATACTTGAAAAAAACCGCGCTGAAAAAGGCCGGCGTGTTGCGCCGCCTGTTATCAACGGTAACTCACCAAAGCGTTATGCGCTCTTGGATTCCTTTTCCTTTTTCAGTTTACGTTTTTCTTTTAAACTTTTCTGCGGTTTTTTCTTTTCTTCGTTTTTGGGTTTATCTTTTCCTTTAGCCATAATTACCTCCTGTTAGATTATGTGAATAGATATACTGCCGGTTAATAATAAATAACCCTCCGGGGTAAACTTGTGCCCGGTATGGGTAAAAATAATAAACAACTATTTAATTTTTTTTTACATTGGTTCCCTAAATTGATCTGGTTATAATATAAACCTTTTACTTAAAAAAACAAGTACTATTGCATTTTTAAGATATTTTATTGATTTTATATAAACAATCCGGCCTTATCAATGAACAATTTGATATTAGTAACATAAATAATCGGCCATATATTCAATAACGGTAAATGATATTCTCATTTTACCAGCCTTTTTCAAAATCCCGGGCGGCTTTGACCAGTTGCTCCTGAATGCCCGGTTCATCGGCGGAATGCCCGGCGCGCTCGACTATCACCAGCCTGGAGCGCGGTAGTTTCTGATGCAGCTTGTATGCGGTTATCGGAGGACAGATCGTATCATAGCGGCCATTGATAATAATGCAGGGAATATCCGCTATTTTGTCGGCATTATTCAGCAATTGACCCTCTGCCAAAAAGCAGTGGTTGGCCATATAGTAATTTTCAATGATCGAAAACGCCAGGGGGTTCCAGCCGTCGGCGAACCAGGATTCAACAGTTGAATCGGCGACCTCAAGATAGGCGATCTTGCCTTCATACACCGCCCAGGCTTTGGCGCACTGATCCCGTAATGTGGTATCCGGGCCGGTCATTTTTTCGAGTAACTGGGCGGCATAGTTCTTTTTACTGCTATCGGTCAGCGCTTCCAGCTTTTGATAGTCCTGTGGAAAATATTCGGCCACTGCGCCATGATAATAGTGATCAAGCTCGGCCTGGGTGGAAGTGAACACCCCGCGCAGGACGATGCCGCTCACATTCTGCGGATAGGTTTCCGCATACGCCAGCGCCAGCGTCGAGCCCCACGAACCGCCGAACAGGATGACTTGTTCCAGCTTGAGGTGCATACGCAGTTTTTCAATATCCTCAACCAGGTTTTGCGTATTATTTTCCCTGATCTCTGCAAAGGGACGACTCTCTCCCGCGCCGCGCTGGTCGTGCATAATGATATTGTATACCTGGGGATTGAAATAGCGGAAATAGTCCGGAGAACACCCCGCACCGGGACCGCCGTGCAGCACCATGACCGCCTTGCCCTGCGGATTGCCGCCCAACTGGTAGTAAATTTCATGAATATCGGAAACTTTAAGATACCCGGTTTGATACGGTTCGAGTTTAGGCCATAGCTGATATTGAGCGACGTTTTTATCACTGCAATTCATTGCGGCAATACAAATAAAAAGACCAATAAATCGGCACAGTTTCATTCTGCGGTTCCTTTCAAATATGGTAAATTAACAGCATTAGGCCTGCCTGGTTCCCAGAATCAAAAACACATTGCGTTTAAAGAACAACGCCCCCTCCTTTTCAAGAAAATATGCAGAAATCTCTTGATCGGCCAGTCCTTTGGCCAATAACCGCTCTATTTTGATGTGGTTTTCCTCTGTCTGTGTTGCATGAGCAACGTACTCGCGCAGGTTCAATTCGACGCACAGCGAATATTCAGCCGTGATTGTTAAACCATTCTGCTTGTACAGGTCAATGATCTCTTGCTGCGACCGGGTACGATGGTGACTGATATCGATCAGCTTTTCCAGCTTTTCAAAATAGCGGTCCACCGGCTCACTGTCATAAGCGACTATATCCTGCACCGAGATCCTTCCTCCGGGTTGGCAGCAGCGTATCATTTCCTGCAGGACCGGTTCGAGATCGGAGATATGATGAAAAGCAGACTTGCAGATGACGATTGAAAACGCCGCATCCTCACAGGGCAAAACGGCAATGTCCCGGCAAATAAATTCCGCATTGGTGATATTTCCGGCTTGCGCCTGTTGCACGGCGAGTTCGATCATACCCTCGGATATATCTACTCCTGTTGCACTGTTAATCCGCGGAGCGCAAAAAAGGACGAATTCTCCCGTACCACAGGCGACATCCAGTAACTTGTCCTCCGGCTTGATATGGCAAAAATCAAAATAGGCCTGCATATATTCCAGATTCCTGGTGACGGACCATTTGCTGAAATTACCTGCCTGTTGATTGAACTGTTTCCTGGTAATATCTTTAAAAGCCGATGTATCCAATTTCAAACCTTTCCCAACTAGATAATATCAATTCTGTATTTAATCGTTTTTATTATTACCCGGTTTTACAATTTTCTCTTAATCAATGCAAATCATAGCGCATAATCAGCTTGTCGATAGCCCGCTCAGGTGGTATTCCGGCTGCTAACGCCTGTTTTTCGAGTTCGAGGACAAACTCGTTACGCTCCCGCAAATCCGGGTGCGGATAACGGTCAACCTGGCGAAATCCCAGCTTTTCCCAAAAGTAATGCCCGGCGCAGCCGGTGACCTCGTAGATCATCGGTAAATCCTCAAACGCCTCGGCTTCAATATGTTCCCAGCCATTTGCACCTGCCCATTGGATCAGCGTTTTAACCATACGGGAACCGATGCCCTTGCGCTGCAAAGGTTTGTCGTGCTTGCGGCAATCGCCGGTCATCATACAATGCACCCACAGGGTCTTGTCGGCGATCTTGTCAAGCGCCGGAAAATCGCTGTCGGCAATATTATCAGCAGGACCGGCAGGGGCATCTTGTTGTAAACACAAACCACCGGCGCCGGGCATATTCCACACCACTGTTGGATAAAACCGCAACATGGCGATAACCTGCTCACCCTGGCGGGCAATGATAGCGCAAGCGCCGTAGACACGGGTCAATTGTGATAACAGGCTACAATTCCTGGCGCGATAACAGCTAAAATTTAGTTGCGGGTCGCGCGGCGGCGCATCAATATCACTTGAAGTAAGCGGCCCGTTGTGCAGGCAGCGCCACAGCGGAAACTCCGCGCTCATGGGTTCGATGATGATTTCTGTATTCATTTTATTCTGTTAACAAAACTTCATACAATGCAATGTTTTTGAAGGTCATCTCGATACGAGCCGTACTTTTACCTGTCTAGGCATCGATAACAGGTAACAGAATTAGTATTTTACTACAAATTAACTACGGCCATAGCCGATAACCATTACAAATAAGTTCATATTAAGTGCAGGGCAACCACGAGGGTTGCCCCTACAATTAACAGATTTTAATGGAAAATAATATACAACACCGCCATGATACCCAGCAGCAATACGCTGAGCAACTTGTAATTTCCCAATCCCGGCCAGCCCTTGTCTTTCAGCGCCATAAAAGGTGTGGGCCAGTATAGTTTTTCGGCATCCTCGTGCTTTTGCTTGGGGAATGCAAAAGTGAAACTCACTTGCAAAATAATACACACCACCAGCAGGTAGAACGCCATCATCATGAACGGCGTGTGGATGATAAAGCCCGGCACAAAGCTGAAAGTATCGGGATAAATTCGGTGCATATTCTTGAGCACAAAGATCAGTGCGCCGAGTCCGGAGCCGATCCACAGCGTCAGTTTGGCGCTGGCAGCGGAAGCGCGCGGCCAGAATATACCGAGTAGAAATACGGTCGTAACCGGCGGGGCAATGTGGGAAATAATATCGTTCAAACCCTCAAAAATACTCTGGTACGAATTGAGCAGCGGTACCAGGCCGATGGCAATGAGCATGGCGAAAAACGCGGCGATACGACCCACGTTTACCAATTGTTTATCTGTAGTTTTTGGGCGGAAACGTTTGTACAGGTCATAGCTGAACAGCGTGGAAACTGAATTGAGCGCCCCTGAGACCGTGCTCATCAAGGCAGCCATCAAAGCGGCGGCCATCACACCCGTCAAACCGGCCGGCAGCAGGTACTGGATCATCAGGGCGTAGACTTCTTTGGAATTGTTGACCGGAATTGTCATAATGCCTTTATCGAGTATGGCATAAAAAACCAGTCCCGGCAGCACAAAAATAAACACCGGTAAAATTTTAATGAGCCCAGCGAAAATCGGACCAATACGAGCGTGATTTTCATTTTTCGCGCCCAGCACCCGTTGGACAATGGTTTGATCCGCGCACCAGTACCAGATGCCCAACACCGGGTAACCCAAAAAGATGGCATACCAGGGCATACCATTGGCGTCGCCGTGCGGGCGCAGCATGGAGAGTTTGCGCAGTTCTTCTGCGGTATCCAGCGTCGATGTCATGCCGCTCCAGCCGCCAACCTTGATAAAGGCAAAAATGGTAATAATCGT
Organism: bacterium; assembly: GCA_029561455.1. Lineage (GTDB taxonomy): Bacteria > Zhuqueibacterota > Zhuqueibacteria > Residuimicrobiales > Krinioviventaceae > Fontivivens. The sequence continues at coordinate 126,076 of JAKQIY010000059.1, forward strand.
CGCGCCAATCAGCAATACCACCGTTTGGATGGTTTCGGTCACCACCACGGCCATCAAGCCGCCGATGATCGTATACAAACCGGTCAGCACCGCCATAGCCACAATGCTCACCCAGATATTAATACCAAACATCCCGTGCAGCACAATCGAACCGGTAACCATGGAAAAGCCGATATGGATTGTGATTGCGGAGATCATGGACAATACTGCCAGCCAGTCCCGGCATTGGCGGCAATAACGTTTTTCCAGAAAATCCGGCAGGGTAGCCACACGCGAACGGATATAGAACGGCGCAAAAAACAAGCCCAGTAAAACCAGGGTAAAGGCGGCCATCCACTCAAAATTACCCATCAACAGGCCGGTATCGTACCCCGCCTGCGCCAGGCTCACCAGGTGCACACATGAGATATTGGTGGCAAACAACGCCATGCCGATCATCGGCCAGCCCAGGGATTTACCGGCGAGGAAATAATCATTTGCCCCGTGTCCCTGCTTTTTACGCAGCCCGGCCCAAATACCGAGTGCGACAATTCCAACCAGGTAAACGATAATCACCACGATATCAACCGGCATAATTCCAACCGGCGCCGCACCGGTATTGATGACCTGTGTTTCCATATTCATTCCTTTATGAGTGAGCAATACTTTTCGCGTATCCGTTGATTATTTATCGTCGTTTTCCACTGCGGGTACTTATCGCCGGATTAATCGGTATGAAAGACCTCGCGCATTTCCGCCCACCATTCATTTTCCGCGGCGGTTGGTATCTTGGCCTGCATTGGGTCGGTCAGTTTCCACCAGCGCTGCGTGGTGGTGTCCGCCTTCATTAACGTCATGTCGGCGGCGAAATCGGCGCCAACGTATTCATAATAGGCGTACAAGCGGCCGTCTTTGGTAAATATCGAGTAATTCTGAATATTGGAGCGCTGGATCTGTTCCAGCACCCCCGGCCAGACCTCGGCATGGACTTTTTTATACTCTTCCGCATATTCCGGTCGCAATTCAATAACCTGTCCATGGCGCACTGCCTGCGAGGAAGGCTTTTTCATGCCGTCCATGTGGAATACCTCTTCCATTTCCGCCCACCACTCCCCTTCCTTGCGGGTTTCCAGGGGTTCCTGCATGGGATCGGTCAGTTTCCACCACTCGCGGGTGGTCTCATCGGCTATCTTTTGCATATCGCCGGCGTAATCATCGCCGATATACTCGAAATAGGAAAACAACATGCCATCTTTGAGGAAAATTGAATAATTGCGGATGTTCACGTTATAGATCTGTTTCAACACACCGGGAAAGGTATGCTTGTGTATAATGATATAACGCTCTTCAAATTCCGGCCGGACTTTGATCAGGCTGGCAACCCGTTTTACTTTTTGCGGGTGTACAACCTTTTCTGTTTTTTTGCAACCGGAGCCAACCAGTAACACTACCAACAATGACAGGACTGCCGCAATGATTTTATCGTTAATCATTTTCCGCCTCATAAGCTGGATTTAATAATTTCTGGATTTCCGGGGTTTGCAGGTTGTCACGGGTGACAACATAAACGCCGGTGTCAAATCTTTTTTCAATAGTCTTGCCATTAAGAACATCTACCGCCAGCTTTACGCCCATATAGCCCATTTGATAGGGATTCTGGACGATGAGGGCGTCGATAGTGCCGTCCTGCAGGGCGGTCAGTTCATTGGGCGAGGCGTCAAAGCCAACCAGTTTGATCTTGCCGGCCAGGCCCCGGCTCTTTAATGCCTGGGCGCAGCCGACTGTGCCGGCTTCGTTGGCGGCAAATATTCCGGCCAGATCCTGATGCGCGGTAACGATGTCCTCGGTGACTGCCATAGCCGTTGCCACTTCACCTTGCGAATATTGTTTGGCTACGAGTTTGAGACCCGGATGTTGCTCCAGCCCTTTGGCAAAACCTTCTTCGCGGGTAATATTGGTTGTAGCGCCGGGGATGAACGGGATCATGGCGACATTGCCGCTGCCGCCTAACAGGTCGGATAGTACATCGGCGGCTTTCATAGATGCCGCGATATTATCGGTGGCAACAAAACATTTGGGGATGTCCGAATTAACATCCGAATCGATGGTAATGACCGGGATACCGGCGGCCTGAGCTTTCTCAATCACCGGCGCCAGGGCTACGGCGTCACAGGCGGCCAGCACAATAGCATCGACCTTGCGGTTAATATTGTCTTCGATAATACCGATTTGTCCGGCTATATCTGTCTCCAGGGACGGGCCTTTCCAAATTATTTCAACATCCAGATCCTGTCCGGCCTGGTCGGCGCCGGAGCGCACCGAAGTCCAGAACGACAATACCAGTCCTTTAGGGGAAACCAGTATGCGTGGTTTGGTACTTTTAGGGGCGGAACAAAAAACGCAGCACAGCAACAACACAAACAATGGTAAGATAAACCTTTTCATAGCATTTCCCTCAATAGTAATTACGTTACCCCCTGTGGTTATGAATACTAGAAACGACCTGATTTATGTTTTCGATACTGATCGCTGAATACGGCAATGATGATAATGGCGCCGATGGCAATTTGCTGCCAGAACGCGGATATGTTGAGTAAATTACAGCCATTACGCAAAACACCCATGATCAATGCGCCGGTCATGGCGCCGAGGATGGTGCCTTCGCCGCCGCTGAGACTGGCGCCGCCGATCACGCAGGCGGCAATGACATCCAGTTCATAACCCGTGCCGGCGGTGGGCTGGCCGGTGCTCAACCGCGAGGCCATGACAATACCGGCAAAGCCGCACAGCACACCGTTGATGATGTATAGTTTAAATAATTTCATGGCGACATCTACACCGGAGAGCCGGGCCGCTTCGGGATTGCTGCCCAGGGCGAAAATATGCCGCCCGAATACGGTGCGGGTGAGAAAGATGTGAAAGATAACCGCCAAGACTATAACAAACAGAACCGGAACCGGTAACACGCCAAACACCCTGCCACCGCCGAGGAAATTGAATTTTTCCGGTAGACCGAACACCGGTACGCCTTTGGTCACCAGCAAAGCTATACCGCGCGCGATGCCCATAATGCCGAGTGTGGCAATGAACGGCGGTATATGCCCCCAGGCAATGAGCGCCCCGGCCAGCGCGCCGCACAATGCGCCAATGAACAAGCCGATGAGGATGGCGGGAAAAATCGGTAGTTGCTGTGCCATAAGCATGGTCGTGCCTACCCCGGACAAGGCCATTACCGAGCCGACGGACAGGTCGATGCCCGCGGAAATAATGATCATCATTTGGCCGATGGCCATAATGGCCACCACCGCCATTTGCAGGCCAATAGCGAATAAATTATCGACCGTTAAAAAATATGGGGATGCAAAACTGAGAATGAGCGCCATAATGAGCAGGCTCATAAACGGCGCCAGTTGTCGCATGATGTGGGTAATCGAATTCTTGTTTGCCAAGCGTTTATCCAATTCTGGTAAGATTTATACTCTTAAAGGTTTAAGTTAAAGGTTTTACCAGAATTAGTCAAATTGTTTTTTTGGGGGGGGCGGATAATTGAAAAATCTGTGCCAGCACTATCGCTATTTTAATAATTTTTGACGAAATAAAAAATCTTTATAAAATCATCATTTTTTATGATGTATGATAATAATTTGCATTATAAAAAGCAACTCATTTTCGGGGATGTTCAATGCTGAAAATTGAGGTAAGAAAATTGCCGGGTTACGTCTGATTTTCTATCAAGTAGTAAAATTAACCGGTACATTGAAACTAGTAAAGCGTTTGCAAGATTCAGGTTTTCCTTTTTTTCAGCCATACGGCCAGCCATATAGCCAGGCATCCCGTTAAAATGTCAATATACGTATCCGGCTTTTTCCACCAGCGCAGGGGGTCTTGAAGCGCCCAGTCGGCAGTTTCCCATATTTCGATAGCAAAAACCAGCAAAATCGCCCAGGTCCATTTTATCCCGCTCCAACGGGCTAGGATAAAAAACATCGCAAAATGGATTACCCAGGAAATCCATTCTGTGTATAACAGGGTTTTAATAAACGGTATCTGATCCATGAATATCCTGTTAATAATAGTAAAGTAGATTTAATGCAAGTCTTGGTTTATTTCAAGCAATTCCCTGACCGTTTTTAACGGTACCGAGGTTTTCGCGGAGACCTGTTCGGGCGTCATGCCCTCCTGATTAAGTCTTTTAACAAATACCGATAGTGGTTCGCCAATTTCAATGAGATGATGATCCGGATCAAAAAGGCGAATGGTTCGCTGGCCCCAGGGTTCCTCGTGCAGCGGATGGAGGAACTGTACGCCCCGAGTTTGCAATTGTTTTGAGATTTGTTCAAGGCTTTCCGTTTCAAAGTACAGTTCAAAACGGGCGCTTCTCTCATTGCGCACATATTCCGGCCCCAATTCGCGGGGAATGATATGACTGTTGCTGATTTCCCAAAGGGTAATACCGCTTTTCAAGATAACATTCTTGCCGAAATCATGTTCTATGACTTGATGCAATGTTTCAATATAAAATTGCTTGGCGACGGTAATATCCTTTACAAATATTGCCGTGGAATGAAACCGGATAACTGGCTGATCTTTCATGGCTTCCCTATTTATTTAAGCTGTGCCTGTATACATAAACGGCGTGACAGGTATGAATAATTACAAAAAACAATATAAACAAAAAATAGCTGCCATACCACCAGGTTTTTTTAATTAATAATTCTTGTCCAATCAAGGCAATTCCGGTAAACCAAATGATTGTGGTATATGCCGGGGCGATAAATCCCCACATACTTGCAGACCAGGCCGATGCCGGGTATTTGATTTGCATATACCATGACAGGAAATAAATGACAATACCAATACAATATAAAATCAAACCTGCTTTTTGCGCCGGAGTGTCTATTTGCAATTTCATGAATATTGGGATAAAGAACACAATAATGCGGAATACATTTTCCAAAATATCCAGTGATTTGGGGACCTTGTCCCAAATTGCCTTTTGATATGGCGCCGGAAGTTTACTATACAATAATGCATTCCAGATAAAAACCGGCGCCAGCAAGAGGATACAGGGGAGATAGTTGTGGATGTTCATTCCCGTCCTAATTATTATATAAATACTCTATCTGCTCATTAAACACATTTATTTTTTCAGAAAACACAACATAATCACTTTTTTATGGATGCCGTTTCCAGCCACCTCGTTCTGCAAAACTACGGTCGCCGGTTATTTTCACAATCCAGGGCACATATTAATTTGGGGGGTTCTTACCTCCGCATTAAGTGTACCAGGTCACAGGCCAGACCTGCATACTATTTTAACCAAATGTTTAAATAATTTGTAATTTGATTTCGTGTAGTTGTAACATGTAACAATTCGGCATGGCCAAAATCGTTAATAAGTTCATTATTTTGGAAAAACCTCACTGCGTCAAACCATTCTATATCTAATGAGGGTTGCAGTATATTCATTAATAATCTACCTTCAGTTATAGCGCCTCCAGTAGACCCCTGGAATGACTGATTCCAGGCGCGTGGTTTGTTTGTTGGATCGATTAAATCAATTTCCACAATTGCAGCGCCGTTTTCCTGTTGAACAGCCCGGATAGTGGTTCGACCCGGAGGATAAATTTGATTTAATACAGAGCGCAGCATTTCCTGTTTTGACAGCCCGGAATCCAAACACAAAACATCATTGATAAATGGCTTTAACTTATAAGCTTCAAGATCATATATCGGTATATTAATAGAATCGCCTACCTGGTTGGCTTTATTGATGAGCCGCATTTGCCGGGCCCATGTTTCCCGGGACGTTAAATACTTGAATCGACCTATCTCCTCTCCCAACTTGTAGCCTTCATCATAACGTGCTTTTAACTTGGCAAAATTTGTATCAACAACGGCTTGAAGCGCGTCATTCAAATGCGTTTCGATGAGTTTAAGGTCCCGGTCTTTGTTTTTATATTTCTTTATGGTCATTCTTTTGCCATTATCCAGTGTATACAGCGGAGTGCAGACAATGCGCAGCAACTTTCTGTAATCATTCTGCAATTGCAGTATGGTGGCATTCTTTTGCGTTATCGCTGCATTCATTAGCGCTATTGTAACCAGCGCAGCAACCAGCAAGGCTATACATAGTAGGAAACCAACATTTTTAATTTGCTTAAATTTCATAAACACCCTCCCATTTTTCAAGTTTTTACCCGCTCCGGCGGCGGAGTCTGATACAACAAAGCCAGGCCACAGACCGGACATGAAAACTAAATTCTATACCCAGTTTTCAATAGTTAACCCGCCAACACGCGCAAATTCTCCTGTATTGGCAGTTACAACAATCAAATTACGACTCAAGGCCTGGGATGCTATTAATAAATCATTAGCCCCTATAATTTGACCGTTTCTTTCTAATCCAGCGCGAATATCACCATAAGCAAAGGCATCTTCACTGGAAAAATCTATAATTGTAAAAGGGGATAATATTTTTATAACCGCATTCAGGTTCTTTTCAATATTCTTGCTTTTCTTTGCTCCATAAATCAGTTCTGCAACAGTGATCACAGATACACAAAAATCATCCGGACTTTTGGTTGTAAATTTTTCCTGCAATTTTACTGATTTGGAATTCATCAGGTAGATGAGAATATTGGTGTCTATCAAGTACTTCATTTGATATCCACTTTTCTCAGCATTAATCCTTCGTTATCGAGACTTGGAAATTCATCCGCTTCATTGATGCCCTCAATAAAATTGACCCAGGGTTTATCCGGGGGAATCAATACCAGCAAATTGCCGATTTTATTGATCCGCACTGTATCAACATCCAGACGATATTCTTTGGGCAGACGAACAGCCTGGCTGTTCCCGGATTTAAATACCTGCGCGTTTTTCATTGTATACCTCCTGTGTATATACTACAATATATACAATGCGGGTATTATTTTCAAGAATTTTTTTTTGCACGCACCGTTTTGCAAAGTCGCGCCGGCGGATTTCAAAAGCACCACCTATGATCGCCCTGGATTTCATAATCCGGGGCGGAAAGTAATTTGGGGATTCTACCCCCAATTTTAGAATGACAGGCTACAGGCCCGATTTATATACTTTATAATATCACGAGGTCTGTACTAAATAGCTTTTCCCTGCTTCTCTGAAATCATTAACCTGGTTATTTTCGAGCTTTGCACGAATCTGTTCAAATATCTCAATCGTTTCTTTGCTATATAAACGCTCCCCGCAATGCAGACATACTTCAGCATTAATTGCAACAGTGGCAGTATGATTACCGCCTTTGATAATTTTTTCTACCCGTTTAACTGTTATCTCACCCCCACAAACAGGACATTTATTAAATGGTAACATCTACCTTGTCCTAAACTTCAAATAAGATAATCGAATGATATGCTCAAGGTGCACATTATTTCAACTTTTTCTTTTTTGTGAAGCAAGCAGCCTTGTTACGATAATATATTATTGTTTCCTGAGGAGATTTACCCAAGGTATCTTTATTTTGTTGGTCTCTAATAGACCGAATCATTGCAATTGTATCAATCTTTTTCATAGCCTTAAACTTGGAATTTCCTGGACCAGGATAAGAATGATCTGAATACTGCAGAACATTATACAAATGGATTTTTATATGTTAATTTGCCATTTGGTAGTTCATAATATAATCTGCCATCACGGGAACAGGCATTTGGAATCCCAAGTTTTTTATTTTCTTCCCTGGCTTTCCTTATTGCCTGGTCCCCTATTTGCTTAAATTCAATGGCTCGCTGATAAATTTCAATATTATTAAATTTTTTTACTACCATTAATGTATTCCTCAATATCTTTAAAAAAATATCAAAATTACATTCATTGACTATAATATAATCTATTTCATTTCCAAATGCAACCTGTTCAAAAGTATCTTCAGAATTATAAAATAAATGCCAATTATTTACAATACTCCGGTATTTCTTCCAAAAATTTATTTTGCTACGACTAAATCTGCGAAACACATCTTTTTCAGGAACCGAATGACCGCCTTTTAATACACGTTCTGCAATTCGTTTCAGGGCAATTTCTACATTTTCCAAAAAAATGAAAATGATAACAACTTGATATCCTTTAATCTTTGCTTCCTTTATTACCGGGATGAGATAGTTCCCGGATAAAGTGGATTCAATTATAATGCTTTTATTTTGATTTATTAAATGCTTTAACTTGATTAAAAATTTTTTCCCGGCGGCAATTCTTACTTGATCATAGCTACTTGGCGACAAATCCTTAGCCATGTCGTCTGCATTCAAAAATTCATATTTATATATTACCAAAAAATCATGAGCCAAAGTTGTTTTACCGGAACCGTTTGGACCTGCAATTATTATAATTTCTTTTTCCACTAGTATTTCCTGGTTTAAACACTTGTTGTATCGACTACCCCTAATAATAATCATTTTCAATAAAAAAAACAACACTTCCAGGGTACTGTACAAATTTGAGGTATTTCTCCTTACCGGCATTTCCAGCCCGGAGGCCGGGAGTGTACACGCCAAACCGGAGACTTGGCGCGAGGAGAATTGTTATGTTGTTAAAAGCACGGGATTGAATCCCGTTTTCATTTCCGGCCCTGGGTAAGGATACCCAGGGCCATCAGTTTCGGTACTCTCATGCTCTCAAAGACCACTTGATCGCCCGGGATTTCACAATCCAGGGCGGAAAGTAACCAGGGGGTTCTACCCCCTGCACTAGAATGCCGGGCCACAGGTCAGAACTACAGACTGTTTTGCTATTATAAAAGCACGGGATAAAAGTCTGTTTTATGGTAAACTCTTACTTGTACGCATCCTTGCGGTGCGCGATTTTCACAATATAAACAACCAGCATTTTATCTTCAATTGAATAAAGGATTCGATAGCGCCCAACCCGGATACGGTATTTTTCCTGATCGGTCAGCTTTACACACCCAGGCGGTCGTGGATTAACGGATAAACCCTGGATCTTTTCAATTATTTTGTGTAAATCTTTAACAGGAAGTTGGTCGAGCTCTTTGGCGGCGGATTTTTTGATCTCGATCTTATAATTTACCATTGGCTTTCAGATCCAGCAGCACTTGCTCAAATGAAAAAGAAGGTTCATCGGCTCTTTCCTCAAATGCCTGCAAATCTTCTATCTCTTCTGTTAATTCACGCCTGATCGCTTTATCAATATATTCTGAAACAGATATGTTGGTCAGCGCCGATTTCACTTTCATGGCTCTGTGTATTTCGGGGTCAAAATAGATAGTCGCCCTTTTGGTTAATTCCGACATAATAAACTCCAAAACGATTATTAATTAACCAGTAATAGTGTTATAAATAGAATTTAACGTTATGATGTTATAATGTCAAGATGTTTTTGATTTTGCAAGTCGGATTATAGACACGAACATCAAATTTATAGGAACAAGCACGGTTTTGCTTTTATAAAAGCACGGGATTGAATCCCGCTTTCATTTTCGGCCCTGGGTAAGGATACCCAGGGCCAGCGGTGTAGGCGCTTTGATTTGAGCGCCCTGGAACGACAATCCGCCGCCGACGGATTTCCCAAGCCGGGGTGTAAATTTATTTTGGGTTACTCACCACTGAATTAAGTAAACACGAGCATAGACCTGAGCAATTTATTTTTATTTCATTTTTTTTTACATCTCATTTTTAATTAAATCTTGATTATTATACCATATTATAATCGGTATATCAATCAAGATACCTATTATTAAACCAATTATTTTCCCACGATTTGTACTAACATTCACTTCTTCAATTTCATGAACAGGTATCAAAATAGCGTCATTGGCGCTTTCGATTTTTGCAACGCTTATTAATGGTATTCTGCCTCTCGAAATTATAGCCCGTATTGTAGATGATTTCGTAACGTTGCCAAAAGTATCGGTCATTTCCCTAATTGTCGCCAGTTCCACTTTTACTTGCTCGTCCGAATTGTAATTCTTGATAACAAGAGCTTCATAATCAAAGCCTGAAAATCTACAGTTTATAGTGCGTTTCTCAACCCATGAAAAATATACAATGCTGTCACCAATTGCCGGAAGTGTATATTCATCCGTCAATGCTTTACGATATACAGAAAAATAGTGATCATAAGCATTAGTGGACAGGGTTTCAAGTCCTAAATACTTGCCAATAATAACTGTACTATCTTTTTTTACTATGGTAATTATTTTCTCCGGTTTAAGGGATTGTAATTTGTTATATACAATCGGTGTTCCGGAATACGATCTGGGATTTCGTTTATCGATAGCAGCTCCCATACCCAATCCGAGCATACTACAACCGGCTGCGAGGAATATCAATACAATCAATAAAATTAAGAGCATGGTTGAAAAACAAGTCCTGGTTCTCATGTTATCCATACCTCCATTTTTTATTGTACCTGGAAATCACATCCGTTACTTACGGATTTTTTAATACAGGGCGCAAATTTATTTGGGGTTTCCAACCCCTGATATATCTGGCTCCGGGGCTCCGGCCCGGAGTCGTGGCAGCCCGGCTCTGCCGGGGTACAATTAGTGTTTTAAGTATTTCTTTCTACCTGTATTTCCAGTCTATAGACTGGAAGTTAACGCGCCTAGATAGAGGCTTGGTGCGAGGAGAAAATGATATGCTCATTATTAGTAGCAATGGAGTTGCTCTTCGTCAGAACTGTTGTGAGCCTGCATTCTCATTTGTTTTACTTATGTAATTCCACCGGCTAAACGTATTAATTCTTTTTGGTCACAGTCTAACCAATGGGAGATATATAAATCAATTAAAGGACGAAACGAAACAGATGTATCAAGCGAAAATTTAATTCTTTTTCCGGTACCATCTACTGCCTCAAGCCATATAATCACTTTTGATTTGCTTTCTATTTCACGTAAGTCCTTTATCCGGGAGGCGAATTGAGCCATTGTATGATAACTTATAGGTGTTATTTTAACTTGAAGCTTGCATTCCAAATTAGTATCGGATTTCATGTGTTTAGGGTATTTTATCTCATTACCTTGAATAGAAGTTACCTTCTGCCCATACAAATCAAAAGGCAATTCAAAATCTCTTTCACATTTCATACCTATAACTAGAACATCTAGTGCACAACCTGTATTTTCAATTCGAAAATTCATAACAATTGTGGCTGAAGGTATTGAATATTCAGATTTTTTATTCTCGCTATTTTGTATTTTATTATTTTTCATTCCTTTCGTTATAAGTTGTTCATTTGAATCAAAATCTTTAATTAATGTTTGTCTATACTTTTGATTTATCAGATAGTATGAGTATTCACGTCCTTCGATAAAACATATGTTTATTTTTGCAATTTTTAAGATCGAATCAATATTTAATTCAGAAGATATTCGTTCTAGTTTCAATCGATAAGATTCTACCGACTCCTTATAAACTTGATATCCAGCCCAAAAGATACCAATAATTGCTAGTATGCCATAAACATTTGTCGGTAAGCTAAATTTTGGAATAAGAAATTGAGCTAACGCACCACCAATATCAAGTATGAGAAAAAGCCAAAAAATCCATTTTTGAAATATCATTTTAACGTATATAGGCAATTCTGATTTTTTCATCTTCCTCTTTCATATTTGTACATTTGAGAATCAAAAAGTCAAACATAATCCTGGGGGGATAGGCCAGAATTACGAACCAATGATGACTCTGTTCAATAAAAATTGTTGCACTTATTTCTTGAACTTACACTTGGTTTACTCATAAAATTATTATATAAAGTAATTATTATTCTGTGGTCAAATTAAATACATAATCATACTTATAAAAATTATTTATTTACTTGTTTCACCTCTTTCCATCTCAAAATCTCCAAACATCCCGCCGCCGCCCAGGTACAACTCCATATCAATCGTATGGCAGAAATAAACAAAATTTTTCGGTTATATGCAACAATTATTTTCAAAAATGAATAAAAAATCCTCGTGTCAACCAAATCCCCACGAAAAATACTTATCCCCGGCCGCAGCAGTGTTTGTACTTTTTCCCGCTGCCGCAGGGACATAACTGGTTGCGTCCCAGCCGAGCGCGCGGCGGCGCCGGCGAGTCGGATGGACGGCGGGACGAGTCTTCCGCCGGGATTGGCGGAGTGGGCGACGGGTCGGCGTCAGGCGTTGTGTGCGGTTTGGATGCTGCGGAATGAGCAGCGGCGGCGGATGAAGCGGCGGGCATTTTGCCGGTTACAGGTGCAACAGCAGGATCAGTTTGGCGGGTCATCGTTGGCCTGACCAAAACCTGCTGCGCGCGCCATTGCTCCTCCAGTTGGCGCAGGCGGGCGTCGGCGTGCTCAAAGAACAGTTTATATGCGGCGCAATAATGGTTGGAGCCGCCGGTCGCCGGGTTGTTTTGCCGGTCACGCGGACAGCCGCAGCAGCAGTGCGTCAGCCAGGGGCATTCCCCGCATTCCGGCGGCAATACAGCCTTTTGCGCGCCAAACTTGTTTTGCAGCGGCGAATTGAGCAGCTCGGTCAGACTATCCGTCATGATGTTGCCCAGCTTCCACTCCGGTTCGACAAAGAAATCGCAGGCGTACACATCGCCGTTATGCTCGACCACTGTGTAAATGCCGCATTCCGGCAGTAGAGTGCATTCCGGCGCGGGCAGTCCCACATAGCTGTAAAACACCGAATCGAACCAGCGAATGAATGTAGTGGGCCGGCCGGAGCGAAAATCCGCGCTCCACAGGTCGAACACCTCGCACAGGAACTTGCCATACGCCTCGGCGGAAACCGAAAACGGCGCTATACCGGCGGGATTGCCCGTATCCCGCTCCAGGCAGGGAATGAACTGCATATATTCCAGGCCGTTTTGTTTGTGATACTCGTAAATCTCGCGCGCGTACTGCGCCGAATGATCGTTCACCACCACCAGGGCATTGACCGCCACACCGGCCTGTAATAACACATCCCGCGCCCGCGCCACCTTTTCCCAGCTTGGCGCGCCACTTTTGTACTTGCGGTAGCGGTCATGTACGTGCTGCGGGCCGTCCAGGGAGAGACCCACCAGGAATTTGGCGTCGCGCAAAAACTGCGCCCATTCCGCATTAATTAAAATGCCGTTGGTTTGCAGGCCGTTGCCGACAATTTGCCCCGCTGCGCCAAAGCGGCGCTGGTATTCCACGGCGCGGCGGTAAAAGTCCACGCCCATCAGGGTGGGTTCGCCGCCCTGCCAGCCAAAAGAGACTTGCCTGCTGCCGGCGCGCATCACCTGGCGCACCAATGCTTTCAACACCGGCTCGCTCATGCGGTGCACCTTGTCCGGGAACAGGCGGCTTTTGTCCAGGTAAAAGCAGTAATCGCAGCCCAGATTGCAGTCCGGTCCGGCGGGTTTGACCAGCACGGAATTCAACGGTTTTTTCACAGTCACGCTACGCCTCAGGCTAAAGTTTTGGCGCTGTAAAAAGCGGCGCAATTTTGCAACAGGCCGGTCAGCACCTCCACCCCTTTGAGTAATTGCGTTATTTCAATAAACTCGTTCTCACTGTGCGCCTGGGCCATATCGCCAACGCCCCACAGCACGGTGTCGTAACCCGCGCCGCTAAAATGCCCGGCGTCCGAATACCAGGGCTCAAATTTACGCACATGGGTCAGGTTATGGCAATCCAGCGCCTGCTCCAGCAGCGGCAGGATCTGCGAATCCGCTTTGGCGCTATAGGGCGGGAAAATAGCAATTTCATTATAGCGCGCGCCTTTTAGGGCGTTGAGCCGGGCGGCAGCATGATCGCGCTGAGCGGCGATGTCGGTCTCCGGTTTAAAACGGCAGTCCACGCTCAGTTCACAAAAGTTGGGAATGATATTGATGAGTTCGCCGCCGTGAATTTTGGTCATGCTCATGGAATTACCGGCAATGCGTTCAAAGCCGGGTTTCAGTTCCTGCATGATCAGGTCCAGCGCCGGGCGCATCCGTTCGATGGCGTTAACGCCCATATATGGCCGGGAAGAATGGCAGGATTTGCCGGTGGTTTTGACGGTAAAGCGCCAGGAGCCGAAATGACCGATGACCGGCTGCATCCCGGTCGGTTCGCCAATGAGCACCATATCGAGCGGAATGGGACGGCGCGACAATTCACGGGCGCCGAGGGTGCCGCCTTCCTCGCCCATGGTGGCCATAAAGATCAGGTTGAACGCGCCGGGGTCGAACGGATGTTCCCGGAACCAGTGTAACATGGCGGTGATCATTACGGCCATGGTGCCTTTGACATCGCAGGCGCCGCGCCCGTATAACCGGCCGTTATGGATTTCGGCGGCAAACGGGTCGATGCTCATGCCTTCCACGCTGACCGTATCCAGGTGCGCTTCAAACGCCAGCGTCGGCAGGCCGGGATTGAATTGCCGGTGTCGGGCAATGAGATTGGGCCGGTTATCGATCACCGGCAGCAAATTGGTTTGGATATTAAATTTATCGAAATACTCTTCCAGCCAGTTAGCCAGGCGGGTTTCACCGGTTACGCCTTCGCTGTGGGCGCAGCCGGGAATAGAGTTAATGCGGATCAGTTGCTGCGCCAGTTTGACCACATCCATTATTTCCGCATCGAGTTGAACACAACGGGCCATCTTTTACATACACCCTTTCATAAAAAACCCGGCTCTTGCCGGGCTTTTTGTTTGTTAGTTATTGTTGTTTCAGGATCATGCCACTGGTGGGCGGCAGGGTTATGGTTTTTTCCCTGAGCACATCGAGGCTGTCCACCCCGGCCCAGTCGGCATTGACGATCACAATCCATTCTCCCGCCGGAACGGTAAAATCGGCTTTTTCAGTCATATTGGCGTTGATCAGCGCCAGGAAATTGCTGTCGTCCCCGGAACCGGCTTTATTGATAGTGAAACTCAAAGCCAGGGGCGATTTGTGGGGCAAAAAGGTAATGTCTTTTTTGCCGCTGTGCCGGAAAGCGGGATGCTTGTGCCGTAAAGCGATGAGGCCCTGGTAATAATCCACCAGTTCGCGATTCAGGTCGGCATGATCAAAGTTGAGCCAGTTGGTTTCATTATCCTTGTTGTAGGAATTATGGTCGATCTTGCCGACATGGCTATCCGGTACCAGGGTTGGCGCAATCACCTTGCTGCGCGCATATTCCTGACCTTCGTGGATCATCACCGCACCCTGACTGATGAACAGAATGAGCGCGCCCAATTTATTCACCGCCAGTTGTTTAGGCTTGAGCGCTTGTTCAAAGGGCGAGCCGCCTGTAACCTGGTCGAGACCGACGTCGCCGAGGCCGATGCGTACAAAATCGCCCAGGGTATGGTCGTCATGCGATTCCAGGTAATTGACGGCATGTTCCTTTTTCTGGAACAGGCCGCCATCCTCGGCCAGGTTGCCAAGGATATAGCGTTTGATCGTTTCCGGGTTATTAAAGTCAAAAAAACGCCCAAAAATAAAGCTCTGATTCTTGTCCGGGTACTGGCCTTTAACGCCGTTGCGGATCTGGTCGTTCCACACGCCCCAGCCATGTTTGGAAAACTCTGCCGGTTCGTATTCACCACCGCCCCAGGGTTCGGCAATCAGGATCACATTCGGGTTGATTTTCAGCGCTTCTTTGCGAATCGCGTCGATAGTCTCCCAGTCCAGCATGGCGGCCAGGTCAAAGCGAAAGCCGTCGATATGATATTCCTGCATCCAGTATTTGATACAGTCCACTATAAACTTGCGCGCCATTGGCCGTTCGGTGTAAAAATCGTTCCCGCAGCCACTGCCGGATTTATAGGACTGGTCGTCGTGAAGGCGGAAAAAATAATTTTTATCGATCTGCTTGAAACAGTTATGATCGTATTGGGAAACATGATTAAAGACCACATCGAGAATGACGGCGATCTTTTCTTTATGAAAGGCTTTGACGACGTCTTTAAATTCCTTCACCTGCCGCCCATCCAGACCGCAGACGCCGCCGGGCTCCAGGTTTTGTTCGCTTGCATAATACGATTCCGGGGCAAAGAACCAGGAAGTCATATAGCCCCAATGATTGCGGGCGTAGGGGTTCCAGGTGTTGATAACGCCATTCAGCGGCACACCGTAGGGATATTCGATATTGCCGAAATCGTGGATGGGTAAAAATTCTACCGCGTTCACGCCGAGGGCTTTAACATAATTGATGCCGCCTTTGGTATCATGGAGGATCAAACCGGGATAACTGCCGGCCAACTGTTTAGGGACGCCGGAAGAGGGATGCGCGGTTAAATCGCGGATATGACATTCATAGATGACCAAATCCGACATTTTATAATGCAGGGGCTGATCGCCTTCCCAGTTATAATCGCTGCTATCGAGAATGAGCGTTTTACCGGTATGTTTATAGTCATTCGTGGTAGCCACGGCGCGGGAATAGGGATCGCCGAACAGCCGGTTGGAATCGAAATGTTCCATGTCCCCGGCCGGGCGGTCGAGTTTGTAACCATAGTACATGCCGTAAAAATGGCCGGGCAGGCGACATTCCCACACCCCGTCATTAGAGCGGTTCATGTCATGCTCTTCGCCGGTGGTATCGGCAAATTGTTTGAACAGGATCAGCTTTACCCAGCGGGCGCGCGGCGCGAATAACCGGAAATAGGTAGCGCGGCTATCCTGAAAACAACCGAGTTCCTTATCGGTATAAAATTCATTCAAAACCGCGCCGGGATGTACCTCATAACGGG
Organism: bacterium; assembly: GCA_029561455.1. Classification (GTDB taxonomy): domain Bacteria; phylum Zhuqueibacterota; class Zhuqueibacteria; order Residuimicrobiales; family Krinioviventaceae; genus Fontivivens. Next base: position 142,715 of record JAKQIY010000059.1, read on the forward strand.
TATTCCGGAACAGCACATACCAGGTTTTGGTAATATCGATCTTGTCCGTTTCCAGCCGGATACGGTTATCCTTTAAGGACAATGAATGAATTTTGAGTTCGGGCGATACCTGGAAATCTGAAGCTTTTAACCCGCCGGCATCGCCGTGGTATTTAATACTGATCGTATTAAAATCCCTGATTTTAACTGCTAGTATCTGCACCTGGTCAGTATTCCCTGTTAATGTACCTGTAAAAATAAATTGCCGGCACAAAATAATTACAATAATGTACCGCAGACAAATGTGTGGAAAAGATTTCATATTCAACTCTTGATATTAATTTTATCAATTTATTAAAATTGTTAACCAATGTCAATAACCTGTCGCTGAAATCATTTTCCCGGACAAATACGGGTTTAAATATCGCTATAGCTATATATTGTCTGCTGCCGGAGTTTTTAACTATTTATATGTCTCCGTATGTATCTATACTTTTATCGGCATACAGATCATATTGCTTTAATACAATAGCTGTAGCAATTTTTTTGCCGGATAAAAATTGTTGCAACAGTTCACGGCCAAAATCCCACGCCTGCCGTTCAAACCGCTGCTTTACCGGCCCTTTGTCCAGGTTTAAATTGGCGGAAAACTCTTTATCCTGCCCGGCGTTTGCATAACGTTGCTGCTGTTGCACATGCCCGGCTTCATGAAATAACAAGCAAAAAGCCTCCTTACAGGAATCCGGCGAATTCATATAAAAAACCACAATGGCATGATGATCGGATGGTGGGTAATAAAAAGCCACTGCGTTTTGCACCGGCGCAAGCTGAATGGCAAGCTGCGGGAAAATATCCCAGCACAAAAAGGATTTGGCTTCTTTTAACAGGTTGAAAGTAAAAATATGTGCAGTCATACAGATGTTAACCCGAAAAGCAAGCCGGTTATTACCCGGCGCTACTTGCCGAAAAAAATATTACGTTTACTTGATTTACCGAAAAAAGGAACAAGCATTTGTATAGCAATTTATTTACAACAGCGCAGCAAAAAGCTGCGGCTTTTCTGCGTCGGTTTTTTAGCAGCGGTTATTTAAAAACAGCCAGTATTTCCCCAAAGTAAACCTTGTGATAATCCTGCGCGGGGTAACATTTTTCAATATCCGGATCATTAAAATTGGCTGGATTCAGGCTATCGCTATAAATTTTTTTACATTCGATAATCAATTTGGCTTCTTTATAAGCAGGCGCGGCTACGAATTGCGACGCTATCGGCGTCAACCCCGAAGCGGCAATTTTATCTCCATCACGTCCGGAGCGGGTGCCGAGTATTTGCATGGCTTTGCGGTAATTGCTGGCAAAACCGCACAAGGTAAACGTATCATAACTTTCCATAAATTCAAAGGTGTACCGGGTAGGCCGCACAACAACCTGTACAAACGGCTTTTTCCACATCACGCCAAAACTGCCCCAGGCGACGATCATCGAATTATATTCGCCTTCATTATAATCACCGCAGGTCAACACAAACCATTTGTTGACCCACTGGTCATATACTTTGATAGCAAAATCCTGAATCTCGATTTTATTTAGCAACATTTTCTATTCCCATCCCATTCACTTTTCACTATTTCAACAATATCTCAAGGGATAAAACAAACCTGTATATTGCCATATTCCACTTTACTCATTGTTTATTTATAACCTGCATAATAATGTCGGTTTTTATTGCAACACAATGAACCTACTCACCAGGCAAGTGATTCAACGCACCGCGCTGATAATAGCAATATTTAAAAACCGCCAGGGGACTTCAATATTCCTGAAACCGGCTTGTTTCAGCCAATCGATTTTTTCCTCTATTTTACAAACATGATGCTCCTGCCGCAGCAGTGATGAGCCGGATAGCTGCTCAATCTGCTCCCCGGTTACCTGGCCGTTTTTAATGGCGTTCTGCACCAGCATGATCTCAATATCATGAAAAACCCGGTTGATGCGGGTGTCGCCGGCGCGAAAGAACTCGCAGGAAACCCAGCGGCCGCCGCTTTCGAGAATTTCAAAAGCCCTGGCAATAACATCCTTTTGCTGTTTTGCTGGCAAATAATCTAATGTAAAAGAAGAGATAACAGCTTGTAGAGCGGACAAGTTTGTGCTCCATGACAGATGATTTAAATCGCCATCTACAGGCACAAACTGGTTGGCATAGCCGGCGAAGCGGGTTTTAACGCGGGTCAGAATTTCCGGGTGGCGATCAACTCCGAATATAACCGCTTGCGGGAAAACCTCAAACACTCGGCCGCTTAGATCACCAAAGCCGCATCCCAGGTCGGCAACCCGGATTTCCGCGCTGTTATTAAAATCCAGCATGGAAACCATAATATCATGCGCTTCTCTATACTTGGGGATAATAAAACTAAACACATCCCCGATCAGATCAATTTCATTCTGACTGCCGGTATTGTGATAATATTCGGTCATTGTAACTCAAATTTAATTTTGCGTGAAAATTTTTGATTATTAGACGGTACCTGGGTAACCACTTCAAGTTCATACAAACCCGGTTCGTTTTTGCTAATGTCGAGCGCCAGGTATTCCGATGATGTGGTACTGTTAGCAAAACGTTCTACCGAATTAGCGGTTAACGGTTTCGTCCGTGAGAACAAATCGGTAACCCTTGACAACATGTTTTTACGTCCTTTTTCCAGTAAGGTAAAATTATAATTAATATTAAACTCGGCATTGCGGCTGCCGGTATAAGGCAGGTTGTAGATTTCAAAATAAATATGCAACAGATCTTTTTTGTTGAATTTTAAATCGGGCCGGGGCAATATTCTCAAGCCGTTTCTGGTAAATTTATCAACCTGATTTGAGGGAGAAATGGAAGAAGCCAGCACCAGTGAACTCATTACCAGGCTGCTGCCCTGGTACGACGATACCCCGGATAACATATTAAAAGCGCCCAGTTTATTCACCCCGCTGATTGCTGCAGTAACACTGACTTTGTATTTTCCGGGATTTACCCTGAATTTAAATTCATCCAGCCAATACCCCAGAGAATCGGAGGCTTGTTTAATCCTGAGAGCCGGGATGGTCTTTTCATACTGATCAATTTTTTCCCAGTCTTCAGTATATATACCACAACTTACCGATACAGTCCGGTCATTGGCATTTTTAACATCGTTCATGATTTCATCATAATCAAGCGAATAGTAAAATTCATAATCGGAAAGGCCGTCTGCATCCCGGAATGTGGAAACATAAAAAGGAAACTGTATGGGTTTAAGGCTATCCGGCCAGCGATGCTGGTCGGTATTCAGGCCGGTATAAACGGTCTCACGGCTCTTTTCGGCCATTTCTTGCTGCAAGCCGATCAATTCAACTTCGCTGTCCACCATCCGCAGCCGGCTAAATATAGGATCCCAGTTAAGCCGGCTTTCGGCCATCTCCGGGGTTATCATGGGAGTCAACCGCCAGTTATTGCCGGTGGCATCTTTATCGATCACAAAATGAAAGATCATCTTGGATTGAGTTGGCGAGGCATAATAAAGCCAGGATTCATTATCGATAATCCCTTCGCTGCCGTCGGCCGGCATGGGGCCGCCGGAGCCTTGCAACTCTGTAGCCCGGTCGTTGGGCTGACCATGGCGAATATAGACAAGTCCCTTGTCGTTATACCGGTCATTTAAACTGATTACCCTGGGAAAATCGAGATAATGTAATTTATCGGGGTTGTTAATCAGCGTACGAAAGCCTTCGAAGCGAAAGTTCTCATCGGCAAAAATAACCCGGCGGATATGCTCCCGAATCCGGTAATTAACGGTCGAAGCCGGTACCGGATTACGTACAATCCACATATTTTTGAAAAATTCTTTTTTATCCGCTACGGTTTCGGTCAGCAGGTATGCTTCATACTCTTCGTCGGATAATATATATTTAATATCCTCGAACATTAAACCGGCGTCCTGCAGATTGGTTATTTCATCCATAGCATGTTTGTAAAGCAGTTCAGCTTCTTCGGCTTTATCCTGCTGAAAGCGTAAGCGGGCAAGCGCCATACAAAGATAGGTTTTGGATAGAGGGCTATCATCCCGGTTCAGCAATTCCGCGAAAATTGTATCGGCCCGGGCATATTCTTTATTGCGCAGCCACGATTCGCCGAGGTAAAGACGTGCAAAAGGTTCCTGACGGCCTGCCAACCAGGCTCGTGCTTCCTCCGGCTTTTCTTCATACAATAACAGGTCATAATATTGATATACTTCCGTTAATACGGTAACATTATCAGGCGTATATGCCAGTTGCCGGACGGCCAGATCAATGGCATCACGGTAATTTTTACGGTACCGCTGTAATATTGAATATTGAAAATTGATATCCCGGTATGAAGGCACATTGTCGATTACAGCGGTGAAATTATTTTCCGCCTTTTTCCAGTCCCGGTTGCGGAGCACGAAAGCTTTATATTTTCCGGTTTCGCGATAAGCAATGCCAAGGTAGTAATGCGCTAAAAGGTCATCAGCATCCAAATCGAGCGCCTTGTCCATCCAGTCTTTTACTTCTCCCCATTCTTCCTGCTCGGCTTCAATTTGGCCAATCAACTGGATAACGGTAATATCTCTTGGATTCTCATCATTAGCCTTTTTAAGGGTTTTCAAAGCACCTTTAATATCCCCTGCTTTATAAATGCTCATTGCCGTTTCGACCAGAGTTTCTGAAAAAGCGTTAGCTTGAATGAGCAGAAATCCCAGCAATAAAAACATAAAACTTTTTTTCAACAGAGCAATCATTAGTTCACCTGGTTCTTTCATATTTGAGGATTATTAAAGTATTAATGTAACTTGTTCAGTACGAGTTCCATAAATAAATTATATAAAATAAAAAATCAAAAAACAAGTGCGAAAAAAAATAAATTACCGGATAATTATTTTTCAGGAATTTATCTGACAAAATTTGCATTATATTTATTCAACAGATATAAAACAAAGCTATGACAGGAGTCATCCGATGGAATTAAAACAAGCTATAGAAAAAAGAACCAGTATCAGAAAATTTACCGATGAACCGGTGCCAATTGACGATTTGAAAGAAATGGTTCGCTGCGCCGGGATGGCGCCCAGCGTAAATAATTCACAGCCCTGGAAATTTATCGTTATTACCAATCAAAATATACTTCAGGCAATGGTCAGAGCTGTGCAAATAAAAATTGATACTCTATTCCCGAACACAGCAGGAAAAGAAGCGGCTTTAAAAACGACATTGAATTCTTACTCGACAATTTTTGTTAATGCCCCGGCAGTTATTGCCATTGCCGCTTCTCCTTATGAGGCAGTTGCCGATAAACTGCTGGCCAGTTCTTTTCTGACCCATGACGATTTGAACGACCTCCGCTCGTACCCGGATATTCAAAGCATCGGCGCCAGCGTACAAAATATTTTATTAGCAGCAGTAGATATGGGATATGGCGCGTGCTGGCTAAGCGGCTTACTTGTAGCGCGGGAAGAATTGGAAAAATTATTAAAAATCGAGGACTCTTGGAAACTGGTAACATTTGTCGCCGTCGGTAAACCGACAGGCCAGCCCAAGCCGAAAGATAAAAAAAGTCTCGACGAGATTTTTTCGCTTGTTGAATAACAATAATGAACTTGCGAGCCCAGCAAATCTGTGTTTTATGGCATTGATTGCAATTCGATTTCAATAATCTGCGGGCGATGATCGGAATAGTCTACCGGCAGAACCCTGGCAGAATGTATATTGAAATGATGTGAGCAAAAAACATGATCTATGCGTAAAAAATCAAATACCAGAAAGTTAAAACGTTTCGGCACAGTATTGATCAGACTGCGGTATCCAAAAGTAGTTCCCAGCCCCCAACCGGCATGAGCAAAAGCATTATGTAAATAACGATCAAATACCCGGTAGGTTTTGCTATTAGGAGTATCGTTAAAATCTCCGGCAAAAATTATCGGTTCATCAATAGGTAAAATACGTTCAGCAAGTATAGCGACCTCGGCGTCATGCCGTTTGGTGGCGATTTCCGCTTTTTGTTTAAATTGCGCCGGGGTTAAATGTCCAAACAACATCCCGGTAAAGGTGCTGCCGCTATTATACAAATGACAATTGAACAAATGCACATTTTGATCCTGCACTGTTATGACGGCATGGTTCAGGTTCATGTGCCCCTTCATATATTCGGTTGTAACATCATAATTATCCCTGGCCGTAAACGGTGTCCGTGACAGGATCACACCCCCGTTGTATGTTTCAAACTTTTCCGACCACAACTGGTGTGGATAAATATCTAGTAATTCATTGCGCAATAAATCCCGATCCTGTAAATTAATTTCCTGAATGAACACCACATCTGCCTTTTCGTGGCGAATCAGGTTGATTGTATCCTGCCGCATTCTGCCATACTGGCTTACCAGAATGTTATAATTCATCACTTTAATAACCGGGGGTTTTTCCCTGCCCAGATCAATGGTGGGTACTAATTGTCAGGCTACCCCCGAAAATTTTAAAAGGGAGATAGTATAAGTATAGAAAAATAATAATCATAATAAGAAAAAAAAGCTTGTAAAAATAAAAAAAGGTTGCCTAATTATTATAGTTAGCGGACCATAATAAAGGAGGCAACCT
>JAKQIY010000072.1 GCA_029561455.1 bacterium
TACTGATTATTACATATATGCTCCATGCCATTTAACTATATGTTTTTATTAAAACAATAAATTGATTCGAGGCCGCCTGCGGCGGCCCACAGTCCATAAAGGGACTGTACTCCGGGTCCGGTAGAATCTGAGCTACTTTCAAGAGCTGACAACCAGGCTTTTACAGGCGTTTTCACCAAGTCTCATAAACCCGGCGCGATCAGAACCTAGATTATCCGCAGATAACGCAGATGTGCGCAGATTGAATAATTACTGTACAATAAATAATAGCGGTTTTAGAACAATGGGGTGTAACCCCTTGTTTCGAGAGTATGAAGATTTCTGACCGGCTCAGGGTTAGCAGGCTGTTCAGCAACCCAGACTCCTCCGCTCCAAACTCCGGTTTGGAGCGGAACCTGGATGCAAAACTCTGTTTTGCAAATAGCCTGATCGACCCAGGTTATACCCTGGGTCGGGCAAAAAGAATTGGCTGTGCCCCTGATTCATGCCTGTTATTCAAATTAAATTAGCACTTTTGATAGCATAGCCTTTACGTTTCCTCCGCATCGGGGTCGGTGTACAACCCCGGCGCGATCTTGCTAACTAAAACAGCGCTTATCCCGCCTTGGTTACAAATTTCCCAACTGAAACAAGGGTCCTAAATTTAAAAAGAAAAATACATCATTAACCTCATCATAATTAGACGTTAGTATTTGTTTGCCGACACCACCCTGGACACAAACAAATTTCCAGTGATAAGCATAACCCAGTCCGGCATATACCAACTTTTCCCCTCTAACGCCCCCAACTTCAGAGTACCCGGTAATCAACGAGAGTCGGTGTTTTAGAGAACCGTCTTTACTGAATGGTTTGTACAAATCCAATTGTGCACCGTTGAGCAGCGGCGAATTCGGGTACTTGTCGCCTATGAAAAGCCCGGCTAAATTCGCGCCAATCTGGTTTGCGGCAATACCTGCGTTTATATTAAAACCTGAAGGTAAACCCATAGACACACCGCCATAAATTTGTGCGCCTGGTTCGCCGGCTGTACTCTGCGATAACGGCAATGCGATTACACACAACACCAACAAAACAAAAGACAGGTTTGGTTTTTGCATAACAACCCCTTTCTTGTTGTGAAAAAATGATGATAATTAATTATTTTTATCCGGTTGACGCAATTATATATCATTCGCTGTAAAATCGGTCACACTGTATTTAAATGATAGTTATTACTGTAAACCGGATTATTTTCTGTCCGTCTGCATAATAATAATTATAATTTATTATTTTGTCAATAGTTATTTATGTTGTTACTGGTCAATTTTTTAAATAAAACCCGGGAAAATGGTGAAAAATGTCTACACCTGTTTTCCATCATGATTTGCGGGAAGAAAAATTGCTCAAGGGTTGTCTAATTTAAATAAAATATGCGTTGCTTTGTTAGTCCTTTTATGAGAATCAGTTTTAAAATTTGCAATATATTATCTTTTATAGAGTAAAATGTCCTTCTTAATGGAAAAAACTGGTTACCCAATCAACAGAATTTGAATTGAATAATGCCGGATTTACATTACGATGAAATATTTTTGAAAAGTTACGATAAAAATTTTTGTTCAACTGCTAAACCTCTGTATCTACGGGAATGGATTGACTATGAAAAAAAGAAAGATTTATGACGGAACCTTTAAAGCTGCGGTTGTCAAACAACTGATATTAGGTAAAAGCAGTCTCACTGAACTGGCCGCCATGTATGATGTTCACCCCAACCAGATCAAAAACTGGAAGAGTCAGTTATTAAAAAAGGCCGATATTGTGTTGAGTGATCAACGCAAGCGCCGGTCGGGGAATCCATATTGAGCTTTGGGAGAAATTCCCCCGGCTTGTCCGAATTTTAAATTATGTTAGGTTAGTTGGGCCGTATCAAAAGCTTTGCTATGCAAAGTGGAATCCATTTTTGAGTTTGATTTAATTTCAACAATCAAAAGATGAGTTCAGATATCTCTTTGATGTATACATTTTGCAGAGATATGTACACTATTTATATAATCCGGTCCGGCAAGGTTTATGATTCAAACCCGTTTCATTCTGGTGTAACTTATATCCCGCCTTTTCACTTTTGCAGCGTAATTACTCTACATTTGGGGCACGAAGCTTGCCCTTACCTGTCTTGTAAAGAACATTTCCCATTATTAACCGGCGCCGGTGATAAATACCGGATATAATTAATTGCAGGATAGGGACTTACCCCCATCCTGCAGGCTAAATGGAAGGGATACGGAACAGCCGGTTACGCGCAGTTTGGACTGATCCTGGTTCACTAGATGAAAGGAGGTATAATAAACGGGAATGGCGTTCTGCGCCGATGCTAATGCATGGGAAATAACCAAAACTTAAAGGAGAATGAAAATGACTGGTATAAGCGGTATAAGCAATTACACACAGCTATTTAACAGCAGTACCGTAAAGCAGGGGAGAGATCCTGCAGAAATGTTTAAAAAACTGGACAGCAATGGCGATGGCGGCCTGGACAAGACCGAATTTAGCGCGATTGCGCAAAAACTCAGCCAGGATACCGGCGCTACCATTGAGTTTGAAGATGCAATAGCCGAATACGACGCCAACGGCGACGGCCAGCTTGGCGAAGATGAAATGCTGGAATTCATGAAAAACAACGCTCCACAACATCCTTCGCAAATGCAGCCGCCGCCATCCGGTATGGAAGAAACGGAAAATCCGCTCCTGATGATGCTGCAAAACCTGGGTAAAACCGAACAAGAAAATGCGGAATCATTTTTTAGCGAAATCGGCGCCAACAGTAACGGCAGTATCGATCAGAGTGAACTGCAAACCATACTCAATAAAGTATCTGCAACCCAAAACTCTACAGTTACAGCAGAAGATGCCATATCGACCTATGACAGTGATGGCGATGGCGTTTTGAATAGTGATGAACTGCAAACCTTTATGCAGGACAATGCCCCGGCGCCGCCAACTTTTCAGATGCAACAGGCTATTTCTGCATATCTTGGCGAGAACCAGATGGATACACTTTTTAATAATTTGTTAAGTGAACAAAGCATGAATACGGAAGCCTATTCCCCGTTGAATGTGTTTGCCTGATAATTCACTTTATGATCGCGCCGGGGAATATTACCCGGTGCGATAAAGTAATGAAAAAACCTGACCTGTAAACCGGATAATGTAATACAGATCAACTTTTTCCGATTATCTATTGACTTTGATTTTTAGAAAATATATATTTGGCTAATCAATTTTACTTCATATCAGAAATTTAACCGGACTTGTATGACGAGGTTTATGACTAGGCAGGTTTTTGTCAGGAACGGGCGCAGGTTGCTTATAAAGATCATATTTTTGGTGATTTTTATTTGCCTTGCAAATATTTCAACCTTTTATGGGCAGGAGCAGCCGCTTAAAACAGGAGATACCGCGCCAGGCATATTCCTCAGAAATTTAAACGGACAAGACTTTTTTTTATCCGATTATTGTGGAGAACCCCGTCAACCATGGAAGAATCTGGAACGCGTTCCGGTGGTTATCAGCTTTTTTACCACCTGGTGCGCGCCCTGTATGCAGGAAATCCCGGAATTGCAAGCCCTGGAGCAGCAATGCAACGGCAAAGTTAAATTTTTTCTTATTGATGTAAAAGAAGATCATGCTCTGGTTAAAGATTATTGCAAACAAAAAGGGGTCTCGCTGCCTGTCCTCCTGGATAAATATGGTGTCGCAGCAAAGAATTATGGTGTAGAGGCTTTACCAAATTTATTTGTTATTGATAAAAAAGGTGTTATCTCTTTTGTACAGAGCGGGTATGATAATACCATGCCGGTCAGATTAAAAGAGCATCTTTTTCAAGAATAGTAGGATGAGGCCTTTGCCCATCATTGGTAAAAATTAATTTTTTTTGATGGGGTAAGACCCCATCTGCAATTTTTGAGTTGAAAATAGTCATTTAAAATGGTGGGATAGAAATCCACTCTACATTTTTAACGAGGGTATTATGAAAAAACATCTTTTAGTGTTTCTGTTACTTTTGCTTGTTTCTACAACATTCGCGCAAATAGGCGGACGCACCCAGGTGGCTGTCATGAACCTGGAAGCCAGCGGCATTGAGCAATCCGCTATTATTGCGCTATCGGACCGGCTGCGCATGGAATTGCTTAATACCGGGCGTTTCGATGTGATGGAACGTAACCGCATGGATACCATCCTCAAAGAACAGGGCTTGCAGCAAAGCGGCGCCTGCAATACCACAGAATGTGTGGTAGAAATGGGACAAATCCTTGGTGTTGACCGCATGATCTCCGGCAGCGTTGGCAAGGTTGGCAGAATCTATTCCCTGTTTGTACAAATGGTTGATATAGAAACTGGGCGTATTATGATGTCCAAAGTAGAGGATTGTGATTGCCCCATTGAAGATGTTTATTCGAAATCTGTGCAAAATATTGCCTTGAAAATGGCCGGTTTGGCGCCGGGACAAATGCCGGACGGCGAACCCCTGCCTATGGTGGTTGACGGTAAAGGTGATTTTTATTTTAATTCAGAGCCACCGGGCGCTAAAATTTTAATTGATGGCAAACAGACTGCGGTTATTACGCCCGGTTACCTGGAGGGCGTACAAGCCGGTATGCATATCATCCGCATGGAGACGGATAATTATACCGGTTCTGAGACGGTTTTCCTTGAAGCGGATGAATTTAAACGGGTGGAATTAAAACTGGAACGCGCCAAAGGCGGCCTCAAGGTGATGACTACCCCGCTGGATGCAGAATTGTTTATCGACAATAGCAGTTACGGTTTGACCCCGAAAACAGTAACCGGACTCGACGCAGGTGAGCATTTGATTCGTCTCAGCAAAAGCGGTTATGTGGATCATATTGAACGCGTTGTCATCCGTGGCGATGAAACCACCAGACTGGAAGCCAATATGATTAAATGGGCATATCTCACAGTTACTTCAGACCCGGCTGATGCGGAAGTGTTCATTGATAATTCCAAACTTGGCGTCACGCCGCTTGCCGGTCAGCAAATGAAACCCGGCAGTTACCAGATCAGTGTGCGCAAGGAGGGTTTTACCGGTTTTTATGGCATGGAAACACTTGCGCCGGAAAAGAATACGGTTTTGAATGTTACCCTGCAATTAACGCCGGCGCTGCCGGTTGTAGACGATACCCGGCCGACATCGATACCAACTCCAGATAGCAGTACCAAACCTGCCGAACTCGAAGCGAAAAAAGACGGTTTTCCCTGGTTGTGGGTAGGGCTCGGCGCTGTGGCCGTGGGCGGAAGCGCGGCTTATTTGTTGTCAACTGATAAAGAAACCACCGGCGAGATCAGTTTCCGGGTTCCTAAAAACTAGTATGACTATGAGGAAATCATGAATCATAAAAGAATGATACATATTCTGTTCGTAATGTTAATAGCCTTGTTTTTCGCCTGTAATATATACGAACCGCAAGTAAAGGACGGAAATCTGATTATCAACCCGGTATTCCCGCAGCCAGCAGGTGACGGCTTGCACAAGACGCAAGCTGCTATCGACCGGGTGCATGTTACAGTGACCAACACCGCCGGGAAAACAATAATTAATAAAGATTTGTCCGATACCGGCAGTTACCTGGAGGGCACATTCAAAGTGGATGCCGGAACCTACAGCGCGCAAATGGATTGTTATTTGGATGGTTCGCTGGTGTTTACAGGCAGTCGAGCCGGTATTTCAATACAAGCGGGTGAGAAAACAATCGCTGAAATAACATTATCAAGCACAACTGTCGCAACACCGTCATTCAATCCTGCCCCGGCAACCTATACCAGTGCGCAGATAGTGGCGATTACCTGTTCAACATCGGATACAGATATTTATTACACAACCAACGGCAGCGAGCCGACCACAAGTTCAACCCAATATAGCAGCGCTATCACGATAAGTAGTACGACGACATTGAAAGCACGTGCATACAAGAGCGGTTGGACGGCAAGTAGTGTCACAAGTGGATTATATGAAATTACCGGTACTGTCGCGAAGCCGACTTTTAATCCAGCACCCGGAACATATCAAACCCCGCAGACTGTTACAATTACCTGCACCACCTCGGGTGCTGATATTTATTACACTTTTAACGGCAATGACCCGACAACCTCATCTGTGAAATATACAAACGCACTAAGCATCGGCAGCACCACGACCTTAAAAGCACGAGCTTATAAGAGTGGCTGGTCTGAGAGCTCTGTACAAAGTGGAATATATATTATTAATAATAACCCAAATATGGGTACAGTTACTGATATTGACGGCAATGTCTATCAAACTGTAAAAATTGGTGATCAGTGGTGGATGGCCGAGGACCTGAAAGTTACCCGCTACTCTAATGGTGATACAATTGCTAATGTAACTAGTAATACAGAATGGGAAAATTTAACAACTGGCGCGTACTGCTATTATGATAATAACAGTAGCTATGCCGCGGATTATGGCGCGTTGTATAACTGGTACGCGGTGAACGACAGCCGCAACATCGCCCCGGCCGGCTGGCATTCACCTACTGATGAGGAATGGAAAGAGTTGGAAATGTATCTGGGCATGAGCCAGACCGATGCAGAAAATGTTGGTTATCGGGGAACCGATGAAGGTGACCAATTAAAGGAGAGTGGAATTAGCCACTGGGCCAGCCCCAATGAAGGCGCAACCAATTCCTGTGGTTTTACGGCGCGGCCAAGTGGCTGCCGTAATATCAATACAGGTTTTTTCGTCAGTATAGGTAACTATGCCTACTATTGGACTGCAACGGAGTACTTTGAGTATGGCGCATGGCGCCGCATACTGGCTTTTGATTTTTCAGGTGTGAACCGCAGCAATGGCTATAAGCACTACGGTTTTTCGGTTCGCTGTGTTAAAGATTAGGTTGTTTCATTTGCCGGGTGGAATGCTATATTACATTTTTTGATCGACCCAGGGCTGTGCCCCGGGTCGGGCAATATCAGGGGCTGTGCCCCGGTAGTAATATTGTTCGGCTAAAAACAGGGCAACCACGAAGGTTACCATTACCGGTATTTCCCGGACGGATGTCCGGTTCTATCGTCCGCACGGATGAATATTCGGCGCGATCCGGTTTGCAGCTTGCAGGGCGGGCCTGCGGCCCGGCAGGGCAAAATGCCCTGCCTTATTGTACGGACTGGGGAACATCCCCAGTCCGAGCAGAGAAACAAAAAATTTAGAACAAGGGGTTGTAACCCTTTATTAGCGGTCGATCTCCGGTTCTATTGTCCGCACCGGATGAATATCCGGCGCGATCAAAATAAATCCGGTCATCGAGTAGTCCCGCTCCCGCATAGCGGGACGGGACGTATCGAGATGCCGGGAACTAACAGGCAAATATACGGGCAAAGTATCTTTACCGGGGTAATATGATAATTTATCATCAGTCCGGAACAGATGCTTTGCCCCTGTAAAAAATCATCTGCGTCAATCTGCGACATCTGCGGATAATTACCTCAGGATTGCACCGGGTCTCCCAATCCGGTGTTAAAAATATGTATGAAAATCTGCTCTCCAAGCTATATTCTGCAATACGGATCTTTTTCCTCTATAATCTATTGACTTTGATTTTCAGAAAATATATATTTGCAGAGTTGATAAAGTACAAATCTAATATATAAAAGGACTTGATAACAAAGTTTAAAGCCATGCAGGTTTTTGTCAGAAACAGGCGCAGGTTGCTTATAAAGATCATATTTTTTATGATTTTTATTTTCTTTGCATATATTTCAACCTTATATGGACAGGCGCAGCCGCTTAAAACCGGCGATACCGCGCCGGGCTTATTCCTCAGCAATATTAACGGACAGGTCTTTTTTCTGTCCGATTATTACGGCCAACCCCGTCAACTATGGAAGAACCAGGAACGTGTTGCGGTAATTATCAGCTCTTTTGCCACCCGGTGCGCGCCCTGTATGCAGGAAATATCGGAATTACATGCCCTGACTAATGAATATGAAGGCAAGGTTATTTTTTTCCCCCTGGATGTTAAAGTAGAACTATCGCTTGTTACAAATTATAGCCAACAAAAGTGGGGTCACACTGCCCGTCCTCCTGGACATATATAGTTTCACTGTAAAGAATAATGGTGTATTTGCTCTACCAAATTTGTTTGTTATAAACTATCAAAGTAATATATATTTTATACAACGCGGTTATGACAGCCAAATACCGAATCGGTTGCCAGAACATCAGTTGTATTTAAAATAAACCGACAAGGCGGAATTCAAACCCACCTTTTACATGTAAAATAAATTAACCTTTCGACGAGTTTAATATGTATAAAAAAGCATTAATATATATACTAAGCGTAACAGTAATTACTATGCTGTTCAACTGCAATATTTTTGAACCGGAAGATAAATCCGGCGGATTACTATTGCGGCCGGTTTTTCCGCCTTTTACCGGCGAGGGATTGCAAAAGGGCAATACAAATATTGACCGGACCCATGTAACAGTGACCAATTCTGCTGGGAAAACAGTAATTAATAAGGATTTACCGATAACCGTAATATCCCTGGAGGGCTCACTTAGAGTGGAGGCCGGGACCTATAGTGTGCAAATAGATTGCTATTTGAATGGAGCACGGGTTTACACCTGTAACCGCGCCGGTATTTCCGTACAAGCAGGTGAGAAAACGATTGCTGCTTTAACACTAATACGCACAACAGTCGCAACCCCGACTTTCAGTCCCGCTCCCGGGGTTTATCAAACCCAACAGACTGTAACAATTAACTGTACTACCCCAGGCACGGATATTTATTATACCACGAATGGCGCCGACCCGACAATCGCTTCGACCAAATATATACATCCAATTACCATTAACAGCACTACGATCTTGAAAGCGCGGGTGTACAAGACCGACTGGATGGCGAGTAGTGTGCAAAGCGGGGTGTATGAGATCAACTGTAGAGTAGCCACGCCAATCTTCGCTCCCCTGTCTGGAATATATACCAGTCCGCAGAATGTAACCATAAGCTGCGCGACTGCGGGCGTTGATATTTATTATACAACGAATGGCGCTAATCCGACACAATCCTCAATCAAATACACAAATACACCAATAATGATTAGCAGTGCCACGACCTTGAAAGCACGTGCCTTTAAAAAAGGCTGGATGTCGAGCAGTGTGCAAAGCGGTTTGTATGAGATCACCGGCACAGTAGCGACGCCAACCTTTGCTCCGCTGCCCGGAACCTATACCAGTCCGCAGAATGTCACCATCAGTTGCACAACCCCCGGCGCGGATATTTACTATACGACCAATGGTGTTGATCCAACAACTGCTTCAATCCTATACGCAGGCGCAGTTTATATCAACAACACTATGACCTTAAAAGCACGAGCTTATAGAAGCGGCTGGACTGACAGTAATGTGCAAGGCGGTTTGTATGAGATCACCGGCACAGTGGCGACGCCAACCATTGCTCCGCTGCCCGGAACCTATACCAGTCCTCAGAATGTCACCATCAGTTGCACAACTCCCGGTGCGGATATTTACTATACGATCAATGGTGTTGACCCGACCGAGACCTCAACATTATATGTTGGGGCCATCTCCATCAGCAGTACCACGACCCTGAAAGCGCGGGCTTACAAGACCGGCTGGACGGCAAGCAGTGTGCAAGGCGGTTTGTATGAGATCACCGGTACAGTAGCGACGCCAACCTTTGCGCCGCTGCCCGGAACCTACACCAGTCCGCAGAATGTGACTATAAGCTGCGAAACTCCAGGTGTGGAGATTTTCTATACCACCAATGGTGTAAACCCAACAATCTCTTCGCCCCAATACACGGGCGTTGTTACCATCAGCAGCACCACAACCTTGAAAGCGCGGGCTTATAAGAGCGGCTGGGCTGAGAGTAGTGTGCAAAGCGGAGTGTATGAGATCACCGGTACCGTCGCCACACCAGTCTTTTCTCCTCTACCCGGAGCATTTGCCAACCCGCAATATGTCACCATCAACTGTGCGACTTTAGGAGCGAATATTTACTATACCACCAATGGTGTTGACCCGACGACCTCCTCGACCCCATACACTGGGGCGATTTATATCAGCAGCACCAAAGTGTTGAAAGCGCGGGCATACAAGAGTGGCTGGAATGCGAGCAGCGTGCAAAGCGGGTCGTATAGGATAAATAGTGAACCTACCGGCACGGTAACTGATATTGATGGGAATGTTTACCAAACTATAAAAATAGGCAACCAGTGGTGGATGGCGCAGGATCTGCGAGTGACGCATTATCGCAATGGCGATCCCATCCCCAATGTTACCGGTAATTATACATGGACAACATTAAGTACCGGTGCATACTGTTATTATAATAATAACAGTGACTATGCAGATTATTATGGAGCGTTATACAACTGGTATGCGGTGAAAGATAGCCGCAATATTGCTCCAGCCGGCTGGCATGTGTCAACAGATGCCGAATGGCAAACCCTGGTCGATTACCTGGGCGGGTGGACGATTGCCGGCGGCGAATTGAAAGATACTGGAGAAACATATTGGAATAGTCCCAATCAGGGCGCTAACAACTCTACCGGTTTTACAGCGCGGGGAGGCGGCTTTCGTATCAACACAAACGGTCTTTTCTACGAAATGGGTCAAGACTGCCATATTTGGTCTACTAAAGAGAACAATGAGGAAAGCGCCTGGTACCGCTGCCTGGGCTATAGTACACCGGAGGTGCACCGCAACTATAGTGATAAGCGACGTGGTTTCACGGTTCGTTGTGTAAAGGATTGAGTACGCCCGGCGAAATTGTAATAATGTTGGACCGACTCAGGGCTGTGCCCTGGGTCGGGCAATATCAGGGGCTGTACCCCGGTAGTAATATTGTTCGGCTAAAAACAGGGCAACCACGAAGGTTACCATTACCGGTATTTCCCGGACGGATGTCCGGTTCTATCGTCCGCACCGGATGAATATCTGGCGCGATCAAAAGTGCTACGCACCTTGTATCTGTGCGTAATTAAAAATATTCAAGACAACCGGGATTAAACTGTTTATTAAAAGTTACAAATTCCAGGTGCGTAGCACTTTATAATATGGAACAGATGATTTACCCCTGCGTTTGAATTTCCATCTGCGATAATCTGCGACATCTGCGGATGATTACCTTTCACCCTTGGTGTATTTTGTCTGCTTTTCACCCCGGCGCGATCAAAATTTAGAACAAGGGGTTGTAACCCCTTGTCATCGGACGGATGTCCGGTTGTATTGTCCGCACCGGATAAATATCCGGCGCTTTCTTACCTAATCATTGATAGCGGGATAGAATCCCGCCCTGCAGGTAGGCCCCTTACGCAAACGGCCGGTCGAAACGTTTGTCCCAGGCATTATTCTTTTTCAGGTGCATGTTCCAGTAAAAATTGGTCAACCCGGTTAAATTCAAAATACGAAATATCGTTCGGCGCAACCACGACATGTTCTCGCGCGGGGTCAGTTCGCGCAACAGTTCCGAACTGAAAGCATTATATTTCGCAAAAAACACACCCAGGTCATAAAACGTTTTGAACAGCTTTCTCGTCATGTTGGGAGGCATCATTTGAATGCCTTCCACACCGCCTTTGACAATGGTTCCTAAATACTCGCACCCCAGTCGTTTGGCCAGCTTTTGCAAATAGGCTTCCACAAACCGGCAATGATGCGGCTCCGGGAAACCGGATTGCACCACAAATCCCAGGCGCGGATTACCGGACCTTCCGCATAATGGCTGCAATGCTTCGATAAAGTGTTTGACAATACCCGGCATGGCGTCCGTATAGAGCGGAAAAGCAAGGATGACATTTTCCGCATCCTGGAATAATTCCATGTTTTTATCGGCGTCTTTGGTATGGATCAGGTAATGAACCTGCGCCTGGTTATCATTACCATGAGTATAACCGGCAATGAATTGATCCATCAACAGTGTTGTGTTGCTGTTTTTACCGCGCGGCGAACCGTTAAAGATGATTAATGGCATGGAACACCTCCTCTACCGGCTGCTCTGTTGTCATAGTAAAATCGAGTGTGGAACGGAAATTGAGACTGAAACGATCATAAATATCCGTAATGATTTTTATATCCTCCGCGTCGGTGTCAGGGGACTTTTGCAATAACAGTCCCAGTTTGGGATAAGACTCGTAGCGCTTGCGATGATGGCATTCTTTATGAACAATCTGAATATAGGGGTGCAGCAGGGGGATTAACTTGTCCTGCGTCTTTTTCAGCAGCGCCGAAGGAAAGCCCATAATAACCGGGGAGGCAAAGAGTAAAAAATCCGCATGAATGGTATCGGCGCAGATTTGCTGCGAGTCGTCCTGCACAAAGCAGCGGCCCGGCGTTTTCCACCAGCAACTCCAGCAGCCGGTGCAGTATTTTATAGATTGTTCGCGGATAATGGTATGGGTAACGCTGTGGTTACCGGCGCGCAGCCGCTGTACCAACTGCCGTAAATAACCGGCGTATTGCACATCATTGGCGTCGGGCTGGCCATCGAGGATAAGAATTTTCAATAGTATTTTTCCAATTGTTTATCCAGATATTTGAATTTCTAAATCGAATTCAATGAATTAAGTATATTGATTTTTTTTAGAGCAAGTCTTCTCATGGGGCTGTATCAAAAGCCTCAAATAATACAAGGTCATGCAAAATAAAAAGTAGACATAATAAACTTGTCATTTCGAGCGAAGCGAGAAATCTTGTTTTTACAATATGTTAAAGACGAAAGATTCCTCGTCGCTTCGCTCCTCGGAATGACATGAAAAGCTTTTTTTACTCAAATTTGTATCCTGGTCTACTTTTGGGGGCTTTTGATACAGCCCCATGGCATTGTCAACTGAAACTCTGTTTTATTAATACTCTTACTTTCTTTATAGCAGGTTACTGAAAATTTGCTGTTTTTGAATATATACTTTAGTAATACTAACTAGAATGAAAACAAGGGACGCAACCCCTTGTACCAATGTAAGGTTTTTGATACAGCCTCTAATATTCATTTATGCAATCTCTTTTTCACCGCTTCCCAGGATGGAGTAATTAAAAAGCTCTCATCCATATTACGCACCATTGTTTCAAAACGGCGCATCGGTACAGTCAGCGTTAACGTATCATTGGGGACTTCCGGTCGCGCCGAAGCATCAAACATCCCCAAAACGCACCGCGGCGCTGCCGAGTTGGCTTCCATTACCGGGTAATAGATTATCGAAGCGCAGCCGGACCCAAACGGCGCAATCACGCCATCGGGTTCCGCAATATCAAAATTCGCCAGGGTAAACAAGCCGGAAAGTACATTGACAGTAGCAAAAAAGATCACGGCTTGCGGATCGTCGTCCGCTTCCAGCATGTCCCATCTTTTAAACACCAGGTACTTGCCGGGCGCCCGGTAGGGTGTAAGATGCTTGAAAAAGGTTTTGACCAATGCCGGGGACTTTTTATAGCGCTCACCGCTAAACAGTCCCGGAATACCGCAAGATAAAAAATAGGGGAAATCGGCGCGCAGTTTTTGGCTGTAGCCGCTAAAGCGTTTGCCGCCGGAGCAGCCTCTGGCTTTGGCATTGTATACGAAAACCTTGCCGGCTCTGACCCGGTTGAGGTTACCTATTAAACAGTCATGTTCGCCGGAATTTTTCCGATCTTCTTCGTTAACCTGGTCCGTATAAAAATAGCATACCGGCAATGCAACGCCGGGAAAATATTTTTCCCAACGTGTTATAAAGTATTGTTTAAAATCGGCGTCCATAGTTCACCTGCTGCTGGTGAGAAAAACAATGATCCGGCAGTGCTCTAATTCACATCCCAAAACAACGCATCTTCAGCGGGACGGGATTGCAGGATTTTTTCTTCCAGTTCTTGTAATTTCCCTTCCGTATCCCGCACCATGTTTTGCTCATTGGCTTCGATTTCGATACCCACGCCCCCACAGGTCGGCAGCCATAACTTGATGATCTCGATGCTGTCTTCCAATTCGCGGCGATGCTCAAACTGTTCAATGCGCGATAACCCTTTTTTGGTGGGCGCAACCTTGATCTCCGCTACGCTGAAATTTTCCAGCCAATAATCCAGCTTGACCGTTTTATCGATTTCATTATAATTCATTACTTTGGCCAGCGCCACCAGGCGGAATAATGCTTCCAGTTCATAGTAGATCGGCTCTTTTTCTGCAATATCACCGTACAACAACGTAAAACGACTGGCAAATTCCTGCGCCAGTGAATCGGTTTTGCCGGTGCCGACCAGACTTTTCCCGGAAGAATGCAGATATTGCGATTCCGTCAACAGTGTGATCGGGCATTGCGATAGCGATACAGTATTATCATTATAGGTATATTGATTTTCACCGGGATAAAACCAGAAACGGTTCATGGAGCATATACCCAAATTTAACGTTTTCCCGGCAATAACCGCCTGTTCCAGCTTTGTTTTTGTCAGGTTCATCAGACTGGAAAATCCATCAACCGCAGGCTCTACGGAGCCATCAACCAGCCTTTTCATCAGGTAATCCGCTTCCACCATAACATCGCCAAAATGAGTTTCAAAGGGAATGCCCAGCACCCGCACGGTTTGCGGCTGGGCGCAGATGTCATGCCATTTACCTATCTGGTCGTCTATAGCCTGAATATCCTGATTTTTCATCAATTCATTAGTTTGTGTATTCAGTTGCCCTAGCACCTGCGGATCGGGGTCTATTGAGCAGCCGGGAAAAGAGTAATACCAGGTATTATCTTTAAATTCCGCATATTTCATCCAGGCGTTGCGCAATGCCACCACAAAATCTTCAGTGTGCATGAATGGCAGTCGGGTATCTACGCGGCCGAACAGTACAATGTCATGGTTTTTTTTGTCGAGAATATATCCGTCCACCACTGTAATGCCGCAAAATAGAGATAACAGCTTGCTTATTTCCGGACTGTTTACTGTCTTTAATCTTTTCTGCAATTCATTCAGAGAAAATGCGCGCTGCGCACCCTGGTCGTTTGCCGGTAATGCAAGCGCGTATGATTGTACCAGTAACAGGATAGTCAGCATCATGCCGACAAAAAGGAATCTATGCTTGCTTTTCATAAGCCTTACCATATTTAATAAAAAACCCCGGCTTGAACCGGGGCCGGATTGTTATTTGTCTTTGAAACTGGCCAGCTTTTTCAGATCGATCTTTTCCAGGGCATTACGAACATCTTCAATTTTTACGCTATACCCTTCCACGTCGACCACAAAACGCTCTGCCACCAGGATTTGGATTTGTCCGTATTGGCTCTCATTTTCATATCTTTCTATGCCGCGCATACCCTTCCAGGTGATGGATTTTTCATAGCCGGTATCGGTTTCCCGGTCAAAATCAGTTACCGCCCAGCCGAACTGCGCCATCATGACCATTTTTTGCATCGAAGCATAATCGTAAATTTCGATATTGATGGATTTGCCTTCATCGTTCTGGTAGTCGCCCGTCGCCTGGGAGAGTTTAATACCCATCGCTGAATTTTTTTCACCGCTGGCGTTGGTGCGGGGCAGGCCGTCCAGCGCTTCGGGTAGCAGGGCTTTCAGTTCGCGAAAATCGACCGGTTCAACGGCGCTGTCGCTTATTGCCTGGCCCATTTTTTTCATAGCTTCGGCCATGGCTTCTATCCCTTCGCTGCCGCCTTCTTTAATTTGTTCGCCGGCCTCGGCCATTTGCTGCGCCGCTTCATCCATAGTTTGCGCGGCTTTTTCAAGATTTTTCTGCTCCTGACTTTTACCGCATCCGGCTACCAGGGCAAAAACTAATATTACGCTTGTTAAAATAACTGCTGTTCGGTACATAATATCCTCCATTTTATGACGGTAGAATAATAATTATTCCCCAAGTCAATTGCAAGGAAAATAACAAAAATATTACCTGAAAAATCTGCAAATCCCAATTAAATGATTTGACACTGTGAAACTTTTTTAATAATTTGTCGAATAAATAACAGGGTCGGGTGTAATAGTTGAGAATGATGAACCCGACTAAATTTGAGCGTTTATGGAGCTAATTTTGGACACAATCGAAACGGTTATAAAACCCGGATTGGGCCCGGAAATACTGCATTTCAAGGACGACCAGGAAGCAATTTTACAAAGCCAGCGTGGTAACCGGCAGGCATTCGGATTCCTGGTGAAAAAGTATATGCAGCGCGCCTATTATACCGCTTTGGGACTTGTTGGTTCGCACGATAGCGCTGTGGACCTTTCCCAGGAAGCGTTCATTCGCGCTTTTCGCTCGATTAAAAAATTTCAGGCCGGCAAGAATTTTTTTACCTGGTATTATCGCATTTTGCGGAACTTGTGTTTTAACCATTTGCGCGACCGCGCCCGGCATGCCCGGCCTTTTTCCGAGATCAGGGAAGAAGAACTGGAGAGTATAACGGACAGCGACGGCGCCACCGGCGCTGTTATTGAGCGGAATGAAACGCAGCGACTGGTGTGGGAAGCCCTGGAGTCTTTGAAAGAACAGGAACGGGAGATCATCATTTTAAAAGATATGCAAGATTTATCGTATAAAGAGATTGCGGAAGTGTTTGATTGCCCGGTGGGGACGGTCATGTCGCGGTTGTTTACCGCCCGGCAAGCCCTGAAGGCAAAACTCGAAAGGTTGTATTCATGATGATTAACGACGATCAGGAACGATTTCATATATTGCTGATGGGGGCTGTTGACGACGAACTGGATGCCGATGAACGTAAAGAATTTGCGCGCTTGCTTGCTCAATATCCCGGGTTTGTAAAAGAGTTTGAAGATTATAAAAGGTTAAAGGAGGCTACGAAAGCGATGAGATTTAAAAATCCCCCTGCGGAATTGTGGGATTCCTATTGGCTGAATATCTATAATCGCCTGGAACGCGGATTCGGCTGGATATTGCTTTCCCTCGGCAGTATCATTCTGTTAACATTTGCCGGGGTCGAGTTTTTTCGTGCCCTGGTGTTCGACAGCAGTCTGCCGGTTGTGGTAAAAATCGGCATCTTTTGTTTGATCGGCGGGCTGGCGGTGCTGCTGGTTTCGGTGGTGCGGGAAAGGTGGTTTGTTTATAAAAGCGATCCTTATAAGGAGATAAAGCGATGATCATTGTTACTTCCAGTTCTATTCTTGGCAAGAAAGTTGTTAAAACGCTTGGACTTGTGCGGGGTAACACGATCCGCTCCCGTAATATCGGTAAGGATATTTTAGCCGAATTGAAACAGATTGTCGGCGGGGAGATTGAAGGTTATACCAAATTACTGGCCGAAGCGCGTGAACAGGCGCTCGACCGTATGATTGCCGACGCTGAAAGACTGGGCGCCAACGCTATTCTCGATATGCGATTCGGCACCAGCGAAGTAATGACCCACGCCGCCGAGATACTGGCTTATGGCACTGCGGTCATTGTCGAGGATGAAAAAAAATAAGGGAGGGTTTATGCAGCATTTAAATTATACTTGTCCCAAGTGCAAAAATAATCAGTGTCAGGTTGGCGAAATTCGCACTACCGGCGGGTTTTTGACCAAGGTGTTTGATATTCAAAACAAGAGATTCACTTCGGTCACTTGTACGCGCTGCAGCTATACCGAATTTTACAAGGCCGATAGCAGCGCCCTGGGCAGCATTTTTGACTTTTTTGCGGGGGGATGAATGAATGGGGGTGTTTTTTTATTTCCGGGTGTCCTGTTAATTTTCTGGTTTTTACCGGATTCTTACGCTCGTAAGTGTCATTCTACCGGACGAGGATTGTTCCGGCAGCGCTTGAAATGTTAATTTGTATTACAGGGGTTCTTTATTATAAACAAAATTCCGCTTGCGAATCACGGTAAAATTTCTTTACTTAAATATATCTGATATGGATTATATACCAGGGCGTAAAAGGGAATTTATTTTTGAAATAGGTAAGTTGTTAATATGTTAAAATTACATTGTATATAAATACTTTTCTGATGTAGGGAATTACAATGAAAAACGGTGCAGTAAAAACCGGCCGTAAAAATAAAGGTTTTTTTGCCAATTTCCTGGTATTTTCCATTACCTGTCTGTTCTGCCTGCTGCTGGCCGAAGCCGGCATTCGCCTGTTTGCCCCGCAAAAGCTCATTACCCAATATCGGAAGATCTGGCGGCCGGATGAGGTGTACGGCTGGCGCCACCAGGAAAATCTCTCCACCCTGATCAACTCCGGCGAAGGAACGGTGCATTTTGTTACGGATAGTAACGGCTACCGCATCAACAGCGAAAGCGAAGAACAGGCCTTTTTACACACTCCCCCCGCCGATAACGGCGGCGATGAACACTATTCCATTCTGTTCATCGGCGATTCGTATCTTGAAGCCATCCAGGTAGAGAATCATTGTATCATCCCCCAGGTGATCCGCAAAAACTTGCTGCAAAACTATGGCGCGAATGTTAATGTGACCAATGCCAGTTGCGGCAAGTGGAATCCCAATCACTACCTGCTCGAAGCGCAGCGCTTTGCCCCGCAACAGTATGACCTGGCCGTGATTTTTTTATACCTCGGCAACGATGTGGTGTGTGACCGGGTGTCGCAGTTCTCCCCGCGCCAGATTCATGTACATCTGTTCCGCTGGCCGCAACGGTTATCGTTCGCCGAAATCAAAGCCGCAATCCTCTATCCGCTCAACGAGGAACTGGAAGGCCATTCGCACCTCTATGTGTTGCTCAAAAAACGCACCAAGTGGTTGCGTATGAAATGGGGACTGTCACCCTATTATATCCCGGAAGTATTTAAAACCGCAATGCAACCCTCTACATGCTGGCAAACCACAACCGGGATCTGCGCGGCGATTAAAGATGAATTTGACTGTTACAACACCCCGTGTTTTTTTGTGTTCCTGCCGACCGATTTTCAAACCGATGTTAAAATTTTTAATGCCTATATCAAATCCCTGTCTGTCGATACTACCACGGTGGATTTGGACCAGCCGCAAAACAAGCTGGGCCGGCTGTTTGCGGATTCCGCTCTGACCTTTGCCGATCCCCTGGACTATATGCGCGACAGGGTAAATCAGGGAGAGCATTTATACGGCTTTATCGATTCGCATTTAAATGAAGAAGGACATAAAGTCGTTGCCGAATTTATTGAACCGACGATCAGAACGATACTGTTGGAGGATAAAGCGGCTGCCGGTTCTGTCTATAAATGAGGCAATGACAGATAATAATGCGCAAAAATCATCAACGATCAATACAGTTACCTTCTCGTTCCCAATCGGGAGAGACTGTGTGAAAAC
The DNA here is from genome assembly GCA_029561455.1 of bacterium. Lineage (GTDB taxonomy): Bacteria > Zhuqueibacterota > Zhuqueibacteria > Residuimicrobiales > Krinioviventaceae > Fontivivens. The sequence continues at coordinate 19,253 of JAKQIY010000072.1, forward strand.
TAAAAATATTACTGTAAAAAATGGAGTGCATCGCCTTTATGCGATGCGTTAGGCCGCAAGCCCCAATTACATTTGAAACAAGAAAAATTTGAAGATTATAACATATAAACTTTATGATATTCAAATAGATGTTTTTATTCAAACAATAAAACTTTTCGAGGCCACCTGCGGCGGCCACAGTCCATAAAGGGACTGCACTCCGATTCCGGTAGAATCTGAGTTACTATCAAGCGCTAACAACCTGGCATTTTCTTTTGTTTTCACACAGTCTCGAGAGATTGGAAAAGTTTTAAAAAAAATATGGTGATAAAAATGAAAACCAATAAATTACTGGCTGATGAAAAGGCGATTGAGGATATGATAGATGATCTTGTGCCTGTTTCAGAAGACAAACGAAAGAAAATAGAAAATATCCTGGCGCAAACCGGGAAAAATAAATCGATCAGTCAAAAATATGAATGAATCAACTCAGCAGGAATTAGTCGATAACCTCAAAAGTGGGGATACCGCAAGCTTTGCTTATCTTTACCAGGAATTTAGCGGCAAGGTATTTACCCTGGCTTACAGAATGCTGGGGAATAAAGAAGAAGCGCAGGATATAACCCAGGAAACGTTTATCCGGGTGTTTAATAATATCCACCAGTTTAAAGGGGAGAGTAAACTGTATACCTGGATATATACCATAACCCGGAACTTGTGCTATCATATTCTACAATCCCGAAAAAAAGTTCATTTGCCTCCCTGGAAGCGCTGATACATACCGCCGCCCGCGCGCCGGTAAACGATTATACGGGTTTCGAAAGAAAACTGTTAACCGATCAGGTTAAAGAGGGCTGCCTAGCGGGACTGTTACGCTGCCTGTCCCCGCAACAGCGCATCGCTTTTATATTGCATGTTTTGCTCGGAATTCCGGTCCAGGATATTGCGGTCATAATCGACAAATCCAAAGGGGCAACCAAAGTGCTGGTACACCGCGCCAGGCAAAATTTAAGGGATTTCCTGTGCGCCAATTGCTCGTTGTATAACCCTGCTAATCCCTGCCACTGTGAAGACTTGATCGACTTTTCTCTTAAACAGGGTTGGATCAAAAAACCGGACGGAAATGATTATCAAGGACAGCAGGCCGTTGATACCACCGTTATAGCACAGGAAATTGAAGACATCCGCAAAATTACTCTACTCTATCGTGACCTTGCCGGGAACCAACCACCCGGGGAGTTACAGCAACGCATTCAAAATATTATTAAAGACAAAAACCACCCCATATTTCAGTCCCCCAAAGTGTAACCTTGTTTTCATTCGGGACTCTAAGAAGTAAAGTATCCCGAATGAAAGGAGGTGAAACTTGATTTGTCCAAGCAGGAAGTGAAATGTATTGCCGTGCAGCTTCCCGTTCATCTTGTACAAAAGCTCGATGAATACCGGGAAAAGACCGGTAAAAGTAAAAATGCCATACTGGTGGAATTTATTGCACAAGGACTGAACTCTACAACCAAGGAGTAATGAATTATGTTGTTTTTTGTCAAGGTAAGGATCGACATTAATAAAATGCCGGAAATGGGGAGAAAACTAGTCAGCGGGGAGCTGGATAAAAGCTGTTTGAAAAGCACATTTTGTATTCAGAACGATCCCTCTGTGGGATTGAATATCTGGGAAGCGGCGAGCAGGGAAGAGTTTGAACGAGTATTTGCGCCGCACCGGCAGTTTTATGCCGAGGTCATGGAAATTACCCCGGTGATCCCACCCGCACAAGCTCAAGAATTGTTAATAAAACAATTAGCTGGCTAAGGGAATCCATAGTGTCCACCTGGGTACAGACGTCGATACAATGAACCATTCTATGAATTGTTAAACCCAACTTGTGACGGGTTACGCTGAGGTGGGCTCTATGGTAATGTAATTATGTTTGGATATTTTTAGAAATTTTATTTACTTGTATTGTTTGTAATTGAATTATTATTGTAAGTGCGTTTTATTAATGTTTACTGGTCTGGTATTATTCTACAAAAGCGCTTAGTTTTAAAAATTACTATTCTGTTTACAACACAGTGAAGGAAAATTATGAAAATGCCCGAATCGATTCCGGATTATTTTCTGGCCCCATGCGGGGTGAACTGTTTTGTTTGTTATGCTCATTTGAAAAATAAAAAACCATGCAGCGGTTGCCTGGGTGATGATAACAATAAACCGGAACGATGCAAAAACTGTGATATAAAGAATTGTGCTGCTGAAAGAGGCTATACTCACTGTTTTGAATGCAGTACATATCCATGCACGGTAATCAAACGGTTAGAAAAGAGTTATTTACAAAGATACCAGGTTGATTTGCGGAAAAATTGTGAAATCGCCAATAATCAAGGTCCAAGTGCGCTGATGAAAGACGAAAGAATAAAATGGACATGCCCGAAATGTAACGGTGTTATCAATCAACATGATAAAATCTGTTCCGAATGTAACACGAACTCTGCACAATATGGGGATATTTAACCTCGTTATTAATCACCTGAAAAGGTACACACCTACGTGAATGTTTGATTCTCGGTAGGCGATTTATAATTCGACTGGTTTGATAATCAGGTTTTATATTTTAAAACAGAGTTTCAAGGGCGCTTTCCGGGGCTGTATCAAAAGCCCCAAAATGTAGACCATAATACAAATTTGAGTAAAAAAATACTTTCATGTCATTCCGAGGAGCGAAGCGACGAGGAATCTTTCGTGTTTAACATATTGTAAAAACAAGATTTCTCGCTTCGCTCGAAATGACAAGTTTGTTTTGAGCGTTTTATGTTTGAAATGTCTTTTGTAAGTTAGGGCTTTTGATACAGCTCCGGGCGCTTTCCGATCCAAACCGGAGTTTGGATCGGAGGGAACTTTATAGAGCGCCCTGGATCGCAGAGACGATGCCGGCGGGTTTCATAATCCAGGGCTTATAATGGAGCAGGGCATCTTGTTCTACCGGGCATTCCTGCTATTTCAGCTTTTCCTTGATTCCCATCAGAATTTTAGTCACTTCCAGGTCTTTGGGCTTTTTAACATCCACCGTAACCGCCCGGATCTTGCCGAATTTCTGGCCGTTAAGGTACTGGTCGATATACTCCTCCGGCAGGCCGCTGTTGGTAATGAGATCTTCGGCCTTGTCGCCAAAGTAAAAGCCGGTTTTAAAGAACTTTTCCCATACCGACACCCAGCAGATGGTATCTTTCTTTTTGGTCAGCTTGTACAGCCAGCTTTTGCCGTCATTGTAATAGCGCCATTCGCCGCTAAAGGATGGATATTCTTCTTTCAGCATGGTCATAAACGCATCCCAGGCTTTTTTGGCAGGGCCGAGGTAATCGGCCAGCACTTCATCGCCGGGAAATTCATTGGGGTCGTTGAGACTTGGTTTTTGCTGCATGGGGGCTCCTGGTAATAAAAGATAAATCTTTAACAAATTAAGCACCATAAAATTAAACTAACTTTACAGAAACAAGCAAGAAAAATGTTGGGAATACAAAAATTTTATTTGGTTTCTCAATTTTGTAGAACAGCATGTCCTGCTTTATTGTACGCCCAGGAGTGCATCTCCGCCAGAATCGGATCTTCGACCCTGGGCGAGTTTACAGGCATTTCCCTCTCCAAGCCCGGAGAAATGAACGAGGTAGGGTTTATTAGATTTAATTCAAGCTGCTTGCTCCGGTACGTTGTCTTTTATCGATGTCAACTGTATCGTTATCCCCAAGGCGTTTAGTACTTTTACTATCGTTTCAAACCGGGGTTTCGAGTCCGGTGAAAGCGCCTTGTACAAACTCTCACGCCCTAATCCCGCAAGTTCGGCAATATGGCTCATGCCCCTGGCTTTGGCAACGTCGCCAATGGCAGAAATTAACAGCGCCGTATTGCCTTCGGCCAGGACCGAACTCAGGTATTCCGCAATAGTATTTTCATCGGTCAAATAATCTGCTACATCCAAACGACTCACTTTATACGCCATGTTTATTCTCCAATTCTTGCAATATTTTTTGTGCTTTTAAAATATCCTTTGCCTGGGATGATTTGTCTCCACCCGCAAGCAACAGGATGATTGATGTTCCTCGTTTGCCATAATACAACCGATAACCCGGGCCGTAATTAATACGAAATTCCGATACTCCGGCGCCAACCGATTTGTGATCGCCAAGATTGCCCAGTTCAATTATTTTCAGTCTGGTTAATATTTTAGCTTTAGCTCTAATGTCCTCAAGTTTTAATAGCCATTTATCAAAGATATCGGTTTTTTCAATAATGTACATATTACAATGTATCCAATTAGATACAATTTGTCAAGTAAAACTTGTTAGGTATATTCTTTTACTGTTGTTAAAATCTGCAATGCTCGCCTGGATCGCAGATCAAACGCCAGCGGATTTCATGATCCAGGGCGGGCAGTATATTGGGTTTTCCAATCCCAAAACGGGATGGAATCCCGTTTCTCAATTCGGCCCTGGACGAACAAGTCCGGGGCCTTTAAGAGGCAAAAATTTCCGCTTCAAACCGGGCGGCCTGGTGTGAGGCATTATCGACTTTTTTACACCAAGGGGTAGTCATTATCTTATCAGTAACAGCTTCTGATACTGAATATGGTCACCTGATTTTAACCGGCAAATATACAGCCCGCTGGGCAAGTCTTTTGCCTCAAACAGAACCGAATGGTTTCCAGATGGCAGTTCTGCATTTATAAGTTTACCGACCTCCCGGCCAAGGGAATCATAGACTTTTAATGTCACATTGGTTCGATTCGGAAGATAGAACTGAATTGTTGTCGTCGGGTTAAAGGGATTCGGAAAATTTTGGAATAATTGCAATTTCCCCGGTAACTGGCCTGGTTCTTTTACAACGCCAGTTACCGGACTACCGAGAGGGTTTTCGAACGCGCCGATATCCGGATGAGAACCTACGGGATTGGGCCTGGAATTGCCCTCAAGATCATAAACTGGAGCATAATACCATTTTGTTAATACTTCTATAGAATCTACGCCTGCACCTATGCACGGTGAAGCATCCTGCAAATGAAAATCAGTCGAGTCTGCAAACAGTGGATTTGAATCCAGGCAGTCCTGGTAAGTGCCGGTAAAAGCCGTTCCTTTAAATCCCTCCCGGCCGCCTTCGATCAGGCAATTAATAAAGTTCATTTTTGCTGAAGCTTCAAGCCTTACTTGCGCCGGTATGTTACCGCAGATGATGTTGTTAATGAACAAAGGTATTGAACCGTCACTTTCCCATATTGCACCGCCGCCGCCGCAGTTATTATTAATAATAGTGTTATTTATAAATATAGCCTTGCTGCTGCCGCCTTCAAAATGAATAATCCCATGCGCAGGGGTTGTGGCCGTATTGTTAACTATTATATTATTAATAAATATTGAAGCGGAATTAACGCCGATATTGATCGTTCCATGTCCGTAATTATCATGGAAAAGATTGCTGTATACCAAAGCATTGGAGGAGTAATAAATTGCCATAGCTGAACCATAAACGCCGTTGTTTGCTTTAAATTCACAATTGGAAATTGTCGGTGAAGCTGTCCATAATGCAATACCCCCGCCACCTGTGGTCGCTATGTTACCACTGTTTACATTGTAGGCAATGAGGCAGTGGGAGATCAATACTTTACTAAAATTTTTAATTGAGAATGCCCCGCCGCATCTATCAAGATCATTCCCTGTATTCGCTTTACCATATTTCAGTGAACAATAGATAATTTTTGAGGTATCGTTATGGACTGGAGTGTTAATGAACCGTATACTATGCCAGCCGGCTGCCTGGTCCTGGGCAGTAAAGTAAATCGAATCCTGTTCCGTACCCACTGCAAGCAGTCTTCCCTGAACATTGAATTTGTAGTGACCGGTAAAAATAACATTAACGCCAGGTTCAATAGTCAGTGTTGCACTATCAGGAATGGTAATCTCGCCATTAATCATGTATGGTGAGTTTGTCAGAGTCCATGTACCGCTCACATTCGCGCCGGGAATATCTGTTTGGGCGTTAGTAGTGGAAATCATAGCAAACAAGGCTAGGCCGAATGTTAAAGTTGCAATTCGGATAGTGATAATGCTGTTAGTCATGATCGTCATCCTTTAAATACAGAGTGATAATATTTATCAATTTAGAAGCCTGACATGATAATTATTTTAAAGCATCATCTTAAAAATTGTTTTTATTGAAAATATGTTCAAGTTTTAAGACCGGAAGATCATTAATGCAAAGCATGAATGATTTCTGAACTCCATAAAAAAAACTGTTGCCTTTTATGAACCAGTGATTTAAAATATTTTTGTTTACATTGAAAAATTAAAGTCTTCGCCCGGGGAATATAAACCATTTCCTGTAGGGCAGAAATTAACTAAATTTTGTAGAGATATGCAAGAGATATTTTGTATTTAATCTGTGAAATTCTTAGATTATCCCGGTTCAATAAATGTTCCGGGATGATATAACCCCATTACAAACTATATTTTAGTAAAAGTAAAGAATTTCTCCCCGCGGTCGAAATGAACAATCCTGGCGCTTTATCTGTTTACGGGGTACCGGCCCGGAGCAAAGCAAGCGCGTCATATTTTTTATTATGATTTTACGCCAAACAATTCGGCAGCATGCTCAAAAACGGCAAGCACAAATCATAATCCAATTCATAATAGTTAACTCCGAGATGAATATTTTCATAATACTCGTCCCGATGGTCTTTATAATATTGCTCAGAAGAAAGATTCCATAAATGCTTGCCCAGGAGTTGAGCGATAAACCATTTTTCCAGCAACCGCGCGCCCCGGCCGTTGCCGTCCATAAAAGGATGAATATGGACAAACAGTAAATGCAGAAGGGCAGCGTGATAAAAAACCTCAGCCGCGTCCAGTTTTGAGTTTAATAATTGCTCTATCCCATTATATAATTCCCGCATTTTTCCCGCTACATATTCCGGCTCTATCGCCAGGTAAACCAGTCCTTTGGCGCTAAAAATCCCAACTTTTTCATCCCTGTACCTGCCCCGTTTGCTTTTAATGAGCAAGGTTTTGGAAAATAAAGTATGACATTTTAAAAAGGCTGGTTCATTCAGGTCATGGCTCTGCGCGTATTGATATGCCTGAACAAGATTATCAATTTCCGCCACTTCTTTTTGCGGTTTGAATTTTTGTTCAACTAGTTTAAAATTCATATACGAGTTGAGATCGAGCGGATTCCCTTCGATATTGGCGGAATAGACTGCAAAAGTCCGAGTCGTGTAACCTATATCTGGCATTGGGGCATTGAAATTATATCTCTGCAACAAGTCGGGTATTTTATAACCGATGAGTTTGTGATAATTGGTGTAATATTTTTTTTCAGTAATGTGCATTTTTATAACGGTTTTTTCAAAACAGGTCAAGTGTGAATTTACAAAAATTATAATTAATTCTGTAGAATCGTCAAGTTGAAAATAAGTAACTTTAGCACAGATAAGCAAGAAAAATTTTTCAACATGAAAATTGTGCCAACAGCGAAGGAACACGATGTGCTACGCGCCTGGGATTTGCTACTTTGGGAAAGCATGAAAATCCTTGTACCTTACATATTTTTCAGCCGGAGACTGGGAATATACGCTCCAGGCCGGGAGGCGTAGAGCGAGAAAAAATGTTGGGAATGTCCCCAAAATAGTACCTGGTTTTTCAATTTTACAGGACAATATGTCCTGCTTTATTATGCGCCCTGGGGAAACATCCCCAGGGCGAGCCTGAGTTGCCGGCAATCCCATCATTGCCACGACCTTCAGGTCGTGGAACAAATAAAGCAAAAACATGGCTTTAGCCACATTCAGTATTTGACAAAGTCAATTATAGCGATTTAATAAAACCACGTTATAAATGACGTGGTAATGAGTAAAAAGATTCCTCGTCGCTTCACTCCTCGGAATGACATGAATGGTTTTTTTGCACAAATTTGTAACTTATTCTACTTCTTTTGGGCATTTGACACAGCCCCGGAGAAGCCTATATTCCTGGAAGCCTGACATCCCCAGGACGAGCCTGGTAATATCCCTATTCCCCGGACGGAGGCTGGGAATATACTCTCCAGGCCGGGCAGCCTGGAGCAAGGGTTTAACGAACAGTTAACGTCGTATGCAACACCGCCGGAACCGGACCGATACTCGGGCCGCCCCAGTCCGTTTCGTCGCCATTGCGGATACGCAGGCGCTTGAATACGCCGTTATCATAAGCGCCTTCTTCAACCTGTAAATACTGCCAGGCTTTGCCGGCGTTGGCGCCCTGCGGTTCAAACGTAAAGTGACAGAAGGTACCCATCAGCAGGAATTCGCTTTCGCCGAGCTTTACGATCATAGCTTTACCGAGCGGGCGATCCTGGTTGGCGTCCGGCCCTCTGCGCGAGGCGCGGAATGAGACGATGGCTTTCCAGGCGCCCAGATCGATGCTCTGCGGGGCATGATCTTCGCATTCCATAACCGCATGTATTTTACCGTCAAATGCCCACTGCGCCATCTCGCGCATCATTGGCGTAACCATGGCGTACTCTTGTCCCACTGCACCCAGCCTGGTTACAGTTTCTTGCACGGTTTCGCCACGGCCGTTATCGTCTATACCAAAGGGCGAGAAACCAATACCGCTTTTTGCCAGCACAGAATAGAAATAGCGGGCATTTTCCGCCCCGATGCCGATTTCCGGCACGAACAAGGCATTGTCCGGCCTGGCGTACAGGTCGATAACCTTTAACACGCTCTCGCAGCCGCGCAGGTAAATATCCGGCGCCAGCAGATCAAGGACCGGGGCGGCTGCTTTCCATATCGCCAGCACGTTATCCGTTGGCCCGCCGCTTTCATAAGTGGTAGCCGGGGGATTGGTGAGCGGATCACGCAATGATGCGTTGGTGAATAACGGCAAAGGATTGACCGCTTTGCCCGCCGCTGCAACATAGCCGATATAACCGGCAATCGACCAGGCTTGAAAATATTCATCGGCGTCGTCGCCGAACACCTGCCGCCATGTGCCTTTTGAGTTTACCGGCCGGTTCAACTCTTTGAGGATTTCCGGTTTAAGCAACTCCGGCGGCACGGGGCCGGCTATCAGCTTTTCCGCGACTGGAGAAAAATCGCGCACGCTGCCCCACGAGCCGGGCTCGTTTTCCACCTGCACCATGATCACCGTATGCTGCCGATCGGCTTTTTTCAAATACTCCATTACCTTAACAAAGGCTTGTGTATCGAGTTCCATCGCTGCCCTGGTATGCGGCGAAGGCGAATCGACCGGATTACCGTCCTTGCCGGTAATATTGGGGTATTTTACAGCTTGTTTTTTCATCCATTCCGGCATATAATGGTTGCTGCCGTTTTTCCAGGTGGCAAACCATAACAACACCAGGCGCACGTTGCGCTGCCGCGCATGCACCAGCAGGGTGTCGATAAGAGAAAAATCGAATTTTCCCGGCTGCGCTTCGATCTGCTCCCAGTAGATCGGGACTTCGAGGGTATTGGCGTGCAGCGCATCGATAGCCTGCCACACTGTCGGCAACATGCCGGGCCAGGCGCTGGAATTGTGTGCCTGCCCGCCCAGGATCAGGAACGGTTTACCGTCCACCAGCAGGGCATGGCGGCCGTCTTTTTCTACTATATTAGGGATCAGGTCTTCGCCGGAATTGGCAAATACAGTTACTGCAGAAGCAAAAATGACCACAGCCAGAATTGCTGCTAACGTGCAAAGCCTCTTGTTTTTGTTCATGTGACTTGCCTTTTATTTATGGTTCCGGTTAATTTTCCCCGGTCGTGTCGATTCGTCCCGTCCGGGGGACGAATCGATGACCGGTATGGCGCTTGTGGGAGAGTAAAAATGTATTCCTTGTGCTTGATAAACGCATTCAGGGTTATACATGAGCGCCTCTTATCTTTATAGAATTGAAATTTGTTTCATCTTTAAATCTTTGGTATATGAACTGTTACCATACCAGATTTCGTACTCGCCGGCAGTCACCGCCATTTTATTGGTCGCCCGGTCGTAAAACTCGAATGATGTAAAAGGCAGGGTAATAGCCGCCTGGGCGGTTTTACCGGCGGCAACATCCACCCGTTGAAAGCCCCGCAAGGTTTTCAGCGGCCCTTCGTCATCGCCCACTTTACGCACATATACTTGCACGATTTCAGTGCCGTTGCGTTTACCGGTATTGGTTACAGGTATGGTAATATCAACGCTTTCACTGTTTTGAATTTCAGTCTTGCTGATTTTAGCCTCACCGATGGAGAAGGTGGTATAGCTCAACCCAAAACCAAACGGAAACAGCGCATCGTCCATGAAGCGATACGTGCGGCCTTTCATCGAGTAATCTTCAAAATCGGGTAATTGTTGCATGTTTTTGTAAAAAGTAACCGGTAATTTCCCGGCGGGGTTGTAATCGCCAAACAGCACATCGGCAACAGCCTGCCCGCCGGATTCGCCGCCGTACCAGGCCTGCAATATGGCGTCGCAGCTTGCGGTTTCGGGAACCAGGGCAATGGCGGAGCCGGAGCAGTTCACATACACCACTTTTTTCCCGGCATGTTGCAATGCCTTTAAACAATTACGCTGCACCGCCGGCAGTTCAATATCGGTGCGATCGCCGCCTTTAAAACCGGGATACGATACCGGCATTTCTTCACCTTCAAGTTGCGTTGAAAGACCGCCGACAAAAACGACAACGTCGATACCGGCAAGTTTGTTTAACAGTCCGGTAAAATCAACATCTACTTCTTTGCCAAAATTAAACTCGATATTGGCCTGCCAATTGTTCAACTGGGCATAGAGAATTTCAATTTTATATTTTTTGCCGCTTTCAACTTTTAAGGGAATCCGGGACGGCAAGGTACGCCAATTGGAATACCTTGAAAGAGATTGACCATTGACCAGCAATTCAAAGTACCCGGTTGCCCCGCATTTAAAGACAATTTCTTCAGTTACCGACGGCGTGAACTCGGTTTCATATTTTGCGGAAAAGCCTTCCAGCCGCACCCCGGAGGCAAACTCGTGCTGCCCGGCAGTAGTTAATTTTAGAGGATTTTCAATTTGTTGTGTGGCTACAATTTCACCTTCACGGTTTATGTTGTTCCAGTATGTGGCTTTAAAGCCTTTTTTACCGTCTATGGAACACTGCGAAAAGTAGCTTTCGGTCACTTTATCTTCAACCAGGTCGCAGGCCCGGTCATAAACAATTTTGTTTGCCGCTAGTTTGGAGGTGATGCCGTCCAGTATTGTTATTGTACGAATGGGCTTGCCGTTATAATTGCCCCACAGCATCGGTTCATCATCGGCATTGGGGCCAATAACCGCCAGCTTTTTGATTGACTTGTTCAGGGGCAGAATATTATTTTTATTCTGCAAAAGAGTCATTGTTTCACGGGCCATATCCAGGGCCAGTTTTCTATGCTCTTCATTATTTATTATTGACGCCGGGATTTTCGTCCAGGGGACCACAGCGTCATCGTCCATGTCGCCCAACTCAAAACGGCCGATTAGTGCGCGCAGCACATGTTCATTTATTTCTTCTTCGGTAATCAAACCTTTTTTTACCGCTGCCGGTAAATTTTTAAAGGCATAACCTTCCCACACGCATTCGACATCGGTCCCCGCCCAAACTCCTTTGGCCGCCGCATGAGTGGGAGTGGACGACACTTTATGGCTGGTGAAAAAATCTGTTATCGCGCCACAATCGGAGACCACCAGGTGTTTGAATCCCCACTCATCGCGCAAAATTTTCTCCAGCAGGCGGGAATTGCCGCAGCAGGGATCGTCATCCAGACGCTGATAGGCGCACATCACCTGGCGGACATCGGCTTGCTGTACGAGCGCTTTAAAGGCAGGGAGGTAGGTCTCCCGCAAATCGCGTGGATCGACATTGTTCAGGTTCAGCGTGTGGCGGCTCCATTCCGGCCCGGAATGGACGGCATAGTGTTTGGCGCAGGCCAACAGTTTTCGGTATTTGGCGTCGGCCGGCCCTTGCAATCCTTTTACTACTGAAACACCCATACGTGACATCAGGTAAGGATCTTCGCCGTAGGTTTCCTGGCCGCGTCCCCAGCGGGGATCGCGAAAAATATTGATATTGGGCGTCCACACGGACAGGCTGAGGAAACGGCGGTTCTCCTGGCCCATTCGCATTGTTTCATGATACCTGGCGCGGGTTTCGTCGGATACCGCATTGAATATACGATAGACCAGTTCATCATCGAACGACGCCGCCATGCCGACCGGTTCCGGGAAAACTGTAACATTATCATTATTTGCCAAACCGTGCAGGGCTTCACTCCACCAGTTGAATTTTTTAATGCCCAGACGCGGAATGGCATCGGATTGGTCGCACATTAAAATTGCTTTTTCTTCCAGGGTTAACCGGGCAAGTAAATCCTGAGCTCGTTCTTCCGAACCAAGATTCGGATTCTGCCAGGGATTTTGCTGGCCCCAGGCGCTTATTGTAAAAAAGATGATTGAAATTAGAATCAATCCTTGTTTAATATGGTGATGTAATAATGGTTTCATAACTAATTTGCCTTTCTTTTGATATACTCAATCACGCTCTATCTATTTTCCGGGAAATTTAAGGCGCTATTTGAGCAATAAAAATTTCCGGGTATCGTGAAAAGAACCGGCTTTTAATTTGTAAAAATATACTCCACTAGGTAGATCGGCGGCAGTAAACTGTACAGAGTGATTTCCGGCATGCTGTTGTTCGTTGACCAGGGTTTTTATTTCCTTGCCTGTAACATCATAAACCTTTAATGCAACTTGCGCATTAACCGGCAGGTAATAACTAATGTGCGTAGTTGGATTAAATGGATTCGGATAGTTTTGAAATAAACAATATGATTGATTGAGCGCCGGATTCGCTTCATCCCCGACCGAGAGATGGTTATCACCTTTATCGATCATAATCATTTGCACCGATCTGGCCGGCGAGGATAATTTTATTTCGTTCCCTATCAGGTACTTTTCTGCTTTAATATCACCTAATTCCTCAAAAGGTCCCCAGTGGTTAACGCTTGGGCCATGTTCGTTTATATAAACATATTGTGATAATTCGACATTGTCCGTTCCACCTGTAAATGAGTAAAGATAATAATTTTGCCCGACACCGAGCGCTTTGGTATCGATATTAATTACCTGGTCATCGCTTCCTTTGTTCACAATAATCACCCCGGTTTCGCCGGATGAGTATTTTGACGCATAACAAAGTATATCGGTATTCGATGAAGATGTGGCAATGGCGTGGTCGCCATAAAATTGCTGCAGGTAGTATAAATAATAAAAATCCGGCCGTGGATGGTTTAAATAATTGGCATCTGAGCCGCCATAAAACATGGTTCCTTCACCGGAAATGAGCAGCCATCTGGCTCCTAACCCGTAATTATTCTTGATCATTTCACAAATCAACACCACCGCCTGCATACCATTGGCGTAAGTAGTTGCAGCAGGATTATTCATGCCAATATTATACTCTGTCAATGCCAGCGGCTTTAAAGAGGCGTTTTTTTTAAGAATATCCTGATTTATATAATCAATATCTCTTTTAATTTCTGTCGCCGCAAAACTTGTAACCGTTTTTACATTGGTAGCGGAACTGAAATAGTTATGGATAACATAAAAATCCGCATAATCGCCCACTTCTTTAAAGAACCCTTCATTCCAGGTTCTGTCGACAAAATTCCAGCTTCCGGGGCCATCAATAACAACCTGCCCGCCGATATAGATTGTCACGCCAATTTCTTCGGCGGCAGCTTTCATCGAGTCGACAAAGACTTTAAAATGTTTGCCATATAATTCACCGGTAATAATTTGCGGCTGCCCGTCTTTATTCAGAGTGGTATCGATCATCCACCCATATTCCCAGGGGCCGCCATTCTCATTGCCGATTTCCCAGAATTTGGTGCGTCCGTCATCGTACCGTACCCAGTCGGCTGCGAGATGGGCAGCCTGGGCGACCGGGTCGTCGCTGGTTCCATAACGCGCATAACCGTAATTAATGGTGATTAATCCTTCTGAAACATATGTATTATCACGAAGCTCATAATACTGGTCGGTGGTGGTTTGCCAACCGCCTTTGCCGGTTTGTCCCCAAAATTTATTTTTTTTAGCAATTTTCGTTACACTGCTATATGTTGTACCATCATATATAGAGTCCGGCACATCGAATGGCACTCCATCCCAAAAATAGCCGTTCGACCAACTGCCGCCGGGGAAACGGATCAGCGTAGGCGCAAGCAGTCCAATGCCTTCAATCAGTTCGGGATCATTATGAGCGCCGGCCCAGGCGGCAATGGCATTGCCGAATACATAGGGGGAAACCTTGCCGAGAGTATCGTTTTTTATGGTTACGGTAACCGTTGCCGGGGCGCCGGGTTTTATAGCGAAATTAGACCGGGGTATACTTGCTGTTTTTAATTGAAAATCTTCCAGGAAACAATTTTCTGTATTCTGACCGTATGTGTTCAGATTGATTAAAAATAATATCACCAGTAAAGAGATATACTTGATTCTGTTCATAACTTTATCTTTCTTTTTTATATATACAAAGAATACTGCCTTGTAATAATCCATCAAGACAATCGACACTATTATTGCACCAATAAAACACTTTATAACCTGGTCAAAGTGACCAGGAATACATCGTTCTCACGAATGTCCAGTTCCTTCACAAATGGCTCGCCGCTTTTTATTTTTATTTTTTGACAAAGGATGGCCGACCCATCATGTAGTTTTTTTATATGCTCAACCTGTTCTTTGGTAAGCTGATTGGGTCTGCCCAGGTCGTAATAGGTCGTGTACGCATCGTTTTCACGGTAACCAACCTGAAATACTTGCATCGTGTAAGCGCCGGCCGGAATTCCCGCAAGATTGATTACAACCTGGCCTTTTGATTTTGCCGGTAAATCCTGGATATAATATTCCTGATTATTTACAGAATCAGTGGGAAGGGTGTAGGTAAAATCCCATAGCAGCGCCTGGAAGTTGCCCTGGTCATCTTTGCATGCCCAGGACGATTTGTCGCTGTTTTTCAACTCGGTATTGCCCAGTTTATTCATGAACTGGTAGGCGTAAAAAGCGGATTTGTTAATGCCCTGGTAATTCAATAACCCAAAACCGCCATGAAACGGGGTAAAACGCGGGCCGGGTTCCTCGAAAATATCTGTAAAGACCCAATACGACATGGATTGCGCCGCAGACCCGACCTGTTTGAGTTTTTCCAGTATATAGGCCGCCTCATGATAGCTATCATGTATCGGATCGGCGGGAGTATAGGAAGCGCTCCACTCGGTATAATGCAACTCCAGGTTCGGCATATTTGTGCCGGCAATTTCCTGCCGAGACGTTAAAACATCGCCGCTAACGCTCATGGGATTGCTATCCAGAACCGTGCCGGAGTTGCCGAACTCGTCGAGATACCCCTGCCGCACGCCATAGGAATGGGTGCTGATAAAGTCAATCGGCAGATTATTCTTGCTGCAAAAGTCAATCATATCCACTTCCCAGGCGGCGCCGGCCGTAGCGGGTCCGCCCACCCGGTACTCTTTGTTGACGCTTTTTATGGCGTTGACGGCATATTGATACAATTTAAAATATTCTTCCTGCGTACCGGTCCAGAAACCCGGCGTCAGGTTGGGTTCATTCCACACTTCAAAATACCAGGTTTTTACCTCATCCGCGCCGTAGCGTTCGGTAAAGTGCAGGGTGAGATTGCGAATGAGTTCTCCCCACTTGTCGTAATCTTTGGGTGGAGTAACATTACCGCGCCACCAGAAAATGGTCTGCTTGCCGCTTGCCAGGGCTTCCGGCATAAAGCCCAGTTCAATGAACGGTTTCATGCCGATGCTGAGAATATAATCGTGCAACACGTCGACATACTGGTAATTATATTCCGGTTTGCCGTTCCGGTCTTCTTTATATACGCCCATATCATCGGTCAGCAGCCCGTGCATGCGGATATATTTAAAGCCACATTCTTGCTTTACAAAAGCCAGTTGCTGCTGCCAGTCCGCCCGCAAACCCTCGTTGGCCCGGCCGGCGCCGATACATTCTTTAAACATGGTATTCAAAGGGCCCTGCGCCTGGTTGAAATCAAGGGTGATAAGCCGCACAGGTTGAACGGATTTAGCATTGGTTTTACTTTTTGCGGATGCGTTGCAAATAAATAAACCGGTAAAAATGGCAAACATTATCATAGCGGTTTTTAAATACTTGAGCATATTCTTGTCCTTTCAGATATTATTAAAATCAACAGCAAAATTATCAAGTTTGATTATTTTATTGTTATTTATTGTCTTCCGTTAAAAGTAATCTGACAGCATACACAGCGCCGGCCGTACTTGCCTGATCTGCCTGGAATTTTATCCTGATATGGCTTTTTCCTGTTAACATGGAATCCGGTATTACATAAACCACATTTTTGAACAGGGACTGATTCCATTTATTAGTATTGTCTTCGGTCAGTAATTTTTCATCATCGATGTAAATAGCAAATTTTCTGTTACCCCATTCTGCGCCCCAATAACGAACCAACAAGCTCAGGCTGGTTTTGTTTTGTGTAGCCATATCATAACTAAAATAACCGCCATTGCGGGCTTCGCGCCAGAATTCATTCAGGTTGTTGCCTGTAACAGAGTTTTCCTTTTGCAGGGCATGATCCGTTTCCGGCTGTTGTTCACCTGGAGATACATAATCAATTGTCCGCTTTTCCAGAGCCAGCTTTTCTTTTTCAATGTCGGCCAGTGAATCTATATAGGCCCGGTAACCGGCATTGGTTAGGGCCAACCAGTATATCATGTACCTGGTGTCATGGATTTGGTTAAAAGGTTCCAGGGTTAGTTCCAGCGGATTGATCATTTTAACGTCGAGTTTAAAATGTAATGGTGCACCCTTAACCGGCGCCAGTTTATTGCCGATATTCAAAAGATCGTCCTCGATCAGGATGGGTGCTTTATCAACAGGCAAATATTCTCCTCCCGCATATTGTGACCAGCGGCCATCATCGGCAATGAGGCCTTTTAAATCTTCAGTTCCGGTTTTGGCGCCAAGTAAAATGGGTCCATGCATAAATGCAATGTATTCGGGGACATTTGGCAAGTGTTCTATGGTATTGCGCATCGGCAAAGATATTTGCACCACATCACCCTTTTGCCATTTTCTGTCAATACATATAAAAGATGAAAGTTGAACTAAATAAGGAAACGCCTTGCCATTGACTTTTATTTTTAGAGCGTTTTTACTCACCCAACCCGGATAGCGTACCAACAATTTAAAACCGGCAGAACCTTCGATTACTGTCAGCTTGGTTTGTTCCTCATAAGGGAAGGTTGTTTCCTGTTTGATTTTCACCCCTTTGGCTTTCCAGTTGAGTTCGGAGGCAATAAAAAGGTTCAGGAACAAGCTGTTATTGACATGGGTATAGATAAACTGGTTATATTTGCCGTGGTTTTCCATGCCGGTGCCGACACAACACCACATAGCCTCATTCGGAGCGGAATAGACCCGGTAATGCCGGGGACGCGCCGGGGTAAAATAGACATAGCCGCCATGTTCAGGATGCTGGGTTGAAAGGATATGATTATACAAAGTCCGTTCATAATAATCAATATATTTGGCATCAGGATGTACCCTGAACAAATCTTCCGTCAGCTTGAGCATATTATAGGAATTACAGGATTCCGGCCCATCATTTACGTTAACAAAATCGATGCAGGCGTCTTTAGAGGGGAAATGCTCCCGTCTGCTGTTGCCGCCAAAAGCCAGGGAGCGATTGGCTGTAACAGTTTCCCAGAAATAGCCGGCAGCTTGCTCATATTTTTCGTCATAGCCAAGTTCCGCGATTCTTTCGAAACCGGTAAATTTGGGTATTTGGGTATTGGCGTGTTTGTTGTCGAGATTATCGATCCCTGCCGATAGCGGCTCGAGAACCTGCCGGTGCGAGTATCGTTTTGCGGCTGCAAGATATTTCTCGTCGCCGGTCATTTGATAAGCGTCGGCAAATACTTCATTCATGCCGCCGTGTTCCATGTTGAGCATGGTTTGCATTTGTTCATCGGACAGGGCGGAAGTAATGTAAATTCCCCAATCGCAGAATTGTAAAAACATTGCTTTGGCGTCCTGGTTGTCGCAGTATAACCAGGCATCTCGCAGCCCCGCATACATTTTGTGCAAGTTGTAAAACGGCGCCCAGGAGGAATTATATATGGTAAAATCACCATGTTTAAAAGTCGACCATAATTTGGCGCTGTTGGGAAACCCGCCGACATAACCGATACCCCAATCCGCATTATTGACAGCGTTTGCCGCCAGGCACGCTTGCAGTTCTGACAGCATATAATCCATACGCTTTTTGCACTCGGCGTTGCCGGTGGCGGCGTAATTCATAGCCATAGCCGACAAATAGTGACCGCCAACATGCCCATCCAGACCGATCCAATTGGGATAACTTGCAGCTTTTGCCGGCAACCCGGCTTCCTGGCGGTACGGCGCCAGCAAACGGTCAACATCATACTTGAGAAGCACCTCAATGTTAAGGTCGCGTGCCTGTTTGAATGGCCCATCCAGCAAAGTTACATCTCCCAACGGGAACTCATTGGGGTACAGCTTTTCCTGGGCTGCAAGGTTGGCGCTTGTGAAAATAATGCAAAGCAATGAACAGTATATTGAACAAAATTTTTTCATTAACAAGTATCCTTGTTTTCATTTTATATTAATATATTAAAAGACTGTTAAACCTGACAGCTGTAAATTTTTACATTTTTATTGTCCGGCTTAATTAGTAATCACATCCACTTCAGCATATCCTGTTTTATTATTACCTTCTGTATTTTTTAATGCCCGCAGTTTGATATAACGGGCTTTTTCCGGCGCAAAATTTTTAATTTGCCAAAAGGGATTGTTTTTGATATTGGCAAATTCACCCTCATCTACCAGTTTCCAGTGTTTATTGTTAGCGGAAACATAAAACTGGTAATTGGTAATAATGCCTGGGCCCCAATAGGTCTGTTCCGGAAAGTATCTGAAACCGCAAAGATTTTGTTCCTTGCCCAAATCGATGACCAGGTCGATGGGCATTGTTTTATCATTACTGTGATACCATGCCGTAGACGGGTTGCCGTCCAGGATAGCGCCGGCGTGTTCATCTTTGATGCCGATAATTTTCCACGCCGTGCGGGGCAGGTCGAATTTCTCCCGGCTTTCCGGGCTGCTTTTATCCCTGGCAGGATCATAAGCAATAGCTCTTACTTCCAGTTTACCATCTGTTTGCACCGGACCGGTATAGAGTTTTGCATTAGTGGTGGGTGCGCTGCCGTCCAATGTATAATATACAACCGATTCGGCGTCGACCGGGTTGATGATTATTTCACCCGCTTGATTGCGAATAATAACAGGAGGATTAAGGATTTGCGGTGCATTGTAAATACCGATATTGGAAATTAACAGGCAGCTTTTCGAATCGGTTATGTTTAAACGAACCTGAGTAGCCTGGACAGTCGGAAATCGCAGGATACGTTTGTACCCGATAGTCGTTGCTTTTGCTATTTCTTGCCAGTTTCCATCGATAAAAGCTTCAACTGAAAATGCTTTCACCCGTTGTCCCAAACGGATATATTCCTGAACCAGAAAACGGTTAAATATAACCGGTTCGCCAAAATCTATGGTTAATGAAGCAGTTGTTACCTCATCGTCGGTAGCCCAATAGGACTCTTTATTACCGTCAAGCGCCCTGGCTGCCGCAAACTTGTTTGCATTTCCACGAACATTAGTCGCCGTTGCGTTGGTTTTTTCGACCAGGTTTACCGCAAACGCCTCTTTCACCGCCCGGGCAAATTCCAATGCCGCTTTTTCGTCATTCGGGTGGATCAAACCGTTTGGCATGATCGGAAAGTTGAGCAGTAATGTGCCGTTTCGCCCAATGGAGTTATAATAGGTATCCAAAAGTTTGGGTACTGATTTTACCATGGCATCTTCAACGGGATGATAGAACCATTCCGGCCTGATAGAAGTATTCACCTCGCCCGGCACCCACGAATCGCCGTTTTCCACCCCATAATGCAGCATATTAAAGGGCACATCTCCTGTTGCGTTAAGCAAACTCCAGTTTGTTTCACCAACCCAACCCCCTTCGGTGCCAACCCAGCGCAGATCGGCACGGTCGCCGCCATCGTTCCAAATTACAATATTGGGTTGAAGGGAGCGTACGAGTTTGTAGGTATTACTCCAGTCATAATAGGTTGTCCGGTCAATTGTGCGGGTTTCGTTGGCGCCGCCGTAATAGCCCGAACCGCCGTTGGCGCCATCAAACCACACTTCGAAAATTGGACCATAATTGGTGAGGAGTTCAGTGAGTTGATTGCGAAAGTAGGTTATATACTCCGGTTTTCCATAATCCGCATAATTTCTGTCCCAGGGGGATAAATAAATTCCTAATTTCAAGCCGTATTCTTTACAGGCATCGGCCATATCACGAACCACATCGCCCTTGCCGTTACGCCAGGGAGCATTTTTTACCGAGTACTCGGTATATTGTGAAGGCCAAAGGCAAAAACCACAGTGATGCTTGGCCGTCAGAATGATCCCTTTCATACCGGCTTCTTTACATATACGAGCCCATTGACGACAATCCAATTCCACCGGATTAAACAAATTAACATCTTCATTTCCATACCCCCACGATTGATCGGTATAGGTGTTGAGTGAGAAATGAATAAAAGCATAATATTCCATTTCCTGCCATCGCAGCTGGTTTTCCGATGGAATCGGACCGTAAGGTGCGGGAGCATTTGTCCGGGCGCAGTTAAAACTAATTACACATAAACAAAGAATGACACCGATAAATAAAGACATCTTCATACCGATTCTCACTTTTTAATTTAAAGATATTGCATTAAATACCGTTAATTATAAATTTTTATTTTCTTGTCAATATGCCTATTTCAACTCGATAAATTCCGGTTCATAAGGCGCAATTGTAAAAGTATTGTTATACTCTTTATCATAAAGAATACTGCGTGATTTGCCCTGCATTTTTATAATTTGGGGTTCACCGCTAATATTCATGTATAGAAAATGGGTTTTGTCTATTTGTCTGGCCATTACCCCCGAAGGCACATCCGGCCCTTTTTTAATGCCCAGTTCATTAATCAGGTTGTCGAGTAAACTGCCGAGTATTTCTCCTTTGGCAGGCAAGCCAACATAAATAGCCCTGCCTTTACCAAATTTGTTGGCGGTCATTACCGGGTAATCCTTGTCCAGGCTGGTTATGCTGCCAATAATTTCAGCGCCTTGCGGCTCTATAATGTCAAACCGGGCAGCTTCCGCATTTATGGCTTTACCTCTGTAGGTTAACTCGATCTTTTTACCAGTGTAAGATTTCCGTGATATTTCATTCAGCGCTTCGGTCTCTTCATAACTTCCCAGGCGTATGCCAAACACATCGCTTAACAGGCCAGGGCGGGTGGTCGCAAATACCTGGCCGCATTCATCAACAATAGCTGAATTTGTGGTCATGATGACCGTGCCGCCATTTTTTACATAGTCGCGGATTTTGGCGGCTGTTACTTCATCCATTACAGCCACGCCGGGGACAAACAATAGTTTATAATTTAACGGACTGCGGCTTATTTCCACTATGCGGGCGTCCATATTGCGCCAGTAAAAGAGATCCCAGCAGGCTTGTAACTGGTTATCATGTTGTTCGGGAAAGTATTTACTGGCAATCTGGCTGGAGAATGAAAAGGCCAGTCCTACTTCCGCCTGAAGCCGGTACGGAAAGTATTTTTCAATCTTTTTAAATTCTGCGGCAATTTTTTTATATTCATCGTATTTACGGTTTGGAATGCCATCCCAGTCGATCATACCTTCCAGATACTGTTCCTCTCCGGCCCACATGCTTTGCCAGGTCCAGCCGCATACCATCTGGTTGCCATACATTAATGAAGCATAGGCCGATTTTCTGATCGAATTTGGCACAGCCGTCATGGTGGTAAATTCATTACACCAGAAAGGATTTGTACTTTCGAATTGAATTCGGGAGATGCCAAACGCGGCATTCATCACGCCCCAATTGGTTGTTAACGAAAGTCCCGGATAAAAACCGCAGCCTTCATGAGTCATTTTTCCTGAATAAGCTATCAGTGAGTAATCGAAATACTTTAACTGGCTGTAATACCAGGCATTTGTATTGGTCAGGGCATTGGGCGCGTTAGTATTAACGACATCTAACACTTTGAAAAGAATCTGGTTGATTTCATCGGAAACAAAACGCCTGAAATCGAGCATTCTTTCCGGCACATCGGTCGTATGGGTTGCCACCGGAAAGCCGATTTCTTCCCATTGGTTGATCCTGCGCGACCAGCGTTGGCTGGCCCACGCTTTGTTCAAATTGTCGAGGTTCGAATATTTGTCCTTTAACCAGGCGATGAATCGTTGCCTGGCGGATTCGGAATAGGAAATCTGGCCGTCTCCGGATTCGTTGTCAATTCCAAATGCCAGTAATGCGGGATGACTGGCATACTGCCTGGTAATTGCATCGGTGAACCGCAGGGCATACTGTTGGTACATGGGATCGCCAACATCATCCATATAACGGTGGTTGGGGTACAAAACATTGCCGTTAATATCGGTTATATCAATAGAAGGATATTTATGATGCAGCCAGATTGGCGCAGGTCGGATGGCAATATCCAAAATAACTTTAATGCCCGCTTCATTCATCATATCCATTACTTTATCGAACCAGGCAAAATCGAATTCTCCATCGGCTGGTTCGTAACTGTCCCAGGCCAAATGCCCCATGCGGACGACATTAAATCCCGCGGCTTGCATCAACAGAATATCATTTTTTATTTTTTCAGTGTTTTTGTCGTCATGCGGATGGTAATTGGCGCCGACGTAAAGGACCTGGCAATTCCCTTTTAAAACTGTAAGGAAAAGAATGCAAATCGTTATCACTAGGTAAGAGATTCTTTTGCTGTTGTTTAATATGTTAATCATTAAATATTCTCTGAATTATATTTTTAGAATTGACAATTGTTATTTATTCGGATCTTTCATGGTAACTTTGATTTTCTTTCCAGTATAGTTTACAGTTTTAACTTTATTCGAAATAGTATTACCCGCTTCCTGGGCCTTCGATACAATAATAACCTGGAAGGTACGAGTCGATAACATTCCGGGGAAAGAACCTTTACGCTCGCCCATAGTTAAAATTTGTTTTGCATCATCCCAGGTAAAAGTTATTGTTGAATAGATACCTTGCTCATAATTATAATTATCGTTTTCATCTTCGTACAATGTGAATTCGCCATTAGCGCCGGGGTATACACGTATTGCCAGGTTGTCCCATTTTTTCTCTTCGGCATATTGCACTTCCGGCCCGATGGGGAGGATAGAACCCGCTTTAACATACAAGGGCATAATATCGATGGGCGTTTCCCTTGTTATTGTCTGTCCGCCGGGAAACTTTTCTCCATTCCAAAAGTCATACCAGTCGGCTCCTTTAGGCAGGTACAGTTCTTTGGTCTTAACCGTACTGAAATCGGCTTGCATGTCTTTAGAATACATCGGTTGAGTAACCGGACAAACCAGGATTTCTTTGCCGAACATATATTCATCGTTAATATCCAGGGTGTTTTTATCGGCGGCAAAATCCATCACCAGGGCGCGCATCATTGTCCCATTATTGGCGGTAACATCCCACGAGGTGGAATAGATGTAAGGTAATAATTTGTAGCGCAGGGTGATGAATTTGGCAATCGAATCATAAATCTTGTCGCCTTTATTGCCGAACTGGTATATTTCCCGCGGGGCATCGGCGCCGTGCGAGCGCATCATTGGGCAAAAAGCGCCAAACTGAACCCATCGCGCATAGAGCTCCCGATAATCGGCGTCAGCCAGTTTATTCTTGAAATTCCATAAAAAGAAACCGCCTATATCGCTGTTCCAATGCGGTATACCGCACAATGAAAAATTCAAACCTGCCGAGATCTGGTTTTTAAGGGCATCCCACGATGATACCGTATCGCCTGTCCAGGTGTTGGCGCCGTAGCGTTGCTGACCGGCAAACGCCGAGCGGGTGAGGATAAACACCCGTTTGTCTGAAGTGACGGCGCGTTGGTGTTGGTATAAGCCGCCCACAGTCATTAGTGGAAAGGCATTACGCACTCGTCGGAATGATCCAAGATACGTTTTATTGTCGAAATCGGCGGGCTTGAATTCCAAATGATCCGGTTCGGATGAATCCATCCACCAGCCGTCTATGCCAAGTGAAAAGAGACCTTTATTCAGGTATTTCCAGTAAATGTCACGCGCTTGTGGATTGTAAGCATCATAAACCCGAACCCCTGAAGGATAATCCATTCTTGGCGGCCATTTTTCGGAACCGGATTGCGGCCAGGTTTGGAAATCCATCAAGGCGCCAATTTTTTCCAATTCTTTGTATTGTTTTGTTTGGGGGCCAAACGAATTCCAGATGGAAATGATAATGTGCGCATTCAGGTTGTGGATATCGTCTATCATCTCTTGCGGATTATCAAATTCGGGATTGAGGAATTCCATGGCATTCCACAGGTAATTGTTGCCCCAATATTGCCAGTCCTGAATAATACCATCGAGCGGCACACCCAGTTCGCGGTATTTTTTAACCACTCCTACGGTTTCATTCTGGCTTTTGTACCGTTCTTTGCTTTGCCAGAAACCATAGGTCCATAATGGGAACATCGGCGCCTGCCCGGTGAGGTCGCGCATGAGAGCGATAACGCCATCGGCATTACCACCATTCATAAAATAATAGTCGATACAGTCGCCAACATCCGATTTAAACGATGTGCCCGCCGGGCTGTCTTCAAAAAGGGTTGGTGAATAATTATCCCAGAACAGTCCGTAACCTTTTACTGAAACAAAAAATGGGATATAATCATCCGTATTGCCCTGTACCATATTGAGTTTCAGGTTACGCTGCACCATTTTACCCTGCTGTTGCTGACCCAGGCCATAAATAGCTTCATCCTGATCTAAAATAAAGGATTGATAAACACTCCAGGTCTTTACCCCGGCGTCGTCGAACTCGGTAAAAGCTGCGCCGGCTTCTTTCTCATTTAGTAAAGCCTTTTTCTCCGGCGTTGAAAATGAAATTTTTCCATTTTTCATGTTCAGGCTTACCACGACCTTTTTACTTTTCAGGTACAGTTCATCTCCCGCCTGCTTGATATTAAAATCCGTTTTTTGCGGGGTTTTAATTACAGACAAGCTTTGTTTATCCACAGTTGTACCCGCAGGGGATTTCAATATTCTCACTATGGATGGTGAGTAGAACTGAATTTCAACATCGCAAGAGTTTATTGATGTTTTGATTCCAGTTTCAACCTTTTTATACGATTGCGCATTTGCTGTAACAACCATCAAGCCCAATAGTAACGAGATGGCAAGTATACTTTTTTTCATTTTGTCATTCCAATTTTGTAATATTGCAGTTATTATCTGTACTAGTTTTAAAATGCTCACTTTATTTATTCTCTCACATACGGACTTTCATCCATTTTTAGAAAAGTCGGTTCATAACCGCCGTTATCAAGAATCGCTTTATGGAAAACAATTCCCGGATCTAACGGTTTGATCGTTAATACATGAATATTATCTGCTGTAGCGGTTACGGGAAGCGATACTTCCGTCTCGATGATCCGCGCTGCGGCGGTTGGATACATGATCGTGTAATTGTTTTGCCAGGTCAATTTGTCATTAATCGGCCAAACCTTTTCAGCGCCGCCGTCGAGCGCAGCGGCTACAGAATGGCCGCCCTTTTTGAACGGCAGAACGCTGTCAAAAATTATGCGCAGCCTGATACTGTCCGGCGCCGATTGCAGCTTAACTTTGTAAACCACGGATGCCCCGTCGGTACTTTGTGTATAGGGCATTAATGCCAGGCCGGAGAGGGTTCTGCCCAGATCGGGTATAACAGTCCATTTCGTTTGTTCATTAGCTTGAACCGTAAAATAGTGTTCGGCTTCTATCACCACAACGCCGTTCTTTTCACTGAATATATAGCCGCCTTGTCTGGTTTCTTCCGGGGTAATGCGTGTAACTTTGGGCATGATATTGCCATGAATTGGCTCGGTCCAGGTAAAATACCCGATATGGGTTTGATCCATGATATGGTTCCATTTGCCGTTGGCAACATTCAGGTTATAATCTTTTGAAAGTTCCGCATCGCGTTTAAAACAATATTCCGCCCGGTCGGCCCAGTAATTGGCTTGCAAATCCTTTTCCGCGGCATATTTCCCGTTCATGGCTACGGCATAGTGCATATCGTACAGGTTGGCCATAGCCCGCACCGGATGCAGGATCAATTCCATATAAGCATCCTTGTACGCATCCGCTACTTCCATATACTGCCGGAGCGCCCTGGCTTCCAGCGCCATGTAGGCGTCTTTGACCTGCAGGAACTCGCCGCTTGCCAGGTTGTAGGTTTTGTGGTCCATCATTTCGGCCGTAACGCGACTGTTATATTTACAGTACAAACTCAATATCTCTGCCGCCTCACCAGCCGACGCGACGCCAAACTGTTCTGCGCAGAAATTACGGGCATAATCATCCAGGTTGTTTTCGTTGAACGAGGTGGGATTCCATGCCATAGTCAGGAAAAAATCCAGCGGGTATTCATTGGGCTTTAAATCGCCTACATTTACGACCCAGATTTTGTCGACGCCATAACTATAGGCAAGCTGAAGCTGCTCCCACATATGCGGTATCTGGTTCATGTTCAGCCATTGGTAAGAACGCGGCGCGCCATGATAATCGACATGGTAATAGATGCCATAGCCACCCGGATGCTTTTTAGCGTCAAGCTCCGGAAGACGGCGAATATCACCCCAATCATCGTCGCATAATAGAATGATCATGTCATCGGGTACTTGCATGCCCTGGTCGTAATAATCTAAAACTTCCTTGTACAGCGCCCACACCTGGGGTGTTTTTGCCGCGGGTTTACCAGTCACTTGTTCAATAATTTCGCGCTGATCTTTTATGACCCGTTCCATTAACCTGAAATTGGCTTCCGCACTACCCAGGTCTTTCATCGGCAGGTCGCCGTCGCCGCGCATGGCCATGGTAACAAGGTGTTCATAATTTTTAACACTCTCCAGGCCATCTTGCCAGAATTTTTTTAGTCCCGCTTCATTGGTTTGGTAGTTCCATTGACCATTGCCATACTCTTTACGGTGGGTAGTCCATTCCTGCTGGGCGCGCATCATCGGTTCGTGATGTGATGTGCCCATAAC
Source organism: bacterium (assembly GCA_029561455.1). Lineage (GTDB taxonomy): Bacteria > Zhuqueibacterota > Zhuqueibacteria > Residuimicrobiales > Krinioviventaceae > Fontivivens. Next base: position 46,512 of record JAKQIY010000072.1, read on the forward strand.
GATACCGTATTCATCGGCAAGGCGGGGATTCTCGGGATCGTCTTCATTAAATGCTTTGCCCCACATGGCCGGCCATAAATAGTTGCCCCTAAGCCGGAGGATCAACTCAAACATGTGGGTGTACATTTTACTGTTCACGCCGCCGAATTTTTCCAGGGTCCAGCCGGAAAAGCACGGCGCTTCATCATTAATGAAAATACCACGGTAGCGAACCCTGGGTTCGCCGGAGGCATAGCGCCCCGGCAGCACATAGGCGGCAGGGCGCTGCCTGGCCGGAACATCCGCCCACCAGTACCAGGGTGATACTCCTAATTGTCTCGATAGCTCATAAATGCCATATATTGTACCCCGCTTGTCACTGCCGGCAATAACCAGGTATTGCTTTGCAGCATATTTGGAATCCTGAATGGTAGTGATAACAAAACTTTCCCATTTCCCTTTCAGGTCTTTTATATCCAGCTTTTTCGAGGATGCCAGTTTGTCGATCAGGGCGCTGTGTCCCAGGGTACCGATGACGATTTCATATTCCACCGCCGGTGCGGAGGTAAGCAATTCGGGTTTGACGCCGGTAACGCTTTGTATATCCGTTTGCAGATCGCCAATGGCGCGAATAACTCCTTTGTAATCGTTTGTATCATAACGGAGCGCCGCCGCTTTATGCTCGCCGGAAACGACCGGGAAAGCATTGCCCGGCTCTGCTTGTTCCGTAATGATAGTTTCCGTCAGCCCGGTTATTTGCTGCGCGACTACAGGCATTTGCAGGAGTAAAATCAGCATAATTATTTTGAGCAGATTTTTGCTCAAGATGATTAATGAATAATTGCTTTTTGTTTTCATACCCAAACTCTCCATTCTTGAATAGTTCCTCAATCGACTATTTAGCAGCAATATCGAATGATTCCGGAGTTCTGTATCTTTTACCCGGTACTCGTTTCCAGGTAAAATTAAGGTATTTTTATCAACCATGCAATTATTCTTTCAGATATCCCATTTCCCGGTAATACCTGGCAGCGCCGGGGTGCAGGGGAACGCCAAAATTACTCCACACAGTTTTGTTATCATAAGTATAGACTCTGATAAACCATTTAAGCGCGCCGTGATGTTCATCGATAGCTTTAGCAAGATCATAACCCGCCTGTTCGGGGGTATCGTCGCGCACAAACACCGCCTCTCCCGATCTGCCCAGGGTTTTTATACGGCGATTAACGCCCCTGAGCAAACTATTATGTGCTATGACAATTTCAGCATCTACATTCTGTTGGGCAACCAGTTTCAGCAAATCATCAGGCAGTTCCAGAAAATAGAGATCAAATTTCTGGCTTATAGTTGTCCAGTATGCCGATTCGGGATTCATTGCCGGGCTGGCCAGGAACCCGGCGATAATATCGAATTCGCCCTTTACTGCTTCTTCAACCGAAACGCCGAGTTTACCGCCCCATAATTTAATATCATCGGCGGTCACGCCGTAATATTTCAGAATGGTTATCATGTTACCATCGGCGCCCATAATTCTTACCGGCAAGTGTTTTTGTTTTATAACCGCCATGTCGGTAATTCCCGTTTCTTTTTTAACGGCTATTAAATAATAGAAAGGATCTTCAATTTTAGCGATGAGGCGCAAATTGCGGTAAGGCCCTTTACCGGCCAGCGACCCATTATAAGCTGAACTCAACATGGCGCTGGAGGTGACGCCGAAATCAACCCGCGCATCGATCCGTACATTCACGCCGTCGGCAAGGTTGACCTCATCGAGCGGTGGGGGATAATCATGTTCGGAGACCAGCCGCGGCCCATACCAACGGTTGCAGTTACGGCACAGAATAACGGAATAACCGAAAGGCTGCATTGCTGCTTTGACGAAATCGCCCAGTTCTCCCCACGGGCAGCCGCATTCACATGCTGCCGCCATTACCGGTCTTTTCACATCCCAACCGGTTACGCCGACATCGATGGTTTCCTGGGCCGGAACCAGGGTTACCGGCCCAATCAACATGAAAAATATGAGTACCCAAAATGTGTATTTTTGAGTTCGTTTCATTACTAAGGTTTTCATGGTCATTTTGCCCAGGCATCGCCTTCAGGAGTACGCCGCCATTGGAAATAGGTATCCAATACCTTGAGAGATGCTTCACTCGGCACCGGCCCGGTATGCGGTGTTTGCGCAAAAACCATCACCACAGGATTGGCGTCGCTAAAAGCCGGCCATTCGGGAAGTCCCTGGCCGTTGGGGTCGCCGTATTTGGCAAAGTTGGTCCAATAAGTGGCCATTGCTTCAGAAATTACGGAATCAGACTTGGCGATTGCCGGATTTGATGCATCGAGATGCTGGAATACATAAGCCACATCTTGTCCATGCGGCGAACCGAATCCTGCGCGTGGCGAGTCTTCCGGATAGTCCGGATGTTGGTCAAAATAATAATAGAATGCTTGAGATTTTCCTTTTTGGGATTGCAATCTGGCCCAACTCCAGGTCTGCCAGCCGAAAGCGGCATCGCGGGCCAGGTCGCGCGCGGTTTTGGGAACCGTGGTTTCTCCGGCGGGATAGGCTTTAACAAGTTCATCGGCGAACTTGCCATAACGCGCTTTGACGCCGGCGATATATTCAGCCGGGGTTTTTTCCCGCGAAAAGCTCGCTCCTTCATCGGAATTGTAACCCACCAGAATCGGCGTATCATTGAATTGTCCCGCTTCGTAGAGTTTGTATTGATCGTCAGGAATGACCAATCCATCAACTATCGGCCAAGCCATGCCTTTACCGAAACCGCCTTTGGGTAAACTATCGGTGGGGAGATTACGCAATTCGGCAATTGTTGTTACACCGGCGCTGGCGGCATACGCCAGGCCGTCGCGTTCCGCATCGGCCAGGCGTTTCATGTTCTCGCCGGGGAAGGTGGTGGGACGGGAAGGGCCAAACGAACCGCCGCTTTGCGAAATAGCGCCGTGAAATAATCCTTTTGCCAGGGGGGAGGCGCACAACATGCTTACGGCTATCCCGCCGGCCGATTCACCAAATATCGTCACCTTGTTGGGGTCGCCGCCGAATCCAGCAATGTTCTTTTGTATCCATTGCAGACCGGCGATCATATCGAGCAGACCATAATTACCGGAAACATGATCCGGATTCTCGGCACTCAGCTCCGGGTGCGCTAAAAAGCCAAGATGGCCAACACGGTAAGCGATGCTGACCAACACCACGCCTTTTTTTGCCAGGTTCTCGCCGCTATAAGTCGGTTCAGAGGTGGAACCGCCGTTAAAGCCGCCGCCATAAATCCAGACTAGCACGGGAATGCGTTCTTTGGCGGATTTGGCCGGCGTCCAGACATTCAAATACAGGCAATCTTCGCTGGTTCCCGCGGGAGCATTCCAACCCTGAATCGGACCGGGAGCGAACTTGACCGCCTGAAGCACGGTATCCCACTGGGCAGCCGGTTGTGGAGCGCGCCAACGCAAATCGCCTACCGGCGGCGCGGCGAACGGAATACCGCGATAGACCGACAAACCGTCTTCAAACGTTCCCTGTACCTTACCCTGTTCTACTTTAACGATTGAAAGCTGTTGTGGCGTATTACAGCCGATTGTAAATAATAACAAAAGTGTTAAAAAAATGACTAGTCGCTTCATGGGAATGAGTCCTTTCAGAAATTTATTCATTTTTTAATTTGCCATTTACCCAATGAACTATCCTTTATATTAATATCCCAATTCCTTTTTAAGGAATTGCCGTTGTTCAATAAATGTCTTGTCGTTAATGTGCCCAAGGTCGGGATAAATCTTGAAACTCTTGGGCGCCGAAATCCTGTTATACGCGGAAAAACCTAAATGTGGCGGAGCATCGTCATCAAATAATGAAGTGACGTAAAGAGTCGGGCATTTTATCCATTCGGCAAATCCCTTGGTATCGAGCAAATCCTGTATATAAAGCGCATCTTCAAATGTGCATGGGTCGTTATAGTACCTTAAATAATTTTTAATCTCGAAATTACACATGGTACGGATCTTTAAATGATCGCGTGTATCGCACGGGAATGGATCAAAGAACGAACAGGCTTTGATGTGATCCCTGCATAATCCGGCTGTGACCAACGTGAGTCCGCCGCCCTGGCTGCCGCCCATCACGCCGAGCCTGGCGCTATCAACTTCAGGACGGCTCAGTAAAAACTCTACCGCTCTTACACAATCCATATAAATTGCCCGGTAGGCGTTATCGGTTTCGCTGCACAGGCTGTATCCCCATACTCCGGGTACTCCAAATCCGGGATTGAATACATCGGCGCTGATGCCATGACCACGTACACATAACGCCAGTTCCACAACATCGTCATGATTTTCTAAAAAAGCACCGTGATCCTGCCAACCGTAACCATAACCCGGCACATGCAGTATGGCGGCGTGCCGGCCCGGGGTTTTGGGAACAAAATAATAACCGCGAATCGTCAACCCGCCAAACGATTTCATTTCAGCAATATAACCATCACGGCTACCAGAACACAAATTTTCTTTTTTTATCAATTTAAACTCTTGTGGCGTTTTGCCCAGTTCGTCTAACGCCGCATCCCAATACTCCTTAAAGCGGGGGACGGTGTTGTTCGTGCAGGCAATTTTTTCGGGCGAAAGGGTGAACCATTGCACATCGGAACTATAGCCGCCATCGTACATGATTACCGTACATTCATAAAATCCCGGTGTGGTAATGGCTGCGCCAAGCTCACATTGTATCTGTCCGGTTCCTTTTTTAACATTATAGTCTTTTTGAATAAAAGACTGGTGAAAATCGTTAACGACCGACAATTTGATTTTCCCTTTGCGCACAGCATTATATTTTAAAGTGAGGGAATTCTTGTTTTCCAGGGAATAGAGATGATCCTGCACCGGGATGTCGATTTTAATTGCAGATTTCGATTCGCTGCCTTTTGGCGCAAGACTGCACGAATTCCAGCTTATGCCGCCGGTGTAGGAGAGATCGGCAACAAATATAGCTATTCTGTTTTTCTTCCCTTTTACCAGGCAATTATCGGCAATATTAAATTCGTTCCTGGCGCCGCGATTGGACCAATATTGATTACGTAAATTTCCACCGATAAACTTGTTGTTTATGTAAATGCTTTTAACTTCACATTGCAAACTAATTGTAAGAACGAATTGTGAGCCGGTTAATTCGTCCGGCACAGTAAAATCATTAACAATGCAGCCGCTGCCGTCATTCCAGAAATAGCCTTGCCGTTCCCAGGATAATAACAGGTTAACCTTCTGCCAGTTGGCTGTGTTTAATTTATCCAGGTTCGTTTCGGCAATATCGCCGAAACTGATTTTCCACTCCGGCGATAATAAATTTTGCGCCAACAGGCCGGTGGATAAAAGGAATATAAGGATAATTAATAAAATAAATTTTTTCATAAAGCGCTGCCTTGTTAACCTTGGAATAATTGTCTACCTGTATTCAAAATGAATTATGGATTATATCTCGGTCCAAGTATCAGTTTATCGCCCGAATCATCGATCTCATAGAATTGCGGTTTGCGAGGTCCGTCTGCTTCTGCATGATGTATAACCAGCAGTCGTTTTCCTTCAAACGTGGTGAACATCATGCCATGGCCGGAATTATCGTCTTTTAATGGTTTTTCATCCTGTATCCAGGGCCCGTCAATCGTGCCGGACTCAGAATAAGCCACGCCTTGTAAATACCTGTGCGCGCCCCAGGTTGCCCATAGCATACCAAGTTTGCCGGTTTTAGTCCTGAAAAGTTGGGGTCCGTCGGTTACCCAGCCGGGTAATTTCATACCAAAAGTCATTTCGCCGTTGCCAACCATTTCAAGCGCCCAGGGAGCCTCGCTGGCGCGGAAAAGACATACCGGTTCTGAAATTCTTTCACTCAAATCAGGGGAGAGTTTAACATATTCCATTGTACCGTCAACAAGTTGTGTCCATTCATGCACAAACACAAAATAGGGGATACCGTCTTCATACCAGATAGTACCGTCGATAACGTCCCAATTGTGGTACAGGTAATCATAATTAGGATCGGAGTTGATATGTTTATAAGGGCCTTCCGGTTTATCGGAAACGAGTATCTGAGTTTGATTACGGTAAACGTTGTATCTGCGCGGAATAACATCGACAAGCTCTTTCCTGTCCGTCCAGGTAGCGGCATAATAATATTTATCATTCACTTGATGAATCTCGGCGGCGGCAACAAACATTAATCCTTCCATCCATGTGCCGGTAACGTCAATTGCGCCATAAGGACCTGTCCAGGTTTTTAAATCTTTGCTTTTATAAATACTCCCGCCACTGCTGGTTAGATAATAGGTTTTGGTGTTTATATCCGGGAAAATAAAGGGGTCGCTCATACTTAACTCATCAAATGTCATAGTAACAATTTCACGGGATTCCGTTACACTTGGGCCTACCCAGCGCCTTCTTGGGGGATTTGGGTTGGTGTTGCCGGTTGCCGGCATTCCAAATCCTTTGGCGCCCTCCGGGGCGGGAATTGTTACTGTTGGAACAAGCTGTTTTTTGGTTTCCGGCTGAGCTGTAGCTGGTTGTATCAAAGCTAGAAATATCAAAATTACACATACGAATGTTATTTTTTTCATGTGACTAGTTCCTTGTAAAGACTATTACATACAATTTACCGGGCAATTATATTAAATAGACTAAAGAAAGGGTTTGCCTGGCAAAGCAAAAATCTGTCTTTAGCTTTTCAAAATTTATAACCGGTTCTAGTAATAAATAACCCAGGAATCCCCGTATTTAAAATGCGGGGATTCCTGAGAATGGAAGAATGAGCTTATTTAAAGATACGCGGCGCAAAATCATAAAGGCTTCTACGCCAGGTCAGCCATTCATGGGCTGTGCCTTGTGATTCGAAATAAACAATGTTTTTAATGCCGTGATTTATCAACTGGTCGGCAGCTTCTTTGGCGCCCATTCTTTCTTCGGTGCCGATGCTCATGTAAAAGAGTTTAATCTGTTTGTTAAAGACCTCGGGGTCTTTAAAAGCGCCATTGTATGCCGTTTCGATGGTGTTATTGCCGCGGAAACCGAAAAAACCGCTGAATGTGCCCATCCAGGCAAATTTATCGAGATTGGGTAAAACTGTCATACAAGTCTGGAAACCGCCCCTGGACAGCCCGGCCATGGCGCGGTGTTCTTTATCGGTATAGGTACGGAAGGTTTTATCAATGAAGGGGATCAGATCGTTGATATATATCTGGGAAATGTCGCCCGATGCGGTACGGACATCGGAATTGGTTTTTATGTCGCCGCTGGGCATGACAATGATCATGGGAACCGCTTTACCGGCGGCTATCAGGCCGTCCATAATGTTGGCTGTATGACCCTGAATCGACCAGCCGTTTTCGTCTTCGCCCCAACCATGGACAAGGTACAGAACCGGGTATTTCTTTTTGGTTTCTTTTTCATAGTCGGCAGGAACATACACATTGATATGCCGTTCCTTGCCGTTTATTTCAGACCAGTAATCAATCGAGCGTATTTGTCCGTGCGGGATGTTTTTGTTAAAGCGGTAATAATCGCCTTCCGGGCCTTCGGGGATTTCAATACCCGCCGATTCCCAGTTGCTGCCGAAATAAGCTTCGCTGCCGCGATCCATTACGGCCACGCTGTCGATGAGAATGGCATAGTAGTGAAAACCCACTATCTGCGGATCGGAAACGCATGTCCATACGCCTTTTTCATCTTTGGTCATATTGTATTTCTTGCCGCACAGGTCGACCTGGACTATTTGCGCGGCGGGGGCTACAACCCTGAACATGGCCTGCCGGGTGGCGGCGTTGACCGCCGGATATTGCGATATAAACGTATTGGTTGAGGCCGGTTTAAAACCTTCCGGCAACGGTTCTTCTTTTTGGCCGCGCATCACGCCGGCAAACTGGGCTAAAGCTAGATTGCAAATCAAAAACAACGCGATAATTATAATGGCTTTTTTCATAATTTTAATCCTTAATGATTAAATTAAATAGTTTATGTTTTTTATTGATTATGGATTATATCTCGGTCCGAGGATCAGCTTGTCGCCCGAATCGTCGATTTCATAAAGCTGCGGTTTGCGGGGGCCGTCGCCTTCGGCATGATGAATGGAAAGCAGCCGTTTGCCCTCAAAGGTGGTGAACATCATACCATGACCGGTGTTGTTGCCAACCAATGGTTTTTCTTCCTGAATCCACGGCCCGTCAATCGTACCGGATTCGGAATACGCTACACCTTGTAAGTACCGTCCTGCACCCCAACTTGACCATAACATGCCTAATTTGCCTGTCCCGGTGCGGAAAAGTTCCGGCCCATCGGTAACCCAGCCCGGCAATTTCAGGCCAAAGGTCATCTCTTCATTGCCGACCATTTCCAGCGCCCAGGCCGCTTCACTACCGCGGAACAGGCATATCGGGTCGGTGATGGTCTTGCTCAAATCGGGAGACAGCTTGACATATTCCATTGTGCCGTCAACCGTTTGCATCCATTCATGCACAAAAACAAAATAGGGAACGCCGTTTTCGTACCAGATCGTACCGTCGATTATATCCCAGGTGTGTGGCAGGTAATCGTATTGCGGATCGGGGTTCAACGGTTTATACGGGCCTTCGGCTATATCCGCTACCAGGATCATAGTCTGGTTGCGGTGCACGTTATAGCGGCGGGGTACTACATCGACAAGATCATTTCTGTCGCCAAAGGTTGCGGCATAATAATATTTGCTGTTAACGTGGTGGATTTCGGCGGCAGCGACAAATTTGCATCCTTCCATCCAAGTACCGGTAACATCGTAAGCGCCATAAGGGCCTTCCCAGTTTTTCAGGTCTTTGCTTTTGTAAATACACCCGCCGCTGCTGGTTAAATAGTAGGTTTTTGTCGCCTCATCTGCCAGAATGAACGGATCGCTCATACTCAACTCATCGAGGGTGATGGTAACGATTTCGCGGGGATCGGTAACGCTGGCGCTTGCAAAGGGCCTTCTGGGCGCCGGGGTCGCGCCGCTTGGCCTGGTGGTGGAAGGCATACCAAAACCTTTGGAGCCGGGTGGGGCGGGAATGGTAACGGTTGGCACCAGCTGCTTTTTTTCTGTGGTTTGAGCAGTGCTTAGTGGTATTGAACTGAAAACCACCAGCATTGCGATTAGAATACTGATTTTCTTCATATAACAGTTCCTTATGTTTGGTTTAATTTTTACGCCACAAATTCGGCAAAAAACGGTAATAAAGCAAGTGACGCCAGGTTGACCAGTCATGGCCGCCATAGCCGCCGACATAATATTCATGGGTGATATTGTGGTTTAACAACGCTTTGTGCAGAGCAACGCAGCGCTCGCCCATCCGGCCGTTGGCTTCTTCCGTGCCTTGTCCCACAAACAGGTAATCGATCTTTTTATTGACATCAGGGTCGTTGAGGAATTTTGCTATGGACTCTTCACTATTGACATCACCGGCGCTAAGCACGCCGAATGAAGCGAACAGATCGAGAGAATTAAAACCGACGAACTGTGTATGCCGCCCACCCATAGATAAACCCGAAAGCGCGCGGCCTTGCGGATTACGGCGAACGCTATACTCGCTTTCAACCAACGGAATGACATGTTGGCGCATTTCCGCCTCGAACAGCTTGAACGTCAACTCGGTATGCTTGGGATGATTGCGGTGGATGACCTGGTTATTGGGGATCGCTATGAGCATCGGCACAGCTTTGCCCTCGGCCAGCAGGTTGTCCATTATGAAATTCACGCGCCCGTCGTACACCCAGTTCGAGGGCAGTTCGCCGCTGCCGCCCAACAGGTAAAGGACCGGATAGCTCTTGCTGCGGTCGTAACCGGGAGGGGTATACACATATAATTCCCGCTCGCCATTAGTTACATCCGAATGATAAACGTGACGTGTAACTGTGCCGTGTGGAACATTGCGGGCGTCATAGTATGCCGGGCCGTTGCCGTGTACCACCAACTCGCTGTAGGGCGGCATGGCAGTGAACGCGGCAATGGTGTTGCTGGGGTCGGCAATTTGCACTCCATCCACATTGAAAAAATAGACGTACATATCCGGACGGAGCGGGCCAACCGTCAATGTCCATATCCCGTCTTCACCTTTAGTAAAGGGCACAGGCTGGCCGGTTTTACCCAGCGCGGTGAGAATGGCGACTCCCGTCAGCCGCACATCCTGCGCGGCGGGCGCTTTTAGCCGGAATGTAACGGTGCCGTCATCATGCACATCCGGTGAATTGAGCGGCGCGCTGAATGGGATGAGATTCTCGGTGTTTTTTTGCGGATTGTAATCCAGGTTAACATTGGCCTGCTGCGCCCAGGCTAATGTTCCAGTTAGAAAATATATAATTACCAGACAGATGCGAAGCTTCATTCCGTCCTCCTTTGCTGCGATTTTTGATTTACATATTATCATTAGAGTTTACTGATCTTTACTAACCGCGCGCCATGTTTTTTCACATTTAAAGATATTGTGTTTGTGTATTCGCCAAGATCCTGTTTTGCCCAAAGATCGCGTACCCGGCATTGACCTGGTATTCCCAATTGCGCCAGGTCAACAGCGACGTCGAGCGAATCCTGCGGCGGGCAACCGGTTGGATATTGGGTAAAAATATGGAATTTGACTGTTGCTCCTTCGGGATGCATAATACATTCGCCGTCAAGACCAACTAGTGAAGAAAATGTATCATAACCTGCCGGTATATCATACTCGATGATCGAGCTTGCATGAGTCCCTATCCCATTGTCATATTCTTTGCCGTCAACGACTAGTTTGTTGCCGGCGACGCTGTGGTTAATTTTTACCGTTTCCCAGCCGGAGGCAGCATTAACCCATTGTAAATCTGTCAAACGCAGGTTGCCCTTTGGGCCGGTCAATTGCGGCTCGATCCAGTCCGCATGGTCCCAATGATTGCCGTTGCCGCCATCGGTAACTACCAGGTACAGCTTTTTGGCGCCGGCGATATTGGCAATTACTTTTGTCATTTGCTCGTCGGGTTTGGTTGAAAGTAACTTGCTGCTGTAAATGGCATTTTCTTCCAAAACCGGTTTTTGATCTGATGAATAGAACAACGCCACATATTTATCGCCGCTATCCGGAGCATCGGCAGCCCAGGCAATTTTTTCGCCGTCGTTAAACAGCAGGCGATTATTTGTACTGTTCTGTAAAACGGCCAGCGCTTCCTGGTTAGTAAGCAATTGATTGGTAAACTCGTCATTGTCCGGTAAATTACCGCCAAACATCAACGGTGAACGGCAGATGATAAACAGCGACATCAAGGTGTATTGCTCGTCCCTGGTTAACATGCTCATGCGATTGTCGCCGCGCTCGGCGCGGATGCCGATTCTGCCCAAGGGCAGCATGTCACCGTCGGGCCAATGTCCCGGTCCCATATAGGGTATCCATTTTTCGAACAATGCAAAGTGAACGTTCAATTGCGACCAGTTGTCCCAAAAGTCATCGATAATGCGCCACATATTGGCATGGGTACTGACATGCGCTGCGGATGCGATAGGCGTTTCGCCGGGAGAGGTACTCAACACTATCGGTCTGCCGCATTGGTCAATGGCTTTGCGGATAAGCTCGATTTCATCCTGGTGATAGGGACGGGAGAGATCGTCGATTTTAATAAAATCAACGCCCCACGCCGCATACAAGGCAAACAGGGAATTGTAATATTCCTGTGCGCCCGGTTTGGCGGCATCCACTGTATACATGTCGCCAAGCCATAAGCAAAGCTGTTTGGTATTATAAATATCTTGTGCTGTTACATCGCTGCCCAAAACCGGCGTGTTTTTTTCTACCGCCAGTTTGGGAATACCTCGCATGATATGAATGCCGAATTTCAATCCCTGGCTGTGAATATAGTCCGCCAGGGGCTTGAAACCTTTGCCCCCGGCAGCGGAGGGGAACCTGTTCACCGCAGGCGTCAATCGCCCGTATTCATCCATATCTATAATCGGATCTTTTTGGTTATAGCCATGCGCCTTATCGTTCTGTACATACCAGCGAATATCGACGACAATGTACTGCCAGCCGTATTCTTTTAAATAAATTGACATATAATCGGCATTGGCTTTAACCTCGTCTTCCGTTACCGTGGGGCCGAAACAATCCCAGCTATTCCAGCCCATCGGCGGGGTTTGCGCCCATTGGTAAAAGGACAAATGACTATTGTCCGGTGCCTGGGAGCAGGCAAAAACTACAAAGAGACAGACACATATCAATAAACAGATATAACGTTTCGACATTGATCACTCCGTTTTACGACTACAGGATTGTTTAATTTTATAAAATCGTTATCCTGGTTGTTTTTAAATCTTTATCACGGGAACTGTTGCCGTATAAAATTTCATATTCTCCGGCGGCAACAACCATTTTATTGGCGGCGCGGTCGAAAAATTCGAATGAGGTACACGGCAAAGTGATAACAGTCTGGCCGGTTTTACCGGCGGCAACATCTACACGTTTGAACCCGCGCAGGGTTTTGAGCGGCCCTTCGCTATCGCCAACCTGACGTATGTATACTTGCACGATTTCCGTGCCGTTGCGTTTTCCGGTATTGGTTACGGGTATGGTTATAGCGACGCTTTCATCGTTTTTGATCTCGGTTTTGCTGAGCTTTGCTTCACCAATTGCAAAGGTGGTATAGCTTAGTCCAAATCCAAACTGGAATAAAGCATCATCCATAAAACGGTAGGTGCGGCCTTTCATTGAATAATCTTCAAAATCCGGGTACTGTTTGATGTCCTTGTAGAATGTAACCGGCAATTTCCCTGATGGATTGTAATCGCCAAACAACACATCGGCCACCGCCTGACCGCCGGCCTCTCCGCCGTACCATGCCTGTAATATGGCATCGCAGCTTTCTGTTTCAGGGACCAAACCCATAGCCGAACCGGAGCAATTCACAAAAATAACCTTTTTACCGGCCTGTTTTAAGGCTTTTAAACATTCCCGCTGTATTTCCGGCAGTTCAATATCGGTGCGGTCACCGCCCTTGAAACCGGGTAGTTCAACCGGCATTTGTTCGCCTTCCAGTTGCGAGGAGATGCCGCCCACATAAACAACAACATCGATGCCTTTCAGCTTGTCAACCAGTTTGTCAAATGTAACCGGCACTTGCTTGCCGAAATTCAGGTTGAGACTGGCGGGCCAGTTGCCGATTTGCGAAAAACGACCTTCAATTTTATATTCTTTGCCTTGTTCAACCGGCAAGGTTATGCTGTTCACCCGTGGAAAACCAAAACGACGCGGTTTGTAAAGTGTATCGCCATTGACGATAAACTCAAATCTGCCCCTGGCTTCCAATTTGAAAACCAGTTCTCCCGTTTCCTTTGCTTTATATACTGTTTCATATAGCCCGGAGAAATCGATCAAATTCACACCTGTACCGAACTGATGCTGCCCGTCGGTGGTCAGTTGTATGGGATTGACGATCTGTTCGGTGGTAACGGCTTCGCCTTTGTATTCGCGGTTATTCCAGTACGTGGCTTTTATACCGGCTTTGCCGTCGATAGAACAGTCGCCGATGGCGGATTCGATATATGTTTTGTCAACCAGATCACAGGCGCGGTCATAAACGATCTTTTTTTCAGGGACCTTTGTCTCTATTCCAGCCAGAATAGTAATAGTTTGAATTGGTGTGCCGTTATAATTTCCCCACAACAGCCGTTTTTCATTGGCGTTGGGGCCAATGACGGCAATCTTTTTAACGGATTTGGATAACGGCAGGATATTGTCTTTATTTTGCAGCAGGGTCATGGTTTCCCGCGCCATATCCAAAGCCAGCTTTTTGTGGGCATCGCAATTGATAACTGTTTTGGGGATTTTAGTCCATGGCACCAGGGCGTTGTCGTCCATTTCACCCAAATCGAAACGGCCGACCAGAATCCGCATTATACTTTTATCCAGGTCCGCTTCGTCAATTAATCCATTGGCAACAGCTTTGGGTAATTGTTTATAAGACGGGCCGGCACATTCAACATCGGTTCCGGCCAGCACCCCTTTGGCGGCGGCATGGACTTGATCTGAAGACACTTTATGGCTGGTATAGAAATCGGATATGGCACCGCAATCGGAAACTACCAGGTATTTAAAGCCCCAGTCCTCACGCAGAATTCTTTCCAGCAAGCGCGTACTGCCGCAGCAGGGCTCGTCATCCAAACGCTGGTACGCGCACATTACTTCGCGCACATCGGCTTGCTGCACCAGGGCTTTGAATGCCGGCATGTAGGTCTCCCATAAATCGCGCGGATCGACATTGTTCACATTAAGGGTATGGCGACTCCATTCCGGGCCGGAATGGACTGCATAGTGTTTGGCGCAGGCGAGCAGCTTTTTGTACCGGGAATCTTCCGGGCCCTGCAAGCCTTTGACAACGGAAATACCCATGCGGGTCATTAAATAAGGGTCTTCGCCGTAGGTTTCCTGGCCGCGTCCCCAGCGCGGGTCGCGGAAGATATTGATATTGGGCGTCCACACGGACAGACTAAGAAAACGGCGGTTCGGCAGGCCTCTTCTTTGCGCTTCGTTGTATTTGGCGCGCACTTCATCCGATGCGGCCGTAAAAATTTTGAATACCAGTTCATCGTCAAACGATGCCGCCATGCCGATTGGCTGCGGGAATACTGTAACGCTGTCGTTATTGGCCAGACCATGCAGAGCTTCGCTCCACCAGTTGAAGTTTTTGATATTGAGCCGAGGAATGGCGTCCGATATATCGTTCATTAAGATAGCTTTTTCTTCCAGCGTCAAGCGGGAAAGCAGGTCCTGAGCTCTTTCTTCCGAACTGAGCATCGGGTTCTGCCAGGGCAGGGTTTCGGCCCACAAGGTTACCGAACATAACAAGATAAACAAAAACAACCAGGTTTTTTTCATAACGCCTCCTTTAGGCTATTGAAATAAAAGCGGAGCAAAATTTAAAAGATTATTCCTCCACACCGGCCAGGTATGGCCGCCGGGATATTCACTATATGTATACTTTATTTTCATTTCATCCAACTTTGCTATTAAAAGCTGACAATTATTCCAGGCAATATCTTCTTTGCCGCCCATGGCGAGCCAGAATTGTTTTAAATTACTGTTTATTGTATCAGTATTTTTCTGCATAAGCACATATTGCGCATCGGCAAGCTCTTTTTGCATGGGCTGAATCCAGCCGGAACTGAACACTCCCAGGTAGGCAAACAGATCGATATTATTAATTCCTGCATACAGGGTTTGCAATCCGCCCATCGAAAGCCCGGCCAGAGCCCGGTTTTGGGCATCGGTTTTAGCACGATAATTTTTTTCAACAAACGGGATCAGGCTTTGTTTCAACTCCTCGGCAAACAATTGCAAGGTGTTTTCGCCAAATCCCGATGCCTTGACATTGCCGTCCGGCATGACGATAAGCATCGGCGCAGCCTTTTTAGCGGCAATGAGATTGTCGAGTATCAAATCGGTTTTACCCTGGGTGGCCCAGCCTCTTTCATCCTCGCCGCCGCCATGCAATATGTATAGTACCGGGTACTTTTCGTTAATATTGGTATTATAGCCGGGCGGGGTATAGATATAAAATTGTCGCCACTCCTTTAACACTGTAGAGTAATAGCGTTTTATCCTTATTTCCCCATGTGGAACGTCTTTAACTGCATAGTAATCGTCGCCGGCAAATGGCACCTCGATGCCGCTGGCCATGCGTCCCATACCATAAAAAGTTTCGCTGGCGGGGTCGGCCACGGCAACGCCGTCGATAATCAAAGAATAGTAATGAAATCCTTCTGTTAACGAATCGGTGGTTACCTGCCATACTCCTTCGCTGTCTTTGACCATATCATATTTCTTTGCCAAATCGAGCTGCACCTTTTGCGCCTCCGGCGCTTTAATGCGAAAGATAGCCCGGCTATCCGGTGTTATTTGCGGGTATTGGGCACCCCGTACGTTGGAAGGGGCCGGAACAGCATTTCCCGGGGTTTGCGCCGGTGAATGATCGACGAATAAAAATCCGCCGATGATTACAAAGAACATTATGAATACCAGTTTATTTGATATTATTTTCATAATTACTGTGCTCCATCTAAAGATCGTTGTTTACTATTATGATAAAGACAAATACTCGGTAAAAAACAATGGCATTAATATGTGCTCGCTGCTTCGCCAACTCTGCCACTCATAAACATTTTATGATAAAGCGTCGCCTTTATTCGTCCCGTCCAAAGCCAATCATTTACCTTAAATTAGCAAAACATTCGCATTGATCTCATTTGTAATATTGGTTAGGCGCTCCGGGTGTGGCTATGTTGGCTGCCACCGGGACGCCACTATCATGTTTTAGCTTTAATGGAGAAGCGAGAGTTATGCCGCTGCCACAGACCGGGACACCCACCGCATGAGCAATTGCGAGCGGTTTTGTAACGGTAATCGTAGGACTGCCGGGGCCGCCAAAACCTCTGCGGCCAAAGCTGATGGCAGCAATAACCGCTGTTTCCTGGTTTTCACCATTATCAATGATAACGCTCTGCCCGACGCTAAAGCTCATTGGGTTGGTAACATGGATAATGGTAGCGCCCGCGCACGCGGCGGAATCTACCGCAGTAGCGCCCGGCGTACCAACTTGAGTAATGATGGCGGTTTCAAGTTCTGCGCCACTGCCAATTATAATTTTTTGTCCGGCGGTAAAACCTGCCACGCCGGATACTTTAATATTATTGGTGTTGGCAACTGCAGGAACCGACAGGGAAGCAACCGGCTGTACCATGAAATCGGAACAGTTGCTGTCATTATCAAGACCATCAGGAAAACGGCCTGTACTTCTATCAGGCATAATGACGGTCGAACTAGCCAACCTGCCAAAACCGAATCCTCTTTCTGCGACCGGCGCGGGCGCGAAACACCCACTTGCATTTTCTCCGGAGGTGCCCTGGTAACCCTCGGCCGCCCATGGGTCTACTAGACCGCCATAATTGAGGCCATCGGCAACATTACCGGCAGCGTCGCGTAGCACCATGTTACCGGCGCTGGAAGAGAGGGCCGGGCCGCCGAACCACTGGTTGGGGGTGGAAGTTCCCTGGTAACCTGCGTTTGTTACCTTGACATCTCGTACGACCGCGTCGATCTCGTGGTGTTTGGTAAGCGGTTGCTCTAATGTAATACCGGTACCGAGAGGGAGGACGGGTTCATTGCTTGAATGGGCAAAGGCTGTCGCCGGTTCAAAACTGATCCCCGTTCCCCGCACACTGAAAGGCATGTTGGAAGCATGGTTGAATTTTAACGGTTCGGCCAGGTCCAGTCCTGTACCTGGGTCTTCCGTTTCAGAGAGGGGACCATCAAATGTGCTACGCGCAGATTGGGTGCCGACGCGCGTTACCGTAACGGTTTCTATTCCATGCCCCTCACTATCGATGTCCAATCTTATCTTGTCGCCAACTGAAATATTGGCTACTGATGATACTTTAATATTCGTGTCGCCGGCTTGAGCATCCATAGACAACCAGGCTTGTGTACCCGGCTTGCCTACTTGAGTAACCGTGACTACTTCATACTTTTCAATAGCCTGGGCGACGGTAGGATAGGTCGCGCCATAGCCGATGCCGATTTTTTGGCCAACCACAAAATCGTCCACACTCGTAACTGGTATATTGGTTGAACCGGCAGGGATCGTGATCACCGGGCCGTCGGGGATGGGCTGCCAAATTGTCGTCGGGCCGCGTGAACCGCCGGGACGGCCTCCGCCAAATGGAAACCTGGGAGGCATAACTCCCGCCGGGGTTCCAACACTAACGATTTTGCGGCTTTCCATAGCGGAACCAGCGCCGATTTCGATTATATCGCCGGTTGACATACCATCTGTACTTCTGACATAGATGGTGGATTCGCCCTTTTCCGCTTGTACCGCCAATCCGGAATTTGCCAAACCGAGCAAGTAAAAGCTCCGTGGTGTGAGTTTTACGCCGGACGGGATTTTTACCGACGAGAAAATGGGTTGTTGGGTCTGGTGCTGGGTCAGGCTCCAACCGGAGATATCGATAACATCATTGCTTGCGTTGTAAAGTTCGATAAACGAGTTTGTCGGGTTTGTGCCGGCGCTAATGCGGAACTCGTTGATTTTAACCGGGGCGACGTTGCGCACTTTTTCTACCGCTGTTTCCGATAGAGTCTTGCCGTTGATCGAATTTATCCATGTAGCCTTGCCAACCAGGTCGCCGTTAAAGGATTCCGAGCCGGAGGTAATGGTAAAGGTTGCGCTTACACTCGCTCCCGGAGTAATTGAACCGGCAAACTTTTTCAAGGGTTCAGTGGAATTAATGACTAGAGATTTCCAGCCGTTTGGCGCTGAAATGCTTAATGTAAGGTCCTTTACAGCCGCACCTGTGGTGTTTGTAAACGTTACGGTGGTGTTCTGTACAGACCGGGGTGTGAAAGTTTGGAGTCCCGGCGGAGCGGTGACGGCATTCGCCGGCGCTATGCTCAGGCGCGGCACGTCGTACGCGGCAGCCACGATATTGGCCTGAACTCTCTGGTTGGTTTCCTCGGTTGGAAAAGTACCCGCAGCCGTCATCGCGCCTTCGTAAAAGGTGCCCTGCGAACCGTTACTGTTGTCGCCGCCATTGCCTAAAAGAATGGCGCCTTGCTTGCGCATAGGATCGTAACTGTTCCTGTCATTTATAATGCGAGGCCCGTCGAACATCACATCCAGGCTGCCCTGTTGTGCATCGCCGCCCATAGAGCGCCAGTGGTGCGGTTCGCCATCGGCCGTGGCGGTTACAAATCGCCAGGGGATGTTTGGCAGATCCGGGCAGAGCTTGTCATCGGGAGACTGGTTGACGCAGCCCACCAGGTTGTTCTCCTGGTCGGTCATAATCCATGGACCGGGAGGATTCCCGTGATACCACCAGGAGGCGTTGCCATAATAGGTGGTTTCCATCGTGCCGTCGCCGTCATCGCGGCTGTCGGTTTCGGCGTTGCCGTAATCAAAGCAGCAGCCGGAATTGTAATGATGACCGCTTATGACCCAGTATTGCCCTTCAGCCTGGTCATCGACTGCTGTGCCTTTGGCGTCGTTCCAGCGCAGCCCCATACCCGGTTCAATAAAAACGCCATAGACCTTGTGGCCCATGATCGTAACCGGCGCCATATCGGCGATGGGAATATTGTTAAAACCGCCCATAGCCGGACCGCTGAAACCACCGCGGGGCGCCTGGACAAGGTGGTTGCCATTGCCGGATTGGTCATAGATTATGGTGATCCAGCCTGTTGTATTGGCGCAGAATTCATCCTGCGCGGCTGCGTCGGCATAGCCGCCGGCATCCCCTTCGGATGGTTGTACTATACCAATGTCCAGGGTTTTGCCGTCCGACTGGCGCATGACCTGGTAAAGCGGGCTGTTGTAAGAAGCATAGAGCGCGCGTGTCGTGCTGTGAGCGGCTACACAAGGACAGCCCATAGCCGTGTAAATATCACAAGGCCCTGTTGGTCTGGGTGGAACCGCATTGGTAGCTGCCACGGACCTGGCTACAACCAGGTTGGTGGCAATATACAGTATGACCGCTAGTGCGAGTAATGCCACTAGACTCTTTTTCTTTTTCATTTTTATCTCCAATATGATTTATCCGATTTAATATTTCGCTCTCGACACGATCACCACAGACAATTGAGAAACAGTATAATCATTATTCTAAAGTCCGATATTGTTGAATTAACTCAACTACGCCAGCGCAGGCTGATTTTTTGCTGGTCGCCAACAATTTTACAGATGGCTTTGCTATTGATTACTGTAAAACCGGTTCAGCGAACCGGGTGTAGGAACTCCATTTACAATTGGAACTCCGCTGTTATGCGACCGGCTTAAAGGAGTGGCAAGGGTAATGCCGCTGCCTGAAATCTTTACGCCCATTGCATGAGCAAACTTGAGCGGTGTGTTTACTGTTATTGTAGCATCATAGCCTTTAAACTCACCAAAAGCCATGCGGCCACGATTGATAGAGGCAATAACTGCCGTTTCATAATTTGCGCCACTGTCAATGGTGATGGTCTGACCAACGCTAAAGCCGGCTGTGCTGTTAACCGTGACAAGGGTAGCGTCCACATCGGTAGCGGCTTTCATAATAGCGCCCCCGGCCGTACCCACCGTTGCAATAACGGCAGTCTCCTGGTTTGGCCCACCATCGATCACAATTTCCTGATTGACATCCAAACCTTCCACACCGGCGACTTTGATATTATCTGCGCCAACAGCCGATGCAACTGCCAGTGTAGTGGATGACTGTACCAGGAAATCGATGCAGTTGTTGTCGGTATCTAAACCGTCCGGGAATCGACCCACGCTTAAGTTAAGATCGCCAACAACCGAATTACCCGAACCATAGAAATTGAAGCGTCTGCCCGAACTGGGGGCCGTCACAATACACCCACCCTGGCTTTGATTACCCTCAAGAATTGCTATTTCGGGACTGGTAATTGTCCCGTTGGCGCTTGAATTGCTCTGCTGTGATCCGTAAACCAGGGCGTCAACGACTAGCTCATTGTTTTCATCCAGCAGCGCTATTGACCCTGCATATATAGAGAGGGGACCTCCATACCAAAGGTTGGGTTCAACTGATCCCTGATACCCTGCGGTTGTAACCTGGGGATTGAGAACTGCCGCGCCGTATTCATGATTCTTGTCCAGAGCTTTATCGAGTGTGATACCGCTTCCCAGCGCTTGTACTGCGTCGCCGCTTTTATGCTGAAATTGTGTAGCCGGTAAAAAGTTTATTCCTGTACCCACATCTGATACGTCAACGCCCGATAAATGGTCGAACTTGAGCGGCGCCATTAATTCGAGAACCCCTCCTTCGCCAGGAGCCTCAAAGCCGCTACGTCCGCCCGGAGCCGAAACTACATTAATAATATTTTTAATCGTAGCATGTTCTGCAAATTTACCTGTACCCACTGTTAATGTATCACCAATCGTCATGTTGGAATTGACCGCGACTTTAATAATTTTCGAACCTGCATCAACAGCCTCAGTCAAGGATGTTTGCGTGGCTGCTTTACCCACAGAGGTGACTGTTGCCACCTCATTATTGCCGCCAATATCGATGCTGATTTTTTGGCCGATCTCAAAACCGGCCGCACTTGTCACCGGCAGGTTGGTTGAGCCGGCAGGAATTGTTAGCCATGGCCCTGTGGATACGGGGACAAATACTGTCGTCATGGCTGTAGCAGCCGTACCAACACTTGTAATGGCGCGAATCTCGCCGTCAATATTGATTTGTTGACCGGCTACAAAGCCGGTACTATTAAATACATTAATGGTGGTTTCGCCCGGACCTGCGGATACCGCCAAGCCCGAAGCGGCAAGGCCCAAAAGGTAATAACCCCCGGCCTTGATCTTTGTCCCGGCCGGGATTGTTGCCAGTTTGACGGGCGCCCACTCGCTTATAGTATTGACCAGAGACCAGCCGGAAATATCCACATCACCGCCGGAACTGTTATAGAGCTCGATGAACTGATTAGTCGGGTTGGCGCTTGTGCTAAAGCGAACTTCGTTTATCTTAACCGGGTAACTATTTCTAATGCTACTGATAATTGTGTCGGATTGCTTTAGAGCGGTCGCTGGATCTATCCATTCAACCTTGCCGATCAGGAAACCGGCGCCTGTTGTTACCGGCGCGGTGATCTTAAAAGTCACTTTTACGCAGGCGCCCGGTTTGACAGGTTCTACAAATGTCTTTGAGGAATTTTTGGAGCCTGAGACCAGGGCTGTCCATTGAGCGGGGACGGAAATGCTCAAGGTGACACCCGTAACGGTAGCCCCGGTAGTATTGGTAAACGTTTCGGTGATGTCTTGGGTCGATCCCGGTGTAAATGTGGTAACCCGCGTCAAGTTCACCAGCTGCACATCGTACCTGGCAGCCACAATATTGGCTTGTACCGCCTTGATGATTGCGTCCGCGGGGTATCCGGTCGTCACCACCCCTTCGTAGAATGTGCCGGATGAACCGTTGCCATTGTCGCCGCCATTACCCATTTGCACGGCTCCCTTTCTGTGCATAGGGTAATAGTTGTTGTCTTCAAGTGAACCGGGACGAACTCCTTCGTAAAAAATCGCAAGCTCTCCTGCTTGTGCGTTACCGCCGCGGATCTGCCACCGATTTTCACCGCCGCCGCTAACAAAGCCGGTCACAAATCGCCATGTATCAATAGTCGGATTCGCAACATTCTGTTTCGAATCGTATCCGGAGAACAGTCCTGCTTCCATATCGGACATGATCCAGGGACCTGAACCGCTGCCGCTTCCCCAGGCTGTGGCCGTGCCAAAATAGACTGTTTCCATTGTGCCTCTTCCCACTGCGCGGCTGTTTGTTGAAGTGTTACCATAGTTAAAGCAACAACCGCTATCAAAATGCGTGCCGTCGAACACCATATAGATGCTTTGTGGTTCGTCGTTAACTGCGAGACCGCTGGCATTGTTGTTACGTAACCCCATACCCGGTATAATGTATACACCGTAAACCTTTTGGCCGCTAATTGTAATCGGCGCCATATCGGCAATCGGCAGGGTGTTGAATCCACCCTTGGCCGGGCCCTTGAATGTTCCCGGGGGCGCCTGGACAAGATGGTTACCATTACCGGATTGGTCATAGATTTTAGTGATCCAGCAAACCGTATTGGCGCTGAACGCATCCTGGGCAGCCGCATCGGCATAACCGCCGGCATCCCCTTCGGATGGTTGAACTATACCAATGTCCAGGGTCTTGCCGTCCGACCGGCGCATGACCTGGTAGAGCGGGCCGTTGTAGGAGGCGAATAAAGCGCGCGTAGTACTGTGGGCGGCCACACAGGGGTAGCCGCCGGTAGTATATATATCACTAGGGCCTGCGGGTCTGGGTGGAATCGCATTGGCAGTTGCTACAATCTTTGCGTCTGCCATCTTTGTAACGGCAGGCAGTATGATCGCCATTGCGAGTAATACCACAAAACTGATTCTCTTTTTCATAGTTTCTCTCTACAAGTTCTTATGGCTTTTCAAAGCCCACGTATCCACCTTTTCCCTGAATGGGTTGCGTTTAAAGCATAGATTTCTGTCACTTGCATCGCAATCGTAAGTCCGTCATGTCAGCATCGGTTGTATATTACCGACTGCATAGAGGTTGTTGATGACATTAACCGCTTGGCGCCATTCTGTCCGTAGACCGTTATCCTAACCGAGGAAGGCCGGTTAAGCAACCGGCCCCGGTTCTATCGATTCGTCGAATCCTTCTTTGCGAGCGTCATTTACAGAATCTTATTTGGCATTATCCTGGAACAATAACGGCGCGAATTCATGCAGGCTGCGCCGCCAACTCTGCCACTCATGGGCGGTATTGGGGGATACATAAAAATGCGTTTTAATTCCGGCTTCTTTCAGTGCGTCGGTGTTCGCCTGGGGATCGCCGCCAAAACCCATGCGGCGGTTTTCCAGTTCACGGCTGCCATAGCTTATGAACACGAGTTTGTTTTTTTCTTTGAACCCGGGTGCATTATTAATATCTTCCACACTGATGCTGCCGCCGCTGAACATGCCGACATAAGCAAACACATCGGGATTAGCCAGGGTGATCACCCGCGTCTGCATACCACCCATCGAAAGTCCGGCCATAGCGCGGTGTTGTTGGTCCGCCTGGGTGCGGTAATTGGCGTCGATCATGGGGATAATGTCTTCCAGCAGGGTCTTTTTAAAGCCATCCGCCCAACCCGTTGGCGGCCAGGGGCCGGCGGGGCGTTCGCCCGGTTTGGGACGAGGGGTATTGGCAGGCATAGCCCAGGTGCCGTTGTCCATGACAATAATAAATGGCTTGGCTTTGCCCGCTGCAATCAGGTTATCCATAATGAGATTGGTTTTGCCCTGGCCAGGCCAGCCGGTTTCGTCTTCGCCGCCGCCATGTTGCAGGTACAGAACGGGATAGCGTTTTGTCGTATCTTTATCATAATCGGGAGGGGTATAAACGAAACAACGGCGCATGCTGTTGTTGTTTTTCGAAAAATAGATCTGTTCGCGGATCTGGCCGTGAGGAACATTCTTGAGCGCATAAAAATCCTGATCCTGAGCAGGGATTTCAATACCGCTGCCCCACCGGCTGGCGCCGTAAAAGTACATACTGCCGGGATCGGGAACCGCAGCGCCGTCAATCCAAAGCTGGTAGTAATGAAATCCTTCGTCCTGGGGGCCGGAATCGCCGGTCCAGACGCCATTTGCATCTTTGGTCAGGTCGTATTTTACAGCGCTGATATCCAACTGCACTTTTAGCGCTTCCGGCGCCGATATACTGGCGCGCACCCGGCCTTCGGAATTGACCTGGGGATATTCTCTGCCCGGCTGGTTGGTTGATGCCGGTTTAAAATCTTCAACTGCCGCTGTCTGGGCGAAACAGAAACCACCGATCGAAAGAACGATCAGTAAGAGGATTGATTTTAAATGTCTCATCTTTCTTCTCTCCATCTGGTAAATGTTAGTTTAATTACGTTTCTATTACTTGAAATAACTACAAAATAGAGTTACCTGAATACCTCGTAACTTGCTGCGAGGCGGTTTATTTAAATATAATTGGCGCGAACTGATAAAGACACCTGCGCCAGGTCAGCCATTCATGGGCAGTTCCCTGCGATTCATAATAGGTATTATGAATGCCCGCCTTTTTTAAAGCATCACTCAGCCCTTTCATGCGTTGTCCTTCCTGCGAACCGATACCTAAAAAGAATGTATGTACCTTTTTATTAAAAGCAGTTGTATCGCTGAACGCGCCATTGTAAGCGGTACCAAGATCGGTTTCGGGATTGAACATGCCGGCGCCGCTAAAACCGCCGAGATAAGAAAATTTATCCAGATTAGTCAAACCGATCTGGAAGGTCTGGAACCCGCCCCATGACAGACCGGCCATCGCCCGGTGATCTCTATCGGCAATAACCCGGAAATTCTTTTCGACATAAGGAATGATCTCATTCAATAGTATGGGGGTAAAATCCGCGCCAAATTGCATTCTGGCTTTATTCACATCTTCACCCTGTTTGGGCCGGAACATGGCGGCGATTTCACCATCGCTCACCACAATAAGCATAGGTTTGCAGCGTCCTTCCGCAAGCAAATTATCCATGATGATGTTCAATTTACCCTGGGTCACCCAGCCTCGTTCATCTTCGCCCATGCCGTGCTGAAGATAAAGCACCGGGTAACGGTTTTTATTGTTTTTATCATAATCCGGAGGAGTGTAGACAAAAAACCGGTTATAGCCTTTTTTCACTTCTGAAATATAATAGCATTCCCGGATTTGCCCATGTGGTACATTTTTGGGCGTATAAAAATCCTGGTCGGGCGCGGGAATATCGATGCCGCTCATCATTCGGCCAATGCCGAAAAACGATTCGCTGGCCGGATCGGAGAAGCGAAAGCCGTCAATAATCAAATAATAATAGTGAAAGCCGATGCTGATAGGATCGGTCGTTGCCGTCCAAATGCCGTCTTCACCCTTGACCATATCATAGACTTTTAAAAGATCGACCTGTACCTTTTGGGCATTGGGAGCTTCAACTCGGAAATGGACTCTGGATTGCGAATCTATTTGCGGGTATTCCACTCCCGGCACATTGGTGGGTGAGGGTTTGGCGTCAATTTTTACATCATTGACCGGCGCGGGAGTTATTGCGCCGGATGGTGTTGAAACCGGCTCCGGCTTTTGTTCATACAGAGGAAAAGTGGCGATGTCCACGGGTTTGAAAATGAGCTGTGAAAACATGTACAAGCCGTTTTTCCACACTTTGAAATCATGCACGCCCGGTTCAATATAATAGATATGCGGCACGTTGTTTTTTTGTAAATACTCGTGGGTGCGTTTGCTGAATGTGATCAGGTTATCACTGTCACCGCATGAAATCCACAGTAATTTCAGTTTCTTTTTGGTTTCATCGGGATTCGGAACCAGCAATTCAGGGGCTTTGGTGTTGGGCGCGGATGAAAACCCGCCAACCCAGGCAAATACATCCAGGTTGCCCAGGCCAAAATTCAACGATTGCCCGCCGCCCATCGACAGACCGGCTATGGCGCGGTGTTCCCGATCATTAATAACAGGGTATTGCTTTTCGATAAAGGGTATCAGGTCGTTGAGCAGGTCTTGTTCAAAAGTTGCAAACGCCTGCACCTTGTCCGGAGCCATGATGTTACCGCCGGCGCGGTCGTCTTTCATAGCCCGTCCGTTGGGCATGACCACGATCATTGGCTCTAGCTTTTTTTCTGCGTACAGGTTGTCTAAAATCACCTGGGGCTGGCCGCCGTTGAGCCATTCCTTCTCATCGCCGCCAATACCATGCAGCAGGTACAGCACGGGATATTTTTGGGTTTTTGTAAATCCGGGGGGAGTGTAAATTAAAGCTTTGCGGGTGGCGCCCACAGTTTTGGATTCGTATTTCACAGTGTCGATTTGCCCATGTGAAATGTCCGGACGAATGGAATCGAATCCCTGGGGCGCCTGTTTCACAATATTCTGTGCAACGGCGCACAAACTAAAACTCAATACTCCTAAAATTGTTGTAAACAGGTGTCTCATCTTTTTCTCCTTTTACTCATGTTTGCCTGGCGATCCCGGTCATTTTTCTACTGTAACCTTGATCTGGGTAAATGAATGTGCCGGGAACGAACAGGACATTTTATTGCCTTTGATGGCAATTTCTTTGCTAACCGGAATATACTCTTTTTGCTTGTCGAAAACAAATGGCTCGTTGAGCGATACGGAATTGATCAACGTCGCTATCGCTTTGCCGCTCAATGTGCCGGACGTGTTGACAATGTCGGCTGTGATAGCGTTGTCTTTGTGCCTGTTGAGGACATTTATATAAACTGTATTGGTTTCTTTAGAATACGTTGAGGTAACGTCAAGGAAGGGAATGCCCTGACATTTTTCGGTATTAAAAGTATCACATTCAACATACGTATCAATCGAATTACCGAGACAGTTATTGGAGAATAACTGGAAGGAATAGAATAACGGGGACTTGAAACTCCCTTTGCCGGGTTCAGTAGCTAACAGGGAGGTCATCATGGTAAAGTTGGCCATTTTCACCACATCCGCATGGCGGACAAAAGAATTCAGGCACTGTATGACCGGCAGCACCGATAAAAGATCTCTGCCCCTGACGCCCCACTCATCAAAGGAAATGTAGATGGGATTGGTAAAGCCCATCATGGTTTTTGCCGTTTTTATCGCCGCAGCGGGGATTATGATCTTTTCTTCAAAATCCATAGCGCTCTGGCCCATGTATGTATAATAATCCGGTGAATTTTCCCAGTAACGGTGAATGGAAAGGTAATCGATCTTGTCGCCCAGCCCGGTCAATACTTTGCGATTCCATTCCACCCATTGACCGGTCGCTTCATAGTACGATGAACCGGAAGCCACCAGTTTAATGGTGTTGTCCACCGATTTCATCGCTTTGGCCGCTTCACGGGCGATTTTCACATAGTCATCGGCGTTTTTATGACCCAGTTCCCAGGGCGCGCCGTCTACTTCATTGCCAAGGTCCCATATTTTTATGCCGTACGGTTTGGGATGCCCGTTTTGGGCGCGCAAATCGGAATAGTAAGTGCCTTTCTTATAATTGCAATACTCAACCCAGTACACAGCATCCTGGATGGTGGCCAGGCCGAGGTTGACGCAAATTATATTTTCGCTGCCGATAGATTTGTTTAACGCAATCCATTCATCCGTACCGACGTGATTATTGTCCACGCCGCTCCAGGCCAGGTTAATGCGCACCGGGCGCTGTTCCTTTGGACCAATGCCGTCCTGCCAGTTATAAGCCATAACAAAATTACCGCCCGGCCAGCGCATATTGGTGATTTTGAGTTCCCGCATGGCGTCGATATAATCTTTTCTGAACCCGTTCTCATCGGCAAGGGGAGAGGAGGGATCGTACAACGTTCCATACAGGGTATTAAAGGTAACAGAATCCGCGGCGCCCATTCTTCTGCCGCTAAAGCCGATGGGTTCCATAAAGACGCCGTAAATTTTAGGATCGATCTCGCCGATCGTCCGGTCCACATCAATTTTTATTTTTGCTTGCTGAGCAAACAACACAAGTGGAAGAGCAAGCAGTACAACAACCAAATATCTTTTCATAACGACTCCCGATAAATGAATGACTCCAAAAAAATATTACTCAACTGTTATTAGTGTTCAAAAACTAATTATCTGCTTGCTTAAACGGTTCGGCGGTGGTTCTGAACCAGTCGAAATCAACGTATCCGCCGGTGGTTTGAGTGGCGTAATTAAACAGGCAGAATTTATTGCCGGTAAATATTTTCAAATTAAAGCGCATTTTGAGATCATTGCCGATCTTTACAAAAGTTTTATTATCCGGACTGTATGAGAAGAAAGCAGTGCCGGTGCCCGGCGCCTTCTTGCCATCAGGATATTGTGCGGCGCCGGAGCCATAAATGGCGCTGGTGCGCAAATAGATGGTTGAGCCTTGCACCGCCGTCGAGTCGATGGTTACGCCGTTATTGACCATGATGATAAAGTTTTTGCCATGCTCTTTTTTAATACCAATATAGGCATAGGGGTCCTGAAATACCGCCAGCCCGGCAATGTCTCCATCCTGCATTTTGCTAAAATTAATTTTGGTTGTGGCAATTGAAGCCAGGGTATCGGAATGCCAGGCAAACATCCGTTGCGTCAGGGTATTGCGGGCATCGGGTAAGCTTGCAACAACTTTAACCGTTTCAAGCCGTAAAAATCCCGGTTTCTTCGTCAACGACCATTTATCGTCATCAGGATTGTGGTTCCAGCCCCATTGCATTCCTAACTTTGCGTTACCGGTACCGCTTGCATAACTGAATTCGTCCGCAGTCGGTAAAACTGTAACCGGATACTCTTTGCCAACATCAGGCTTTTTGTATGTTACCACCGCCTTGCCGTCCACGCCCACCATCGGCCAGCCGTCCACCCAGGTAACCGGTTGTAACGAGGGAAATCGTCCGAATGGGCCGCTATCGACAAACAGTATGGTCCACCATTCGCCGGTTTGGGTTTGTATCAGCGCGCCCTGGTGGATGCCAAAATTCGGCCCGGCGGTTTTTTCACTTATCACTACTTTTTGTTCATAAGGACCATAAATATTTTTGGAACGGAGCGCTACCTGGATGCCGTCCAACCCGCCATACGTGCTGTATAAATAATAATAGCCGTTAATTTTATACACATGCGAGCCTTCCAGACCCTTACGAATGTCGCCGACATAAACCAGGGAGTCTTTGCTGATCGGCGCAAAATTTTCATCTATTTCGGTTATGCGTATTTCACTATACCCTTGCGCGACATAGATTCTGCCGTCATCGTCAAAGAATAATCCGGGATCATAAAATCCTTTGGGCAGTTTTTTTATTTCCCAGGGACCTTCGGCTTTATCCGCCGTACACAGGAAACCGCCTTCATCCAGGGTAATAAATAAAAGATAAAATTTCCCGTTATGATATTTTATGCTGGTTGCCCATTGCCCGTGACCGTAGCGGTTACACCCATCAAGGTTGTAGCAGGGACTAAAATCGAAACGCGGCACGGCGTTACTGCAAAACTCCCAATTGACGAGGTCGTAGGATTTCAGCACCGTTACGCCGGGGAAAATAAACATGGTTGTCGACACAAAATAATAAACGCCGTCCACCATAATCACATCCGGGTCCGGGAAATCGGCAGGGATGACCGGGTTGGTATACGTTCCGTCGCCGTTATCGCTTGGTATTTGCTGTGCAAATATATTGGCAGATATACTAGACATGAATATAATTAAAAAAATTACTTTAACCTTTTGCATAAATAACTCCTGATAATAACACACATTTATAAATATCCTTAGTATAGCTCGCAGGTGCGGAACGGCGACGCAGGCAAGCCTTCCTGGTTATATAAATTAGCTCCTTCGGGATTATTGGCCCAGGCATAGCGCGCCGCAACCGGCCGGGCAACATTATCACACCAAACGATTACCTTATCTTTTTCAATTTGTGCTTGTGCGGGATAGTACTTGTTATCGCTGCCGCATATTTCAAAACGCTTTAACTCGTTACCGTTTTTGGCGACTAGCCCGCCGCCCACATTAGTGAATGCGAGGATTACTTTATTACCCTTGATTTTTATTGCTTTGTAAATCGGCCCTGAATAGACAATTTGTTTTTCACTATAGGCCACTTTATGCGCGGCTAAAGCTAAACGGTAACCGACGTCTTTTTTGTTTGCAGGGTGAATATCATTGTATTCACCAATATCTATCGTGACTGCCATGCCGGTATTGGGTATAGCCAAGGCCTTTAGCTGGCTCTCCCGAAAGTATGCCCAGTCGTATCGGGTGAGTTCGGTATTCACTTCGACAAAGTTCGGCAGTTGCACATACAGGAACGGGAAATTGCCTTGCCGCCAGTTGGTACGCCAGTCCTGAATGAGCAGCTTGAACAGATCGTAATGCTCGAAGGCCCGGCTGGTATTGGATTCGCCCTGGTACCACACCGCGCCTTTAATGCTATAATTGAGCATTGGCGCCAGCATCCCGTTGAATAACCCGGTGGGAATTTTGCCGGTGAACAAGCGGTCTTGCAGAGGTTCCATGATTGTCCCGACCCGGTATTGCCATTCACCTGCCAGGTTAATGGTTGTTTCGCCTGCCGCTAGTTCGTATTGCTTGCCGGGCACGAATCCGCCATGCCGGATGTAATTGATGACGCGGATAACAAGGGTATTGTCGCCTTCTGTTAATAAATTATCGGGGATTTTATAAGCTCTTGGCGCATATTGTGAGCCAGTGGTACCAATAAACTTGCCGTTTATAAAAACTGAATCACAATCGACAATCCTGCCCAATTTAAGCAGCGCCTGTTTGCCGGTCATTTCGGCGGGAACAGCGATTTGCTTTCTGAACCAGTACACCCCGTTGACCGGAGCCGGTTTGGATTCATCCCAATAGCCGGGGAGGGACATGTTTTCCCAGGCTGAGGTGTCCAGTTCCGGGTCATACCAGGTAGTGTGCGGATCTTTTAATCCTGCATCATTTTGTCGCAATAACTGGTTCCAGCTTTTCACCCGGGCGTCGTCTTGTTTATTGATCCTTTCAATATAACCGGGAGTTTTAAAACTCTGTGCATCCTCGTAATATTTGGGGAATTCCTTGAGCGACTCTTCGCTGATCCACGCCTCTGCCGATGAACCGCCCAGGGAAGCGTGAATAATGCCGATGGGTATTTTGTATGTTTCATATAACTTTTGGGCAAAAAAGTAACCAACCGCTGTAAAGCTGCGCAGATTTTTGGGATTGGCGGACTGCCATTGTCCGTACTTGAAATCTTTTTCCCTCTCCTGGAAATTCATAGTTACCGGGACATTGAACTGCCTGATAAATTTATTTTCCGAATTTGCTATCTCTTTAGGATAAACAGTCGTCAGCCAGCCCATAGCCACACCCATATTGGACTGCCCGGAACAGACCCACACATCGCCAATTAAAATATCATCTATGGTTATGGAATTACTTGCCTCAATTTGCATGGTGTACGGCCCGCCAGCCGGCTTTTCCGCAAGTAGTACTTGCCAATCGCCATTCTGGTCCGCAGTAGTTTGAAGTGTCGATTCGATAAAATGTACTGTAATCTTTTCTCCGGCGGTAGCCCAACCCCAAATTTTAACTTTGGCATCCCGTTGCAAAACCATTCCGTCGCCGACCAGCTTTGGTAGCCGCACTGCGCTGTAACTGGTCGCTGTCAGTAAAAGAATGGAGAAAAACAAACTTTTCAGTTTTATACCCGTCCTCATAAAATTGATCCCTTATTTTTTTGTTTTGATCCGTATGATGGAAAGAGACATTGCCGGGGTAATATAAGCAAAATTCTTTTTCACTTTCAATACTGATTCTTCCGGAATCACGGTGCGGGGATTTGCAAAGGTGTTTTCTGCGTCGGCCTTGCCGGATAATACGGTAAGGATCGCTGCGGGCATGATGTTTTTGAAACCGGTCAGATTGATCTGCATGGATTTGGGTTCGTTGCCGGCATTGACCAGTTTTAAAATAACATCGCCGCTCTTGCCGTCCTGAACGCACGAGGCGGCTAATGTGGTATCTTTTTCATCTTTGGTTATTACATTATCAAAGTAGCAATCGCCCTGGTTGGTCATAAACATTTTTTGCACATAAAAATTGACTGTCGGAATTATTTGTGTGTTGTCAAAAAAGATCAAATCGGTTGTCCACTGGGTAAAATCTTTTTTTGCCAACAGGGGCGCATACGAAGCCAGCCACACCACATCGCCGTTGCGTTCCAGACCGGTCATATAAGCGGCTTCGGCAATAGCATTGCGCATTTTATTGCCCCATGAAGCGTACTCGCCAAGATAGACCTTGCTTGCCTTGCGGTCATAGGAATCGTAACGGCGCTGGTTGGCAAGGAACCAGCCGGGTTCGGTGTAATAGTGTTCATCGACTATTTTTACATTCAATTCATTGGCCAGTTTCCAGCCTTTGTCAAAGTCGTCGCCGCTGTGAAACGGGCCGGATGTACCGATAACTGTTATTTCAGGATGCTTTTCTTTAACTGCATTATAAATCATCCTGAAACGTTCTGTAAATTCCGGAGTGATTTTATCTTCATTGCCGATACCGAGGTATTCGAGGTTGAATGGCGCCGGATGCCCGGCTGCAGCGCGTTTGGCGCCCCAGGTCGAGGTAACCGGGCTGTTCGCCCACTCGATCAGGTCCAGTACTTCCTGAATGTACTCTTGCATCTCTGCTATCGGCAGCGCTTTTTGTCCTGTGCCGCCAATGCGCCAGGTGCCGCCGGAATTCTGGCAGGAAACTGCCGCCGGTAACACCGGTAAGGGCTTTGCCCCAATATCTTCACAAAACTGAAAATATTCGAAATACCCCAATCCCCCGGTCTGATGGTAGCCCCACAAATTGCGTTGTTCTTTGCGCGTTTCAATTGGCCCGATGGTGTTTTTCCAGCGATACATGTTTCCCAGACCATCGCCATGGGCAAGGCAGCCGCCGGGAAAGCGTATGAATTTGGGGTGCATGTCTGCTAACACCTGCGCCAGGTCGGCCCGTAAGCCATTCGGCCGGTTCATAAAAGTCTTTTCAGGGAACAGGGAAATGACATCCAGCGCCAGTTTGCCTTTGGTAGTTGCCAGGATAAGTAATGTTGCACTATCGCTGCTAGTGGAAGCGGTCAATTCGGTTGTATATTTCGTCCAGTCTTGGGAGGATGTGGTCAGGGTATTTTCGGCATATTTTATGTTACCGGAAGGACTGGTTAAACTAACAGTCAGGTTGATCGGCTCCTGTGATAACTGCCGCGCAAAAAGCGACAAGTTATATTTATCACCCGCTTTAACAACCATTCCGGCAAAGCCGCTGTTTTTTATGCCCACGCCGCTATCGCCCGTATATCCGGCTTCATGGCCAACATGTTCAACATCCAGAACAATATAATGGGGATTATTGGTATTGATGGGGGAGGTAGTCTCCACACTAATTCTGCCGATGGAAAAGCCGGGACTTGAATATTGCCAATAGGAGAGGGGATGCCAACCGCCCTGTTCGGTGGGAGAATATTCAAAGGAACGGTTTTGCACCAGTTCGGCGTACAGTCCGCCATCGGCCGCATAGTTAATATCCTCGATAAAGAGGCCGAATAAATCGGGGCTTATCTTTTTGCTACCGGGTAGTGATTTTACAGTTGCTGCCTGCGCAGTTACAAAAAGAAACAAACAAACGATGCCTGCTGCTTTTAACGTGTTATTCATGAACCTGCGCTTAAAAACGCTTTTAACCTTTATTATCATAAAACTCCAAAAATCATTAGAATGACCAGGCGCTGAACATTTGTGATCAATATAAAAAACAAAAGTAATTGTGATTGGACAATAATTCCGTATCTCGATTTACAATTTAAAACGAGTTACTATTCCATTTATTTTCCAGTTATCCGTTAGACTCGGACCAGGTTATTTTATTTTGTAAATTTTTTAGTGCAGGTTTTACTCTTCTTTATTCCTTCAAAAACAATCTTGTCAATATTAAAGAAATTACCTTCCACGACCATTTTAAGTACATGCTGGCCGGCATCGAGTGTTACTGTCTTTGTTACTTCTTGCCAGTTTTGAAATCCCGCAGTATTGGGAACAGCAATGCTGCCGGTAATATCCTTGCCGTCACATTCCAGATGCAGTTTGCCGCTATCATAAGACGAAGCCACAGTGAAGGTAACCTGGTACGCGGCGGTTTTACTTACTGTCGTTGTATACGCCAGCCATTCCCCGGCGTGAGTCCAGCCGATTGCATAGTTATCCTCAGGCAATCTTTCAATATCCACACCTTCGGCTGTACGATAGTGCCCGCCTTCATTGATTTCGTTTCTATCATAGTAAGCATCGCCCGGACAGCCGGTATCAAAATCTTCTGCTTCAATAATTCCGGGAATTACATGCGGTTTGAAAGCTGCCTGCTCTGCTTTGCAAACCTCCAGGAGTTGCCAAAAATGAGTTGAGCCCTTTTCAGAGTGTAATAATTCTGCTTTACTTCCTTCTGTTAAAGCGCTAATGGACAAAACCATCTCCGGGAACTGTAGATTGGTAATTTTTAACAAACCATTATGAGCATCTTCAATTTTCCACAATTGATTATCCTCACCGTTAAATATTGCATTGTTAAGGACACTCCCGTTAGAATTGCATTCGATAACTTTATTTTCATGGTTTAAAATCTTATAAATGCCTTTATCGGTTGTTTCCAGCTTCCATTGGTTGGTTTTTTTATTACCGGTCAGCGTTAAATCTGCGCCTAGTACCAAACCGCCCGAGGTATTTCCAGGAACGAGGTAGTAATTTGGGGCGCAATCAAGGTCAGCATATTTATTCAGCGGCGGTATTTTACCATTAAAATCAAGTACAAGTGCGTAAGCGAGTTCTTCTAAAGTACGTTCCGGCAGAGTGATATGCAACCCTTGTGCATCCTGCCTGTAAACTAACGGCAGGTAATTCCCCGCCTGACCATTGATTAGTCTGATAGATTTCAAATTTTTACAGTTGATCCTGTCGGCAGACAGTGTTTCAAGGCATACTTCTTTTTGGCCTTTATCCCAACCGAGCAAGATTGCATATAATATCGTGTTATCTTTCGACCTGGTATAGCGAACGTCCCGGGCTGTTCCTGCTGCCGGCGCCATAAAAACGCCATGGGCGGCGCCCATTTTCGTGGGACCTTCGCCGTATTTTACCCAGGTCCGCGTGGCATATACCGCTTCACCATATTTTTTCAACCAATCGCCCATGGCAAGCAACACGTCCTTTTGTTCCTGGGGTATAGTTCCATCCGCTTTGGGGGAAATGTTGAGGAGCAGATTCCCGTTTTTACTTATTCTGTCGAAAAAGCCATGCAGTACCTGTTTCTTTGTATAGTATCCAATTCCCTCGGTATAGCACCAGCTTGAGGAACTGATAGCGTCATCGGTAAGCCAGTAATTCTCGGTTATATCAACCGGGCCGCCGCGTTCATAATCCAGTACGGCGCATTTGGTATTCAGGCCATCTTTGTATGTAGCTACTACTTCTTTGTCCCATGCTGTTGCCTGGTTGTAATAATAAGACAAAAATTCCAGCAGCACAGGCCTGGAGATAATATGTAAATTGAAATCCTGCCAAATGATATCCGGTTTATAGTTGTCGATAATTTCCTTATGCTTGTTTAACCAAAAGGCTTCATTCTTTTCTTTGCCTTGCTGGCCATAAAGCATTTGCAGTTTTGGATCGGTTGTTGGCGGCACAGCATCATAAAATCCGGTGATATTATAGGCATGATGCATGGAAAGAATGATTTTCAGGTCTTTTTTGCGGATGGCCTCGGTCAATAATCCCACCAAATCCAGTTTTGGGCCTAGATCTTGCGCGTTCCAGGGATTGACTTTACTGGCCCACATGGAGAACCCATCATGATGTTCCGCAACCGGGCCGGCAAATTTGGCCCCGGCATCGGCAAATAACTGCGCCCATTCTTCCGGGTCAAATTGGCCGCCCGCTGATTTTAACTTGGGCGCGAACTGGACAAAATTGCCTTGCTTGTCCTTTGCCCCGGTAAAAAAGAAATTATAAGGCCACTGTGATGCATTGCCATAAACCTCTTCATGGTGTTTATTTTCTATAGAGCCTTTAATGTACATGTTACGGGGATACCATTCGTTGGAAAATGCCGGAACGGTGTAAACACCCCAGTGAAAATAAATACCAAACTTGGCGTCTTTGAACCATTCGGGGACGGGGTTTGTTTTTTCCAAAGAGGCAAATGTTGGCTCAAATTTTTGTAGTTGTGTTTGTGGTATTACTTTGCCGGTTATTCCTGCGATTACAAGAATAAAAACCAGAAAAAGTGCAGTTTTATATTTCATCACTCGTCACCAATTTTTGATTTATTTGGAGGTGTGAATTAATTAAAGTAGTAATAATTCATTTCAATACGTAATAAGGCAAATTTATATGGCATCACTTGAAAAATAGTTGTAATGTTTCGGTCAAATACAACCTGGCGTTCATCCAGGTATGACCGCCGGAGGTAATCAGGTTCTGTTGTTCAATATGCTTTTCTTTCAGCAATTCGTTAAAAGTAATGGCCTGTTTGTACAAAAAGTCCTCATTGCCCACTCCCAGCCATAAGAGTTTTAAGCGGTTGTTGGTTGCTTGCGGGTCGCTATATATATTGCTAAAATATTTCTCAAATACTTCGGGAGAAAGATAGGCGCTGTAAGAACAGATCCAGGCAAATTTATCAATATTAGTAAAACCGGCAAACAAGGACTGGCCGCCGCCCCTGGAGAATCCGGCAATGGCGCGGCTTTCCCGTTTGGGAATGGCGCGGAAATTTTCTTCAACATAAGGAATGATACTGCCGACCAGATCGTCGTTAAATATTTTATACATATCGGCAGCCTGTAACGAGGACGGATCGGGCGTGCCGGTAAAAGTGTTCCCGTACGGCATGACGATGAGCATCGGTACAGCTTTGTTTTGGGCGATGAGGTTATCGAGGATCACATTGGCCCGGCCGACTTTGAACCAGGTCTCTTCGGTATCGGTGGTGCCGCTGATTAAATAAAAAACCGGGTATTTTTGGTTGTTTTTATTGTATCCCGGCGGAGTATAAACGATCAGCGGACGGGTAACCTGCATAGATTTAGAAAAATAGTAACAATAGGTCATTTGCCCGTGCGGGACATTCTGTAAGGAATATATCGCCGGTTTGTCGGCAGGAATTTCCACCAGGCTGCTTTTGAAACGCTCGTTGGGAAAGATATTCACATTATTGGGATCGGCAACCGATATGCCGTCAACAATAAAATTGTAGGGATAGATATCGGGTTCAACCGGGCCCAGTGTTATAGTCCATAATCCTGTGCTGTCTTTTGTGAGAGCCTGGGGACCTTTGATAAACTGGGTTGATAGTTCGACCTGGTTAGCTTGAGGAGCTTTAAAATTAAATGTTACTGTACGGTCGGCATGTACCTGGGGTGATTCGATGGCTTGCATTCTGGGCCGCTGCGCAATGAGCAGGGGGACAAATAAAAACAAGGACGCGATAATAATATTTATTATCTTTTTCATTCGGCTCTCCATTAAATTTTTAGGGTTAGTAGAAATATTAAAAATTTTTTTGCCGCATCATTTACAGGTTTAATTTCGAAATTAATAAACAGGGGATAGCCGGAAATTATACCGTAATACGGTACAATACAAGGATTAATGGCGAACAGTCGACAATTATAGAGTTGTAATATTGCCAGATATTTTATCATAAACATTTGAGCCATTCATCCGCATTGTATCCCTGGTCTGCATCGTATTGCATTATTCCTATAATAACTGGCTGTCCCCTCGGAAAAATCAAGTATTAAATTATGGGTAACGGGAGCTATAACCTGGGTGATCAGGCTTGTGAACAGCAAAACAAATGATTTCACCGGAATCAATTTTTTATACACAAAATAGCTCCCGTTAGTATGAAGAGAAAAGTTATGATATTACTATCCAAGAATATTACAAAATTTTCAATGATAATAAAAGCCAATTTCAGTTTTTTTCTAACCAGTTTGCGCAATGGCAATGTTCCCCGAAGACTTGTATGGCCTGTAAAACTTTAATACAACTCGTCAGTAAAAATTAATTAGTGGCAGGTAATAAATCATCATTGATTTATTACTTGCCGGTCTTTCATCGCTGAAATGCAATTGAATCCTGCATGACCTGATCTAGAATATCATACTCTATTCATAGTGGGTAACGCGGGTTTTGTATTTTTTCTGCTTCCGACTTGGCCGTTTGTTATTATATCATCTCCGGCATGACCAAAATACCAGGGCACTTTATTTCCTTCAGCCGGGATAATGATCAGGTTAGATATTTATGCAGGGTTTAAAAATTAACCCGGCCGGAAAACAGCACTATTTCATAAGACAGCAGGGGGGATAAAGGCAAAAAGACCCTCCTGTTATTTGATTAAAACCAGTTTTTGGGTTTCAGTAAAATCGCTGCCGGACTGCAACTTGCAAAAATAAATACCACTTGTCATGTTATCGGCATATAAAACCACAGAGTATACGCCAGGTTGTTGAAACTCGTTCACCAGGGTTTGTATTTCCCGACCAAGCAGGTCATAAATCTTCACAGTAACAAGTCCTGCTGTGGGTATGGAATAGGTAATATTTGTCAATGGATTAAACGGATTAGGGTAGTTTTGCAGCAGGGTAAAATTTTTTGCCTTTTGTGCAACAGCCGGTTCATCATAACCGGTTACGGCGTATTCATCCAGCCGCAACAATGTCGATACCGCCGCTTTTGTTATGAGTTCAGCGAGAATTTTACTGTTTGCGGACAATCCAAGTGTATCTTCTATTGTATGAATAAAGTGATTAAACCCGGCATCTTCCATATCATATTCATCCATAAAGGTTATCGCCGGATAGCCCTGATCCCAGAATGATTTATGATCGCCCAAATCGTCCATGGCAAATTCATATTCCAGTTCGGGCACAAAAGTGTCGATTGCATTTGCACATAATGCTGCAAGGGCTGTGGATTGCTCATCTCTTTTGATGCTTGCATTAATATTGTCACCCTCCCTGGAATAGGCGATCATATCCAAATTGACAAACGCAGAAAGAGCCCACTTTTCCCGCTTTGCCTGTCTTGCCACCGCCTCGCTGCCGTGCAGTCCGATCTCTTCACCGGAAAACAGGATGAACAACATAGTGGTTTTAAATTCGTAATCTGCCAGAACCCTGGCTGCTTCCAAAACACCGGCTGTACCCGAAGCATTGTCGTCTGCTGCCGGGCAAACAGAAACGATGATACTGTCGCCACTAGGAGTAAAAGCCCAGGGCGCGTCATAATGCGCTCCGATGATATGGATTTTTTCAGGCGCCGACACACCGTTCTTGACAGCAATGATGTTGGGGAGATATTTTCCGGAATCGGCCGGGAAATCATCGGCAAAGTCCTTAAAATAACACGTATCAAAGTTACACTTTTTCAGATAATTCAGCAGGTACTCTTTGCATTCCCGGTTGTGATGGTAGTTAACACGATCCATCTTTTCGAGAACTGCAATTTGCGCAAATATTGAATCACCGCTCACCTGGTCGACCAGCGCCTGAATACTCTGGTCCTGGGCGTTTCCCCAAAAGGGGACAAGCATGACTAGACTGGTGAAAAGAATGATCATTACTACATATTTCATTTTTCCCTCCGCTGCAATTCCTGAACGATAGCCAACGTCATTATTTGTGATAACTTTTTCTTTTGCAGAAAAGTATGCGTTTAATTCCATATTGTGATCATTAACAAACGCCAGGTTTTAAAAAACCATCTTTAAATTGATCTGTTAATTTATTACCTTATTTGGGCTCAAGTGTATTGAATTCGGATTTTCCGTTATTCGCAACCGTTAATCGTATTGTACAATTATGATTATTTATCATGGGTGACCCGATATATAACCTCAATTGATAATATCGATCAATAAAAAATTTGTCCTTTTATCTCTTGCCATGCTTTGGTATTTCCGTAATAATTAAAAGAATTTCGTGGAGATAACCAAGAAAAATCTGCTTGAAATTGTAACTGATACAATAAAAGTGTTATGATTTATGATGGCAGTTAACTCATTGACCTCTGCAATGCAGGGCGAGGCGTGAGGGATAAAATTGTGTAACAAACTGTGTTATCCTGCGTATGCTTATCATTATTGGAATAATGGTTATAAGGGTTATCGCAACGTATTAAATCATCTCATTCCAGAATAAAATTAAAGTTTATTTTAAGCAAAACTGGACCTTGCTGTATATACAGATTGATCCGGAATCGCAAGTTAACTGTTCTTTATGGAGTCGTTATGAAAAAAGCGGTTATTATTTACAATAGTAAAACCGGTATTACCAGGAAATATGCCGAAGAAATGCATAATTATTTAAAAAGCAAAGCAATAGACTTGCATATTTCATCAATCCAGGATTATAAACCTGAATTGCTGGTTAATGTCGATTATGTGTTATTAGGGTGCTGGACAAGCGGACTGTTCGTCGTCATGCAGCATCCCCAAAAAGAGTGGAACGAATTCGCAGCCACACTGCCAAACTTGCCAAACGCAAAAATGGTTTTGTTCACAACCTATAAATTGCTTACCGGTACTATGTTCAAAAATATGGCAAAACAATTAGGCGGCAGATACACTATTTCTGCTACGGAATTCAAGTCGCGTAATGGTTTATTATCCGAGAATGATAAAAAATCATTAGACGTTTTGATTAGTTAAATACTGTTTTTAACCGCCCTGAATTAACGCCCCGACGCCAGGAGATGTTCATTCAGGGCGATTTTTGAATTGGGGTATTACTTTAAGTTTCGGTCTTTTCACAGGAGCAGAAAAATAATAAATTTCGCATTATTGTGTAAACCAACAACAGCTTGGAAGAATAATTTAGGTTATTACAAGCCAGGCATATTTTCCTCTTGACTAGTAATTATAAAAATCGTATGCTTTTATGGAGGTTAATTGCCTGAAATTAAATTATTGATCTGGATTGAAAATCTCGGTAACTGTTTAGCTGCCGGGGTTAAGAAATTGGCATAATAGTGCAAAATAATTTTTCCTGTTTTGACTGCAACACGATCCAGGAAATACTTGTTCAAGAACAACTTTTATCAGGGAGACGCCATGAAAGTATTGTATTATGTAGTCCTGTCTTTAGCTCTTATTCTCACACTGTTTTCACTTGCATGTTCGGACAAAGATTCCAATCCTGTAAAAGATAAAGTGACCAACGGCGTTATCGATGCCGATAATGCGAATATTCAGTATGTCGGGCGATTTGATCGCACCGACCCCAAGAAGGCTGTTTTTGACTGGTCCGGCGTTTATATCCGCGCCAAATTCGAGGGGACGAGTTGTTCCCTCCGGCTGGTCGACGGCAATAATTACTATGCCGTGACCATCGATAACGGCAATCCCCAGGTGTTGAAAACGGATACTGCGACGGTCTATTCCGTAGCGACCGGCCTGGCGGATACGATCCATACCATTTTAATTGAAAAGCGCACTGAAGCGTTTGTCGGCCAGGGTGAATTCCTCGGCTTTATTCTGGATAAAGGCAAAGATTTACTGTCGCCCAATCCGGCTCCGGAGCGGCGCATTGAAATCATTGGTAATTCCATGACCTGCGGTTACGGAGTGGAAGGGTTAAGCGCCAGCGAGCCTTTTAAAAATGAAACCGAGAACGCCGCCTTGTCCTATGCCGCGCTGGTTGGCAAGGCTCTGAACGCCGATTATCAAATGGTTGCCTATTCGGGCAAGGGCGTGGTGCGCAACTATGGCGACGCCAACAAGACCTCGGCAGAGCCAATGCCCTCTGTTTATGACCGCACCTGCTATAACAACGCAACACGGGTTTGGGATTTTACGAAATGGATTCCCCAGGTGGTAATTATCAATCTCGGCACCAATGATTTTTCCACGCAGCCATATCCGGATAAAGCGGTGTTTCAGGACGCCTATACGCAACTCATCAATCGCGTGCAGTCCAACTATGCCGGGGTGACGATTTTCTGCGTGTGCGGGCCGATGATCGGTTCGCCTTGTTCAACGTATATACAGGAAGTCGTGACGCAATGCCAGGCCAACAATACGAATAAAGCGGTTTATTATATCGGCATGAGCACCAGCCTGCTGACCGGGACAGACCGGGGCTCGGACTGGCATCCCAATATCAGCGGCCAACAGAAAATTGCCAATGCAATACTGCCGGTGATTAAGGACAGGATGGGGTGGTAAGCTCCTGGCTTCTGGTTCCAATCTGAGCTTGGAAAGAAACGGTAGAAGGATTTAAGTAGTTGACTTTTAATTGATTGAGAAGCACAGCTTCACTCACTAGTTCCCTCCCAATTCCAACTTGGGAGGGAGAATTGCTAGTTCTCGGACAGCCTGATGTTGTCCAGGGCGCATAATATCTGGTTCCGGGTCTCTGGCCCGGAATCATTGCTACCCGGCTCTGCCGGAGTAACGAAAAAATCTCCTAGCTTTTTTATACCACCCGCCAGAGGCAGTGAATTTGCCTCCCAAGCCGGGTGGCTTGGGACGAGGTAAGGCTCCCCTGGATATGCTGTCCGGGGCGCATAATAACAACGCAGTATCAAAAGGTATAAATATGGAAAGTATAGTACACTATCAAACACACTAAATATTATTTCAGGTTCTTACACCTATTGGAGAAATACTATTGAAAGCGATTGTCTATAAAAAATACGGAACACCGGATGTTCTTCACCTTGAGGATGTAAAAAATCCAATTCCAAAGGACAATGAAGTGCTGATACGAGTCTATGCGACATCAGTGACAACCGCGGATACAATGATGCGCCGAGGGGATACATTATTGAGCAGGATACTGCTTGGATTTACAAAACCCGGAAAAAAGTTTCAGATCCTGGGAACAGAGTTCGCCGGGAAAATAGAATCCATCGGTAAAAATGTCCGCCGGTTTAAGAAGGGCGATGAGGTGTATGGATTTCGCGGTTTTGGAACGGGTGTTTACGCCGAATATAAATGTATGCCCGAAAAAGGGTCGTTGGCAATAAAATCGGCCAATACAACCTACGAGGAAGCCGCTGCCCTTGTTGACGGAGCAACGACCGCATTGTTTTTTCTTAGGGACAAGGCGCATATTCAGAACGGCGATAAAGTCCTGGTTATTGGCGCTTCCGGAAGTATCGGGGCTTTTTCTGTGCAACTCGCCAGGTATTTTGGGGCAATAGTAACCGGGGTATGCAGTACCGCTAATTTGGAATTAGTGAAATCACTTGGGGCAGATAAGGTAATTGACTATACTCAGGAAGATTTTACCCAAAACGGCGAGACATATAATCTTATTTTTGATACAGTAGGCAAGAGCTCGTTTTCACGTTGCAAGGGCTCGTTAAAGAAAAACGGTTGCTATCTCTTGACTACAGGTAACATGCTGAAAAACTTTGTTCTAACGCTATGGACTTCTCTAACAGGCGGCAAGAGATTTATCTGGGGGATGTCTGTTGAAAAGACTGAAGCGTTAATGTTCCTCAAAGAGTTGGTTGAGGCCGGAAAGGTAAAACCGGTTATTGATAAATGTTATCCGTTGGAAAAAATTGCCGAAGCTCACCAGTATGTCGAAAAAGGCCACAAAAAGGGCAATGTTGTCATCACTGTTTAACTTGGCAACAGAACCTGGTAAATTACCTGGCTAACGGCAACCAGGGTGTGCCGGGCTCGCCCTGGATATGTTGTTCGGAGGGCACAATAAAGCCGGACATTTGTCCGGCAATTTGCATTGTTTGAATCACTTTTAACCCCTAAGGAGATTTTCTGTATGGATATTCCCCGGATATTTAACATCAGCGAAAGCGCTCACCGCATCCATAACCCGTTTACACCCGAAAAATTTGCCACGCTTGGCGCGGCGCTGCGTTTGC
The DNA here is from genome assembly GCA_029561455.1 of bacterium. Lineage (GTDB taxonomy): Bacteria > Zhuqueibacterota > Zhuqueibacteria > Residuimicrobiales > Krinioviventaceae > Fontivivens. The sequence goes on from JAKQIY010000072.1 coordinate 90,508, forward strand.
AATCCGGGGCCCGAATTCTCGACCTCGGCAGCGGTTCGGGAGAGATGCTGTGCACCTGGGCGCGCGATTACGGCATTAGCGGCGTCGGCATCGACATGAGCCAGTTGTTCACCGGGCAGGCGCAACATCGCGCTCAAGAACTCGGCGTCGCCGCTCAGGTCAAATTCATCCATGACGATGCTGCCGGCTATGTTTCTGCCGAAAAGGTCGATGTTGCCGCCTGCGTCGGCGCCACGTGGATCGCCGGGGGCGTCGCCGGTACAATCGAGCTTTTAGCGCAGAGCCTTCGCCCCGGCGGGATCATTCTTATCGGCGAGCCCTACTGGCGGCAGTTACCGCCGACGGAAGATGTTGCCAGGGAGTGTCATGCCAACGCAATCTCCGACTATCTCCTGCTTCCGGAATTTGTCGCGTCTTTCGGCCGGCTTGGATATGACGTGGTTGAAATGGTTCTGGCTAACCAGGACGGCTGGGACAGGTACGAGGCGGCCAAATGGCTTACCATGCGCCGCTGGCTTGAAGCCAATCCCGGCGATGAGTTCGCGCCGGAGGTACGCGCCGAACTCACCACGGCGCCTGTGCACTATGCCGCTTACACGCGTGAATACCTGGGTTGGGGTGTATTCGCGCTGATGCCGCGGTGAGGCGTTGGCGCACCCGGCTGGTCGTCAACGGTGCGCCGCGCAACAACTGGTGGCTCTGCCGGGGACGTAAGTTTGTAACTTTACCTTTTTGTACATTTTCAAGCTGGAGGCTTTGAATATGCGTCCCAAGCCGGGAGACTTGGGACGAGGTAACAAATCACCACAGAACCCGCGCGCTATGCCGCTTACACGAGGGAATACCTGGGACGTGATTGCTGTTGAAATTACCTGGTTCCGGGTCTCTGGCCCGGTACTACCATCACCCGGCTCCGCCTGAAAGTCAAGTTTGTAAATTTGACTTTTACATTTTCCCTGCCGGAAGCAGTGAATTTCCATCCCAAGCCGGGAGACTTGACGAGCTAACAAAGAACTGAAAAGTTAGAAATATATTTGGAATAAAGTCATGGAAGAATCTCAAAAACAAGAATTACTGCGGGTAGTGCAGTCCAGGTTTGAAAAGAACCTGCGCCGCCATGCAGGACTTGATTGGGTTAAAGTACAAGCCAGGCTGGAAGCGAATCCCGAAAAATTGTGGTCGCTTAACGAAATGGAACGGACCGGCGGCGAGCCGGATGTGGTTGGTTATGATGACAAGACGGACGAATATATCTTTTGTGATTGTGCTGCGCAAAGTCCGCAAGGCCGCAGATCTGTTTGTTATGACCGTGAAGCGTTTGAATCAAGGAAAACCGTCAGGCCGGACAATAACGCTAACGATATAGCCGCCGCTATGGGCATCGAGCTTTTGACGGAAGAACAATACAGGGAGTTGCAGAAACTGGGAGATTTTGATACGAAAACCTCGAGTTGGCTGAAAACCCCTGCCGATATACGTAAACTCGGTGGCGCTATTTTTGGCGACCGCCGCTACAACCAGGTTTTTATCTATCACAACGGCGCAGAATCTTACTATGCTGTCAGAGGATTTCGGGGTATACTGCGGGTATGAGTATATTGAGAGTCCTGTACGCAGAACAGGCATAAGAGGATTCACATTTTACCTGGTTTCGTGTCTCCGGGTTGGTACTGCCACTGCCCGGTTCTGCCGGTGAGGAAAGTATGTAAATTTGTCATTTGTACATTTTCCATTCCGAGGCCGGGAGGCTTGGGTCGAGGTAATCTGAAAAACGGAGAGTATATGCAGTTAAAGTTCATAAGCGTATCAGTAAAAGACCAGGAGCAAGCCCTGGAGTTTTATACAAAGGTTCTCGGCTTTACAAAGATGGCGGACATCCCGATGGGCGAATACCGCTGGCTGACGGTCGTCTCGCCGGATGGCCTGGAAGGTGTCGAATTGGTTCTTGAACCTATGGCGTTCGAACCGGCGCGTGTTTACCAGGCGGCGCTTTTCAAGGCCGGTATCCCTGCAACGGCATTCATCACTAAAGATATTGCCGCAGAGTACCAACGCCTCAGGGCGCTGGGAGTGAAATTCCGCAGCGAGCCAACGCCAATGGGGCCGATCATCGCTGCCGTATTCGAGGATACCTGCGGCAACCTGATAAACCTGGTGCAGCCATTGGTGTAATGCGGGTTTTAATTCGCGTTTTTCTCCGCTCCAGAATCAGTATTGATGATGGAATAGGTTATAAAACTAGGTTTCGCCCCTAACGGGGCTTGATTGGGTAGTTGATGGGATTGCTATAGACATTTCGCCCCTGATGGGGCTTTTGTTTCTGGTTCCAATCTCCTGATTGGAACCCGTTTGTTCAAAATCTCTGATTTGAAAAATCTGTGCAGGTATTTCAATCTTTAGGAATCGGAGATTACCTGACTAGCCGTTTCTAATCAGGAGATTATCAACGAGTAAACTTGCCAATATTTTCAATTTCTCTTTTTTCAAATATGAGCGATATCTGGACCGTAGTACCTGGTTCCGGGTCTCCGGCCCGGAATCACAACCGCCCGGCTCTGTCGGGGTAACGAGAAATTTAATCATTTCCCAGCCAGAGGCTGTGAGTGTGCGTCCCAAGCCGGGAGACTTGGGATGAGGTATACGGAACGAAAAAATATACAAGTTTTGTTTTACGTCTAGTTTTTGTATTTTAGGGTAAGAAAAAAAAATAGTCCAGATTATAGTAAAGTTCTCCGGAGGTTAACGTGAGCGCTAAATCAATTTTGAATAGCATAAACAAGCAAATCATATTCGCACTCGTATTTATATTAACAGGACTTTTCATGGCAACAACCAACAGTTACGCGCAGGACCCGAATTTTTACATTTACCTGTGCTTTGGCCAGTCCAATATGGAAGGGCAGGGAACTATCGAACAACAAGACCGGACAGTCGACAGCCGTTTCAAAGTGTTGCAGGCGGTGGCCTGTTCAAACCTGGGCAGGATCAAGGGCAAATGGTACACCGCGGTTCCGCCGCTGTGCCGATGCTGGAATGGACTTTCCCCGGCTGATTATTTTGGCAGAACCATGGTCGAAAACCTGCCGGACAGCATTAAAATCGGCGTGATCAATGTCTCCATCGGCGGCTGCCGCATCGAGTTGTTCGACAAGGATATTTATATGGATTATGATTCCACCTACACCGAGCAGTGGTTTCAGGATATTATCAAAGAATATAAGGGCAATCCTTACCAGTATATGGTGGACTTGGCCAAACAGGCCCAGCAGGACGGCGTCATTAAGGGCATTCTTTTGCACCAGGGCGAGTCCAATACCGGCGACAACCAATGGCCGGCCAAAGTAAAAAAAATCTATGATGATCTGATGACCGACCTGAATCTCGATCCGCAATCAATACCCCTTCTGGCCGGTGAGGTCGTTCATGCCGATCAGGGCGGTATTTGCGCCAGCATGAATTCGATCATTGCTAAACTGCCTAAAACCCTGCCCAATTCTTACGTCATTCCTTCAAGCGGCTGCACCGACAAGGAAGATAACGTGCATTTCGATTCCGAAGGGTATCGTGAGTTCGGCAATCGTTACGCCGCACAGATGCTTTCCATAATGGGCATTGAACCCGCAGGAGTAAAAAAAAACTCTAGACTGATCGACGGTTATGGATTGGAACAAAATTATCCCAATCCGTTTAATCCCGAAACAGCGATAAAATTTTTTTACCGCAAACGGATCAGGTTACTTTGGAGGTTTTGGATATTACCGGCCGCACGGTAAAAGTATTGGTGGATAATGTTACCGGCATAGGTGAACATTCCCTTACCTTTGACGGTTCCAAACTACCCAGCGGTATTTACTTTTACCGCTTGAGAACTGCAACAGGTTTTATGCAGAGTAAAAAGATGCTGTTGGTCAAGTAGCTCTTTTTGGGAATTGACTTGGAATATTTTGAAAGAAACAATGCCTGAACGACTGTTTTCAGACAACCGCTATAAAAAGAAATTTACTTTACCGGAACTTTATACGGCGTTAATTTTTGCGCCGGGAGCATTATTGTTACTGCTTAGGAATAAGATTTATAAAGTAGTCGATGAGAATTTCCGGGAACGTATTATGCTGGCGGTTACGCAAGTCAACGGCTGCGCTGCCTGTTCCTGGGCTCATACCCGGATGGCATTAAGTCAGGGAATGAGTTCGGAAGAGATCAGTAGTTTTCTAAGCGGGGGAGAACAATATATAAAACCTGAAGAAGCCAAAGCCATTTTATTTGCCCAGCATTTTGCCGATACCGGGGGACTGCCGCAGCAAGACGCTTACCAGGTTATTGAAAAAGAATACGGCCCGGCAAAAGCTAAAATCATTTTAGCGGCTGCGCAAGTGATGATCGTGGGGAATATGTATGGCATTCCTCTAAGCGCTTTACACTCCCGTCTGTCTGGAAGGCCGTATACAGATAGTACTTTGGTTTACGAGTTGTGTTTTTTAATTGCCGGTTTGGCG
>JAKQIY010000073.1 GCA_029561455.1 bacterium
AATTGGGATTTCTATCCCGGCTTGATAGTAGGCAAGAACAGGATAAATATCCTGTTTTACCACCCGCACCGGACGAATGTCCGGCGCGATCTACGCCAGCTAACCCCGTTAGGGGTGAGATGTTTCTAGCAAATCAAAGCGTATATAAAAAGCCACGTTAGTGGCGAAACAGTGAGCCCGGTAGGACAACATGTCTCGCCTTATTGTGCGACCTGGGGAACATCTCCGCCTGTGACGGAACTTCGTCCCAGGTCGAGCAGAGGGCGACCGACCCGGTCGCCCCTACCGAAAATTTAACAAATCGTCATTCTTTTACCATCTCGCGTTTGCCGTTTCACGTTTCACATTTCAGGGCTGTCATCCCGTCCGCTTAAATGATGGGGTATCTGTAATGTAATGAATTTCTTATTTTATGACTCGGTACGGTTAGCTCAAATCCGGTAAACACCCGAAATTACCCCATCCTACCAACTGACAGCTTTTCGTTTCACGTCTCACGTTTGACGTCTCACTTTAAGAAATTCCTATTCAACAAATTTTTTTCAAAAAATTACAAAAAATCCTTGACAGCAAAGAAAAAATTGTCTATATTTAACCAACTGGTTAGTTAAACTAAATGGTTAGTTAAGAACATGACAGATGAAAATTCCAAGCAAAGAATCATCGACGCGGCCTGGCAGGTGTTTGTGGAAAAAGGCTATGACGGCGCGCGCATGCAGGAGATTGCCGATCTGGCCGGGATCAACAAGGCGATGATCTATTATTATTACAAATCCAAAGATGAACTGTTTGAAGGCATCATCTCCGATACCTTTCATCGCTTTTTTACCGGCTTTTTCGAGATGATGGATTTAAAAACCACCGGCGTTGCCGAGTTTATTCCGGCGTTTGTGGACGCGCATATCGACTTTTTGGCGCAAAATCCCAATTTACCCAAGCTGTTGGTCCGGGAGATACATGGCAGCAACCCGGCGATCCAAAAAGTGCTGCATCATTTTTTCAGCGAGTTGATTACCGAGTTATCCACCAAGGTGCTGATTAAAATCGATGAAGCCGCCAAGCGCGGCGAGATTCGCCCGGTCGATCCGATGCAGACTATATTAAATGTTCTCGGCCTGAATATCATGTTTTTTACCATGCGGCCGGTCATCGATGTGTTTATGGAAAAATTCCCGATAAGTGAAGCTGAACTATTAACCCGCAGGAAAGCGGCCATTAAAGACCTGTTGCTCTATGGCCTGCTTCCCCGCTAGCAGTATGGTGATATTATGCGATATAAAAGATTATTACTGTTTTTAATGTTGTACCCGGTTTTTGCCGGGGCGGAAGAGCTGTCCCTGCAACAGTGCTTTGACCTGGCGCTCGCCAACAATCCCTCTCTGGAAATCGCCCGGCTTGACGCTCTTGCCGCTAAAGAAGATCAGCAGCAGGCGCACAAGGATTTGTTGCCGGCGCTGAACTTTGCCGCTTCTTACAAACGGCAGAGCGAATTACCGAAAATCGAGATACCGCCGATAGAAACTCCCTATGGGCAAGCTGTTTCCATCTTTCCCGAAGGCGGTATGGAGCTCGGCTCACTGGATACGTATGATTTCAAGATCACGCTGTCCCAACCCGTGTTCACCGGCTTTCGCCTGACGAACCGGCAAAAGAGCGCCTTGGCCCTGGCTGATAACAAGCAATACGAGTACCAGCGCAAGAAGAACGAGTTGTTGTACCAGGTGGAAGTGGGCTACCGCAATGTACAGCAAACCATGCAGATTCTGGAGATCACCCGCACCGGACAAAAGCAGGTCGAGCAGCATTTGAAAGATGTGCAAAATTTTTATGAGCAGGGACTGGCCCGCAAGGATGAAGTGCTCAAAGTACAGGTCAAACTGACCGAGGCTGAACTGGCGGTAATGCAGGCGCAAAATGCGGTGCAACTTTCCGGCACTTACCTGGCGAATCTCATCGGTCAACCGGTATCTGAAAAGCCGGTGGTGGAACAAGTCATAACCCCGCAATTGCAGTCGGTGGACCGGGAGGGAACCCTGAACCTGGCTATGGCGCAGCGCCTGGAATTTCAATCCCTGAACTCTTTGAAAACCGCCGCCGGATATGCGGAAAAAATCGTCAAAGGCGATTATTGGCCTTCGGTTGCGGCTTTTGCTTCGTATGCTTACGGCAAGCCGGGATTGAATTTTACTTCCGATGAGTGGATGAATTACTGGGTAGCCGGGGTCGGACTGGAATGGAAGTTGTGGAATTGGGGCAAAACCGGCTCCCAGGTGCAACAGGCCCGACTGAAAACACAATCCATCGATAACAGCATTGCCCAGGTGCGCCTGGCAGTGCGGCTGGATGTTGACCAGGCTTGTTTGCAGGTCGATGAGGTGAGCAAACGGCTGGAAATGACCGGGCAGATGGTGAGCCAGGCCGAAGAATCGTTTCGCATTGTGGAGAATAATTATAAAATCGGCACAGCCGGCAACAGTGATTATCTGGACGCGCAGTTTGATCTGACCAGGGCGCAATTGCAACAAGCCCGCGCGGAAATCGATTATCTGCTGGCCCTGGCAAATTTGAAAAGGGCGGAAGGCGATGCTTTCTCAACTGAAGAAAAGTAATTAATTTGAGGATAAAATTGCATGAAAAAACAGTATAAATATTTAGCGCTTGCCCTTTTAACCGGGGTATTCATTTTCTCATCCTGTTCCGGCAAAAAAAATACCGGGGCCTATAGTTCCGGTACGCTGGAAGCAACAGAAGTCCTGATCAGCTCGCAGACCACCGGCACAATCGTACAATTGCCCATCGAAGAAGGCCAGTTGGTAACAGCCGGTCAGACGCTGGCGGTAGTGGATTCGGAAAAGATCGTTTTGCAAAAACGGCAGATCGGCGCGGGACTGGAAGAACTAATTCTTAATATCAAAAATGCGCAGCGCATGGTCATCCTGGCGCAGGATAACCTGGATAATACGCAAAAGAAATACGACCGCGTTAAAGCGCTGCTGGCTGATGAAAGCACCACCCAACAGAATTATGATGACATCGAGACCGCCCTCAAAGCCGCCAAAACCCAGTTCCTGAATGCGCAAACCAGTTACGACGCCCTGAAAGCCAAAGAAAAACAGGTGGCCGCGCAACTGGCGCTGGTCAACCAGCAACTGGCGGATACAAAAATTGTTACCCCGGTGAGCGGCGCGATTGTGGAAAAGTATGTGGAACAGGGCGAACTGGCCAGACCCGGCGGGCCGATTGCATTGATTGCTGATTTGACAAAAATGACGATCAAATTCTATATTACCGAAGCGGATTTCGGTCATGTTAAAATCGGCGGCGCAGCGCGGCTGGAAACCGGCCTCAAACCGGCGCAGTCCTTTACCGGCACAATTACCTGGATTTCGCCCAAAGCCGAGTTTACGCCGAAAAATGTGCAGACCAAAGAAGCCCGCGCCGAACTGGTGTATGCCGTCAAAGTAGTTGTCGAAAACCCGGACGGCGTGCTGAAAATCGGCATGCCGGCGGATGTGTATGTCGATTAATTCACATGTAATGAATTTTACTGAATACAGGCGCTAAAATGATTTTTGATATTGAAATCAATGACCTGGTCAAGACCTATCACGAGGTAACCGCAGTCGATCATTTACATTTGCAGGTACAGCGCGGCGAGATGTTGGGGCTCATCGGTCCGGACGGCGCCGGCAAAACCAGCACTCTGCGGATTCTGTGCGGTTTGCTCAAAGCAGATGCAGGGGAGTGTCTCGTCGGCGGTTACAGCGTAACCAAACAGATTTACCAAATCCGTGCGCTGGTCGGGTATATGCCGCAGCGGTTTTCGTTGTACCCGGATTTGACCGTAGCGGAAAACCTGCGCTTTTTTGCCGACCTGTTCCGCGTGCCGAAAGCGGAACGGGAAACCCGTCTGGAACGGCTGCTGCAATTCAGCAAGCTGGGGCCGTTTTCGAATCGACGGGCGCAGGCGCTGTCCGGCGGCATGAAGCAAAAACTGGCGCTCTCGTGCACGCTGATCCACACCCCGCAAATTCTGCTGTTGGATGAGCCGACCACCGGCGTAGACCCGGTATCGCGGCGGGAATTCTGGGCCATCTTGAAAGATTTGCGCGATCAGGGCGTTACCATACTGGTGACAACCCCTTATATGGATGAAGCCGCGCGCTGCGACCGGGTGGCTTTTATTCACAAAGGCAAGATTCTGGCCCTGGACACGCCGGAAAAGATACCGGATTTGTTTTCCGGCATTCTCTATGAAATTACCTGCGATGATTTTGTCCGCGCCGCCAACCTGTTGAAAGAAGAGCGGGATATTGCCTCCGTGCAAATTTTTGGCGACCGCGTGCATGTCAGCGGCGGCGATGACTGCAAAATCCGTATCGCTATCGATAATGCCATGGGCCGCTCCGGGGTGGCGTCGTTTGAAAAAAATAAAATCAGGGCAAGTATTGAAGATGTGTTTGTCGATTTAATGCGCTAGAGAGCAGGAATGAATAAACAAATATCAGTTCAAGTCAATGATTTATCCCGGCATTTCGGCCGGTTTGTCGCCGTAGATCATATCTCTTTCGAGGTGTATGACGGCGAGATCTTTGGTTTTCTCGGCGCTAACGGCGCCGGCAAAACCACCACCATTAAAATGCTGTGCGGACTGCTGCTGCCAAGCTCCGGTTCCGCGCATGTGAAAGGCTATGACGTATACAAGGAAACCGCCAAAATCAAACAGAACATCGGCTACATGTCGCAAAAGTTTTCCCTGTATGACGACCTGCTGGTGAGCGAAAATATCGAGTTCTTTGGCGGCGTTTATGGATTGTCCGTCCGCGAGTTGAAAACCGCCCGTGAAAAGGCGTTGCGCGAATTCGGCCTGGAAAAGCTGTCCGGCAAGCTGACACGCGAACTACCGCTTGGCTGGAAGCAGCGGCTGGCGCTGGCGTGTTCCCTGTTGCACAAGCCAAAAATATTATTCCTGGACGAACCCACCGGCGGCGTCGATCCCATTTCACGGCGGGATTTCTGGCAAAAAATTTATGAACTCGCCCAGTCCGGCGTAACCGTGTTTGTGACCACACATTATATGGATGAAGTGGAATACTGCAACCGCATCTCTATAATGCACAGCGGCAAAATTGTCGCCATGGGCACGCCGCATGACCTGAAGGAACAGTATAATAAAGAAACCGTCGAACAGGTTTTTATTCATTTAATTGATAAATAGATTCGCCATTACCTTGTACAGGACAAAATAATATGCACAACCGTATCCTGCCAATTATAAGAAAAGAATTGATCCACATCCTGCGCGACCCGCGCAGTTTAACGATTATTTTCGTGCTGCCGACGGTAATGATCTTATTGTTCGGCTTTGCGATCACTTTTGATATTAAAGATATTAAAATCGCTATTCTCGACCAGGATCGGTCGCAGGCGTCGCGGCAGGTGGCGGAATTGTTTACTAATAACCAGTATTTCAAGATCGCCGCCGACCTGACCAACCGCGGGCAGATCGAGCCGTTGATGATGGATCGGACTATAGTCGCCGCGCTTGTTATACCCGAAGGGTTCGGTGCCGACCTGGTCGCCAAACCTGCGGCGTCGCTGCAAGTTTTGATCGACGGCTCCAATGCCAATACCGCAACGGTCGTAACCAATTATATCACCGCCGCACTCGCTTCTTATACTATGGATTTGAATTCCGGGCTGCACGCCCCGGTTGTCGTGCAGCCGCGCATCTGGTACAATCCGGACCTGGATAGCACCAAGTTTATTGTGCCCGGCTTGCTGGCGGTGTTGATGATGATGATCTGCGCTATGCTAACCTCCATTACCATAGCCCGCGAAAAAGAGACCGGCACCATGGAGCAAATCCTGGTATCGCCCATTCGCTCGTACGAGATCATTATCGGCAAGGTGCTGCCCTATATTGTGGTAGCCTTTGTGGTGGCCTCGGTAGTCCTGGCTTTTGCTAAAATTGTATTTGCCGTGCCTATTCGCGGCAACCTGTTGCTGCTGGCGGCGCTGTCGCTGGTGTTCATTTACGCTTCGCTCAGCCTCGGCGTGCTAATCTCGTCCAAAGCGCGTACCCAGCAGGTAGCGCTCATGATCTCGCTGGTGGGGACGCTGCTGCCTTCGATATTGCTGTCCGGTTTTATCTTTCCACTGTTTGCCCTGCCCAAATTCTTGCAGGCGCTGTCTTATGCTGTTCCGGCCAGGTATTACCTGGTGATTGTGCGCGGTATCATGTTAAAAGGCATCGGGTTTGAGTATTTATACCTGCCGACGTTATCCCTGTTTTTATTCGGCACGCTGCTGCTGATGATCAGTATGAAGAATTTTAAAACCAACCTGGAAGGATGACCTGTGCATAAAATCAGCTATATTGTTCGCAAGGAATTTCAGCAAATTCGCCGTGACCGGGCGATGCTGATGATCATATTCGTTATGCCGGTCATCCAGTTGTTGCTGCTCGGCTATGTGGTGTCGTCTGAAGTGCATAATATCAAAACCGTCATTTGCGATCAGGACGGCTCGACGCTCAGCCGTGATATTATTGCCCGGTTTGAACATTCCGGGTATTTCAACATTGATTACTATGAAGCCAATTCAAACAACCTGGCCGGGTATTTGAACAGCGGCAAAGCGTCGGTTGCGATTGTGCTGCCGCAACATCTCTCCACAAACCTGCTGCGCCGGCAGGTTTCCAATATCCAGGTGCTGCTGGACGGCCAGGACGCCAATACCTCCACGATCACCCTGGGGTATGTGAGCCAAATCCTGATGCAGTTTGTTGAAGAACAGCAGCAGCGCCTCATTGCCGTCAACCCGGAGGTGGTTCCGCATACCGTCCGCCCGGAGACGCGGGTGTGGTACAATCCCGACCTCAATTACAGCGATTACATGGTGCCGGGCATTGCCGTGTTCCTGCTGACAATTGTAACCGCCCTGCTGAGCGCTATGGGACTGGTGCGCGAGCGCGAGATCGGCACCCTGGAGCAATTGCTGGTGACGCCTTTGAAAAAGCATGAACTGATGATCGGCAAGATCATTCCATTTGCCATCCTGGGATTTTTTGAACTGGGGGTAGCGCTGGGTTTTGCCAAAGTGTGGTACCACATTCCCATTGTCGGCAACCTGCTGCTGTTCGCCCTGTTTGCGGTGATCTATTTGTTCAGCACGCTGGGACTGGGCATGTTTATCTCGGCCAATTCGCACACCCAGCAACAGGCGTTGTTTATGAGCTGGTTTTTTATGGTGTTCATGTTTCTCATGTCCGGTTTTGTGTTTCCCATCGAAAATATGCCGGCATTTGCGCAATATCTCAGCTATTTGAATCCCATGCGCTATATGATGGTAGTGGTGCGGGAGATCTTTATCAAGGGCGCCATATTCCACCATGTGTACGAGCAGGGCGCGGCGCTGCTGGCGTTTGGCGGAATAATTTTTACCTTTGCGGCGTTACGTTTCCAACAACGCATGAAATAACACGGAAGTGGAGATGGAAAGCTATGCCGGAACTGCCGGAAGTGGAAACGATTCGCCGGGGCATCGAACCGGTGATAACGGGGAAGAAAATTACCGCGGTACATATACTCGAAACGCGCTTGCGCCGGCCGGTTAATGAGGGCGATTTTGAAAAATGGGTCACCGGACAAACCATAACCGGCGTCGGCAGGCGCAGTAAGTACCTGTTGTTGAACATGAGCAACGGCGCGACGCTGCTCATTCACCTGGGTATGAGCGGACACCTCGGCCTGTTTGCGCCGGACGCTCCTTTAGATAAACACACGCATATTATATTTGATCTCGAAAACAACATCCAGGTGCGTTACCGCGATCCGCGCCGCTTTGGTTTGTTGGAAGTCGCGCCGCCGGGCGCACCAGCCGAATATGCAAGTTTGGCCGGGCTGGGACCTGAACCGCTCTCCGCTGAATTTAACGGCGCGAGTCTGGCTGAGGCGTTGGCGAAGAGCGGCCGCGCCATCAAAGTCGCGCTGCTGGATATGCGTGTTGCCGCGGGCGTGGGTAATATTTACGCCAACGAAGCACTGTTTGCCGCCGGCATCGATCCGCGCCGCCTGTGCCGGGACTTGTCCGCCGCGGAATTCGATGCTCTCGCCGCCGCCGTCAAAGCGACGCTGTCCCGCGCCATTGCGCAAGGCGGCACCACGCTGAATGATTACCGCAACGCCCTCGGCGAAGCGGGATTTTTCCAGCTTGAACTGGCCGTTTACGAGCGGGACAAGCAGCCGTGTTTGAAATGCGGCGCTGTTATAGAGCGGGTGGTGTTGGGAGGGCGGAGCAGCTATTTTTGTCCTTGCTGTCAACGGTGAGGGGGCGATTTCCTGATATTGCTATATTAACCGGTCTGTTCGTCGAATGGGGAAATTACGAATTACGAAAGACGAATTACGAATGGGGTAAATAGCTGTCAGTTATCAGCTATCAGTTGTAGGATGGGGTTTATTCAGCAATTTGCCGGGTTTGAATACGCTGCACCGGATCAAGGTATAAGAAATTCTTGGTAATATAGATACCCCATCATTTAGCTTTCAGTTATCAGCCGTCAGTTGTCAGCCATACCCTCAGTTTTCAGCGTTAAGACGTGAAACGTGAGACGTGAGACGAAAAGCTGTCAGTTATCAGCTATCAGCTTTCAGTTGTCAAAAGTGAAACGTGAGACGGCAAACGTAAAATTTCGGTAGGGGCGACCCGCCGGGTCGCCCTTACGGGCAAGTGTACAGGGGAGGACAATTACACAGGTTCGCCCGTACATTGTGCTTGGTTTTCAAAGCTGGTAGGATGGGGTCATTTCGGGTGTTTGCCGGATTTAAGCTAACCGCTCCGAATTAAGGCATTAAAAATTCCCGGCATTGCAGCTACCCCATCATTCAAGCTGTCAGTTGTCAGCTTTTAGCTAACAGCTTTCAGCTTGTGAATATCCCCATTCGTAATTCGTAATTGTTAATTCGTAATTGATTAAAGTTGGTTTTCAAAGTCAGGTTTAGTACATTATGCCAGATTGAGTGCTTTTATTTATGATGGTTGTGGTTGGTTTTCAAAGTCAGGTTTAGTACATTGGCAAAATGTTTTATTGTATCGCTTGCAAGTTGTGGTTGGTTTTCAAAGTCAGGTTTAGTACATTCCGAGATCAAAGCGGCGGCCGTGGATAGTCGTTGTGGTTGGTTTTCAAAGTCAGGTTTAGTACATTATAGCCAGGTGTTGAAAATTTTTCTATCTCGTTGTGGTTGGTTTTCAAAGTCAGGTTTAGTACATTTCAGTTGAACAGTTTAAATAACGGGTAAGTGTTGTGGTTGGTTTTCAAAGTCAGGTTTAGTACATTTTAGAGATATGCTTGCCGAAGACCCTTTTAGTTGTGGTTGGTTTTCAAAGTCAGGTTTAGTACATTGCGCTAAGTTTGGCCCGGATGTACCTGCAGTTGTGGTTGGTTTTCAAAGTCAGGTTTAGTACATTCATCAGCATCAGCAGCCGCGTTAGCACTATGTTGTGGTTGGTTTTCAAAGTCAGGTTTAGTACATTCGGGCCGTCATCGTGCATGCCAGGCTGGAAGTTGTGGTTGGTTTTCAAAGTCAGGTTTAGTACATTCAGTCGCTGGCACCTAGAGCTGGTGTACCGGTTGTGGTTGGTTTTCAAAGTCAGGTTTAGTACATTTTTGAAAGCTGAAAAGGGCCTGGACGTTTTGTTGTGGTTGGTTTTCAAAGTCAGGTTTAGTACATTTCACATTTAATTATGGGCAGCGCCATATTAGTTGTGGTTGGTTTTCAAAGTCAGGTTTAGTACATTGGACGTGTGGCGAATCCAGCAGCGGCCGGTGTTGTGGTTGGTTTTCAAAGTCAGGTTTAGTACATTCGGGCCGTCATCGCGCATGCCCGGCTGGAAGTTGTGGTTGGTTTTCAAAGTCAGGTTTAGTACATTCAACATCGGTTATAAAGTTCCGCGCGGGGCGTTGTGGTTGGTTTTCAAAGTCAGGTTTAGTACATTAGGTGCGCTATAAGCCCCTAAAAATGCGTATTTTACGCGCCATTTCCGGGGCGGGAAACCGCCCCGCAAGTGGGTTTTTTACCCTTGCTTGCACTATACCCCCTCAAAACATTTCCAACTGCTGACCGGCGGTGGGCGGTGGAATCTTTTTTTTGCTCGCAAAGGTCTCTATGAGGCCAAATTGTTTATCCGTAACCCGCAAAATACTCACCTGGCCTTTGGGCGGCAGACAAGTGCGCACCCGTTTCACGTGCACCTCGGCGTTTTCCTGGCCGGGACAATGGCGCAAGTACACGGAAAACTGCATTTGTGTGAATCCGTCCTTGAGCAGGTTCTTGCGAAAGCGGGTATAATTCTTCCGGTCGGTTTTGGTCGCCACCGGCAGGTCGAAAAAGACAAACAGCCACATAATTCTGTACGGGTTTAAGTGGATCATTGTTTTACAATACAGGATAACTGAGCGTTTTTTCTTCATCCATGTAACATCTTTTCAGCGAGGCGGCGGTTTGCGCCGCCGCCAGGTACAACGGCCGGGCCTGGCCTTTGATGGTAACACCGAGCGAGGGAATTTCCAGCAACTGTTTTTTCAAATCCGGGGTCAGGTCGTCAATTTCCGGCTCGTCCTGCACCATGCGCCACACCAGTTCATCGACAAACGGGCGATAGGGTTCCATAATATCATCGGCCAGGGGAAAGGCATTGTTGCGATTGCGGTGATGGATGCCCAGCATGGGCAGCAGCCCGGCGCCGCACAACGCCCGCGCCACCACGCCGCGCAAAATAGCGTACCCGTAATTGAACAGGTTGTTGGGCGGTTCGCCATAGCGGTGACGGCGGAAACGCACCGGATCGAACAACAATTGCCAGTAGGCTTTGGCGGCGGCTCCCTCCTGGTTGGCGCTGTCGTCCGAATAGACATAGCGCAGCATGCTTTTTAAGGGATGGCCGGTAATGCCGACCTGGTCGAGCAAATTAGCCTGATTACGGATCTTGGCTTTGATGGTTTGCTGCCAGAGCTGCTTTTTCAAGGTATCCGGGGCTTCAAGCTGCGCCCGAAACGAACCGCCCTGTTCGGTATTGCCGGCCAGCGGTAAGAACAACCCGGCCGGCATGTGGGTTTGGTCGGTAGTGATCACCGCCACATTGTTAGCCAGCAGTTCCGCCAGGGCGTGGTGCGAAATGGTGACGCCGTAATGATCCAGAATAATATAACCAATATCCTCGATGGGTGCAGTGATCTCGTCCTGTTCCGGGCGGAGAATGCGCAGCTGCAGGTCTTTGACGCGCAACTGCGCCGGGTTGCCGAAATAGAGCACGCGCTTAAGCATCGGCTTTACCTAATTTTCCAAGATAATTAATCACTACTTTAATGCCATTAATAGTGTTAGGCATTTTACTAATAACACCTGGATCTGTAGAACCACTTAATGAAACAGTGTGATGTCGTAAAGTAATATGTTTTTGTATTTCCAGCTTTTGAACCCGGTATAAATTTTGTGCCAACATTTTTTGATCCGGGTTATTCCAATCTATATCTTCTTCCTTAACATCCACCAGGAACATTTCGTTTATAGCTAACGACATGACAAAGTTGGGATATTCCGTATCGCGCGGGCGTTTATCGATAACCGGTAAACCGGCTTTTTTACGCTTGACCGCCTCATAGAGGGAAATGACATAGCCGGTTTTTTTACTGTAATCGCTGTTGGCAAAGATCTCGATGTGGTGGTTGCCGCCGGGCTCGACAAACAGTTTGCGCTTTTCGCCGTACAGGGGTATCATATTACCGGCCGGTATTTTAACGCGTACGGATTTGATTGGATGACCGGTTTTGGGGTGCAGTAACGGTTCGGCAAACGCCTGTTTGGGAATGTCCCATTTCTTTTGCTGGGTGTTAACCCCGCACTGCCGCAACCGCTGGTATACCAGCTTGCGCGTTTCCGGGTTGACGATATTACCGATCATTTTTGCGGTGATGGATTCAATAGATTTGCGTACCACGTAAACTTTTTCACCGCTTTCGGGGTCTGTTATTTGTCCGTAATTGGTCTCTTCGTGCAGCTTGCCGCGCGCCCGGTTGCGGAAATGATATGAAACAAGGATAGAGTTAACCGCGGTTTCGGCTTCTTCCCGGAAAGAGTCCCAGGGTTTGGCAAACAGATCTTTTTTGGCATAATTGGGGTTATTGTATTTATGATATGAACTCAGCTTGTGCAGCATACCCAATGTTGTTTGCGCCACGACCAGGGCGTCCACGGCGTGGTGGCGGTGGTCGGCGCGGGTTTTAACGTTTTCATCGCCGGAAAGGATGCTGTTCATGCCCCACAAGGTGCGCAGTTTGGCGGTGGCCCCGCCTTTAACAATATCCACCCTGGGGGTAATTTGCTGCAAGTACTTGCGGGCCTCGCGGGAGATATAAGCGGTGTCGTTCAACTGCCGGTTGATAAATTCGTCTTCAAGCTCGGCGGCTAAATCCTTTACCTGGAATTTTCGTAATTTACTAAAGGCTTTTTCACTTTTAAATTTACGCACCCGTTCCAGCATCAATTCATAGTCGTTGCTATGGCCAAACGCTTCCCAGGGTGTGCGGTTGCCTTTTTGTCGATTATATTCTATGCTGCACAGGGTTTTATTAGCAAAGCTGTCGTCCAAGCTGCGACTATAGGGCAGGATATGTTCGATTTCGAACTTGGGGTCTTTGTATAGATCTGTTAAGCTTATTTTTTTACCGGAATAGGGATCGGTCTCACCACATTCCTGCCATAACAGGTATTTGATCACATCATCCCGTTTAGGATCCTGAACATAATTGTCTCTTATCAAACGCGCCCGGATATTTTCCGCTTCTTTCTGGCGCTGGATATTTTGAATGCGAATTTCCGTTCTCTGGTCTTTGGAGGCTTTTAACTCCCGGGCCAGTTCCACGCGGATGATGTCGGGTCTTTCATAGTTGAGCAAAATTGCATTGATAAGTTTTTTTAACTGGTACAGGGCCTGCTGAACAATAGGATTACGGATATTATTCGGGTCCGGCAGAAATTCCACCGGTTTCACCTCATCCACTATGCTGTGGTGATACCCGGCGGCCAGCGCGGCTTCGTCGTAACGGGCGCCTTTTTCCAGGTTTGGGATAATTTTCATAATGGCTTTACGGGACAGCCGGGCATAACCATCGTTGGGTTTATTTTCGATAGTATTGCCAAGCAAACTTTTAATACCCTCGTCATCCAGTCCCCACTGTTCCCGGCCGTATTTTTCCAGCCACTCATTATGAGTGGCAAAATGGATAGTGTGCCAGATTTCATAGCGTTTTTCATCGGTCATTTGCGTAAAGCGGTCTATGCCAAATATTTTGACCAGTTCGGAATAGGTGTGATTTCCCAGTAGTTTTTCCGTATCCAGATTGATTATTGTATCTTCCGGTAAATGCAACAGTTTGAGCATCTTTTTAAATTCAAGTTTACTGTTGACGTTAAGATAGTCGATAAGAGTTTTTCTTTCTTCATCATTCAACGGTTCATTTTTGCGTTCGGTTGTGCCAATGCGCAGGCGGTTGACTTGTTCCAGAACCCGGAAATACTGAAACACCGGGGAGCTTTTCGGCGCACAGCGTTTGTCCTTTTCAAAAGTACAAAAGCCGACCAGGTGTTTCTGACTGCGTAATGGCCGTTGCATAAAGATCAGTTTGTAAATAAAGGCTTTTTCCTGGTCATTCAGTTGTTCGGGATAGAATTCCTGCTGTTTTGTCCATAGTTTTTCAAATTCTTCCTTGTACCAGAGCCGCAGCGTATAACGGTTTCGGCGGCGTTTATCATGCGGGTCTAACGATGCCAGGTATTCACCAAAAGTGCGGTATTTATTTTCCTCTAAAATAATTTTAACTTCATTAATCCCGGCTTTTACTTGATCGCCTTTAAATATAGCGCTGTCTTCATTGCCACCGGCTTTGCGGTTTGAAAGAAAGCCGCGGCGCTGATCGAGGTGATATAATGCCCGGCCCAATTCCACTAGAGTGAGTTTTTCATCCAGGCCGCGTTTACGGAGCAGGTAGGGATCCATTTTAAAATAATCCTGTACTGCATACGGGTCGTCGGGGAACATTCCTAGCTTTTTTAATGCCTTTATCAAAGTATTACGGCGCATTTTATAACGGAAATTACGGCGGCGGGCGCCGCGGGCATCGCGCCGGGCCTTGTTTTTGGATTCTTCCTTGCCTTGCGGCCGATTCACTCCTTCCTGAAAGATTCGTACTCCTGTGTCAATGATTTGATTTTTTTCTTCGTTAATCAGAGCCCAGCCAATTGAATTGGGGCCAAGATCGATACCAAGCACCTGGGGCATATTTCCTCCCTGTATTTTTAAGTGTGATGAAAAATAATACTTGCTTTTTTATGAATAATAGTTTAATTTTATTCATTAAAACCTGACTTTGAGAAGCGCCTTTCCACAATAATTTGGAGAGTTGTCTCCGCAGGTAACACCTTGCCCCGACCTAGGCCGGGGCGTTTTATTTACAGGTATAGCTGTTTTTAATGAAATCATCACTCCCACCTGCCACCCAAAAGTATTAAAATTATTACGAATAATAATGATTAATAATGCAATTTGCAAGATGATTTTTTATGTGGTGAAATGTGAGACGTGAAACGGCAAATGTAAAATTTCGGTAGGGGCGACCCGCCGGGTCGCCCTTACGGGAATATGCGTCGAGCGGTAATCCCCTTATAACGCGGACAATAACGCATGTCTGCCCGTACGTTTTGAAAGCCCCCTATTAAAACATCAGTAATTCAAATTTCTTCTTTCCAGCAACGTGCCTTCCATCTGGTAAAGACTGACCAGGGCGTTGAGGTAGGCCACCTGGGCGCGCGCTTCGTCCAACTGACTGGAAGTGAGCTCGCGCTGCGCCTGCAATACCAGGTAATTGGTGGACTTGCCAACGCGGAATTTCTCCAGTTCGGCGTCCAGTTTCTTTTCCTGCAATTCACGGGTAATAATTGTAGCGCCGATCTGTTGCCGGGAGCGCACTACTTCGACATAAGCGGCGCGCACATCCAGTTCCACCATCAACTTCATATTATCCAGCGCCAGTTGCAGCTGTTCTTTTGTATAGTGGGCCCGCTGTAACTGCGCCCGGTCATTCAGCTTGAGCACCGGAAATTCAAACGACAGTCCGGCGCTGCTTTCGTAATAGGGACTGTGTTTATCGGGCAGGCTGGATTTGAACGATTCCGCATAAGCCGAGCGGCCAAACGAAATGAAAAAGTCCAGTTTGGGCAGAATTCCGTTGCGGGTGCGGGAGAGTTCAATAGCGCCTTTTTTGAGGTTATATTGCGCCTGCAGCAGGTCGGGGCGATATTGCATGCCGGCCTGGACGTGCAGGGAAACATCGTCGAGGGTATCGGCTGGCACAAACGGCCGATCGATGGGCTGTGGCGTTATCGTCCAGGCATTAGCCGCTTCGGGCGTAACCAGGTAAATAAAGCGCAGCCGCGCCTGTTCGTAACGGCTCTGCGCATCGATCAGCGCTTCTTTGCGGGTGGCGACTTCGGCGTGCACCGCCGCCAGTTCCAACACCGGCAGCTTGCCTACCGCCACGCGCTCCTGCGATTCCGAAAGCTGTTTTAATGCCAGGGTCAGCGATTGCTGTTGTATTGCGTTTTCCTGTGCGGCCAGCGCCAGCGTCCAGTAAGCGTTTTCCATATTGGCGACGGCCTGTTCGGCCACGGCTTTGAACTCGGCCTGGGAAATTTGCACATCCAGCCGCGCCTGGCGCAGGCTGGCCAGGTTCGAACCGAGTCCCAGCCCCTGCAGCAGCGACTGGGTGATGGTCAGTTTCATGCTGCCGGTGAATTGATCGGTATAGATGCTGGAAATATTGCTGGTCTCCAGAAAACTGGCGGTTATATTGGTGCCGATGGGCAGGTTTTGCGACAACGAGGCGGCGTAATCAGTGCGCTCGGAGGTGAATTCATAAGGCGTACGCTGGGCGCCAAGGAACCGCTGGGTTTTGCTTTTAACGCGGTTGGCGGAAGCGGCCAGCACCGGGTCGTAGGGAGAAGACTGTTGCATGGCCCAGGTTTTAGCTACCAGCGGCTGCAAACGCTGCAATTGTATGGAGGGATTGCGTTCCAGGGACATGAGGATAGCGTCCTGCAGGCTCAGGCGCAGCGTGTCGCCGCCGGTCAATACTGCAAAGGGATTTCCCTGCGGGTCGGTGGTTGCGCTTACGGAATGGTACGGCGTAACGGTGATCGTACAGGCAATTAGTAACAACAATATATATTTTTTCACAAAACCGGGTAACATGATCATAATCCTTTTATACTTTGGCTTTACGGGTTTCAAAGATTGAATAAACAACCGGAATAAGAATCAGGGTGATGAGCGTGGAACTGGTCAACCCGCCGATAACGACCCTGGCCAGCGGGGCCTGGGCCTCGCCGCCTTCGCCCAAACCAAACGAGAGCGGAACAAGGCCCAGCACTGTGGTCAGGGTGGTCATTAATATCGGCCGCAGCCGCCGAGAACCGGCCAGTTTGATGGATTCAAAGAGCGCCATGCCGTGTTTGTGGCGCAACTGGTTGGTGTAATCGACCAGCAGAATGGCGTTGTTCACCACAATACCCGCCAGCATAATGCAGCCGATGAACGCCTGCATGGTAAAGATGGTGTTGGTCATGATCATGGTAACCACCACGCCGATGAGGGCCATGGGGATGGAGAACAGCACGATGAGGGGATCTCGCCAGGATTCAAATTGTCCCGCCATAACCATATAGACGAGAAAGATCGCCAGAACCAGGCCAAAGATCAACTCGCGGAAGGATTTTTGTTGTTCCTCGTAATCCGTGCCGAACACCACCGCAAAATCTTTGGGGACCGGCACTTGCTTCAACTCTTTACGGATGTCGGTAACCACCGAACCCATATCGCGGCCGGTATAGTTAGCGGCGATAGAGATGATGCGTTCCTGGTCTTTACGTTCGATGCGGGTTGGGCCTTCCTGGGGCATCGCGGTGACGACATTGCGCAAAATAACCGGATTACCGCTGTTGTTCACCACCACCAGGTCCAGCAGTTCGGCAAGGTTTTTCCGGTCTCCTTCGCTGAGGCGCACCAGGATACGGTATTCTTTGCCGCCATCGCGGAAATAGGAGGCATAGGTGCCGCCAACCACTGTTTGCAGGGCTTCGCCGATTTTGGCAACCGTCAGGCCGAGGTCCGACGCCTTTTGCCGGTCGATCACAATCAACTGTTCGGGGCTGCCTTCTTCGCGACTGATCTTGGTATCGGTAATGCCGGGCACGCGCTGAATGGCGGCGTTAACCTGCTGCGCCAGCGCCTGCGCGGTGGCCAGGTCGTAACCGCGCACTTCAACTGTGATACTGTTGGCTTCGCCGCTGCCAAGCCGCAGAATAAACAAGCCCTGTCCGGCGCGGGTACGGATGGTAACGCCGGGGATGCCGCTCAGTTTGCGGCGCAGGTCATTGGCAATATCTTCGCTGCTGCGGTCGCGTTTACTCCTGGGTACAACAGTAACCTGGATTTCCGCGGTATGACTACCGCTGGAACGGAATCCACCGGCGCCGGCGCGGGTCATCACCGCAATTTTTTCCGGCACTTCACGGTTGACAATATCTTCTACCTGGCGAACGGTCTCATCCAGCACCTCCAGACGGGTGCCAACCGCCATCTCCAGGTTAACCCGCACTTCACTTTCATCGGCCGCCGGCATCAGTTCCACGCCGATAAAACGGACCAGGATAACAGAAATCAAAAACAACCCGGCCATAGAAAGGACGATCATTCTGCGATGATGCAAGGCTTTATCCAACAGGTTGGAATAGGCATTTTCCACTTTTACAAGTATGTCTTCGCTAACGGCATAAATTTTATGCAGGGTGTTTTCATTCTTGTAATGTTGCGCCGGCTGGTAACGCAGCATACGGGATGATAACATGGGAATGAGGGTTAACGCCACTACCAGCGAACAGATCAACGAAAAACTGACCACCAACGCCATTTGCTGGAAGATCAGCCCCGACATGCCGCGAATAAAAATCACCGGAAAGAACACCACCAGGGTTGTCAAGGTGCTGGCCAGAATTGCCGACCACACCTCCGAAGTGCCGTCCAGGGCGCTGTTGATGCGATCGGCTCCTTCTTCGCGATGCCGGTAAATATTTTCAAGTACGACAATGGCATTATCCACCAGCATACCGATGCCGAGCGCCAGGCCGCCGAAGGTGATGATATTGAGTGTAAACTTGCCGAAATACATCAGGGCAAAAGTTGCAATGATCGAGATCGGGATAGCCGTGGCAATAATAGCCGTGCTGGATACATTACGCAGAAACAGGAACAGAATAAGGATCGCTAATAAACCACCAACCAGGGTGGAATTACCAACATTGTTGATTGATTGCTTGATATAGACCGATGTATCGGTAACCGGTATTACTTCAATTTGCGGAAAATCACGGTTAATGCGGACAATTTCTTCCTTGATAGATTTGGCGACATTAACGGTATTGGCGCCGGACTGCTTGTTAATAGAGATTCGCAGTCCTTCCTTACCGTTGACGCGGTTCAGTTGCCGCACTTCCTGCCAGGAATCGACAACATTAGCCAAATCGCTGATCTTGATGGGCGCGCCGTTGCGCATAGTTACTACAGTATTGCGGATCTGATCGAGATCGTAATATTCGCCCTGGGTGCGGATCAGCACTTCAAAGTTGCCCTTGTCATAGAGGCCGGCGGGAATATTACGGTTTTCATTGCGCAGGGCAGCGAGGATTGCATCGGTGGAAAGCCCCAGCGCTTTGAGTTTTTCCGCATATAAATCGACGTGGATCTCGCGGTATAATCCGCCCATAATGGAAACTGCGGCAACTCCCGGCACCCGTTCCATGCGGTATTTAACCTGGTCTTCCACAAGCTGGCGCAAATCCAGCGCATTCATGCTGCTGGTAACGCTAAGGAACATAATCGGGAACGCCGATATATCGAATTTGCGTATCATCGGTCTTTCGATGTCATCGGGAAGCCGACCCATGATCCTGTCGATTCGGTCGCGGACGTCATTGGTGGCAACATCCAGGTCTGTGCCCCAGGTAAACGAAACCCGCACCGAACTGTTGCCTTCAGTCGAAGTGGAAGTGATCTCTTCCACACCCTGCACTGCGGCAACCGCTTCTTCTATTGGCCGGGTTATCAATTCTTCCATTTCCTGGGGACCAATGTTTGCGTATTCTGTTGAAACGGATATACTTGGCAAGGTTACTTCTGGCATCAGATCTATGGAAAGACGCATAAAGGAAACCAGGCCTACTGTTATGATAATAATAAAGATAATCGATGTAAGAATCGGCCGGCTAACCGGACCCTGGGCTATCTTCATGGTTTAGCTCCTCCCTGTTTGGAGGGTTTTTGGTCCGCCGGCTGATTGGGCCGGTTATCTTCCATGCCGGTTAAAATAACAGAACCGCCGTCCTCCAGTAAATGCTGACCGAGAGTTACGACCAGGCCGTTCAGTTCGGGTGAAACTATTTCAACCTTGTCCTCTGTGGAAATACCGGTTTCAACTGCCACGAACCGGGCGGTTTTATCCTGGTAGTTGACCATATAAACACCATTGGCGCCGTTGTGGCCGATCAATGCCGATAACGGTACGACCTGTGCGGATGATTTCTTTTCGAGCACAATAGTCACGCGGGTGAACATGCCCGGTTTTAACAGCAGGGAGTCATTGTTGACTTCAACTTCCATTTGCGCAACCCGTGAGGCTTCCTGCAGCATGGGGGCGATGCGTGTTACTGTTCCGGTAAAGCTTTTACCGGGATAGGCATCCACCTCGATCTTTCCCTGCTGGCCGATGCGCAGCAGTCCATAATCGCGCTCGATCACAGTAGTGCGAACGATAACTTTTTTTATTCCGACAACTGAAACCACGGACGAGTTGACGGCAATAAGGCCGCCTTCATCGACAAAACGTTCGCCGATGAACCCGGGTTCTGTGGCTGATAATTGTGTGTAACCGAGTCTGATCTGGGCGGATTTGAGGGACGCTTCGCGTTGTTCTACCTGGGCATAAGCCAGTTCCAGCCGTGAGTTTTGCGCTTCAAAAGTCGTTGTCGCAGCGTCCAACTCGGAGGGAGAGGCGATGCCTTTTTCCTGAAGTTGTTTGGCCCGCTCCAGTTCCTGGCGGGACAGTTCGAACTGGCTTTTTGCTTCGACCAGCGAGGCTTTGGCAATGCGCAGAGCGGCGTCGGCTTCCATAACTGCCTGCTGATATTCGGCGTCGTCGAGAGTGGCGATCAGGTCGCCGCGGTTCACCCAGTCGCCAATGCGTTTGTGAACCTGGATGATCCTGCCCGATACTTTGGGTGAAACAATATACCGGTACAGGGGGTGGATGCTGCCAGTGAATTGTCGTTCCTGCTGGATAAGTTCATAACGCACGCTATCCACCTTGACGGCAACCGGGGCCTGCATGGGGCCGCGGGTTTCCTGCTTGCCGCTGTTAATGATTAGAGCAATGATCCTCACTAGCAGAATGATAACAAACAGGGCAATTATTCCATACAGTATCTGTTTTCTGGACAGTTTTAAATTGATTTTTTTAGTCAGGGGCGCCATGATTTTAGTCTTTCAAAATTCTATTGTTTATTAAGTGATTGCTTAAATACAATTCCGTTTTAGCCAGTGTTAATTACAAAATTTACAGAACAATAACAAGTAAATTATTGTAACTATTTCTGAGCCGGGGACAAGATTGCTATTCATGGTCCGGTTCAGGAAGAGCCGGTATGTATTAAATACAGACGCATTGCCATCTGGTTTGTTCTGAAAAATTTTATTAATGATAAATTTCCAGGCTGCCCGGTTTTTTTCTGCAATGTCAAAAAAGTTTGTATATTTCAAGCTGGCAGTTGTGCAATTTTAATTTTTGATGATTCTCGAAAAAAAATGTACTATATTTAAGTGGCTATAGTACAGATTATTAAAATATAAAAAAAGGAAGATGTGATTTGAATTCAACAGAACGGGATGCGTTATATAAAGATGCCAGATGCCGCATCGGTTACCAGTGCATGGTCGACAGTTTTGCAATCGGTAGTGGTTCTATAAGTAACAAGGCTTCGTTATATCAAACCGATGTGTATGGAAAACAGCCGCAACAACTTAACTGGAGCGACGAGTGCGATGATTATTGTTATGGATTTCGTTTTTATGGCGGTGACCTGAACGGCGTTTCCAATGCTGTGCAGGATTACCTGGCCGGACTGGGCGTGAACCTGTTATATTTAACGCCGATTTTTAAGGCGCACAGTAACCATAAATACGATACCCTGGATTATAAGACCATTGATCCGCAGTTCGGCGCGCTGCAGGATTTTCAACTCCTGGCAGACAAATGCCATGAACTTAATATAAAACTGATCCTGGATGGAGTTTTCAACCACACCAGTTGTAACCATGAATGGTTTATCAAAGCCAAACAAGGAATTGCGCCATTCACAGGTTATTATAAAAAAAATGAAGCGGATTATTACTTATACTGGGCCGGCATCGACACCTTGCCGTTACTCGATCATACCCATCCTGATGTGAAAAATGCGTTTTATCATGGAAAAGACAGTATCGTCGCTCATTGGTTAAAACAGGGTGCGGACGGCTGGCGGCTGGATGTAGCCGAGGGCCTGGGTAAAGAAGTTATCCGGGACATCAAGGCTGCCATGCGCAAGCAGTTCAATGACAAGCTGCTCTATGGCGAAATTATAGAAACCTGGGGTAAGGACTGGTTGGGCGATGACAAACTTGATGGGCTGATGAATTATGTTTTTTTAGGCACCACAGCTAACTTTTTGACCGGCAAAATTTCCGCAGAAACGTACCTGGGCGAATTGGATAAAATGTATAGGGAATACCCCAAAGTGCAGTTATATAACAGCTGGAATATCATCAGTACGCACGATACCAATCGCATGTTGTATGAAGTGGACGGCAACGAGAATTTATTTAAAATGGCGGTAACGCTGCAATTTACCTATCCCGGCATGCCCATGATCTATTATGGCGACGAACTGGGTCTGTTGCCGGGACAACGAGATGTGAGCAACCGGCGCGGCATGGACTGGCAGCGGGTGGATTTGCTGAAACTGAAGGCTCATGAACCCTGGAAGCATATTCAGGCTATGGACTGGAATAAAGTCAACCGGTACAGCAGCTTTCACTTTTTTTATAAGCATTTGCTCTGGCTGCGCAAGCAGTACCTGGTGTTTACCAATGGCGAATTTATTCCGCTATTTGCCAACAAGTCCGCCATTGCCTTTATGCGCAAACTGGATGACAAGCTGGCGTTGGTGTTGATCAATAAAGGCGAAGCGCAGCAACTGACCATCCCGATACCTGCGGAAATAGCCCGGCAGAAGCTGGTGTTGCAAGGGGTGCATGGCCCGCTGCCTCATTTGCATTTGTCGCAGGATACTGTTACTATTGGAGCATTCAGCCAAAATACCTATATTTTTGTCAATTAACCGCTAAGCGGGCGGGGGTTAACGGACAGAATATGGGGTTATATTTTTTAGCGGCGCCCAGCCTTTTAGGCCATTCTCTTTTTCTGCCAGGGCAAAGCCGTTCAGAATCTCCGTCACTGTGAGGATTTCACCGGGTTGCAGGGATAATTCCATGGCATTATAATCCCGGTTCATGCGGGATATGTCGCCGGTGGTGGTGATATATTGTTTGGGCGTCCAGGCGCTGTTGTTGTGTTTGCCGGTGCACCATAACCAGTCCTGCCAATCCGGGTCGTCCGTAAATTCCTTCCCGATGGTTACTTGTTCGCCTTGGCGGAACAGGATGGGGGATGGATAGGGGGATTGATAGTCTTTTATGACCAGATATATTTTGGATTCTGATTTTTCCATGTTTGCGTTAATTTAAATGTAATAATGGAATAAGCAAATTTTTATTTTTATATTCACGCCAATGGATCATGATATACTCCCCAGAAAATATATGTGGGCAATACTGGATTTGAACCAGTGACCTCTGGTATGTGAGACCAGCGCTCTAACCAACTGAGCTAATTGCCCAATAATTGTTTTTTATAGATTTACAGCGTGCTGTAAATTCTGTGCTTTTTCTGAGGTGGCATTAGGGTGGCAGAATTTGAATTTCCCCGACAGCTTGTTCATCTGCTTCATCTTGTGTTCCGCTGCCAGGTGCGAATACCTTTGTACCATATCCAATGAACTGTGCCCTAACAATTCCTTCAGCGTTAATAAATCGCCGCCATTCATCAGAAAAAGCGATGCGAAAGTGTGCCTTAAATCGTGAAAGCGAAAATCCTCTATACCGGTTTTATTCAATGCTGTTTGAAACGGTTTTTTTACTGACTTTAATGGTTTGCCTTTTGTCCCTATAAATACATACTTGGGATGGGTTTTTGTCAGGCTTTTAAGAATAACTGTCATATCTTCATTCAATGGGATAAAGCGCTTTTTATTGTTTTTACTCATGCGAATTTCGATAAACGGTTCAATCGTATTATCAATGTGCACATCGTCCCATGTCAGCGATAACAGTTCATTCAAACGCAAGCCGGTATTTATAGCCGTAAAGACAACCGGTTTCAAACAATCATTACAACTTTCCAGTAAACTGTTGACTTCATGTTCCCTTAAAAATCTGGTTTGCCCTGGCGGTTCTTCCAACCGATCCACATTTTCTACAGGATTAACTTTGGCATCTCCCCAACGTAGGGCCAGGTTGAACATGCGCCGTAAACAGGAAATCTCACGATTGATGGTGCTGTTGGTTACACCTCGCCTTTTTCGTGACATTTTGTAATCTTCGATATTATCGGCAGTAATATCGGAGAGTAAAGTTTTGGCAAAGAACAGTACAAGATGTTGGGTGGCATAATAATATCGTTGATAACTTCTCAGATATTGATTGCGCTCCAGGAATTTTTTGGAAAACTTTTCAAACGGTGGATTGGTTATCTTTTCTTCCAGATCAAATTCACCATTGATTACCTGGCATCTTGTTTTTTCCTGGGCTCGTTGAGCCTGGGTTTTGGTTACACCGCCTACGCCGCGAAAACGCTTCCCGTTAAAAGAGAAATCGTAATACCAGGCAGTAGAACCATCTTTCCTTAATTTTTTATAAATCGACATAAGCTCCTCCTCGGTGTAAGAGAAGCCAAAACGTACGGTATAAATTACAGGATTTTATGATAAATTCCAACATTTTTTTTACCTTGAAGTTAATTAGCTTTTAACTGGTTGACAAACATATCCAGGTCTTCCACATCAAAGAGCCTTCTGCTGTCGATGGTAATGCTGTTGATCACTTTCTTTTTCAACAGTTCATATAATTTTGTCCGGCTGATGGACAGATATTGTGATGCTTCTTTCGCATCCATTAGTCTTTTTGTAACGATGACTGACATGGTGGGTTCCTTGTATTTTACTCTGCTTTTAATTTTTTGTTTATTTCATCTATTAATGCAATGGGTTGTTTTGCTTCCAACTGCCGTTTTTCTTCCAGTACTTTATTGGCCTTGTAAGCATCAAGGAAATGTTTACGAGTCGCGGCAATTGATCCGCCTGATATAATTTCAGTACCCCATTGCAGTAGATAATTGTACAAATGGATTTCTCCGTTTTTTTCCATTCTTTCTTTAATATGATTCATCATACATGATCCCAGATCAGGATGATAAAATCTATCCAGATAGAAATTTATGCGCTCCCATGCCTTTATCGCTAACGCTTCCTGTTCTTCATTATTGCTACGGAAATCTGCTGGGGACGGGAAAAATCCGGTTTTATTGCGGAAAAATTTAACGGCATTATTCTTAATTATTTCAAAAGGCAAATCACGAAGTATTTCAAAATAGAAATCTATGGTTTGTGATGATATTTCTGTTTTTTTAGTACCGATATTCTTGCAAATTTCATCAATTTGCAGTAACAGTTGTGCAAATGTTTTTTTGTCAGATTCAACCATTTTTCTTCATCTCCTGATATTCCATATATTGGGCTAATCGCCTTGCAACATTTTCAGCTAATGAAGGCGGGGTTTTAGGCCCATCCCTTTTCATTGCCGGATTCATATACTTCCCGATCCTAACACAGGCGTTTTCACCGTTATACTTTCCAGCCTTCACATCTAAAAGCCAGTATAATCCCCCAGATTTTACAAACCATTCCTCGGATTGCAGGTTCTTCACCGCCCTGGCCAGCGCTTCAACGAATGGTACATCCTGGATTATTTGCCCGCGTTTGTATTTTATCACCCTGCCGGCTAACCAGGTCAATTCATCAACCGGTTTACCTGCCGTTATTTCTTTTAGTTCACAATGCAAATACCCAAATATTTGTAAATCCTCTCTTTCAGTGTCGGTCAGGGTGAATTTATATAATTTTTGCTGTTTTGGAATTTCCTCGGTTGGTGCGGGACAGGGCGGCGCCGCTGTTATGCTCTGGTCTGAATCTGAATCTGTTATGTTCTGAATCTGTTCTGTATCTGAATCTGTATCTGTATCTGTATCTGTTCTGCTCTGTTCTGGGGGTGTTACATCGCCGTTACGTGGCCGTTTCATTCCCGTTTCTTTTTTGCCTCGATACTTTTTTACCCGTTCCGCACTATCATCGGATTCATACTGCTTTTCATCCCAACCAGTAACAGTGTAACCGTCATCCGTTTCATAGATCAAATTTTTTTCAATTAATATTTTTTTTGAATTTACCCATTCATCTACCGTTGTTCGCATTTTAAAAGCAATAGTATTATCATCAGGCAAAAACCCCCTTAATTCATTTTGATTAGCAATACATAATACAGCTACAAAATCCCAGCGAATATCTTTAGGTAAACACATTACGCGAGGAGAATTGAGAATGCTATCGTAAAACCTGAACCATTGCATAGTTATTATCTTTCTATTTAATCCGCCGACCTGTATAATGTAACCTTCCAGTCCTCGACTAGGAGATCATAAATTTCAAAGAAATAACCAACTTTCTCTCGAATTTCAACATGCCCATCATTGTTTACCATTTATTCAACTTTGATGTTTAAAATATTATAAAGTTGTTCCAGTAAGAAATCAGGGTTTGTCAGCTCTGTAAAGAAATAGCTATAAACATCCTTTTCGGACGGCAACCATTGTATAACCTGTACAAACTTATTCATTTCTACCTCTCACATAGATAAATTATCTTATTTGTTTTTAATACTTCACAATCCGCCACATCCTGGTACCCCAGACCGCCTTAAACTGTTTCTTACTGCTGATCATTTTCCCGTTCATCATTAATATGTTTATATTTCGCTTTCGTTAATGACGCTATCCAAGATTCTTGTAGTAATTTGCCTTCACCTTCCCATCCATACTTTACACACAGCATCTTAAACTTTGGGTGATTATGCGAGTCGGTAAAGTGCTGGTAATATTCAAGATTGTTTTTCATTTCAATCCTATTAATAATTGCATTATTTTCGTTTTAATGAATTAGTAATAAACTTATCCAAATCTGATACTTTAAAATACAGTTTTCTGCCCCTGGGTTTGTAATGGGGAATTATACCTTTTTGAGAATAAGCGTACAATGTGTTTTTGGAGATGCCGAGGTATTGAGAAGCTTCATCAAGAGACAAATAGGATTTGTGTTGCGATTTAATTGTTATAAGATGATCAAGCTTTGTGGAGATTTCTTCAAGTTTTTCATATGTGTTATTCATTCCAATACTCCAGTAATTATTATTAAGAATTAATTTCTCACTAAGAATAATTAAAAAAGAAGGAATTTCATAACACTAAAAAACACCTTTAATGAATAATATTAATTGTTTTTATTGATTTTAAGGCTGGAGAAAAACATAAAAACCCCCAAAAGACACTTTAAAATTATTAACGCCTTTTATATCTTTTTTTTGCTTCAATGAGTTTTTCTACAGATATTACTTTGTTTTCCCCTTTTTCATTTAATAATTTATGAGTGCAGCATATTAATTTTGCTGCTTCAGAAAAACTTTCAATTTTAAGGATTTTTTGGATTTCTTCAGTGCTAATAGCCAAATCTTGAAGAGTACCAATAAATTCCAATTTTTTAATATTATAATAAGTAAAAAACTCTTCACTTTCAATATATGATTTCTTATCCTTCAACAGTCTTAAATTATGATCTTTGAATAAGTTTATTTCATTATTCAAATTTTTAATCTTTTCATTATTCAGTCCATGAGCTTCTTTATTAATTATATTGAGAATAAAATTTTTAATTTTGGGGCGATCTTCTCCATATTGATCAAATGATAGTGCCCAGTATGAGGGAGATAATATTCCATATTCTACTGCATCATGATTTTCCCATAAAGCTTTGATATCCTCATTACCTTTATAATTCAAAATAAGTAGGGTCAAAATATTACTATAATCCTTTTGAAAGAAATACCAAAAATGAGATTTTATATCTTTAATGTTGTTTAATATATACTGTTTTTGTTCTGCTATTAATTTATCTTCTAATAAATAATTAATCAAAAATAATGGATGACTGGATTTTAAATTTGATTCAACATCAATATCAGTTTCAATATCGGTTTCATGATTTATGTCATCAAGCATCATCAAAGTCTTGTAATCAAATTTCAAATCACTCAATTCAAAAAAATTTTTTGTTGTAAAAACACATAAACATTTAAAAATGTCTTCGCAAAGTAAACAATACATTGATTTTTTTGCTTTTTCTTCTACAAAGTCTACATTTTGTTTGGCGTTTATAACCCAACTTGCCACAAATTGCCTTACTTCTTGAGTTACAACTGATAATAGAATTTGATGGTTTTGAATTATTATGGGCGGGTCATTTGAATAATTTTTTGAATACTTTCCCCAAAATTCTTTATGTGGTTTTGAAATATAATAGTATTCTAGATTTTTGCTTAGATTCAATTAGCATCCTCTTGATTAGACGATATAAACTATTATTTTTTAATAAAGTAATGTATATTTGAAGTTTTTCAAAAAGCTATCAAAAGTTAGCATTTATAGAGTTAATTGTCATTCAGTTATTTTATTATAACCTTTATTAAATTCATTCGGATCATACGTTTTATTGATAGTTATTTTCCATTCGTTATCTGTTTGATTTCTTTTTTTATCAAACATTCCCAAATGTTTTGCAAGTATATCCAAGGCTTTTAACTTGTCTTTAAATTTAATATTCAGGGTGAATGAACCGTTTTTATGTTTTCTCAGTTCATATTTATCCAGAGCAGCAATACATTCCGGGGTTAATTCATGAAATTGTTTCCATCCACCATTTTCATTTATACAAGAGTGCAGACTGCTAAAAGCGATATAGCATAATTCTCTAACAATGTCACTAATTTGAATCTGTTCATTCTTTATGACTTGTTGGCTCATGCCCTGTATTTGTTTTTGAATCTCAGAACGTTTTAACAATCTTGCTGCATTGGCTTTTGCCGCATTTGCAGAACATTTATATCCTGATGCCAGATATGCTTTGGTAGCATTTCGGCCATTCTGGATGTACTTGTAGCAAAAAAGTTCGTGTTTTGGTAACATTTTATGTTTCTCCCTAAAATTCCCATATAAATTTAAATAGAATTTTTTAAAATGCAATAAATAAAGTGTATTTTAGTACTTATACAAATTGGGTTATTATAAGTAAAACAAAGGGGTTGGATAGATGAAAAAAGTAATTATATAGATTAGACTTGGATTAATAATTTAACATGTATGTAATTATTATTGAGCTATGAGACATATATTCAATAATAATATGATTTTTATTTTGAATTATTTCTATAAAAAATTGTTTTTTTACATTTGATTTTATTATTGTATCTTTAGTTTTGTAATAACTATGGAGTAATTTATGTCTATCGGAACATTCCCTTTCGGTCAACCCGTTCTTCCAGTAAATCAAACAGATACTACACCGAAAAAAGTGTTTGTGCTGGGCGTTTATGCCAGTGCAGTACATGCATGCTGGATTGGCCCTGATGGAAATACCAAAATACGCGCGGTGGGAATCAAAAGCGAGCCATATATTTTCTGGCGAGGAGATAGAACTCAGGAATTGATAGATGAAATAACCGTGCTTAAGGAAGCAGGAAAACTCGTCCCGGCTGCTATATCCTACAATGGCCCTTCGGCAATTGCCCTTGATAAGCAGATACTTAAGCCATTGGGGCTGGATCGTTCTAATGCCTGGTTATGTGATCTGGTGCCTCATAGTTGTATGAATGACGATCAAAAAAAAGCATTGGAACGAGAGTATAAACCTCTTGAAAAAGCTGGTATATTACCCCCCTTTGACTGGCCTGAAAAACCTGAAAAATGGGCTGATGAAAAAAGAGTAAAGGAAATTTTTACTGAACTAAAAACATCCACTGCGGGAACCTTGATCTTGTTAGGCGATCAACCTATTGAATGGTTCCTGAACAAATTTGATAAACGTTATAAGCGACTCGCTGAATTTGGGATTGAAAATAGTGAATATGGCAAATTACATCCGGTCAAGATTGATGGTGTGGATATGCAGGTGTTGCCTGTAGCACATCCACGCCAGATTGCGAAATTGGGAATGCATTCACCAGAGTGGTTTAAGAGACATTCTTATTGGGAGACTAATGTTGCCCCACATTTACTTTAATGGTGAATTTGATTATTTTAACAACCTTATAAGAATAACTCCCCGATGCTATATTTTGTCATTACCTACCAGGTTTCAATCCCAGATTGGTTCGATTAAGACTCCAAAATTTTAAAGTTAAACCGCCCGGCTAAGTTTGTTTCAATCCCAGATTGGTTCGATTAAGACTTCCGATAACGAGGCCGGTTCTGGAGTGACAACTTTGTTTCAATCCCAGATTGGTTCGATTAAGACGTGGTTATGGAGATGGGACAGCCGGGCGTTGGCGTGTTTCAATCCCATATTGGTTCGATTAAGACTCAATTTTCCGGGCGCGGTATTTCTTTCAAGTCATGTTTCAATCCCATATTGGTTCGATTAAGACTTTAATAAAAGAAAAGCCGGCAATATTACTTAATCCTAGTTTCAATCCCATATTGGTTCGATTAAGACCCGTAACTTCATCAACTCCGTTATCCGCTCCCGGTGTTTCAATCCCATATTGGTTCGATTAAGACGGCGACAGGGTAAGGGTGTTACCTACCGACTTGGTGTTTCAATCCCATATTGGTTCGATTAAGACGAAATCTTCTTGCTCTATTAAAGGGTATTCGCTTGGTTTCAATCCCATATTGGTTCGATTAAGACTGAAACGTATATGATCTTTTTACCGCGTCTCCGTCCTGTTTCAATCCCATATTGGTTCGATTAAGACCGGTCGCGCAACTGTCGACCTGGTTCGATTTTATCGGTTTCAATCCCATATTGGTTCGATTAAGACGACATTCACTGCGGCGACCCCATTCCGCAACTGGTGTTTCAATCCCATATTGGTTCGATTAAGACAACTATCCGCCACCGTCGTACTGGTGATTCTGCAAAGTTTCAATCCCATATTGGTTCGATTAAGACTTTTATGGGAGGATGGAACAGCAGTAATTACAGGTGTTTCAATCCCATATTGGTTCGATTAAGACCATTGCGCCACCAGGGCCGCCAATTATACCACCTATGTTTCAATCCCATATTGGTTCGATTAAGACGCAAGACCTGAAAAGAAATTAAGTGATACAAGTAAGTTTCAATCCCATATTGGTTCGATTAAGACGCAATAGCGCCATTGCAAAGGGAGAATAAATGATGTTTCAATCCCATATTGGTTCGATTAAGACTGTCCAAAAATCATACAACGGCCTCATGCTTACTTAGTTTCAATCCCATATTGGTTCGATTAAGACTCATATTTGCTAAACGGGTCGTCATACTTGAATAGATGTTTCAATCCCATATTGGTTCGATTAAGACCTCTTTGTCGGCTGGTGCCTGTTTTGGCGGGTTGTGTGTTTCAATCCCATATTGGTTCGATTAAGACATTAATCTCGTATGCCACCCCATTTTTACCACCCTGTTTCAATCCCATATTGGTTCGATTAAGACAAACGCCGACCCGGCCATGATCGATTCCATTCTCTTGTTTCAATCCCATATTGGTTCGATTAAGACAACTTGCCGGATTTGATGACCGAGTCGTTATCCGAAGTTTCAATCCCATATTGGTTCGATTAAGACTTAATTTTTTCATCGGTATCGGCTTCCTGTTTTCTGT
>JAKQIY010000049.1 GCA_029561455.1 bacterium
GGCGTACTGGCATCGTTTGTGACGATGCATCAGCCCTGGACTTTTCTGCTCTGTTTTGGAACTTGTTAGTTGATAGAAAATAAAAAGGGTCAACTCGTTTATGAATTGACCCTTTATCATGTCGGGGCGCAGAGATTTGAACTCTGGACTTCCTGCTCCCAAAGCAGGCGCGCTAACCGGACTGCGCTACGCCCCGTTTAACTATTTATAAAATTCTTTTCCAAATAATCTTTGATCTTGACCAATGCCCGGCCACGGTGGCTGATCTGGTTTTTCAGTTCCACATCCATTTCGGCAAAGGTGCGGTCATATTCCGGCACATAAAACACCGGGTCGTATCCAAAACCCTGCCCGCCGCTGGGATATTCAATGATCACTCCCTCGCACTGCCCGGTTACAGTTTCAATGACATCGCCATTTACAAAAGCGATAACAGTTTTGAATCGCGCGGTTCGCGCTGCCGGTTTT
The DNA here is from genome assembly GCA_029561455.1 of bacterium. GTDB lineage: Bacteria > Zhuqueibacterota > Zhuqueibacteria > Residuimicrobiales > Krinioviventaceae > Fontivivens. The sequence goes on from JAKQIY010000049.1 coordinate 469, forward strand.
ACACCCTGCATAGCTTGCAGTAACTTTTGCACGTTATCATTATAAGTGGCATGTTCACCGGCATAACGAGCCGAGTTAACACCAGGTTCGCCATTCAGGGCATCCACTTCAAGACCGGTATCGTCTGCAATGGCCGGTAACCCGGTGGCCCGGGAATATTCGGTTGCCTTTTTAATGGCATTCGCTTCGAGCGTATCGCCGTCTTCTTCCACACGGGGTAAATCCGTCAAGTCCCGCGCGGTAACGAGAGTGATAGGTAAATTGGCAAAGAGCTGGGATATTTCTGTTATCTTGTCTTTATTTTTTGTGGCTAATAACAGAGTTTTATTATTCATTCAACTATTCTAGGTCTGGTTCAAAATACAATTCACAGTAAATCAAGATACATAATTTATAAAAATTTCCGTCAAAGTCAAGTTTATTTACCGGACTTGGTTATAAAATTTTCCCTGTACAATATCGCCTATTTATATGCCAATGTGTCTGAATTCAGTAAAAAATTGTTATTATCATAAAAAACTACTGCCGGGAGTATGATGTAGAACGCCTGCACGTGTTTGGATCAATTAATTCCGAAAAATTCACTCCTGTCAGTGATATTATTTGCTGGTAAAATTTAAAGATATACCTTGTGAAAAATACGCTGATAATTTTTTCAAGCTCCACGAATTGTTTGAGATACTATTACATCGTAAAGTGGACCTGGTAACGGAAAATTCTCTAATCAATCCTTTCTTTATAAAAAAAGTCAATCAATCCAAGGTTTTATTGTATGAAGGATGAAACAAGTTGAATCACTTCTTCTCCCCCTTCACTCCCCTTCCACCAGCTTTTCTCTTTTAGCCACCACATAGGTACAAACCAGATCGCCGGTAACGTTATTGGCGGTTTCAAACATGTCCAGAATCGGGTTAATACCCAGGGCAATGGCGACTATAACAGCTACCTGCCCCGGTTCGAGTCCCATAGGTTGCAGAATAATGAACAAAAGCATAAGACTGCCGCCGGGTACGCCGCCGGCGCCAATCGAAGCCAGCACTGTAGTTATTAACAGCAGCGCCAACCCGGAAGCGGTTAAATGAATATCGAACATATTGGCCGCCAATATTGCAAACATGGGCAGGTGTACGCATACTCCGTCCATATTCACAGTAGCGCCCAGCGGCAATGAAAAACCGGCAAGCTCGCCGGAGACCTTTAGTTTATCCGCCGCGACACGCATGGACACCGGTAATGTGGCGGCGCTGCTGCGGGTGACAAACGCCGTGAGCATGGCTTCCTGAATACTTTTGAATAGACGAAACGGATTGGTGCGGGTTATCAGGGCAATCAATAGCGAATAAAAAACAAAGATCATGCATAGAATGCCGAGAATAATACCCAGTGTCAGGCGCACATACGGGCCGACGATATTGGCGCCGTAAACCCCGAAATTAATGAAGGACAAGGCCAGCACACCGATGGGTGAATATTCCAGAATCCAGTCCACCAGTTTAAACATGACATCGCGTAAAGACTCGATAATATCCAGCAGGTTGTTCAAGCGATTCTGCACGACCTGGTCAGGATTCGCTTCCAGGCTGACGCGGATGCCCAGTCCCATCAAAATCGAAAAAACAATGACCGGCAAAAAATTACCGGAGGCCAGCGCCGCAAAAGGATTCTGAAACATGTTGACCAGAATCCCCGCAAACCCGGAGGCATTATCAGCCTGTTGCTTCAAATCTCCGACCCCGTTCATTACCGAACCGGCCATCTGTTCCCAGCCGGTCAGGTCTACCCCGCCGCCGGGATTAATAACAAGCGCCAAAACTACACCAACAAGTGTAGCGAGCAGGGATGTTAGCAGGTACCAGCCAATCACTTTAGCGCCGATGACGCCAAAGCGTTTCAGGGGCAAACTGGCGGCGCCGGTGATCAATGAAAAAAAGATGATCGGGATAACGATCATTTTAAGCATATTGATCAATACTGCGCCAAAAGGAGAAATCCAGGGTAACAACGCCGGCATAAGCGGCTGCCCGGTGCGGCTGGAGATCAGCCAGCACAATCCCCCCAGCAATGAACCGGCAATAAAAGCGACAAATACGCGCAAAACCAGCGAAACGGATACATACCACTTGAATATCTTGTTCATATACAGTCCCACTTATGAATTATAATTCAATCTCAGAAAAAGCCGGTAAACAATTTGCTGAAAAAGCTGACGAATGGCCAGATGATTATACCCAGAATAGATATGTGGGTAAGATGACCGGCGACGATCAAGCCAATTAACACAAATGGGCCATATTTCTCCAGGGGTATGGCATAGCGTTCAAACCTGGTCGGCAGCAGGCCGAACAATATTTTCGAGCCGTCCAGCGGGGCTATCGGCAAAATATTGAAAATTGCCAGGGCCAGGTTGATTTGCAGGGAATAGGCTAGCATCACCAGTCCCAGGCCGACGGCGCTGACCCGTGATTCCCCGGCCAGTGGCGATAACAGACTGAGCAGGATGCCGCTGACCAGCGCCAGCAGCATGTTCATCATGGGGCCGGCGGCGCTGATCCACAACATGTCCTGTTTGGGATTTTTCAGTTTCCAGGGATTGACCGGCACCGGTTTGGCCCAGCCGAAATGCACCAGAAAGATCATGATCGTGCCCAGTAGATCCAGGTGCGCCAGGGGATTCAAAGTCAAACGGCCCATCTGCCGGGCGGTGTCGTCGCCGAACTTGTTCGCAGCCCAGGCATGGCTAAACTCGTGCAGTACCAGCGCCAGCAGGATCGGCGGGGCAAGTAATAACAGGGTATATAAATCCATCTCTTCTCCATACTATTCAATAAAAAAACAATATACAATAAAACCGGCTAAAAACATACGATTAAAAGTGTAATCATTTCAACAAATCCTGTAACAAAATTCTTTCTACTGCGTATGCACTGGTTATGGTTAACCGCAAAAAATATTTATTCATTTCTTTACTAAAAGTAATGATTTCTTTTTTTCTCACTTTACTATATTCCACATTTACCTATGCGGGAAATACTCATCATTATGTATTTTTCAATTTGGACCGGGAACTTATAAAAGATGCTTCTTTTCTGGAAAACAATGCTTTTGAAGGCGCTCAATTAAAGTATACCTGGCGGGAACTGGAACCGGAAGAAAATGTCTATGCTTTTCAAAACATTAAAAACGATCTGGATTTTTTAAATCAGCATGGGAAAAAGCTATTTATTCAACTTCAGGACGTTACTTTTGATTCTTTACTCATCAATGTACCGCTCTATTTATTGCAGGATGAAAAATACCATGGCGGCGCAGATAAACAGTATCTTTATGAAGATAATAAAGAGCAGGACGCTATTGCCGAGGGATGGGTGGCCAGACGCTGGGATCCTGCAGTCCAGGAAAGATTACATAAACTTTTCTTTGCCCTGGGACAGGAATTTGACGGTAAAATAGAAGGGATTAATTTAGCGGAAACCGCCGTCTCTTTTGGGGAAAGCGGAATATTATTCCCAAAGGGATTTACCTTTGAAATTTACCGGGATGCAATTATTACAAATATGCAGGCCCTGAAAGCGGCTTTACCCAAATCAGTTGCTTTACAATATGCCAATTTTATGCCCGGGGAATGGCGGCCCTGGGACGACCGCTCTTATTTAGCGACGGTTTATCAAAAAGCCCAAGAGTTTAATATTGGCGTCGGCGGACCGGATTTGTTGCCATATAAAAAGGGACAGATGAATCATTGCTATCACTTTCTCCGGGAATGCGCCGGTCTCGTTCCGACCGGTATTGCTGTGCAATGGGACAATTATAAATATATCAATCCCAAAACAGAGAAGGAAATCACAATTCAGGAATTAATAGAATTTGCAAAGGATTATTTAAAAGTTGATTATATTTTCTGGTGTACTCAGGAACCTTATTATTCGCAACAATTAATTCCGTATTTAAAAACAATTCACTAACACGGTTTACAAATTGCCGACCCGGAGGGAGCAAAAAAAGCCGGGTTATCAGTTTGCTATGGTTAAGCGGCAACATTTCTCACAACATAAATTACATTAACAAGCGGCGTATAATCACACTTGGGAGTATGTTATGAAAAAAAAATACGGTTTTGTGATCGCCTTGTTGTCCATCACCCTCATCGCCCTGGAAATTATCTGGACGAGGATATTTTCCGCCGAATTTTTTTACACATTTGCGTTCCTGATCCTCTCGCTTGCCATATTGGGAATGGGCCTGGGTTCCCTGTCCCTGCGTTTGTTCAGGAGAATGAACGACATTAACAAACTATGGCTACTGCTATCGTTAACCGCCCTGCTGGCCCTGGTTGGCCCGCCTGCCGCTCTGCATATCGGCATGGAGTACGGCAAGCTGTTTACAGAAAAGATTATGGTCTGGAAATTCCTGCTGACTGTTATCCTTCTCAGCGCTCCCTTTTATACCGGCGGCGCCGCCCTGGCCCTGATCTTTAAACAGTACCACCAGGACATACCGCGCCTGTACATGGCCGACCTGACCGGCGCGGGAACTGGGGTGATCCTGGCTGTAGTATTGATGAATGTACTCGGTACCCAATACGCCGTGTTTCTTGCCAGTGTACCTGTAATTATAGCCTCATTTCTAGTAGCCGGTTCATGGCGAAGAATTGCCCCGGCTATGCTGCTGTTGCTGGTGGCTGCGTCTTTCCCGGTCGCAAACAAACTTACCGCCAAACCCCGCGAAGAACGCGCCCCGGTGATCTATACCCATTGGGACGCTATGGCCAGGATCAAAGTCTTTAATTATGAAGAAGCCTATCGCGGTATCAATATCGACAATGCCGCCAACAGTCCTGTTTACAAATTTGACGGCAACTGGGCCAGGCCGGATTCCGAAAAATACCAGTTCGGCATCGATGTCTCATATCTGATCAATTTGAACGATTCCTGCACCTTCCTGTCGCTTGGCGCCGGCGGCGGCGTGGATGTGTTGCAGGCGTTACAGTTCGGCGCTGCGGAAATCCACGCCGTTGAAGTAAACCCACATGTCAACGAAATGATGCAAAGCGGCTTTCTGGCGGATTTTTCCGGCCATATTTACAGCGACCCGCGCGTCAAGGTCGTTACCGAAGACGCCCGCACCTATATCCGCCGGTTCAGTAATAAATTTGACATGATCTATTCGCTCAGTTCCAATACCTTTGCCGCGCTCGCTTCCGGCTCGTTTGCCATGGCGGAAAATTACCTGTTCACCACCGAGGCGTTCAAGGACTATTATAACGCCTTGTCCGATAACGGCTTTATGATGATGGAACACCAGTTCTACATGCCCCGGCTGGCTACTGAAGCGCTCGACGCGCTGACCGAACTGGGCGTGGAGAATCCCCGCGACCATATTGCCATATACGACCTGCCGCAAATGCGCCGCAATATGATCTTGCTGGCGAAAAAGCCGCTCACCGATGAAATCCGCAACAATGCGTTTGCCCCGCTCATACCGGAGTATTATCCCTATATTCACCTGCTGTACCCGGCAGTGGATTCACTCAAGGGTAACCTCATCAACCGTATCGTTACCGAAGGCTGGCAGACTGTGCAAAAGGACGCCGCCCTGGATATTTCTCCATGCGACGATAACCGTCCCTATACCGCGCAACTGGGCTTGTGGAAGAATTTCGATATTAAAAAGCTGGGCGAACTATCGCCCTGGGAATTCACCGGTTTTCCGCTTTCCAAACTGCTGATCGTTTTCATCATGGCGGTTATCCTGGTACTGATCATACCGTTGAACCTGCTGCCCTATATCGGCAAGCATAAAAAACTGGGACTGGCCGGGTGGCTGTATTATTTCAGCATCGGCGTGGCGTTCATGGTGGTAGAAATTGTGCTGCTGACCCGCTATACCCTGTTCATCGGCTCATCGTCTTATACCATCGTTACCATTCTGTTCACCCTGCTGCTCGGCTCGGGACTGGGAAGTCTCTGTTCCGAGAAATTTAACAACAAGACTCCATTTATCCTTATTTTCGTGTTGCTATGTCTGGAACTTGTTCTTATTCCCTCCATCCAGGCATCGCTAACCGGGCTGCCGGTGTGGGGTAGAATGCTGACCAGCTTTATTTGTATTTTCCCGCTGGCGTTCTTTATGGGTATGCCGTTCCCCAAAGCGGCGCAGCGGGTCGGCGATCTGGTGGACTGGGGTTTTGCGGTGAACGGCGCGGCCTCGGTGCTGGCTTCTACCGGTATTATGCTGGTGTCGTTCAGTTTTGGGTTAAAGATTGCGCTGGTGACGGGACTGTTTTTTTATGTTATTGCATTTGTGCTGATGCAATTAAAGACCAGGTGGTAGAATATGAATTTGGGCGGAATTGGTAAGGGGTTCCGCCCTTGTTTTTCGGTATATTTTAAATAACTTTACAATGCCGAATTGTACCTGGAGGGAAAAAATAATTTAGCCACGGATAGACACAGATAAAACACGGATTTTTCTTTCGCGTTAATTCGCATTCATTAACGGTTGCAGAAAATCTTTATTCAAAAGGAACCGCGAATGCTCACCAATGGACGCGAATAGTTTTTGTTATATATATGTTCCAGAACAAGGAGCAAAAGCTCCTTGTTCTATACTAACAAAATACCTTTGCTCGGACTGGGTCGAAGATCCGTCAAAGGCGGAGATGTTCCCCAGTCCGTACAATAATGCAGGACATATTGTCCTGCCGGCCGCAGGCCCGTCGCAAGCGCTTTCGTCCACATTGTCCGCCTAGTCCATACCTGGTGTATTTTACAAGGGGCAAAAGCCCCTGGTTCTATGCAGGTATAACACCACAGTAATTGAAAGAGTTTCCAGAACAATTCCCCCTCCAAACCGGAATTCGGATGGGAGCGGAAGAACATAAAAATCCGGACATACGGTTAAGAACATTCCAGGTATGTTCTTTTGATCTCCGCCAGGAAGCGATCCTGATCCTGCGCCCACCAGCGGTTGGAAAAGATTTCCACCTCGTTAAACCCTGTAAATCCGGTCTTTTCCACCCAGGCGCGGATTGTCCGCAACGGGATGCAGCCCTCGCCCATCAGGCCGCGGTCGTTCAGCATATCCACTGTGGGCGTCAGCCAGTCGCAGATATGAAAAGCTAATAAATAACCGCTGGCGCCACAACGGGCTATTTCATGTTCCAGGTCCGGGTCCCACCACAGGTGATACACATCCACAGCAACGCCCAGATTTGGATGCTGCAAGCGGTCACACAAGTCGTTAGCTTGTTTCAGGGTATTTATAGCCGAGCGATCCGCCGCATACATGGGGTGCAGGGGTTCTATAGCCAGTTTGACGCGCGCGGCGCGGGCATGATCGAGACAGGCGGCAATGCCGTCTTCTATCTGGCGGCGTGAATCCGCCAACGGCTGGCCGGGATCGGCGCCGCACACCAACACGACATAGGGCGCACCGAGCGCCGCAGCTTCATCGATGGCGCGCTTGTTATCAGCAATGGCGGCCTGCCGGTTCTTGAGATCGAACGCCGGAAAAAAACCGCCGCGGCATAAAGATACAACAGACAACCCCGCATTTTTTATTGCTTGTCCAACCAGGACCGGATTTCGGCCCTCCAGCGCCTGTCGCCACACGGTAATCCCTTTTACTCCTGCCGCTGCATATCTTGCAATCGCTGTTTCTATAGCCCAGGGTTTGGTCGTTATGGTATGAATTGCCAGCCGGGAAAAATCGGTTAATTTATTACCAGTCATGTTTGCTTCCTTGTTTTACAGGCCATGCCGATTGATATGCCGTAATGATCCTGTCCAATAGTTGATTATAATTTTCATCCACCTTGCGCCATTCGGGATGGGCGTTGAACCAGCCGATAATTTCCCGGGCGCCCTGGCTAAAGGGAATTGTACATTTAAAATCAGGGACAAATTCTTTGATCTTGCTGTTATCAAAGATCATACTATGCGCCTTGTCGCCCAGCAGGCCCGCGCCCCATTCCGGGTCAAAGGCATTAATGAACGCCGAAGGCACATTAATAATATTGGCAGTTCCTCCCGCTTCTCCGGCTAAAATCCGAAAAATGCCGTTCCAGGTAAGCAGTTCATCCGAAGTGATGTGGAACGCCTCGCCGATGGCGCGCGCGTTACCGAGCAGACCAACCAGGCCCCTGGCAAAATCGCGGTGATGCGTTAATACCCAAACCGAAGTCCCGTCGCCATGCACCACCACCGGCAGGCCGCGTTTCATACGATCGATCTCGGTCCAGCGGCCATGATTCGGCAGCCGGGTTTGGTCATAGGTATGCGAGGGACGAACAACTGTAACCGGAAAGCCGGTGTGCCGCCAGGTTTTAAAGAGCAGTTCTTCGCAGGCGATCTTGTCCCGTGAATACTGCCAAAAGGGATTATCCAGGGGGGTATCTTCCGTTACCGGTAATTTAACGAGCGGTTTTTGATAAGCCGAGGCGGTGCTGATAAAAACATATTGCCCGGTTTTGTGGCGGAATAATTCAATATCGGTCTCTATATGCTGTGGCGTATAAGCGACCCAGTCCACCACCACATCAAAGGAATGGTCGCGAAGGATGGTACGCAGTCTTTCTTTATCGCGGATATCGCCATTGATCAGCTTTGCTTGTTCGGGTATGGGCCTGATTGTGGTAACGCCGCGGTTCAGCAGGTACAGGTCAATTCCCCGCTCTACCGCCAATTGTGAGCACGCCGAACTGATTGTGCCGGTGCCGCCGATAAATAAGACTTTCATTTTTTATCCCGGATTATTATGGAAAAAATTACTGCTGTCTGTTGGTCAAATATAACAAATAAAAATAAATATATCCAATAACTTGTTGGAGCAGGGATATTGGTTTAATTTTTTTAGCTTTTTATACCTGGTTCCGGGTCTCCGGCCCGGAATCCTGATAGTCCGGCTCTGCCGGAATAGTGGAAAATGTGCAAAGTTCCTTTTCCCCATGTCTCAGCGGGAGGCTGTCAACTTGCGTCCCAAGCCGGGAGGCTTGGTACGAGGTATGGGGACGGGCCGGGGAGACTGTGTGAAAATGAAAATAATGCTGTAAAAAGTGGAGATTACTATATTTATCAATAGCAAAAAAAAGAAATAAATGGCTATCATCATCTGATTTTAATATTGATATTTTACAAAGATATTAATTAATACAGAAAGGATGATAGCCATGAGTCGAATCCCAATTTCAGA